>NZ_PENS01000001.1 GCF_003144325.1 Proteus terrae
CTATATCGTAACGGAAAGGTGTTTTTCTTGGTATAACCCTTGAACGCCACCTGCAAAGCAGGTGGTTTTATGTTTAAGACGCTAGCGCGACTTAAACTGGCTAAAGCCATAATAAAAAAAAACCAGAATGAACTAATTCTGGTTTTTGATTACGTTGTTTAATTATATGATGATAAAAATCTTATTTACTAAACTCTTTAAAAGCGCCCATGGTGTTGGATGCATACATAACTGAAGGGCCACCGCCCATATAAATAGCAACACCTAATGCTTCAGCAAGTTCTTGTTCTGTTGTGCCAAGCTCTACAAGTGTTTTTGTATGAAATCCAATACAACCATCACAACGATTCGCAACAGCAATTGCAATGGCGATCAATTCTTTTGTTTTTGCATCTAAAGCGCCTTCTTTACCACCCGCTTTTGTCGTACTCATAAACGCTTTCATCACTTCTGGAATATTTTGAGACAATACCCCCATGTTACCTGCAATGTCTGTTACTATTTCTTTGTACTTGCTCATTTTTGATCCCCTATCAATATATTTATATATATAATATAAAAATATAATATCAAATTATATAATCTAAGCAAGTCAATTTAATTTGTGGTGATCTTTTCTATTGCGATAGTTACTAAAAAAGAGGTTTAAAGTGTCTATTTTAGATGAGTGGGCTGAACGCCATATCGAAAAAGCGTTACAAAAAGGGGAACTTTCATCACTAAAAGGTGAAGGAAAACCACTGATCCTTGATGATAATAGCCATGTTCCTGAGTCACTCAGAGCAAGCTATCACTTATTAAAGAATGCTGGTTTTTTACCACCTGAAATGCAAGATAGAAAAGAAGCCTTATCTCTAGCGGAAATCCTAAGTACGTTAAATGAAACGGGAATAGAAGATGAAACACTGCAAAAGCGTTTGGCATTACTTGAGCTAAAATTGCAACAAGCAGGTTTAGATACCCAATTTTTACATGCAGACTATGCCACACAATTAACAAAAAAATTGGTAAATCATAAAAAAGAAACCGAACAAAAATAATGAAATATCAAAATAGAAAAAGCCTATACATCCCTGTATAAGCTTCAATCATTGCAGAGAATTAACCTGCTGTTGGAGAGTAGTATGTTGGTGAGCCAGGCCCTACTGGTAAATTGAATACAAACACCCATAAATAGAACAATAATGACCAACCAATTAAGAAAATCACGGAATATGGCAACATCATAGAGATCATGGTACCAATGCCTGTATCTTTCTTATATTTTGTTGCGACTGCTAATATCAAACCAAAATAACTCATCATAGGTGTAATGATATTAGTGACAGAATCGCCTATTCGATATGCCGCTTGGATTGTCTCTGGCGCATAACCTGCAAGCATTAACATTGGTACAAAGATAGGTGCTGTCACAGCCCATTGTGCCGATGCCGAACCAATCATTAAGTTAATAAAAGCACAGATTAAAATAAAGCCTAAGAACAGCAATCCACTTGGCATATCAATACTATTAAGTAGCGCAGCCCCTTTAACAGCAATAACCTGACCGATGTTTGTCCAACCAAAGAACGCAACAAACTGAGCCGCAAAGAAAATAATCACTAAATAAAGGCCAAGCGTACTCATCGAATTCGCCATAGCATCAACGATGTCTTTATCTGTACGCATTGTCTTAGCAATCCATCCGTAGACAATACCTGGTATTGCAAAGAATAAGAAAATAAAGACAACAATAGATTTTAAGAAAGGAGAATTACCAATTAGCCCTGTTTCTTGATTTCTCAATATGCCATTTTCAGGAACAACCGTTAGCGCCAAAATCACGGCCATCACAATAAATGTCCCTGTTGAAGCCCATAGTGCTTTCTTTTCTAGTGGCGTAACTTCAGCAGCATTCCTTAAATCATTTTCTTCATCATCAAGTTCGTTACCGTTATAAGGCCCTAGTTGAGGCTCAACGATTTTTTCTGTAATGAAGTAACCTAAGAAAGTAATAAGGAATGTACTGATAAACATAAAGTACCAGTTTGCTTCAGCACCAACGATATAGGTTGGATCTATAATACGCGCAGCTTGCTGTGTAATACCCGATAATAACGGATCTATCGTTCCTAAGAGTAGGTTAGCGGAATAACCGCCTGAAACCCCTGCAAACGCAGCTGCTAAACCAGCAAGAGGATGCCGCCCTAACGAATGGAAGATAATCGCTGATAACGGTATCAGTACCACATAACCTAATTCAGCTGCAGTATTAGACATAATACCAGCAAAGACAATTGCCAATGTGGTCATTTTACGCGGTGCTTTCATGACCACTAAACGCATCACCGCAGATAATAAACCTGCTCGTTCAGCAATACCAACACCTAATAACGCCACCAGCACCGTACCTAAAGGTGCAAATCCAGTAAAGTTTGTAACGACATTTGCCAATATACGACGAATACCATCCGCATCTAACAAACTAATAATATGGATATAGCCATCTTCTGCGCGTCCTTTGGCGCCTTCTGGTCGGGGATCTTGTACCGTAACACCGAAGTATTCACCAACCGCCGAAGAGACAAGTAAAATAGCAATTAAAATAATAAATAAAATAACGGGATGGGGTAGCGCATTTCCTAGCCATTCCACTGTGCGTAGAAAGCGACTGCCTCCCTGTTTTTTTGTTTGCATCATTTATCCTTTTTATAAAAAAACAGAAAATGCACAGTACACAACCCTTTTTATTATGACTATCTGTTAATCCTATTTATAAATGCCTTATTTAAGATAATAATCAGGATAAAATTGTTAAATAAAATATTTTTAACCTTAATAAACAATTAGTTAAAAATTAATCATACAATTACAAACAACTTACATTAAAATTAATTTATAATATCTAAAATTAAAAAATGTGCATAAGATAACATTTTTTAACATTATCTTGATTATTTATTAACCTTTTCTGATTAAAAATGCCATTAATTAATAGTCAGAAACGATTAAACACTCAGATAAACCTGATAGTAACGGTTGTAATTACTATAAAAGGGAAAACAATGACGAATAAATGGTCAGGATAGGTTAAAACTTTAGATTATTTGTAACATAAACAACTAATTTTACAGTAGATATTGAACGTTCGACTATACGTAGAATGAAGAGTTGATGATCTGAGGAAAGAAAAAGAAATATTACAAAAAAAATCTTTAAGAGGACAATATCATTGATATTTTGAAGATAAAAAGGGCAATAATAAATTGCCCTTTTTATTTATCAATTAATGAGAAAATATTTACTGATTAGAAGATAACATCTGGCGTAGTTTCTGCTATAAAATATATGCACTTACTTGCACGTCTATCTTCAATTTCTTCTTCAACGTGAAAGCAATCTTCAAAAAACCAGTGAATGGGGGTTTTTAAATAGACCGCCAATGTCACAAGGTAACTCAAGTCTATTTTATTTAACCCGCGTTCATAACGTGAGAACTGTTGTTGGCTAATTCCCAATTTATCAGCAATGTGGCCGCCAGTATAACCAAGCTCTTTACGTTTTCTCTGTATTCTTTTTCCAACTAGCTCATTCACATTGATGTCTATAAGATCATAATCCATCATGCTTTAACCTATTCTCTCTCTATTATGGCAATGTTAAAATAAGTGCACCAGAACCAGAGAAGAATCCAGCCTCGACACGGCCATTAGTGTGCAATACAGAACTGACTGCTACTGATGTTGCTCTACCTTTGGGAACAAAAATAATTGCGCCGTCTTCCCCGGGATATTCGCCCCCATTAAGGGATCCTAAATATAAGTTTGCATATAAACTATTATCTGGGCGTAAAGAAATGCGATCACTCGCCATACCCGTTGCAATGACTTTTACTGTCATATCTTTATTACAGGTAACATGGATCGTTTGTGAACGACGGGCGTTCTCGATTTCATTCTCATTAATTTGACCATAATCCAAATCCACGGAACCATTGATAATTTGGCAAGCACCTACAGGTGGAGGGGCAATACCACATGATGATCCCGGTAATAAACGCCCATCATCAGCAATCCCTCCTGAACTTTCTTGATAGAACAAGCCCACACATTCTTGAAGAGTATCAAGAGGAACACCTCTATGCTTCGCAACACTCGGGCCATAAGGTAATGGTAATCTCCCACTATTGAGAACTGCAATGCGCAGTTCTTCCATGGTTCTATATTTTTCAGCATCTCTAAGAATAACTTTTGTTCTTGAACCACCGGAACCATCAGCTTGGTGTCTGTGATTTATAGTAATATAGCATTTTTTCCATCCATAGCATGGATTTAATGCACCAGGAGGTTCAGGGTCCCAGCGTTGAATAATAAAGGTATAGTTAGCACCATCATTCTTATGCCCTACTGGTTTTGATTCCGTAATATAAGAAAAAATTGCTGCCATTGATGATGTTGAAAATAACATCATCACACTAAATATAAATAATGCTGATAATCGTTTTGGGGTAAACATATTAACCTCAATCGTAAAGATTAATCATAATTCAGATGGAATGTGGCTATTGCACTAAAACGACCTCGTTTTATTGATTCATTTGCAATAGCATTCGGCTCTGCTTGTATAAATGCACGGAACCTTAAAATCGAATCCCCTGAATTTAAGGCGATATTGCTGGTTTCCTGATTAATCCGTAGTGGAGTACCATCAGAATTTTCTAAGCCAATAGCAATACCTTCAGCTTGACTTCCTGCACTTAATGCAAGAAAACCTCGCCCTATCATTGCCTGATTTTCAGTACCACTAAATGTCACTCTTACTTTCTTATTAAGAGAAAGATCACATTCTGATAGATGAATTTGAAATGCTTGGCTATTTGTTCTTCCAGAACCAATATAAAATGTTTTGTCAGGAACATTACCAAATTCCAGAGAAATATCCTGGAGCAACGCGACCATTGGTATGTAAAACTGATTTAACCTCTACAGGTATGGTTCCATTTGCAGGAACATCAATTACAGTACCTTTTTCACCAGGATAATTATCAAGAAACAAATCGGCATAAAGACTATTATCAGGTCGCAGTGGTACTCGGCCACTGTCTGAGCCTGATGCGATAACTAGAACTTTCATTGCCAAGTTACAAGTGACATTAATATTTTGAGCACGTGTTGCATTTTCTAAACTCACTTCATCAATATCGCCATAATTTAGGTTTACAGCGCCTTCTGTTATTTTGCAGGCACCTACTGGTGGTGGCGCAATACCACATAGTGATCCTGGTAATAAACGCCCATTTGGAGACCAACCTCCTTCCTTAGATTCATAAAATAACCCGACACATTCTTGGTTTGAGGTAAGTGGATCACCAACATGTCGAGCAGTGCCTTGTATTGGAAAACTTTCCATTCGCATTACCGCATCACGAACGCCAGCTAAATAACGCTCTTTTTCAACACGGACAATACTTCTTACCGCAGATCCTGGAGAACCATTAGCATCATGTTTATGGTTAATGGTTATCCAGCATTTACTCCAACCATAACAAGGATTTGGGGTGTAAGGATCTTCAGGATCCCAGCGTTGAATAACATAGGTATAGGTTGCATTTGCTGGTGTTCCAGTTGATTCGGTTATATAAGAAAAGATGGATGCCATCGCAGGTGCCGAAAACAGCAAACCGATTGCAATACATAAAGCCGGAAATCGCTTTAATATGGACATAAAAAACCTCAACCCTAATAATTAGTCATAATTCAAATGAAATGTGGCTATTGCACTAAATGGGCCGCGTTTAATGGACTGGTTAGCAATCGCATCCGGCTCCCCTTGAATAAAGGCATAAAAATTTAAAATTGTGTCATCCGCACTTAATGACATTTTGTCTGTTTCTTTATTAACAGGTAGCGCATTTCCATTTTCGGATTCCAGTCCAACAGCAATACCCGCAGCTTGACTGCTTGGGCTGATCGCTAAAAAACCTTGTCCTGCCATGGCTTGATTTTCATCGCCTTTAAAGGTGATTTTGACGCTTTTACCAATCGTTAAGTCACATTCAGACAAGCGTATTTGAAACAACTTGCTTGGTGTTCTTTGATACGCATAAAGGTTTTTGTCTGGAATATTGCCAAAATCTAACTCAACGGTTTCGTCTCCGGGCTTTATAGTGCAAGGCTCATCGACCAATATGCCGTGAAAGCGCATATTGTCTGGTGCAGAGAAAGCGTTTGATGTTAATCCCATAAATGTGGCCAGACTCAATACGAACGGGATCGATAATCTTGTTATATTCATCAATACGCTCCTATTGGTATTCAGCAAGCAGTGTTGCTGAAACTTCAAATGCACCTTCAGGCAAAGTGCTACCCGGTCTTTTAACTGGTACGGCTTGGATCACAGGTGGATTATCGGGTGATATCGCAATACGCTCGTTTAATTTAAAAGGCTTACCATCTTGTGTGAGATGAATACCTAAATCAGGAATATTGGTTTGTAGCGCAGCTTCATCAAACTGTGTTTTAGGACCAATAATAGAAAGCCCTAAATCCCAACCTTTTAAATTTGGATCACAGACCAATCGATAATTCACTGATTCGGTATAGTTAATGCCATCTACTTTATGAATACCTACGTTGTGCCCAAAATAGACATCAATCAGTTCGTTGTTACTGATGACACAAGGTGGCGGCACTAATAAAGTGCCAAACAATTTCATATTAGGTGCGTCTGCGCTCATGACAGAATAAGAATTCAGTAATGCAATCAGACACATGTACTTTAATTTATTCATCTTCTGACCTCTTACTGATAATCCACATGCAGTGTGCCACTTGCGACAAAATCACCACCCACTAAGGCTTCATTCTGATCACGAACAGGAATAGCTTCTAATTCAGGTAAGTTGGGATAGGTAAAATTCACCGCTTTGCCTAAATCTAATAAGTTTCCTTGATATAGAATACGTACCCCCAATCCTGTAATATTTGTTTGTAGCGCATTTGAATCGAAGCCAGTAGCACTACCCGTGACATAAACTTTCATCGCATTGGTTGGCATTTTTTGGCAAGTCGCAGTGTAGTGGATAGGCTCTTTATAGCGAACACCATCAATACGTGTACTCATCACCTCACCAAAATTAACTTCGATCATTTTGCCGTCATTAATTAAGCAAGGTGGTGGCGCAATGACATTCCCTGAAATATTGATATAAACAATGCCCGGAATAATATCTTTCACCGATCTCGCGGGTAAATTCGCAACAGCAGTAAAACTTAGGCCTCCAGTAAACGTTGCCAAAATAAGAATCAACACTGCTTTGCTTGGGCTAAACCGCTGTTCCATTTTCATAAAATAGGCCTATTTAGTTTCCTGCTGATGTTTCTGTGACTTTGCATTCATTGCCATTACAGGTGAATTTCATCTGTGGGCGTCCACCGTAATCATTGATGTAACTGAGTACAGGTGATGAGCCAAACGCAGAAATAGGTAGATTTATCGTTCCTGTGCTTTTAGGGGCAATCATGATCGGTTCAAAACCATCTAGACTTTTTCCTTGTAATCCTGTCAACCCATCCACTAATGTCACGTAATAAGGTGTTGGGTTATTCACTTCATAACGATCACCTTTCTTTATTAAGGTGATTTTTTCCTGCCAAGGATGAGTGAGATCCGTTTGTGTGGCGTAAATTGATGCTGGGCGATAAAACAGTTTAATTCGTGTTTGTAATGCAATTTGCAACACGTTAGGTTTATCACTACGAGGTGGAATTTCACGCAAGTTAAAATAGAAAACACTTTCTCTATCTTGTGGTAACTTGGCAATATCTGGTAATGACTGTACTTTTACTTGGCTTTTATCACCCGGCTCAATACGCTGAATTGGAGGTAAAACTAATAATGGGCTGTCAATACGTTCTCCATTTTCATTTTCCATCCAGCCCTGAGCCAAGTAAGGGAGCTCTTTGTTTTGATTGCTGACATTTAAGCTAATAGATTTATCTGCACCATTAAAAATGACACGCGTCCTATCTAAAGCAATCGCAGCAAGGGCTTGACTAGTAAAGACCATTCCAGTCAATAAAGTGGTTGTTACAATGAATAAGCGCTTTGATAAAATCATTTTGAATTACTCTTTTTGTCTGAAATTATTTTTATCTTTCCCTTCTTTCCTAACCTTATTGTGTAATCAGTTGAGGTTTAGGTAAGGGCTCAGTTCTTTGATTGATTGTCGAAGGTGTTGCGTCTCCATCACTACAAGTCAGTAATAAAGAAGACATAAATAATCCTTCAACTAATGTTGGAATACGGACTTTGCACTGCTCTTGACCATTCCAACGCACACTCAATACATCATCACTATTAATCCCCGTCAGATAGACATTTCCACCATCATTGACAATACCGAGCTCACGCCCTTTCTCAGTTGTGACACTGGCACCAAATGGTGGATAAGTTCCGTCTTGTAAGCGAATGACAGCCATGGCTTTTTGCCCCGATACCACATCAAAGTGGCGGTAGCCTATTGCACCTTCTGTTAGGGTTAATTGTTGAATTGAACGTAATGCTTCAGCATTATCTGGCATCTGATCAAGGTCGATGCTGGCACTACTGCGGTAATAATCATTGATATCAGGCAGTACCGCTTTACCAAAAGCATTGGTACGAGTAATCGCGCCGATACTTTTCACTGGTACATCAGAAATACCATCTGTATCAATAAGTAAACGAGTACTACCAATACGACTTGTGCGGTGTAATGCACCACCTTTTGGTGTTAGTGTTGCCCCACCTTGTAGTGATAATGTGGCTGATGTGTACTCGCCATTAATATGGCTCGCACTGGCGGTCACTAAGGCGGTATCAGCATAATGCATGAGATAGGCATCTGCGGATGGTTTACCGTTACTACTTAAACCAGCACCAACACGATAACTACTATTGTCATCAATACGATCGTAATAACTGACATTATGTGAATTACCGTGTTTATTAATCACAGTGTTGTAGCTAATGGTCGCGCGATCGCTCCAAGGCATACTGACATTCATATAAACACCATTATCATTGGTGCCATTAAATTTATTGCGAAACGCCGACAGACTGAGATTGATATTTTTGAAGCTACCAATATCCATCGTTTTGGCTAATGACAAGTTATAATTATCATTATTAGGCTTATTCCAATAAGTCTGATGACTATAGTTTAAGTAAGCACTCAACCCCCATTCAGGGAACTGCTTACTAAACATAATGGTATAAAGCTCTTTATTGTTATCTTCTTCACCACCACGATAACGACGATCTAAATATTGATTCATACTCATAAAGTCACGTTCGGAGAATCGATAGCCGGCGAATGTCACTTGGCTATTTATTTGTTCGAAACGTTTTGAGTAACTTAAACGATAAGAGCCACCGTGATAACGCTTATTATCACTTGGAATTTTGGCCCAAGAATGTGTCGCATCAAAAGAGATTGCACCCAGCGCCATTAGGTCACGACCAATACCGGCAGAAACCGAGTTATAATCTCCCGATACTAATGAACCACCATAAAGTGACCAACCGTTACTGATCCCCCATGAGAATTCACCCATACCAAAAATAGGGCCTTCCGTATTACGGTTCATATCTGACGGTTTACCCGCAGATAATTTATATTGGACTCGACCCGGACGTGTTAAATAAGGAATACTTGCAGTATCCATTTGGAATTCTTGAACAGATCCATCTTGCTCTTCAACACGCACGTCTAATTTGCCACTCACTGCATCATTGATGTCTTGAATACGAAACGGCCCGGGAGCAACCTGAGTTTCATAGATCACACGACCTTGCTGGCTAATCGTTACTTTCGCATTCGTTTTTGCTACTCCCGTTACTTCAGGGGCATATCCTCTTAAGTTAGGTGGCAGCATATTGTCATCCGTAGACAAATTAACCCCGGTAAAACGGAAGTTATCGAAAATGTCAGAGCGTGAGTAAGTCTCCCCCATTACAAAGCGAGCCCCTAATTGCGTGATCGCTCTATAAAGATAAAGCTGGTTCCATTTCCAACTATTTTCAGTGCTATCAGGAAGACCCGTTGTATGCTGATAACTTGCTTGCCAATCGGCACGAAAACGCCAAACACCAAGGTTTGCTCCCACGGTTCCTAAGCCTGTAACTTGTTGGCGCTGTTTCCCTTTAGCGGGATCTGTTACGTTAGCATTGACGTTATAATCGAAAAGTACTCCTGAGATACCGTGATCCCAACGAGAAGGTGGATCCCAATTTGGCGCTGAATATTCAAGATACGCTTGAGGAATAGTAAGAATAAGATTGCCATTTCCCAGACTTGCATTTACCGTCATTCCGGGAATGGAAGAAATATCAAGACAACTTCCATTATCTTGATATTTCACTTTTTCAGCCCATTCAGGTTTGAGCCCTATTTGGTGGATCAATTCAGGCGGTAAGCAAGCCTCACTACCTTTAGGATCATTGGCAGGCACTACATAACTAATATTATAAAGTTCAGGGAGTTCATTATTATTCACACGAATAACAAACTCATATCGGCCGGGCATAATATAGCCAGCGCGAGAGAAATCTGATAAGTCGATATTTTGCTTATCTTTTAGATCCAAAATATCAGCATTAAATTCAATATTACTATTTGCTAAAGCTGAACTTGAAATACTGGAGGCGCCAGTAAGAATTAAATAGATCAGTACAGCAACAGGCCGAATAGTATGTTGTTTTTTCTTTTTTTCCGTCCCTAAACCAACGGTTTTGAATGTTCTAACCATAAGTTATCCAACCCGATCCATTTAATAGTATTCCAGCTTAAATCGCAGCGTTGTTCGGTAATTTCCAGCTTTTGGTATTTCGTTATTTTTGACTATTCGCGCTTGGTAAAGTAATGCCATTGATTTAGAGTCAATGCCAACAGGGGGTAATGGCTTACCCGGAATTGCTCGCCTGCCATAACGATCAGCTATAGCTAATGACGCACCTCTCGCTTCACCAGTGAGTGCAAAATTACCATTCTCGTTAGAGGGACCTTCAAACGTTGCAATAAAACGAGGGTTGTCCGCTTCCTGACCTTTTTGTTCAATTAGCGTACACTCCGTTAATCTGATAGAAAAATACTCGATAGGTCCTTGCCCTTCAGTCACCAGCATCGGAATAGAAACCATTGTCAGTGGAATAACTTGTTCACCACTTCCCGCAGCAATCGTACAAGATGGTTCTAAGATCGAGCCTGAAAGATTAAGTACCCCAAATCGCTGATGCATGTTTTTATCTTGTTTTACATCACTTGCTACTGCTGTTGTTGTCAGTAAGCTGGCAATAAGGCATAGCCATAGTGGTGTCATCTTGCGATTCATATTTTTCTCCGTAAGAAAAAAATCGTTAAAAATAGACACAGGAAAAAAAGCCCTGTACATCCCTGTACAGAACTTATTTTTTCTTACTGATAAGTCAGTGCGAAAGTTGCGATTGCAGTGAAGTCACCAGGAACAGCAGCTTCTGCAGAAGAACCTTGTAAGTAAGCAGCAAAGTTCAGATCGTTATTACCATCACGTAAGTTTTGAGCTGCACTTGGTGTACCTAATTTGATTTGTTTACCACCCGCATCGGTGATAACAACAGCAGCATTTTTAGCGATACCTTCAATACCTAAAGAACCAGCTAAAATGTCTGCATCTTCTGAACCAGTGAAGGTTGTTTGAACTGTTTTATAAGTTTCAGTTGTGCAATTTTCTAAAGAAATTTTAAAGTCACGAGAATTACTACGACCACCATCTTTTAATGCAGCAGTAGAAATTTGACCTAATGGAACAGTTTGATTTTCTGTATCTGGAGTAATTGAGCAAGGAGCATCAATAATTGAACCAACAAATTTAACTGTACCGTGACCTTGATCTTTTACTGGATCAGCAGCAAATGTAGAACCCGCAGCAACAGATAAACCTAAGCCAAGAACTAACGCTAATTTATTTAATTTCATCTTTTTGTTTCCTAAAATATAAAGGACGAAGACATTAAAAATAATAAATTCATTAGGATTGAATTATTCCTAATTGAATGACTCATTTATTGAGTTTTTGAATTTTGGTATACTTATGTCCGTCCAAAACGAAATTAAATATCGTTAGAAACAAAATACACCAAATTGTTTTGTTAAAAATTTTCATCTCGAAATCGAATGTATTTAGATAATCAATCTTTAAATGCCAGAAAAAGAGTTTATAATTCTAAGTGCAAATACTATAATTTGTGAAAAAAGTAAAAAAATTTATTTCTGGATTTTAAACAAAGTAACCAATCATGTTTGCTTTTTAAAATAATGATAAATATCAATATGTTAATTAATATTAGATCTGTGGTTAACATTAAATTTGACTTAAGTGAGAAGCCAGAGAATAATAGTAAACAATTTGGTGTATTCTGTTTATTTCTCTAAAGATGCCTGAATTCCTATCTCTGTTCGTTTTTCACTTTTCCAATCAATAACTTTCATTTTCCCAAAATAAATAAACTTTCAATAAACTTGTTTAAAATTAACAAGTAAAAGTGAAAGCATAAAAAAAACACAACTCTTTATTGATGCATATTACTTGTTATAGTGATGCAACAATTGACTTTTGTTCCTTGTTATCTCATTGAAAAGGTTATAAAAAATGAAGCAACGTAAGTTTCTTACACGTTTTGAGATCAATTCTATTTTGAAACAAGCAAAGGAAGGACGGTATCCAGAAAGAGATTACTGTATGTTTTTAATGTGTTTTTTACATGGGTTTCGCGTTAGTGAACTATGCAGATTAACCCTCAGTGATATTGATTTGGAAAGTCGGATACTCTATGTCAGGCGTTTGAAGGGGGGGTTATCTACAACGCAACCAATTATTGAAGAGGAGTACGAAGCGTTAGTTAACTGGTTGAAAAAACGGGAAACATGGCGAGAATCTGATTCAGAATGGGTCTTTTTATCCCAAAAAACAGGACCTATTTCACGTCAGCAGGTGTATGGATTACTACGTCGTTTAGGTAAAGATGCTAATGTATCCGTTTCTCCTCATCCCCATATGCTACGCCATGCATGTGGCTATGCACTAGCAGATTTAGGTAGAGATACCCGTTTAATTCAGGATTACTTGGGACACCGTAATATTTCACATACTGTTATCTATACCGCAAGTAATTCAAAACGATTTGTTCACATTTGGGATATAAGAAATTAACAATTATTATTTTATTAATACGCTCTATGAAGATTAATACACTAAATATAGCAGGCTATATTTTTTCAATAAGAATAAAGTTAATTTTTAATATAATTAAGAAATTTAGGATTTGTTTTAGACTAAATACATAATTACGATTACTGGTATTAATAATTTATTAATAATCATTTTCTAATTAAAGAATAATTCAATACTAGCACTCTCTTTTTGATTATCTTTATTGGAGGGAGATAATTTTAATATCAATCTTTATTTATTAATAATACTAAACATTTTTTGTTTAATTTTTAACCGAGGAAATAAGGGTTTTATTTAAAGAAAATTTCCATTTTTAAAACTTTTTATTCATTTGCATTCCATGCACACGCTGTCATATCTCACTATCCCCTACGTTACTGTTAGGGGATAGTTATGAATTACCGTAAAAAGCACGATTAACCTTTTACACAAACAACCTGTCGTAGTGTATGAACAACCTCAACAAGCGATAACTGAGCCTTCATTACAGCATCAATATCCTTATAAGCCATTGGAATTTCATCAATCACATCTTCATCTTTTCGACATTCCACATGCGCTGTAGCTCGAATTTGGTCTTCAATACTAAAGGCTTTTTTCGCTGCTGTTCGGCTCATTACGCGTCCTGCGCCATGGCTACATGAACAGAAACTTTCGGCATTTCCCTTACCTCTAACAATAAAGCTCTTCGCTCCCATTGAACCCGGAATGATCCCCATTTCACCTTTTTGAGCAGAAACAGCCCCTTTTCTAGTCACCAGTACCTCTTCACCAAAGTGCATTTCTTTTTGCACATAGTTATGGTGGCAGTTCACTGCCTGTTGTTGAGTTGTAAAAGGTTTAGTTATTTCTGTTGATAATGCCGCCAACACGCGTTCCATCATAATTTCACGATTATGTCGGGCAAAATCCTGTGCCCATTCTACGGCTTCTATATAGTCATCATAGAAAAGCGTTCCTTCTTTTAAGTACGCTAAATTTTTATCTGGCAAGTTAGCGATATGTTCTCTCATGTCTTCTTGTGCCATTTGTATAAATAAAGTACCAATAGCATTACCCACACCACGAGATCCACTATGTAGCATTACCCAAACATTATCTGCTTCATCAAGGCACAACTCGATAAAGTGGTTTCCTGTTCCTAATGTACCTAGGTGACGATAGTTATTTGTATTTCGTAAACGTGGATACTTATCAGTTAAAACCTTAAAACGCCCTTCAAGTTGTTGCCAATGTTGATCAACAAGTTTAGGTGGGTTCTTCCATGAACCACGATCGTTCCCTGACTGATAACTTGTTCGTCCATGAGGTACTGCTCTTTCTATTGCCGTTCTTATGGCAAATAAATTATCTGGCAAATCATTTGCGTGTAACGATGTTTTTACCGCAATCATTCCACATCCAATATCTACACCAACAGCAGCCGGAATAATCGCACCTTTTGTTGGGATAACACTTCCTATTGTTGAACCTTTCCCTAAGTGAACATCGGGCATTACTGCCATATGTTTAAAAATAAAAGGCATCTTTGCAGTATTGATAAGTTGCTTTAGAGCATCTGCTTCAACAGGTACACCATTTGTCCACATTTTGATTTCAGCAGTCCCTGCTTCTTTTACTATTTGATGATCCAATATCATTCTTGTGCTCCTTTAATTTGTACTAGCCCGTTTAATACTTGGTCTAAACCACCATAAACGGAAATCTTATCAATACGTTCTGCAATACGTTCTACGGTTTCTAGCTCTTTTAATCGTAGAGCTACTGGATTGTTTTCCATCACTTTTGCCGTATTTAATAAAGAACGTGTTGCGGATGTTTCTTCTCTTCGACGTATAACATTAGCCTGAGCTGATTTTTCAGCCTCAACCACCTGCGCTAAAATCGTTTTCATTTCACCCGGTAAAACAATGTCTTTTACCCCTAATGAAGCTACTTCAATGCCATATCCTTTAGTCACTTCCCTGATTTTTTCACTTACTAAACTGTCAATCAGTGTTTTATTTTCTAATAATTCATCCAATGTTCTTGTTCCTACGGCTTCACGTAACGCAAACTGCAACTCTTTGTATAAGAACTCAAGAGGTGAACTCAGTAGTTGGTACGCTGAAAGCACGTCGCGATAACGCCAACTCGCTGACAGATTAATGCGTAAGGTCACTTTATCTTTCGTTAAAATCTCTTGACCACTTATATCGAGTGTTTGTAAGCGCATATCAACGACTTCAACATCAATTTTGTGCTGATAACGCCAATAGCCTTTTAATCCTGGTGGTAATAGTGATTGAGTTTCACCATTAACACGGATAATGCCGGCATGCCATGTCGGAATATCCACACTTAATACACCTTCACTGCCTTTTATCGTCTGGTTACGTAATTTTGGATGCTGCAATTTTTTAACCAAAGCTGGTGAAACTTCCAATTCATTTGCTGACAATACTTCCATTGAGCGCTGTGCATAATTCCAATAGAGACGGCGAGTGCTCGGCGCTAAGATCTCTTTGAGTGAACCATTTTCATAGAGTAAGCCAATCTCTTCATCAGATAGCACAATATCAAAACAATATTCACTCACCCATTCTGGATGATATTGACGTAAAAATTCGGCTTTCTCTCTTTCAATTGCAGGGCCGTTTAATTCCACCAGCTCAACACTTAATTGGCGGCGAAGATCGAAAAATTTATGTTCACCCACAGCAAGGACATCAATATATTCATCGTCCTTCTTTAATAAACCCAGTTGTCCCTGTTTCACTTTTATTGTTGTTCTTATCATCATTGTTTCCCTTTTCTCTTCTTTATTATTGGCTTTCTTTTATTACCATTTTTATCGTGACTTGCTCTCCACGAACAAACTTGGCGAAATCGAAGGGAAAACAAGAGAGGAACGATACTCTGTTTGTCTCTTATTCTGCCTTCAATCCAGCGTAGTTGCTGGTGGATAAGCAAGGTGACGATACTGCTGTCACAACGATTTTTTATATTTAATTTTACATTTGGATTTGTAATGGTTTTGGTGTCAGGAATCGAACCTGAAAATAACCCTCTTCACCTACAGAGTCTCGATGTGGAGGAACACATTTTGATAACACCACAGAGTGTTCTTTATGTGCCTACCAGATTTAAAATCTGCTCAAGACATTAATAATATTGCGAGTATCGTGCCAAGTTTTTAAATATCACCAAAATCATTTTTAACCATATGTTTTAATTAATAAAAATATTTTCAATGTAATTTTTAAATATTTAGCCATTGAATTAAAATCGATAAAAACTTATCTTTTTATCTAAAGATTTATAAATATAGATAAAAAGATAAGTAGAGATAACTTAATGAAACGCAAAGTGGTGATTGGTGTTTTAGGCACAACATTAGATAAACGGGGAAAAAGCCATAAAAGATGGAACTCATGGCGTCCAACAATTTCTATTTGCCATCAAAAAGATTTCCCCGTTAGTCGATTGGTCATGATCCATCAACCCAATGATTCAATATTAGCGTCAAAAATCATTGAAGATATCCATACTGTCTCCCCAGATACAGAAGTATTACCTTACGAAATTGATATTTGTGATCCTTGGGATCTAGAAGAGGTTTACAGCCACTTTCTTGATTTTGCAGTGAGCTATCCATTTGATACTGAAAATGAAGAATATTATGTCCATATCACAACGGGTACGCACATCTCTCAGATTTGCTGGTTTTTACTGACTGAAGCCCACTACTTACCTGCAAAACTATTACAAACTTCCCCCTCTTCTAAAATCGAAAATGAAGATGGTATCAAAACAGTACAATCAGCCACGGGGAGTTATTCTGTTATTGATCTCGATTTAAGCCGTTATACAAAACTAACAAGCCGATTCGAGCACTACCATAATGAATCACTCTCTTTCTTAAAATCAGGGATAGCCACACGCAACGAACGTTTTAATGCTTTAATTGCTCAGATTGAGCGAGTGGCATTACGCTCTGTTGCACCCATTTTATTAACAGGTCCCACAGGAGCCGGGAAATCATTCCTTGCTCAGCGTATTTATGAATTACGGCAGTCTCGCCATTTTGTAAAAGGTCGTTTTATTGCTGTTAACTGCGCCACTTTGCGCGGTGATAACGCCATGTCTACTTTATTTGGCCACGTAAAAGGGGCATTTACAGGTGCATTACAAGCTAGGCAAGGCTTATTAAGGGAGGCCGATAAAGGAATTTTATTTCTTGATGAAATTGCGGAATTAGGACTTGATGAACAAGCAATGTTACTGAAAGCAATAGAAGAAAAATCTTTTTATCCTTATGGTTCCGATACTGAAGTTCAAAGCGATTTTCAGCTAATTGCGGGAACGCATCGGGATATGGACAAACAAATTGCGAAAGGGCTTTTTCGTGAAGATCTCTATGCAAGGATCAACTTATGGTCTTTTTCTCTGCCGGGTTTAGCCGATCGCAAAGAGGATATTGAGCCTAACATCGATTATGAATTACATCACTTTGCAAAGCTTTATCAAAAGGCAATTCGCTTTAATTCTGATGCGAAATCACACTATATTCGATTTGCAACATCTGAACAGGCATTATGGCGTGGTAACTTCCGTGAACTTAGTGCTAGTATAACGCGAATGGCAACACTTGCCGAAAATGGTCGTATTACCCTTCCTCTTGTTGATGAAGAAATTAATCGTTTAAAACAAAATTGGGGTGTTACTTCCTCTTCTTTATTTAATAGTTCTGATATTGATCTTTTCGATCTTAGCCAACTCAATACAGTTATCAAAACATGTCAGCAATCATCAACGCTCTCAGAAGCTGGTAGAAAACTTTTCGCAGTATCAAGACAAAATAAAAAACAACCCAACGATGCCGATCGTCTACGTAAGTATCTTGCGAAATTCGATTTAAGTTGGGAACAAATTCGACACGGAGAATAATATTTCATTATGGAGCTCACTTTTTTAGGCACTAACGCAGGCGTCCCTTCTAAAGATCGCAATGTCACCAGTATGGTGCTTGATTTACAAAATAAACAAAAAAGTATGTGGATGTTTGATTGTGGTGAAGCGACACAACATCAAATATTGCATACCCGCGTAAAATTACCGCGTTTAAATAAAATTTTTATTACCCACTTACATGGCGATCATATTTTTGGTTTACCAGGATTACTTTGTAGTCGCTCAATGGGAGGAACCGAAACACTTTTAACAGTGTATGGCCCTACGGGTATCAAAGCCTTTATAGAAACGGCGTTGACATTAAGCCAATCCTATTTAACTTACCCTATTAATATTGTTGAAATTGACAAAGCGGGCTTTCTGTTTGAAGAGGAAGGTATGAAAGTGAGTTGTGAAGCACTTTCTCATCCTGTACCTTGTTTTGGTTATCGCTTAGAAGAAGAAAACAGCCCGGGTAAATTAAATGCAGAAAAACTGAAGGTTGACAATATTCCTGCGGGCGCTTGGTTACAAGAATTAAAACAAGGTAAAACCATTACCTTGCCAGATGGAAGAGTTATTGACGGCAAAGAGTATATTGGCCCTGAAATAAAAGGACGCTGTATTGCTATTTTTGGTGATACACAACCCACGCCGGATGCATTAAAACTGGCTAATAATGCAGATATTATTGTTCATGAAGCGACGTTTAAACATGAAATGGCAGAGCAAGCAAATAGCCGTGGACACTCAACAACGGTACAAGCAGCACAGTTAGCCAAAGACGCTAATGCCAAAAAGCTGATTATCACACATATTAGTAGTCGCTATTCCCCCGAAGACTGTGTTGGATTACTCAATGAAAGCCAACAGATCTTTAGCCATACTGAAATGGCTTCTGATTTTGAGGTATTTAAGTTGTAATTACACTTTCACTAAATAACAGTGGCGATATTATGTCGCCACTGTTATGGCTCATACTTCACTCATCGACATATATTTTAGTTAGTTATCTATAATTTTGTGCGTTTTATCTTCCCATCTTGCAAAATAAAATTAACTTTTCCATCCCAGAATTCAGCTAAGAAAATATCTTCTGGTTTCTCAATATGCTGATTTTTCATCTCATCTTGAAGCCATATTTCATCTTTTTCTATTTGCTCTAATTCTGATGTTCGAATAACACCATCTTTCATAACAATAATCGAAGGCATTTTTGCACCGTCACATACCACAGTGATTTGTCCATCAGGTTCAATTTGTGCGTAATTGACCTCTTGAAATGAGTGAATGCCTTGAGCATGAAGACGAGACGTTATGTTTAAAATATCTATTTTGTTCTTTTTCTCCATGATGTTTTCCATTATAAATTCGCCCTTCTTTATAATGGGAATAGGATTACCAATAGTTACTGCACGGAAAAAATTGAATCGCTTACTGATATAATTAAGCAAAGATATAAAACAGACACCAATTAAGAAGACGATAATATATTGATAAAGAGGGATCGCATCAGTGTAAATCACTCCCCCCATAATGCCACCGAGTACAAAATTACCAATAAAATCAATAGGTGTTAATTGAGAGAGTTGTGTTTTACCCGATAAATTCATATGGACTAATATGATAGTAAAACCAATAATAAATTTGATAATAACCAGAAAGTAATATTCCATTTGCCGTCTCATATTTCCAATAATTTCTATACTTATTATAAAGCAGAAAATCTCTCCCAGATAAAAATCTAAATTATTTTTAATGATATTTGACTAAGAAAAAACACTTAATATACTTAGGTTTGTTGATTTTAAGACTCATACTATACTTATTATGATGATTTATTCGTAATCTCTTACTACCAACTCAATAACTTCTCGCTTTTTCTAGTTCTTACGCGGGATATCACTGAATTGTTTTTGAACACACATTTTGGAGAAAAAAATGAATAAAAAACTACTTACTTCATTGGTTCTAGCGGGTCTTGTTACTATTACAGCAGGTTGTGATGATTCATCTAAAAAAGTTGATGAAAGTATTGATAAGGCAAAAGAAACAGCAACTCAAGTAACTGAAACAGCACAAGATAAAGCCAATGAGTTGACAGAACAAGCCAAAGATAAAGCAGCTGACTTGAAAGAAGATGCATCCGCAAAAGCAGATGAATTAACACAACAAGCTCAAGAGCTAAAAGATAAAGCTGAACAAAAAGCGGCTGAGCTAAAAGCGCAAGCTGATGAAAAAACAGATACTCTAAAAGAGAGTGTTTCACAAAAAACCGATGAGCTAAAAGATGCGAGTGCTGCAAAAGCAGAAGAAATTAAACAAAGCCTAGAAGCTGAAAGCAATAAACTCTCTGAAAAAGCGGCAGAATTAAAACAAGATGCCAGTAAAACAGCAGATAACCTGATGCAAGAAGCTGACACAAAAGTTGATCAGCTAAAAGGTGATGCTTCAAAAACAAGTGGTGATATAAAACAACAAGCTCAAGAGACTGAAAATAAAGCACTTGATAAAGCAGATCAATTAACCGATCAGGCAAAACAAAAAATTGATGATTTAAAAGCTGAGAACAAATAATTTGATTTCAGAATTTTTGATGAATCAAAAGCCAGTGGATTTTCGCTGGCTTTTTTTTGTGCAAAAAAAAGACAAGGGTTGATCGATTAAGCAAAAAATGTAACCATGTTCTCCTTTTTTTAACAGGAGAAACCTATTAAAGAGTGAATGCCTATACTATAAACAAATGGTAAAAAATTGATTTAATTGTAGTTTTCTTCATATTACGGAAAAAGTAATTTATTTCCGTTCTTTTATAAAACATCACATTGGTTTGATGATTTATTCAAATTTTCTTATGAACTTTTCTTTTCTGGTAATGAAGAATATCAGATAGTGAATAGCGAAAAGTCTCTTTCTAGGAAAATAACAAAAAATAGGTTAACTATGAGTCAACAAAACGATATAACCCCTCAAAAAGTTAGGATGAAAATTAATCCTCCCGTTTTTTATACATCAGCGTTGTTAATTTTATTGGTCGTTGGCTTCTCTGCATTATTTCCAGAGCTGGCTAATGATAAATTAGGTCATCTTCAGGAAAACCTCTTCACAAATGCGAGTTGGTTCTACATTCTAGCCGTAGCATTGGTTTTGCTGAGTGTGACTTATTTAGGTCTTTCCCGTTTTGGTCAAATAAAACTGGGACCCGACCATGCACGCCCACATTTTAGCTATTTTGCCTGGTTTGCCATGCTCTTTTCTGCGGGAATGGGAATTGGGTTAATGTTCTTTGGCGTTGCTGAACCTGTCATGCATTATTTAATGCCCCCGACCGGTGATGCTCAAACCATAGAAGCAGCCAAAGAAGCTATGCGATTAACTTTTTTCCACTGGGGATTACATGCGTGGGCTATTTATGCCATTGTCGCTTTAATCTTGGCTTTTTTCTCTTATCGCCATGGTTTGCCATTAACATTGCGTTCTGCACTTTATCCTATTATTGGTGATCGCATACATGGACCTATTGGTCATGCCGTCGATATTTTTGCTGTTATGGGAACAGTTTTTGGTGTTGCAACTTCTCTAGGATTTGGTGTTCTGCAAGTTAATGCAGGTTTAAACCATCTTTTTAATGTACCCATTAATCCAACCGTGCAAGTTATATTGATTGTTGTGATAACAGGACTTGCAACTATTTCAGTTGTTTCTGGATTAGAAAAAGGGATCCGCTTTTTATCTGAACTTAACTTAGGATTAGCGGTAATTCTTCTTTTATTAGTCATTATTCTCGGCCCAACCGTATTGATATTAAAATCATTTGTTGAGAATACCGGGGGATATCTATCCGAAATTGTGAGTAAAACCTTTAATCTTTACGCATACGAACCAAAATCGAGTGACTGGTTAGGGGGATGGACTCTGCTTTATTGGGGCTGGTGGCTTTCATGGTCTCCATTTGTAGGGATGTTTATTGCCCGCATTTCTCGTGGTCGTACTATCCGCGAATTTGTTGTCGGTGTTCTGTTTGTTCCTGCTGGCTTTACTTTACTTTGGATGACAGTGTTTGGTAACACAGCAATCCATTTAATCAAAGATAAAGGTGCCGAGGCACTCGCCAATATTGTGCAACAAGATGTTTCCTTGGCTTTATTTGAGTTCTTAAACTATTTTCCATTCTCAACCGTATTATCCTTTGTTGCGATGCTGATGGTCATTGTGTTTTTTGTCACATCTGCGGACTCTGGAGCTATGGTAGTGGACACCTTAGCATCAGGGGGAGATAGTGAAACACCTGTATGGCAACGTATTTTCTGGGCTGCCTTAATGGGTGTTTCTGCCATCACTTTATTATTAGCGGGTGGATTAACGGCACTTCAAACTGTTACGATTGCAAGTGCATTACCTTTCTCTATTGTATTACTCGCTTCTATTTATGGACTGATAAAAGCATTGCGAGTGGATGTATATAAACGTGACAGCCAACAGTTAACTACGATTGCACCACCAGCAAGCCGTAATCCAATTCCTTGGCAACGTCGTTTAAGAAATATTGCTTATTTTCCAAAACGTTCCCATGTAAAACGTTTTATGGATGAAGTTATTCAACCTTCAATGGAAATGGTCTCTGCTGAATTAAGCAAACAAGCAACTCAATGCTATATCCATAATGAAGAAGATGATCGCATTGGCTTCGAAGTCGATTTAGGCGATGACATGAATTTCTTCTATGAAGTTCGTCTGCGTTTTTATACTCAACCCGCTTTTGCTTTAGCTGGATTAAGTGATGAAGAAAGAGACGAAGAACATAAATATTATCGTGCTGAAATTCATTTAAAAGAAGGTGGGCAAGACTATGATGTAATGGGTTGGACGAAAGAACAAATCATTCACGATATTCTTGATCAGTATGAAAAACACATCCACTTCTTACATGTATTGGGTAAACAGTAATATTATCTAAGTCATAACAAACAAAAAGGAGATGCCCTTGCATCTCCTTTTTTATTATCAAAATAAATTATTTCTCTGATTGTTCTATATCATCTGGATTTAATGCAATCAGCTCTTTTAATAACCCAGATAGGCGTTGTAACTTCTCAGTCGAAAATTTTTGCTCAAGTAATTGATAGCCTTCTTCAATTTTAGGCTGAATTTTATCGTATAAACTTTGCCCATTGGCAGACAGTGAAACGAAAAGTTTACGTTGGTCACTCACAGGTTTTAAACGACAAATTAGCTCGTCTCTTTCCATTCTAATAAGAATACCCGTTAGACTTGGTCGGAGAATGCACGATTTTTGTGCTAATTCGTGGAAATCAATAGAGCGTTTATCCGCAAGTACGCGAATGATCCGCCACTGCTGTTCTGTCAGATTATGCTCTTTGAGAACAGGTCGAAAAAAACCCATCGCAGATTCCCGTGCTTGTAATAGCGCGATAGTTAATGATTCATGCATAATCAAGAAGCTCTTTATATGGTGTTATAGGTGAAATGACAAAATATCACTCAATATAGACAGTGAAAAAGTACCGCTGCTTACGGTTTATAAAATGACTATATTCTAAGAATAGACTAATTGTTACAATTATTCATATTAACAAATAAATAAAGTTGACTCAATTTTTGCAATTTTATTCCCTTTGTGCAATTTATCACCCATGCTTCTTTTTAGTGTTTATTTCATATTCTGCAACATCTTGACCTATACACAATTTTCATCAATTGGCAATTTGTGTTATCCCTCAGCCAACCCCAAAAAGTAGCCTGATTTGCCTATTATCCTACCTCTAAATTAGGAATAATGACGCTTAGCGATAAGGTTGTCTCACAGTTTTTTGAGATAAAGTTAACAGGTTGTAACAAAGAAAGATTGCTATCTTTGTTTATGCGCGGTAGCGTTACGGCTTTAAAACAACGCAACAAAGAAACCGGCAATACCATTACAACTTTGTTAGCGGAGTAGTTAGGTGATTTTTTAGTTATCTGACTAATAATTATTTTAAGTGAAGACGCCCACAGACGAGAAGTCTGGCAGTAGGAGTAAATAATGTCTGAGGAAAAACAGGCTAACCCACTTTTTCGGGATGCAATGGCAAACTTAGGCGCTGCGGTCAATATCGTGGCAACAAATGGCGATGCGGGATGTTGTGGCTTAACAGCAACAGCAGTATGTTCCGTTACTGATAATCCACCTACCGTGATGGTTTGCATCAACAGTAAAAGTCAGATGAACTCTATTTTTCAAGAGAATGGAAAATTGAGTATCAATATATTGAATCATGAGCAAGAAGAAATGGCATGTCATTTCGCCGGAATGACAGGGCTCGCGATGGCAGATCGCTTTACCCAACCAGGATGGCAAAACGGACAATTACAACAACCCGTATTAACTAATGCGCTTGCCTGCCTTGAAGGTGATATTTATGATGTGCGCCAAGTCGGCACACATTTTGTTTATATGACCGAAATTAAGAATATTTCAGTACGTGAAGATGGTGATGGACTTATTTATTTCAAACGTCGTTTCCATTCTGTTAAAAATGAACAAGTACCAATCTCTGTTTAACTTTCGCTTATTTTGTCTCAAGATAAAAACGCACTTTTAATAAGGGCGTTTTTTATTGATTATAATCACAATATAAAATTAAATATTTATTTATATTAAGTGAATACTTATTTAATTAAATGATATTAGCTGACTTTTAGATGTTTATTAAAAATTTATTAACATCTGTTTGTTATAAAAGAATATTTTTTAATTATAGTGAAAAAATTCTTTCTAGAATCAATCAGTCACATAATCAAGAATATTTCCCCTCCACTTTTTCCCTTTATCTTTATTTAATTTACTCAGATTAAAATATAAACAAATAATAATCTTACTGGTTATATTTCATACCAAACATCAATTAAATGACTTTATTTGAAAATAAACTAATGAATATTTTTTTCAATCTGGTATTAATCTTACCTACAGTGTGATCAACCTTTGAGAAGTCATTCTATCAATATATTAGTCTACTCGACTTGCTGATTACCTTCTTAAATTTGCAAACATCACTCTAAATGCGATAGATAATGTTACCGTTGTGTAACATTCCTCGTGAATGTGAGTAAATAACATCGTTGTTGAAAATAAATAATAATTAGGGGCATTACAGATATGGATAAACCCGCTCAAGTCGGTTTATTACAACAGCCTAAACCATTCTTTATGATTTTCTTTGTAGAATTATGGGAACGTTTTGGTTACTACGGCGTACAAGGTATTCTTGCCGTTTATTTTGTTAGTAAACTCGGTTTCTCTCAAGAACAGGCTTTCATTACTTTTGGTGCATTCTCCGCACTGGTTTATGGGCTTATTTCTATTGGTGGTTATGTTGGTGACCACTTATTAGGAACAAAACGAACAATTGTTTTAGGTGCTATTGTCTTGGCTATCGGTTATTTCATGACTGGTATGTCAATTATGTATCCTAATTTAATTTTCTATGCATTAGGAACTATCGCAGTAGGTAATGGTTTATTTAAAGCCAACCCTGCCAGCCTATTAGCAAAATGTTATCCACCTAAAGATCCACGCCTTGATGGTGCATTTACGCTATTTTATATGTCGATTAATATCGGCTCATTAATCTCTTTATCTATCGCCCCTGTACTTGCAGAACGTTACGGATATGCACTAACTTATAATATCTGTGGTGTTGGCTTGATCATGGCGTTATTAGTTTATTTCTTCTGTCGTAAAATGGTTGCTAATATTGGTTCTGAACCAGACCATTTACCAATGAGCTTTAGCAAACTGTTATTAGTTATTGCTGGCTCAATTGCGATGGTATTTGCTTGTGCATGGTTACTGCACAACGTGATGATTGCGAATATCGTTTTAGTCAGTCTGTCTGTTATTGTTGTCTTCATTTATTTCCGTGAAGCTTTTAAGCAAAAAGACAGAGTTGCTCGTAATAAAATGTATGTTGCATTTGTTCTGATGTTAGAAGCTGTTGTTTTCTACATTCTGTATGCACAGATGCCAACTTCACTGAACTTCTTTGCTATTCATAACGTTCATCACACACTTTTAGGCTTTGATATTAACCCTGTAAGTTTCCAAGCACTAAATCCATTCTGGATCATTGTTGCTAGCCCAATCCTTGCTATCGCATACAGCCATTTTGGCGCAAAAGGCAAAGACTTATCAATGCCAGCGAAGTTTACTGCGGGTATGCTTCTGTGCTCGTTAGGATTCCTTACAGCGGCTGCATCAGGCATGTGGTTTGCCGATGCTCAAGGCTTAACTTCACCTTGGTTTATCGTTTTGGTTTATTTATTCCAGAGCTTAGGTGAACTGATGATCAGTGCGTTAGGTTTAGCAATGGTTGCAGCGTTCGTACCGCAATACATGATGGGTTTTATTTTAGGTATGTGGTTCTTAACACAAGCAACGGCTTACCTGTTAGGCGGTTATGTAGCAACCTTCACCGCAGCACCAGAAGGAATTACTGATCCACTACAGACATTACCTATTTACACTGATGTGTTTGGTAAAATCGGTATTGTGACCTTAATTGTAGGTATCGTTATGTGGGCAACCGTACCTTTATTAAATCGTATGATGAAAGAAGAAAGCAAAGGCGCTAAAGTCACTGGCTGATCTTCCAAATAATATATTGCTCGATTTAAGCGTCTATTTATGAATAGGCGCTTTTTTATATCTGCTTTATCTCAACGTTAGATTTCATTTCGTATTGGCTAGATATCCCTAATAGAGACTAACCTACATCCCCCTCACACCCAACTTTAATAATAAATATCATCATAACCAAACTACCTAATCACTTTTTATCAGGCATAAAAAAACCCGCTAAATAAGCGGGTTTAGTTTAATCATTAAGAATGACTCAATTACAGAACGTCAACTGAATTCAGTTCTTTAAATGCTTGTTCTAAACGAACAACCATTGATGCTTGTGCTTGACGTAACCAATTACGTGGATCGTAGTATTTTTTGTTAGGTTTATCAGCACCTTCTGGGTTACCTAATTGGCCTTGCAGGTAGCCTTCGTTCTTTTTGTAGAACTGTAAGATACCATCCCAAGTTGCCCACTGAGTATCGGTATCGATATTCATTTTGATAACGCCATAATCAACTGCTTCTTTGATTTCTTCAGCAGAAGAACCAGAACCACCGTGGAAAACGAAATCTAAGCTATTGTGTGGCAGATTGAATTTCTGTGACACGTAGTCTTGTGAGTTACGTAGAATTTTTGGCGTTAACTGAACGTTACCTGGTTTATAAACACCATGAACGTTACCGAAAGATGCTGCGATAGTGAAACGAGGGCTTACCGCACTCAGTTTTTCGTATGCGTAGGCAACATCTTCTGGTTGAGTATAAAGCGCAGAGCTATCCATACCAGTGTTATCAACACCGTCTTCTTCACCACCAGTACAGCCTAATTCGATTTCTAAAGTCATATCGATTTTAGCCATACGCGCTAAATATTTAGCACAGATTTCGATATTTTCTTCTAATGACTCTTCAGATAAGTCAATCATGTGAGAAGAGAACAGTGGTTTACCTGTTTTAGCGTAGTGTTTTTCACCTGCATCTAACAGACCATCAATCCATGGTAATAATTTTTTCGCACAGTGGTCAGTATGCAGAATAACAGGAACACCGTAGTATTCAGCCATTTGATGCACATGATGAGCACCAGAAATTGCGCCTAAAATAGCAGCTTGCTGTGGTACATCAGATTTAAGACCTTTACCTGCGATAAATGCAGCGCCACCGTTAGAGAACTGTACAATCACAGGAGAACGAACTTTCGCAGCAGCTTCTAACACAGCATTGATTGAGTCAGTACCTACACAGTTAACCGCAGGCAGAGCAAATTTATTTTCTTTTGCTACTGCAAATACTTTTTGTACATCATCACCAGTGATGACACCCGGTTTCACGAAATCAAAAACTTTAGACATGTAATAAGATCCTATATTTGGAACAGGTAGAAAATAACTTTCTACCTGTATGAGCTGACTTAATTACTGTTTAGCGCGTTCTTCTAACATTGCAACAGCAGGAAGTTTTTTGCCTTCAACGAATTCTAAGAAAGCACCACCACCGGTTGAAATGTAAGAGATTTTGTCTGCGATATCAAATAAATCAATAGCAGCCAGCGTATCACCACCACCTGCGATAGAGAATGCCTCGCTATCTGCGATTGCATTAGCGATGATTTCTGTACCTTTACGGAAGTTAGGGAATTCAAACACGCCTACAGGGCCATTCCACAGGATAGTTTTCGCATTTTTCAGGATTTCTGCTAAACGCTCCGCAGTCACATCACCGATATCCAGTACTTGTTCATCATCTTTGATGTCGTTTGCTGATTTTAAAACAGCTTCTGCTGTTTCAGAGAATTCAGTCGCAACGCGAACATCACTTGGTACTGGAATATCACATTTTTCCATCAGCTTTTTAGCATCATCAACAAGGTCTGCTTCATATAAAGAACGACCTACTGGATGACCTTCTGCTGCGATAAAGGTATTTGCAATACCACCACCAACGATTAATTGATCAGCAATTTTTGATAAAGAATCTAATACAGTCAGTTTAGTTGAAACTTTAGAACCACCAACAATCGCAACCATTGGGCGAGCTGGTTTATCTAATGCTTTACCTAATGCTTCAAGTTCTGCTGATAACAGTGGACCCGCACAAGCAACTTGTGCAAATTTAGCAACGCCATGAGTTGACGCTTGAGCACGGTGAGCAGTACCAAATGCATCCATTACGAATACATCACATAATGCAGCGTATTGTTTAGACAGAGTTTCGTCGTCTTTCTTTTCGCCTTTGTTAAAACGAACGTTTTCAAGAACAACTAATTCGCCTGCATTGACTTCAACACCATTTAAATAGTCTTTAGCAAGACTAACTGGTGCAGTTAATTTGTCTTTCAGATAGTCAACAACTGGTTTTAAAGAGAACTCTTCGTTGTACTCACCTTCGGTAGGACGACCTAAGTGAGAAGTTACCATCACTTTAGCGCCTTGTTTTAACGCGGCTTCAATTGTTGGTAAAGAAGCACGGATACGCGCATCTGAAGTCACTTTACCATCTTTAACTGGAACGTTCAGGTCAGCACGGATAAGAACTCGTTTACCCGCTAGGTCTAAATCGGTCATCTTAATTACAGACATGATGAATCCTCTCATTGATTCTCTAAAATTTAGTAATCTTCTGTTCAGTGCGTCGTATTATTACGCGACACCATCATTAAAACATGATTATTTAAAACCAGTTGCAGCCATTGCTAACGTTGTATCAAGCATTCTGTTAGCAAAGCCCCATTCATTATCACACCAGACTAAAGTCTTGATCAGGTGTTGCCCACTGACTCTTGTTTGTGTGCCATCAACGATTGCACTATGAGGGTCGTGGTTAAAATCAGTTGAGACTAATGGCAATTCTGTGTAATCCACTATACCACGAAATGCGCCAGTTGCTGATTTTTGAATTAACCGATTGACATCTAACACATTTACAGCAGTTTTTACAGTGACACTTAAATCAATTGCCGTCACATTAATTGTAGGAACTCGTACAGAAATTGCCTCAAAATGATCCTTAAATTTCGGGAAAATTCGAGTAATTCCTGCTGCCAACTTCGTATCAACTGGAATAATAGATTGTCCTGCTGCACGAGTACGGCGTAAATCCTTATGGTATGCATCAATCACGGGTTGATCGTTCATGGCTGCATGGATTGTTGTTACTGTTCCTGATTCTATATTAAACGCGTCATCCATCATTTTTATAATGGGAATAATGCAATTCGTTGTACAAGATGCATTTGAAACAATTCGGTGCTCTTTTTTTAGTTCGTGTTGATTGACACCAAAAACGACTGTTGCATCTAAATCGGTTGTACCAGGATGAGAAAAAAGCACTTTCTTTGCGCCTTGTGCAATATGCGCTTCACCATCAGCACGGGAGCCATAAGCACCACTACAATCAAGTACAACATCGATACCAAGTTCACCCCAAGGTAAATCAGTAATATCAGCGTGGTGAAAAAGTCGAATAGTATCATCACCCACTTGCAATAAATCGTTATTAATTCGTACATCCCAAGCAAAACGTCCGTGACTGGAGTCATACTTGAGAAGATGCCCAATACCTTGCGCATCAGCCAATTCATTTATTGCAACAACCGTTATTTCAGCTCGTTTACCTGATTCATAAAGCGCTCTTAACACATTACGCCCTATACGGCCAAAACCGTTAATAGCGACTCTGATTGTCATGTGACTCCCTTGATAACTTGTGATTTGCAACCGCTTAGAATAATAGAGCAAGATACTAATCAACAACGATAAATCAAGTAAATCTAGAAATTGTGCAGTCACCGACACTTTAGGATTAACTGAAACGGTTCAGCTTACTAATAATCAGATTACGAGAAATGAGAGAAAATCGCAATAGTAAACAAAGATGGAAGGATAAAAAAAGAGCACATCTGAGAAATTCTTCCCAAAAATGTGCTCTTGTTAACACTTATTGATTATTTAAGTAAAGATTTTGCCTGTGTAACTACATTTTCAACAGTAAAACCAAACTCTTCAAACAGTTCGTTTGCAGGTGCAGATTCACCGAAGCTATGCATACCTACAATCGCACCATCTAAACCAACATACTTGAACCAGTAGTCAGCAATACCTGCTTCGATAGCAACACGAGCTTTCACTGATGCTGGTAATACTGCTTCACGGTAATCTGCATCTTGTTTATCAAATGCATCTGTTGCTGGCATAGAAACAACACGTACTTTACGGCCTTCCGCTGTCAGTTGTTCATAAGCGCTAACCGCTAATTCAACTTCAGAGCCTGTTGCGATAAAGATTAATTCTGGAGTACCGGCGCAATCTTTCAGGATGTAACCACCCTTCTCGATATTTGCCAGTTGCTCTGGAGTACGTGGTTGTTGTGCAAGATTTTGACGAGAGAAGATCAGAGCTGTTGGGCCATCTTTACGATCAATTGCATATTTCCATGCAACAGCTGATTCAACTTGGTCACATGGACGCCATGTGCTCACGTTTGGAGTTACACGTAAGCTTGCCATTTGCTCAACAGGTTGGTGAGTTGGGCCATCTTCACCCAGACCGATAGAGTCATGAGTATAAACAAAGATACTGCGGATCTTCATCAGTGCAGCCATACGTACAGCATTACGTGCATATTCCATAAACATCAGGAAGGTAGCGCCGTAAGGAACAAAACCGCCGTGTAATGCAATACCGTTCATGATTGCAGACATACCGAATTCACGTACACCGTAATGGATGTAGTTACCCGCTTTGTCTTCATTCAGCGCTTTAGAACCAGACCACATAGTTAGGTTACTTGGTGCTAAGTCCGCAGAACCACCCATGAATTCTGGTAATACTTTACCGAATGCTTCTAATGCATTTTGAGATGCTTTACGGCTTGCAATGCTTGAAGGGTTTTGTTGCAGATTTTCAATAAATGCTTTGGAATCTTTTTCCCAGTTTGCTGGTAATTCACCAGAAATACGACGTTTAAATTCAGCCGCTAATTCAGGGAACTGTGCTGCGTATGCAGCAAATTTAGCATCCCATGCAGCTTCTTTTGCTTTACCCGCTTCTTTTGCATCCCACTCTTTATAGATTTCTTGTGGAATTTCAAATGCGCCGTATTCCCAACCTAACGCTTTACGTGTTTCAGCGATTTCTGCATCACCTAATGGAGAGCCGTGGGAATCAGCAGTACCTGCTTTATGAGGAGAACCAAAACCGATAGTAGTTTTACAAATCAACAGTGAAGGTTTGTCTGTGATTTGTTTTGCTTCTTCAACAGCTGCTTTAATGCTTGCTGCATCGTGACCATCAATGCCACTAATTACATGCCAGCCATAAGCGTCGAAACGTTCTGCTGTGTTATCAGTAAACCAACCATGCACTTGACCATCAATAGAGATGCCATTGTCATCATAAAATGCAATCAGTTTACCTAACTGTAATGTTCCCGCTAAAGAACACACTTCATGAGAGATACCTTCCATCATACAACCATCACCCATAAAGGCGTAGGTGTAGTGGTCAACGATATCATGACCAGGACGGTTAAATTGAGCCGCTAATGTACGTTCTGCAATTGCAAAACCCACTGCGTTTGCAATACCTTGACCTAAAGGACCTGTTGTTGTTTCAACACCAGCGGTGTAACCATATTCTGGGTGACCAGGTGTTTTAGAATGCAATTGACGGAAGTTTTTCAGATCATCTAAAGAAAGATCATAACCAGACAGGTGCAGTAAGCTGTAAATCAGCATTGAAGCATGACCATTAGATAAAACGAAACGGTCACGATCAGCCCAGTTAGGGTTAGTTGGGTTATGATTTAAAAAATCACGCCATAATACTTCTGCAATATCAGCCATACCCATAGGGGCGCCAGGGTGTCCTGATTTAGCTTTTTGCACAGCATCCATACTTAAAAAACGGATCGCATTAGCAAGGGTTTTACGAGTGGTCATTTTCTACTCCAAGTCGGATAAAAAGCATCTAGATAGCTGATTCTCTCAATGCGGGCAAAAAACCGCAATATAAAAAATCCACAAAGGTGGATATCGTAATTAGCATAAAGCAATAATTCTTTGATTTGCACGGCATTTTTTACGATCAAAGCGGAAAATAACATTACACCACTGCATTGTTGCGCAACAAAAAGCAAAAAAGACAACAATTTGCGCAATTGAGAAGCGTGCTATTAAACCTTAGCTTGATATGACTAATCAAGATAAAATTTCATTGCTGAATTATCCATCAAATCAAATAAATACCGTGTTTGTTTTAATTATAACCTAATAACTGACTAAACTTGTTACAAGGACGTAGAATTATAAGAGCTTAAAAAAGATAAAAAGCAGATAATCCACTGATTCAGTAATAAAAATTTTATTTACATCATATATAACTAAAAGGGAAAATCAGCGTAACGTAAATGTTACTTTTAATATTAATAAAAAAGGATAAAACAAATTTAATTCTAGTTGTCACTCTAACTGAAAACTCTTTTTAAATAGCTAGCAGTTAAATCACCACTAATTTCTTTTTATAAAAACCTATCGGAAAATGACCTTGGTAGTAAATCTGAATGATCCTTTCCCAGTTGTCACCATAATTGAAATATTTTTCAGTAAGATACTGCCTAAATGCGTAACATATCGCATTTCTTGCTGCAATTTTAAAGTTATGTGCATCGTATTGAAATTGACTATCTGGTACAGGAAACGCTTCTAGACTCTCTATCACGGCTTTACTGACGACTAATCGCATCTCGACCAAATCTTTGGGGTATTCTTGTTTTATATAGAAAGGATCATCTTGTGTGGGAGAAGTTGGCAACCATTCGACATTTAAAGGCGATTCAAAACAAGCTTGGATACTTTGAAAATAGATAATTTTATTATCATCAACGCTCATCTTCCCCATATTAGAAAAAAAAGATGTAATGCTGACTTTTTGTTGGATTTCGTTAAAAAAGCTCATGGCTAATAGGCTCAATTATTTTTACGTTAACTCTGTCTGATTTCAACAAACTTTATATTACCCAAAGTAAGGATAACCTCTTCTTCTATATAATAGTTAAAGGCTGTAACGCTGGAAAAATACCTTATTTATTATTCAGGTCCATTCCATTTTAGTTTAACTATTATTATCTTCCACTAACGCTAAAAAATGATCTTGAAGATCGCCTTGAATTTCTTCATTGTCATAAATAAGCTGAAAATCTTCATCGATATTATTAACGAAATGAGTACCGTCTAGTGTTCCGAATATTGTTGATGCTGTATCTGTCATCACAATTTTCATCATATCAATCACTGATTGCTTTTCTTTTTCTGATAAATTAACAAAAATCTTATTCACTTGAGAGAAAGCACCTTCATGGTAACTTTCTGGATCTTGTCTATTTAATCTTTCACTATATTGCTTAAGATTATCTCCAAATAACTCTTTGTATATTTCATTAATAACAAGTTTATCTTTTTCCATTATTTTCCTTTGTATTAAAACCAACGCCCCATAGGTGAATTTTCTCTCAGATTTTTATCAATCAATTCTAGCGTAATGATATTTTGCTCAATAACAGGAGGCATGATTTCATCTAGAATTTCACAATCAATATGACAACCAGTATTATGAAATATAAGGTTTAAAGCCTCATCAATTAATGTGTATTCACCATGTTCCTTCATTTCAAGAATAAATTGAACAATGGCTTGTTTTATCTCTTTATTTTTATTGTATTCGGCTTGTTCAGTTTCAAATTCTTGATAATAAAAATGGTCGAGCATTTTAGATAGCATACTTAAACGTAAATAAAATTCCGTATTCATAAATTAATCCTAAATATCCCTAACACTATGATTTGATAGCGTGCAGGTTGTCTTTCACCTATAGCAAATAAACCAAGCAACTGCATATTTTCTTTTTTTGATCCTTGGATATCATACATTACTGATAAACCATCATAGGTATAGCTCGTTCCTAAATTTAAGGTGAGTCCTTTAATCTTATTTATTACCTGCTGTTTTACCTCTTCATCTAAGCTGTTTAAGTCTCTTAATTGCTTTACGCTAACTAACATATTTTCATCGTAATAAGGGCATTGAATAAGATGATTTAGCTGATAAAAATTATCTTCAAAACCATCATAAACTAGCTCTTTTTTCTTTATATTTTTCATCTTATTCAGGTTTTAATTGATGCCAAAATGAAGTTGTTTGAGATGATGTTAATTTAATAATTCTATCTGGCGAAATATCCGTTAAAAACAGTGTGGCAACTGCACTAAAAAAAACAAAAAAATTCGCTGCAATATGTTCAAAACTATCCATAGATGACTCACTCGTCATTGCAAAAACATTCCCTGTTTGAGTATTTAATAAAATGGTATAAGGATCTGACAATGCAATAACAATGATGTTTTCAGGTCGTTTATCACCAATCCACCATTGAGTAAACTCATTGGGGCTATTTAGCATGAAAAGTCTTTCAAGATAATCTTCACCGCAACCAAAACTAATATTAAATAATGAGAAATTATCTAAATTATAGAGAGAAATAAAAGAAGTAAAATCATCAGGAAGGGAGAGTGTTAGCGTCTGTTCTAGCAAACCTAAACCAGTAAGAGGTGTTGCTCTTTTAAAAAGAATTAAATCATTAAAATCCTCACCTAAAGGAGAAAATTTATCTTCTAGCTCTTTTGTGATTTGGTCGAGAGTTAATAACATAAGAACTGCCTCAAGAATAGTGTTAACTATTAAGATAAGATAACGTATTAACTGGGGATTGGAATAATTAAGATTTAAAGTTTTTTAGGCTAATAAAGCAAAAACCCCAGCATAAATGCTGGGGTTTAGAATGTTGGCGGAACGGACGGGACTCGAACCCGCGACCCCCTGCGTGACAGGCAGGTATTCTAACCAACTGAACTACCGCTCCGCGTATCCTTTCGGACGAGGTAAATATTACGAATCTCTTGCCTTGTCGTCAACTGTTTTTCTAACAAAAAGATGCATTTGGATAGTTTTTAATCTCAACTAAACAATTCTGCTTTTTTTATATTCAAACCGCCTCATCATTTGATGCAGGACGCCATAAACAATGCCCACCTTTCTTCTCAACTAAGTCTAATCGAGACTCATGCTCAGCAAGTTCTTCTGCGGTAGCTCTTATTACTCTTAATCCTGAAACTGGGCGCTCGATACGCTGAATATCATTTTGCTCTTGTTCGTTACTTGATTCGCCATCCATTGAAAATGCTAGTGCTGTTTGTCCACCGGTCATCGCCAAGTAAACATCAGAAAGTATTTCAGCATCCAATAACGCGCCGTGAAGAGTACGTTTAGAATTATCTATAAAGTATCTATCACATAAGGCATCAAGATTATTTCGTTTGCCAGGGAATAATGCCCTTGCCATTGCAAGGCTATCAGTAATTTGGCAGAACGTTTCAGTAGGCGGAATATCGCGATTAAGCTTTCTAAACTCATAGTCCATAAAGCCGATATCGAACGATGCGTTATGAATGATCAGCTCTGCGCCACGAATATATTCTAAAAACTCGTCGGCAATATCGGCAAAAGAAGGACAATCCTCTAAAAACTCATCACTAATACCGTGAACTTCAAATGCTTCAGGATCAACTAATCTTTCAGGCTTAATATAAACATGGAAATTTCGCCCTGTTAATCGACGATTGATAACCTCTACGGCACCAATTTCAATGATATTATGACCTTCATAATGAACGCCCAGCTTATTCATACCGGTGGTTTCGGTATCAAGTACAATTTGTCGTGTGATTGGAGTGCTCATAATCCGTTTTTATGTCAGACTTAGGGTTAGTTTTTCGTATTAATCAAAAAGGATAAGTCGCCTTTATGCACAAGCAGGTAGAAATATTCACCGATGGTTCATGCTTAGGCAACCCAGGCCCCGGCGGTTATGGCGCTATTTTACGCTATCAACAACATGAAAAAACCCTAAGTGAAGGTTTTTTTATGACCACCAATAACCGAATGGAACTTCTTGCCGCTATCGTAGCATTAGAAACATTAAAATTCCCTTGTAAAATTACACTGACAACAGATAGCCAATATGTCAGACAGGGTATCACACAGTGGATCCATAGCTGGAAAAAGCGCCAGTGGCGTAAAGCAGACAAAAGCCCAGTGCTTAATGTCGATTTATGGAAACGCTTAGATAGTGCTATTACTCGTCATGAAATCGAATGGCATTGGGTAAAAGGCCATGCAGGTCATGATGAAAATGAACGTTGTGATGAATTAGCAAAAACGGCGGCTCAATCACCTACACAAGAAGACACTGGCTATATTGAAAGCCAGAAAGATAAGACAGCCAACGAGTAATATTTTATGGCTCTGAATGATTGCGTGTAGCCCCTAAAACTCGACCTTTTACACTCATACGAGGCAATGCAAATTTCAACGCGGTGGGTGTTAAAGGAAGCGTTCTTTTACGAGCAATAATTAAATTTAAACATCCTCCGGTGTGATAGCGGCTACCATCACGTTTTATTGGTCTTGAAAATGGCATAATCTGAAAATTCTGTTGTGTCATCACTTCGTAATTTAGCACACTAAGCCAATCAATTTGGCGTCGAAGTGAAAACATACGACTTGAATAAGGCTGTTTTTGTCGCAAAAGAGGCGTGCATTTACCCAGTCCTAATAAACTAATAGGGTTGAAGCTCGTTAATACTATCCAGCCATCATCAATTAGAACACGATCAGCTTCTCTTAATAGCCAATGGGGATCTGCACTATAATCAAGCACATGAGCCATAAGGCAAACATCAACCGATTTATTTTCAAAGGGTAGATAATCCAAAGACGCCATAACATTCGCATTTATTGCATTCGATGTCACATTGACTTGATGTGAAACGATACTTAATTTGGTATCCAGTTCGGCACTGAGTTGACCGAGTTTCAGCAAATGAAAGCCATACATTTTCGGCCACCAGTTTTGTAAACGCAATTCAATCGCCATGCGATAATATTCTCCCCAAGGAATATCACGCCAAGAATCCGGCATTGTAATTGGTTTTACTGAACGCGCTGCTTTCATCGTTTAACCCTTTATATTTTATAAGTAAGGTAACTTATATGGAGCTTATCAGAATTCCTGCTTTATCCGATAACTACATTTGGCTATTAAGTAATGAAAATAGTGAATGTGTGATTGTGGACCCGTCACAGGCCAAACCTGTTATTGAAATACTCTCACAACGCTCACTAACACCTATCGCGATTTTATTAACCCATCATCATGATGATCATGTTGGTGGTGTTGCTGAACTTGTAAAAAAATATCCTAACATCGACATTTTTGGCCCACAAGAAACACAAAGTAAAGGGGCTGAAAATATTATTCATAATCAAGAGCGCATTATTGTTGGCTCTTTTACTTTTAATGTGATTGGCACGCCGGGCCATACATTGGGTCATGTTGCTTATTATTGCGAGCCCTATCTATTTTGTGGCGATACACTTTTTTCTGGTGGTTGTGGCCGTTTATTCGAAGGCACCGCACAACAAATGTTCAGTTCATTACAAAGATTAAGTGCTTTACCTGATAACACATTAATTTGTTGTGCTCATGAATACACCCTATCAAATATGACCTTTGCACATCATATCATGCCAGAAAATGCACTTATTACCGATTATTTAGCCCAAGTTAGTGAAATGCGTAAAAATTTGCAACCTACTGTGCCAATAACACTGAAAAACGAAAAGAATATTAATCTTTTTTTGAAATCTGACGATATTGATTTGCAAAGGATTTTAGGTATAACCACTAATACTTATGCTCCAATTAAGACATTTACAAAATTAAGAGAATTAAAAGACAACTTTTAATTCCTATTGGTTGTTTTATTTTGGCACACTAAGTATCATTTGGTTCAAAAAACACACAGGATGAATTTTTCTATTATGAAGACAAAAGCGATTTTGTTCTCCATATTGCTACTGGCGGGCTGCCAGCAATCTGAGAACATTAAACCTAATTTGTCTGCGAACGCACCAATATCAACGAAAGGGACTTCAACTTCTCACCAACCTCAATATGATGTAAAAACCAATTTATGGGGTTATGTGGTAAGTGAATTGAAAATGGATCTCCCTGAAAATGAAAGGATCTCGCAGCAAGAATTATATTTTTTAAATAATCCCAAACATATACAGAGCGTTGCTGCTCGTGCTGAGCCTTATATGTATTCGATTATTGATGAAATTGAAAAACGTGAATTACCGATGGAACTTGCACTTGTTCCTGTCGTTGAAAGTGCGTTTAATCCTCATGTTACCTCTTCAGCAAATGCAGCGGGTTTATGGCAATTTGTACCAATAACTGGTAATTACTATGGTTTGACACAAAATCAATGGTATGACGGTCGTCGTGATGTTATGGCATCAACTAAAGCGGCTCTTGATTTACTAGAGCGTTTATATGTGATGTTTGATAGTGATTGGGCACTTGCCCTTGCTGCTTATAACGCTGGTGAAGGCCGTGTTATGCAAGCAATAAAGGCAAATGAAAGTCAAAACTTACCAACAGACTATTGGTCGCTTTCTTTACCTAAAGAAACGATGAATTACGTGCCGAAAATCCTCGCTTTAAGTAAGGTTATTCGTGAAAACGAACAAGATATTACTTTTCCAAAAAGTAACTATCGCGATAAAGCATTAGCCTCATTTGATGTCGGTGAGCAAATCACGTTAAATAAAGTCGCTGAATTAAGTCAGTTACCTATTAATACCGTGAAAGACTATAACCCCGGCTATAAACGTGGAATAACTGCACCGAATGGCCCTCATGTCATTATGTTGCCTCGCAATAAGCTTGACCAATTCCGTAACGCTTTTGAAGATGAAGCTGTATTAGAAACTATTCGCTTGGCTGTCGCCAAAACGAATCAATCTATTAAGCAAGAAGGCGTTTATAAGGTTCGTTCAGGAGATTCGTTTTACGCTATTGCTCGTCGCTATAATATGAGTATCAAAGATTTACAGCGTATTAATGGGTTAAATGCAAAGAGCACATTACTGGTTGGTCAGACATTAAAAATTCATAATGCGGGTAGTGTCAGTAGCACCACAACAACGAAACCAACAAAACCTTCACCAAGCTACTATAAAGTACGCCAAGGTGATTCTTATTACAGTATTGCCCGTCGTCACGGCATTAACCTAAAACAGTTAATGGGCTGGAACGCTGACATTAAAATGTTAAAACCGGGTACTCAATTAACACTGTATATAAAATAGTTTTCTGCACTTTAGTTTCTTCAAAGCCATCAATATATTTAATGCCTTAGAGGTGATAAATAGAGATGGCTTTTTTCTTTCTTCTCAATGAGTAATCCCTTTCAAGAAAATCGCATCTTTTATTCTTCCTTTTTTCTATTTAATTTCGTTTGAATCCCCCCCTTTATTATTCAACATAATAGGCAATAAAAAAGCGCCTGATATTTAATTATCAAGCGCTTCATTTTTATCTCTATTTGATTAATTTAGCGTTCTAACTTATAGCCAGAAGAACCAAGCAAACAGAGAGATAACTAAGATACACACTAAGTTCAGTACACCACCAACACGTACCATCTCTGTCTGTTTGATGTAACCAGAACCAAAGACAATCGCATTTGGTGGGGTTGCAACAGGTAGCATGAACGCACAAGATGCACCGATACCGATAATCATAGTTAACGCCATTACTGGCATACCTAATGCTTGTGCAACAGTTGCAAAGATTGGTACTAATAACGCCGCACTCGCTGTATTACTGGTAAATTCAGTTAATACGATGATGAAGGTTGTTACTGCAAGGATAATCACGAACCAATGGCTATTACCAAAGGTATCTTTCATAAAGTCAGCCATAACCAAACTTGCACCAGATGATTGTAAAATTGCGCTTAGTGTTAAACCACCACCAAACAGCATTAATACTCCCCACTCTGTGTTCTCTTGGATTTGGCTCCAACTGGCTACGCCTGTAACACCGATAACAATTGCAGCACTGACCGCAATAACGGTATCCAAATCTTTTACACCACCAAAAGCACTGCTGATAAAAGAGCTGAAGATCCAGCATACGACAGTAATTAAGAAGATGATCATGGTAATAACACGTTTGTTATTCCACTCTAATACTTCTAATTTCAGATCAAACTTATGTTTTAAGTTAGGACGTAGCATCAGATACATCACGATAAACATGATAGGTAATAATACCAGCATGATTGGGACACCGTACTTCATCCACGTAATGAAATCTAAGTTTAATTGAGCTGCTGCAATCGCATTTGGCGGGCTTCCCACTAGCGTACCTAAGCCACCAATGCTCGCACTGTAAGCAACACCTAATAATACGAATACGAAAGTATTACGCTCTGAACGAATATCTAAGTTAGATAAGATACCTAACACTAAAGGTAACATCATTGCTGCTGTTGCAGTGTTACTGATCCACATTGACAATAATGCAGTGACACCAAATAACAACAATACCGCAATTGAGAGTTTACCTTTTGCAATCATCAGCAAGCGATTAGCAATTAAGCGGTCTAACCCTTGAATATGAAGCGCTGTCGCTAACGCAAAGCCACCGAAGAATAAGAAAATGATGGGATTCGCAAATGATTTTAATGACTCATTGGTATTCATTAGCCCAAGTACGACGGCTAAAATAGGTATAAATAATGCTGTGATCGTAACGTGAATAGCTTCCGTTAGCCATAACACTCCCACAAACACCATTAATGCTAAACCTGCATTGGCCTTTGGATCATAAGGTAAAAATTCAAGCAAAAGTAATAATAAAACGACATCGATTGCCAGAATAATTAACCCTCGTTTGTTTATCGGGCTTGATTTCGCCGATGGGGCTAAATTGGACGCGTCCATTGATAATACTCCACATTAGCTGATATGAACATTAGGTTCACTAAGCCATAATTGTTAACGAAATAGGTTATATGTGAAATATAAAAACATTTCGCACCATTGAAAATGTGCAAAACGTATAATTGGGATCTCATCCACGAGAATTAACCAATTTATTAATAAAAGAGTAATAATTGAACACTATTTCCTCTTACACATCACACTTTTTCAAAGATGTTAAGAATAAATATTCTTTTTTTTCTGAAAAAAAATCAAAAAAAAGGGGAGAACTTAAGGTTCTCCCCTTTCAGATTAATAAGATTTTTTAATCAAATAAGCAAGATTATGCTTGGCCTTTAACTTCTTTCAGACCGTTGAAAGGTGCTTTGTTACCTAATGCTTCTTCGATACGGATCAGTTGGTTGTATTTAGCAACACGGTCAGAACGGCTCATAGAACCTGTTTTGATTTGGCCAGCTGCTGTACCAACTGCTAAGTCAGCGATAGTTGCATCTTCTGTTTCACCAGAACGGTGAGAGATAACAGCTGTGTAGCCTGCATCTTTCGCCATTTTGATTGCAGCTAAAGTTTCTGTCAGTGAACCGATTTGGTTGAATTTGATCAGAATTGAGTTAGCGATGCCTTTGTCGATACCTTCTTTCAGGATCTTAGTGTTAGTTACAAACAGGTCATCACCAACCAGTTGGATTTTGTCACCAAGAACTTTAGTTTGGTATGCGAAACCATCCCAGTCAGATTCGTTTAAACCATCTTCGATAGAAACGATTGGATATTGTTTAGTCAGTTCTTCTAAATAATGAGTGAACTCTTGTGAAGTGAAGGTTTTGCCTTCGCCTTTCAGTTCGTAGTTACCAGTTTCATTGTTGTAGAACTCAGAAGCTGCACAGTCCATAGCCAGAGTAACGTCTTTACCTAAAACGTAACCTGCTTTCTCAACTGCTTCTTTGATAGCAGCTAATGCAGCAGCGTTAGATTCTAAGTTTGGTGCATAACCACCTTCGTCACCAACTGCAGTGTTCATACCTTTTGCTTTCAGCACTTTTGCTAAGTGATGGAAGATTTCTGAACCCATACGCACTGCTTCTTTCAGAGTAGGCGCACCAACTGGTTGGATCATGAATTCTTGGATATCAACGTTGTTATCTGCGTGCTCACCACCATTGATGATGTTCATCATTGGCAGAGGCATAGAATATTGACCGTGAGTACCGTTCAGATCAGAAATGTGCTCATACAAAGGCATACCTTTCGCAGCAGCTGCTGCTTTTGCGTTTGCTAAAGAAACCGCTAGGATTGCGTTTGCACCAAAGTTTGATTTGTTTTCAGTACCGTCTAAATCGATCATGATTTTATCGATGTTAGCTTGGTCTTTTGCATCCTGGCCAAGGATCGCTTTAGCGATTGGACCATTAACAGCTGAAACCGCTTTCAGAACACCTTTACCTAAGAAACGTGATTTATCACCATCACGTAATTCTAAAGCTTCGCGAGAACCTGTTGATGCGCCTGATGGAGCAGCCGCCATACCAACAAAACCACCTTCTAAGTGAACTTCTGCTTCAACTGTTGGGTTGCCACGAGAATCAATAATTTCACGACCAAGTACTTTAACGATTTTGGACATTCGGTTTTCCTCTGTACAAGTTAAATTTCCGAGAAGAGATACCCTATCTCTTCTCATATATCCTATTTCAGCAGGCCTTTTTGGTTATCAAAGGCTGCTTTCACAAAGCCTGCAAATAACGGATGGCCGTCACGCGGCGTTGAGGTAAACTCTGGGTGGAACTGACAAGCAACAAACCAAGGATGGTTTGGATTTTCAATAATTTCCACCAGTTTGTTATCTACTGAACGACCTGCAATACGTAAACCCGCATCTTCGATACGTTTTAATAGTAGATTATTTACTTCATAACGGTGACGATGGCGCTCTGTAATGGTGTTTTTGCCATACAGTGTACGGACTAAGCTATCACCACTTAAATGGCAAGGCTGAGCACCAAGGCGCATCGTGCCACCTAAATCACTTTCACCTGAACGCACTTCAATGTTGCCATTTTCATCGCGCCATTCAGTAATTAATGCGATAACTGGATATTTACAATCTGGTGCAAATTCAGTGGAATTTGCGCCTTCCATACCAGCGACATTACGTGCAAACTCAATCATAGCAACCTGCATACCTAAGCAAATGCCTAAGTAAGGGATTTTATTTTCACGCGCATATTGAGCAGCCATAATCTTGCCCTCAACACCACGTTCACCAAAACCACCTGGTACTAAGATTGCGTCTAACCCTTTAAGCATTTCTACGCCACGGGTTTCAACGTCTTGTGAATCAATTAATTTGATATTTACAGTAACACGGCTTTTGAAGCCACCATGTTTTAATGCTTCAATCACTGATTTATAGGCATCTGGTAATTCAACATATTTACCAACCATACCAATGGTTACTTCGCCTTCAGGATTAGCTTCTTCGTAAATAACTTGTTCCCACTCTGCAAGATTTGCAACTGGGCAATCTAAGCTGAATCGTTTACAGATATAATCATCTAATCCCTGTGATTTCAATAGTGCAGGGATTTTATAAATGGAATCGACGTCTTTTAATGAAATAACCGCCTTCTCTGGCACATTACAGAACAGTGCAATTTTGGCACGTTCGTTTGCAGGAATAACGCGGTCTGAACGGCAAATCAACGCATCAGGCTGAATACCGATCGACAGTAATTCTTTTACAGAATGCTGAGTTGGTTTGGTTTTCACTTCACCAGAAGCGGCTAAATAAGGTACTAATGTTAAATGCAGGTAGAATGTGTGCTCACGACCCACTTCTGCTGCCATTTGGCGAATCGCTTCTAAGAATGGTAAAGATTCGATATCACCAACTGTCCCACCGACTTCAACTAAAACGACATCATGGCCTTCACCGCCACGGATGATGCGTTCTTTAATTTCATTAGTGATATGAGGAATAACTTGAATTGTAGCCCCAAGATAGTCACCACGGCGCTCTTTGCGTAATACTTCAGAGTATACGCGACCTGTCGTGAAGTTATTACGACGAGTCATTTTCGTGCGAATAAAGCGCTCATAGTGTCCTAAGTCGAGATCAGTTTCAGCACCATCGTCAGTGACGAAGACTTCCCCGTGCTGAATTGGGCTCATAGTACCAGGATCGACGTTGATATACGGATCCAACTTCATCATGGTGACATTGAGTCCACGGGCTTCGAGTATAGCCGCCAGAGAGGCTGCGGCAATGCCTTTACCCAGAGAGGATACGACCCCGCCGGTCACAAAAATATAATTCGTTTTCATGCTGAACCTGAAAGTTTAGGTGTATTAGGATGATGGATATAACTGGACGGGAACACAGTATACCCGAACCTTATTTTCGCTACAAACATTCTTAGTAGTATAAAGTTCTTTTTCATCACGCCACTTATCCGTTTAAACACGAAAAAACAGTAAAAATTCAATAAACTAAACCCGTGAAAATATTTCTCAAGCATTTTAGCTTAATCCTTTCAGCTAAGATACCACTTTTAGAAAAGAGATGCTTTATTTTTTTCACGATATTAAGTGTAGCAGGTTTATAGCGAGATCTTTTGCTTATGATCATGCTTTTAATTTTTTTGAGGTTAATCACATTTTCAATGCAATGAAATGTAACAGCAATATTTAAAATCACCCAAAAACAAAAAAACGAAATTACCTTTTATAATTTCGCTTTTTAAAATTTTTTATAAAAATGGCTGAAAAAACGAGATGTTATAGACTATTTTTATCGCATTTTATGTCACGCTGGCGTTAATTTGCGTGTCACAATTCACTCAATCTGTTGTTTCTTTGCTTTCTGCCAACAGATCTCCATCTCTTCCAATGAAGCATTTTCTATGCCTATGCCATCTTCCGAGAGCGTTTTTTCAACAAAGCGAAAGCGTTGTTCAAATTTACGGCATGCTCGATTTAATGCTTGTTCTGGTTTTTGTTTTAAATGCCGAGATAAATTTACAACTGAAAATAATAAATCACCCAATTCATCTTCAATTTTAGACGCATCTTGAGGTGTTTTTTTCACTTCAGCCATCACTTCATCAATTTCCTCAAACACTTTACCTAAAACAGGTTCAAGTTCATTCCAATCAAATCCAACAGAAGCACATCGTTTCTGAATTTTTTCTGCTTTCATCAAAGCGGGTAATGTGGCGGGAATATCATCTAATAATGAAAATTGTGCTTTTGCCTCACGCTCTTGCGCTTTAAGTTTTTCCCAGCGATGTTTTTCTGTTGATAAATTGTTTTCGCTTTCAGAGGCAAAAATATGAGGATGACGACGTTCTAGCTTATTACTAATGGCGTCACAAACATCATTAAAATCAAATAACTTTTGCTCTTGCGCCATGCGTGAATAAAAAACAACTTGATAAAGTAAGTCGCCTAACTCTTCTTTTAAATCTGTAAAATCTTTACGAGTAATAGCATCTAACACCTCATACGTTTCTTCTAATGTATAAGGTGCAATAGTGTCAAAAGTCTGCACTTTATCCCATTCGCATCCAGTATTAGGATCACGTAGCTGCGCCATAATTTCTAATAAACGAAAAATTTCACGATTTTCTGACATCATATTGCCTTTTAAATAAGAGTGAGCTTTATCCTGTTTAACACATTTTTAGATAAAAAAATGCCGAGAACAGTTGTCTCGGCATCTTATCATTTCAAGCTCAAGATCTTAAAAATAACTTTTTTGAAAGAATAATGACATTTTAAATTGAACTATGAATTTGTTATTTACAAATATACTCCTCGCTATAAATCCACTTTTCAACATCATATAAATACGTCATTTTTATCAAAGGATTAATAAAATGAGTGAAAATGTAATTCAATTTAGTTCATTAACTGTAACGCCACATAGTGCTTATATTCCAGAGTATGCTTTTAATAATAATTTTTCATTTAATCAAGCTACAAATATTATTTGCAATGCTTTTATGCAGAATAAAAACCAAGAATGCCCAGTTTGTGGAAAGAAAAATTGCCCAGCATTTAAAAATGAATGTAAATCTTACTTAAAACAAAAAACCGAATTAGCATTAAAAAAAGCATTAAGAATGCGACCTTATGGCCGTGCTTTAATGCACAGATCAAACGAGTTTAATGAAAGCTCTCCATTACTATTATTGAATATGAAAGAAAACAATATTCCATTAAATAATGAAAATATAAGTCATATATTCGAAGCAGATCTGAATCTAAGTAGAATGTTTTACCAAAAAATGAACTATATAAATGGTTTTCTCTTTGATATTCATTTTAGTCCTCATCCAGACCCTATGTTACAAAATATAGGTGAAAAATTTGGGGAATATTCCCGCTGGCTACCCTCAGTACGATTAGCCTTACATGCCTTATATGCAGATAAAGGCGCAGACAATATAAATAATTTTTCTGAGATGCAAAAATATATTAGAGAACAAGATTTTAAATCCGCATGCCAAGATTTCCATAATAATATGACGTTTACACATCGCAATTTCCAAATTGCTGATATTCTAGCTCAACAAGCAAATAAAAAAGAACAAACAAACGATGAATTTAAGCTGTTGCATGATTCAATAAAGTTTACGGCTGATTTTTATAAAGAAGTGTTTAATGCTTATGGTGATAAAGCAAAGAAATTAGCGGAATCTTTAGCACAACAAACCAGAGGAAAAACCATCCGTAACGTTGATGATGCGCTAAAAGCTTACGAAAAATACAAAGCGGATATCAATAGAAAAATTAATGCCAAAGATCGTAAAGCTATTGCAACCGCATTGGAATCGATCAAACTCGATGATATAACTCAAAAATTAAAAAAATTTAGTAAAGGTATGGCCTACACGAGTTACGCTATTAACTTTGCAGATTGGGCTACTGAATTACATAAAGCAATACAGACCGATAATTGGCGTCCTTTTTTTGTCAAAACAGAAACGATTATCGTAGGAATGGCGGGTACAGCAATTACTGGGTTTACATTTAGTGTACTCCTAGGAGGGCCTATAGGCATATTAGGCTATGGATTAATCATGGCTGGTGTTGGTGCATTAATAAATGATGATTTAGTTGAAAAAGCCAACCAATTTTTAGGAATTTAATTCTATTAAATAAGTGGTTACTTATTTAATAAGTGGCCTCTTATCAATACAACTATAATATGAATAATTGTAATTGGGATCGTCAATAAAAAAATGACGCCATGATATATCGCTAACCCTCCCATTTTCCCTGGTGTATCCATAAACAATCCCTTATTCCAAAACTCTCTTGTAGTGAATCTTAGAAAGAAAATCTCAATTATCCATTTAGATACAGGGAAGAATATAGTTCCATAAATATTAATAATTAAATAAATAGTTTTATATCTAAATTCATCATTCCAAGAAAGATATAAAAAACAAAAACCAATAAACCACCCCCAACACATATTTTTAATATAATATTGTTTAGTTATCTTCATATTTATCTACTAGATCCCTTTTATTTAAAACCATATTTATTTTAAATAAACCATAACAATTTAATTACTAACTAAATATACAGTTTTTCTGATTTTTAGATAAAAAAATGCCGAGAACAGTTGTCTCGGCATCTTATCATTTTAATGTTTTAGTGAGAAAAGCGTTTCGCCTCTATCACATCAGGCAACTGATTAAGTTTTGCCAAAATACGACCTAATACTTGGAGATTATAAATCTCAATATTCATGTCAATTGTCGCAATTTGTTGCTTCACATCACTACGGCTACTGACGCCTAGTACATTCACTTTTTCATTCGCTAAAATAGTGGTGATATCACGTAATAATCCACTACGATCATTGGCAACAACGCGAACAACTAATGAATAGCCACTAGAGTAATTCTCTCCCCATACCGCATCAACGATACGTTCTGGTGCATGAGAAAGCAGTTCAGCTAGTTGCTCACAGTCTGCACGGTGAATCGAAATACCACGACCTTTAGTGATAAAGCCGACGATATTGTCACCTGGAATAGGCTGGCAACAACGTGCAATATGATGCATTAAGTTACCTACGCCTTCGACAACAATGCTTCCACCTGATCCTGTAGCTCTTGGTGCTGGCGTTTTGTTTTCTAGTGTCCGCAGAGCTTCTTTATCTTCATCTTCCGCAGTGGCTTTATTCAATCTACTTTGAATAAAATTCACCAACTGGTTGATTCGAATATCGCCAACACCAATACCTGCTAATACTTCATCAACACTATGCACGTTATAACGTGCAATCAGCAGTTTTTCTGCTTCTTTCATGTTGATATCCATATGCGCCAATTCGTTATCTAAAATCTGGCGCCCAGCAAGAATATTTTTATCGCGATCTTGCTTACGGAACCAGTTATGAATTTTCGCACGCCCACGACTTGTGGTGACATAACCTAAGTTAGGATTTAACCAATCACGACTTGGATTAGGATGTTTTTGCGTGATAATTTCAATTTGGTCACCCATCTGTAATTGATAGCTAAACGGTACAATACGCCCGCCAATTTTCGCCCCAATACAGCGGTGTCCCACATCACTATGAATATGATAAGCAAAATCAAGTGGTGTTGATCCCGCTGGTAAATCAACCACATCACCTTTTGGTGTAAAGACATAAACTCGATCATCAAAGACTTGGCTACGGACTTCATCCAGCATTTCGCCAGAATCCGCCATCTCTTCTTGCCATGCAATCAGTTTACGTAACCATGCAATGCGGTTTTCATAACTGCCTGTACCGCCTTTCGTTGCAGCTCCAGTTGCCCCTTCTTTATATTTCCAGTGCGCTGCCACACCCAATTCTGCATCTTCATGCATTTGGCGAGTACGAATTTGGATCTCAACCGTTTTGCCTTCGGGCCCTAATACAACTGTATGAATAGATTGATAGCCATTCGGTTTTGGATTTGCGACATAATCATCGAATTCATCAGGTAAATGACGGAAATGAGTATGCACAATCCCTAATGCCGCATAGCAATCTTGAAGGCGTTCAACAACAATACGTACCGCTCTCACATCAAATAACTCATCGAATGCGAGATTTTTTTTCTTCATTTTGCGCCAAATACTATAGATGTGTTTGGGACGTCCATAGATATCTACATCGACATTTTCTTCTTTCATATAACCACGTACTGTACTGACAAAATTATCAATGTACTGTTCGCGATCGATACGACGCTCATGAAGCAAACTTGCTATTTTTTTGTATTCATCAGGATGAAGATAGCGGAAACAAAAATCTTCTAATTCCCATTTTAATTGACCAATACCCAATCGGTTGGCTAATGGTGCATAAATATTAAAACACTCTTTAGCAGCCAGTACGCGCTCATCTTCTGTGGCATCTTTCACTTCACGTAAATGGGCAATACGTTCTGAAAGTTTAATGACCACACAACGGAAATCTTCCACCATAGATAACAGCATGCGGCGCACGTTATCTACCTGAACCGAACTTGTTTCATTAGTGTGTGTCGCTTTTAATTGGCGTATGGCATCCATTTCCATAACACCGCGCACTAAGCTCCAAATAGCATCACCAAAGTGTTCAGTAACAATTTCCTGATCAATAAGATTTTCTTCAGCAAGAGGGAAAAGAAGCGCTGCCCTCATGCTGTCTTTATCCATGCTTAGTGTCGAAAGAAGCTCAACCATTTCAACACCACGCCACAATAACAGTTCGGCATCTTCACGCCCTTGAACAGTACGATGGCAGTATTCCCAGGTTTGCATGATTTCACTACCCGCATTGACATGGGTTAAGTTCAAGCTATTGACCCATTTATCAACAGCAAACTCTCCTGCAGGTGTTAAGTGAGCACTTCTTACTGCAACCATATTCTCTCCCTACACGGTATAAATCTTATTTGCGACTTATTTACTGGCTAACTGTTTATTTTCAAGTAAATTTACTTTCGACTAAACAGTGCCATTGATTCCAGATGACCCGTTTGTGGAAACATATCCAACATTTTTAAACCGGTTAACTGATATCCAGAATCTAATAATATCTTACTATCTCTGGCTAACGTGGTCGGATTACAGGAGACATACACGATTTTTTCTGCGGATAACTTCACAATATGTGACATTACCTCCGAAGCGCCTGCTCTTGCGGGATCTAACAACACTTTATTAAATCCTTCTTTCGACCACGACATCGCAGAGAAATCAGCTGATAAATCTGCATGCCAAAAATGCGCATTACCCAGTTGGTTTAGTTCTGCATTCTTTTTCGCCATTTCAACCAGCGCAGGTACACCTTCGATCCCCACCACTTCACTAACACGTTTTGCGATAGGTAAAGTAAAGTTTCCCATACCACAAAACAGATCTAACACGCGATCTTCTGGCGATAAATCAAGCCATTCAATAGCTTGAGCAACCATCTTAGGATTTATTTCATCGTTTACTTGAATAAAATCAGTAGGTGCAAAACGTAAATTTAGACCTTCTATTTGATAGAAGGGTTCCTTCTCAATTGAAGTTAATCGAGCTATCTCGCTATTATCACCTGCAAGATACATCGTAACTTGATGAGTTTGAGAGAAATCACGCAAACTCTGTTTATCACTCTCAGGTAATGGTGATAAATGACGTAAAATCACCAACGGCCCATTATCGGCGAGCACCATTTCAACATGCCCTAAATCACGTACTGATGTTAATTGTTTAAGACATGCCCAAAGAGGAGACAATAAATCATTTAACTGTGGTTTTAATACTGGGCATTTTTTTATCATGACCAAATCATTAGAGCGCTCTTGGCGAAATCCCATCACCAACCCTTTTTCAGGTTGATAACGCAATCCCAATCTTGCTCTACGACGATAACCATATTCAGCGCCGGCAATAACAGGTTCCGCTGAAATCACCACTCCCGTTTCACGTTTAATAAGATGTGATAACACACCCGCTTTTGTTGTACGTTGTAACGCAATCGGCACATGTTGCTGCTGACAACCACCACAACGCTCATAATATTCACAATGAGGCGTTATACGCTGCTCACTGGTAGTTAAACGTTTAATAACCTCGCCTTTAGCAAACTGGCGCTTTTCTTCTGTTAAACGAATACGAGCAGTTTCTTGTGGGAGTAATCCTTTTACAAAAATCGTTTTGCCCTCAGCATGAGCAATACCTTGACCATTTGCATCCAATGCACTGGCGGTCACTTCCAGAATTGTCGCCTGTTTTTTCACAGGACGTTTTTTAGGAGAATAAAACTGCACCATAGTATTAAATTAAGTATCAATGACGGATTAACAGTGAAATGACATCGTTTTAGAATACGCTGTATGTTTTTCAGCGTTACATGAATGACTATGCATTTCAGAAGAAAACATGGGAAGAGTATAACATCGAACAAGTTATTTACTTAACTGATATAAGCAATATTTTTGTTAAATTGAGAAAACTTTTAATGATAACAACCTAAGGCACTCGCTTTATGAATTTTATATTGTTCTATAACTAACAAATATTATATATAACTTTTATATTGAATATATTTACAATTAATAACATCTATTTTCTGTTATTTTAATAAACATTTATTATCACTAAGAAAAGTCTAAAAATTATCACCAATCAATTAGATAGCATTTCTCTTAATGATTACAAATTAATCACAAACCATTAATTTTCTATATTCTTCATAAGCATAATGATCAGTCATTCCACTGATATAATCTTGAATTAATCTGGTACGATAATAAAACTCTAAAATTTTTCCTCTTTCAGTATTTATATCATTTAGCTTTTCTAACATTTCGTTATAAGCCAGTTTATGTTTAACAGAAAGCTTATGATATAAACGCGTCTCAATTACATATTTAGGATGTTCGTTATATTTATGCAATCTTAAAAAATCTTCAGTTGATAATAAAAGCAAGGGCTTATAGATATCCAGTAATCCACTGATCACGCGATATCCTTTCATTTCAAGTTCTTCAACTTCAGGATGGCTAAACACCCATTTTTTAGCGACACTTTTTAATGTTGTTAATAAACGATGCTCAGCACTATTCCCCTCCAATAAGGCGTGATTAAAACTCCCTTCATAAACTTGGGGGAGATTTTTTATAAAACGGTACGCCGTATAAGGGACTAATTTTCCTGTAATATAAACTCGTAAATACATAAAAAACTGATCTTGCATACTACGTTTGGCTTCATTTTGATCAACTTTTTTATAAGCCCGATTCACAGTAATATCGAATAAATCACCTTCGGTCACATCACCATTTTCACGCCATGCATCTCGTAAAAGTTGAACAAGGCGGTTGATATCAAAAATCCCCTTTTCTACCGCATCATCTAAATCCGCAATGCAATACGAGATATCGTCGGCAGCTTCCATAATATATGTGAGAGGAAAGCGACAAAATTCCCCCATATCTAATTTTTCTTGTACTTCTTTTACGAATGCTAATTCAGACCAGTAATACCCCGGTTTCTTCATTAAATAGCTATATTCTTTGGGGATTTCACCTTGCCAATAAGCAGGACGGGTATATTTTAATACACAGCCAATTTGAGCATAGGTTAAATTCAATTTAAGAAGATGATGCGCCATTCGAATAGCTTGAGCATTGCCTTCAAATTGGCATAAATCTTGGCGTAAAGTTTGCCGCAATTCATTTAATTGCACTTTAGCTGAATACTGCATAGGCATAAACGGGCAACTATCGAATTCGGCGGTCGCCTCTGGTGATAATACTTTTTGAAACCAATGCTTAATCGCGGCCTCACCAAAATGACCAAAAGGTGGATTGCCAATATCGTGCATTAAACACGCCATCTCAATTAAACTTTCAAGACTATCGATGCGATCAATTAAGCCATAAGCTTCAAGCTTATTTTGTTTTTTTAATTCACCGATAATTTGTTTAGCGATATAACGACCAATTTGCTGAACTTCAAGAGAATGTGTAAGACGGCTACGTACTGCAGAATTTTGCTCTAAAGGAAAGACTTGTGTTTTTTGTTGTAAACGTCGAATGGCTGCTGAGTTAATAATACGGCCACGATCACTTTCAAATTGACGAGACACCTGTATTTCATCGTTAATATCGATATCACTACTGTTATATTTGCGTTGATAATTTAACTTCAGCTTAAAATCGATCATTTCTGTCCTCATTCTGGTTTTGATGAAACGAATTCTCTATTCTTTGTGTTATATCGTGTTTTTCCGATAGATGTTAAACTCTATTTAAATTTCTATTTATTATTAACCTACAAGTGAGTATGACACAATGAGAGTTGGCGTAATAGGTGCAATGGAGCAAGAAATCACACTTCTGCGTGAGAAAATTGAAGATTGCCAAATCTTATCTCGTGGCGGTTGTGAAATCTATACAGGCACAATCAACGGTGTTGATGTTGCATTATTGAAATCAGGTATTGGTAAAGTTGCGGCTGCAATTGGCACAACCTTATTGCTTGAGCATTTTCGCCCTGATGTTGTTATCAATACTGGTTCTGCGGGTGGCTTAGACTCAAGATTAAATGTCGGTGATATCGTTGTTTCAACAGAAGTTCGCTATCACGATGCAGATGTTACTGCGTTTGGTTATGAACCTGGTCAAATGGCACAATGCCCTCCTGCTTTTATTGCAGATCCTAAACTTGTTAGCATCGCAGAAGAGTGTATTGAATCGCTAAAATTAAATGCTGTTCGTGGTTTAATTTGTAGCGGTGATGCCTTTATTAATGGTGCAGAGCCTTTAGCGCGCATTCGTCGTACATTCCCAGATGTTGCTGCCGTAGAAATGGAATCCACCGCGATTGGTCATGTTTGCCATCAATTCAACACACCATTTGTTGTGGTTCGCGCTATTTCTGATGTGGCTGATAAAGAATCGCATTTAAGCTTTGATGAATTTTTATCTGTAGCAGCAGAACAATCAAGTTTAATGGTGACAGCGATGTTGGATAAATTAAAAGACTAATTAAGCCGAGATAATCCTAATATCGTTTTATCAATACCCCACCTTTATTTCTTATTTATTCTAAGATAAAAAATAGGTGGGTATTTTTTATTATTGGAAAAGTAATGCGTTTATTTATCAATTTGGGATTATTATTCTGTTCATTATTTTGGCTAAGCTTTGCCATTGCTATCACGCCTGCTGATCGTATTATTACGCTATCGCCATCAGCCACTGAAATGGCTTACGCCGCGGGTATGGGTGATAATATAGTAGGAGTTAGTGCTTACTCTGATTATCCAGCGGAAGCTAAAAGTATTGAACAAGTTGCCAATTGGCAGGGTATTAATATCGAACGCATTCTATTATTAAAACCTGATTTAGTGATTGCATGGCAAGGCGGTAATCCACAACGTTCGTTAGATCAGTTAAAAGCTTTGAGTATTTCTATCATCTATTCTGATCCACAAAGTATTGAAGAAATCGCAGACGATCTCATTACTCTTTCCAATTATAGCCATCATCCTGATATTGCATTAAAAAATGCCCAACAATTACGCCAGCAATATCAAGCGTTGCAGCAGCAATACGCATCAACTATATCGAATCACTCCAAGAAAAAAGTGTTTATTCAATTTGGGATGCAGCCGTTATTTACTACATCAAATAGCTCATTACAAAGCCATATTACTGAACTTTGTGGCGGTGAAAATATCTTCGCTAATAGCTCAGTGTCATGGCCTCAAGTAAGCCGTGAGCAAGTACTTACAAGGCAACCCGATTTAATTATATTCAGTGGTAAAGCAGATCAAATACCTACAGTACAAGCATTTTGGCAACCTCAGCTTACTGTACCGGTTATTGCTATTGATGAAGATAGTTTTAGCCGACCTGCACCGCGTATTATTAACGCAGCACAGCAAGTTTGTAAGGCAATAGCAACGAACCATTAGTAAAATAATCAGTTATTCAATAGCCATTAATACACAGCCTTTTAAACAACCAAAAATAACGAAGAGAAGAGTAACCGCAGACAAAAGTCGTGAGCGAGCAAGTAGTGCAACAAGGCAGAGATAGCACAGTAAGCGGAGCATACATTAGTATGTGAGCATTACGAGCGCAGCCCTAACGCCGTGGCACTACTGCACAGCCACGACGCCAAAGAAGGATCAAATACTAAAGGAGGAACCGCAACCACACGTGCTCTTAGCATTAGGATTCGTCACAATAAAACGCGACCCCTCCAATCCCTCGGTATAATCCACACAACCGCCCACTAAATACTGCAAGCTCATCGGATCAACCACTAAGGCAACGCCTTGTTTTTCTATGGTCATATCACCTTCATTCATTGCATCATCAAAGGTAAAACCATACTGGAATCCGCTACAACCGCCACCCGTGATATAAACACGTAAACGCAGATTTGGATTTTCTTCATCCGCAATCAAATCTTTTACTTTATTTGCAGCCGCGTCAGTAAATTGTAACGGCAGAGCCATATCATCACTCATTGTTCACTCCAGACTGGGTATTCCAGCAAAAAAACAGCCAGCAAAAATTTAATATTCTTGCTGATATAATGTGATGATTATCTAATACCTGCTCATAACCTTCAAGTTTGTTGTGGACAAAATACACTTTTTGCTACCTATCACTTTTTACGATAAACCACATACCCACAATAACAGTGATAAATCAAAATGTTGTTGTCGTATATTTGGCTTCATCTGCATGGTGCTTTAGAATACGCCTTAATCTTACGCTCACCCATCATTAGGAGTCTGACATGAGCAAGTCTGAAACGCTTTATAATCTCGCACAACAAGTGATCCCCGGCGGTGTCAACTCACCTGTTAGAGCATTTAACGGTGTAGGTGGAACCCCTCTTTTTATTGAACGTGCTAATGGTGCGTATATTTATGATGTTGATGGACGAGCTTACCTTGACTATGTCGGCTCATGGGGACCGATGGTTTTAGGTCACAACCACCCTTCCATTCGTCATGCTGTTGCTGACGCTGTACAAAAAGGTCTAAGCTTTGGTGCACCAACAGCTGCTGAAGTTGAAATGGCAAATCTAGTCACTGAACTTGTACCTTCCATGGACATGGTTCGCATGGTGAACTCAGGGACAGAAGCGACAATGAGCGCTATTCGCCTTGCTCGAGGTTACACTGGTCGTGACAAAATCATTAAGTTTGAAGGTTGCTACCACGGTCATGCCGATTGCCTATTAGTAAAAGCGGGCTCTGGCGCATTAACTATGGGGCAGCCAAATTCACCGGGTGTACCGGCTGATTTTGTAAAACACACCTTAACCTGTACTTACAATGATTTGAATTCTGTACGCCAAGCATTTGAAAACTACCCTGAAGAAGTCGCTTGTATCATTGTTGAACCTGTCGCAGGCAATATGAACTGTGTACCACCAAAAGCAGACTTCTTACCGGGCTTGCGTGCATTATGTGATGAGTTTGGTGCATTGCTGATTATTGATGAAGTTATGACCGGCTTTCGCGTGGCATTAGGTGGCGCACAAGCTTACTACGATGTTGATCCTGACTTAACATGCTTAGGTAAAATCATTGGTGGCGGTATGCCAGTGGGGGCATTTGGTGGACATATGGAAGTGATGTCTAAACTCGCACCAATTGGTCCTGTTTATCAAGCGGGTACTTTATCAGGCAACCCCATTGCAATGGCAGCAGGTCTCGCCTGTTTACACGAAGTATCACAACCGGGTGTTCATCAAACATTAAATGAACTAACAACAATGCTGGCTGATGGTTTACTTGAAAAAGCACAACAAGCGGGTATTCCAATGGTTATCAACCATGTTGGCGGTATGTTTGGTCTATTCTTTACGGATGCAAAAGAAGTCACTTGCTACCAAGATGTGATGAACTGCGATGTTGAACGCTTCAAACAGTTCTTCCATTTAATGCTAGAAAAACGCGTTTACCTTGCACCTTCTGCATTTGAAGCTGGCTTTATGTCTATCGCTCATACCAAAGAAGATATTCAACGCACTATTGATGCAGCGGAATATGCTTTTGCTCAGATGAAGGGCTAAGATCCGATTAGTTTTTTGATAAAAATAAGATATAAATAAACAAAAAACGGCACTTATGTGCCGTTTTTATTTTAGCTAATCTACGTGATTACCTACTCAGAAAATAGATCTTGTAACCATTTTGGTGCGCCACTTTCATCAGTATCTTGCTGAATAGGTGTGCACAATCCATCTGGATTTGCTGTCCATACAGGTAGAGTACGAACACCTCCGCCATAACAAGCAAAGTTACCTTGAGCATCGACAGACATTTCTGCGATATCTTCTGGTACTGGTGGATTTAATTTCAGCGGTGCTTGATTTTCTAAATAGTTGCGATATAGCAACAATGCCCCTGTTGAACCCGTTAAGTTCGTTGGACCATTATTATCGCGTCCCATCCATGAAACCGTCACTTCCTTGCCATCTATTCCCGCAAACCAACTATCACGAAGATCGTTAGTTGTACCAGTTTTACCCGCAAGGTTGTAATTGCCAAATTTTGGTTTTAATACGCGCCATGCTGTTCCCGAATTCACCACTTGTTGCATACCAAATAGCGTCATATAAGCCGCTTGAGGTGAAACAGTCGTTTCAGCTTGAGGATAACTTTGGTAAAGCACTGTACCATCTTGGGCAATAACAGAACGCAATGATGATAATTTTGCGCGATTGCCTAAACTACCAATTGTTTGGAAGGTTTGAGCCACTTCCATCGGTGTTAAGTTTAATGCACCTAATAACATCGCGGGCACTTTTTCCAGATTTTCCGCTGGTGCGCCTAAGTTAATCCATGTTTTGATCACTTGGTCTAATCCCACTTCTAAACCAAGATTTACTGTAGGTATGTTACGTGATGTTGCTAACGCATCCACCAGCATTAATTTACCTTTATAACCACGATCGTAGTTACGAGGTTGCCAAGGTTTTCCCCCGGGAATAGGTACAGAAATCGGTTCATCAGCAAGCCATGTATTTAAACGAAAACGATCAGGTTCACTTAATGCGGTTAAATAGGTCGCTGGTTTTGCTAAAGAGCCAATAGAGCGACGAGCCGATAATGCACGGTTAAAACCTGCATATTGTGGTTGAGATCCCCCCACTAAGGCTCTCACTTCACCACTTAAGCGATCCACAACAACCATCGCTCCTTCAAGATCGTCAATTTTACGAACTTTACGGATATCTGCGACCCCCACCTCAACCGCTTTTTCAGCCGCATCTTGTGAGACAGGATCTAATGTGGTGAAAATTTTCGTACCCGATAAATCTTTAACTTTATCGCCCAAGGTTGTTTGTAACTCTTGACGAACCAGTTGCATAAACGCAGGTTGAGGCGTTAACGCTTCGCTACGTGGCTTCACACCTAAAGGACGCGCACTAAGCACATTATAAAGCTCTTGGTCGATTATCTCTTGGGTTTGCAGTAGTTTTAATACTATATTACGACGTTCTAACGCCGCTTTAGGGTTACGCCAAGGATTATAAGCAGAGGCACCTTTAACCATACCCACTAAAAGCGCTTGCTGATCAAGGCTTAATTCATCAACAGGACGACCAAAGTAGTAAAGGCTAGCTAAAGGGAAGCCTCGAATTTGTTCATCGCCACTTTGCCCTAAAAAAACCTCATTAAGATACAACTCTAAAATGCGATCTTTGCTATAACTCGCATCCATAATGATCGCCATATAGGCTTCATTAAGCTTTCTTTTTAATGTTCTTTCGTTAGTTAAAAACAGGTTTTTTACTAACTGTTGCGTTAAGGTACTCCCGCCTTGAACTGCTTTGCCCGCAGTAAAATTCGCTAATACAGCACGACCAATAGAATAAAAGCTGATCCCGTCGTGTTCATAGAAGCGTCGATCTTCTGTTGCAATTAATGTATCCACTAATAATTGTGGGAATTTATCTCTTGCTAAGAATAAGCGTTGTTCACCATTTGCAGATTGCATCATGGTAATTAATTTAGGATCAAGACGGAAAAAACCAAACTGCCGCTGATTATCCATGTTAGTAATACTAACCAAGGAATTCTGCTCAAAGGCTAATTTAGCTAAAATTTGTTCTTCACGACCATCAGGAAAATCGAAAGGTCGGCGCAACATTTCAATCGTGTTGCCTCTTACCACAAATTCGCCAGGACGAGTGATTTTGTTAACATTGCGGTATTGCATCCCCTCAAGTAAGCTCACCATCTCTTTTTGGCTATAATTCATGCCCGGTTCTAAGTTAACGGTACGTCCGTAAACCGCGGCTGGTAATTCCCAAACATTGCCATCAAGACGCTCTTTAATTTGAGAATGTAAATAAACACCATAAATGCCCATTAAAACCGCAACCACAATGGCGATTTTGACAAATAACCAAAACCAAGAACGACCTCTTTTGGTTTGTTTCACTGGTCTTTTCTTTCTACTCATGAACTGTATCTCTCATTAAAACCCCTTTATCACGGGATAAAGAAGCCTAACATTGTCGCTATTTTTCTGTGTGATCCCACAAGAAAGCTCTCAAATACGAATAAAACTAGGGTAAAACTGATATTCATTTATTGGCTATATTTTTTTACTCGTCGTGTGGGTGCGGTATCTGCGGGTGAATCAGGCCATAAATGCTTGGGATAACGCCCTTTCATCTCTTTTTGCACCTCTTTATAACTTCCTGCCCAAAATGTCGCTAAATCTTGTGTTTTCTGAATAGGTCGATGAGCAGGTGATAATAATTCCATCACAACGGGTAATTGACCATTCGCTACAATAGGACTTTGCTGTTCGCCATAAACCTCTTGAATGCGGATCGCGATCACAGGAGGTAACTCCAAATCATAGTTGATAATCACTTTTGTGCCTGTTGGCGCCAAATAATGCGTCGGAAATAAGCTTTGAAGCAACTGATTTTCATGCCATGTTAATTGATTTTTAATAATCGTATTGATATCAATTTGTTGTAATGCCTTTAATGTCTGAACATCTCCCAGCTCAGGCAATAGCCATGTTTCTAACGTTTCAAGCAACATGGTTTCTTCTAAATCAGGTAATAAAACTTCTGGGCACCATTTTTTCGCCAAAGAAAGGCGTATAAACAATTGTTGAGTCTCTTCACTAAGCGCGAGAGTATTTAAACCGTTATCTCTCAACCAATTCAATAATGCTTGTTGCATTTGCTGTTTATTGGGTTTGTCTAATTGGCGCTGGCTTAAGGTTAATCGCCCTAATTGGCGTTGTTGCCATGCAACCAACGTACCGCGTTTTTCATCCCATTCAACAGTTGTATTATTTTCAATAAGCTCTGGAAAAGTTGCTGATATTTCATCGATATCAATCGGTAGCGCTAATAAAATGCGGACATCAGCATAATGCGCATTTTGTAGTAATAATGGTGCTAAGATCCACGCTGAATCACTTATTGAGTGCGAGTGCTCCATCATAGCACCTTGCCCATTTGCCAAGCGAAAACGACCTTGATTATCACGATTTTTAGCAATCCTATCAGGAAATCCAACCGCTAATAATAAACCTAACAATTCAGGACAAAACATCCCTTTCCGATGTTGAGAAAGCTGTTTTTCACGTCGTGTCCAGAAGGTGTTTTTTTGTTGAGCAATCCACTCTAAATTAATTTCTTGTCCTCGGGGTGGCTCTTCTAAGATTGCACATAAGCGTGCTGCCGTCGCAAGATGATTGTCACTTTGCTCACTCGCATAATCTAAGATTGCTGCTAATCGAGGCTCTATGCCCCATCGAGCCATGCGTGAGCCTCGTGCGGTTAATCCACCTTGTTTATCTATTGCACCTAAACGATACAATAAATCTTTTGCGGAATGTAATGCTTGAGGTGTTGGCGTATCTAACCAATTCAACTGATTAATGTCACGACAGCCCCACTGCAAGACAGAAAGCCATAACGACGATAAGTCACTACTTAAAATTTCAGGTGTATGATGAGAAGCAACACGCTCTGCCTGTTCTTGGCTGATTAAATGCCAGCAAATACCCGCTTCAAGACGTCCTGCTCGCCCTGCTCTTTGGGTCTGTGATGATTGACTAATTCTTTGACGCAGTAAGCTAGTCACACCGCTTTTCAAATCAAATTGAGCGCGTTTTTCAATAGTGCTATCAAGAACCAAGCGAATACCTTCAATTGTCAGACTGGTTTCTGCAATATTGGTGGCAAGTACGACTTTTCGATAACCTTTTTTAGTTGGCTCAATCGCTTTTTGTTGGTCTGCTAATGAAAGCGCACCATAAAGTGGAAATAGCAAAATATTGCCATCCACTTTATCTTTTAGAATATCTACAACACGCACTATCTCTGCACTACCTGGCAAGAATATCAGCATAGAACCAGTTTCTTGTGCCAATAATCGCAACGCCATTGTGGCAATTTCTTGTTCAAAGGGTTGATGCGTATTGATAGGAGAATACACTCTTTCGACGGGGTAACTGCGCCCTTGTGCACTAATCATGGGAGCATCTGGTAATAGAGAGGTGAGTTTTTGATTATCTAAGGTTGCGGACATAATCAAAACACGTAAATCATCACGTAACCCCATCTGCACATCAAGCAATAGAGCCAGTGCTAAATCTGCCTGTAAACTGCGTTCATGAAATTCATCTAAAATCACTAGGCTCACGCCTGTCAACTCTGGATCTTGCTGTAACATCCGGTTTAATACCCCTTCTGTTACCACTTCAAGCCGAGTTTGTGAGCTGACATTGCTTTCCGCCTTCATACGATAACCTACCGTATTTCCAACTTCTTCATTTAGCTGGCTGGCTAAGCGATAAGCAATGCTTTTAGCCGCTATTCGTCTTGGCTCTAATAAAATGATTTTGCCATCAAAGTAATTTTGTTCCAGCAAATAGAGAGGAAGCGCCGTGGATTTACCAGCACCAGTAGGTGCATGAAGCAAAACTTGTGGGGATTGTTTTAAGGCAGTAACAATTTTTTCTGTTACATCAAAGATTGGCAATAAATGCACACAGGCTCCATGGCTCATTAACTTTCTTGGCTAGGCATTGTAGCATTAGCGCTTTATTAAAGGTCGTATTTTCATCGGAGTTGTCATGAAATTTGAGCAACCACTAAAATCTGCCACTTTACTAAAACGATATAAACGTTTTTTAGCAGACGTTGTTACCCCTAATGGGGAAGAATTCACGCTCCATTGCGCCAACACCGGTGCAATGACGGGATGTGCAACCCCCGGTGATACCGTTTGGTACTCCACCTCTTCAAATGCAAAAAGAAAATATCCGCATAGCTGGGAACTAACTCAAACTCAAACCGATGATTGGATTTGTGTAAATACCTTAAGAGCAAATGGAATTATTGCTGATGCTATTGAGGCGGGTAACATTCCAGAATTATCTGAGTATGACGAGATAAAACGAGAAGTGAAATACGGCAGTGAGAACAGCCGTATTGACATTTTACTTAAATCAAATCATAAAGTTGACTGTTATATTGAAGTGAAGTCAGTCACCTTGCTAGACAACAGTATGGGCTATTTCCCTGATGCAAAGACAGAACGTGGGCAGAAACATCTTCGAGAGTTGACGGCTATCGCAAAATTGGGCTTAAGGGCTGTCTTATTCTACGCAGTTCCCCATACTGGGATTACGGAAGTGACTGTTGCTAAAGAGATTGACCCTGCCTATGCTTCACTGCTAAAAGAAGCGAGTGATGCAGGGGTTGAAATCTTGTGTTATCGCATCAATATTAGTGAATACAATTTAACAATTGGACAGCAATTACCTTTTATTTCAAATGGTTAATTGATTCTTATGGTGTTAGTTAAGCATTTTTTAACTAAAAAAGGACATTTACTTGCGTGCCTTCACACCATGAGAAAACTTATTGAAGGAATAATTGCTATCCTCGCGGGCATCTGCTATTTATAGCGCCCTATTTTTTCCCCTTCCTATTTTGAAGGTGGGGATTATTCAGAAATGCGTATGTAGGAGAAGCATTATGCAAGAAGGGCAAAAGCGTAAAACATCGTCCATGAGCATTCTCGCTATTGCTGGCGTTGAGCCATATCAGGAAAAAGCGGGCGAAGAGTACATGAACGAAGCCCAATTAGCGCATTTTAAGCTAATACTTGAATCTTGGCGCAATCAGCTCAGGGATGAAGTCAACCGCACCGTTACTCATATGCAAGATGAGGCGGCAAACTTCCCCGATCCCGTTGACCGTGCTGCACAAGAAGAAGAATTCAGTCTTGAGCTGCGTAACCGTGATCGTGAACGTAAACTCATTAAGAAAATCGAGAAAACACTGAAAAAAGTCGAAGATGATGACTTTGGTTTCTGTGAATCTTGTGGAGTGGAAATCGGTATTCGCCGTTTAGAAGCTCGCCCTACAGCTGATTTATGTATCGACTGTAAGACATTAGCTGAAATCCGTGAAAAGCAGATGGCTGGCTAATAATGAGCAAACGCCTCAACCTAATACGTTGAGGCGTTAATCTGAATCTTTCGATGCACGAGATTACAGACTATATTGGGCGCTTTGCGCCATCGCCAACGGGTCAACTTCATTTTGGCTCATTGGTTACTGCACTTGGCAGTTATCTTCAAGCTCGCGCACACCATGGGCGTTGGCTTCTGCGCATCGATGATATAGACCCTCTTAGAGAACCTCCCGGCACTGCATCCCAAATTATTCGCACATTAGAACATTATGGTTTGTTCTGGGATGAAGAGATCCTCTATCAATCGCAACGCCATGATGCTTACCGTGAAACTTTACACACTCTTTGGAAAGAGGGTGTTTGCTACCACTGTCATTGTAGCCGTCATCGTTTACATGACTTAGGGGGCGTGTATGATAACCACTGTCGTCACCGAGAGTCACTCACAGATAATGTGATACCTTTTGATAAAGAGAGTGCATGGAGGTTGATCCAACAGCATCCTGTTTATCATTTTGAAGATGTCATTCAAGGTACATATTATGCAAAGAGTACATCTATCGTGTTAGAAGATATGATTATTCACAGAAAAGATAACTTATTTGCGTATAATCTAGTGACGGTGATTGATGATAATTATCAGGGTGTAACCGAAGTTGTTAGAGGTGCCGATCTACTTGATCCCACATTGCGACAAATCAGTTTACATAAACAACTGAATTTACCTATTCCGCGTTATGCTCATTTACCTTTAGCAATAAATCATGACGGTAATAAATTATCAAAACAAAATCACGCGCATGCGTTGCCAGATACTGATCCAAGACCCGTCATTATCGATGCTTTGCGGTTTCTTAATCAGCCTATTATTGAGGGTTGGCAAGATTATTCATTAGCATCATTATTAGAGATTGCGACTGCGCAGTGGTCACCTTCTGAGATTTTAAAACAAAATCATCAGCAACAAGGGTATGAATAAACCACACAAAGCATTCTCAAAAAATGTTCAGTAGGCTATGATTAGCCGCTTAATTTTTTTAATTATTAGAATTTATTATTCGAGGTGTCATATTTTTAATCGAGTAGCACATTTCTGCCGTAATCTGCTAGGGCGACAAACAACGTCATCAGACACACAACCGGTAGCAAGTGAAAGGCCAGTCACTGCATCTGACCGACCAATACAAGAAACACAGAAACCTGTGCGTCGGCGTCCTGCTATATCCGCAGACCGTCCCCGTAAAAAAAAGAGTAATAAAGAAAAGGCGAACGGGAGTGATTTGCCAATGACTGTGATCCCAAGAGATCAACACCCAATTTCACGTAAAGATATCAGCGATAATGCATTAAAAGTGCTTTATCGCCTTAACAACTCAGGCTTTCAGGCTTATTTAGTTGGTGGTGGTGTCCGTGACTTATTACTGGGAAGAAAACCAAAAGATTTTGATATTGCCACTAATGCAACACCTGAAGATGTACGTCGATTATTCCGCAACAGCCGTTTAGTCGGTCGTCGTTTCCGTCTTGCTCATATTATGTTTGGCCCTGAAGTGATTGAGGTTGCGACTTTCCGCGGTTCTCATGAAGATCATGAGGTTTCAGACAATAACCAATCTCAGCAAGCACAAAGCGGCATGTTACTACGCGATAATATTTTCGGCTCAATTGAAGAAGATGCCATTCGTCGTGACTTTACATTAAACAGTCTTTATTACGGTGTTGATGATTTTGCTGTACGTGATTACGTTGGCGGTTTAGCGGATCTAAAAGCAGGTATTATTCGCTTAATTGGCGATCCTGAAACGCGTTATCGCGAAGATCCCGTCAGAATGCTTAGAGCCATTCGCTTTGCCAGCAAATTGGATATGCAAATTGCGCCTGAAACCGCAGAGCCAATTAGCAGACTCGCCCCTTTATTACGTAATATTCCATCTGCTCGCCTTTTTGAAGAGTCACTAAAATTATTACAAACAGGGCAAGGCTACAAAACTTACAAATTAATGTGTCGCCATCAATTACTTGAGCCACTGTTTCCATTGATTGCTTCTAAAATGACAGAGCAACATGATACGCCGATGGAGAGAATGTTAGATCAAGTTCTCAAAAATACAGACTATCGCATTAATAAAGAGATGCGAGTCAATCCGGCGTTCTTATTTGCAGCAATGTTATGGTATCCATTAATTGAACATGCTGAAAAACTAGTCCAAGAAAGTGGTCTTTCTTACTATGACTCTTTCTCTATGGCAATGAACGATATTTTAGATGAGCAATGCCGTACTATTGCGATACCAAAACGTATTACCACAACAATGCGTGATATCTGGCAATTACAGCAGCGTTTACCTAAACGCCAAGGCCGTCGTGCAAATAAATTACTTGAACACCCTAAATTCCGAGCAGCGTTTGATTTACTGGAATTACGTGCCAATGTACAACGCAACCCAGAGCTTGAAGCGTTAGCAAGTTGGTGGGCTGATTTCCAAGCGTCTAATAATACGCAACAGCGCTCAATGGTATCTGAATTAGGTCAAGCACCGGTTCGCAGACGTCCACGTCCACGTAAACGCCCTCGTCATCCAAGTGCAAAGCCTGCATCTAGACAAGAGAGTACCAATGAGTAAACAGAAAAAACGTGTTTATATCATTCTGGGAAGTAACTTGAATTCACCTGACGATCAGGTGAATTCAGCGATTAAGGCAATCAGTGAGATCCCACAAACAACATTGATTGCACAGTCATCTTGGTATCGTACACGTCCAATGGGGCCTCAAGATCAACCTGATTACCTAAATGTCGCTGTTGCGGTTGATACAACATTAGCACCAGAAGAGTTACTTGATAACACTCAAGCTATTGAATTGGCGCAAGGTCGTGTTAGAAAAGAAGGTAATCGTTGGGGGCCAAGAACGCTTGATCTTGATATTATGTTATTTGGTAATGACGTAATCCAAACAGAACGATTAACCGTACCTCATTACGGGCTTAAAGTACGTGAATTTATGCTTTATCCATTATCTGAATTAGCACCAGATCTTCGCTTTCCTGATGGTGAATTATTAGCAGACAGATTGGCGTTAGTGCCTGAAAATGGCATGGAAAAGTGGTAACTTCACACTAATACGCCCTTAATGCTAAAGGTTGATACTGTAAAAAACATAAACAGTATCAGCCTATCTCCTCTCCTTTGCTTTCCCTCAATTTTTCAAACTCCCCTCATCGCCTCAATCTTTAAACTCTTTTGTATTTATTTTTCACATATAACCAATTGATGAATATAAATAAAAATTATCATTTGTTATTTTTTATTACTCATTTAGTTACTTTTTCTTCGTTTTTAGTCCTTAAATGCTACAATCGAAAGCGGCTTTATTTTGACAATTCAATATTTTCCTTAATAAACAAACAATTATGTGAAGTAATTAATTTTATCTACACACAAAAAAACGACAATGATGGAGTTTGTTACAATGAAACCCACTACGCTTTCTACGTTAAATCGCTATAAGCAAGAAAAGAAAAAATTCGCCACAATCACCGCTTATGATTCAAGTTTTGCCCGCCTTTTTGCACAAGAAGGTATTCAAGCCATGCTGATTGGTGATTCACTAGGAATGACATTACAAGGCCATAACAGCACGCTCCCCGTTACTGTTGAGCAAATTGCCTATCACACCCGCTGTGTAAGAGCTGGCGCTCCTAATGCCTTCTTAATTGCTGATATGCCCTTTATGTCTTATTCAACACCTGAACAGGCTTGCCTTAACGCCGGCATTTTGATGCAAGCAGGTGCCAACATGGTGAAGATTGAAGGTGGAAGTTGGTTAATTCCTACCGTTAAAATGCTGGCTGAGCGTGCAGTTCCTGTCTGTATCCATTTAGGATTAACACCACAGTCAGTCAATGTTTTCGGGGGTTACAAAGTCCAAGGTAGAGAACAAGATGAAGCAGAGCAATTAAAGCAAGATGCTATCGTCCTTGAAGATGCAGGTGCTCAATTAGCGGTATTGGAATGTGTTCCTGTTACTCTAGCTAAAGCAATTACAGACGCGTTAACGATGCCTGTTATTGGTATTGGTGCTGGTAATGTCACTGATGGGCAAATTCTTGTGATGCATGACTTATTAGGCTTAACCCCTCAAGCACCTAAGTTCTCAAAAGATTTTTTACAAGAAGCAGGATCATTAAAAGGTGCTGTCAGCCTTTATGTTCAACAAGTTGAACAAGGTCTGTTTCCCGAAGAAAAACATTCATTTAACTGATTTATTATCTTAATTATCAATATCGTTTAAAGGAGTCACGCCATGCTAATTATTGAAACTACGCTTATCTTACGCAGAGAAATCAAGCGATTAAAGCAAGAAGGTAAACGCATTGCATTGGTTCCAACCATGGGTAATCTTCATGAAGGTCACCTAAAATTAATTGAAGAAGCCCGCATTCACGCAGATGTCGTGATAGCTTCTATATTTGTGAATCCACTTCAATTTGATAGAGAGGCGGATTTAGCAAACTACCCTCGAACTTTGCAAGAAGACTGCGAGTTACTGCGTGATAAACATGTTGATATTATCTTTGCTCCTTCAGCGAAAGAGATGTATCCACACGGTATGGAAAACCAAACTACCGTTGATGTACCGGTATTATCTAGCGTATTAGAAGGAGCAAGTCGCCCTGGTCATTTCCGTGGTGTCACAACCGTTGTCAGTAAGCTTTTTAATCTTGTACAACCTGATGTTGCAATGTTTGGTGAAAAAGATTTTCAACAACTGCAAATTATCAAAAAGATGGTAAGTGATTTATGTATGGATATCAGTATCGTTCCTGTTGCTATCGTCCGTGACAAAAATGGTTTAGCGCTCAGTTCGCGTAATCGCCTATTATCTGATAACGAAAAACAACAAGCTCCCGCACTTTATCAAGCGATGCAAGAAATCGCAGAGCAATTAAAGTCTGGGGATCGTGATGTTAATCAGTTACTACAAAATGCAAAAAACACCTTAGAGCAACAAGGTTTTCGTACAGATGAGTGTTTTATTTGTGATGCAGATACACTCACACCATTAAATGAAGAGAGCCGTCGAGCTGTTATTTTAATGGCTGCATGGCTGGGTAATACTCGCCTTATCGATAACCAGCAAGTTAATCTTGTAGATTAATTATTAGAATATAGGAAACACAACAATGCTACGCACTATGTTACAAGGCAAACTTCATCGCGTAAAAGTGACACAAGCCGATCTGCATTATGAAGGCTCTTGTGCGATTGATCAGGATTTTATGGATGCCGCAGGTATTCTTGAAAATGAAGCTATCGATATTTATAACGTTGATAATGGCGAACGTTTTTCAACTTACGCCATTTGTGCAGAAAGAGGTTCACGAATTATTTCTGTTAATGGTGCCGCCGCTCGTCGTGCCGCTGTTGGCGATCGCTTAATTATTTGCTCTTATGTACAAATTCCTGATAGCGATGCGCGTAGCCATAAGCCAAACATTGCATATTTTGAAGACAACAATGAAATGAAGCGCATTGCTAAAGCTGTGCCCGTTCAAGTTGCTTAATCAGTAAAATATTGCTCACTTCCCATAGGCAGAGGTTCCCTGCTTATGGGAAATAATAACAAGACCAATAAATAACCCATTATTATTATTTGCTTGTCACGATTCACCTTGATAAAAACGAGATATAAGGTTCAAAACCAGTTTTCTTCTCCGTTTTTCCTCGCTTATCTTTCTGTAGCTTGTTATAAATCATATAAGTATTGTCTGACTACTCTCTGACTAATAAAAAATTATGATAAAAGTTGCTTTAGTAGATGATCACATTGTTGTGCGTTCTGGTTTTGCACAACTCCTAATGCTAGAACCCGATATTCACATCGTGGGTGAGTATTCTAATGGGCAAGAAGCATGGCCTTATTTAGCTCATGACGATATTGATGTTGCCGTTATGGATCTCTCTATGCCTGGCGAAAGTGGTCTACAACTCCAAAGCCGTTTAAAACAAAAGCGCCCTGATTTTCGAACTATTATTTTAAGTATCTATGACACCCCTGCCTTTGTTCAGAGTGCACTAGACTCTGGTGCTCGCGGTTATTTAACAAAACGTTGTGGTCCTGAAGAGTTAGTACAAGCAGTACGTGCTGTACATCAAGGTGGTTGTTATCTCTGCTCTGATGCAATGAAAGCATTGCGACAAACACCTGAAAAAGAAGATGCACTCCACACTTTAACTCCTCGTGAAAGAGAGATTTTTAATCTGTTAGTTCAAGGTGTTAATGTCAAAACCATTGCTGTACAACTTAATCTTAGCCATAAGACCGTACACGTTCATCGAGCCAATGTACTGGGTAAATTAGGCTGTGAAACCACCATCGATTTAGTTCATTTCGCCTTAAAGAATCAGTTGATCACAGGCTCGCTGTAATATGAAAAGGGGACTGCGTTTTCTTCTTCAATCCCTTTTTTTATTGCTTACCTACTCTTTACTTTGGCTATCACTTTGGGTGATTGGCTTCTATTTAAGTAAAAATGGGCAACAAGCCGCCCTTTTCTTACCCCAAGGTCTACGATTAGCCCTGATAATTTTACTCTGGCGTCGCTTTTGGCTTCCGATGCTATTTGCCGAATGGGGGCTTTATTACTGGTTAGCGCAAGAGCAATTAATTACCCACACCATTATTTATCTTTCTCCGATACTAAGCCTCGTTGTCGCACTAGAAGTTCAGCGTATTTGGTGGCGATATCCGCTTTATTGGCAACGCTTAACCCTATTAATTGGCGCTGTGGGCTTTAATAGCCTGCTACAAGCCTTTATTCTCGGGTTTATTATTAATACCACCAGCGATATTTTCCTCACATCAGTAACTGGGGGTATATTGCTCGCGCCTTTTGTCTTTTTACTTTATGAATATCTTCGTGAATTACAAAGTCGCGCCTTAGTCTCTGATGGTACTCCCGATCCTCCTCTAAGAACTTCCTTGCTGATGTGGGGATTTCTATTTTGCCTTATCGGGTTAAGTGCTCAGTTTTTTTTAACACCCGAGATAGAGCGTTTATTAGTTATCCTTGTATTTATTCCTAATGTTTTTATGGCTTACCGTTATGGCTGGCAAGGTGGCGTTTTATCCGCACTGTTAGGTAGTTTGATTATCACTTTTGCTCGCCAAGTCAATGGCGCTTTTAATGATTTGCGTGAGTTAGAAATGTTCTTAACCACACAAGCCATTATCGGTATTGGCTTAGGGATTGCGATTAGTCGCCAACAGCAACTTGCTCATAATTTACGTCATTACCGTTTACGCCTAGAACAAGAGTTACAAGCTCGTCGCGATCTAATGGAAAAACTGGTTCATACCGAAGAAGATGTTAAAAAAGCCATTGCTCGCGAATTACATGATGAAATTGGGCAGAATATTACGGCTATCCAAATTCAATCAATGCTAATCAAAAGAACGGCGGATAACGACAAAACACGCCAAACCGGAGAGCAAATTGAACGGCTCGCCCTACAAATTCATCAATCTACACGTCAACTACTCCGACAATTACGCCCTCCTGTTTTAGAAGAGATGTCGCTTGAAAAAGCCCTTCATCATTTAATCAATGAGTTTGCTTTTGATGACAACGGCATTACCTGTAATTTTAATTACTCATTAGATAAAGAGCCTGAAAACGAAACCATTATTTTTACTCTCTACCGTTTGGTGCAAGAGCTGTTAAACAACATTAGTAAACATGCTAACGCAACCTACATCCAAATCTCACTGACTCAAAATCAAAACCGTTTACGGCTAATTATTAGTGATAATGGCGTTGGTATGTTACCGACATCATTATCAGCACAGCAAAGTAGTGGCTTTGGATTACGAGGAATAGAAGAACGCATTCGCGCTTTAGGCGGAGAATGGGAAGTGATTAACCGTCACGGTACGAAAATAATTGTTAACTTACCCACAAATTCAAAAGAAAACAGTGAAAACTAGGAATAAGTCTTAGTCATCTACAACCTTATCTCATTCTTTTTCGCGACATTTTTTTTACATTTGCAACATCAAAGAGGATGTTATGTCAGGTAAAAATTCGGCATCAATTAATAAGACCTATAACTTTTGGCGCAAAAATTTAATGCTGTCGATGATTATCGGTTATGCCACTTTCTATCTCACTCGTAAAAGCGTCAACTTTGTAATGCCCGTTATGCAGGTTGAATTGAATTTAGATAAAGGGGATATCGGTTGGATAGCCAGCCTTTTTTATCTCACTTATGGTTTATCTAAATTTGTTTCCGGTATTTTCCATGACAAATGGGGATACCGCTGGTTTATGGGTGTGGGACTAGTCATGACAGGCATTATGAATATTATTTTTGCCTATTGTCTTTCGTTTCCCGCGCTGCTTTTGGTCTGGGCACTAAATGGTTTCTTTCAAGGCTTTGGATGGCCTCCTTGTGCAAGGTTGTTAACACACTGGTATTCACGTAATGAACGCGGTTTCTGGTGGGGATTATGGAATATCTCAATCAACCTTGGCGGGATGAGTCTTCCCATTTTAACTGCGTGGCTAGCGACGCATTATAGTTGGCAAGTCGCACTGCTTGTTCCCGGTATTATCGGTATCATCATCGGGTTGTGGTTGTGTGTACGGTTAAAAGGTACTCCTGCAGAGGAAGGGCTTCCTACCGTGGGTGTGTGGCGGCGCGATGTTTTTGAATTACGTCAAGAGCAGGCATCACCCCCTAAACCTATGCTAACTATTTTGAAAGAGAGCATTTTATTTAACCGAATGATTTGGTTACTGGGTTTTTCCTATATTTTGGTTTATCTCATACGTATGGCGATTAACGATTGGGGAAATATCTGGTTATCAGAAACACATGGCGCCAACTTATTGAGTGCTAATGCCATTCTCTCTTTATTTGAAGTGGGTGGCTTACTCGGCGCGTTATGTTCAGGCTGGGGCTCGGATTTATTATTCCGCGGTCAACGAGCACCAATGATATTGCTGTTTTCACTCGGACTTTTTACCGCAGTAACAGCACTTTGGTTAATTCCAATTCATCATTATGCTTTGCTCGCAGCCTGTTTTTTTAGTATCGGTTTTTTTGTGTTCGGGCCACAGATGTTAATCGGGCTTGCTGCAACAGAATATTGCCATAAAAACGCAGCAGGCACGGTAACTGGCTACTTGGGATTGTTTGCCTATTTAGGGGCGGCAATGGCAGGTTGGCCATTAAGTCAGGTCATGGCGCATTATGGTTGGACTGGGATGTTTGCATTATTAACCAGTGCTGCGGCCTTAATGGGACTCTTACTAATGCCATTGTTGATTGCTGATGTTAGCAAACAAGAGCATTTAGTTGGCCCTCTTTCATTTTCCGATGACGACACATTTAAAAGGTTCTGAACATGAAATTGAAAACCCTCTCTACACTCGTTGCTGCTGGTCTGGCTCTTTCTGCAGTTAGCTTATCAACAAATGCGGCTGGTCGCTTAGTGGTTTACTGTAGTGCGACAAATGCCATGTGTGAAGCTGAAACAAAAGCCTTTGCCGAAAAGTATGATGTTAAAACAACCTTCGTTCGTAATGGTTCAGGAAGTACTTTAGCTAAAATTGAAGCTGAAAAACGTAATCCACAAGCTGACGTTTGGTATGGCGGTACAATGGACCCTCACTCACAAGCTGGTGAAATGGATCTACTAGAGCCTTATGTTTCACCTAACCTCGATCAGATAATGGCACAGTTTCGTGATCCAGCTAAACGCAAAGGCAACTACTCTTCTGCGGTTTATGTCGGCATTTTAGGTTTTGGCGTGAATAAAGATCGCTTAAAAGAAAAAGGCATTGCGATCCCAACTTGCTGGAAAGATTTAATTAAACCTGAATATAAAGGTGAAATTCAAATCGCTGATCCACAAAGCTCAGGTACAGCTTACACTGCACTGGCAACCTTTGACCAATTGTGGGGCACTGAACAAGCCTTTGATTATCTGAAAAAAATCAACACAAACATCTCTCAATATACCAAATCAGGTATTGCTCCGGCACGAAATGCAGCGCGTGGCGAAGCCGCCATTGGTATTGGTTTCTTACATGACTACTCATTAGAAGTTGAAAATGGCGCTCCACTTGAATTGATTTCACCTTGTGAAGGTACAGGCTATGAAATCGGTGGTGTGAGTATCATTAAAAATGCCCGCAATATGGATAACGCAAAATTATTCGTAGATTGGACACTCTCAAAAGAAGCTCAGGAAATTAGCTGGAAAGAAGGTAAATCTTACCAAATTCTAACTAATACTTCGGCTGAATCTTCACCAATGGCACTGAAATTATCAGACTTAAAACTCATTAACTACGACATGGATAAATATGGCGATAGCGAAGTGCGTAAAGAGCTGATTAATAAGTGGGTTACCGAAGTAAAAATGGGTAAATAGCTCATTAATAGAGCGAGATAACCTCTCGCTCTCTTTTTCTCATAATAATAAATACATTTACTCTCGGGGGATTTATGTCTCACACACTCGCTTTACCTGAAAAAAAGAGGCGGGATCCCATATTTTTATGGATCCTAATTGCATGGATGGCATTTGCTTTACTGCCGTCATGGAGCCTTGATTACGGTCTTTTAGATTCTACAGCAGATGAATTGCTCACCTCTTACGGCTGGAGTAGCGTCAATATCAGTTGGCTCTGGTTTTTATTACCTAGTTTACTGTTATTTCGTCCATTAACTGCTCCTAAGCGTGAAAATCGCTCTCGCCACTATTTTGATGCTAGTTTTGCGCTATTTTGTGCATTTATTGCAATCGTTAGTGCAACTCTTGAAGGGCGTGGCTTAGGTTATTCTGCGATCATCCTCTTTATTTCTTTGGGAATGATCATGAAAACCGCCTTAACACGCCTTGAATGGCTGGGTGGTGACAGTTTTGTTATTGGCTCTTTAATCGCCGTTGTTGCACTGATTGGCGCCTTTATCATCTTCCCAAGTATCGCTATTTTTATTCCGATGTTTAAAGATAGCGCGGGCAATTTTGCACCTTTTGAGTTTATCGCTATTTTAAGCCAAGCTCATATTGTGCAAGTGATGCTCAACTCTATTGTGCTCTCTATCGCAGTGGGTATCGGTTGTACTTTCTTTGGTTTAATTTTGGCAATTTATACGTCTCGTATTGCGGTACGTTCTGCCATTATTGGTCGTGTATTTTCTATCTTACCTATTGTTACACCTCCTTTTGTTGTCGGTTTAGGCGTGACATTAATGATGGGCCGCTCTGGCTATGTGACAGAGTTTCTCGCGACTTACGCAGGACTGGAAAATACCAACTGGTTATACGGTTTTACAGGGATTTGGTTAGCTCAAGTACTCGCCTTTACCCCAATGTCATTTATGATTTTAGATGGTGCTATAAAAACCATTCATCCTTCATTGGAAGAAGCGTCTTACACCTTAAGAGCTAACCGCTATCAAACCTTCTTTAACGTCTTTATGCCGTTACTTAAGCCCGCGTTAGCCAATGCGTTTTTAATTGTGATTGTGCAATCTCTGGCCGACTTTAGTAACCCTCTGGTTTTAGGGGGCAACTTTGACGTTATCGCCACACAAATTTACTTCTATATCACAGGCTCTCAGCTGGATTATCAATCAGCCAGTACATTAGGTGCATCACTGCTAGTTTTCTCACTATTAGTGTTCTGTGTGCAGTATATGTGGATTGGTAAACGCTCTTACGTCACGGTATCAGGTAAATCTTATCGCGGTGATGTTCAACCTCTTCCGTCTTCACTGATTGCTTTTGTGACTACCGTTTTAGGTATTTGGGTTGTCTTTAATATCCTGCTCTATGGCAGTATTTTCTATGGCAGTTTCACTGTTAACTGGGGGGTTGATTACACCTTAACATTCGATAACTTTATCAAACTATTTGGTCAAGGAATGAGTGACGGTGCATGGCCTTCGTTGTTAGATACCTTGTTATATGCAGGTATTGCGGCGCCGATTACAGCCATTCTCGGACTATTAATTGCCTATATCGTAGTACGCCAAGACTTTAAAGGTAAGAAAAGTATCGAGTTCACTACAATGCTTTGTTTCGCTGTACCGGGAACCGTTGCAGGTGTCTCTTATATTCTTGCGTTTAACGACTCGCCTTTCTATTTAACGGGAACAGCTGCCATTGTCATTATCTCTATGACAATGCGTAACGTACCAGTGGGAATACGTGCAGGTATTGCGGGGTTAGGACAAATTGATAAATCTCTTGATGAAGCCTCTCTAAGTTTAAGAGCGAACTCAATGAGAACCATTTTCTATGTGCTATTACCGTTATTACGCCCTGCTATTTTATCTGCGCTGATTTATAGCTTTGTGCGTGCCATTACCACAGTCAGTGCCATTGTTTTCCTTGTTACACCAGATACACGCGTTGCCACCGCTTATATTTTAAATCGTGTTGAAGATGGTGAATACGGCGTCGCAATTGCCTACGGCTCGATTTTAATCGTTGTGATGTTGGCAATTATTTTCTTATTTGACTATTTGATTGGCGAAGCCCGTGTTTCACGCTCTAAAGCCAAAAATGCACAGTAATACGGAGTATAAATCATGACACAACAACATTTCGTTGAACTGAAAAATGTAATTAAGCGTTTTGGCTCTAACACGGTAATTGAAGATCTCAGTTTGTCTATTCCACAAGGCAAAATGGTTTCATTATTGGGGCCTTCAGGTTGTGGTAAAACAACGGTGTTACGTTTAGTTGCAGGGTTAGAAAAACCGACAGAAGGTAAGATTTTTATTGATGGTGAGGATGTTACTGACCGCTCAATCCAGCAACGTGATATTTGTATGGTGTTTCAGTCTTACGCCCTTTTCCCTCATATGTCTTTGGGGGAAAACATTGGCTATGGCTTAAAAATGCTAGGACGACCTAAAGCTGAAATTAAACAACGTGTCTCTGAAGCTTTAGAGCTGGTGGATTTAGCCGGTTTTGAAGACCGCTTTGTTGACCAAATATCGGGTGGACAACAGCAACGTGTCGCCTTAGCGCGTGCGTTAATTTTAAAGCCTAAAGTGTTACTTTTTGATGAACCACTGAGTAACCTTGATGCGAACTTACGCCGTAGTATGAGAGAGAAAATTCGTGAATTACAACAACAGTTTAATATCACCTCTCTTTACGTAACTCATGACCAAAGTGAAGCATTTGCGGTTTCTGATATGGTATTGGTGATGAATAAAGGCAAGATAATGCAATTAGGTTCACCGCAAACTCTTTATCGCCAACCCGCTTCTGAATTTATGGCAAGCTTTATGGGGGATGCCAACTTATTCCCAGCGACATTGGGCGCTGATTATGTTGATATCTTCCAATATCGTTTACCAAAACCAGATACGTTTAATACGACTAAAACAGAAGTGAGAGTGGGCGTTAGACCTGAAGCGATCACCTTATCTCAACAAGGTGATGCTTGTCAGCAATGCAAAATTGTCCATGTCGCTTATATGGGGCCTCAATATGAAGTGACAGTGGAATGGCAAAATCAAACCTTGCTATTACAAGTCAATGCCACACAGCTTCAACCTAATGTAGGCGATAGCTACTATCTGCAAATCCATCCTTATGGCATGTTTATTTTAGAATAAACATTTTCACCCTATTTTATCATTTATCTTCAAGGCGTCATTATGGCGCCTTTTTTGCCTCTTTACTTTTGATACTCTTAATTTATTTTTTATCCTTAAATTACAATTAATTATAATATTTTTATTATTTTTAAAAATGATCACTTGCTAATAATAATTATATTTACTTACAATATTTACAAAATGTTATGTTATAACATAATAAACAAAGAAGGGTAAGTGATATGAAAAAATCTATTTTTAGCTATACAACACTTTTTATTTCAATAAGTTATTCTTTATTTGCAAATGCAATCCCTGCAATAAAGTCAAAAGAAAATCAGAATAATGAGGTATTAAAAGTCTATTCAACACCTTTACATACGTCACAAGAGAAAATGGCAATACCCGTTGCAGTTTTAATACAAGAAGATCTACGCACTAATCGTAGTGCATCTATTGCAGAAACATTGACATCTTTGCCAGGTTTTCATGCCAGCTTTTTTGGGGGGGGTTCGGTACGCCCTGTTATTCGGGGAATGTCAGGAAATCGAGTCAAGGTATTGCACAGTGGTAGTGATCTTATGGATGTTTCATCTATTGGTGCTGATCACGCCATCACCAGTGAACCTTTTTTAAGCCAGCGTATTGAAGTATTAAAAGGACCAGCAACATTACTTTATGGAGGAGGCACGATAGGTGGAGCAATAAATGTTATTGATAGCAAAATTCCTATGTCAGTACCTGAAAAAGGCTACGAGGGTGAATTACAGTATCAATACGATTCCGTTTCTAAGGGAAATACAGGATCAGCCGGATTAACATTAGGGCAAGATAATTTAGCTCTGCGTATTGAAGGCACTAAGCGTTATCAAAGCGATTACAAACAACCTGCGCCTTTGCATCAAGGAGAACCTAGCCGTTTAGCAGGCTCTTATCAAGATAACCAATCTGCAAATATTGGTACATCTTGGATCTTTGATGATGGCTATATTGGTATTGGCTATGGTGAACAGCATCGCCGATATGGATTGCCTAGTCATACTCATTTTCACGATCATGATGAGGGCCACCACCACACCCCTATTAGCCCTCCTTTAGCTGGTCATCATCATGATCACAATCATGAATACCCTGATGAAAAACATGAACATGGCATTCCTTATATTGTTATGGAGAGTAAACGATGGGATCTTCGTGGTGAAAAAAGTAACCCTTTTGTCGGTATTGAATCTGTACGTTTCAGTGCAGCCAGAACCAATTATCATCATGACGAAAAAGAAGGTCATGAAGTCAGTACCCAATTTAAAAACAAAGGAGATGAATTAAGATTTTCTTTCACACATCAACCCATTTTAGGCTGGCATGGCGTTATTGGCGGACAATTTAATCAACGTGATTTTAGTGCCTATGGAGAGGAGGCTTATGTTCCTTCAACAAAAACAAAAAATCACTCACTCTTTTTATTAGAAGAATACCAATTAGGTGATTTTCGCTATGAATTAGGATTTCGCCAAGAGTGGCAATCGCTGTTAAATAGAGAAACTCAAAAAACTAATAAACAGAGTGCATCTTCTATTTCTACTGGATTAGCGTGGAATTTTACACAAGACTATTTTTTAAATTTATCACTATCACACACAAAAAGATTACCTGTCGCAGAAGAGCTCTATGCGAATGGTGTTCATGCCGCAAGTAGAACCATTGAAAAAGGCGATCCTAATTTAACTGCAGAAACCGCAAATAATATTGATATTGGAGTAACTAAAGTAACAGGCGATATTCAATTTAATATGAGTGCCTATTACAATCGTATCAATAATTATATTTACGGCAAGTTTACTGGTGCTGAATTAAATAATGGTTATCGTTCATTACAATATGTTCAACATGATGCACAATTTAAAGGTGTAGAAGGAAATATTGATTATTACTATAACCAAGATAACTTAATTGGTATTTCTGGTGATTATATCAGAGCAAATTTACTAAATAATAAGGGAAATATACCAAGAATACCGGCTTATCGATTAAGTGCTTATATTAAACATAGTTTGGCAGAAAACTTAACTGGACAAATCCGTGTTGATCATTTTGGGAAACAGAATAAAACAACCGAGTATGAAACACCTACGGATTCTTATAACACGGTTAGTTTAGGTAGTGAATATATTGGTTATTTAGACAACTCCGATTATACCTTATATGCCAAGATTAATAATATTTTTGATGCAAAAGGGAAAGATAGTACCTCTTATATTAAAGATGAAATGTATTTACCAGGTCGTAATATTATCTTAGGCGCTACTCTTACATTCTAATATAAATATCATGAAAAAAAGTAAACTCTCTATTATTTTGCTTATGCTTTTGTCATCTCCTTTATATGGAAAAGAGAGTAATGATGATAAAGGCAAAGAAAAAGAAAATCAAAACGATGCAATAACAGTTAAAGGTACACTAATAAAAAATAAAGAGACGTTTTCCTCTTTATTACTTAATAACCGAGAAGAGATAAAAGATAAACAACTTGAACAAATAAAAACGAATACTATTGGTAATACCGTTGCAAAAGTTGCGGGTGTACAAGCCGAAGGTTTTGGACCTAATGCTGCAAGACCTGTTATTCGAAGTTTATCAGGAAATCGTGTCGGTATTTTAGTCAATAATCTGCCAATTAATGATGTTTCATTTATTAGTGGAAATATGCCTATTCCCATTGATATGAACCGAATTAATGAAATATCGATCAGTAAGAATTCTGAAGCACTCTTTTATGGTGGTAGTACAAGCGGTGGTGCCATTCATTTATGGGATGATAGGATAATGACACAATTACCTGAAAAAGCCATTTCAGGTGCAGTGACTTTTAATGGAAGTACCAATAACGGTAATGGTGGCTCTGCAAATATTAAACTCAGCGATGAAGAAAATTGGATTTTTAATCTTTCTGGAGCAACGAAGCGTGTCTCTAGATATAAAATTCCTACGAATTCTAAAGCAGGTCCTTGCTACAGCTTTCAGCAACTTAAAGAGCACTTTGCATTACGTGATCAATGCCAAGTGGATATGAAAGTTTTTACCAGTCGTAATCCTGAAGCTTATCCTTATATTAGTGAATTCTGGAAAAAGTATCAGATTGAATATGAGTTAAGTGAAGGCGATAAATACACCTTTAAAGATAAAGATTATTTTTCAGGCATTGGCTATGTAAATAACGAACCAAATTCACTATATAAACCCGGTAGTCCTCCATCTATTGAACATGTAACTCCACCTAAACATTATGTTGAAAATAACAATAAAGAGATCCCGAATAGCTTTTTAAAAAGCCAAAGTGGCAATGCATCTCTTTCTTATATTAGAGATAAAGGCTATATAGGTTTATCTGTTACTGATTTTCAGACTTCTTACGGTGTGCCAGGATATGCCTATCTCACCACAAAAACAAGCCGAGAAATGTATAAACCGGTTTCAGTTTCAAACCATAATCGGCGGATAGATATACAGGGAAAACATTATCACTTAACACCTTTTTTAAGGGACAGTGCTTTTTATTACTCTTATTCTGAATCTAAAGATGAAGAATTGGTGGGACAAATTGCATCATCAGTATTTGAGACAAAAAATCACCAATTAGCATTAGAAACTGCACATGCTCCACTATTTAATCGGTTAAATGGTGCTGTTGGCGTTAATGGTAATTATCGTGATCTGAAAACGTCTGGTTATGATGCTTATTTACCAAGTGTATTAACCAAAGAGTATGGGATATATTGGGTTGAGTCACTCAATTTATCTCCTTTTGAAATTACCGCTGGATACCGTAAAGGCTACACTCAACATCACCTCAATATTCCAGCTAATTATAATAGCGGTAGAGGACAAGGTTCTAATTTACAAAACCGTCATTTTGATACAAGTGCAAATACACTAGCCTTATCTTTTACACCAATTGATGAATGGACATTAAAGCTACAACAAAATATTTCCTATCGGGCACCAGAAATTAATGAACTTTATACACATGGTCCTCATTATGCTTATCTAATTGAGGAACAAGGAAATAGTAAATTTAATACAGAGAAAAGTAAAAGTATTGAATTATCATCTGTTATCGAGGTTGGTAATTTCTCTAATAAACTTAATCTGTATAAAACAGACTATAGTGACTTTAAATTTAGGAGATTAACAGGAGTTAGCCGTGGTGGCGTTACCGTTATGGAATGGGATGAAACAGATCTTGAAACAAAAGGATTAGAATACGAATTTAAGTATTTATACGAGTTACCTCACGAGCACAATCTCACATTTACACTATTTGGGGATTTTGTCGAAAATAAAAGCAAAAGAAAGCTATTTATTGCAGGTAATTATTTGCCAAACTTACCTAATGAAAAACATGGTATTAGCATTAATTATCAGCATGGAGAATTAACGGCATTTAGTAGCGCCACTTACAATAAAAAACAGAAAGAAAGTGGTGGATTAATGTATGGTGGAGATATTACTTTCCCTTCTTATACTTTAGTCGATGCGGGTATTGGTAAAAAATATCATCTTGATAAGTTAGACGTTTCAGTTGATTTTATTATTAATAATCTCACCAATACTGAAGCAAGAGCGGCATCTTCTCAATTGAAATACTTAGCGCCATTACCGGGTCGAAATTATGGAGTAAATGTCAAAATTGATTTTTAATATATTCAGATTTAACAAGATATAAAGTAAGCGAGGCACCCAATGGGTGCCTCTTTTTTATAATAATACTACGACATTTTCCCCTGGTGTGACATCCTGGTGTGAATGTTTGATGTAACACTTGGTGTAACACATTGCTACGCTATTATTGTTTTAAATAATGATTAGAGATACTTGTACTATTCCCTTTATTTTTTTAAGATGCTATCAGAACAAAAGCTGATAGCACCCGTTCTACACTCTATTTTCCTTGAGCAAGATATTTTTGCATTTCATCCGCAGGAACCATACCACCGCCAGTCGCCCACACTAAATGCGTTGCATTTTGCATTTTTTGACTGTCCAGTGATAAGCCTTGCAGATAATCTCTAGCTTGAGTGACATGTATAGCACCAGCCATTCCAGCTAAAGCCGAAGGTTCTAACTTAATTCCTTCTTCTTTATTTAATAAACTGAGTAAATCATAAAGCTCTTGATCATCAATAGTGTAATAACCATCAATTAAGCGCTCCATTGCACGACCTACGAAGCCTGATGCACGACCAACGGCAAGACCATCAGCAGCAGTGACGTTATCGATACCAATCTCTTGTACTGAGATGCCTTCATGTAATTGGGTATAAACGCCCAATAACATACAAGGTGAGTGCGTTGGCTCGGCAAATAAGCAGTGTACTGCATCACCAAATGCCAATTTCAGCCCAAAAGCAACACCACCAGGGCCACCACCAACACCACAAGGCAGATAAACAAACAGAGGATGCTCACTATCAACACGAACACCTTGTTCTTCAAATTGGCGTTTTAAACGTAATCCCGCTACCGCATAACCCAAGAATAATGTTTTTGAGTTTTCGTCATCGATAAAGAAACAGTTAGGATCCTTCTCTGCTTCTTTACGCCCCTCTTCTACCGCAATACTATAATCTTGTTCATATTCAACAACATTCACGCCATGAGAGCGTAATTTATCTTTCTTCCACTGACGTGCATCAGCAGACATATGAACACTCACACTAAAGCCTAATTTCGCACTCATGATCCCAATAGACATACCTAAGTTGCCTGTTGAACCTACCGCGATACTATATTGGCTAAAAAACTCACGGAATTTATCAGAAAATAACTTTTCATAATTATCATCTGTACTTAATAATCCCGCATTGATCGCCAATTTCTCAGCATGAGTCAGTACTTCATAAATCCCACCGCGTGCTTTAATTGAACCTGAAATAGGCAGGTGACTGTCCTTTTTCAAACGCAATTGACCGCTAATAGAGGTGTTATAACGCTTTTCAAGAGCAACTTTCATCTTAGGAATATCAACCACTTCTGATTCGATGATCCCTTTAGTAACCGCTGTTTCTGGAAATGCTTTAGCTAAATAAGGTGCAAAACGTTGTAACCGCGCTTGTGCGTCAATTACGTCATCTTGCGTTAAACCAACATATGGAAGTCCCTGGTCAGTGGAGGTCACTTTTGGGTTAAACCAAACCACTTCTTTTAAGTCCACTAAGTCATTAACTAGTGGAAAATTACTTTTTAATTTATTTATATCTATATGGCTCATAGTCGTTCTCTTTTATATGACAAAAGAAAGCATAAATGTACCGCCTAATGCGACAAAGGAGGCAATAAAGGTCGCGACACTGTAAAAACGAAAAGTTTCACTTAAAGTTGCATTACAATACTGTTTCACTAACCAAAACAGTGAGTCTGTGACGATGGTACAACCAATAGCACCTGAACCAATTGCTAATGTAATAATTTCAGGGCTAATGTCTGGGTATAAAGGCATTAATGGTGCAACAATTGCAGTAGCTCCCATCATTGCAACAGTTGCAGAGCCAACAGCTGCATGAAGGATAATGGCGACTAACCAAGCCAATAAAATTGGATGCATATCCAAGTTAGAAAGAATTAACGCTAAAGATTCACTTAAACCACTACCTTTTAAAATGCCATTAAAAGCCCCCCCCGCACCAATAATTAATAAGATGTTGGCAATGGAGCTAAAGCTATCTTCTGTTTTCTTTAATAAAGTATTCATGCCCATATTACGGCGAATACCTAACACATAATAAGCAACAAAGGCAGCAATAAACATCGCAGTAATTGGGTTACCAATAAACTCTAATGCGGTATAAATCGATGTACCTTTAGTCATATTTAATTCGGCTGCTGTTTTTATCAGCATCAGAACAATAGGTAATAAGACAGTAAACAGAGTGGCACCTAATGAAGGCAAATCTTTTTCTTCACGAATTTCCATATCAGAAAATTCTTCAGGTACGGTTTTAAATGGTAAGCGCTCACCTAATATTTTTAAGAATAAAGGACCACCGACTAAAGATGCAGCTAAGCCTACCGCAAGACCTGCAACAATAACGGTTCCCATATCTGCTCCTAATTCATTTGTTACGAATAGAGCAGCTGGATGAGGAGGAACAATGCAGTGAACAGCCATTAATGCTGTACATAATGGGATAGCTAATTTTAATAATGATGTATTTGTTTTTTTCGCAATTGAGAAAGCAAGAGGAATAAGTAATACCACACCCACTTCAACAAAAAGTGTAATACCACAAATAAGACCAACCAATACCATAATAACGTCTGGAGATAACCAACGGCATTTTTGTAATGTAATACCGATGCGTTCTGCGGCACCTGATATTTCCATCATCTTACCAAGAATAGTGCCTAAACCGATAATTGCTGCTAAAAATCCTAACGTACCACCAATACCATTTTCAATCGCATTTACCATTTCTAAAGGATTCATCTTCATTGCAGTACCCACAAAGAAGCTTGCCAATAGTAAGGCTAAAAACGGGTGAAACTTAAGTTTTATTATAGTAAAAACAATGAGCAAGATACTAATTATCAGAGTACCTAGCACCCATAACGTTGAATCCATATATCCATCCCAAATATTTTATTTATTGTTAATCATATTGAATATTAATCATTCGGTACTTACAAATGATGAAAACTTACACTAAGATGAACTCAATTAACTCAAATAAGTGATCAAAAGCACAAATAATCACATTGTGACGAGTGGTAGCATGGTATTTCATCTTAACATTACCTTGATTGTTAACTTACGTTACTATCAATAACAAAACGAGAATAAAAGAATGTTTGAATCTTCTAACGTGATTTTAAGAAATAAACGATTATCCAGTTATCAATTAGCAAGACTTCACACTTTTGAAGCAACAGGTCGTCATCTTTCATTCGCTTTAGCGGCAGAAGAGCTATCATTAACCCCCAGTGCCATTAGCCACCGTATTAATACATTGGAAGAAGAGCTAGGAATTAAGCTATTTAACCGCTTTCATCGCCGAATTGAGTTAACAGAAGAAGGAGAGCGTATTTATTGGGCACTTAAAAAAACACTAGAAGATATTAACCAAGAAATTTTAGATATTCATAATCAAGAAGTTTCCGGTGTTCTCACTGTTTATTCTCGCCCTTCTATTGCTCAATGTTGGTTAGTCCCTCGTATTTCAGATTTTACTGAACGTTATCCATCCATTGAGTTAAATCTACTCACAGGAAATGATGATATTAACTTTCGAGGCTATGGTATTGATCTCGCAATCTATTTCGATGATAAGCAACTACAAAACCTTTATTGTGAAGATTTAATTTCAGAATCTATTATTCCTGTATGCAGTCCCGAATACGCGAAAAGACATGAGCTTGCCGGCAATATTCATCATCTTTCTAATTGCACTTTGCTACATGATAGACAAGCGTGGAGTAATAACTCTGATTTTGATGAATGGCGAGCTTGGAGTGAATATATGGGGCTTTCACTTTTTCCTAATCGCAGCAATATCTGTTTTGACCGTTCTGATCTTGCTGTTATCGCTGCTGTGAACCATTCAGGGGTGGCAATGGGAAGGAAGCGTTTAGTGCAAAAACAATTGGCTAATAAAGAATTAATTATTCCTTTTGATAATAGTGAGCTTTTTTGTGCTCAGCGTTATTACCTTGTCACTCGAAATGAAAAAAATAATGCTAAAGTACAACTTTTCATTCAATGGCTGAAAAAACAAATCAAGGAAAGCATGTAATTTTTTAAGGAAAATCCGATGAAAGAGATGACCTTTTCAACACAACAAATTATTGCTATTGCAGAATATGCAGGGCTAACGATCACGAATAAAAAAAATATCACAGAAAATAAACACTATATCCTCGTTGATTTACTGGATGTAAAAACAGAAGAAGGACTTTATTACGGGGCTGCGGTGCTGGATTTTAGTAACATTCATCGCAAAGCACGTATTTTAGAATTTGACGACAAGGGCTATCAACGCGCACAAGCTCGCGAGACACAAATTCAAGACTATAAAAATAATCGAAAAACTCAAGAGCCTGATACTTACCAACCTTCCATTCATCGTTATAGCCACTATACAGATTTTCAAATAAACCTAACCGCTATCTATCGTCGTTATGGTTATGAAATCGAATTTGATGCAGAAACCGAAAAAGTTTGGAGCTCTTTAGATCCTGATGGTGCGTCATTCGATTTACTCAAAAATGCCAATGATGCACTTTCTTTATTAGAAGATTGTGAAATGACATGCTCTTATCATCAAGAAAACAAAGTATGGTCTGTCACTTCAGTAGAAAAAGACACTGTTGAACATAAATCACTCAACCGTGCTATTGCTGAATGTTTTTTATTAATGACAGATCATTATGCCGATGATTGGCCTAATATTGAAAATATTCTTTACTAAAAAAACAAATAAAAGCATTAATTATCAAATTATTATAGTTAATGATTTGATATTTTATTACTACGAATAAAATCTAACTCAAACATCGAAAGGCATCATACTCACGATAATAGTTAATTTCTTCAATGACCCACTGCAAGTTTTTTTGTTGAGCTTGTTGGGTTTGATAAAATAACACTAAATCACAAACGACCATCCAGCCCCGTAAGTTTTTATCTTCAACAACTTTTGGCATTTCTAGACCTTCATCATCAAGGTAAATTTCATCATCAGGTAATTCTTGAAGATAATCCCAAGGAATGTAATAAAAAATCGCCTTATTAGGATCACGATCCCAATTTGCAATTTCCGTATAAATCCACTCATTAGATTCAAGTGTTGAAAGCGATGCTAATAACTCACTAAGCGTTTCAAATTTTTGTATCATTCTATTTCTCACTAAGGATCTAGTTATTTTTACAATAAACCCGCCAATTAGGCGGGTCTATTATTTCTTAATTCTAAACGTCTATGATCTTATTTAGCTAAAAAGTGTTTATCTTCAATCACTATTAAAGGCTCAATATCACTCTCTTTCTTAATCACCAGAGTTGGGTCTGAACGTAAGCAACAACCACCATAATGTCCGCCAACAGTAAAGGTGCAAACTTGGATATAACGATTTGCCACTTTTGGTAAGCACCATAGTTCTTGGTAAATATTTTCTTGATGATCAAATTGACCATTGGTTTCATCTAAGACATTCTCTTTATGATCCACTAAACCAATGTTACTACCACAACGTCCCGCAATAGGTTTAATTGCATAACCACTTTGTGCAAGACGAGGTGTCACCGTGAAATCAGTATCTAATAAATAAGGGTTATCGGGGAACAATTGCCATAAAACCGGTAAGATGGCTTTATTACTAGGAATTAATGTCCAAAGAGGCTCAAAAACTGTAATTTCAGGACGTAAAAGCACATCAACTAAACGTACTTCATCTTCAGCATGTCCTGTACGAATAGGGATCAGTGCTTGTTGCTCACTCTCTTCTCTTAATTGGTCTAACGCCGTTTCCCAAGCCCATGTTTTCCAGACACATTCAACGACACGTTTGTCTGCATCAATTAATTGACCACGACTATTCCAATGAAGCTCATCTAACCCTCGTAGAATTTTACTGCTATAACCAGCTTGAGTCAGCGATTGTTGCATAAAGAGAGCATGATAATCTTCTTCGCTATCATCATCTTGAAGAATATGCACAAAAGGTTTCGCATCGCAGTGTTTCCAAGCATCGGCTAATGCATCAAGTAAACGTTCACCAGGGTTAAAACCGTCTTTAATTCCACCTTTCTGTGCCCATTTCTCGATAATTAAACCCGCTTCTGTATGGCAAGAGGCAGAATCAGCATTATATTCATAAACTTTAACACCGCGTTCATCCATGCAAAAATCTAATCGTCCCGTGATCATTTGATGGCGCCTATTTTGCCATGACAAACGGATACGAGGCCACAACACTTCAGGGATATCGAATAAACGTAATAACTTATCGTCTTTTAACACTTTTTCTGTTGCATGCAGATACATCAAGTGCATTTCATTACTTGCGCGAATAAGTTCCTGCTCTGCACTTTCTGAGATGGTGAAATATTCATAGCTATCTTGATTAATAATATGGCCGTGTTGTGCAAGGACATAGGCTTTTTCTAGAGGGGAGCTTTCATCTAACCACTTGCCATCTAATTGGCCTTTATTATCAAGCTTTTCGGCATGGATATTTAATAATTCAGGAGCAATTTTAGGTTGAGGAAGGCTATAGATATTAGGCTCTGTTTGGATCATCCAACCTAATAGCGTTGTGTTATCAAAAGTATCTTGAATAAAATAGCCGTTATCCGTCACTTTAAGGGGTAATTCCCTTGTCCACTGTTGCCCTGCAGGTAATCGAGTGTGGATAACATTTTGTTCTGCAATACGGATCTTATCTTCAAGCACTTCAGTAATAACAGCGACATGCCCAGTTACTTTAAACTCACCACCTTCTTGCCAAATCAGCAAAGCACCCACTGCTGGGGGTTGTTTGCTACCATTCGCGAAGGCTTGTAATGGCAATATATCGTCATCTATGGTTTTACGTAGAAAACGCAGTGAGAAGATCTCATAAGCCATTCCCACATCAGTAAATACAGCCCCATAATGCAAATAGAGAAAACGGCGAGCGAATTCAACACACTGCCACTTGTGCCCCATATATTCATTACCAATATAACTACGGAATGAATCATTAGCGGCATAGTCTTCTTTATCAATACTGCTGTAATCTGAAGAGTAAATCGCGACACCACCAGGCGCATAACCTAACAATGTTCCAAATGGTTCATGACGAATGATATCTTTTACATTCATAATCTCGACCTTGACGATAAATAGATAATTACCCTGCAACACTTATAATCTTGCCTAAGTATTATAGTTAACAATATTAACGCCGTAGCCTATTAGATGTGAATGTAATTTTATAAATTTCAATAAAGTGAGGATAGTTGTTTGAATTTAACTCGAGTTTAAGAAAGGAAATTTCGACGATATAAAAAAAACTCAAAAATAACCCATTATAAAAAAGCATAAAAGGTATTTTCGAGTATAAACACAGTCAAAGAGGGCTTTATCTTTTTTGTTATAGTCTCATTATTTACTCTTTATTAATCATAAATGCGAGCACAAATGACAGATAAAATGGCCTTTAGGTAATATATAGCACTGTTTATCAAAAAATTCTCGACTATCCTGCTGGAGAAAAGAAGGATATCAAAATAGTTTAATGAAAATTAATATCATCTTATAACATGATGGGTATAAATAATTCACCCAATTAACCGATAACACATTAGTATGGATTTTACTCATTCAAGCCGGAGTGCTTGTTTATTTTGAAGATCCATCACTGAAACTTGATATTCAATTTATTGGATATTATTGGTGGTTGATAGGAAGAATGAGGTCACTAATGTCAAAGATTTATCCCATTTCTCAAATTATTGGGCATAAAATTCGTAAACAACGCCAGCAACTTCGCTTGTCAGCAAAGGTTGTCGCTGAACGAGTCGGTATTAGCCAGCAACAATTTTCACGTTATGAGAATGGGCTATGTAAGATTGATGTTGATATGCTCTTTCATATTGCACAAGAGCTAAAAGTCACTCCTGCATTTTTCCTACCACCAAATGAAGAGCAAGTTTCTGCTGTGGCATTGACACAATCCAAACAATTTTGGAGTGCTCAAAGTCAGATTTAATATTCTTAGTATGGAAATCTTCTGTTTTATCTTCTCATTAAGATAAATAAGATTTCCATATACCATTCTTAATTAGATGATTTTATTGGACATTATCATCTGAAATTATTAATTCTCTTCATATATTTCTTTTAGAACAACAAATTTTTTTCTTTTATAAAAGAAAGTATTAGTGCTATTTTCACTGACTTCTCTGCCAACTTAAGCGATATTTTTCGTATAAATTATCTCCTATTTCTAATACAAATCATGTTAACCTTATTAAGAATAATAACGATTATCATTCAATAATAAGGATTAAACATGAAATATCGCTATACGCTCTCTCTCACTGCACTCTCATTTCTTTCTGTATCTGCATTAGCTGTTGAGTATCCAGTTGGTCACCCTATTCTTAAAAATGGTATGGAAATTCAAGGGGTTTATCTCCAACCTATTACCATGGATACTGAAGAAGGTCATCATGCAATGAATCACTTAGCTGCTGATAAAGCAGATATCCATTTAGAAGCAGATATTCATGCCACAGAAGATAATCCGAATGGATTTGCTGAAGGCGATTGGATCCCCTACCTCACCATTGAATACACCGTCACAAAATCTGATGCTCCAGCGAAAAAACAGCAAGGCACATTTATGGCAATGGTTGCCAATGATGGTCCTCACTATGGTGAAAACCTGAAACTGGATGGAAATGGCCAATATAACGTGACCTATAAGATTTACCCGCCTTCATATAACAAAGATATCGCTTTTGGTCGCCATATCGATAAAGAAACTGGTGTTGCACCTTGGTTTGAACCCTTTGAAGTGTCATGGGATTTCACCTATAGCGGTACAGGCCGTAAAGGTAGTTACTAATTAGCTTGATAACGGATAAATCCAATCATTTGGATTTATCCTTTTTCTCTTTTTTTAAGTGAAACTCTGATGATCAAAACTCTCTCTAAATACACATTACTACTATTAATGGTGACATCCTCTGTTTTTGCAGCAGAGAAATACACTGTTGAATTAGAAATGAAAGATGGTGAACTTATTCCACAAGTACTTGAAGTACCGGCAAAAACACCCATTAGAATAAAAATTCGTAATACAGGCACTAGCCCTGTTGAATTTGAAAGTACACAACTACGTAAAGAAAAAGTATTAGCACCGGGCGCAAATTCTGTCGTTGTAATCGCACCACTAAAACCAGGTCGTTACACCTTCTTTGATGATTTCCACCTTTCTCACCCTCAAGGTGAAATTGTTGCAACTGAAAAGGCAGAGTAAATATGGGACAAGTTCTGTTTGTTGTTTGGCGAGAAAGTTTTGAAGCGCTATTAGTAGTAGGTATTATTTATGCGTGGATAAAACGTTCACCAACACCACAACAAGGTATGAAATACTTGTGGGGTGGTGTGATATTTGGGCTATTTCTTGCCGTTATTCTAGCGCTGAGTATTTATGGTGTATTTAGCTCGCTAGAAGACATGTGGCAATCTCTATTTATGATCACAATGGAAATTCTCGCCTGTGTGCTTATTGTACAGATGGTCTATTGGATGAATGGACAAGGAAAATCATTAAAAGCAAATATAGAAAATGAACTCACCCAAAAAACACAGCAACAAAGTGCGTGGGGTATTTTATTGATTGTAGCCATTGCGATTGCTAGAGAAGGCAGTGAAGTGGTGGTATTCCTTTCTAGCCATATAATGGCCCTCAATACACAAACAGTACTGCCTTTCTTTATTGAAGTCTTTATTGGCCTAGTTGTCGCAGTATTCACACTGTGGCTATTTCTGCTGACTTCAAAAGTGATTTCATGGCGCTATTTCTTTACCGTAACTGGTTTTTTATTACTATTCCTTGCCGTTTCTCTGTTATTAAAAGCCGTAGAAGAAATTGCAAATCTACTGATTGAAATGGATTTTGAATTACCCGATTTCTTTATTTATCCACTTTGGGATATTAGCCATATTCTTGATGATTCCAGTATTTTTGGTAATTTTTTAGTTTCGTTTTTTGCGTATCGCTCTCAACCTATTGGCTTAAGCGTGGTGACATTTATTGCCTATTGGGCGGTTGTCGCACTGTTATTTAAGCGAGGTTCTCGCCATGCTAAATAATGCAAAATCGAAAAGTAAAAAGCTCACCGCTTTTCTATTTATCTTATTATTTTCTTTTCCTGTTTATGCCGAAAAAATTATTCAGGGCATTATTCAAGATAGTGAAAACATCGTTATTGCCAAAGGGGATATCCCGACTCCTAAAAAGTTCGAAACTGATATTTTAAATTATCGAGAAAAAGCGGTTGGGCAATTAACGTTAGTTGAAAAGTCGCTCAATAAATTAATCAAGAATAGTGAAAAAAATCAGCTTATTAATGCACAAAATGCTTATCAACAAGCGCATTATTATTATGAGGTTATTCGCCCTATTATCGCTCTTTTTGGGTCAAGCGAACGTTTATTAAATAATCGGGCTGATTTCTTTCTTGAAAGAGAAAATTCACCTCGTTTTTCAGGATTTCATTTAGTTGAATATCAACTGTTTAAATTAAGAGATCCTCAAAAAGCGACAGAGTCGGCAAAAGCCCTTTTAAGAGACATTAGTGACTTAAAAAAACGTGTCGCAATTGAAGATATTCCTATTCCTAAATTGGTTCAATCTGCGGGTGATAACCTAGAGTTTATTTTGACTGACAAACTCGCTGGTATTGAAAATCAATATTCAAACAGCGATCTGGGAGATAGCTATGCCAATTTATCTGGATCGCGCCTAATCGTAGAGATCTTATCTCATCATATTCCAACAGCTGAATATCAATCTCTTATCAAACAATATGACGATATTGGTGCTCTACTTTTAAAATATCAGCGCGATGAAGGTCTATTCCAGCCTTTAACGGCGCTTCCTGAAACAGAAAAAAGTTGGCTTTTTTCTCAAGTGACACAATTAGCAGAGCAAGTCGCAAACTTACGTAGCACGCTCAATATTGATGTTTACTATCACTATAAAGAAGCAAGTGATGAAAAATAAAACTCTCTTTAAATCGCTATCAAAAAATCCTGTTAACCTCAATAAACGTACAACGTTAAAGTGGCTAGGAGGAAGCTTATTACTCGCCAGTATGGGAGCTAAAGCAATAGAAAAACAAGAAACTTCATCTACCTCGCGTTATCAACGCGCTATTGCTTATTTAGGTCAACATCAAGCGGGCGTTATTACACCAGAACAAAAAAATGCCTCATTTATTGCACTTAATCTGACAGTAACAAGCGCCGATGATGTGAAAAAAATATTCACAATACTGACACAACGAATTGCGTTTTTAACTCAACCAAGAGAACTACAACAAAGGGCTAATCCACACCTTCCTCCTGCTGAGTCTGGTATTTTAGGCACACAACTACACCCTGATGAATTAACCGTCACCGTCGCTTTAGGCGATAGTTTTTTTGATAGTCGTTTTGGTTTTCAAGCTAAAAAACCTAAACGCTTAGAGCCAATGAAACCCTTTCCTAATGACCGACTCGATCCTAAATGGTGCGGTGGCGATCTATTACTGCAACTTTGTGCGAATAGCCAAGAAAGCGTGATTTATGCGTTAAGGGATATTTTAAAACACCTGTCCGGGAAGGTTTATGCTGTATGGAAAATCGATGGTTTTCTTCCTGCTCGTGATATCGATAATCGACAAACGCCGATTAATCTTTTTGGCTTTAAAGATGGCTCTGGTAACGCACCTTCTTCAGATAATAGTTTGATGGACTCTCTTGTATGGATCACTGAAAAACAAAAAGAGCCACAGTGGTGTCTAGGTGGGAGTTATCAAGCGGTTCGCCTTATTCGTTTTGCTTTGGAATTTTGGGATAGAACGCCTCTTGAAGATCAAGAAAATAACTTTGGTCGCCATCGCTCAACTGGTGCGCCAATAGGTATGAAGCAAGAGATGGACGATCCTCAATTTGAAAAAGATCCTCATGGTGACAGAGTGCTATTTGATTCTCATATGCGACGAGCTGAACCAAGAAATCCAGAACGCTATAGTGCCAAACTACGCCGACGTAGTTATAGCTACTCATTAGGATTAACGCCTTCAGGTCAACTAGATATGGGGCTGATTTTTATCTCGTTTCAAAATAACCTTAAAAAGGGCTTTATTGATACGCAAAAACGTTTAGATGGTGAACCTTTAGAGCGTTATATCAAACCTTTCGGTGGCGGGTATTACTTCGTGTTACCTGGTATATCTCAAGAAGGTGATATTCTGGCAAAAGGGCTATTTGATTAATCAATGCACGATTTTAGGCACTTAGCTTTTTCTGCAAAAGTGCCTAAATAACGCCTTTAGAAAATTAGCGGGAGAAATGTGCCATTTTTGCTTTTAATGCATTGCCCAGTTCTATTTGCTTTTCAGGTTCAATAAATCCCATCGTCAATACTGCCGCCACCATTTCCCCTTTTTTATTAAGTACAGGGCATGAAATAGATTGTGCGCCTGGAATGCCTTCTGCCGGCTCATGACGAATAGCAAAACCTTGTTGGCGAATAGTATTTTGTTGCTTTTGTGATAAATCGGCTTCAATTTTTAAATCACTAAAAGTGGCAAAAACAGCACCCGCTGCACTAATTTTATGAGGAACAGGAGTATCTGGTAAAAAATCGATATCAACATGTTTAAAGCTACGATTGTAACGAGTTAAAAACAGTTGATTACCTTGAGAAACCACCAGTCCTGTAGACATATTATGTTCGTCTCTAAACTCACATAATAACTGATTAATCTCATCCACAAAGGATTGTGGCTTTGGCGTTGCCTGTGCTAAAAAAAGAATTTTACTGCCCAAACAATACTGGCTTCCTTCACTCTCTTGATACAACATTTCAGAGCGACAAAGTGAAACTAAATACTTATGTAAGCGACTTTTTGAAAGCGAACAGGCTTTTGCAATATCTGACGATCGGGCAATACCTCCATTCGAAGCAATAAATTCAAGAATGGTAATAGCGATATCAACCGAGTTAACTCCTTGAGAATTCTGCATTTATTTTTTTCACACCTATTCATTATTTACTTTGCTTTATGACGATATGCCATTATTCTTTTTTTGTCACTTTTACTAGTTTATTTCACTGAAACCTTATTTTAAATAGGGCTTTTTAATCATTTTCTATCGATTATTTTCTTTGTCTATTTTTAGATGATCTAACTCAAGGTTAACTATATATGAATTGGGTTTATATATAGTTAACTTTTCTTGTGCGTGAGAATGTCTATGTCTAAAAATCAAAAATGGGAATTAAATAGAAGAACGTTGTTAAAAGGAATGGGTGCCATTGGTGTGGCAGCTCTTTCTCCTAACGCGTTCAGTCTAGTTAATGAAAATAAACCCATATTTAACCAGAAACCACGGATCAAATTATCCGAGTATAAAACCTTTCGTTCAACCTGTGCGATGGAATGTTTACACTGTAACCTAACAGCTTTTACACATAAGGGGAAATTGATCAAAGTTGAAGCCTCTGAAGGCTTTAATGTGAAATGCTGTTTGCGTGGAATGAGCCGAACTAAGTGGGTATATCATAAAGATCGTCTCACCACACCTTTATTACGTGTTGGCGAAAAAGGGAAAGCAGAATTTAAACCGATCAGTTGGGATGAAGCGCTTGATCTTATTGAAAAAAATATCAGAGAAACCATTGATAAGTTTGGCAATGAGGGGCTATTTATCTCTACTCATGCGGGCAATATGGACTCGATTAAAAATGATATGGGTAAAGCATTTTTCGATTACTTGGGAGGTTCAACAAAACAAGCAGGCTCTTTATGCTGCTCCGCTGTAACAGCAGCAATGATCCCCATGGTAGGCCTGCGCTATGCCGATACTCGTGATACTGTAAAAGATAGTCGTTATATTCTTTGCTGGGGCAATAACCCTGCTGTCACCATGCAAGCATATTTTAAAAACTACAATCAAGCTCGTCGAAACGGCGCCAGAATGGTAGTTATTGATCCTCGCTTTAATGAAACTGCGGCTAAAGCCGATGAATGGATCCCAATTGTACCCGGTACAGATACTGCTCTTGCATTAGGTATGATCAAAATTATCATTGAAGAAAATCTCACTGATAAACCTTTTTTACGTGCACATACGGGTGCTGTTTATCTTGTTAACGCCCAGCAAAAACTATTACGCCAATCTGATAATGACCAAGATAGCTATCTGGTTTTTGATACTCTGAGCCAGCAACTTGTTCACCATGAAACACCCAATATTGTTCCTGCGTTAACTCATGATGAACTGCCAGCTAATGCTGATTACGTGACTGTCTTTGAGCAAATTTATCAACAAGCCCAGCCTTGGACTATCGAAAAAACGAGCCAAGAAACCGATATTCCCAAAGAAACGATTATTCGTTTAGCACGCGATTATGCCACCACCAAACCGGCAATGATTGTACAAAATATGTCTGGTGCTCAACGAACAGAGTTCGGTGCTTATGTTGCTGCAAGCCAGTTTTATCTCGCTTTATTAACCGGCAATATCGGTAAAAAAGGCGCTGGAATTTGTGATGCAGGTGGTGCTCGTCAAATGGCGAAATTTAGCCCAATTATTCCACCAGCACCGAATGCAAAACCCATCAAACCTATCCCTGTTGCAAAAGTCGGTGATTGGATTGTCAATGAAAGACCACACCCAATTAACTTTTGGTGGATCATGACTATGGGTGTAATGACGCAACTTCCTAACACTAATATGGTGCGTAATGCACTGAAAAAAGTTCCTTTTGTTGTTGTCGCTGATAACTTGATGTCATCCACCGCTCTTTATGCTGATCTCGTACTTCCAGTTACCACTATTTTTGAAGATACCAGCTTAATGGCCGGAGTTCGTAGCCAATATGTACAATTAATGGAAAAAGCCGTTGAGCCACCGGGAGAAGCAAAACCTGATTACTGGATATTTGCTCGTCTTGCTGAACGTTTTGGCTTCGGTGAAGTCTTTAATCAGCCGATTGAACATTATATTGATGCATGTCTCAAAGGTTCTGGCATTACGCGTGAAATGCTTGAAAAAGGCCCAGTACGCCCAGTTGAAGGTGATTGGATCCCATTTAAAGATGGTATTTTCCGTACTTCAACGAAAAAAGCGCACTTCTTTATTGAAGAGTGGCAGGGCAAAAATTTTTCCCCTATTGTCACCTATTACCCAGTAAAAGAATCGACAAAAGGCTCACCTGAACTTGCCAAAAAGTATCCTCTGATGGCAGTACAACGCAAACTCGCCCGTAGTGTTCACTCTAGTCACGGTATGAATGAGTGGATCTTAGAAGTACAGCGTAATCAGCCTAATATTCTTATCCATCCTAATGACGCCTTAGCTCGCGGTATTAAAGATGGTGAATGGGCTATCGCGTTTAATGATCGGGGTGAACACCGCGCTATTGCCGTTGTGACCACTCATATTAAGCAAGGTGTTATCTCATTGGATAATGGATGGTGGGAGCAACAAGGCGGAAGTAGTAGCCATGTCACCAATGATCACGTAGAGCCTTTAGGTAATGGCCATTGCTGTAATAGCACCTTAGTTAACGTAAGACGGGAGGCATGATCATGGCGAAGAAACAGTATGGTTTTCTGATAAATACCAAAGATTGCTACGGTTGCCGTACCTGCTCTATGGCATGTAAATCTGAAAACGTAACACCTCCCGGTGTGCTATGGCGTCGTGTTCGTGAATTCAACGAAGACCAACCTAATGCACAAGCATTTATAACAATGTCTTGTAACCATTGTGATGATCCACAATGCCTGAAAGTTTGCCCTGCTGATACTTATACCAAACGTGAAGACGGTATTGTCGTGCAAGATCATGACAAATGTATCGGTTGTCAAATGTGCATCATGGCATGCCCTTATAACGCTCCAGTTTATGATCCGGTTGAAGGCAAAACCAGTAAGTGCAATATGTGTGCAGATAGACTGGATGAAGGTTTGAAACCACGTTGCGTTGAATCTTGCCCTACGGGTGCCATTGAATTTGGTGAAATTGAAGATTTACGTAAAAAACATACGACAAATTGGGCTTTATTAGAAAAACGCTATGGTGTTCCTGATCACACCATCAGCAACCCTAATATTGTCATTATTGGTATGGAGGATTAATCATGCATGATTACCAACTGCCGTTAGTCCTGTTTACGGTAATGAGTCAATGGGGCATTGGTGCGGTATTAGCGCTTTCACTGTATCAATGGCAAAACCAGACGCAAAACGTTGCAATGCTAAGTAACAAAGCATTACGAACAACCATTGCGCTGATTTGGCTGATTGAGGTTGTGGGCTCATCAATGTCAATGGGACATTTAGGTGATCCACTTGGTGCTTATCGTTCTGTTTTAGGTATTGCTCACTCTTGGTTAAGTCGTGAAGCAATTGCTTTCGTTATGCTTAATGGATTGATTTCATTATGGGCATTAGCAAGTTGGGTACAGCCTAATGCTATTCGCCGTAATAGTTTGATTGGATTGTTTTGTGGTGTAATTGGTTTACCTATTATCTTGGTTACAGCGCAAATCTATTACCAAATGCAAACACACCCGTTATGGCATACACCTGCAACACAAATTAGCTTTATTGGTACAGCGTTGCTACTTGGTTTTGGCTCGATGATCCCTTGGTTACGTTTACAAGGTAAAGTCATTAGCAATTCATTAAAAATAGGGGCGTTTATCGGCGCATTATTTGTACTTGTGGGATTAGTTATGAGAGCGCAAGTACCCGGTGCTGATGTAGCAAGTCTATTATTATGGTGGCAAGTCATTGCTAGTTTGATTGTGGGTATTTGCATTATTACGTTATCTCACAGTGCTTCATTTACCAAAACATCACTCTCTATTATCGCTATTTTGATGCTTTTTAGCGGTGAAATCACAGGAAGAATGCTGTTTTATGGCAATGTAATGGCGCAAGCACCTTGGTTCTAAATTTGTTATTTCTCTAGGTTAAATGGCTTCGTTTGTTTATTTAACCTAGTTTTCATCCCAGATGTTTCACTTGATAATTTTATTTACCTTAACATTACCTTTAATTTTGCCCCGAATTTATTCGGGGTATTTTTTTATCTCGCCCAATATTATTGCTTTGGCTTTATCGGCACCCTTTTTATCTTTGATGAAATAATCATCTAGCTATCTTTATCAATAATAGGCAAAATTAATCTTAATGATTTAATACAATTTCCTGTTTACTATTAGAAAAGAGAACGCTTCTCATGACTGGATTAATTATTACCATCGCGTTATTGGGTCTTATTTTTTATTATTACAACCGTATTATCTCTATGCGTGAAGCGGTTATCTCAAGTGAAACTGAAATTTCAGTACAATTAGATCGTCGTGGAAAAGTGTTTGACAGCTTATTGGCCACCGTAAAAAAATACCTCAGCCATGAGTCTGAAGTCTTTACTAAAATCACTGAATTAAGAACACAATCCCAAAGCGCAAATACCAAAGAAGCCAAAGCGGCTGAAGATGAATTATCAAAAATCGTCTCAAGTGGTGCCATTAATGTTGCGGTTGAAAATTACCCTGAATTAAAATCCGACACCATCATGGCAAATTTACAAGAAGAGATTGTTTCAACAGAAAATAAACTCTCTTTTGCTAAACGTGGCTACAACCGCACTTTAGAACAATATCGCGCTTTCATCGCTTCTATCCCTGCGATATTTATCGTGAAGATTTTCCCAAGCCTTGTTATTGATAAAGAGTACTGGCGTCTTGATGAAGGAACCATTAAAACGGAAGAAGCGCGTCGCATTAATTTCGATTAATTTTATAGTAATAAGAGATAGTTATTACTTCTAAATTGATAAAAACAGTACTTAACGGTGCTGTTTGGAGTCACTAATGGATTTCAGAAATGTTCTACGAAAAAATGCTATTCGAACTCGTTTTGTTATAGCAACATATTTACTCTTAATGCTTATGATCGGTTTGCTGGTGGATACGGCTATTGGCGCAAATCCCTATTTAGATCTGACCGATAATATGTGGGCATTTCTGACGTTTCAATCTCTACCCATTGCCACATTAATTATTCTCGCTGTTTCGATTTTATTGCTTATCTTTATTCATTTTAAAGGGCATAAAATCATGCTTACAGGAATGAATGCTCGATTAATTAGCCCTGATGACACCTTAAATGCACAAGAGCGCCAATTACTCAATATTGTTGAAGAGCTTAGTTTAAGTGCAACTCTGGGCTACATTCCTAAACTCTATCTTCTTGATACACCTGAAGCCAATGCTTTTGCTGCCGGTTGGTCTGAGAAAAATGCCTTTATTGGTGTAACAACGGGTTTATTAAGTCGTCTTAATCGCCAAGAAGTACAGGCTGTATTAGCTCATGAAACAGGACATATTATTCATGGTGATTCACGACTGACATTATATGTTGGCATATTAGCCAACGTTATTTTGACGGTAACAAATATCTTTGGCAGTCGTTTATATATTGCCTCAGGTAATCGAGGTGGTAAAAGTAATGACGCAGCAAGTAAAGCTCGACTAATTTTAATTATTCTAAACTTTGTTTTGCCGATCATTACACAGGTACTCTATTTCTATTTATCCCGAACTCGCGAATATATGGCAGACGCTGTGGCGGTTGATTTAACCCAAGATAATCAAGCGATGATTAATGCATTAAAGAAAATTTCAGCACAGCATGACACTGAAAACTTTGAAGATGGTTCGACGGGACGAGCTTATCGTAAAGCTGCTTTTATTTTTAATAAAGGGGACTCATTTTTTTCAACACACCCTTCCATTGAAAATAGGATCGCAGTGCTAGAAGGTCGAAAGACGTTTTAATTCGTATCATACAAAGCAGTCAAAAGAAAAAAGCGTTTTCCCCTGTTTATCAATATGGTTCAAACGCTTTTTTAATTCTTATTTCTTAGCAACAATCCGATTAACGCTGTTTTTCACCGTGATGGAAAATAGCGGTACGTAAACGCTCTTGTTGCTCATAACGCAGTGGAAATTCAATCGTTTTATCTTTACCTAACTCCACTAAAAGTTCATTCATGGTTTGAATACTGGTTGTGGCAATCGCATCATCAACCTGTTTCACCATTTCATCATAATGAGACATCGTGATCTCCTTTTCTCATAAAAATCTTAACTGCTATCATATTACAAGAAAGAGAAATTCTATATTTTTAGTCGCACAAAGCAGGATTAAATTGAGTTAAGCGGCTTATTTTTTGTCTCTTGTCCCAATAACATCACCGCTAATATTCCAATCACAATTGAAAAACTGAAAATCAGAAATATTGAGCTTATTTCAAATTGATATTGAACCAAATATCCCACCATTAAAGGTCCTAATATTCCGCCAATACGTCCTATTGCTGTTGCTGTTCCAGCTCCTGTTGTCCGAATTCCATCGGGGTATTGTTCTGGCGTATAAGCGTATAAAGCTCCCCAAGCGCCCAAGTTAAAGAACGATAACAACATACCGAAAATAAGCAGTGCCGTAGTAGAATCAGCCACACTGAAATAATAAGCACTGATGGCTGTTCCGGCTAAATAAGTCACTAAAACAAACTTTCTCCCATAGCGTTCAATTAACCAAGCCGCGGTAAAATAACCAGGTAACTGCGCTAATGTCATAATAAGCACATATTGAAAGCTCTTAATTAAGCTAAAGCCTTTTAACATGGCAACACTGGGTAACCACAAGAAAATACCGTAATAAGAGAAAACGACACAAAACCATAAGATCCACAACATTAGTGTTGAACGACGATATTGTGGTGACCAAATTAATGCCATTGATTGTCGAATCGATAGACGTGTTTTTTTCTGTGAAATATGCGATGAAGTAGGCTCAGGTAATTTTGAACGTAAATAGAGAGCATATACCGCAGGTAATGCACTTAATAGCATCGCCATACGCCAGCCATAATCAGGAATAATAAAGTAAGCAATCAACGCTGCAATTAACCAACCGACAGCCCAAAAACTCTCTAATAAAACAACAATTCTGCCTCGTTCATGGGTTTCAACACTTTCACTAACAAGCGTTGAGGCAACGGGTAATTCGCCACCTAATCCCATTCCAATAAAGAAACGTAAAACAAGTACCACCATCAAAGAGCTTGCTAATGCCGTTAACCCACAACCTAAGCTAAACAGTAACAAAGTAAAGATAAATACGGGTTTACGCCCTTTTCTATCAGCCATAATGCCAAACACAAAAGCGCCAACAGCCATTCCGATTGAATTTACACTTCCAATCCAACCCAATTGTGATGCCGTTAATCCCCAATCTTCTTTTAATGCCGTGAGTAAGAATGCGAGTAATCCCACATCCATTGCATCAAAAGTCCATCCCATACCTGCAATACATAAAAGCTTATTACGAGAAATTGCCTCAGGTGCTTTACCTGTTTGGCTTGCCGTTGTCATTACATTTCCTTTTTATCCCCTGCCAAAGTGTTTAGTATACTAAACAAGAAAAATCACTTTGTTAATAGCAAAGTCATCATTTAAAGAAAAATTAACATTCATGCTGAAAAAATGGCTAAAAAAAATCGGTATCTCTAAATAAGATACCGATTTCAACTTTTATAACTTTCTATTTTGCTTTTTTGATTAGCTTCTTAAACCTCGGCCTTTTTCAATTAAATACCATGCAATAACGTAAAACACGGCAATGAAAAGACACAAAACACTAATCGTTACGGTTAAAGAGACATCCGTAATGCCCAGAAAACCGTAGCGAAAACCACTAATCATATAAACAATTGGGTTAAGCTTGGATACACCTTGCCAAAACTCAGGTAGTAACGAAAGTGAGTAGAATACACCACCTAAATAGGTTAATGGTGTTAAAACAAAGGTTGGAATAATACTAATATCATCAAAGGTCTTCGCAAAAATCGCATTTAATAATCCAGCGAGAGAAAACACAATTGAGGTCATCAGTAATGTCACTACGACCATTGTCCAAGAATGTATTTCTAAAGGCACAAAAAATAGTGAAATTAAGGTCACTAATATACCAACACAAATACCACGAGCCACACCACCACCAACAAAACCGGCAATAACAACATGCGTTGGTACTGGTGAAACTAATAATTCTTCAATGCTACGTTGAAATTTCGCACCAAAGAAAGAAGAAGAAACGTTCGCATAAGAGTTTGTTATTACTGCCATCATAATCAGGCCAGGAACAATAAACTGCATATAATCTACACCGCCCATATCGCCAATTCGTTTACCAATCAGGTTGCCGAAAATAACGAAATAGAGAGACATGGTTATCACGGGTGGAATTAATGTCTGTACCCAAATACGGCCAAAACGGGTGACTTCTTTAATCCAAATGGTTTTGAGGGCTACCCAATACAGCTGAATCATTCCCCCTCTCCTTCTACTGTATGCTTTTCATTAACTAAGTGAACAAATAATTCTTCAAGACGGTTGGCTTTATTTCTCATACTTAACACTTGAATACCTTGTGCATTAAGCTGAGCAAAAACACTATTTAGTCCTTGCTCTCTTTTAACATCAACTTCTAATGTTGATGTATCAACCAAGCGATATTGATAATTTTGTAATTCAGGTAATGGGCTTTTTGGCGCAAGATCTAAAATAAAGGTTTCAGACTCTAATTTACTTAATAGCCCTTTCATACTGGTATTCTCAACCAGCTCGCCCCGTTGAATAATACCAATATTCCGACACAGCATTTCAGCTTCTTCCAAGTAGTGTGTGGTTAGGATAATGGTAGTGCCTTCAGCATTTAATTGTTTTAAAAACGTCCACATTGAGCGACGCAATTCAATATCAACGCCAGCGGTAGGCTCATCAAGAATAAGTAATTTAGGTTGGTGCATTAATGCACGCGCAATCATTAAACGGCGCTTCATTCCCCCAGATAAAAAACGTGCTCTATCTTCACGCTTTTCCCATAAATCTAACTGGGTTAAATAAATTTCGGCACGTTCTAATGCCAATTTACGAGGTACCCCATAATAACCGGCTTGATTGAGTACAATTTGTAATACGGTTTCAAAAGGGTTGAAATTGAATTCTTGTGGCACTAATCCTAATTGACGTTTTGCATTGACCATATCGGTATCGGTGTCATAACCAAATACTTTGACTTTACCGCTACTCTTATTAACTAAAGAGCTAATAATACCAATCGTGGTCGATTTGCCTGCGCCATTAGGGCCCAATAAAGCATAAAAATCGCCAGCCTCAACGGTGAGATCAATTCCTTTTAGCGCTTTTACGCCATTGTGATAAGTTTTCGTTAACTCCGTTAACTCCAATGCATACGTCATATGTGGGAATTACCTTTTATCAACTGCATTATTCAGCATTAACTGAGCTGAAATCAGAAAATAAGCTTAGTTTAAAGAATAAAATGGAATAAGTTATTCTAGAGAATATTCGGTGCCAAATAAACCGTTTTAGAGCTTATGACACAAACGAATAAATAAATATTTTTTAACTATTACAATAATAAAGAATAAGAGATGGAGAGAAAGAAAATTAACTATCAAGGCCCTGGTTCTTTTATTTCTTACGAATATTCTGATGTTTTAATAAATTTATCCCTCGGTGCAATCATTTAGCCTAATTGATACCAATAAAATAATTGCCTTTGTTTCTCAAGTTTACTGATGGATATTATCTCGTCATTTACTATATCAATCAATGATACTCATTCTTTTTTATCAAATTTATTTTCAGTGTAATAATAAAGTGAGCAACCATAAATATAAGATTTATTTATAAATTTTTTATGGGGTTCTATTTTTGAATAACACAATGGCTGGCTTAACAAACGGTTATCTTTTTACACATTTGATTTACATCAAAGAATGTATTGATAAATTAATTAAACAAATGCTATAAAAAGATCTATCTTATTTGAAAGCGAAAAATTACAAGAAATTATCTGTCACTTGGCTTTAAAAAGCCCTCTGATTAATTCAAAAGTAATGGTATAAAAATACCCTTTCTCTCGCATCCAACAATAACACTAGAGCTATTTCGTGTTGGCGTACTGTCAGCGCAAATGGTGGGAAACCGAATTTACAGGCAGTCACGTCATGATGAGAAAAATTGAAGAGCTGTTAGCCAATAACAAGCAATGGTCAGAATCTGTTACTGAAGAAAATCCTCAGTTTTTTAAAGATCTCTGTAAAGGTCAAAAACCTCACTTTTTATGGATTGGTTGCTCTGACAGCCGCGTTCCAGCAGAAAAATTAATCAACGCAGCACCAGGTGACTTATTTGTTCACCGTAATGTGGCAAACTTAGTCATTCACACTGACTTAAACTGCCTTTCTGTGATCCAGTATGCGGTTGATGTATTACAAGTTGAACACATTATTGTCTGTGGTCACTATGGTTGTGGTGGTATTGAAGCCGCTATTGAAGGTACTGAATTAGGACTTATCAATAACTGGTTACTGCACATCCGCGATATCTGGTACAAACACAGTTCCATGTTAGGCGAACTTGCCCCACAAGATAGATTAAACCTACTTTGTGAACTGAACGTTATTGAACAAGTGTACAACCTTGGTCACTCGACAATTATGCAAGCAGCATGGAAACGCGGACAAAAAGTGATGATCCACGGTTGGGTTTATGGCTTAAATAACGGTGAACTACACGATCTTGATGTCACCTCTGATAGCCGTGAGAAACTTGAACTTTCTTATCGTCAAGCAATGGCAAAATTGAGTCATCCACGCTAATAAGATACGTTCGATTAAATAACAAAAACCCGCCTAAAGCGGGTTTTTAACTGCTAATTTAAGTAAATAAATTACTCATCTAATAATGTTACATGCCCAATATAAGGCAGGTGGCGATAACGCTGTGCGTAATCAATGCCGTAACCAATAACAAATTTATCTTCGATAGAATAACCAATCCACTCAACAGGGACATCTACTTCACGACGAGAGGGTTTATCCAATAAAGTACAGATAGAAATAGAAGCGGGCTCACGTAAGCTTAAAATCTCTTTAACACGATTTAAGGTGTTACCTGAGTCGATAATATCTTCAACAATCAGAACATCTTTACCACGAATATCTTCATCGAGATCTTTAATGATTTTAACGTCTCGTGTTGACGTCATCCCATTACCGTAACTTGATACTGTCATAAAATCGACCTCATGATCCACGTCAATTTCACGGCATAAATCTGCCATAAAAATAAAAGAACCTTTTAACAAGCCGATTAAGACAAGAGCATGTTGATCTTGACGTGGGCGGTAATGTTCTGTGATTTCACGACCTAGCTCAGCAATACGCTGTTTGATCTCTTCTTCAGAGATCATGACATCAACAATATGTTTCATGATTAATTTCGATTGGGTTAACGGAGAAAGCAAACGATTGTACCAGAACTTCCTTCATCATGCGATGATCTGATTTAATGAAAATAAAGGCACAAAATATCAATTTCATGCCCTTTATTAATTTATCTTACTGATATTGATGGTTTTTACAGTGATTGATTATTTACTAACAGTAAAACCCGCCATCATTCCGGTATCTTCATGTTCTAATAAATGACAGTGTGCCATAAATGGATGTGCTTTTGTGGCCAAATGGTCAAACTTCACTAAAATTTCGCTAAATTGCCCTTCAACTTTCACGATATCTTTCCAACCTTGGCGATGCTTCTCTGGTGCTCTACCATTTTCAGATAAAATACGAAATTGTGTACCATGAACATGGAATGGATGTAGCATCATGTCACCACGACCAGAAACAACCCAACGCTCATAAACGCCTTGTTTCACATCAAATGCAGGTTCAGTCATTGAGAATGGAATACCATTGATACTATTGGCATTATAGATATCTAAATCACCATTGCCATGACCACAATTCATTCCACCGCCCATCATGCCACTGCCGTTACCTTGACGCATATGACTCATTCCATGATGAATACCCGCTAGTGCTTTATCGCCGTAACGCTCTGTTAATAGCATCATACCTTGCATATCTAAACGCATATCCATACGTAAATGTAATGTGCGTGTTGAAAGATTGCTTAATGTTGGTAATGCAGGAATAAGCGCTAATTGCTCAGGTAAAAGACCTTGTCCTTTTTCTGCGGATGGTAGCAAGCGTAATACAGGCAATACATTATCAAATGGCGCTAAAACCATTCCCATTTGGCGTACAGGTAAAGTAACAATATCAAAATCACGACCATCAGAGGTATCGACTAAAACTTCAAAGCGCTCTCCCATTAAAATCGGTAATTCAGTCACTTTTACAGGCTCTGCGAGTAATCCACCATCACTTGCAATGACATACATTGGTCTGCCATCACTTGTCGCAAGATTTAAACTACGTGCATTACAGCCATTTAAGAAACGTAATCTAACCCAACCTTTTGGCACAATATGCTGTGGTTGAATAGCGCCATTGGTTAACATCATATCGCCAAACCAACCAATTGCAGCGCTCATTACGTCGAGTTGATAATCGATTTGTCCATCACTATCTAAACGCTTGTCTTGTAAAATAACGGGTAAATCATCAACCCCCCAACGATTAGGCAATTTACGGCTTGCGGTTTCATCATCTTCAATAATCACTAACCCACCTAATCCCATAGCAACCTGTTGTCCGGTAACACCATGAGTATGAGGATGGAACCAACACGTTGATTCAGCTTGATTTGGTGTAAAAGTGACAGTACGAGATTTTCCAGGTTCAATCATTGCTTGTGGGCCGCCATCTTCTTCACCGCTGATTTCAAGCCCATGCCAGTGAACCGTTGTTGTTTCTGGTAATTGGTTATTGATATTAATTGTAACGGGTTGACCACGTTTAAGTTTCAATGCTGGGCCTAATAAACTACCGTTATAGCCCCATGTAGTGGTATTCGCGGTAGGTATAAATTTAGAAATACCTTGTTGAATATTCAGAACAATCTTTTGTTGGGCATCGGGGGTAATTTGAGGTGGAATAGCCAATGAAGGCGTGTTACTTTGGGCAAACGCAAAGCGACTCCAACTTGGTAATAATGTTACAGCACTTAATGTGGCGCCTAATTTTAAAAATTCGCGACGTTGCATAATATATTCCTTTGAATAAAAACAAATTATTTTGTATTTATCGAAATAAAATGAATAAAGAAGTTTTGTAAACTATTACCAATGCTAAAGTTTCCCCTTACTGGAAGGTCAATTTAAAACCCAACAAAACAGCGGGTCTTTGCAAAACTTTTAACTACATTAAGCCAAATAACAAAACTTGCTAAATCATCACACAAAGGAACAGCACACCTAATGAAAAAAATGTTCGCCTTGTTCTGCACATTAACGCTCTCTTTTACTCTGGTTTTTTCTTCGAGTGCAAAAGCGTTAACTTATACACAAGCAGAAGACTTGGCAGATTTAACCGCCATCTACCTTTTTTTAAATAAAGATTGTGGTTATGAGCAAATATCAAAATCTAAAATTGAAAGAGCCTTAATGGTCTTTTCTCGCTCACAACAATGGGATGTGAGTAATTACTCAACGTTACCGATGAGCAAATTAAATGAAGATAGCTACAATGATCTAAAAGGTATTGAAGTATCACACAATAAAAAATGCCAATTGTTAGCTAATAAATCACTCAGTTTATTAAACTATTAATGCTACTATTAAGTCACAATTGTATTGATAGAATAAGATAACCTCTTGAAATAGCATGCTTGTTTTTCAACATAGTCAACTAAATAGAGGTTATCAAAAAAACAAAATTATCCCTTTTATATTTTATTCTTCTTTTTTGTTCTGATTATTTTTCTTCTGTTTATATTCATTCCAATACAAAGCCACTGATGGAATACTTTGAATAATCAACATCCTAAAAATATGATTCGACATAACAAAAGCCGCATCTACGTTCATCGTTATCGCAGCAAATGTCATAGCTTCCATACTTCCTGGCGCCCAAGCCAATACTAATGTAGCCCAAGGAACTCCCGTTAAATAAGCAGCACCATATGCGACAATCACTGTTAAAATCACATTAATAATAACTACTTGCACAGAAGAAAAAGCATTTTTAATTAATGATGAAAGAGGGAAAACAACAAAGTGAGCACCAATATTCATCCCAATTAAAACCATACTCAATTCATTAAGTAACATGGGAAAAGCAATGGATTCGCTAACAAATGATTGAACCAATATCGCACTACCTAATGAAGTCAACATAAAGGGTGCAGGGAATCGGATTTTCTGCAATAAAAGCCCTGAACCTAATCCTAAAGCAACAATCAATAATAACCACAATAATGAAATAATGGTCATTTCAGGTATAGCAAATTCTGGCATATTGGCTTTATCAGCACCAACGATAAAACCCGCCATAATAATCAAAACCATTAAACGAATAGTATGAGAAATAACAATTTTTTGAGGGGGCGTTTTTGTATGATCAGTTAATGCTAAAATAGCGGCCATAGCACCGGGCACTGCTCCTAACATTGACTCTTCTTTCGTCCAACCAATATGGCGGTGAAACCAAAAGTAGCTCACAAGAAATTGAATTGCTAAACAAATAACAAGAGTGAGCAATAGAATAATTAAATTATCAGCACTACCTAAATGAACTTGGTTAAACATTAAACCAACTGAAGTTCCTAACATCAGTTGAATAAAGGTTAACGTATGTTTAGGAACCGCAAGCTCCCATTTAAAACGATAAGCGATAATAACAACAAGAATTGGCCCAAACATCAGTGCCATGGGTAAACCTGAAAGAGTAAGAACACCACCTATTAATGCACAAAATAGAATACCGGGCAGAGTTTTTAAAAACGACATGTTGTGTTATCCAGTTTTTTTAATTATGGTTTTATCCTAGCATTTATATAAATATTTAATAAACAAATAGTGATAATGTAATTATTATTTTTCTTAATATTAAGAGCCGATTATGTCGTTAAAAATTACTACAAATCCAACACCGAATGAGATCAATGAAATTTATGAAGGGTTGTTAACTCACAATCTTCGTTATATTCAGATGGAACAATACTCACCACTGGCTGTTTTTAAAGAAGAGAATGGTAAAAAAATAGGCGGGATCACGGGGGATATTTTAGGAAATTGGCTACGTATTCGCTATTTGTGGGTAGATAAAGCCTATCGTGGACAAAACATAGGTACAGAATTACTGCAAACAATGGAAACTACAGCAAAAGAAAAAGGCGCCAAATATGCTGAGGTCGATACCTTTAGCTTTCAAGCCCTGCCTTTTTACCAAAAGCAGGGATTTGTAATATTTGGCACCCTAGAAAATTATCCAATAAGTGATAAGAAGTACTACTTGAGAAAAAAACTTTAACGCAAGTTTTATCCTTTAATACTTATTTTTTGTATACCTCATTTATTTTATTGATAATATTTATTATATCACCTTTAACTTTTTCCTTTATGATTCTCTCTTCTTCTTTTTTTCCTTTTTTTCCTTTTATTTCTTTCATTTTTTCTTTTATTGTTTCATCGCTAATAGTATATTCAAAACTCTTAGCCACTTTCTTATTATCATAATCCACTCTTAAATAGGTCACTCTATCTTCATTCACATTAAAGCTTACATTTTCAATATTTTTATTTTCATTTTTATAATCTTTAATCAAAATGATATTTTCATCTTTTATTTCAATATTATTAACCGTATTGATACTAATTGAATGCATTGTTCTTAATTCACCATGAAAATCATCATCATTTATATTTTTTTTATTATTTAAATCATATAGTTTTGGTGCTATTTTTTGTTTTGATTTTGGTTTTTGTTTTGATTTATCTAATATAATTTCCTCTTTAATAAAATTTACAACATTTTTACTACTACTACTACTACTACTACTACTACTACTACTACTACTACTACTACTACTACTACTACTGCTACTATCCTTTACTTTTTCTCTATATTCTTCAGCTTCTCTGGTTTTATTTAAATCATTCATATAATTTTTATTTTCTCTACTACGACGTTCTTTTGACTCTATCAATTTTCCTTTCAGTACACTTATTTCTTCCTGTAACGCTTTTGATTTTTTAGCACTTTCCTGATATTTATCATAAAGATCATCTTCATGCGGAACTTTAACATCATGACCAACAAACATTTGTTTTTTATTAGTATACTTATTTTTTAACTCTTGCACCTTATTTAAAGTAGAGTTCGTTATCATGTTATTTTCAGTATTACGTGATAAATTTTTAAACTTATCAATAACATCAGAAACACCAACTCCCATTTTATTTATACGACTATCTAAAGATGACAATAATTCATCAACATCTACCTCATCAGTATTATTTTGATATAACAATGATGTATTATCAACATCTATATCTTTAACCAATGGTGTGATTTCATTATTAACCGATAAAGGCTTAACTACAATATTATGTTCTCTTGTTTTTTGTTTAAAAATATCATTCAGCCTATTAATTTCATTATCTAAGTAATCATTTTTTGAATTTAATATTATTTTATCAAAGTCTTTAATCAAACCATTAAAGATAGTTTTCTTATCTTCAATATTAGAAACTTGTATATCACTCAAAATATCATTTAAACTACTTTTTAATTTTTCAAAATCATAATTTAAAGTATCTTTCATACTATTTGAGTCACTTTTATTTTTACTATCTAATATTTCATCGATTTCCTTAACAATTTGTTTTATTTCATTTTTGTATAAATCAATATCATAATAGAAATTACCACTTGATTTTATATCGTTTAAAATATCATCCTCTTCCAGAGATATTTTATTTAACTCTTCAGAAATACTACCAAGCTTATCTTTTATATTATTCATGTTATTTAAATAAGATTTAAATTTGGAATACAACTCATCATATATACTTTTAATTTCCTCTTTATTTAAATACTGATTAATTTCATGTAATTCATTTTTTAACAATAAGAGTATATTATCAAATTCATCAGTCACATTCTGAGATAACAAAAGTTTAATATCATCCATGATTTTTTTATATTCTGTATCATCAAAGTCAATATTAATATTTTCTTTTTCAATATTTTCTTCTGGAAATAACTCTTTTTCCCCAAGAATCTCTGTTAGCTCATCATCACAATAATTAAACCAATGATTTATATTAATTATCACATTACATTCATCAACCTCTGGATTTTCCTCTATATTAATGTCTGTGTTAGTGTCTATATCTTCCTTAACCTCTTTATTAATCTCTTCGCCAACTTCTTCGTTAACCTCTTCCTTAACCTCGTTAGTAATCTCTTCACCAACTTCTTCGTTAACCTCTCCTTTAACCTCTGCCAATTGATTTTCAATTACATCAATCTTCCCTTTATCTATCTCTATACATTCTCCTTGCTTATATCTATAAACATGCGTATTCATCCAAGCCATCGATAATTCTTCAAAAGTCATATATTCTTGATATTCACTTCCTAAGCATTCCTTCATTATTATTGATAAATCATTCTTTATTTTATCACGAATCTTTCTATCAAATTTACTTAATATATCTATTTCATTTACAGCAATAATCAGTAAATTAATAAAACTTATAAGCTCATCTCTTTTTTTAACACTTGAAAAATTACTTATAAAACTATTTTTTTTATTTAAATGTATTTTTTCATAGTTATATCTCTTAATAATAAGATTATAGATATTTTTAAAATCATCATCATATAACCTTTTAAGTCTAGTATGAATTATATCATTAAAGATAATACTTAGATCCTGATCATTAGGGTTGATACAATCATGATGATTAGATAATGAAAAATAATTTTTAGCCATCTTAACTTCTGTTAAATAATTGCAAAAACTATGAAAATCAAATTTAGAATTAACATTATTAATAAGTTGTTGTATCATACTTGATTTTTTTACATTATCATTATAATTCTTACTATTCTTATGATTTTCATAACTAACCTCTATATTTTCAAAGTATCCAAAAGAACCCAATCCTTTATTATTATTAATGCTTCTAATAAGAAAAATCATATTAATCTTATGAAAAATATAGGAAGTGGCATGAAGTATTTTCTTTAAAAATGAAGGTGATACTGGTGTGTTCTCTATTACTTTTATTTTTTTTGAAATAACATACTCTTCTTTTTTAGGGTATCGATGAGTAACTTTACAAAAAGAAAACTTAGGATTAATATTTATATTATTTTCACTCATAATAAATACCTAGTTAATATATTGAATAAACCATTAAAAATTATTACACCATCAAATTGGCTTAGAATAATTAGCGATAATTTTTCTAATAATCTCTTCTATTAATTCATCTAAATTATTAAAATTTAATCCTAGTCGATTAGAAATTTTTATTAGCTCATTTTCTATTTTTGTATTTTTTTCATAAGAAGAGCCTTCACCGCCTTCGATCGCCTTACCTCCACTAAAGTAATTAGAATATTCATAATTTTTATTTTCAAAATAACCATAAAAAGCCAATAAAGCAATAGAATCCCCCGCCAATTTGTAATTAATATTATTACTTGAATTTCTAAATAATCTAATAATTAAATTATCTCTATGATCATTTTGTTTTATATTTTCATAGAAACCTTTACAAAGTGAGTTTATTAATTCATCCGTTACCCCTCCCATTCTTTGATAAACATCTTTATTTACCATTCTTATTAAATTATCTATCTTAGAAATAGATGCTTTTTCACCAATAAATTCATCATCTTTTGATAAGCATTTAAATAATTCCTTTGTCAAATTTAAAGACAGCTCTTCTTTAGCCCCATTTAAATCATCCTTAAAATTTTCAACCATTACTAACTTGTTTTTCTCATCAAAAACATTATCAATAAAAGTTCCAATTTTTACATTCTTATCCTGATTATTTACTTTTTCTTTTATTAAATTTTTCAAATCATCTATTGTTTTAGAAGAAAATAGATCATCTATATTTAAATTAATATTAGTATTTAATTTATTTACTATCTCATCAGGTAAGTCAAAATAACCCTCTTGAAATTTATTTTTAGCTAAGTCAGCTTTTAATTCATCTTGTAGCTGTTTAATCTCATGAACAAACTTACATACTAGCATTCTTTCTAATGTATGATACTTGATCGCAATATCTATTTTTTTTCTGTTTTTTATTTTTTTAGATATTACCTCATTAATATTTTCAGTAAAGGTTTCATTTAGTTGATGTAATTTATTTGAAAATTTAATAAAAGCACCCTTATTACTTGATATATTATCAAATTTAAATGTATCCACACCTTTGTTTATATTTAAATTTTCATAATTTATTTTTATAGATAATAATGATCTGTTTATAAACTTAAATGGCGAAATTATGGGTTTTAATAGATTTTTAAAACTTCTTTTCTTTTCTGTTGAAAAATAAAGTTTTTGATTTGTATTTAACTCTTTTTTTCCTGAGCTAGTGATCCAGTCAGGAAGTTTTTCTATATTTTCTTTTTTTTCAAGACGTTGATTCTTTATAACTTTATTAGAATCTTCACTTGAAACAATAATATTGTTAGATATATCTTTCAGATTATCGATTAAGTTATTCAAATCATCAAGTTTCAAGTTTGAATTAAAGGGTTTGTTTGAAATTTCATTAACGGTTTCATTGAATACAGCCTTAACCTTTTCATCTGCACTCTGAACACTGTTATTACTCATTCTTTCTATATTAAATTTTGAATTTGTATTTACAGTAGATTTAATGCTTTCTGAAAAACCATATGTTTTATTGACTTTATCATTTATATTGCTGCTAAATTCATTAAATTTACTTAATATTTTAGTAATGCTCATTTTTTAACACCTTCTTTAAAAATAATAATAAATAGTCTATTCCTCTTATTTTTTAAAGTTTATAAAAATCACACAATAATAATCAATTAATCATTTTCAATAAAAATACGACATATTATAAAACTCAATAAATAGAAGTAAAAAAAAGATATCAACAAGTGATATCTTTTTTTAAGTTTATTTATTTTTTAGCAATAGCTAATAATGAAAAATTACTACTCTTTTAAATCGTTATACACAGTCGCTCTTGAAACACCAAGATATTGTGCGGTAATTTCCATTGCCTTACGCAATGAAAGATAACCTTCATCCTGCAGACACAATAGCAATTCACGTCGTTGATGGGGTTTTAATGCTCTTGGTGTTACTGAATAAGTCGCAGAAAATTCATCGATACGTTTTTTCAGCGAGTCTTCAGTCACTGAACTAAAGGTTTCAATAATGTCATTACCTTCTTCAAGGGTTGCAAATTGATTAAGTACCATTTGTAATCCTTTGATCATTGAAATATCAATATTTAAACATAACGCAGCAACGTAATTGCCTTGCTTATCCTTAATACCGATAGAGGTACTTTTTGCTGTCCTACCATCAGGGAACTGATTTGGGTAATTCGCCACTATTTGAGGGAAATTTGACGATTCAATACGCGCCATTCCCAACTCAGTTGCTCTATCCCCCACTTTTCTACCTGATAGGTTATTTTCAATGACCATAATGGTATTTTCACTATCGGTTAGATCATGAAGTACAACTTCACAAAAAGGCGATAATGTTTTACCAATGCCTTGTGCAATAAATTGTAGTTGTTCTACCAGCCACTCTTGGTCTTCTGTTTTGTGTGACATAACGATCCCTGCAATAGCTAAAACGTAAATGATTTATACAATTTTAACCGATTTATTCAAATAATTAATCGTTATCTGCGGGATAATCAGATTTTGCCTGATTTAGGATAGCTTTTGCCATCCATTGAGTCATATCAATGACCTGTTGATCATCCATTTTCCAGATATCTTTCATTACCAAAAAGACTTCTGACCCATAAATTAAAGAGAACGATTTAATCACCTTGTCCCACATTTCTTGAGGGTAGTGTGCTTTTAAAGGTTCAATAACTTTGAGTAAAATCTCCTTACGGTGACCACGAATAAATCGTTTTTCTGCATATTCTCTCGATTGTCTCTCTTTTGCCCATTGCTGTAATGAAATTTGCAAAGCACCACGCAGTGCGCCTTCATGTTTAAACATTTGTGGATAGGCAAGATTGAGCAACTCAGTAATGCGTTGTTGCGTATTATCTTCGGGAGTGGGTGTCCATGCAATGATCGGTGCTAAACTTGCATCAACCGTGGCACTAATTAAATCACTTTGTGTGGGAAAATAACGATATGCGGTTGCCCTCGAAACACCTGCATGTGCAGCTAATTCTGATACTGTCGGTAACATTCCTTGCTCAAAAAGCCCCAACGCAGTTGTTACCAATAATTGATAGGTTCTTTTTCGTGTACCGGACATGGCATCCGTTTCATCACTGTAACTCATAGAAAATCCTTCGTTATTCCTACACTTTTATATCTGGGCTTATCTTAAGCTAAATACTTACAACATTTAACGTTTACTTTAGGTGATTAATCGAACCTTATCGACCTTTAATGTACAAAAAATAAAAATAATGAGACAAGAGTCTCAAAACGATGCTATGATAAATGAAACTCGAGTCTCATTATGATTATAATCTATTCGTCGATAATCATAAAAGGTATGGGAAGGCTTATGAAACAGTATGCTGGTTCTATTTATATTGCCACAACGCTTGATACTAAAAGTGCTGAGATTTTTTATGTCAGTGATTTAATTAAAAAAGCAGGCCTCCCTGTTAAAACCGTTGACTTGACAACCAAACCCACGGCATTAGCTCGAGAAGCTGATGTCACCGCAACAGAAGTTGCACGCTTTCACCCAAATGGCGAAGAAGCTGTATTTTGTGGCGATAGAGGGAAAGCAATAGAAGCGATGTCTATCGCATTTGAACACTATTTAACTCACTGTGATGATGTCTTGGCCATTCTTGGACTAGGCGGATCAGGGGGAACGGCACTGATTACACCAGCAATGCAATCTCTGCCAATTGGTGTACCTAAATTGATGGTATCAACGATGGCGTCTGGTGATATTTCAGGCTATATCGGTGCAAGTGATATCTCAATGATGTACTCCGTCACAGATGTATCCGGCTTAAATCGTATCTCTCGCAAAGTATTAAGAAATGCGGCAAATCAAATAGCTGGCGCTGTTTATTTTTACCAAGAAGAGCATGTTGTTGATAAGCCCGCGGTAGCACTGACTATGTTTGGTGTCACCACACCTTGTGTACAACAACTCACACAAAAACTTGAAAATAATTATGACTGCCTTGTTTTTCATGCAACAGGAAGTGGCGGTAAAGCCATGGAAAAACTGGCAGACAGTCACTTACTTCATAGCGTGCTCGATCTAACAACAACAGAAGTGTGTGATTACTTGTTTGACGGTGTGCTTGCTTGTGATGAAGACCGTTTTGGCGCAATCGCCCGTACCCAAACTCCTTATATAGGTTCTTGTGGTGCATTAGATATGGTGAACTTCGGTCGCCCATCAAGTGTTCCTGAGAAATATAAAGGACGTCAATTTTATCATCACAATGCACAAGTCACCTTAATGCGTACAACACCAGAGGAAAACCGCCAATTAGGTGTCTGGATCGCTGAGAAACTCAATCAGTGTGAAGGTCTATTGCGGTTTGTATTACCACAGGGCGGTTTTTCAGCTCTGGATATTGAAGGAGCCCCTTTCTGGGATCCTCAAGCGAATCAAGCTTTTTTTGATGCATTTATAACAACATTTAAAGAGACAGAGACTCGTCAGTTAGTCATCAGTCCTTATCACATAAACTCCGCTGAGTTTACTCAGCAAATTTATGATTTACACCAGGAACTTATTTGTTAACCACGGAGAAAGAAGAATGACTCATTCACGTGAAACGTTACTAAAAAAATTCAATGAAATGATTGCACGCCATGAACCCATTATTGGAGGTGGCGCAGGTACAGGTCTTTCAGCTAAGTGTGAAGAAGCCGGTGGTATTGATCTTATTGTTATTTATAACTCTGGTCGTTATCGTATGGCTGGCCGTGGCTCTTTAGCGGGTTTATTAGCTTATGGTAACGCTAATGAAATCGTTATGGATATGGCAAAAGAAGTATTACCCGTTGTTAAACATACACCTGTGCTTGCTGGTGTTAACGGTACAGATCCTTTCTGCAACTTTGATAAATTCTTAGATGAAGTTAAAGCAACAGGGTTTGCTGGCGTACAAAATTTCCCAACAGTAGGTCTAATTGATGGTAATTTCCGCGCTAATTTAGAAGAAACAGGTATGGGTTATGGACTTGAAGTGGAGATGATCCGCAAAGCCCATGAGAAAGATTTATTAACCACACCTTATGTCTTTAGCCGTGAAGATGCGATTGCAATGACTGAGGCGGGCGCAGATATTATTGTGCCTCATATGGGATTAACAACTGGCGGTAATATTGGTGCTGAAACAGCATTAACATTAGCGGACTGTGTTCCTTTAATTAATGACTGGGCAAAAGCCGCTAAAGCTGTGCGTTCTGATGTCATTGTGCTTTGTCATGGTGGCCCAATTGCAACGCCAGAAGATGCCCAATATATCTTAGATAATTGCCCTGACTGCCATGGTTTCTATGGTGCAAGTTCAATGGAACGCTTACCAACAGAAGTGGCATTAACCGCAACAACTAAAGAATTTAAAAGTATTAAACGCTAATTCAAAATCATCAAGTTTGCCTAAGCGTTAATCCATATTGCCCACTTTATGTGGGCAATATTTTATGCAGAGAGTCTCAATTAAAATTAGACCAATTTTGCAATTAATGTATTTAAATCACCAGCTAAGAAATCAACGGGTGGAATTTCAATAACGGTATAAGCACCTGCACGTTGTTTCATACTGGCTCTTGCGGCAGATACCATAAATTGAGAGGTCAATGCAGGATTGTTAATACGCATTGAATATTCAAATAATTGATTATGAGTTTTACCTGATACCCCTTTATGGGTCATATGAACGCCATGCCCAACATCTTTTAAACTATCGACACAATCAACTTGCTTAATATGGGTTTCATCAGAAGAAAAATAGCTATCAGCTTTAATAGCTTGCTCTACTTGATTAAAATTCGCCCCTGCTTCCAATTCGACGTAAACCATACGACGATGAACCCCTGTACCTAATGGAATAGTCATTGAAAGCGCATCTTTTACACCCTCAATGGCCTTAGCCGCAACGCTGTGCCCCATACTCATTCCAGGCCCAAAGTTAGTATAAGTGATCCCTTTTGGCGCCATAGCTAACATTAAAGTACGAACTATAGAATCGGAGCCAGGATCCCATCCCGCAGAAATTACCGCTACACGGTCATGCTTTTTCGCAACTTCATCTAATTCTGTTTTTAATGACACAATTTCACTATGAACATCAAAACTATCTACAGTATTAATCCCTAAGCTTAAAATAGATTTTGCTAACTCTTTAATCGCGCGTGTCGGTGAACATAAGAGTGCAACATCAACATTACCTAATGTTTTGATATCGTTAGTCACGGTAATATTATGCAGTTCTTCTGGAATATTATTGATATCACGACGAACAACACCTATTAATTCAAAATCTTGAGCAGCTTGAACAGCCTCTAATGCAAATCGACCAATATTGCCATAACCTACAATGGCCACTTTTATTTTAGTATTCATTAATTCCCCTGACTTTAACGTTAATCATCTCTTAATGATAATAGTGATTAGTTATCAATGAATAAACCATATAAATATCTTTTTTGCCAGATAAACATTATTTGCTCTATTACCTTATAAATAAACCTTGTAGAATCCCCTATCTTCCTACACGTTATATTAATAAATCGATTTCACTCTGTTTTTAAGAAGGTTTTCAATGCATCAATCTGATGTAGCGGATCGCTCGCTTTTCTCTCTTAGTTGGCCGATATTTATAGATATATTCCTACATCTAGCCACACTATTAATTAATACTTACATGGTAAGCCACGTTTCCACAGCTTACTTAGCTGCTATGGGCGTCGGTAACCAAGTTTTTGACCTTTTCATTACTATTTTTAGTTTTATTAGTGTGGGATGTAGCGTTGTTATTGCCCAATACTTAGGAGCTGGTAAAAAAGAAAAAGCCAGCCAAGCCATCCATATTTCTATCGCTTTTAACTCTTTGCTCGGTATCAGTAGCGCTTTGATCATTCTTTTCTTTGGCTACAATATTCTGCATATCATGAATACGCCAGAGCACTTAGTGCAAGATGGCTATAACTATCTACATATTATTGGTATTTGCCTTATTCCTGAGGCAATCTCGATTATTCTTGCAGCTTGTCTGAGAGTTTATGGCAAATCTAAAGCAGCCATGTATGTCACATTGATAGCCAACATTGTTACCGTTATTGGTAATATGATTGTACTTTACGGCTTCTTTGGTTTACCACAATACGGATTAGTTGGCGTTGCTTGGTCTACAGTTATCGGTCGTATTATTGCAGTTATTTTACTGTGTGGATTACTGTTCTACGGTTTACGTATTAAATTCGAAGCCAAACAACTCGTGGTATGGTCTAAAAATATGTTAGGGAAGATCCTACATATTGGTTTGCCCGCAGCGGGAGAAAACCTAGTTTGGATTTTACATTATATGACTGCATCTGCCTTTATTGGATTAATGGGTGAAGTCCCTCTTGCAGCACAAACTCTCTATTTCCAACTGTCATTATTTTTAATGCTCTTTGGGATTGCGATTAGCATTGGTAATGAAATATTAGTAGGCCACTTAGTCGGTGCAAAACGCTTTGATGATGCTTTTACTCGAGGCTGGAAAAGTTTAAAAACAGGTGTGATATTTACGATTGGTGTTGTTATTGTTTATTGGTTTATGCGTGATCCTATTTTGTATTCCATTACAGAAGATCAACGCATTATTGACCAATTGATCCCATTATTTATTTTATCGGTCTTTTTAGAACCGGGCCGTACTTTTAATATCATAATGGTAAATGCTTTACGTGCGGCAGGCGATGCTAAATTCCCGCTGATGACAGCAATTTGCTTTATGTGGGGTGTTGCTATTCCTGTTGGCTATTTCCTCGGTATTAAGATGGAAATGGGTCTAATTGGTATCTGGATTGGCTTCCTTTGTGATGAGTGGCTACGCGGATTAACTAACGCATGGCGTTGGCGCTCTCGCAGATGGCAAGCTAAGCGCTTGGATATATAACTATCAAATTCCCCCGATATTTTGATCGGGGGAAATTTGTTAAATAATATTATTGTCTTTTAATTTTAGGCTTTTTAAAAGAATAATAGAATTTAAGCCTCTTTTTAAATCTTCATTTAATTTTATTTGATTTTTATTTAATTTATTAAAATCATCTATAAATCGAAAAATAAATCTACTAATTAAGAAAGATCCTTCTATTTCATATTGCTCTTCATACTTATCACATAAAGAAAATAACTCATTTAATGAGACATCACTTAATCTTCGGATTAGATTATCTTTAAAACTTCCTTTTATTTTTTTATTTTCAGAAACAATTTCAGATAAAGCATCAATTAAATCTAATTTTTCACTTAAAGAATAATCATTATTCATTGTTTCATAAATACTTTCTTCAACAAAATCTTTCATTAAATTATCAATAGAATAAACTAATGAATTTATATTTTTCAATTTATTAACATCATAGTTTTTATTTTTTAAGTAACTAAATATTAGCTCTATTTCTTTCTTACTTAAATCAACAAAAAAATTAAATTTTTTATTATTAATGGATAAACTTTTATCAAAAAGATAAGTATCGGAATTATTATCATAATTAACGTCATAAGAATTGGTAACATTATCTAAACTCTTACCCATTTCCATATAAATGGGTTCATCTTCCGTTAGATCGTTCTCATTTAAAGAGTTAACATCAAAAAATTCATTTACTGAATTTTCTACTAATAATACTGAGTTAAGTTTAATGTTAAAATCAGCACTTGATGATTGATTTAATACATTTAATGAACTTTTTTGTTCTAGCCTACCTATACTTTCGATAATCATTATTATCATCCCATTAGTTTATTATAGGCACTATTTTATATTTTGTTTTCTCTTCTTCTTTCATTTATCCACCATCTATATAATTGATTTTTATAATATATTAAATTAATTCTTATAAAGAATATTTTCCACAGTATTATCAATACTTTCTTTTAAAAAGAATTTATAGCTATCAATACTTCCAAAACTAGATTTTATTTTATCGTCTGAATTTAATAGGCTATCTGCTATTGATTCTAAAAAATTATTTTTAGAATTATCTAAAGATATTTTATTACCAGAAAATAAAATCCATTTAGAATGAAATTCTAATTCTTTCTTAAACTCTGTAATTTTTTCTTTCTCTAATTCAGGTATTTCCTTCAAGAAAGAGATAATATCATTAATAATGCTCGATTTTATTTCATCACTTTTTATTTTTCTTTGGGCTTCGGATAATGGTTTATCAAAAACTTCATCGTTTTCTTTTTTATCTGTTTTTTCCTTGTTATCTAATTTTACAGGAGTGCTTTCACTCTGATTGTTCTTATTTTCAACATTAGAAATATTTTTTCTCAATCCTAAAAAATCATTTTTTATGTTAATGCTTGGTTTTATAAAACTGATAATTGTATTATAACAACTTAATATTATTCCATTTAAAATATTTTTAATTTCTCTGCTTTTATTTTCAACATTTTTTATTGCTGAAAATGTATTTCTAACAATATTATTTATATACATATATCCTCCTAATCGTTTTAGGAGAATTAAAACGTATATCATAATTAACTTCTATCAATAAGTTATGTTTTTTTAATCATTATTTGCTAAAAGATTCATAAAAAAGTCAATAAAATATAATTATTTAATAAAATAAAACATTAAAATAAGTAATGATTATTTTTATATTTTTAAAACATTTAATGTTTACAGTGCTTTTTCCATGATTAAGATCACAGAAAAACGTTCCCATAAGTTAAATACAAGAACCTAACCTACAAAAAACACTATTTTTTCTAATAAAGAGAAAACCAAAAATTAAATAATAATTAACATTAAATTATTATTTTAAAAATAATAATTTTTCTATAATTCCCTATTGTTTTTTTTATGATACAAGTAAGTGTTAGTCTTTTCTAATAAATGAAATAAGTAAGTATTAATACAAAGAATACAATTAAAAACACAATGGAGTATTGTCATGAATCTCGTTGAACGGTTTATTTCTTATACAAAAGTTAACACCACCACAAATAGGGAAAATGGCGCAGCTGGTATTATGCCTTCTTCGGAAGGTCAGCGAGTCCTAGCTCTACAATTAGTCGAAGAGTTAAAAACTTTAGGTGTTGAAGATATCAAAATTCGTGATACTGCGATTGTTACCGCAACACTGCCTTCTAATCTTGACTATGAAGTTCCAACCGTTGCTTTTTTTGGCCATTTAGATACCAGTGCTGAACAAACTAATGATACCAAAGCGCAAATTCTACCTTATAAAGGTGGCGATCTTTGCTTAAATAAAGAACTTGAGATCTTTTTACGTCAAAGCGAGTTTCCTGAATTAGAAAATTATATTGGTGACGATATTATCGTAACCGATGGTACTAGCTTATTAGGCGCTGACGACAAAGCTGCTATCGCTTCTATTATGGATATGTTGCAATACTTTAAACAACACCCTGAAGTTAAACACGGTACCGTTAAAATCGGTTTTGTTCCCGATGAAGAACAGGGTTTACGTGGTGCTAAAGTCTTTGATACTAAAGAGTTTGGTGCTGATTTCGCCTATACTTTAGATTGCTGTGGTATTGGTGAATTAGTGTATGAAAACTGGAATGCTGGTGATGTTGAAATCACTTTTACAGGTGCATCTGCTCACCCAATGTCAGCAAAAGGTAAATTAAAAAATTCACTGTTAATGGCGCACAAATTTGTTGCCATGTTACCGGGCGGTGAAGCACCTGAATATACCGAAGGCCGTGAAGGTTATTATTGGGTCAAACAATTAGCAGGTAATAGTGCCCGTACTGTATTAAAAATGGATGTGCGTGATTTCACCGAAAAAGGTTATGCACAACGTATGGCATTTTTAAAACAACTTTCCGATTATTGTGAAGGTTTATGGGGTGAAGGTTCAGTAGCTTGTAAACTTGCTGACCGTTATGCCAACGTCTTTAATAGCCTGCAAGGTGATAATCGTTATCCTATCGATATTGCTGTGGCTGCTTATGAAGCGAATGGTATTACACCTCGCCCAATTCCAATGCGTGGTGGTTATGATGGCGCAGCACTCTCTCAAAATGGCCTACCTTGTCCTAATATCTTTACTGGCGCTCATAACTTCCACTCTATTTATGAATATCTACCCGTTAAATCGCTTTATGCTGCCAGTGATGTCTTAAAATCTGTCGTTAAGATCACAGCAGAGCGTTTTGCACCTGGAGCTAAAGCATGATCCAAATTCTTGCGGTCTTAATTGTCGTTGTTATTGTCGCTAGAATGATCTTGAAAGGATATAAAGCAGAACCTGTTTTGTTAGTTGCTGGTTTAGCCTTAATGGCGCTAACAATGATGTTTGGTTGGGGAGATATTCTTCCTAAAAATGTCAAAACAACAGGTATCGGTTGGTTAGATCCTTTTGAAGTAATGCGTGATCTCTTTAGTAGTCGTGCGGCTGATCTTGGTTTAATGATCATGGCACTGATGGGATTTGCACATTATATGGATCATATTGGCGCCAATGAGGCCGTTGTTCGTGTTGCAACTCGCCCATTGAAAAATATGCGCTCACCTTATGTATTGCTATTTTTCTCGTTTTTACTCGCTAGTATTTTGCAACTTGCTATTCCTTCAGCAACTGGATTGGCCGTTCTATTAATGGGTACGATGTTCCCGATTATGATAGGACTTGGCTTATCTCCAGCTTCAGCTGCGGGTGTAATTGCAACTTCATTGGGTGTTGCTTATACCCCAACTGCCATTGATGCCATTCGTGGTGCAAAAGCGGTTGATTTAGGGGTTGTTGAATATGTGCTTTATTACCAAGGCCCTGCGGCGATTGCAACCGTATTAGCTGTTGGTATTACACATATCTTCTGGCAGCGCCATTGTGACCGTAAAGCCGGATTTGTACCTCAGTTAGGTAAAGTGTCTGAAGAAGCAAAGAGTGATAAAAACGTACCCGGCTTTTATGCCTTACTGCCAATGTTACCAATCATAATGGCAGTCGGTTCATCAAGCCTCTTTGTTGAAGGTATTCACCTTGATGTAGTCACGATCGTATTAATTTCAATGGCAATTTGTATGCTGATTGAAACATTACGCTTGCGTGATTTTAAATCAGTGTGTGCAGGCTTCCAGCATTTCTTAAAAGGTATGGGTTCTGCATTTAGTAACGTTGTGGGATTATTAGTCGCAGCAGGTGTTTTTGCTCATGGTATTAAAGTCAGTGGTGCAATTGATAGCCTGATCGTGATGGCGGAATCTGTTGGTTTACCACCATTTGCAATGGCATTGGTCTTCGCTATCGTAACATTAGCAGCAGCAATTATTATGGGTTCAGGTAATGCGCCTTTCCTTGCGTTCGTTGAACTTATTCCACAAATTGCCCATAGCATGGGTGTAAACCCAATTGCGATGATTTTACCAATGCAACAAGCATCACATATGGGACGAGGTATGTCTCCTGTGGCTGGGGTTATCATTGCAGTATCTAGTGGCGCGAAATTACAACCATTTGATGTTGTAAAAAGGACTGCAATACCGCTTATGGTAGGTTTTGTATTCCACAGCGCTATTATTGCTATCTTCTATTATTGATAAATATACCTGAAGCAATATTTGTTGCTTCAGGTTATTTTCAAATAATAAACATATTAAAAATAGTCAAAGATATTTTATTGTTATTTTTATAAACAATAACTAATTGTTTATTTTTTTAAAAATTTATTTAATTACTTATTCTAAAACAAACATCAAAGCTATCATTATGAAAATATTAACAAAAGAATAAAGCATTATTCTTATACACTGAAAAACAATGAGCCTATTATCTGCTTTGTTAAAATAAAAATGTGATATTGAAAATATTCATTCATTATTTTTATTTTAACGATTCTGAGTTAGCCCACATTAAGTATGATAATTATACTAGCAATAGAATTGTGTATTCGTTCTATTGCCTTTTTATTTAATCTCATCGTTATTTTTTAAATTATCTTATTTACCTTCATTTTTATCCTCCTTAATTTATACATTAGATACAAAGCCTCCCTTCTTTAGCACTCATAAATTACATTAAAGAGTCAAAACATTTTTTTATTTTATGTGGAAAAAATTACTAATACAGAAGCTATAAAGGGTAATATTTTCTCAAAATTTGAACAATGTTAGTAAATTCAGAAAAAACTTTCTCCAATAAATTCAGTATGATGATGATATTAGAAATAGAATAACCCTTTGAATTCTCATACTGTTTATTGGATGTATGCAATGAAAGAACAATTATCTTCTCGTTGGAAAATATTGATAGCGGCAGTTAAGCAACAAGTTAAACCCGCTTTAGGTTGTACAGAACCTATCTCGCTTGCATTAGCGGCTGCAACAGCAGCAAGTTACTTACAACACGCTATTACCCGTATTAGTGCAGAAGTTTCTCCCAATTTAATGAAAAACGGTATGGGTGTAACTGTACCGGGTACAGGCATGGTGGGATTATCCATCGCCGCAAGCCTAGGTGCCGTTGGTGGTGATTGTAAAGCTGGCCTTGAAGTATTAAAGAATGCGACTCCTGATCATGTTGAGCAAAGTAAAGCGCTATTAGCTGCTGGCATTGTAAACGTTTCAATTAAAAAAGCGTGCCAAGAAGTTCTTTATAGTGAAGTGACTGTTGAAGATGGTGAAAATAGCGCAACAGTGATTATTGCTGGTAATCACACTAATATCGTCAAAATTATTCATAACGGTCATGTTGTTCTTGATAACACTTGCTATGACGCAGAACAGTCTGCATCACCTTGTGAAATTAAAGAAACGTTAACTCAAACCAATACCCAAGAAATTTACCAATTTGTGACTCAAACTCCAGTAGAAGAAATTTCTTTTATCCTTGAGTCAGCACACTTAAATGATGCATTATCAAAAGAAGGTTTGAACAATACTTATGGTTTACATATTGGGCAAACTTTACAACGCCAACAACAGCGTGGCTTATTAGCAAAAGATTTATTATCAGAAATCATGATCCGTACTTCTGCGGCATCTGATGCACGTATGGGTGGCGCCGTTTTACCGGCGATGAGTAACTCAGGCTCAGGTAACCAAGGTATTGCCGCAACGATGCCGGTCGTAGTGGTTGCTGAATATTTGCAAGTTGGCGAAGAAAAAATGGCAAGAGCATTAATGCTTTCCCATTTACTGGCAATCTATATTCACCATAAGTTTCCGGCACTATCTGCGTTATGTGCAGCAACAACAGCATCAATGGGCGCTGCTGGCGCAATTGCATGGCTAATGGATGAACGTTATGAATCTATGGCTATGGCAATTAGTAGCATGATTGGTGATATCAGCGGTGTGATTTGTGATGGCGCATCTAATAGCTGTGCAATGAAAGTCTCAACTGGAGCAAGTGCAGCTTATAAAGCTGTATTAATGGCGCTAGATAACACTTATGTGACAGGTAATGACGGTATTGTCGCTCATGACGTTGATTCTACAATTGAAAATCTGTGTGCATTAGCAAGCCGTGCAATGCAACATACCGATGTTCAAATTATTGAGATAATGGAATATAAAGCCGTTGCCAATGGCTAATTTAAGCGTTTAAAAAAGCACCCCATAATGTTAGTCATTATGGGGTGAAATATAAGATCCTAGGAACAGGATCCTCCTCAAGTCAGGAGCTTATCAATATTCGTTACTGCTATTTACAACTACTACGGTTACTACTCTACTTCTTACTACTTTCTAACACTCACTACAGGGGATTCGGTTAATAAGCCTTTTCTTTTGTACTAGGCATCAATGCATCAAAACTGGCTCTTATCTCTTGTTCTGGTAATTGAATACCAATAAAAACCAATGTGCTTTGACGAGTTTCATCTTCATGCCACGGTCTATCCCAATCAGCACTATAAAGGCGTTGTACGCCTTGAAATAACAAACGATTAGGTTGGTCTTTAATATTTAATATCCCTTTATAACGCAAAAGATTATCAGCGAAACTTAATAGTAATTTTTCCATTACATCTGAAACTTCTTGCAGTTCAACGGGATAATCAAATTTTAGTACAATCGAATTGATGTCATCTTGATTATCAGCCTGATAACGGAACAGAGGCTGTTTTACATCGAGATTATCGTTCAACATAAAACCTTTTACGTTAAACAGTAATCCTAAATCAATTTGTCCATGAATAACGGTATGCACAGGTGCTCTGGCATTAATACGTCTTAGTCGTGCCATTAGTTCAGGAGAGGCTGGCGCAACATCTGTTTTCGTTAATAAGATGCGATCTGCATAACCAATTTGTGATTGTGCAATCGTAAATTGATCCAGTTGTTGCTGAGCGTGAACATTATCAACAAGCGTGATAATGCCATCTAACAAGTAGCGCTGGCAGATAATTTCATGAGAAAAGAATGTTTGGCTAATAGGGCCGGGGTCAGCCATGCCTGTACATTCAATCACTAATCTATCAAACTCGATTTCACCGCGATCCAAACTGTCACATAAGTCTAATAGTGTGTCTTCTAATTCATTCGATTTGCTACAACAAATACAACCATTGGTTAGTGTTTTTATTTGGGTGGCTCTATCACCAATGATTTCATCATCAATCGGTACTTCACCAAATTCATTTTCAATAACAGCAATTTTATAGCCGTGCTCTTCATTAAGCATATGACGTAAAAGTGTTGTCTTTCCTGATCCTAAAAAACCGGTCAGTATTGTCACTGCAATAGGTTCCATCATTTATCTCCTTTACGGATCATTAGCAACAGCGAAAACCGCCTTTACCATCACCACCGCCATAACGGGCTTCCTGACGCTCACGGAAAAACTCGTTATAGGTCATAACAGGCTTATCTGGATGGTTATCTTTCATGTGTTGCACATAATTATCGTAATCAGGAATACCTATTAGCATACGTGCTGCTTGTCCTAGATATTTTCCAGCTTGTCCTAAATTACCAAACATAAGTTTCTCCTAAGCCCCGTACTGGCAAACCAGTACGGGGATTTAACCTATCAACCTGAAGTTAGTGACCTGAGGACACTTTTACATCTTTTGGCATAGGCACATAAGGTGTTTCTTGTGCAGTTGCTTCTGGGTTTTTACGTGCTTTCATTGCGGTACGGAAACCGTAGAAAATGATACTGTAAACAACCACTAAGAATAGAATACTTAAGCCCGCATTAGTGTAGTTATTAATTACAATATGATTCATATTGGTAATTTCTGCAGCTGTTAAGTCAGCACCACCCGCTAAAATCTTCGCTTTGTATTCATTTGCTAGATAGAAGAAACCTTCCATTTGTGGGTCATCACTCAGTAATTTCAGACCTAATGCCCATGTTGTACAAATTAATAACCATGCTGCTGGAATAACCGTTACCCAGATATACTTAGTACGTTTCATCTTAATTAAGATAACAGTACCTAACACCAGAGCAACCGCTGCTAACATTTGGTTCGAGATCCCAAACAGTGGCCATAAGCTCTTAACACCGCCTAATGGGTCAACTACACCTTGGTATAATAAATATCCCCATAAACCTACACAACCCGCTGTACCAATAACACCTGGAATGAACGAGTCTGTTTTCTTCAGATAAGGGATAAAGTTACCTAACAAGTCTTGGAACATAAAACGACCAGAACGTGTACCTGCATCTAACGCCGTTAAAATAAAGAGCGCTTCGAACAAGATACCAAAGTGATACCAAAAGCCCATATCCGCAGCAGGAATGATTTTATGGAATACCATCGCAATACCAACAGCTAAGGTAGGCGCACCACCAGCACGGTTTAATACAGAAGGCTCACCAATATCTTTTGCTGTTTGTAAGATTTCATCAGGCGAAATAACAAAGCCCCATGAACTAACCGTTGCAGCAGCATGTACGGTAACATCTTTTAGCTGTTCCATTATAACTGCTGTATTCTCACCACCTAACTCATGAAGGTTTGGCATAGTAATACCTAAACCTGCTGGTGGAGTATTCATTGCAAAATAGAGGCCTGGTTCAATAATAGAAGCCGCAACTAACGCCATGATTGCAACGAATGATTCCATTAACATTGCACCATAACCGATGAAACGTGCGTCCATCTCATTGGCAATAAGTTTAGGTGTTGTACCCGATGCTATCAGTGCGTGGAAACCAGATACAGCACCACAAGCAATAGTAATGAATAAGAATGGGAATAAAGCCCCTTTCCATAATGGACCTGTACCATCGATATATTGAGTCATCGCTGGCATTTTCAGTTCAGGGTTCAGAATAACAATACCAACCGCTAAACCGACAATAACCCCAATTTTTAAGAAAGTGGCTAAATAGTCACGAGGTGCAAGGATCAACCAAACAGGCAGTAATGCGGAAATGAAAGCATAACCAATAAGACCAAATGTAATTGTCGTGTCTTTAAAGGTTAACGCAGGTCCCCAGTACGGATCGCTAGCAATAACACCACCAAACCAAATCGCGGCAATCAGTAATACAATACCGATAACAGACACTTCGCCAACACGACCTGGGCGAATATAACGCATGTAAATACCCATAAACAGGGCAATAGGTACTGTTGAACAAACAGTGAACACACCCCATGGGCTTTCTGCTAATGCTTTAACAACGATAAGTGCAAGCACTGCAAGAATGATGATCATGATAAGGAAACAGCCGAATAAAGCGATAGTACCCGGAATAGGACCCATCTCTTTCTTTATCATCTCACCAAGTGAATTACCATTACGGCGTGTTGAAATAAACAGCACCATAAAGTCTTGTACAGCACCAGCAAGCACAACCCCAGCTAATAGCCAAAGTGTACCTGGCAAGTACCCCATTTGTGCGGCAAGAACGGGGCCAACTAAAGGACCAGCACCTGCAATCGCTGCAAAGTGGTGACCAAATAAAACATAACGGTTAGTAGGAACATAGTTCAAACCGTCATTGTTAACAACAGAAGGAGTCGCTCTTGTTGGATCTAATTTCATCACTTTTTGAGCAATGTAAAGACTATAGTAACGATAAGCAACTAAATAGACAGCAACAGAAGCAACAACTATCCATAATGCACTAACGTGTTCACCACGGCGAAGTGCAACTACTGAAAGACAAAAAGCACCAATAATCCCGAGAATAACCCAAGGTATGTGCTTTAAAAATGCATTTTTGTTCATGAGACACCTTTTTTTCAGGCAAGACCGAACAGCCAAAGAGTAATGCGGGACAGCAGAGAATAATTTGAGCGAATCTGAGAAATAACTGCCCGCAGATACATAATAAGAATTCTTACACGGGAATGGTGTGACTAAATCTCTTAGCGGTTGTATAACGAATTAAGCGGTCTGTTTTCTCAGTTAAGTGGTTCTGTTATTTTTAAATGGTGATTTTTTTGTGATCTAGATAACAATTTTATGACTTTCAATAAGTTAGAAAATCTCCAAATAGAAGAAAACCTCCTTTTTTCTAACAAAAAAGGAGGTTTTTTATAACATTATTTAATTAAATGGTAATTATTGGCTAAATTGAACTGATATCAAAAGTACATTACCTTTTCGAGTAGGTGAACCATTAAAACGCCATTGATATGCAGCATCAATAACAGCATCGTCTATGCTCATATCTCCACTACTAGATTTCAATAACACCACAGTAGGAACACCTTGAGGATCAACATCAAGTTGTAAGATCATATCTCCTGTTTTAGGTGCGGAGTCAGGCGCATTCACTTTTGGTAGTGGCTGATTACTACCTTTGATATTCGCTGATGAGAAATCAACACTAAATGTCCGATTTGATTGCTCAATTTTATCGGTATTCAAAAATGAACGAACAACTTTGCTATTCGGATCTGATGCCGGTATTGCACGTTGAGCTAACTGAATTTGTGTTAAGTCATCACTGAGATAATCATCAGAAGGCTTAACTTCAACACCTTCAGGTAAATAACGCATATCCATTCTTGCTCGTAAGGTTTGATAGCGCTCTAAACGAGCACCCTCAAGTGTATTTATCACCATTCTCATTTCTAGCATTTGCATTAAAGAACTAATACTCTCTTTCGATTTTTGCTGTGCAGCTTTCGCAAATGCACCTGCGGCAATTTCTGGATCTTCATCAAGCCATGTTATTCCCCAACCTAACCAGACATCTTCACGCTCAGGATCTAATGCAATAGCTTGTTCAAAATGAGTACGCGCTTTCAATAATAAAGTTTGCCAATATTCTTTATCTTGCGGATAAATATTAGGTGATCTGGCTAAGTTGTTAGTTCCCACGTTGTAATACTGCAACTCAAAACGCGCAACCATTCTAACAACATCATCGTTATCTTGATTCATAACGAGTTTTTCATTTAAAAAGCGAATACTGTTATCCCAATTTTCATGATTATTCTCGCCATTAGGCAATGTCTGCAACTCTTTTAAGATTGCTTGTAACGTTGCACGCTTTTCTTGCTGTTTTTGCGATAGTCTAGGGTAATAAGAAGCATAAGGATCATAGCTAGAGCGAGTTACTTCTCTTTCATCGTTTAATTCTGGCGCTTGTTTTTTCAATTCTGAATAAACATTTTCGGTAAGTGTTATCCCTTTAGCTTCTTGTCTTGCGTAAGCTTTAACCAGTTTTATCAATGTTGATTGCAGCTTAACAGCATACTCTTTCCAACCAAGGAGAGTGCTTTCAAAACGCACTGTTACACGTTGGCGATATCCGTCTTTATTTGGCATAAAACGCCAATAACGAGCAGCACTCACAGCTTGATCATCGAAAGCATCAACACCACTACTGTTTTGCACCCAAAGCCCTGAAATACGCCCTTGAGGATCAACATCAACGGATAAAATAACCTCTGCGCGGGGGATATATCTTCTGATGGTTGGATAACGGATCTCAGTTAAGTTTTTCACTTCATTAGGTGATTCAACAATCACTTCTCCAGGATACTCTTTTCCCATCATTGATTGCATTTCAAGATAAGTGGTTAAATCATTATTAATTGCATTACTCACTGGTAATCGCTGATTAGCAAGCTTAGTGACTTCTTCTGGTGGTGTACTGTTTTGTCGATAAAAACGATCTTCGATAACACGCGCTTGCAATATTTGATAAATCTGCCGTTGATTTTCAGTAAGCTCTGAAATTGCTTTTTTCAATAATTGTTGTGCTGAAATATCATTATGCCCTTGCTTAGCCTGTTTCAACGTATCGGCTACCATTAAAGCTAACATCGCTTTTTCAATCTGAGCATCGGGGGAACGATGAGCAATATAAGTCAATGCTAAAACTTGCCATGCCTCAGGTGATAAGGGGGCAACAGCAATAACATTAATACCTGATTGCGTTAATTGAGCATCATGACTATTTGAAAGGGAAGCTAATGCCTGAGCAACCATAATCTCAGGTTGATTTAATAGCCAGTCGCCATAAAAATTGAGTGTTTTTAAAGCGTCCGCACGTTCTGGTGTTCCTTTTGTATGAATTAAATAAGCTTCTTTCGCTTTTGTCGCAGCAGTCACATCATCACTAAAATAATCTAATCCTGGTAAAGCTATTCGTGCTTTTTCAATAGCGTTAATAGATGCCAATGCTTTAGCTTGATTAGACCGAATAATTTTACGAATATCATCTTCACTATTAACAACAAAATAATGAAAATTTTGCCATTCAGATTGTTCGATATTTTGTAAAACAAAACGACGACGATCTTCTAATTCATTCTTTGGGATCACCGAAAATGACACACCTAGCGCCATTAAAAGCACTAGCCCTCCGCCAAATAAATAGTAAATATTTTTAGCTCTCCACGATTGCAATAACATAACAATCGTCATAATGAGAGAGCCTAGCCATAATCCCAGTAAGAAATTACGCTCATCAAAGCGAACTGATGCGGGGAGAATTTTACTATTAAAACCATCAATCAAGCTAAAGGTTGAAACTAGGAAGGCTGGCAACCAAAAAGGGAACAGTAACGTTATAACGCCAATAATAATGAGGATCAGCTTTATTCTTTTTTTCATATTATTTTCCCTAAACTATGGCTTTCTTTTCAAAATATGCATTGAAGGGAAAACAAAAATAACTAACAAGATAATGGCTGAAACCATTAAAAACATCACACTCAACATTGTTATTAGTATTTGTTCAATATAATCCGCTTTGATTAAATCCGAGACCCAATTGGGGCCTAACCCACTACTTATACCCTGCGGAATAAAATTCATCAGCAATAATCCAAATATCACAGGAACCAACATGGCAATTGCGGTATGTAAAATAACCTTAGGGACTTTACTTATTGCTTGTTTTATAGCAATAAAAATCGCAGGAGGCTGTCGCGGTTTAGGCGGAGCTGTGCGTCTTGTCGCTTGTCTAACTGTAGCATTTTGTACTCTGGTTTTACCTACCTGCTCTCGTTGCGTTTCATTTTGTTTTTGAGTCGTTGCAACTTGTTGTAATTGAGCTTGTCTTGCACATGCAGCACAGGCTTTACCCGCAAAATGCTGGTGGTTTTTTTCTTTCTGACAAACCAACATTTGCTGCTTTTCAGGTTGTGCATATTCATAAAGCGCTGTAGACCATGTTTTGGCGCTTGGTCTTAATGAAGGCGCACCAGAAAACGCTTTATCAAAGAGTGTTCTTAATGTATCGGGTAATTGTTTATGTCCACTCGCCACACTAGGTGTAATTAAATTATGCGCTTTTATACCATAACCGTAAAAACGCCCAGCAATACGCCTTGGAATATCCGTAGGTACAGTGTCGTTTTTAGGGCGACCACTAAAAGGATGAATACCAAAATTAAGCAACTGGAAAATAATTACTGCTAAGGCAAATCGGTCTTGCCACTCTTCCTCTGCTTCAGGAATAGTTTGCTTGGCTTGAAATTCTGGCGCTAAATATTCGACGGTAAATTGTCCTGCGGGATAACGTGTATTCTCACCTTGAATACTAAATCCATCACAATCTAGAAGAGACATATACAAACTTGATTTATAAAACCGCAAATTCAGCGGTTTCATATCAATAATGCGATGCCCTTGTTGATGTAAAGCATCAATCAATGAACAAAGGTTATATGCGAGACTAACTTTTGCCCCCATTCCCGTAGGTAACCCATGAGCTTTGGCTTGGCGTTCTTGAAGAATGTATTCCAATTCAATAGTATTTTTGACATCAAGTTCAGGCATCACAAAGCCAACAAATTGTTTTTGACTATTGTATAAACGAGCTTGGGGCCATGCGAGTTGGATAATAGGAGTATTGTTAACAGAGACAGGCTTTAATGCAGGTTCTAATTTCTGCATCGCCGAGATCTTTTTCAGATAATAAGCTTTATCAATTTTGTCATGATAAACTTTTGAAACTTGGAAAGGTGCGTTATTAATATGGCTAACGCTACCTGCACCACCGCTTTTTATCAAATTACCTATTTGATAAATCTTGCCGTTTTCATCTTGTAGTTGCGTAGATACTGGCTGAGCCATCCCTTTTTTTCTCGCTTTTACCACAACTCTTCATCCCTGATGCAAATAACTAAGGTTTTATCATCACCTGTGATTGAATGTGTTCGAGGATCAGCTAAAGTCCCTGCTAACGCCTCACTTCCGCTATCTTCTGAAACTGTTTTTAAATAACGGATCACGGGGGTAATAAACGGTTCATAAAGGGCATCACACGCTTTATTCATAGCAAAAGGCTGTACACCATCAGACATCAGAATAACTTGTTTTATTGGTTTATTTAGGGGAATAACGCGTAAGTGTGCTTCCCAATTTTCTGATGTCACAAACCAAGTTTGATTCGCATATTCTCCGTTTTCTGGCTGTGATACATAACTTGTACCATCGCAGTATTCCACCACAGCAATACCATCACCCAGATGGAACAAATAGCCACTATCATCACCAACCCAACATGCAACCAGTGTTGATGCATATTCATTAAGCGCACACTGTTTTATTTCTGCATATTCGGCAAGCTGGAGGCGAATATCTTCAATAAGTTGCTTAGCCCCTTGTGCTATCTGTTTTTCAGTTAACAAATCAATATTTGGCCACTCTGTAATTCGTAGCGTAAATAACCGAGCAACAAGCTGAGCACCTTGTTCACTATAGCGAGAAGAGCCCGCACCATCACAAACCGCAGCAATAAGATATTCACCTTTGCGACGAATAAAATAAGCATCCTGACAGGGAATTTGACGTTCTTGATGGGCTATGCCTGTCACTGATGCCCCATAAGCTAACCAATCATTCATCAAACAGGTACACTCGCCCAAGAATCAGTTGAAGGTAATTGTGCTGTGCCACCCGGTGTAGATTGAGAAACCACCTGCATACTAGCACTTAGCCATAAGAACAATTCTTTAAATTGCAATCCTTTAAGCATTTTCACACCATTAACACCATTACGGCTAAAGCTCCCCATGACTTCCGCTGATGCACCATCAACCATTATAGGAAATACCGCTGTTTTTTGACTTTCTTCGGCTTGGCGACAAAGCTGTGCAGCCTGCTCCCATTGGTCTGTCGGAACACCATCAGACATTAAAAACAGCCAAGGACGAGTATAAGCAACACCTGCTTGTTTAAAGTGCTGTTTTTCAGCTTCAATCTCTTCAAGCGCTAGCGTAATGGCTTGCCCCATAGGCGTTGTACCATTTGCTTCTAAAACAGGTGCCGTAAAGTCCATTGCATCTTTCCAATCACCATGAACTGTACATTGGTCATACCCGCCATATTCAATCACTAAAATACGCACACGTTTTGCCGCAATAACATCATTTTTTAGTTCTTGTTCTAGTAGCTTAAGGCCTTCATTTAGTTGTTGAATAGGCTGTCCATACATACTACCAGAGCTATCTAATACTAAGATCAGTGGGGTTCTTTGTTCACTATTATCAACCAAGGCTACGTCAGGGATCATAAGATGCTCCATCATTCAGTTATTATTTTTCATGATAATGATTAATGTAACATAAAGACAAGAAATTCATCAGAAAGAAAAAAGCAATAAATTGAAGATAAAGATATATCTAATAAAAATCTTGCCTTAAAGCTCATTAAGCTAGTTTTTGGCTAAATCTGAGATACTTTTCGAGCTTTTAGATAAAAAAAACACCTCATTACATAAAGTAAAAAGGTGCTTTTTAATAAACTATTTATGATGTTAATAGTGGATTTTTTGGCGTCCAGCGATAGAGTGCGAAAGCGTTGTACCATCGACCATTTCAAGCTCACCGCCCACGGGAACTCCATGAGCAATTCGGCTAGCAGCAATATCATACTGAGCACAAATTTCAGCAATATAATTGGCTGTAGCTTCACCTTCAACGGTCGGGTTTGTAGCCAAGATCACTTCTGAAATAGTCTCTTGGCTTAAGCGTTCTTCAAGTCTATCTAAACCAATATCCATAGGCCCAATACCATCTAAAGGGGATAAATGCCCCATTAAAACAAAGTATCGTCCCGCAAACTGCCCTGTCTGCTCGATAGCATGAATATCCGCAGGACTTTCGACAACACAAATTTGCCCATTTTGCTGACGGCGAACATTGGCACAGATGGTGCAACGCTCTTCTTCAGTAAAGGTTCGGCAATCACAACAATGACCAATTTCAGACATTGCACGCGTGAGTGCTTGTGCAAGTCGCATACCACCGCTTCTATCACGTTGAAGCAGTTGGAAAGCCATTCGTTGCGCTGATTTAGGTCCGACACCGGGTAAACAACGCAACGCTTCCATTAATGATTCAAGAAGTGGGCTGGTTTGCATTAGAATGGCATCTTAAAGCCTGGTGGTAATTGCATACCGTTAGAAACAGAGGCCATTCTTTCTTTTTGTGTTTCATCAATACGACGCGCAGCATCATTAAAGGCAGCAGCAATCAGATCTTCCAGCATCTCTTTGTCATCTTCTAGCAGGCTAGGATCGATTTCAACGCGACGGCAATTATGAGCACCATTGATAGTGATCTTAACTAAGCCAGCGCCAGATTCACCAGTCACTTCTAAGTTTGCGATCTCTTCTTGCATTTGTTGCATTTTTTCTTGCATTTGTTGGGCTTGCTTCATCAGATTACCCAAACCACCTTTTCCGAACATAATTGTCTCTCTTTGTAAAAGCCACACAGTATGAAGTCATACAACATGTTGCGATTAAACAGGTCGGATACTTTCTTCATCCAGTTCAGCATCAAAATATTGCTGTAATGTTTGAATCGTTTTATCCGTAATAATCGATTGACGCGATAACGCCAATTTTTCATCATAAATGGCTTGTCGCCACTCCAACGGTGTTTTTACCGCTGGATCATCATCTTCTATAATTGTGAGTGAAATTGCTTTTCCATGCAATTCACTTAACGCATTAGTGAGCGTGCGTAACGCATTTGCTGAATTTAAATGTTTCTGTTTAGTTCGTAAATGCAAAATAACGTTTTCTTCACTTACTGTCTCTTTATACGCATTTAATGCCAGTTGTTGTACTAATTTAGGCAGTGGCATTTTGTCAATTTCAGCAGCCCAAGCATCTCTTTCTTGCGACTCTTTAGCAATTTTTGCTGCTAATTCAGGTGTTTTTTCATATTCGAGAACTTCTTTGAGCTCTTTTGGTGAAGAAACAACCTCTTGCGTTGACATTAATTCAGGGTTTTGTGGACGCCACTGATACTCTTCTTTTTTCTTTTTTTCAGGCGCATTAGTCTGACGCTTAGCAACTTGCTGGCGTTTTTCACTCACGGCTGCTAGCCGCTCTAATGCACTAGCAGCCGGCTTAGCCCGATTAGGCGTCGCCGGTTCAGACTTTTTTGGCGGGGTTTGTTGTTCCGTCCCCTTTATTGCCTGCCTTGCTCTTAAAAGTTGTGCAGCAGGGCTATTGCCTAATGAAGCACTATTTTCTGTTGGTGAAGATGGTTTGTGAGCCATTTGAGACGAATGCGTTTGCGCCACTTGCGGGGCGTAATGTTCAGACATTCTATTCGCAGGCAGTGATGCCGAAGGTAACGTTTGTGCTAATGGCGCAGAAGGTATTTCGTCAATCACTGTTTTAGGATGAAAAGCAAGCGCACGTAGTAGCGTCATTTCAACGCCCATACGTCTATCTGGCGCATAAGCCAGCTCTTTTCGCCCTACTAATAAGGTTTGATAATAGAGTTGTAAATCTTGTGGAGAAACAGATTTAGCCAATAAACGTAAGCGCTCTTGAGTAAATTGTGCTTGAGGATCCTCTTCACTTGGCAATAATTGCAACATTGCAATTTGATGTAGTAATGAGAGTGTTTCAACCAAGAGATTTTCCCAGTCAGTACCTCTTGAAGCAACTTCATTAACCAGCGACATAACCTGTTGACCATCGGCTTTTGCCAGCGCTTCAATCAATGCTAAAGGCTGAGCATCATCAATCGTGCCAAGCATTTGGCTAACCACTTCTGCACTGACAACACCTTCGCCACTTGCAATAGCTTGGTCTGTTAAGCTTAATGCATCTCGCATACTGCCATCAGCGGCACGCGCAATAAGTTGACGCGCTCTTACATCATTTTCAATATGCTCAGCTGCAAGCACTTTTTCGAGTTGTGTTGCAATCTGGTCAATATCTAATGCACGCAGATGAAATTGTAAGCAACGCGATAAAATCGTGACAGGTAATTTTTGTGGATCGGTCGTCGCTAATAAGAATTTAACGTGCTCTGGCGGTTCTTCTAATGTTTTTAATAGCGCATTAAAACTGTGACGAGAAAGCATGTGAACTTCGTCGATTAGGTAGACCTTAAAACGTCCACGAGCAGGCGCATATTGAACATTATCAAGCAATTCACGGGTGTCTTCTACCTTAGTACGAGATGCGGCATCGATTTCAATTAAATCGACAAAACGCCCTTGTTCTATTTCAAGACAATTTGCACATTGACCACAAGGTTTACTCGTAATGCCAGTTTCACAATTAAGCCCTTTGGCAAATAATCGGGCAATAGTGGTTTTTCCAACACCTCTTGTGCCAGAAAAAAGATAGGCGTGATGAAGTCGCTGATGATCAAGACCATTAGCTAAAGCCGTCAACACATGACGTTGACCAACAACATCGTTAAAAGTTTGTGGGCGCCACTTACGGGCAAGTACCTGATAGCTCATTGATTCCGCTAAATTTGAACAAGATTTATCTCTATGCTAACACAGGGACGACCTATTGAGCGAGATTTGTAAGAAACAAATGAGATATTGATGAAAGAACCAGCAGAAATTGAAGATAAAATAAAAAGTAACAATTGTGCGGGCAATATACATTTATAAAAATAGAAAAACTTATAAACGATATATAAACACCCGCACTTTTACTTGTGCTTACGATAAGAGCTCATAAGCCCTTCTCTAAACAGTGAAGATATTAATGTCCTGGAAAATCAACCAGTGTAAAGCTGTGAACACCTTGTTTTTCTAAGCGTTCGATACCGCCTAAATCAGGTAAGCAGATAATGAAAGCGGCTTCTGTCACAGTACCACCTAAACGGCGGATAAGACGAGCAGTTGCTTCAATAGTGCCCCCCGTTGCCAGTAAATCATCAACCATTAACACTTTGTCTCGATCCGTAATGCTATCTTTGTGGATCTCTAAAGTATCTGTGCCGTATTCCAGATCATAAGTTTCACTGAGCGTTTCGCGAGGCAATTTACCTTTTTTACGAACAGGAACAAAACCAACACCTAGGCGTAAGGCAACAGGAGCACCAAATAAGAAGCCACGCGCTTCGGTACCCACAACTTTAGTGATACCCTGACCTTGATAGTGTTCTACCAATAAATCAATGGTTGCCTGATATGCAGCAGGATTATCCAATAACGTAGTGATATCACGGAATAATATCCCTTCTTTTGGATAATCAGGAATGGTTTCAATACTGTCTTTAATAAATTGCAGTTGTTGCGCGTTAGCAGTCATAATCAGTGCCATAATAAAAAACGAAACGATAGAATCTATGCAATATGCCGTTAAAATGCAACAGAAAGCCAGTTAACAACTCTTTTTTGTTGCTTTAAGTCAATTCATGTTTTTATCAAAACAGGGACAAGAACCAGATGAATAAACCCGATCCTTTAAGCTTGTTTAAAAAACAGATAGACAATCTTGCCGAAACAGTGGCGCCTATTGCAAACAAAAAAATTGCAGCACCTTGCTTCGACACAGCACTGTTCCACCGCCGAAGTGATTCCCTTGGTGGCTATATGCAACAGATCCGCGATAATTTTACCCAGTTAATCGCTTGTGTTGAAGCACAACGAAGCCAGCAGGTTAAATTTCTGGCCACACAAATCCTACAACAAATTGAAGCATTAACTCGTGAATTATCGACACAAACACTAAGAAAGCAAGAGAACCAGCTTACTCAACGAAAAAAAAGTGTCGATTTATACCAAAAGCTTGCCCAACATCAGGATTATGAACGTCGATTACAATCCATGATCCAAGATAGAGAACTTTCATTAACGCAAGCACAAAGCTTTATAAAGCAACAAGAGTTACAAAAAGAGATTGCTGCGCTTGAAAATCGCCTTGCACGCTGTAAAAACGCCTTGTTTTCTATCGAAAAGAGCATTGAGAAACAAGAAGATAAATTTTAGGGGAAGTGACAATGAGTTTAAAAGAAGCACCTGAGTCTGTTCAATTGGCTGTCGATCTTATCTATTTACTTGAAAGCCACCATATTGATCCTAAAACAGCACTGGAAGCGCTTGAGATTGTGCGCCAAGATTATGAAAAAAAATTGGCGGCACAATCTCCCCATTCATCTATTTAATTAAGCGAAAGGCGTATTGGCTTCAGGTGTTGAGCCATCCAGAGGACGTTTTATCTCTTGTACTTCATCACCTTGTTTATTATGCAAATAGACATCAAGTTGGTTAAACGCGATATTGATATTATTTTCATTACATAGCTTATCAATAGCACGGTTAACCTCATCTATTGCAATACTTCTATCACCTAATGTTCTGACATAAAAACGCAAATCATGATTTAGGGTACTTGCCCCAAATTCAGTAAATAGCACCACAGGTTCTGGTTCAGTCATCACTCTGACATTATCTTTAGCGGCTTTCATTAAGATCTCTTTGACCTTATCAAGATCAGATCCATAAGCAACGCCCACTTGAATAATAATACGTGTCACCGTATCAGATAATGTCCAGTTAATAAGTCGCTCGGTTACAAACGCTTTATTTGGAATAATCACTTCTTTTCGATCAAAGTCAGTCACTGTCGTTGCCCTAATACGAATTCGGCTAACTGTACCGGAATAAGTACCAATAGTAACAGTATCACCAATTCTGACAGGCCTTTCGAATAAGATAATTAAGCCAGACACAAAGTTTGCAAATATCTCTTGTAAACCGAACCCTAAACCAACCGTTAAAGCTGCGGCTAACCATTGCAATTTTTCCCATGCTACACCTAATATTCCCAGTGATACGATGGTTCCGATAGCAATAATAATGTAGGTCAAAATAGTTGTGATTGCGTAAGAAGCACCTTGTTGCAGTTTTATGCGAGATAAAATTAATACTTCTAATAACCCCGGTAAGTTTCTCGTCATAAACCAAGAAATTGCCATAATAGAAACAGACAATAATAGATCAGCAACAGTAACTGCCTTAACAACATTACCTAGTTCTGTTGGTAAATTGTAACTCCAGAGCGTTATTCCATCTAAATAGGTAAAGACAGTAATAAAATCAGACCAAATTCCATAGAAACTAGAAGCAAAGATGATAAATAAGATCATCGTTGTTAGTCTTAATGATTGCTGATTGATTTGCTCCATATCCATTGGTGGTTCTTGAATAGGTTCAAGGCTATTATCTTCACCTTCTTTTTTCTCTTTTAACATAGCTTGTCTACGTTCAAGAGCTCGGCGATAAGCAAGCCTTCTAGCGGCAACGGTTAATCCACGTAAACTGGCGTGGTAAGCAATAAACCACAACATAAGCAGATATAAACTGTCGATCCAACGATTTGCCAAACGTAACGCCGTATAGTAATAACCAAAAATAACCAGCCCCATTAAAATTAAAGGCGAAAACGTTAATAAGGTAATCACAACGGTTCTAACAACATGATTGCCTTTCTCTTGCCACATTTCACGGCAAAATGGCAGTGCGCATAAGCTAATACCAAATAGTGAAATAATTGCAATCAACTGCCCAATAACATCGCCCACCAGCAATAATGGATTATTAATCCCATAAGCAGAAAGCAAAATAATAGGCAACATAGGAAGAGAGAGTCGCAATAAACGCTTACGGTTTTGTTGGACTCGTTCCATAGGAATTTTGAAATGTTTTACAGCAACACCATCGTCAGACATTAAGCGATAAGACCATTCAAACATCAACCAAAATACCGCAAATTGCCAAGCGAAAGACCAGATAAATTCTTGTTGCACATTAAAGCTATTGATTAGCCAATATCCTATTGCTAAGACGAAACAAGATAACGGTAACGTTTTTAGAAAGACAATTCCCAGCGCGAGTGGGGTATGTAACTGGGAATCTTTATTGAGTTTATTAATATCCCCATTGAGTTTTTCAAACTGGGTATCGAGTTTCTTACGTTGCCAAATCAGTATTGAACCGAACAAAATTAGTGCGATAAGAACAGGAAGTGATTTCTTAGCCCCGATCAGCAGATTTTCATTTGACCAATTAAGTTTAAAACCTTGAAACTCAGCAACTGCCTGAGCAGGAAATGTTGAGAACCAATTGAGATTAATTGGCTTATTACTGCTTACCCAGAAAATTTGCTGAGCCAATGTATTTTCAAGAGAACTCACCACACTGCGTAATTGCTGTTGATCCATTTGTAGGTTAATCGAACCCGAGATTTGATTACCCAATTGATTATTGAGCTTATCAAGCAATTCACGTCGAGCATCAACAAGTAATTCTAACGCACTACGCAGCTCTTTTTGTGCATTGGGATCTGTTACTTCAGGATGAGTAGCTTGGTATTCATGCATCAACTGGTCAATATAAATACTTGGCTGTATTATCTGATCGCGTTGTTTGTTTATTTCAAACTGCTCTAAACGTAAGTCTGCAATTTTATCCGGCAGATTATTAATGAAAATACCATCAGGTAAATCGACCTGCTCTTCAAATAAAATACGAGAAAGCAATAAGCTTCCTTTAAGCACATCAATTTGTTCTTTTAAATTTCGTTCAGATTGAATAGCTCTGTCTAAACGATTTTTGACCATTAGACTATGGCTGTTTAACTCATTATTATTTTGCGTTGTAACAATCAGCTTATCACTAAGACGTTTATTAATTTCTGTTTGCGCTAAATAAAAAGGATTACTATTAATCGCTTGATTTTCAAGTCCTGTACTTTGCGCTTCTTTCGCCGTTTCTTCTGAACTGTCTAAACGCTTATCACTAATCTCATCTTGAATGAGTTGAGCATGTTCTTGGGAAAGATCAATGTAAGCAGAACTATAATCACGTTGAAGCTGTAATAAACTTTGCAACTGTACATTAGATTGTAAGGTACGTTTTTGATAATTATTCTGTTGTTGAAGGTAATATTGTTCTAATTGTAATAATTGTACTGCAGAAGGTCGCATTTGCGCTTTATCTGCACTGCTTTTATTCAATAATGTTCTTATTTGTTGCAGTCTTTCTGAGTTATTAAATAAAACAGATTGCGCCCTTTCTGGTTGTGTTTGTAACACAATAAGTTCATTGCTGTAATTTGCTAAATCATCTTGCGCTTTTTGTAATGATTGTAAGACAGTCTCTAATTGTGACTCTAACGTTGCTAACGGTAATGCTTCTAGTGATTTTTGATAGTCTTCCGCTTCTTTATTAGCGACTTTCTGTTTTAACTGATTAAGTTGATATTGTGCATTACGCAGTTTTTCAGGTAATTGCTCTACGTTTTTATCATAACTTGCTAATTTTTTTTCTAACTGTTGAATGTTATCAAGTAATAAGAGCGATTGTTCAAAGTCAGCAATCGTTAATTTATCTTCAGCACTTAACTCACTACGTTTGTTTAATAAATTAAGCTGATTTTGAATACTTTCTTGGGTAGGTAAATTACTAGGTGTCGCAGCTAAAACAGAGGTGGTTGAGAAACTCAAAAAAATAAACATAATAATCGTGGCGAAGATAATCGTCATTATTCGATTATTGAACTGAGAAAAAAAAGTTTGAGTACGCATGGTTAAGCAACTTGTTCAATTAATATTGAAAAACTGTTTATTATTATAATCCAATTGCTTCAAATTGGCAGTGTAAACAGCACAAGTTGCTTGATTTGTTTCTCGCCTGAGAAAACGAAATGGTGATCAGAAAGTCAGTATTTTATCAGCGTCTAATGTCCACTGAGCTAAATCTACTAATGTGCCTAATTCTGCACCATCAACAAGTGGTAAATCACTGATACCACGAGTATCTGTACATGTTTTACAGAGTTTAACTGGAACGTTCTGGGCAGTTAGAATTTCCAACATTTGCTGTAAGTTATAACCTTCTTTAGGTTGTTGACGAGCTAAAGCCCCAGTCACAGCGTCTGACATTAAAAAAATATTTAATTCAGTTTCTGGATGCTGTTCTTTTAATGTTATTGATAAACGCAGTGCATTAAATAATGATTCATTACCATAAGCTGCACCGTTAGCAATAACTAATACTTTACTCATAAACATCTTCCTCAAATTTAATAATAAATTAAGATGGCACTGATATTCTCATATTTGCGCTGTGCTTTATCATATCAATAAAGCTATCAACCAAATATTGACATTCATCTTTGATAGAAAAACTTTCTGGTGAAAATAACCAGTTTTCGGCAAGACCTGTCATCATTGCTCTTAACATGATGGCGGATCTTCTTAAGTTAAGGTCGGCAGGAAGTTGTTTTTTTTCAATACAACGAGATAAAGACTGTTCTATTCTGGAGTAATCGGCTGCACACAATTCTCTGCGAATTTCAACAATTGGTGTCATTTCACCGACAAATTCGCATTTATGGAAATATATTTCTAAAAGTGCATTATGTTTGGGATCTTCTACAATTGATGTCAATATGTAAATAAGCAATTCTCTTAATACAAATAGTGGATCATCTGGGTATTTTGTTTGATACTCTATTTCTAAAGATTCTATTTTTAAGTCGGTGAGTTCGCACGCTTCAGTAAATAAATCCACTTTATTTTTAAAGTGCCAATATATTGCGCCACGGGTAACACCTGCCGCGGATGCAATATCTGAAAGTGATGTGGCAGAAACGCCTTGCACAGTAAACAACCTAAGTGCAGCATCAATAATCTGCTGTTTTGTTTCTTGTGCCTGCCGTTTAGTTTTTCGTGCCATTAATCCTCGATTTTGACTGAAGTTAATTTACATACATTCATGTATGTTTGTACTATACATCGCAACCAATCATCAACTTAATTATTTTTATCCCGGGAAACAACGTTTGAATAGAGGTTTTCTTATGCGAAAAAACAGAGGGGTTTTGCCTCTGGCTCTGTTAGTGCTATCAGGCAGCTTGGTTCTTGCTGGATGTGACGACAAAGCTAAACAGTCTGCTGGGGGTCCACCTCCTGCACCGGCTGTCGGTGTTGTGACTTTAGGAGCGCAAGCTCTGACAATCACAACTGATTTACCTGGTCGTACATCAGCCTTCCGTATTGCTGAAGTTCGTCCTCAAGTTGGCGGCATTATTTTAAAACGCAATTACACCGAAGGTAGCTATGTAGAAGCAGGTACATCTTTGTACCAAATCGACCCAGCTATGTTTGAAGCAACTTTAAATAGTGCGCAAGCTGAACTAGCGAAAGCTAAAGCTAATGCTGAAATAGCTCGTCTCACTGTGGAGCGTTATAAGCCTCTGCTGGGTACAAACTATGTCAGTAAACAAGATTTTGATACCGCAACTTCTCAGTATGCACAAGCTGTCGCTGCTGTTAGAGCGGGCGAAGCAGCTGTCACAACGGCAAAGATTAATCTTGAATATACGAAAGTAACGGCTCCAATTTCAGGTCGTTCGGGTAAATCAACGGTGACTGAAGGCGCCCTTGTCGCTCCAGGTCAACAAGTCGCGCTGACAACTGTTCAGCAAATCGATCCGATTTACGTCAATGTGACACAGTCGAGTGAAGATTACCTGAAACTCAAAAATGAAATTGAAAGTGGCGTTATTCGTCAAGAGCAAGGCAAACCTGTTGTTCATTTAACACTGACTAATGGGCAAGCTTACGCACAGAAAGGCCATTTAGAATTTTCTGATGTGACTGTTGATGAGACAACAGGCTCAATTACTATGCGTGCTATCGTACCTAACCCAAATGGGGAATTATTACCAGGTATGTTTGTTCGTACTAAGTTAGAAAATGGTATTCGCCAAAATGCAGTTTTGATCCCACAACAAGCTGTGATTCGTACAGCCCGTGGTGATGCAACAGCAATGATTGTTAATAAAGACAACGTTGTTGAAGTTCGTACCATCGAAGTGTCACAAGCTGTTGGTAATAAATGGCTCGTTAATAATGGTGTTCAGGCTGGTGATCGCGTTATCGTTTCTGGATTGCAAAAAGCAAAACCAAAAATGACAGTAACGCCTCAAGAAGAGAATTTAGATGCAAAGCCATCACCTGAACAAACTGAGCCAGCTAAGAATCCTCAATAAGGAGTCGGTGATCCATGCCTAAGTTTTTTATAGATAGACCGATATTTGCGTGGGTAATTGCGATAATTACCATGCTCGCAGGTCTTCTGGCACTCATCAAACTGCCTGTTGCCCAGTATCCAACGATTGCGCCGCCAGCGATTTCTATCTCTGCGGTTTATCCTGGTGCTGACGCCACCACCGTGCAGAACACCGTTACCCAAGTTATCGAACAGAATATGAATGGTATCGATAACATGGTGTATATGTCTGCGACCAGTGACTCAGCAGGTATGATGAATATCACTCTGACCTTTGAAGCAGGTACTGACCCTGATATCGCGCAAGTACAGGTGCAGAATAAACTGCAACTTGCCATGCCGTTATTACCTCAGGAAGTGCAACAACAAGGGATTAGTGTTGATAAATCCTCAAGTTCATTCTTGATGGTTGCAGGGTTCATCTCAAGTGACGGTTCAATGTCACAAGATGATATTGCAGACTATGTGGGTGCAACGATTAAAGACCCGTTAAGCCGTGTAACCGGTGTGGGTGAAACCCAGTTATTTGGTACCCAATACGCAATGCGTATTTGGTTAGATCCAGATAAATTGGTGAAATATAACATGACAACACTTGACGTTATTGGTGCAATTAGAGCGCAAAATAACCAAGTGGCTGCGGGTCAATTAGGGGGCACACCTCCTGTTCCTGGTCAGCGTTTAAACGTATCTATTATTGCTCAAACTCGACTTAATACCGCAGAGCAATTTGGCGACATCCTGATGAAAGTCAACACTGACGGTTCGCAGGTTAAGCTAAAAGATCTGGGTATTGTTGAAATGGGGGCTGAAAACTACAGCACTATTGCTCGCTTTAATGGCCTACCTGCTTCTGGTATTGGTATTAAGTTAGCAACAGGAGCTAACGCATTAGATACCGCGACAGCTGTACGTGCTGCATTAGCTGAAATGGAACCGTTCTTCCCTGCGGGATTAGAGGTCGTTTATCCTTATGATACAACGCCATTCGTTAAGATCTCTATTTTCGAAGTGGTAAAAACGCTTATTGAAGCCATCATGCTGGTATTCGTAGTTATGTATCTGTTCTTACAGAACTTCCGTGCTACGTTAATCCCAACAATTGCAGTACCTGTTGTATTGTTAGGTACTTTCGCCATACTCTCGGCGTTTGGTTATTCGATAAATACCTTGACGATGTTTGCGATGGTGCTTGCCATCGGGCTTCTGGTGGATGACGCCATCGTTGTGGTAGAAAACGTCGAACGTGTTATGCAAGAAGAAGGTTTATCACCTAAAGAAGCAACACGTAAATCTATGGGACAAATCCAAAGTGCTCTGGTCGGTATCGCCCTAGTGCTTTCAGCGGTATTTATTCCAATGGCATTCTTTGGTGGTTCAACTGGTGCGATTTATCGCCAGTTCTCTATCACTATCGTATCAGCAATGGTGCTGTCTGTTTTCGTTGCCTTGATTTTAACACCTGCACTTTGTGCAACGATGTTAAAACCTGTACCGAAAGGTAGTCATGGTGTGCAAACTGGTTTCTTTGGTTGGTTTAACCGTACCTTTGAAAAGAGTAGTCATCACTATACTGACAGCGTATCCCGTACACTTCGTGGTACTGGTCGTTACTTATTAATTTACGTTTTATTAGTGGCTGGTATGGCGTTAATGTTTATTCGCTTACCTGCATCGTTCTTACCCGAAGAAGACCAAGGGGTATTACTGACAATGGTTCAGTTACCTGCGGGTTCAACACAAGAACAAACACAAGACGTTCTGGAAAGAGTAAATGACTACTTCAATACCGATGAAAAAGAGCTCGTTAAATCTGTCTTTACCGTAAGTGGCTTCGGCTTCGGTGGTCAAGGGCAAAATATGGGCCTAGTCTTCGTTGTATTGAATGATTGGAGTGAGCGTAAAGCAGATGAAGACAAAGTTCCGGCAATTGTAGGGCGTGCCAATATGGCATTATCCCAAATTAAGGAAGCCTTTGTTTACTCATTTAATATTCCAGCAATTGTTGAGTTAGGTTCTGCGGGTGGTTTCGAATTCGAGTTAGTGGATAAAGCCAACCTCGGTCACGATAAACTCATGGAAGCTCGAAATCAATTACTCGGAATGGCAGCGCAACAGCCTGAAATGTTAATGGGTGTGCGTCCTAATGGTCAGGAAGATACATCACAGTATCGTCTATATATTGACCTAGAGAAAGCACAAGCTCAAGGTGTTGCAATTAGCGATATCTATTCAACATTAGGTACCATGTTTGGTGGTAGTTACGTTAACGACTTTATCGACCGTGGTCGTGTTAAGAAAGTTTACGTTCAAGCTGAATCACAATTCCGCATGTTGCCACAAGATATTGGTAATCTTTATGTTCGTAACAATGTCGGTCAGATGGTTCCATTCTCATCATTCATTGATACAAGTAAAGATCCTTGGTTATACGGTTCTCCTCGTTTAGAGCGTTATAACGGTTTACCAGCAGTTCAAATTCAAGGTAGTGCAACACCAGGTCAAAGTAGTGGTGACGCAATGCTGATGATGGAAGATCTCGCCAGTAAATTACCAAGCGGTATCGGCTATGAATGGACAGGAATGTCATATCAAGAACGTTTATCAGGTAACCAGGCTCCAGCGCTGTATACCATTTCCTTGATAGTCGTATTCCTTTGCCTTGCTGCTCTTTATGAAAGCTGGTCAGTACCGTTCTCAGTTATGTTAGTCGTTCCACTGGGTGTTATCGGTGCGCTTGCATTAACATCACTCAGAGGTCTTGAAAACGACGTTTACTTTAAGGTTGGGCTCTTAACAACCATTGGGTTATCGGCGAAAAACGCAATATTAATTGTTGAATTCGCCAAAGATCTGATGGAGAAAGAAGGCAAAGGACTCATAGAAGCAACGTTAGACTCCGTAAGAATGCGTCTACGTCCAATTCTAATGACTTCATTGGCCTTTATGTTAGGGGTTATTCCTCTGGTATTAAGTAACGGCGCAGGTTCTGGTGCTCAGAACTCCGTAGGTACAGGTGTATTTGGTGGTATGATTGCCGCAACTTCCCTTGCTATCTACTTCGTTCCTATTTTCTTCGTCGTGATCCGTAGACGATTCGCGAAGAAAAATGAAGATTTAGAGCATCCAAATCATTCACACTAATTTGAATGAATTTGAGTGAGAATGCCAAAAAGGTCGCGAAAGCGACCTTTTTCTTTATCTATTGATGTCTTGTTTTAAATGAAAACTTATCTCATTATATTATTTTTAGGAAATATCTCTTTAATCAATAAATTTATTTTATTTTTTTTCTTATATGTGACTTTTTGTCAAAATTAAACAGTTCTGTTATTTATAAATAACAGCGATAATTATGCCTCTATTGCACGCTTAAACATTCAAATCATAATAAAAACAAAGATAATCATTACGTTAAGAAAAACACTCTTTAATTGAGATTTATTGATTTTTACGAAAATAGACAAAATTCTGTTGTTCAGATAGTGACTTATGCAATAATAGTGCTATATTAAGCAAAGAAATACTTATTGTATAAATTTTAAACTCATTCGAGTGCAATTGAGTGCTTAGTATTATCTTTTGATATGCTATTACTTTGTTAGAAATAATAAATATAACTATTAAACTCTTTTAGCATATGAGTAAATATAAACACCCATTTTCAAGTTTATGTTTTTTTATTAATCCATTAATGAATTATGTGATGTCTCTCGTTAATAAGTTCAATTTTAAGTATTTATCATTATTAATGAATATTTTCTATTAATTCAATTACGATATGTTATGGACGAATATTCACCAGAAAAAGTAGATTTAGCTGAATTGTCATTTTTATGTGAAGAGCTATTGCAGCAAGCTTTAGGCTCATTAGATAAAGGTAGCACAGTTTGGCACAACGATCTGAGTAGCACAAAAAGCGTTGACCTTAATGTCCTAATTGAACACATTATGGACTTTAGTTGGAAATTTAAGATTAAATACCCAGATAAACATGCCATTAATACGCTTATAGATGAGTACCTTGAAGAGACTTATCGTTTATTTGGTAATACATCAATTTCTTACTCAGATATCAATAATTGGAAAGAGTTAAACTTGTCACTTTTAACTCTCATTGCCAAAAACCCAAAAAGTTATATTAAGTAAATTTAATTATCTTTAGTTTTATTTTAATAATAGAGAAAAGACAACATGACTAAGACAGACTATCTAATGCGTTTAAGAAAATGTACTTCAATCGAAACATTAGAGCGTGTGATTGAAAAAAACAAATATGAATTATCTGATGATGAACTGGAGCTGTTTTATTCAGCCGCAGACCACCGTTTAGCCGAACTCACAATGAATAAGCTATATGATAAAATCCCAGCGTCTGTTTGGAAATTTGTAAGATAATCTAGTTCTATTTAATTACCTTAGCTTTATTTTTGCTATTTTTATTTTTTATAGTAGTAGGGTTATTATTTCTTAATTTAGATATCGTTTTATTCACGTTTTCTTATCAGTAGAATGATTACACACCATCATGCCGTTGACTTATTACGGCATGACTGCATTGCTTTACCCGAATATTCCTTCCATTTATAAACACTACCGTAAATTTTCCAATAATAAATTGATACATTGAGCATACTATTTTCTATTCAATAATATTGACTCTTAAACCTAAAGAAAACAGCGCTCAAAAACACGTATAGTAAGTTAAAATATAAAGGGAAATAAATAACCTTAGGAGATAATAATTATGAGAGATTAGAAATTATGAAGGACTAGAAATTGGGTGGGGCCTTGCCAGCGACATCCCGGCACACGCGACACCTGCCATGGCTGCTTCCTTCCGGACCTGACCGAGTTAACAAGTTAGCGTTGCGGGAGAACCAACAAGACCCCATAGATTGTCTTATTGCTAAGACGACACGCATTATGTTTTAAACTGACTTAAATAGCAAGGAAAGCAAGCCTAAGTGATGATTAATTATCCAAATATGTACTCACTGATTATTCAATTGCCTTTAACGCTCTTTTTTCCTCTCATAAATTCATCAGAGGGTATTCAATAAGCTGATAAATAATAATCTCCATCAACTCTGTGCATTTATCATTAGGTTGCGATCTAAGAGAAAAAAGGGAGATTATTTTTTATCTTCTTAGGATTGTATATAATCAACTTTATAAAAAATAACCAGATCTAATGATACAGGTACACTATGAGTCAAGCATTGAAAGATCTCATCAATTTGATGGCACTTGAAAAAATAGAAGAAGGTCTATTTAGAGGTCAAAGCGAAGATTTAGGATTACCTCAAGTTTTTGGTGGGCAAGTAGTAGGACAAGCACTATACGCTGCAAAACAGACAATTGCTGATAACCGTTATATCAACTCATTTCATAGCTACTTTTTACGTCCTGGTGATAGCCATAAGCCTATCGTTTATGATGTAGAATTTATCCGTGATGGTGGCTCATTTAGCACTCGTAGAGTCAGTGCGATCCAGCACGGTAAGCCTATTTTCTATATGACGGTTTCTTTTCAAGAATTTGAAGAAGGTTTTGAACATCAAGATGCAATGCCAGATGTTCCTTTTCCAAATGAACTTATTTCACAACATGAGATTTTAAAGAAATTAGCGCCTAAATTACCTGAACCGATTAAATCTTTAGCACTACGAGAAACGCCTTTTGAGGCGCGTCCAGTGCAATATTTTAGCCCTTTTGGCTACTCTAAAGCGCCTGCTGAACGTTATGTTTGGTATCGTAGTCGTGGTGAAATGCCATCTGATCCTTTCTTGCATCAATACTTGCTTGGCTATGTCTCTGATTTTGACTTTTTACCAACCGCTCTCCAACCTTATGGTTTAGGCTTTATGGATACAAGCCTGCAAGTTGCTACAATTGACCATTCGATGTGGTTTCATCGTCCATTCCGTGTGGATGATTGGTTGCTTTATGTGATTGAAAGTCCTTCAGCATCAGGTGGTAGAGGATTTGTGAGAGGTAAATTCTTTAATACAAACGGTCAGCTAGTAGCATCTTCTGTTCAGGAAGGAGTTATTCGCCAAAAACGTACTAAACATTCAAAATAATATTTTGGCATATTCCCCCCTCAAAAGAGGGGGAATAGACAATTACTGCTGATAAGCTCTTTCACCATGAGTTGTTAAATCTAATCCATCATGCTCTTCCTCTTCAGAAACGCGTAACCCCACCAGCTTATCTGCGATTTTAAAACTGATATAAGCAACAGCACCAGACCAAATTACTGTAATCACAACACTCATTAATTGAATTAAAACCTGTTTACTCAGTGTCATACCATCGCTATACCCTACACCACCTAAAAATGAAGCTGTAAATATCCCTGTTAATAGGCAACCTGCAATACCGCAAGTACCATGAATACCAAAAACATCACAAACATCATCGGCTTTTAACCAACGCTTCAAAACAACAACCCCCCAAAGCCCAATAATCCCTCCCATTACACCAATAAATAAAGCGCCCATCACTCCAACTGTGCCAGCAGCAGGCGTAATCGCCACTAACCCTGCAATACAACCTGAACAACCACCTAACATAGAGGGCTTACCTCTGGTTATCCATTCTGATGCAGTCCAAGAAAGTACGGCTCCCGCTGTTGCAACTACCGTATTTAAAAACGCTAAAGCTGCAATCGCATTTGCACTGCCAGCAGAGCCTGCATTAAAACCGAACCAACCGATATAAAGTACAGCCGTACCTGTAAAAACCATGGGCAAATTATGAGGTTTAAGCGCTGTATGCTGACTATCACGTCGTTTTCCAAGTAAGTAAGCACCAACAAGAGCTGCAATAGCAGCATTAATATGTACGACGGTTCCCCCAGCAAAATCTAATGCACCATCATCGATTAACCAGCCACCTTCTCCCCATACCATATGAGCAATAGGGATATAAGAAAAAGTGAACCAAATAATCGTAAAAATAAGCAATGCAGAAAAACGAATGCGCTCTCCTAATGCTCCAACAATTAATGCAACAGTGATAACAGCAAACGATCCTTGAAAAGCAACATGCACATACTGATTAATTGAACCAGAGAGTGAATCCAGTGATACGTTATTCAAAAAAGTAAGTGACCACCCACCCCAGACTTTATTGCCCACAGTAAAAGCCAAACTATAGCCAAAAGTTATCCAAAGAATGACCACAACACTAAAGATCATCATCACTTGTGTGATCAAAGAAAGTACGTTTTTACTTCTTAGTAATCCTCCATAAAACAAGGCGATACCGGGTATAGTCATAAAGAAAACCAAAGCAGTACATATCAACATAAAACCATTATCGGCTTTATCAACAGTCACTGTTTCAGTCGCAAATACAGATGAAGAAAAGTGTGTAAGCACTAACATTAATAGCAAAGAAAGTAAGCGTTTCATCGAATATCTCCTTTAAAGTGCTTCATCACCAGATTCACCAGTACGAATACGGACTGCCTGCAATAATTCCAAAACAAAAATTTTTCCATCTCCTACTTTTCCTGTATCTGTCGCTTGCATAATCACTTGCATAACAGGCTCAAGTTGTTCATCACAAATAGCGAGTTCTATTTTTACTTTGGGCAGAAAATTAACTTCGTATTCTGCTCCTCTATATAGCTCTGCATGTCCTTTCTGTCGCCCATATCCCTTTACTTCACTGATTGTCATTCCCTTTATGCCTAACTCAGAAAGTGACTCTCGTACTTCTTCTAATTTAAATGGCTTAATAATGGCGATGATATATTTCATATAAACCTCGTCGATATTTGAAAGAGCAAAGTCTATATAGCAAAGCAAAAGATATGCCACTATTTAATTGATTGATATTTATAAAAAAATAAATATTTAAAACAATTAAAGTGAAAAGATTCACCGAATTGGTGCAAAAAGATAACGGCTATTTTGCTCAAAGCAAGATAATCGGGAAATAAAAAAGGGCACATACATAAAAATGATGTGCCCTTTAAAATTATATTTTTTATTTAAGGTTATTATTCTACTTCAATAGGATCTTGTTCTTGTAAAGACTCTCTGACTTGCTGTAATTGATACATATTATAGTATCTGCCTTTTTGTGAGAGTAACTTAGCATGATCGCCCTGCTCGACAATTGCACCACGATGAAGCACCACAATTTCATTGGCTTCAATAATAGTGGAGAGTCGATGAGCAATAATAATCAGTGTCGTTTTTTCTCTAACCACTTTTAACGCTTTCTGTATGGCTTGTTCTGTTCCTGAGTCAATATTTGCTGTTGCCTCATCCAGAATAAGAATACGAGGAGGTATTAATAGTACACGAGCCAATGCAAGTAACTGCTTTTGCCCAGCAGATAAGCGGCTACCTTGCTCACCAAGTTCTGTTTGTAGCCCTTCAGGTAATGCTTTAGCCCACTGATCAAGTTGTACTGTCTCTAGAACATGCCATAAATGTGACTCATCACATTCACGCCCTAATGTAATATTGTCATGCAGTGAACCTGACAATAAAACAGGATCTTGCTGCACCATCGCAATACCACTGCGTAATGCGGCGTGAGAGTACGCTTCTAACGGTTGATTATCTAAAAAGATACTCCCTTTTTGCCAAGGGTAATTTCCCATTAATAAACTAGCTAAAGTACTCTTTCCACTTCCTGTGTGCCCAACAAATGCGACAAAATGACGAGCAGGAATAGTTAAATTGATATCTTTTAATACCCATTGCTCATCACGATACGCAAACCAAAGAGAGCTAACGTCAATATTACCTTGGGTGATGGTGTGTGATGATGAACCGTAGCGCTGCAAAGGAGCATCCATTAGTTCAAAAACACGTTCACCAGAGACAACTGCCTGTTGTAAAATCGACTGCTGAGATGTAAGGGTGATCAAGGGTTCATTTAATCGACCTAAATAACTAATAAATGCATAAATAACCCCAACACCAATAACAGCACTGCCTTGATACCCAAACAGCATTAATAAACCACACAGAACCAACGCAGAGAGCATACTTAGTAAAGGACGTAATAACAGGCCATCAAGTTTTAACGCTTTCATACGTGCTTGGTAATGTTGCCAGCTGTCATCTGACATTCTTTCACCAAATCGAGCTTGTTGCCTAAATTGCTGAATAACTGACATGCCATTGATGACTTCATGGAAACCATCATTTATATTGGCGAGAAAATGACGCACATTACGAACTATCGGCGTACTAAGTCGCTGATAAAGCATCATTACACCAATAACTGCAGGGAAGATTGTCATCGCGATTAATGCCATTTGCCATTCTAATAAGAACATGGCGATCAGCATTACAACCACTAAAGCAACCGCTCGGAATAATGTTGGTAACACGTTCACAAACAAATCTTTAATCGTCTCAGTGTCATTTGTTACACGAGAAATTAATTGCCCTACAGGCTGATTATCAAAAGCACTTAATGGCTGTTTTAGTGCCGCACTCATTACATCAGTGCGTAATTGTTGTACAACCCCAACTGCCGCATGATTAAACACAATAGCTTGATAATAGTGAAGTGTGGCAGCGATCACCTGTAAAAGGATGAAAGCTAACGCCAGGCCTAATGATGACATTAACTCCACATTATTTGTGGCAACTTTTGCATCAATAAAATAACCAACAATTAATGGGCCTCCCACTTCTGCAATGGCAGCTGCCCACAACATAATGACACCCCATGCCATAGGCTTGCGATAGTTTTTACCATAAGTCAAAAGACGCTTTAATGCAGGTAATAGCGCTTTAACGGATTTATTTTTATTCATCGTCATCCAGCGCGGCCTCTAATTGCTGATAATGGTACATATCTTGATACCAACCTGGTATTGAAATTAATTGCTGATGTGTACCTTGCTCTATAATCTCACCCTGTTTTAAAACTAAAATATTAGTAGCACCAACTAATGCAGATAAGCGATGAGCGCTAATAATTAACGTTCTGTCTTTTCGCCATTGCGACAAGTTTTGCAAAATTTGATATTCAGTCTGTCCATCAACAGCGGATAGAGCGTCATCTAATAATAAAATTTCAGCATCCAATAATAGTGCTCGAGCAATAGAAATACGCTGTTTTTGTCCACCAGATAACATCACGCCCTTTTCACCGACTTGTGTTTGATATCCTTCCGGTAAGCGTAAAATATCCTCATGAATATTTGCCAGTTTCGCAACAGACTCTATTTCTTCTTTTGTCGCATCAGGACGCCCTAAGGCAATATTTCCCGCGATGGTATCTGAAAATAGGAAAGGTGTTTGATTAACAACGGCCAATCGTGCTCGCCATTCATCAAGTTTCAATTGATAAATAGGTATAGATTGAAAACAAATCTCACCTTCAGTCACATCATAAAGTCGTTGAATAACAGAAAGTAATGTACTTTTTCCACTTCCAGTCATTCCACAAACACCCAACATTTCACCGGGTGATAATGTGAAATGAACATTTTTCAGTGTTTCTGTTGTTTGTTCGGGATATTGGAAACGTTTGATATCAACAGATAACACACCTCGACCTTGCTTTGGTGATAATTCACCATCAACCATATCGAGTTTTTCATCCAATAAACTATTAATCCGGCTATAAGCAGCACTACCACGCTCAACAATATTGAACATCCATGCTAATGCCAGCATTGGCCAGATCATTTGCCCCAAATACATTACAAAGCTAGTTAGTTCACCCAATGTCATTTTGCCATTAATAACAAAATAACTACCTCCAGCCACAGCGAGTAAATTAGCAAAACCAATAGCGATGAAAATAGTAGGATCAAATAGCGCATCAATTCGTGCAACACGCATATTTTGGCGTCCAGTTTCTTTTGCAACATCATCAAAACGAGAGGCATGCTGTTGCTCTAGTCCGAATGATTTGATCATGCGAATACTACTCAGGCTTTCTTGTGCTTGATTATTGAGTGAAGAGAAAAGTGCCTGTGCAGTTTTAAAGCGGCTGTGTAGTTTATCGCCATATCGCTTAATTAAAATTGCCATGATTGGCATAGGTAATAATGAAATTAATGTTAGTTCCCAACTTAACTGAATACTCATCATGACAAGCACAGCAAGCCCCATAACCATAGAATCCACTAAGGTCAATACACCTTCGCCCGCTGCAAAAACGACTTTATCAACATCATTGGTGGTACGTGCGATTAAATCACCTGTACGATAGCGGTGATAAAATGAAGAGGATTGCTGGTTAAGTTGTTGGTAAATTTGCATCCGCAGTTTCACTGCTAGTTGATAAGATGCACCAAATAACCAAAGACGCCAAAAATAACGTAAAAGATAAACTGCGAGGGCAATTAATACCATCACACCAATCCAATTCATTACTTGGCTAAATGTCAGACTATGGTTATCGACACCATCCACAATGATCCCAACAATTTTCGGGGGGATCACCTGTAATACTGCGATAACCATCAATAAGAAAATGGCACCTACATAACGACGCCATTCACTGAGAAAATACCAACTGAGCTGTGAAAATAGAGCCACGCCTTAAATCCTAAGGTTATACAAAAATAAAAGTGCCAGTTGGTAAAGATGAACCTTATTCAGGTATCGGCATTGCCGTTGTGTATTTAATTTTTTCCATTGCGAAGTTAGAAGTCACATCAATAAGACCCGGTACGCCATTAACCATACGCTTATAAAATAGGTCGTAACTTTTCATGTCTACTACTTCAACATGCATTAGATAATCACACTCACCCGCCATTCGATAGAATGTCAGTACTTCTGGCATTTGCTTAACAAATGAAACAAACTGTTCGTACCATTCGCTATTATGTTGCTGTGTTCTAATCATAACAATAACTGTTAGACCTAGCCCGATTTTTTCACTATCAAGCAGCGCAACGCGCTTACGAATATACCCTTCATCCTCTAGTCTTTTCAATCGTTTCCAGCAAGGTGTTGAGGTTAGGTTAACAGCCTCAGCCAAAGTATTCAGTGAGAGGCTTGAATCTTCCTGTAATAGCGCTAATAGTTTACGGTCAATCTTATCTAACATAGATACTCCTTCAAAATATGCCCCTACAAAAAATAATGATAACCTGCCCCTTACTATAAGAGTAATCATCTAATGATAAATCGGTAATAAATTGCCATAATATATGTACTTTTATGCGTACTAATCCTTATAGAAATTCAATATTCAGGAGTATTCTGATGAAAAAAACGGTCGTTGTCTTTAGTGGTGGACAAGATTCGACAACCTGCCTTATTCAAGCATTGGAAAAGTACGATGAAGTACATTGTATTACGTTTAATTATGGTCAACGCCATAAAGAAGAAATTGAGGTAGCACAAAAAGTTAGTCAATTACTGGGAGCAACTGCGCATAAAGTTTTAGATGTAAGTTTACTCAATGAACTCGCTATCAGTAGCCTAACTCGCGACAATATTCCTGTTCCTGATTTCAAAGAAAGTGAAGAAAGTGATATTCCTAGTACCTTCGTGCCAGGTAGAAATATCCTTTTCCTCACTTTAGCGGCAATTTACGCTTATCAAATTGGTGCAGAGAGTGTCATCACTGGTGTTTGTGAAACAGATTTCTCTGGTTACCCTGATTGTCGTGATGAATTTGTAAAAGCACTGAATCATGCTGTCAGCTTAGGTATTGCACGTGATATTAAATTTATCACACCATTAATGTGGTTAGATAAAGCTGAAACTTGGGCCCTTGCTGATTACTATAAGAAGTTAGATTTCGTTCGTCACGAAACCTTAACTTGCTATAACGGTATTCAAGGTGATGGCTGTGGTGAATGTGCAGCCTGCCATTTAAGACAACGAGGATTAAGCACTTACTTAGCCGATAAAACACCAATTATGCAGGCGATGAAACAGAAAGTAGGCCTTAAATCATCATAATTACTTTGCTTCCCCACCGTTCTATTTGCTCATGCAGTGATAATTCATCAAACATTATCACTGCATTAAATCATATTTGATTAGTCTAATAGCATTGAGTGAGAGATCTCTAATACTCTCTTTGTGTATTAGGATGATTGACGTACATACTCAAGCTTCTCTCTTAGCTGATCTGTTAATGTCAATGCTTTTTTGGTGTTAATGTCTACAAGAACAAATGTGATTAATGCATCAGAGATAAGTGCGCCGTCTTTTTTTCTCACGATCTTCTGAGAAAGTACGCCACTTTTAATCCCTACTTCAGCAACATCGCAATCAATCAGTAACTCATCACCTAAGCTTGCAGGTAAGCGATAATTAATATTGATGTTAGCAACCACTAACGCCAAGCCATTGCGCTTAAACCAATCAAAATCTAAATGTTGCTCAATCCAATCCCATCGAGCTTGCTCTAAAAACTCAAGATAACGTGCATTATTCACATGTTCAAAAACATCTAAATGGAAGCCATAAACTTTAATTAATGTACTCATATCAATTTATTACCTCTTGATTATTCTTATAAACTTTTTATAAAGTTTTTTTGCGATACCATAAATATAGCCAAGAAAATAAATTTAGTAATTTCTGATATAGGTTTATTTCGTTTTCTTTCAGAACAGAAAACGCTAAGAAAACGTGTTTCTCTTATCAAAAAAATCAAAGAGAAACACGGGGATTTTCAATTAATATTCACGTTTCTGCTGTCACTTATACTCAACATCGTATAAGAATGAATACCTTAATTAATAACGATAAAATCACGATTTTGATCAACTAACTTCATACCAATTCCAAAAACTTTTTCAAGTTCATCAATAGAGGTAAAACGCCCTAACTGCTCGCGATAATCAATAATGGCTTGCGCTTTCGCTTTTCCTATTCCTTTTAATCCCATTAGCTCATCTACTGTTGCCGTATTTAAATTAACTTTACCTTCTGTGTTAGCTTTATTTTCTTTAGCATCACGATCAACTGAGGTGTGAGTTTCGATAGAAACCGTTGGTGTTGAAGCCGGGGTTTCTTCTGCATAAGAGAGAGGAGAAAGACCTAATCCCAAAGCAAGGCAAATAGAGGCCATAAAACCTGATAACACTTTTTTATCCATCTTCATAATCATAATTTCCTTTTATTCAATAATTTCAAATTCGATGACATACAGAGATTTCTGAATGCAGAAGAAGAATGCCAATATATTGATCAATCAGCAATTACATAAAAATAAAACCTCGAGAAGTCACGAAAAATAAAAATGAATAAAAAAAGTATTACAAAAAATTGTCGGGCTCGCTCTCAAACATGAGTTTTTCGAGAGGCGGAGTTATTATTTACATTATCAAGGATAGCTGCCATAAAAAAACCCAGCTTTATGCTGGGTTTTCAATGTAATAATTCAAAATTGATTATTGATAATCTTTATCAAAAATTTCAATTTTAGCGTTATCTTTTAGATCACGTAACATGAGTTGTAACGCTTCTTCGCCCATCTGAGCACGATAGAGATTAGTCATAAACTCTAGTTGTTCAGATGTTGGTTTGCCATCTGTTACGCTGTCTAATTGAATGAGGACGACTTTAGTACCAGGTACATTAGTCATACCATACTCTTTTTTACCTTCAGCAGGTTTTGGCATAGAGAAAATAGCAGTTTGTACTACATCTGTTGCAGATGAATGAACAATGCTTTCTTCACTACCAAACGAAATATTAGCAGCTTTAAGTGCTTCTTCGCCTTTGCCTTCTTTCAATGCAGCTAAAAGTTTTTGAGCTTGTGCATTCATTGCTTGTGATGCTTTTTGCTGTTTAACCAGCATAACAACTTGATCGCGTACTTTATCTAATGGTTGACTTGCTGAGGGCTTATAACCTTCTACACGCACGATAAATGCACTGTCATTACCTAACGTCACCATATCTGAATTCATGCCTGTTGGGCCATTTTCATCCACTAATGAACCACCAAAAATTAACTGGGTGAGTTTTTCATTATTTAATGGTGCAGGAACTGTGTTTTCATCAAACCAATCAGTATTAACAACAGTTACATTGCCCGCTTTAGCGGCAGGCGCTAATGTGTCGTTGTCGTTAGACGCAGCTTGGCTCACTTTTTGTTGTAATGCGAAGAAATCATCAATTGCTTTATTTTCACGCATTTTAGCCAATAAATCTGTTTTCACTTCATCAAATGGTTTTACAACAGATTGTTTAACATCATCAAGGCGGAAAATTGCGTAACCATTGCTGATTTTAACAGGCTTAGAAATTTGGCCTTTTTCTGTCAAACTTGCATTAGCCAGCTCGGGTAATTCTTGTCCGATAGTTATCCAACCTAAAGAACCATTTTGTTTTTTAGAAAAACTATCAATAGATTTTTCTTTCACTAACGAAACAAAATCAGCGCCTTTTTTCAGCTCTTCTTCTGCCGCTTTAGCTGCTGCTTCATCTGCTAATACTAAGATGCTGTATTGTTTTTGTCCTGCAGCTGTGAATTCATCAATATTACTATCATAGTAAGCCTTCGCTTCTTCATCAGTAATGTTGATGTTATTAAAATCTTTTTGAGCATTTAATTGGATATAGCTAATTTTAAATTGCTCTGGCGCGATGAACATTTGGCTGTTTTGCTCATAGAACGCTTTCACTTCTTCATCAGAGGCCGTTTCTTTTTCAAGGAATGGCTGAATGTCTAATGATGCTAAGCGTACATTACGGCTTTGTAGCATTAAGCCTGCAAATTCTTTAACTTCACTATCTAAGGCAAAATCTGTACCTTGAATAGAAAATTTTAATTGCTGGTTGATAAGATTTTGACGAATACCTTCTGCAAAGGCATCTGCATCAATATTATTGCCTTTCAATAAATCGACATATTTTTTATTGTCAAATTTGCCGTCAGTTTGAAAGTAAGGAAGTGCAAAAATAGCATCTCTAATTTGCTGATCACCGGTTGAAATACCCAGATTTTGTGCAAATTGATCAAGTAATGCTTGGTTGATAAGCATATCAAGCGCTTGTTGGCGAATAAGTTTCTGACCTTCTTCCGATGAAGCAAGAGCAGCAAAATTTTCCCCCATATCTTGTTGTAATTGAGCTCGACGTTGCTGATAAGTTTGCTCTAATTGAGAACGGCTAATTTTATATCCGTTAACTTCAGCAGCATCATTAACGCCCGAACTAAAGAGATATCCGCCCACACCAGTTAGGACGAAGGAGAGGATGATCACAGCTAATAATATCTTTATAAATGGATTATTAGCAGTGGAACGAATGTTGTCCATCATAACGAGACGAGGCTCCGTTTGGTGAAATAAAAATTATTTTTATGGGTGTTACACGACTATTTTGAGCACAGCGAAAAGATAATATGCCCATGCTGGCTTAATATCAAAATGTCGCGACACGCGACAATCATTAAAAACAGCCAGTCCCGTATTAATGCGCAGTCTTAACACGCACTTTCTATAACTAAGAAAAACTAAACAGCATTATTTGATTCATTGATTACGATAACCATTTAACTCATCACTGAATCATTCATTGTTGTCTATTTCAGTTATAGAACAACGCGTCATTCTATCAAATGACTACTTCAGTTTCACGTCTTATCGCCAGAGAATACAAGGTTTAATCGTGATTTATAACCTAAAAAAAAGAAAAGCGCATCTCAAAAAGATGCGCTCCATTTTTTAATTGAGTCGTTTTCTGTTTATCCATAACGTTAAGCTAATAACACATTGGCAGAAAATAAGTTCAACTATTATTGATTAACTGCGTCTTTTAAGCCTTTACCTGCACGGAATGCAGGAACTTTTGCAGCTTCAATTTGGATCTCTTTACCTGTTTGTGGGTTACGGCCTGTACGAGCTGCACGGTCACGTACAGTGAAAGTTCCGAAACCTACTAATGCTACATCATCACCTTTTTGTAAAGATTCAGTGATAGAAGCAACCAGAGCATCTACAACACGACCTGCTGCCGCTTTTGAGATATCTGCATTTGCAGCAATTTTGTCGATCAGTTGAGTTTTATTCACGCTTTCATCCCCATAATTTTATGCGTTATTTTTCACCATTAATGGCAAATTTTGCAAACGTCGTTATATCAAGCCTTTTTAGATATAGCAAGACCGATAAAACAGCATTTTTAATTAAAATCCCAATTAAATTAGCGACACAAAAAAAGGCTGGCAAGCTTTTATTACTTACCCAGCCTTTTTTTTAGCTATAATTTATGACTAACATCACTCTTTAGTGTGATTTATCAGTCACAACTTCCATGCCAAACGGCGAATTTTGCAGGGCTAGCGATAAAACTTCCTCAATTGTTTTCACTGGGTGAATATCCAGATCAGCAACAATATTTTCAGGAATTTCTTCTAAATCACGTTTATTTTCATCTGGGATAAGAACTGTCTTAATTCCACCACGATGTGCAGCAAGTAACTTTTCTTTCAGTCCGCCAATTGGCAATACTTGTCCGCGTAACGTAATTTCACCCGTCATTGCAACATCCGAACGTACAGGGTTACCTGTTAGGCTTGATACCAATGCAGTACACATTGCGATACCTGCACTTGGACCATCTTTTGGTGTTGCACCTTCAGGAACGTGTACGTGCATATCACGTTTTTCATAGAAATCGCCATTAATACCAAGTTTATCAGCACGAGCACGAACCACTGTCATTGCCGCTTGAATAGACTCTTGCATCACTTCACCTAAAGAGCCAGTGAATGTTAGCTTGCCTTTACCTGGTACACTTGCTGTTTCAATAGTCAGTAGATCACCACCAACTTCTGTCCATGCAAGTCCTGTTACCATGCCCACTCGGTTTTCAGTATCAGCACGACCATAGTCAACTTTACGAACACCTAAGTAGTCTTTGAGATTATCTTCGTTAATCTCAATATGTTTGATTGTGCTATCCATTAACAGTTGTTTTACTGCTTTACGGCATAATTTAGAAATTTCACGTTCTAAACTACGTACACCTGCTTCACGCGTGTAATAACGAATAATGCCCATAATTGCGCTGTCATGGATTGTCAGCTCACTTGGTTTTAGCGCATTACGTTCAATCTGTTTTGGTAACAAATGTTGCTTAGCAATATTCAGTTTTTCGTCTTCGGTATAACCAGATAAACGAATAACTTCCATACGATCTAACAATGGTGCTGGTATATTCATGGAGTTAGATGTCGCCACGAACATAACATCAGACAGATCGTAATCAACCTCCAGATAATGGTCGTTAAATGCGATGTTTTGTTCTGGATCTAACACCTCTAACAGTGCAGAAGCCGGGTCGCCTCGCATATCTGATGACATCTTATCAATTTCATCTAACAGGAAAAGTGGATTTTTGACGCCAACTTTTGCCATTTTCTGAATTAATTTACCTGGCATAGAACCAATGTAAGTACGACGGTGACCGCGAATTTCAGCTTCATCACGTACACCACCTAACGCCATACGAACATATTTACGGCCTGTTGCTTTAGCAATAGATTGACCCAGTGAGGTTTTACCTACACCTGGAGGCCCAACTAAGCACAGAATTGGTCCTTTAATTTTGCTAACGCGAGATTGTACCGCGAGATATTCAAGGATACGCTCTTTAACACGTTCTAAGCCGTAATGGTCAGTATCAAGAACTTCTTGTGCTTTCACTAAGTCTTTTTTAACTTTGCTACGGCTATTCCAAGGAACTTGAACCATCCAATCAATATAACTACGTACAACCGTGGCTTCTGCTGACATTGGCGACATCATTTTTAATTTCTGAAGTTCCGCTTCTGTCTTCTCTTTTGCCTCTTTTGGCATTTTTGCAGCGTCGATTTTACGTTTCAGCGATTCCATTTCATCAGGTGCATCATCCATCTCACCTAATTCTTTTTGAATCGCTTTCATTTGCTCGTTGAGATAATACTCACGCTGACTCTTTTCCATCTGCTTTTTAACGCGGTTACGAATGCGTTTTTCAACTTGTAGCAGATCGATTTCTGATTCCATCATCGCCATTAAATATTCAAGGCGTTCTGTAACATCAGACATTTCAAGTACAGCTTGCTTATCTTTTAATTTCAGCGGCATATGAGAAGCAATGGTGTCTGCTAATTTCGCTGATTCTTCGATAGCATGTAATGAGGTTAATACCTCTGGCGGAATTTTTTTATTCAGTTTGATGTAACCTTCAAACTGATTAATCGTTGTACGATTTAAGACTTCCTGTTCGCGCTCATCAACTGCTGGCGTTTCAAGGTATTCTGCTTTCGCCTGAAAGTATTCACCATTATCAGATAACGTCGTAATTTTGGCACGACGAATACCTTCAACAAGTACTTTCACTGTTCCATCAGGCAGTTTTAGCATCTGTAAAACAGAGGCAACTGTACCAACAGAAAAAAGATCATTAACACCTGGTTCGTCAGTAGATGCATCTTTCTGCGCAACCAGCATAATTTGTTTGTTGTCGTTCATCGCAGCTTCTAAGCAATGAATAGATTTTTCACGACCAACGAACAACGGGATCACCATATGCGGATATACAACGACATCACGTAATGGCAATACAGGTATTTCAATACGTTCTGGACGCTCAGGATTCATAGAGCTCTCTCTTCGTTTTTAGCTTAACGCTTTTACAGGTAATTTTATTCGCATGTCACCAAATAAAATTAATTCCACGGATTGTCAAAATATATAAGGGCACTTTTCTGACATTCAATAGCATTACCCATTAAAAAAACAAAATGAGGGAAAATTCCCTCATTTTTATTGCGCTGGCGCGCTTTATCTTAAATTTCTCTCTTATTTTGAGAGAAAACTAGATAATGTCAGATAAGAGACATTGCCAAATTATGATGCATTATTCACCTGAAGCCTGATTTTCTGGTTGGCTATAAATAACCAGTGGCTCAGATTTTCCATTAATAACACCTTCATCAATGACCACTTTTTCTGCATTTTCAAATGAAGGAAGGTCATACATCGTATCAAGTAATGCTGCTTCAACAATCGAACGTAAACCACGCGCACCTGTTTTACGTACCATAGCTTTTTTCGCAATTGCAGTCAGCGCTTCCTTACGGAATTCTAAATCCACACCTTCTAATTTAAATAATGCCTGATATTGCTTAGTCAGTGCATTCTTAGGTTCTTGTAAGATTTGGATTAATGCTTCTTCGTTTAACTCGCCTAGCGTTGCAACAACAGGTAAACGACCAATAAATTCAGGGATAAGACCAAATTTAATCAGATCTTCTGGCTCAACTTGGGCTAATAATTCACCTTCGCTAGCTTTCTCTTTTTGGCTTTTAACTTCTGCGCCAAAACCAATACCTGAATGTGTATTTAAACGCTGCGCAACAACTTTATCGAGCCCTGCAAATGCACCACCACAGATAAAGAGGATCTTAGAAGTATCTACTTGTAAAAACTCTTGTTGTGGGTGCTTACGTCCACCTTGAGGAGGAACAGAAGCCACAGTGCCTTCAACTAATTTCAATAATGCTTGCTGTACACCTTCACCAGACACATCACGAGTGATTGATGGGTTTTCAGATTTACGAGTGATCTTGTCAATTTCATCAATATAAACAATACCACGTTGTGCTTTTTGCACATCGTAATCGCATTTTTGTAGCAGTTTTTGAATGATATTTTCAACATCTTCACCCACATAACCCGCTTCTGTCAGCGTTGTGGCATCTGCCATAGTAAAAGGAACATCAAGGTAGCGTGCTAATGTCTCTGCTAATAACGTTTTACCGCTACCAGTAGGGCCAATCAGCAAAATATTACTTTTCCCTAGCTCAACACCATTGGCTTTATCGCCATTACGCAGGCGTTTATAATGGTTATAAACGGCAACAGCCAAAACTTTTTTAGCCAATTCCTGACCGATAACATAGTCATCAAGGTGCTTACGGATTTCATGTGGCGTTGGCAATTCACTGCGTTCATGATGAGGTGCCAGTTCTTTTATTTCCTCACGAATGATATCAACACAAAGATCGACACATTCATCACAGATATAAACCGACGGACCAGCGATCAATTTTTTCACTTCATGCTGGCTTTTACCGCAGAAAGAGCAATACAGAAGCTTCCCTGAGCTATCTTTGCGCTTATCTGTCATCAGTCAACCTCACTTAGTTATTCCTCTTATCATTTATAAGAAGAAGAAAGTCTTTTTACATAAATATTGATAGCCGCTTCCTTTGCATTATTGACCAACAAAGAAAACGTATTAATTCAGTTGCTATTACAACGTGTAATGATTAGCTACGTTGAGTATAGACTTTATCCACTAATCCGTATTCTAACGCTTCGTTAGCGGATAAGAAACGATCACGCTCAGTGTCTCTCTCTATTTCTTCAATAGATTTACCTGTATGTTGAGCCATTAGCTCATTCATACGGGATTTTACTTTCAAAATTTCTTGAGCATGAATTTGAATATCTGTTGCTTGACCTTGGTAACCACCTAACGGTTGGTGGATCATTACACGAGAGTTAGGTAAGCAAATACGTTTACCTTTCGCACCAGCAGATAGTAAGAAAGCGCCCATTGAACACGCTTGCCCCATACAAATTGTACTAACATCTGCTTTGATATACTGCATGGTGTCATAGATAGACATACCCGCAGTAATTACGCCACCTGGTGAGTTGATATACAGGTTGATGTCTTTCTCTGGGTTTTCTGCTTCTAAAAATAGCATTTGAGCAACGATAAGATTAGCCATGTGATCTTCAACTTGGCCAGTCAGGAAAATAATACGTTCTTTTAATAAACGTGAGTAAATGTCGTAAGAACGCTCTCCTCGCGAAGTTTGCTCTATAACCATCGGCACCAGAGCCATATTAGGTGCGAATTGTTCCTGTGTGTCGTTAAATGACATGTCTGTCTCCTATTGCATTCTTATTGGTGCCAATGACAACAATTTTACTTGAGATAATTGATCATGACCATTTCTAATGATCTAATCTCTCACAAGACATTCAAGGCGCCTCGCGAGGAGTGATAAAGAGAATATAGAATTATCTGGAGATAATCGCTCAAATTTCAAGGCAAAATTTGATAAATATATACAAACTGAAAAAAACCCGTGGTAAAAACCACGGGTTTTTGCTTAAAACCGATATTCGCGGTTAAGAATTAACCCATTTGAACTTCGTTCATCAGTTCAGTGAAGTTAGTTTCTTTTTCAGTTACTTTAGCATTTGCTAAGATTTTTTCTACCGCTTGCTCTTCTAATGCAAGATTACGGATGTTGTTCATCAGTTGTTCGTTCTTGTTGTAGAACTCAACAACTTCTGATGGATCTTCGTAAGCTGAAGCCATTTCGTCGATCAGTGCATTAACACGGTCGTCTTCTGCTTTCAGTTCATTACTATTGATCACTTCACCTAACAGTAATCCAACGATTACACGACGTTTAGCTTGTTCTTCAAACAGTTCACGTGGTAATTGCAGAGCTTGTTTCTCGTCGCCACCAAAACGTTGAGCAGCTTGACGTTGCAGAACTTCGATTTCGCTGTCAACAGCAGCTGCTGGTACGTCAACTTCGTTTGCTTTAACTAAGCCATCAATAACTTGTGATTTAACACGAGTACGGATTGCATTTTTCAGTTCACGTTCCATGTTTTTACGTACTTCAGCACGTAAACCATCAACAGAACCATCAGCAATACCAAAACGCTTGATGAACTCTTCAGTTAATTCTGGCAGTTCACGCTCTTCAACTTTTTTCAGGTTGATAGCGAATTGTGCTTTTTTACCTTTCAGGTTCTCAGCGTGGTAATCTTCTGGGAAAGTCACATCAATTGTGAATTCTTCGCCAGCTTTATGACCGATAACACCTTCTTCGAAACCTGGGATCATACGACCTTGACCCATTGCCAGTACGAAATCTTCAGCTTTTCCACCTTCAAATTCTTCACCGTCAATAGAACCGTTGAAATCAACAGTTACGCGATCCTCTGCTGCAACTTCGCCATCTTTGTCTTTCCACTCTGCTTGTTGCTTACGCAGTGTTTCTAACATGTTATCAACGTCTTCGTCTTTAACAGTAACGACAGGTTTTACAACTTCAATGCTTTCCAGATCTTTCAGTTCGATTTCTGGGAAAACTTCGAATTCTACAGAGTAAACAAAGTCTTCACCTTCTTTGTATTGCTCTGGTTTGTAGTCAGGCGCGCCAACTGGGTTTACTTTGTTTTCGATAATAGCGTTAATGAAATTACGCTGCATCAGGTCACCCAGAACATCATTCAGTACTGACATACCGTAACGCTGTTTAACCATTGACATTGGAACGTGACCTTTACGGAAACCATCAATACGAACAGTTTTAGCAGCTTTTTTCAGTTCACTGTCTACAGCAGTTTGGATATCAGCGGCTGGTACGGTGATTGTGACACGACGCCCTAGGCCTTGAGTCGTTTCAACAGAAACTTGCATCTTGTTACCTCAAAATAAGTTTTAGTGCTCGGTCTACTTTAAAGGAAACTAACATGATATTGACATATTTAAGTTTATTTTCCTTTCAGAACCGGGGCCGCCACATTTAAAAAAACGAGGATCCCTGATATCAGAAGCATCCCGAAACCTTACTGAAAATTAGACGCGACATTATAACGATCTAGAGGGGTTGAGTCGAGAAAGAGCCGTTTTATTCCTCAATTTTTTCATAAAACCGAGCAACTCGCCCCTTTTTTCCTCTATAAAGAACAAAAAATACGCATCTTAAGATCTATTTACTCACGATTAACGATAAGGTTGTTAATCTTCTTGGCTTCCGCCACGACACCCAGGAGAGCGTAATGCTTTATCCTGTTGTTCATTCCATTCGCTCAAAGTAAAGGTGTGCAATGCTAGTGCATGAACACCATTTTCCATTTCATGAGCTAATGTTTGGTACACATCACGATGGCGTGAAACACTACGTTTTTCATTAAAATCATCACTAACGATAATGACTTTAAAGTGGCTTTCAGAGCCTTCGGGCACATTATGGCGATGGCTTTCGTTTATTACTTGTAAAAAATGCGGTGAAAAGCGTGAAATCAGCTTATTCTCAATATCATCACGGATCATCTCTGCCCCTAATACTCTAGCCTTTATACCATGGCGAATAAAAAATAAGTCAACCAGACTATATTGATTTAGTCTTTATCAATACAAAATGATGAGCTTATTCTTTTTAATTTTGCTGATGATAATCGCTTATTTTTCATCTTGAGTAAAATCATTGACCGAATATTGTCAAATACATGAGTAAAAACGAGAGTAATTTGAAATAAAATCAATTGATAAAATCAGATAATTTCGTTCGTTAAGGGGATATTAGCAACCTATCAGCAATGGTATGATAGGCTAAAGTTTGAAGCCTATTCTACTTGTTAACACAACAGATATATTTAACCGAGATTACCTCATGATTAAAAATTTACTCTGTGCTGTTTTTGCATTAACACTGCTTTCAGGTTGTGCAACTCCTAGTAACAAATTATCTATCGAGCCAGTGATGTCAGTTCCTGCGGCGGATCCAACAATGCGCCCTATTTCACTGAATATTTCAAGCCAAGACAAACGTGCATCAAAAAACTTAGCGGAAATCAACCGCAACGGTAAATTAGAAGTCCTTGTTCCAACTCGTGATATTGCATTTTTAATGCAAGAAGTTTTACAAAAACAAATGACAGCCCGTGGTTTTATGATAGGTTCTCCGGCTTCTGCTGATGTGATTATTGTTATCAATAAACTCAATGCAGATGTTGGTGAAGGAAGTGTTCGTCATAATATCAGTGCAAAAGCGGATATTTCAATTATCGTCACCTTACCGAATGGCAGTTCTAATACCAAAACATTCCGTACTAGCTACAATGTTCAAGGTCCATTTGGTGCAACTAATGAGAAAATTGCCGCTGCGATTAACAATGTCTTAAGTGAACTAGTTAACGATATGGCAAAAGACGCTTCAGTCAGTCAATTTATCAAATCTAACGCCCGTTAATTTTATTAGAATAAACGACCTGTTACTTAAAACAGGTCGTTTAAAGGAATTTTTGCATGGTTCAGCCCGCCTTCAAACAAACCACTTGGTATAAATCATTTATTCTTCTATTACTTGGCTTTACTTCTGGATTACCTCTGGCGTTAACCGCGGGTACATTACAAGCATGGATGACGGTAGAAGATATCGATTTAAAAACCATTGGTTTTTTCTCATTAGTGGGACAAGCCTATGTTTTTAAATTCCTTTGGTCGCCTTTTATGGATCGCTATACCCCTTCTTTTCTTGGCCGTCGCCGAGGATGGATGTTGCTCACTCAAATAGGGTTAGTGATTGGTATTGCAGGAATGGGATTTCTAAATCCTAATGATCATTTATGGTGGCTTGCCTCTTTAGCTGTCATTGTTGCCTTTTGTTCTGCTTCACAAGATATTGTTTTTGACGCCTATAAAACAGATATTTTAAAAGCAGATGAGCGTGGTACAGGTGCTGCTGTTTCTGTATTAGGCTATCGCATAGCTATGCTTGTTTCAGGAGGAATGGCGCTTTGGTTAGCCGATAAATATATTGGCTGGCAAAACATGTACTGGTTAATGGCTGCCTTAATGGGAATTGGTATTATTGCCACATTACTTGCTCAAGAGCCAGAAACCGCCGTAAAGCCACCACGTACACTCTATGAAGCTGTTATTGAGCCTTTATATGAATTCTTCTCTCGCAATAATGCTTGGCTAATTTTACTGCTTATTGTGCTGTATAAAATGGGTGATGCCTTTGCCCTAAGTTTAAGTACCACCTTTCTTATTCGCGGTGCTGGATTTGATGCCGGTGAAGTAGGATTAGTAAATAAAACACTTGGACTTGCAGCCACTATTATTGGGGCATTACTAGGTGGCTTATTAATGCGCCGTTGGAGTTTATTTAAAGCACTGATGATTTTTGGTATTTTGCAAGGTGGTTCAAATATTGGTTATTGGTATTTAGCTGTTTCTGAGCAAAGTATTTATAGCATGGGTGCGGTAGTTGCATTTGAAAATATTTGTGGAGGAATGGGAACAGCTGCATTTGTTGCCCTCTTAATGACACTTTGTCATCTCTCCTTTTCAGCAACACAATTTGCGTTGCTCTCAGCTCTCTCTGCCATTGGTCGTGTTTATGTTGGCCCCGTTGCTGGCTGGTATGTTGAAAGCCACGGTTGGGAAGCATTTTATCTTTTTTCTATTGTTGCTTCTGTACCCGGCCTTATCTTATTGTTGATTTCGAAAAACACACTTATTTATACGCAAAAAACAGGTGAATTCCTTAGAAGAACTTTATTTATTAAACAGTACCGTTTTGCTATGTATGGTTTGATGCTGACCGTTTTCTTCTTTATTTGTAGTTTAATTCTTGTTATTACAAATTCACTACCGACTTTAGAAATATTCCATTCTGTTGATTTTATTCAGTCAATAGATGCTAATAGATTAAGTTCGTGGGCTTCAACACTCTTTTTATACGGTGTTATTATTGGTGCGATAAGCCTTGTCTTTGGCACAATCTTAGATTATTTAGCCCTTAAAAAAACAACATATTAATTTTATTGCCTTCTCAAGATATGAACCATAAAAAAGGACAGCTTAAGCTGTCCTTTCTATATTCTTAGTAAAGAAAAATTATCTAAACAATCTTACTTTTACTGCTTTACCTTTAATTTTACCTTGTTGCAGCTGTTTCCAGACTTGTTTGGCGATAGATTGTTTTACGGCAACATAAGCATGTGTTGGGTTAATCATAATTTTGCCAATGTCGGCACCATTGAACCCCATATCGCCCGTTAATGCGCCTAAAATATCACCCGGACGCATTTTAGCTTTTTTACCACCATCAATACATAATGTTGCCATTGTTGCTTCAAGAGGCGTAATTTGTAGCCCTGCTGGTACTGGTAACCAATTTATCTTCATATGAAGCATCTCTTCTAGAGCGTTAGCACGCTGAATTTCTTCTGGTGCGCAAAAGCTAATAGCCAATCCACTTTCGCCTGCTCTAGCTGTCCGACCGATTCGGTGAACATGCACTTCAGGATCCCACGATAATTCGTAGTTAATCACCATTTCTAACGCTTTAATATCTAGTCCTCGAGCCGCAACATCTGTTGCTACTAATACACGACAACTCCCATTAGCAAAGCGAATAAGCGTTTGGTCACGCTCTCTTTGTTCCATATCGCCGTGTAGAACTAGTACACTTTGGTTGCTTTCTGTCAGTGTTTCATACACATCTTGGCAATCTCGTTTCGTGTTACAAAACACCACACAAGAAGCAGGTTGCTCACGACTTAAAAGTTTTTGCAGTAATCCTATTTTTCCGTGACGAGATATTTCATAAAACTGCTGTTCAACCGCCGGAAGTTCGTCAACAGAGTTTATTTCAATAGTTACTGGATTTTGCTGGATTTTACGGCTAATTGCTGCAATCTCATTTGGCCAAGTTGCAGAAAAGAGCAATGTTTGACGTGCGGTTGGCATACGAGAAATAATGTCGTTGATATCATCAAAAAATCCCATATCCAACATTCTGTCTGCTTCATCCAATACCAATGTTTTCACATCATCTAAAGTAACAGTCTCTTTTCTTATGTGATCAAGTAATCTACCCGGTGTTGCAACAATAATATGTGCAGCATGAATCAATGAATCACGCTGGATGCTAAATGGAACACCACCACACAGTGTTAATATTTTGATATTTGGAAGATAACGAGCAAGGCGACGTAATTCATTTGCAACTTGATCAGCAAGTTCTCGCGTTGGGCATAAAATAAGTGATTGGGTATTAAATTGTTTTGCATCAATACATTGCAAAACTCCCAAACCAAAAGCAGCTGTTTTACCACTGCCTGTTTTTGCCTGAGCACGAACGTCTTTTCCTTCAAGAATGGCGGGCAAAGCAGCTTCTTGAACTGGAGTCATAGTGAGATAACCCAATTCATTAAGGTTAGCGAGTTGTTCAGCAGGAAGTGCGTTAAGTTCAGCAAATGAGGTCACAATGAAAATTCCAAATAAAGTAAAAACAAATATGAGCTAATGATACTACCCCTTCATTCTTGTGTCGTGAGGTATTTTTGTGCTGTTCATATTACTTTTTCATCTAAGTGCCATTTTCTATCATTATCTCCTTAAATTTCCTCTTCTTATCAAAAACTCCTTTTTTTATTTTTGCTATTAATTCAAAAAATAAAATAAAAAAATACAAAATTTCTCATTTTTTAAACTAATATCAAAATTCTAGAAATAGATCTTATTTTAAGCTCAAATTTCCATAAAAAGGATTTTTATAGTTTATTATTCTAATAAAAAAGAAAAACTGAACATTCACCGCAACCATAATCGGCCATAAGCCATCGGGATAATTTATGATCAAAAAATCATTTTTGTTTGTCTTCGCAACAACATTCTCTTTACCTTCTCAGGCAAGCTATTTAGGAGGATTTGCAAGCGCTAGTATTAACTACTTGGATTGGACAACACATACAACACACAAAACTGGCAAAACTTCCCATAAAGATGATTTTGCCTATTTAGAACTTGAAGGTGCTACTAATTTTTCATGGGGGGAGTTTTATGGCTTTTTTGATCTTGAAAATCCGTTTAATCCTCGAAAAGCGCAACCGGGTGATAATCAACGTTATACCGTCAAAGCAACAAGCCGCATTTATTTAGGTGAAAGTCATTTCAATCTATACGGGCATGTTTACGGTACATGGTCACTCCCTGGTAAAAAATATGGTGGTAACTTCCATGAAGTAAATACACTTTACGGCGTTGGCTATAACACACAAATTGCTAATTTATGGTTTAAACCTTTTATTGCCCTTCATTATGTCGATCAATCTAAATATTCAGGTAACAACGGTTATGTGGCTGGTTGGGTTGCTGGATATGATTTTAATATAAAAAATCAAAAGTTTAGCCTAACAAACTGGCATGAAATGGAATTCCAACGACACAAACGTTATGGCAATGGAGGTAAAAATGGCATTAATGGCGCTTTAGCCATTTGGTGGCATCCGACAACATCTATCACTACTGGAATTCAGTATCGTTATGCTTATAAAAAGCTAGGAGAGAGTTTTCTGCAAGATGGCATTGTATATAGCTTGAAATATAACTTCTGATAGGAAATTGTTAATTTTTATTACAGCGGATCGATTTTTATCCGCTGTAACCTCTTTTTATCACTTAATGAAAATATTTCTCATTGGATATAAACATTCATCAAATCACTAATTACCCATATTAAAAATCATACAAGTATCAAATATAGATATTAAACATCAATATAAAAAGGATTTTACCTATCAACTCTCCTCCGACCTCTAATTTGTTACTTTTTTAATCAGAATACGTTTTCTTACACTTTTTATTGCATTTTTATTTGTAAAAATATGTATTTATTTTAAAAACATGATACTTTATGAAATTATAGTTAATATGCAATAATTAAATTAACATTTATTTAATACTTTGATTACTTGTGATCACATTAACACAAAAGACCAACCAATCACTTACTTACCATTACAATTGTTTACACTGTCGCAACCTTACCGTAAAATGTCCTTACTGATACTGATGAAACAACAATAGAACCTTTATCATTTGGGTCGTTGGATGAGACTTATGAAATACATAAAAAGTATTGGGACACTCTCGCTATTAGCAGCAGCTCTTCTATTGAGTGGCTGTGATATGGCGTTAATGAATCCCAAAGGCGCTATCGGCGCTGAGCAAAAAACATTAATCCTCATTGCGCTTGGTTTAATGTTAATTGTTGTGATACCGGTAATACTGATGGTGATTGTTTTCGCTTTTCGCTACCGTGAATCCAATACTAAAGCCACCTATCGCCCAAACTGGGCTCACTCAAATAAAATCGAACTCGTCGTTTGGACTGTGCCAATTATCATTATTGTGATTTTGGCAAGCATCACATGGAAAACAACCCATGAACTTGATCCTTACAAACCATTAGAGTCCACAGAAAAACCTGTCACCATTGAAGTTGTTTCAATGGATTGGAAATGGTTATTTATCTATCCAGAACAAGGTATTGCAACAGTTAATGAACTGGCTTTCCCTACTAATGTTCCTGTTAATTTCAAAATCACTTCTGACTCTGTCATGAACTCATTCTTTATCCCTCGCTTAGGTGGACAAATCTATGCGATGGCAGGAATGCAAACTAAGTTGCACTTAATTGCTAATGAGCCTGGCGAATATCCAGGGATGTCAGCAAGTTATAGTGGACACGGTTTCTCTGATATGAAATTTACAGCGATTGCGACACCTGATCGTGCCGGTTTCGATGCGTGGGTTGAAAAAGTCAAACAATCGTCAGATACGTTAAATACGACCGCTGCATTTAATGAACTTGCTAAACCAAGCCAGAAAAATCCAGTGACCTACTATTCAAGCGTGAAGCCAATGTTATTCCAAGAGACCATTTCTAAATTTGGTCACACGGGTCATGGCGCTCACACCAGTGGCAATCAGACAGCACAAGCTGATGCAACAATGAATATGAACATGAGCCATGCGGCGCATGCAGGAGCAGAGGAATAAAGGCATGTTCGGAAAATTAACTCTTGATGCAATCCCGCTACATGAACCAATTATCGTCGTTACTTTACTCGGTATTGTTCTTGGTGGGCTTGCTGTTGTTGGCGCACTAACTTATTTTCGTAAATGGAAATGGTTGTGGACCGAATGGTTAACCAGCGTTGACCATAAAAAAATTGGTATTATGTATATCCTCGTTGCAATGGTCATGATGTTCCGTGGCTTTGCCGATGCGATTATGATGAGAAGCCAACAAGCTCTCGCCTCTGCTGGTGAAGCAGGTTTCTTACCACCTCATCACTATGATCAGATTTTTACCGCACACGGCGTTATCATGATTTTCTTCATGGCAACACCTTTTGTTGTGGGTCTGATGAACCTTGTTGTACCTTTACAAATTGGTGCTCGTGATGTGGCATTCCCATTCCTTAATTCCCTGAGCTTCTGGTTCTTTGTTGTAGGTGTGTTATTAATCAACATCTCTTTGGGTATCGGTGAATTTGCTCAAACAGGTTGGTTAGCTTACCCGCCACTTTCTGGTTTGGAATATAACCCAGGAGTCGGGGTCGATTATTGGATATGGAGTTTACAGATATCCGGTATTGGTACGCTTCTAACAGGGGTTAACTTCTTCGCGACTATCCTGCGTATGCGTGCGCCGGGTATGAGCATGATGAAAATGCCTGTATTCTCTTGGGCTGCTTTATGTACTAACGTCCTGATTATCGCTGCATTCCCAATTTTAACAGTCACTATTACGTTGTTAACTTTAGACCGCTATCTTGGTACGCACTTCTTTACCAATGATATGGGCGGTAACATGATGATGTACATCAACCTTGTATGGGCTTGGGGTCATCCAGAAGTTTATATCCTTGTTCTGCCTGTATTTGGTGTGTTCTCTGAAGTTACAGCAACATTCTCTAAAAAACGGTTATTCGGTTATACCTCATTAGTTGGTGCAACTGTCGTTATTACCGTGTTGTCATTTATCGTTTGGTTACACCACTTCTTTACTATGGGTTCTGGTGCCAACGTCAATGCCTTCTTCGGTATAGCCACGATGATCATCGCTATACCAACAGGGGTTAAAATATTTAACTGGCTGTTTACGATGTATCAAGGCCGTATCGAATATAAAAGCCCAATGTTATGGACTATCGGTTTCCTTATCACCTTCTCTGTTGGGGGAATGACTGGGGTTCTGTTAGCCGTTCCGGGTGCAAACTTCGTTCTACATAACAGCTTATTCTTAATTGCTCACTTCCATAACGTTATTATCGGTGGTGTGGTATTCGGCTGTTTCGCTGGTATGACTTACTGGTTCCCTAAAGCATTTGGTTTCACACTGAATGAAAAATGGGGTATCCGTGCATTCTGGTTCTGGTTTATCGGCTTCTTTATGGCCTTTATGCCACTGTACATTCTTGGCTTTATGGGTATGACTCGTCGTATCAGCCAAAACATCAACCCAGAGTTCCATCCAATGCTGATGGTTGCTGCGGGTGGTGCTGCACTGATTGCTATCGGTATCGCTTGTCAAGTTGTCCAGATCTACGTCAGTATCCGTGACCGTGATCAAAACCGTGATTTAACGGGAGATCCGTGGGGCGGACGTACTCTGGAATGGTCAATTTCTTCACCTGCTCCTTTCTATAACTTTGCCGTTGAACCTAATGTTCAAACGCGTGATGAATGGTGGGATCAAAAAGAAAAAGGTACTGCTTATCAGCGTCCAACTAAATACGAACCAATCCATATGCCTAAAAATACAGGTGCTGGTGTGATTATTTCAGCATTCAGCTTAGTACTTGGTTTTGCCATGATCTGGCATATCTGGTGGTTAGCTATCGTTGGTTTCGCTGGCATGATTGTCACTTGGATCGTGAAAAGCTTTGATACAGATGTGGATTACTATGTCCAAGTACCTGAAATTGAAGCTCTCGAGAATAAGCATTATGAAGAACTGAAAAAAGCAGGTGTGAAATAATGTCTACTCAAACTGTAAATAACACAAACGCCCATGAGCATCATGGGCACCACGATGCAGGAGCGACGAAAGTTTTCGGCTTCTGGATCTACCTAATGAGCGACCTTATCCTGTTTGCCAGCTTATTCGCCACTTATGCGGTGCTTGTTAACGGGATTGCGGATGGCCCTTCAGGTAAAGAAATTTTTAGCTTACCGTTTGTTTTAGTTGAAACCTTCTTACTGCTATTTAGTAGTATCACTTTTGGTTTCGCTATGCTGGGCATGAACAAAGGTAGCGTTAGCCAAGTTAATCTGTGGTTATTTGTTACTTTCTTATTCGGCCTAGGTTTCGTCATCATGGAAGTTTACGAATTCCATGAGCTAATCGCAGAAGGTTATGGCCCAGATCGCAGTGCATTCTTATCTGCATTCTTTGCATTAGTTTCAACACACGGTCTTCACGTAACGGCTGGCTTAATTTGGATTGTTATTATGATGATCCAAGTATCACGCCGTGGTTTAACTGAAGTTAACCGTACTCGTTTAAGCTGTTTAAGTCTGTTCTGGCACTTCCTTGACGTTGTCTGGATCTGTGTGTTCACCGTAGTTTATCTGATGGGAGCGATGTAATGAGTCATCCAAATACTTCTCCTTCAGGCGCAAGCCACGGCAGCATGAAGTCTTATCTGATTGGCTTTATTCTGTCTGTTATCCTCACCGTTATTCCATTTTGGATGGTGATGGAAGGAACAGCGACACCAGCAACAATTCTATGGACTGTTGTCGGTATGGCAGTTGTGCAAATTGTGGTTCACTTAGTCTGCTTCTTGCATATGAATACGTCATCAGAAGAGCGCTGGAACGTCGTCGCATTCCTGTTCACACTGCTTATTATCGGCATTGTTGTCGTAGGCTCGTTGTGGATTATGTACAACCTGAACATCAATATGATGATGGATTAAGAGTTGTCGCTATGATTAAGCAATACCTACAAGTCACCAAACCAGGAATTATTTTCGGAAATTTAATTTCTGTAATAGGTGGTTTTCTGCTCGCTTCTAAAGGTGAGATTGATTACTCCCTATTTTTCGCGACTCTACTTGGGGTGTCTCTGGTCGTTGCTTCTGGTTGTGTTTTTAACAACTATATTGACCGTGATATTGACCGTATCATGGAAAGAACGAAGAATCGCCCATTAGTTAAAGGATTAATTGACCCTCGAATTAGCCTGATTTATGCCTCAGTATTAGGTATTGCAGGTGTTGTGCTGCTCTATGTAGCAGCCAACCCACTTGCAATGTTTATCGCTGTATTCGGTTTTATTATTTATGTTGGGGTTTATAGCCTCTACATGAAGCGTAAATCTGTTTATGGCACACTGATTGGAAGTTTATCTGGCTCTGCACCTCCTGTTATCGGCTATTGTGCCGTTAGCGGTGAATTTGATGCAGGCGCGGCAATCCTATTACTTATCTTTAGTTTGTGGCAAATGCCCCACTCTTATGCCATTGCTATTTTCCGTTTTAAAGACTACCAAGCTGCAAATATCCCTGTATTACCTGTAATTAAAGGGATCTCAGTCGCGAAACGTCATATCATTCTCTATATTCTGGCGTTTATGATCGCAACCTTAATGCTGACATTAGTTGGTTATGCAGGCTATAAATACCTGATTGTGGCTTCAGCTGTCAGTATTTGGTGGTTAGGTATGGCTTTATCGGGTTACAAAGCAACCAATGATATTGTGTGGGCACGAAAATTATTTATTTTCTCTATTGTCGCAATCACTTCATTAAGCGTAATGATGTCTGTTGACCCAACAAGCTCAACAGAAGCGGTTTTTGCGTATATAAGATAATGTATTTATTAAAGTAACCTAAATACCAGTCAGCCTCCTGACTGGTATTTTTTTATCTCCTTTACGACTTCGCATGATATCAGTACAGTTTTGTCTTTTTTGTATCCCATTTATTGATTAACCTCACTAGAAAATGTCATTACAATGGGGGTATCAGTAATATGAGGTAATCCATGAATGATAATAAAATGACCCCATTAGAGCGCAAAGCCACATGGGGACTAGGCACTGTTTTTTCTCTTCGCATGCTTGGCATGTTTATGGTACTCCCAGTTTTAACCACCTATGGGCTTCAACTACAACACGCAACAGAATCTCTCATTGGACTAGCCATCGGTATTTATGGATTAACACAAGCTATATTCCAAATTCCTTTTGGTATTTTCTCTGATAAATTTGGTCGAAAACCTATGATTGTTTTTGGCTTAATTATTTTTATTCTTGGTAGTCTGATTGCGGCTCTCAGTGACAATATCTACGGCATTATTATTGGCAGAGCATTGCAAGGAGCGGGAGCTATCTCAGCTGCAGTAATGGCTTTGTTATCAGATTTAACACGAGAACAAAATAGAACAAAAGCAATGGCCTTTATTGGTATTAGTTTTGGGATAACATTCGCTTTAGCCTTAGTTTTAGGACCTATTTTAACGCATATTTTTGGTTTACATGGCCTATTTTGGGGAATTGCCCTACTCGCCTTTGGTGGCATTATTATTACACTTTTTACTGTGCCGAATAGCGAACACCATATTCTTAATCGAGAGTCAGGTTTTGTTCGTGGTAGCGTAAAAAAGGTTTTATTTGATGTACAACTTCTCAAATTGAATACAGGTATTTTTTCACTACATACTTTATTAATGGCCGCATTTGTTGCACTTCCTCTGGTTATGAGTAACGCAGGTTTAGCGAAAGAGAAACATTGGATTGTTTATCTAGTCACCATGCTTATCGCCTTTATTACTGTACTTCCTTTTATTATCTATGCAGAAAAGAAACGAAAAATGAAACAAGTTTTCTTATTCTGTATTTCCTTACTTATTATTGCTCAAGTTATTTTGATTATTTCAGGCTCTAGCTTGTGGTTAATTATTGCGGGTATTCAAGTTTTCTTTATTGGATTTAATATTATGGAAGCACTTCTTCCTTCATTAATCAGTAAAGAAGCACCAGCAGGTTATAAAGGCACAGCAATGGGAATTTATTCTACTAGCCAATTTTTAGGTGTGGCATTAGGTGGAATTTTAGGAGGATGGCTTTACCAACATTATAATGCGCAGACTGTATTTTTAGGCTGTTTAGTGATTGGTCTTATTTGGTTTTTTATTAGCCTAACATTACGCCAACCCTCTTATGTCAGTAGCTTACGTGTTGAATTGCCTGAAAGCTTATCTTCAAGCCAACAACAGCAACTACAACAATTATTTAAGCAACAACCCGGTGTTAATGAAGTTGTGATTATGGCGGATGAACAAAGTGCTTATATCAAGGTTGATACTAAACAGACACCAAGAGCAACATTAGAGGCTCTGATCCCTTTAGTTTGAAGTCCAATAAATTTATTGGATGAAATAAAAATGCGCTGGTTCAACAGCGCATTTTTGTATGACTAAATAGATGAACAATTAGTCACGGAAATTGTTAAATTGGAATGGCTGCCCTAACTCGCCTTCTCTTACTAATTTCATCACGGCTTGTAAGTCGTCGCGTGATTTACCTGTAACACGAACTTGCTCACCTTGAATTTGAGCCTGAACTTTCAACTTACTGTCTTTGATCAGCTTAACAATTTTTTTCGCTAAAGCTGTATCAATACCTTGTTTTAAGGTGGCTTCTACGCTGTACATTTTTCCGCTGTGAGTCATCTCTTCAGGGATATTTAATACTGCACCATCAATCCCTCTTTTTGCCATTTTCTCACGCAGAATATCTAATAATTGTTGAACCTGAAATTCAGATACACTGGTCGTTTTCACTGACTCTGCTTTTTCGTTTAATTCAAAGCTTGCTTCAACGTTACGAAAATCCCAGCGAGTAGTCAGTTCACGTTGTGCGTTTTCTACCGCATTTCGCACTTCATGTAAGTCAACTTCAGATACGATATCAAAAGATGGCATTCTTTCTTCCTCAATAAATAAATACAACCCGAATAATAGCTTCTTTTAGGGTTGCAAAAAAGCATTGTACATTCAATAACAAATTTATGGAGTTACTTCACATTGGACGAGAAATTACGGGGCAACTGTTAATTTCCTCTTACAGTAAAGCGCAAACATACTTTAAACAGAGAAGTGTAATCAATGTTATAATTTTAGCTAAATAGTCTAATGACCGTCAGTAGCCCCCTTACGCTATTACGATTTGCAAAAAGAGGCACAATGAAAATTACCGTTTTAGGGTGTGGTTCGATTGGTAAACTTTGGGTTGCAGCTTTAACACTTCAATCTCATGAAGTACAAGGTTGGCTAAGAGTACCTCAGCCTTTTTTAGATGTAAGTGTTGATAGTATTAATGGCGAACCTTTTTATCAGCGTATTACCGCAAATCAACTTGAATGGTTAAAACAAAGCGAATTATTAATAGTTTGCTTAAAATCTTGGCAAGTCTCAGATGCAGTTAATGCACTATTACCTAATCTTTCTGCACAGTGTCCTATTTTACTAATTCATAATGGTATGGGTACTGCTGATGAATTAACCGCAACAAAACACTCAGTTATCAGGCCTATTTTACAAGGCATTATTACTCATGGTGCATACCAACAAGGCCAAGATGTTATTCATACAGCAACTGGAATAACACATATAGGTCCATTAAATCATGCAGCTCAACAATACAGTTATTTAGCAGAAATCTTGCATCATGCTTTACCTGATGTCGCTTGGCATAATGATATCCATACGATTAGTTGGCTAAAACTTGCAGTTAATTGTGTTATCAACCCTCTTACCGTTTATTATCAATGCCGTAATGGGGATTTGTTGCGTTATCCTGAACATATTCAAAAAATATGCGATGAAGTTTATTTAGTAATGGAGCGCGAAGGTGTTGTACCAACATCTCAAGCCCATCTTCATGGATATATTATTGATACGATAGAACAAACTGCAAATAATTATTCGTCTATGTATCAAGATGTGAAATATCAACGCCATACAGAGATTGACTATATTACTGGTTATTTATTACGTCGAGCTTCAGAACAAGGGCTTGTATTACCCGAAAATAACCGCCTTTTTCAATTTATTAAACAACAGGAAGGCAATTATGACCATATCAGCGCTCATCTGCCTAGCTAATGGAAGTGAAGAAACCGAAGTCGTTACCACCACAGATTTGCTGGTTAGAGCGGGTATTAATGTTGTGCTTGCAAGTGCAGAAGATGATGTTGATGATCTTATTATCACTTGTTCTCGTGGTATTAAAATTGTAGCTGATGCACCTTTAGTTCGTGTCGTTGATCATCACTATGACGTAATTATTCTACCGGGTGGTTTACAAGGTACTGAAACCTTAAGAGATAGCCCTTTAGTGGTTGAGAAAGTACGTCGTATGCACAGTGAAAATAAACTTGTTGCAGCCATCTGTGCAGCACCTGCAATTATTCTTGAGTCCCACAATATTTTCCCCATTGGCAATATGACGGGTTTTCCTACATTAAAAGATAAAATATCACCGAAAAAATGGGTAGATTACCGAGTCTATTTTGATGAAAGAGTAAACTTAATTACTAGCCAAGCACCTGCAACATCTATTGATTTTGCACTCAAAATTATCGAACGTTTAAAAGGCAAAGAAGTCGCTGCCGATGTTGCCAAACAACTTGTATTGCCACCCGGCATTTATAATTACCAAGATGAATTTACAGGTTTTGGGGATAGATAAGTAGATAACTAGAACCGCAAATATATAATATTATTAAAGTGGTTCTAGTTTTATTTCAGATATTCTTTATATTTAAGCTATGTTCAACATGTTATTATCATGAGAAATAAATTTAGTTACTCGACTAATATATAAGGATACAATCTTCTGGGTATAGATATTTCTGAAAATAAAATAATTACTTTAAATACTCAGCATGAATGTCGACTAATAACAAGCATTAATAAAAATCCTAAAATTAGCATAATAGGTAAGAAAAATAAGTTAACTATATTCGAACTAAATTTGGTGATAGTGATAGAGATGATAACCCTTTAATATATTCATTAAAAGGTATTTATAACTATAAAATAAAAAAAGATGAGCTATACAAATTCAAACCTTCCTTCTTAGCTATTTTAAATAAAATAATAGATCAAAATATTATATTTATCGTTATGCCGTCATCTACAGCAGTACCATACTTCTTAGCAAGAAGGATCTCTCGCCATTTCAGAACTGCTTTTTATAATGATGTATTTATTAAATGTACTGTGGAAGAAGTAATTAAGAATTATTTCAATGAAGAAAATACCAAACAAAATTAGACACTACTTTTCTCCTTGGGAAATAAACCCAGATTTCGATATTAATAGATTAAATCATTATAATATTATTTTAATTGATGACTTACTCTCAACGGGAACAACATTAAATACAGCAACTATAAAATTAAATAGATCAGGATTAACATGTTCTATTGCAATCTGCCTTTTAAGTAATCTTTGAATTTGACCTCTTTTTAAGATTAATATATTCCTTAGTTCTAGATAATCTTTCTAGCTTAAGAGCCAACATACGCCCTTGGCTCTATAAACATGAAGCATTTTGTAAAAAATGTGGGCTCGTGCAAGCACCAATGATGATGGTCAAGCAATAAGAGCAAAGTAATCATCCAGAGAATGGCAGCGACATTCCCCAACATAAAAGTTGTATAATTAAAAAAGCCACTATAAAGTGGCTTTTTTATCAACAAGATAAACGTTATATATTATTTTTTACGATAGACTTTAACGTTCTCAAAACCTTGCTCGCGTAAATAAAGCGCTTGTAAACGGCTCATCATTCCACGATCACAATAGAGTAAATAGGTTTTTGCTTTATCTAAATCACCAAACTGAGTGCTTAGTTTATAGAAAGGTAGCTCTTTAACATCAACACCTTCTATCTTTAATGGTGACGTTTCTTGCTCTTCTGGTGAGCGAATATCCAGAATAACGTCGTTAGCTCCAAATTCAGAGACCATTTCAACTTCAGTAACTTGCTGTACAGTTTCTTCGGCAATACGACGAATATCCATATTCTTAGCATTTTCAACAACGCTATCAAGAATAGAAAAATCAAACTTCTCTTCTTCTGCTTCGATCTTCGCTTTTACCGCTTTCACTGTTGGGCTTTTTGAAATCACACCACAGAATTCAGGCATTGTGCGAGCAAAATCTTCTGTACCAATTTGACGTGCAATATTGATAATGTTCTCTTTATCATGAGTGATAAGAGGGCGTAAAATTAACGTGTCTGTCGCATTATCAATTAAACGTAAGTTAGTTAAGGTTTGGCTAGAAACCTGCCCTAATGCTTCGCCTGTAACAATTGCTTGAACACCATAACGCTCTGCCACTCTTGATGCTGCACGTACCATCATACGTTTTAATACAACACCCATTTGACCATCATCGACTTTTTCTAAGATTTCTGCGACAACAGGCTCAAAATCAACAGCAACGAAATGCACTTTATGTGAACGACCAAAACGGTTCCATAAATAATGCGCAACTTGTTTAACGCCAATTTCGTGAGCAGAACCACCTAAGTTAAAGAAACAATAGTGAACCCGGCTACCACGACGCATTAACATATAGCTCGATACACCTGAGTCATAACCACCAGAGATCAGTGATAAAACATCTTCTTGTGTACCAATTGGGAAACCACCAATGCCTTCATAACGCGCATTCACCAGAATAAGTTTGTCATCTTCAATTTCCAAATTAATGGTGACATCTGGACGAGTTAATTTCACTTTAGCACTTTCAACGTGTTGGTTAAAACCACCACCAACATAGCGCTCAACTTCATTTGAAGTAAAACTGTGTTTACCACGACGTTTGGCACGAACACAAAATGTTTTGTTTTCAACTAAATGCTTAAATGCTGCAAAAGTTTGCTCAAAAATATTGTGTAGATCAGTATACGGATGCTCTTCTACTTGTAAAAAGTGATGAATACCAGGAATACGTGTTAATGCATCACATACCGCTTCACTTTTGCTTTCATCCTTGCTGACAACAACAATGTTATCCCAATTGCGGACAACCGTGATTTCATCACCTAATGTGTTAAGTACATTACGAATATTACTAGTGAGGATCTTGATAAAACGTATACGAACTGATTGGCTTTTGATCGTAATTTCGGGGAATAATTTAATAATAAACTTCATAGTCAATGGTCATAGGTTATTAAGTAGAAACATAAACTACAGTGATGTAAATTGACTGGAGTTTATAAAAGTCACAAAGTATATCACCAATATTTAGGGCTCACCCGCAAAAATCATCGACTGAATAAGAAATTTTCTTCTTAATTGTAGTAAGATGATCGCTATTATTCAGCGCTAACATGCTTTATTATCAAAAATATTATGGCTAAGAAAACGACACCAATTAACGAAGACATCGCACAAACACCAAGTTTCGAAGCATCTATGCAAGAACTTGAGCAAATCGTAAACCGTTTAGAATCCGGTGAACTCCCTTTAGAAGAAGCGCTTAATGAGTTTGAACATGGCGTTCGTCTAGCCCGTGTTGGACAAAAAACATTACAAGACGCTGAACAGCGTGTTCGTATTCTTCTTAAAGAAGATGATAACGCAACTCCTGATGATTTTATCCAAGAGGCAGAATAATTGAGTAACGCAACTTCAAGTACGGATGCGTTCCGTCATAAATTAGATTCCGCCCACCAGCGTGTTGACGATGCATTAAACCAAGCGCTATCCGCTTTACCATTTACTGACATGCCTCTAGGTAAAGCCATGCATTATGGTGCTCTTTTAGGGGGAAAGCGCTTACGTCCTTTCCTTGTTTATGCAGTGGGTGAAATGTTTAAAATCCCTGCTCTTAACCTTGATGCACCCGCCGCCGCAGTAGAATGTATCCACGCCTATTCTCTTATTCATGATGATCTGCCTGCGATGGATGATGATGATTTACGTCGTGGTAAACCTACATGTCATATTGAGTTTGGTGAAGCCAACGCAATTTTAGCAGGTGATGCATTACAAACACTCGCTTTTGAGATCTTAGCGAAAAATCCAATGCCTGATGTTGCAATGAGTGATCGTGTTGCAATGATTGCTGAATTAGCAACAGCCAGCGGGCTCGCTGGTATGTGTGGCGGTCAAGCTCTTGATCTTGAAGCAGAAGATAAATCGATTGATCTCGTATCTCTTGAAAAAATCCATTTACACAAGACAGGTGCATTAATTCGTGCAGCTGTTCGCTTAGGCGCATTTAGTGCTGGCTCAAAAGGCCATGATGTATTACCCGCACTAGATAAATATGCCCACTCTATTGGCCTTGCATTTCAGGTACAAGATGACATTTTAGATGTCATTGGCAGTACTGAAGAAACAGGAAAACGTCAAGGTAGTGACCAAGAATCAGGAAAAAGTACATATCCTGCACTTCTTGGGTTAGAGCAAGCTCAAAAGAAAGCACAGGAATTGTATAACGAAGCACTGGATGCCTTAGCGTTTCTTGAGCAATACGAGTACGATACGACCACGCTTAAACAATTAGCGAGTTTTATCGTCGAACGGAAAAACTAATAAAAAATAAAGAGAGCAGCTTACCTGTTCTTTCCCTATTACAAGTGATTAATTAATAGGCATCACATGAGCATTGATATCGAAAAATATCCCACATTGGCGTTGGTTGAAACACCAGAAGATTTGCGCCTATTACCAAAAGAGAGTTTACCTAAACTCTGTGATGAGCTAAGGCTATTTCTTCTTAACAGTGTCAGCCGCTCAAGTGGTCACTTCGCCTCAGGTTTAGGTGCTATTGAGTTAACGGTTGCTCTTCATTACGTCTATAAAACCCCTTTTGATAATCTTATTTGGGATGTTGGTCATCAAGCCTATCCCCATAAAATCTTAACAGGTCGCCGTGACCGCATTGATACTATCCGTCAAAAAAATGGGTTGCACCCCTTCCCTTGGCGAGAAGAGAGTGAATACGACAAACTTTGTGTCGGTCACTCTTCAACCTCTATCAGTGCAGGTTTAGGTATGGCTGTTGCAGCTGAACAAGAAAAGCTGAACAGAAAAACAGTTTGTGTGATTGGTGATGGTGCAATTACTGCGGGTATGGCTTTTGAAGCAATGAATCACGCAGGTGACATTGAGCCAGATATGCTCGTTGTACTTAATGACAACGAGATGTCAATATCCGAAAACGTTGGTGCATTGAATAATCATCTTGCTCAATTGCTATCAGGCAAACTGTATACCACTTTACGTGAAGGTGGAAAAAAGGTCTTTTCTGGTATTCCACCGATTAAAGAATTACTGAAAAAGACAGAAGAACATATTAAAGGCATGGTTGTTCCCGGCACCATGTTTGAAGAGTTAGGCTTTAATTATATCGGCCCAGTTGATGGTCATGATGTTATTGCGTTAGTGCAAACACTCGCCAATATGCGTGATCTAAAAGGTCCTCAGCTTCTGCATATTATGACTAAGAAAGGTCGTGGGTATGCACCTGCTGAACGTGATCCTATTAGCTGGCACGCTGTACCTAAATTTGATCCACAAGCAGGTACATTACCTAAAAGCCCTAATGCACGACCTACATTTTCTAAAATTTTTGGTGACTGGTTATGTGAAGAAGCCTCAACCGATCCGAAACTCATGGCAATTACCCCTGCTATGCGTGAAGGCTCTGGTATGGTGCGTTTCTCAAAAGAATACCCATCACAATACTTTGATGTTGCGATCGCAGAACAACACGCTGTTACCTTTGCTGCAGGTTTAGCAATTGGTGGTTATAAGCCTATCGTTGCTATCTACTCAACATTCTTACAACGCGCTTACGACCAAGTGATCCACGATATTGCCATTCAAAAACTGCCTGTTTTATTTGCTATTGATCGTGGTGGTATTGTGGGAGCTGATGGTCAAACTCACCAAGGTGCTTTTGATCTCTCATTCTTACGCTGTATTCCTAATATGGTTATTATGGCACCAAGTGATGAAAATGAGTGTCGCCAAATGCTTCACACCGGTTATCACTATCAAGATGGTCCTGTTGCAGTACGTTACCCAAGAGGCTCTAGTGTTGGTGCGCAATTACAACCACTTAGTCCACTACCTATGGGTAAAGGTATTATTCGTCGTCAAGGTAAAGGCATTGCTATTCTAAACTTTGGTACATTACTACCCGAAGCGTTAGAAGTAGCTGAAAAACTTGATGCAACTGTGGCTGATATGCGTTTTATCAAACCTCTTGATAAATCCCTTATCCTTTCTCTGGCAGAACAACATGATACGTTGGTAACACTAGAAGAGAATGCCATTATGGGTGGTGCAGGAAGCGGTGTTAATGAGTTATTGATGCAAGAACGTTGCTTAGTACCTGTCTTAAACTTAGGTATACCTGATCTATTTGTACCACAAGGTGGACAAGAAGAAATCAGAACTGACTTAGGATTAGATGCTGAAGGTATTGAAAAATCAATCAAAGCCTATCAAGCTAACTGATTGAATTTAAATAATTAAAAAACCTCTCCTAATTAACTATAGGGGAGGTTAATGTATTTTCCAGACTGAAGTTTACCTACTTTTATATACTGGTTTACACTTTCAAACCGCATATTTTCCTCTTCCATTATAATTTTGTCTTTCATCACATTTTTATGAAATTCTCTGAAAACAATCACTTTCCTTATTGAATCCATTCAGCGTTAATTTATTCAATCAGTTAGATTTTTCTTTCTTTTTGTTTGCCAACGAAACGTTTCGATCATGCTCACAATATGAATAAATCAAACTTGTTTTCCCACTTTTCTTTTCTACTATATAGACAGCGAAACGTTTCGCTGAGGAGAAAACATGAAAAAAGGTGTATTACTTAATAGTCCTATTTCGAGTGTAATTTCACGTTTAGGACACACTGACAAAATCACTATTGCAGATGCCGGATTACCTATTCCCTCCTCTGTTGAACGTATTGATATTGCTCTCACTCAGGGTATTCCAGACTTTATGTCCGTGTTGCAAACAATCACTCATGAGATGCAAGTTGAAGCCGTGATGCTGGCAGAAGAAATTAAAACCATCAATCCCTCTCTTTTTAATGAAATCCTCTCTTATCTCTATTTATTAGAGCAAGAGCAGAAGAAGTCTATTCAAATAATGTATGTTTCACATGAAGCATTCAAAAAACAACTTACTGAAAATAAAGCTGTTATTAGAACCGGTGAATGTACGCCTTATGCCAATATTGTGTTGTTTTCTGGTGTGACTTTTTGAGGACAATATGGAACCTTTACTTGAACTTAAAGATATTGATAAGTCATTCCCCGGTGTAAAAGCACTATCAGGTGCGACGTTACGAATTTACCCTGGTCGAGTGATGGCTTTAGTCGGTGAAAACGGCGCAGGAAAATCAACACTGATGAAAGTACTCACAGGGATCTATAAAAAAGATGCCGGCGAAGTGATTTATCAAGGTGAAAGTTGTGCTTTTAATGGCCCCAAATCCTCTCAAGAAGCAGGGATAGGTATTATTCACCAAGAGCTTAACCTTATTCCTGAATTAACCATTGCAGAGAATATTTTCTTAGGTCGTGAATTTACCCGTGCCTTTGGCGCTATCGATTGGAAGAAAATGTATGCAGAAGCCGATAAGTTATTAGCCCGATTAAATCTTGCTTACAGTAGTCACCGTTTAGTGTCTGAATTATCGATTGGTGATCAGCAAATGGTAGAAATTGCCAAGGTGCTTAGTTTTGGTTCCAAAGTCATTATTATGGATGAACCAACAGATGCATTAACTGACACTGAAACTGAATCGCTATTTAGTGTTATTCGTGAACTAAGAGATCAAGGTTGTGGCATTGTTTATATCTCTCATCGTTTAAAAGAGATCTTTGAGATTTGCGATGACGTGACTGTATTGCGAGACGGTCAGTTTATTGGTGAAAAACCTGTCGCCTCATTAAAAGAAGACACTCTGATTGAAATGATGGTTGGTCGTAAGTTAGAAGACCAATACCCTCGTATTAATATTCCTCAAGGTAAAGCCAAACTCAATGTCATTAACCTCAGTGGCGAAGATGTTCATGATGTCAGTTTCTCATTACATGAAAGCGAAATTCTTGGTATTTCAGGCTTAATGGGGGCTGGTCGTACTGAATTAATGAAAATTATCTACGGCGCATTACCCAAAACCAATGGCACCGTTGAGTTAGATGGTAAACCCTGCCAAATCAAAAAACCCGCTGAAGGTTTAGAACAAGGCATTGTTTACATCTCTGAAGATAGAAAGCGTGATGGTTTAGTGCTTGGCATGTCAGTGAAAGAAAATATGTCTCTGACTGCACTACGCTATTTTAGTCGCGGCATGGGTGTGCTTAATCATAAAGAAGAACAGCTCACTGTTGGCGATTTTATTAAGTTATTCAATATAAAAACCCCTTCAATGGATCAAATCATTGGTTTCTTATCAGGGGGAAATCAACAAAAAGTGGCTATCGCAAGAGGCCTAATGACTCGCCCTAAAGTACTTATTCTTGATGAACCCACTCGAGGCGTTGATGTGGGCGCTAAAAAAGAAATTTATCAGCTAATTAATAAATTTAAACAAGAAGGATTAAGTATCATCTTAATTTCTTCTGAAATGCCTGAGGTAATGGGAATGAGTGACCGTATTTTGGTTATGCATGAAGGTCGTATTAGTGGCGAGTTCTCCGCTCACAATGTCACACAAGAAATGCTAATGGCTGCGGCTGTTGGTAAACAATATGACGCTAAAGTAGGAGTTTGATATGAGCACGAATTCAATTCCAGCGTCAAAACGTTGGTTCTCAAAAGCTTGGCTATTAGAGCAAAAATCACTGATTGCTCTGCTTATTCTGATTGTCGTAGTTTCCACACTCAGCCCTAATTTTTTTACCTTAAATAATATTTTCAACATTCTCCAACAAACATCGGTTAACGCCATTATGGCCGTTGGGATGACTCTGGTTATTTTGACGTCCGGTATCGACTTATCTGTTGGTTCATTGCTTGCATTAACAGGTGCTGTTGCTGCTTCTATGGTAGGTGCTGATGTTAATGCACTTGTTGCTGTTGTTGGAGCATTGGCATTAGGTGCAGCTATTGGTGGTGTAACAGGAATTATCGTTGCTAAAGGTAAAGTTCAAGCCTTTATTGCTACGCTAGTCATGATGTTATTACTGCGTGGCGTTACCCGCGTCTATACCGACGGTAGCCCAATTAATACAGGCTTTAGCGATAATGCCGATCTGTTTAGCTGGTTTGGCATTGGTCGCCCATTTGGTATTCCAACCCCAATCTGGCTCATGATGATCGTCTTTTTAAGCGCATGGTATTTATTACATCATACCCGTTTAGGCCGTTATATTTATGCGCTTGGGGGTAATGAATCAGCAACACGTTTATCAGGTATTAGCGTCGATAAAATCAAAATCATTGTTTATGCACTGTGTGGTTTATTAGCCGCCCTTGCCAGTATCATTGAAGTTGCTCGTCTTTCATCAGCACAACCAATGGCAGGTAATGGTTATGAGCTAGATGCTATTGCTGCAGTTGTTTTGGGTGGTACCAGTCTTGCTGGTGGTAAAGGTCGTATTATCGGTACATTAATTGGTGCGCTTATTCTAGGTTTCTTAAATAATGCACTGAATTTATTAGGAATATCATCAAACTATCAAATGATAGTAAAAGCGGTGGTCATCTTACTTGCTGTTTTGGTAGATAACAAAAAATAACTCTCTATTCTCTTAATCCGAATCCCGACAGGAACTTATATTATGAAACTCAAAAAAATGGCGACACTTCTTTCTGTTGTTGCATTAAGCGCCACAATCAGCGCCAACGCATTTGCAAAAGAGTCGATTGCACTAGTTATCTCAACACTTAACAATCCTTTCTTTGTCACCATGAAAGACAGCGCGCAGAAAGAAGCTAATCGATTAGGTTACGATTTAGTTGTGCTTGACTCGATGGACAATCCAGCTAAAGAACTCGCTAACGTGCAAGATCTGACAGTAAAAGGCACACGCTTAATGCTCATTAACCCGACAGACTCTGATGCTGTGGGTAACGCTGTTATGTTAGCCAATAAAGCCAAAATCCCAGTGATCACTTTAGACCGCGTTGCAAACAAAGGTGAAGTCGTCAGTCACGTCGCTTCAGATAACCGTCTTGGCGGTAAAATGGCGGGTGATTATATTGCAGATAAAGTGGCTAGTGATGCCAAAGTTATCCAACTAGAAGGGATCACCGGAACTTCTGCATCTCGTGAACGTGGAGAAGGCTTTAAACAAGCGGTTGATGCTCATAAACTAAATGTACTTGCCAGCCAACCTGCTGATTTTGACCGTACTAAAGGTCTTAACGTGATGCAAAATTTATTAACTGCTTATCCTGCGGTTCAAGCTGTTTTTGCACAGAATGATGAAATGGCATTAGGTGCATTACGTGCATTACAAACTGCCGGTCGTACCGATGTATTAGTGATTGGTTTCGATGGTACAGATGATGGGATCAAAGCGGTAAACCGTGGCATGTTAGGTGCAACCATTGCTCAACGCCCAGACCAAATTGGTATTATCGGCATTCAAACCGCAGATAAAATTCTCAAAGGCGAAAAAGTGGATGCAACAATCCCTGTCGAACTTGAGTTAGTTATTAAAAAATAACAACAATAAATACCACGGGGTAATATTGCTCCGTGGTAGCTTTAATCATTAAAACACGTTTTCACAAGGATAAAGGCTATGACAACACCTCGCCTTGCTGTTCTAGGTAGCATTAACGTTGACCACATTATGAATATTTCACAATTTCCAAAACCCGGTGAAACCATTATTGGTCATCAATACAAAATAGCCTTTGGTGGTAAAGGTGCAAATCAGGCCGTTGCTTGTGGTCGCAGTGGCGCCGATATTACCTTTATTGCTTGTGTCGGTGATGATGCGATAGGAAGTGAGATAATTTCACAGCTTAAAACAGATAATATTCATATCGATGCAATTAGTATTATTCCGCAAACACCAACAGGTGTTGCGATGATCCTTGTTAATGAACAAGGTGAAAACGTAATTAGTATTGTTGCAGGTGCGAATGGCGCACTAACACCTACACATTTTCAGCAATATCATCATGTTGTTGAGCATGCTGATGCCTTGCTGATGCAATTAGAATCACCGTTAGAGACTGTTTTTGAAGCCGCAAAACTGGCAAAATCACACCAAACGAAAGTCATTTTAAACCCAGCACCAGCACAACCTTTATCTGATGAATTTCTGAGTTTTATTGATGTTATCACTCCAAATGAGACGGAAGCCGAAATATTAACAGGCGTTTCTGTGCATGATGAAGCGGGTGCGGCAAAAGCTGCCGAAATTTTACATCAAAAAGGTATCAAACAAGTGCTTATCACTTTGGGTAGCCGTGGTGTATGGTTTAGTGAACAAGGAAAAGGCATGATAATTCCCGGATTTCGTGTCGATGCTGTTGATACCATTGCCGCAGGTGATACATTTAACGGTGCATTTGTCACTGCAATATTAGAAGGGAAACCTTCCGTTGAGGCTATCCGTTTTGCTCACGCAGCAGCTGCCATTGCAGTTACACGTCATGGTGCGCAATCATCTGTTCCTTGGCGTCATGAAATCGAATCATTTTTAGCAGAGCGAGCATAGTACTTTGGCAACAATGAAAGATGTCGCCCGTTTGGCGGGCGTTTCGACATCAACTGTTTCTCACGTTATCAATAACAATCGTTATGTTAGCGAAGGTATTCGTAAAAAGGTTAATGATGCTATCAAAACCTTAAATTACGCGCCTTCAGCTTTAGCACGCAGTTTAAAAATGAACTGTACTCACACTATTGGTATGTTAGTGACAGCTAGTAGCAACCCTTTCTATGCAGAAGTTGTGCGTGGTGTTGAACGCAGTTGCTACGAAAAAGGCTATAGCCTAATTTTATGTAATACCGAAGGGGATTACGAGCGTATGGATAGTAGCCTTGAAACGTTGCTACAAAAACGTGTTGATGGCTTATTATTGATGTCAACAGAAGCCCGAGCGCCCTCTCATGAAGTACTAAATCGTTATCCTCGTTTACCTATGGTCATGATGGATTGGTCTCCGTTTGAATACGGCGGAGATATTATTCAAGATAACTCCCTGCTTGGGGGAGAAATCGCCACCAATTATCTGATTGAAAAAGGCTTTACTGAAATTGCCTGTATTGCTGGTCCACAAGATAAACTCCCAGCAAAACATCGTTTGCAAGGCTATTACAATGCGATGCAAAAAGCAGGACTCACTATTCGAGAAGAGTTTGTGTTAACCAGTGATTTTGAATTTGCAGGCGGGTTTAGCGCAATGCAAAAATTACTCTCACATTCTGTCTTACCACAAGCGGTTTTCACCTGTAATGACGCAATGGCTGTTGGTGCTTATCAAGCTATTTATCAAAAAGGTTTGCGTGTACCTGATGATATTTCAGTCATGGGTTATGACGATATCGACCTGGCTTCTTATATGATCCCACCTCTTTCTACCATTCACCAACCTAAAGATGAATTGGGTAAACTTGCTGTCAGCCAATTATTACATCGTATGGAGAATATCGATGCTGATGACAATGTTTTGGTGCTTACACCTAAACTTATAGAGCGTGGTTCGGTGAGTCATTTTATAAAACCATAATAAGAAGATTAACACTATTATTGATGATGCTCTCCTTTAAGATGAGGGCATTTGTTTTTAGTTATATTTATAACATTATCACTTTAATATCATTAAGTTATTAAATATTTAAAACTACTTTTATATATCTTTATTTTCTATTTAACACTCTATATTTAGCCTACTTTCCCTCACTCTTTACGTCATAGCCTGTGAAAGATGCAAATTTACATCAAATCTATTATACTATTGCCCTTTCGCATTATCAGAGGCAGTACCATTTAGGGGATTGCTTAGAACTTTCACTCTTAAATGATAATGTGTCCTTTAATTTATGGGGCAAGTGTTATCCTCATTGTGACGATTAATCACTTCCCATTTTGATAAAATTTGAGAGTATTATTATGTCATTACCTTCTTGTCCTAAGTGCAATTCTGAATACACCTATGAAGATGGTGCAATGTATGTTTGCCCTGAATGTGCACACGAGTGGAACGATGCAGAACCAACTGTTGATAACGATGAGTTAGTAGTTAAAGATGCTAACGGTAATTTATTAGCTGATGGCGATTCAGTAACTGTGATTAAAGATCTCAAAGTCAAAGGTAGCTCAACCATGCTAAAAATCGGTACTAAAGTAAAAGGTATCCGTTTAGTGGAAGGCGATCATAATATCGATTGTAAAATTGATGGCTTTGGATCAATGAAATTGAAGTCTGAATTTGTGAAAAAGAACTAAGATAAAATAATCTCTTTAAACATAGATTTAGATATTATCAAGATCATCAAAGGCGCTAATAAAGCGCCTTTAAATTAAAGTAAGGTTACTCATTAGACTCACTAAAATGATCAAACCCCTTGAGATTAGGGTAAACATCTTTGCCATCACGTAAATAACGAATGCCTTCAGCAATCGGCATAATTTGCCCTATACAGTGAAAATCAGCCCCAGTATGCGCTAATGCAATCTCTAAAGCGCCACGATTGATTTCAGGCACCGTAAAGCATAACTCATAATCTTCACCACCACTTAATGCCCAAATCTCCGCTTGTTCTTCACTCACTTCCGCTTTCATCGCTGGCGAGTAAGGCAATGCATCTAAATTTAAGCGAGCCCCACACCCACTTGCCGTGAGAATATGGTTCAAGTCTGAAATAAGTCCATCAGAAATATCAATCGCAGATGTCGCTAAATGGCGTAATGCTTGCCCTTGCAGTAAACGAGGCTGAGGGCGCAAATGCCTTGCGATAAAATAATCACTATGTTCTTTTTCTGTCGGCTGTAATCTATTTTGTAATACAGCAAGTCCCGCAGCGCTATCACCTAAGAACCCCGTAACATAGATCCAATCACCAATTTTAGCGCCAGAACGAAGTAATGCAGTTCCTTGTGGAACAAGCCCTTGTATTGTGATTGTTAAACTTAAAGGACCGCGAGTAGTATCACCGCCAATTAGCTGGATTGCATAATAATCAGCTAACGCAAAGAAAGAACGGCTAAATGCCTCAAGCCATTCACTGTTTGTATCTGGTAGCGTTAAAGCTAATGAAGCCCAAGAAGGATCTGCACCAACGGCAGCTAAGTCGCTAATATTTACAGCAAGTGCTTTATAGGCTAAATCTTCAGGTGAGATAGAAGGAAGGAAGTGAATACCACTAACTAAAGTGTCGGTACTAATAGCGACTTGTTGCTTTTCAGGTACCGTCAATATTGCGCAGTCATCCCCAATTCCTGTACTCACATCTTTTCGTTTTACAGGTTGTGAAGTGAAATATTGCTTAATAAGGGAGAATTCACCACAAGGCATTATCTATTTCCTATTGAGCTATGCATACTAGCTTTATTAAACAAAAGGCCGGAAATACCGGCCTTGAATTATTTACCATAGAGGAAACGTGAAAAACGTTATTTTTTACGTACAGTTGGCGCTGCCTTATCAAGCACGCCATTAACAAATTTATGGCTATCGTCAGCACCAAATACCTTAGCCAGTTCAATCGCTTCGTTAATCGCAACTTTGTAAGGAACATCTTCACGGAAGCTAAGTTCAAACATTGCTAAACGTAAAATTGCTTTTTCAACTTGACCTAATTCTTCAAGCTGGCGGGATAAATAAGGTTCCATTGCCTTATCTAAACGTGTTGCATTAATGGCAACACCCACTAAAAGCTCACGAAAATAAGCAATATCTACACCTTGGGTATCCTGCTCGGATAAAAACTCCAATTCCACATCCGCGATGTCATTTCCGGATAATTGCCATGAGTAGATAGCTTGAACAGCACACTCACGAGCACGACGACGAGCAGCAGGTTTCACAAAATTCCCCTTAAGTTAAAACAGATGATTAGCCTTTTATGGCTTTAAGTACATTGATCATTTCAAGTGCTGTCATTGCCGCTTCAGCACCTTTGTTGCCCGCTTTAGTTCCAGCGCGTTCAATGGCCTGTTCAATGCTTTCAGTTGTTAATACACCAAAAGTCACAGGGATCTCGCTTTGCATTGCAACTTGAGATAGACCAGAACTACATTCGCCAGCAACGTATTCAAAATGTGCAGTTCCACCACGAATAACAGTACCTAATGCGATAACTGCATCGTATTTGTCGCTTTCTGCTAATGCTTTAACAGTTAATGGCAACTCATAAGCGCCTGGAACCCAAACGACGGTAATATTTTCAGAGGAAACTTGTCCAATACGTTCTAATGCATCAACCGCACCTTCTAATAAGCTGTCGTTGATGAAATTATTAAAACGGGCAATTGCAATTGCTACGCGTGCGTTTGGCGCCGCGACAACACCTTTGATTACGTTCATAGGTTACCTTTTTCTCCTATCCGCGGGGGCGCGGATTTTATCATATTCTTTCCTTTACTGCGCTCTGTTTTATTATTACACAGCAAAGGAGCCAAAAACCCTTGATAAATCAAGGCATTTAGTTGGCTGATAACGATGTCGTAACGACAGGAAATAACACACACGGCGCTATTTTACTACAAATAGCGCCGTAGACACACTTATTTGCGTCTATTAATAACGAGGTTTTAAACAAACTCTGATATCAGAGCCAATTTGTTGGAGAGAATCTACTGTAAATTCAGGTGCTTCGGATAATGATGAAAGTGGAGAAAGTGCAAATAATCCTCGAGCATCATTCCCTAAAATTTTAGGCGCTATATAAATAATAAGTTCATCAACAAGCCCAGCCTCTAATAATGCACCAGCAAAATGAGCGCCACTCTCAACCCATACAGTATTGATATTGCGTTTACCCAATTGCATCATTAATAAAACTAAGTCCACACCTCTGCTTTTGCCATTTGTTGGTAATAGGATTTCTGATACATTGCCTTGCCAGTCACTTGGCTGTGATTTTGTACGCGCCAACCAGCATTCGCCTTCAATTTGAGTGATTTTATGATTTTCACTCACTCTATTTTGGCTATCAGTAACAATACGAATAGGTTGACGTAGCGTTTCTTCAGGATAGATCGCTTTGATTTCATCTGAAAGCTCATCCCAACGAACATTCATAGAAGGGTTGTCAGCAATTACTGTTGCACTGGTCGTTAAAATAGCACTAGCTTGAGCCCGGAAATTTTGCACATCTCGACGAGATGCTTTAGAGGTTATCCATTGGCTTTCACCTGATGCTAATGCCGTTTTACCATCTAAAGATGCACCTAATTTTAGCTGGATATAAGGGAAGCCTGTTCTCATTCGTTTAAAAAACCCAACGTTAAGTTTTTCAGCTTCTTGCATTAAAACGCCGTGTGAAACATCAATCCCCGCTGATAATAATTTGTGCAAACCACGGCCTGCAACTTGAGGATTAGGATCTTGCATCGCAGCAACAACTCGTTTTACACCTGCATTAATCAAGGCATCAGCGCAAGGTGGTGTTTTACCAAAGTGGCTACAAGGTTCAAGTGTGACATAAGCCGTCGCCCCTTTTGCTTTATCCCCAGCCATTTTTAATGCATTAACTTCAGCATGAGGGCCACCTGCGTGATGGTGATAACCTTCACCGATAATCTCACCCTCTTTTACGATCACACATCCCACATTAGGGTTAGGTGATGTTGTAAAGCGACCTAATGCTGCAAGCTCAATAGCTCGACGCATATAGTATTCATCATGCAGGCTTTCATTTTCACTTGGATTGTTGCTGTTGTTATTTGTCATAATAATTACATATAATTTTATTATTTATCGTTATTTATCAAATCATTAAATAAATCACAGTATTAGCGCATTAATCCTGTAATTTTGCGATTTCTTCACCAAAATCACGGATATCTTCAAAACTACGATAAACCGAAGCAAAGCGAATATAAGCCACTTTATCGAGTTTCTTTAGTTGTTCCATAACAAAATTGCCAATTTCTTTTGAAGGTATTTCTCTTTCACCCGTCGCTCTTAGTTGTGATTTGATATGGCTTATCGCAGCTTCAACATCATCTGAACTCACTGGACGTTTTTCTAATGCTTTAAGCATACCTCGACGAAGTTTCTCTTCATCAAAAGGCTCACGTATTTCATCACTTTTCACAACACGAGGCATCACAAGCTCTGCTACTTCAAAGGTAGTAAAACGCTCATGACAAACAAGACATTGGCGACGACGGCGCACTTGTGAACCATCACCAACAAGTCTGGAATCAATTACCTTGGTATCTACGGCTCCACAAAATGGGCAATGCATAGTTATTCCTACTTTTGACAATACTCATAAACAGTGTACCTGTTCAGTGAACAAAAAACACCCTGTCAGTATACACTGGCAGGGTGTTTGCAATGTTTTATCAGAAAAACGCTCTATTATGGTAAGAGTGTTGTCTGATCTGCACCCTCTTTTTCCACTTTTTGTACAATCAAGTGTTCACGTTTCATTCCCATTTTCAGTGCTAATGCAGAAGCCACATAAATAGAAGAAATAGTACCGATAGAAACACCGATTAACATGACTAAAGAGAAGCCTTCTAGCATTGAACCACCAAAGATATACAGCATTAATACAACCAATAATGTTGTTGCTGATGTCATGATGGTACGGCTTAATGTCTGTGTCAGAGAAACGTTCATAATTTCATATGAAGTACCTCGACGAATTTTACGGAAGTTCTCACGAATACGGTCTGATACGACAATACTATCGTTTAGTGAGTAACCGATAACAGACATCAATGATGCCACAATGGTTAAGTCAACCTCTATGTGGAATAGTGAAAGCACACCCAGCGTAATAATCACGTCATGCGCAAGTGCGATAACAGCACCTAACGCCAAACGCCATTCAAAACGGAATCCAACATAGATAAGAATACAGATAAGTGCAGATAATAACGCCATTGCACCTGTTTGAGCCAATTCACTACCCACACTTGGCCCAACAAATTCAATACGTTTTACCACAGCATCGTTATCAACTTCAGCATTAATAACATCGATAACCTTCTTACCTAATTCTTGACCCGCCTGCCCTTCAACAGGAGGCATACGCACCATAATATCGCGACTGCTACCAAAGTTTTGTAACAGAGGATCTTTAAAGCCCGCTGCATCTAGGCTATCACGCATTTTATCAAGGTCGGCTGGTTGACTGAGATTGATCTCAATTACTGTACCACCTGTAAAATCCAGTCCCCAGTTAAATCCTTTCACGGAAATGATAGCAATTGATGCTATCAAAAGCAGAAACGAAATACTAAAGGCGACGTTGTCCCAACGCATAAAGTCAATGACTCTACGACCATGGTTTAATTGTTCAACAGTATAATCCTGTGCCACAACGTGCTCCTTAAATAGACAGTTTCTTAACGCGTTTACCACCATACAACAGGTTTACAATCGCACGAGTACCGACGATAGCGGTAAACATGGATGTAGCAACCCCAATTGCAGTTGTGATAGCAAAGCCTTTGATTGAGCCGGTACCGACTGCATAAAGGATCACAGCTGTAATTAATGTGGTTAAGTTCGCATCAATAATACTGGAGAAGGCACCTTTATAACCTTCATGGATTGCTTGTTGTACTGATCGACCATTACGTAACTCTTCTTTGATACGTTCGTTTATCAATACATTGGCATCGACGGCGACGGCAAGTGTTAATACGATACCCGCAATACCCGGCATGGTCAGTGTTGCGCCCGGTAATAGTGACATTACCCCAACGATTAACACTAAGTTTGCCATTAATGCAGTACTCGCAATCACACCAAATTTACGATAATAAATTATCATAAAGGAAACTGACGCAATCAGACCCCATAAACACGCTTCTAAACCTTGAGTAATATTTTGCAGACCCAAAGTTGGACCAATCGTTCTTTCTTCAACGATTTGAATAGGTGCAATCAACGCACCAGCACGTAATAACAGAGATAATTGACGAGCTTCATTCGCATTTGAAATACCCGTAATACGGAAGCTATTTCCTAAACGACTCTGAATATTCGCAATGTTGATAACTTCTTCGCTTTTAACCAATACAGCACGGTCATTCTCATCGCGTTTACCGCTGTCTTTATACTCTACGAACAGTGTTGCCATCGGTTTACCGACGTTATCTTTCGTAAAGTTAGACATAATAGAACCACCAGCGCTATCAAGTGAAATATTCACTTGAGGTTGACCATATTCATCAGCCTGAGAGGTTGAGTCAGTAATGTGGTCACCCGTTAAAATAACGCGTTTATAAAGAATAGTTGGTCTACCTTCACGGGTATATTTCACTTCTGAGTCACCCGGAATACGACCTGTTTCTAAGGCAGAAGGATCAACGGTAGTATTGACTAAACGGAATTCTAATGTTGCTGTCGCACCTAAGATTTCTTTAGCACGAGCGGTATCTTGGATACCTGGTAACTCAACAACAATTCGGTCAGCGCCTTGGCGTTGAACTAATGGCTCTGCAACACCTAACTGGTTAACACGATTACGTAAGATAGTGATATTTTGCTGTACCGCATAAGTACGTGCATCACGTAAACGTTCGTCAGTAAAAATAGCTCTTAATGAGTTATTTGCGCCATCTCTAAAAATGAGATCTTGATTACGACGAGCTAGGTAATCTGAAGCTTTAGAGCGATCATCCGAATTACGGAAACGGATTTCAACACCATAGCTATCCGTTTTACGGATAGAGGAATATGGAATACCTTCGTCACGTAATAATGTACGCAGACTTTCAACATTTTGTTCCTGAAGTTTACCTAACGCAGTTTCCATATCAACTTCCATCAGGAAGTGAACACCACCACGTAAGTCTAACCCCAGTTTCATCGGCTCACCACCAATGGCTTCTAACCATTTTGGTGTTGCCGGTGCAAGGTTAAGTGCAACAATGAACTGGTCGCCTAATGCAGGTAACAACACTTCACGGGCACGTAACTGAATATCAGGGTTACCGAAACGAGCCAAAATCACACCATTTTCAAGTGCAATAGATTTCGCTTCAATTTTTTCTTTATCTAATAAAGATCGAACTTGATCCAGTGTTTGCTCATTGGCGGCGGTTCCCCGCGCGCCAGTGATTTGAACAGCCGGATCCTCACCATATAGGTTAGGAAGTGCGTAAAGCAGACCGATGAGGATAGCGGCTATCAACATCAGGTACTTCCACAAAGGATAACGGTTTAGCACGGCAGTTCCCTTTTCCCTTTGGGGAAATGTTATTAAATAGCTTTCATTGTGCCTTTAGGTAATACAGCGGCAACAAAGTCACGTTTGATAGTTACTTCAGTTGTTTCATTCAGAGCAACAACGATATAGCCGTTATCTGAAACCTTAACAACACGACCAATTAAACCACCAGTCGTTAAAACTTCATCACCTTTACCGATAGAATCCATCAGTTTACGATGTTCTTTAGTACGTTTTTGCTGTGGACGTAGGATCATAAAATAGAAAATCAGAATAAAGATCACTAACATCGGTAAAATAGACATAAAGCTAGCTTCAGGTGCTGCTTGTCCAGCAGAAGCTACAGCATCAGAAATGAAAAAACTCATTCACTTTTCCTCATTGTTGTCGATATCGACGATATTCAAGTTATAAGCCCAATATCATACACAGAATTGGGCTTTCTCGTATACATTATTCACATTTAGTCGCACTGCCATTTAGCGGTGGGACAGGTTTTCCGATACGTTCGTAGAATTCGTGTACAAACTCTTCAAAACGTGAATCTTCAATAGACTGACGAATCTCAGCCATCAAACGTTGATAATAACGTAAGTTGTGAATAGTGTTCAGCCTTGCACCTAAAATTTCGTTACAACGATCAAGATGATGTAAATAAGCACGGCTATAATTTTTACAGGTATAGCAGTCACAATGTTCATCAAGTGTTGATGTATCAGAGCGATGTTTCGCATTACGAATTTTAATAACACCATCGGTTACAAACAGATGGCCATTTCGTGCATTTCGTGTTGGCATGACACAGTCAAACATATCAATACCACGACGAACACCTTCAACTAAATCTTCTGGTTTACCAACACCCATTAAATAACGCGGTTTATTCGCAGGAATTTGAGGGCAGACATGCTCTAAAATACGATGCATATCTTCTTTAGGCTCACCGACCGCAAGGCCGCCGACAGCGTAACCGTCAAAACCAATTTCGACTAGCCCTTTTACAGAGATATCACGTAAATCTTCGTAAACACCGCCTTGAATAATACCGAATAATGAATTTTTGTTATTAAGTTCATCAAAGCGCGCACGACTACGTTTAGCCCAACGTAATGACATCTCCATTGAGTTTTTCGCATAATCCCAATCTGAAGGATATGGCGTACACTCATCAAAAATCATCACAATGTCAGAACCCAAATCGTATTGGATTTCCATTGATTTTTCTGGGCTTAAGAAAATTTTTTCGCCATTAATAGGGTTACGGAAGTGAACACCCTCTTCTTTAATTTTACGCATTGCGCCTAAACTAAAGACTTGGAAACCACCTGAATCCGTTAAAATAGGACCTTGCCATTGCATAAAATCATGTAAATCACCATGTAATTTCATGATTTCTTGACCAGGACGTAACCATAAGTGGAAGGTGTTACCTAAAAGAATTTGTGCACCTGTTGCTTTTACTTCTTCAGGTGTCATTCCTTTTACTGTGCCGTAAGTACCCACTGGCATAAATGCAGGTGTTTCAACAACACCACGTTCAAAAATAAGGCGACCGCGACGAGCATTACCGTCGGTTTTGTCTAATTCGTATTTCACTCATCCTCCAAGCATCAGAAAAACAGTCCAATGCGCAATAAAAAACAGCACATTCTAATCATTTGTTAGACGGCTGTATATGTTACTTCAACAAAAACAGTGCTTAGTCAAAGGGATTAAGTAATAAAGTTGAAATAACAATTCATAAAACGAAGAAAAACGTTAAAAAGAATAATAAATCTTTATTCTTGTCCTACTTTTTCATTAATAGCTAAAGAATTACGAGTAATAAACATCGCATCACCATAACTGAAAAAACGATACTCTTGCTCAACAGCTTCTTTATATGCATTCATGGTATTTTTATACCCTGCAAAAGCAGAAACCAGCATGATTAAAGTTGATTCAGGCAAATGGAAATTCGTAATCAATGCATCAATAATTTGATATTGGTAACCCGGATAAATAAAGATTTGGGTATCATCGAAGAAAGGCGCGATTAACGCATCTTTTGTTGCTTTCGCAGCACTTTCTAAAGAACGAACAGAAGTTGTACCCACTGCAATCACTCGATTACCACGCGCTTTACATGCTAATACAGCATCAACCACGTCTTGTGGTATTTCTGCGTATTCAGAATGCATTGTGTGTTCTTCGATGTTATCAACACGTACTGGTTGGAAAGTACCCGCACCAACATGCAGTGTGACAAATGCCATCTCCACACCTTTTTCTTTTAAGGCTTGAAGTAATGGTTCATCAAAGTGTAATCCCGCAGTCGGAGCGGCAACAGCGCCTGGACGCTCATTATAGACCGTCTGATAAAGCTCTTTATCAGATTCTTCATCAGGACGATCAATATAAGGAGGTAAAGGCATATGCCCAATGCTATTTAGGATGGTGAGAACATCTCTTTCATCATCAAAGCGAATTTCAAAAAGTGTATCATGACGCGCAACCATAGTTGCCTGTACACTTTCATCTTCACCTAGTACAAGCGCAGCGCCTTCTTTGGGTGATTTAGAGGCTCTAACATGGGCAAGCACACGATGTTCATCAAGCATACGCTCAACTAACACTTCGATTTTACCGCCTGACGCTTTACGGCCATAAATACGCGCAGGGATCACGCGAGTATTATTAAAAACCAGTAGATCACCGGCATTTATTTTATCTAACACGTCGGTAAAAATACCGTGTGATAAAGCACCAGTCTCACCTTCTAAAGAGAGCAAACGACAACCACTGCGTTGAGGTTGAGGATAGTGAGCAATCAAGGCTTCTGGCAATTCAAATGTAAAGTCTGATACACGCATAATTAAACGACTACTTTCATAAAAAACAGGCGGACTAGTCTAGTGCTGCCAGCTTATCAGTGCAACAAAGAAGCCCTTTTTTATTCAAAAAGCGCTATGATGATGAGATGAATTATCTTGCTCACTTGCATCTGGCCTTTAGGGCAAAAAGCTCTCTATTAGGTAATATGATGGCAGATTACGTCAAAGGCGCACCTAGCTCTGATTACAGCCAAGCTGTTATTGAGGGTATTCGTATGCATAGACGTATTGATGTACTCACTGATACTCACCCATTAGTCAAACAAGCTCGCCTTTTATTTCCTGATGAATATCGCCGAGTTTCACCGATTACCTTAGATGTTTTTTGGGATCATTTTCTTTCTTTAAATTGGTCAAAGTTTGAACCGCATATACCATTGACTGAATTTGTCACCAAGACTCGAAATATTATTGAACCAGATTTATGGCAAACACCTGAAAAATTCCAAGAGCTCAACGAATATCTATGGTCACAATCTTGGTTAATTCGTTATGCTGACAAGGCATATATTGCTCAAACATTGAAAGGAATGGCGAGAAGAAGACCACGACTAAGCGCACTTGCGGGCTCTTATATCGTACTCGAAACACATTACGATGAATTAAGTGGGATTTTTTGGCAGTTTTATCCACAATTGCTAGAAAGAGCACAGCAACATCAACTTGATGACTGATACATTTAACTGTCATTTTGAGTTTCATCTTTTTGTCATATTGTCGAATTACATTTGATATATCAAATAGATGCTGAGTCAATTTATCATATTATTCGTAACGATTTGTTAACAAGCATAGTATTCATTTCCAAAGTTGATTAGAATGAATCGTTATACAAGGAGTCATAAATAATCCTACTTTATTGTATTAAACTGATAGCTATAATCTATCAAATAGATTGTTCTGTTTGACTTTATCAATAGCGATTGATTATTTATGCTGTATACATCATTTAAAAACAGGGTATACACCCTGAATTTGCTCTAAATAGTTCGAGGTGTAGCTAGGCGACAAGTGAATGAGTCGCTAGGAGCATACAATAGTATGTGACTAGTGCGAATGAGCACAGTCAACAACGCTACAACTTGAAATATGACGAGTATAAACAAGGTATACACCCTGAATTTGCTCTAAATAGTTCAAGGTGTAGCTAGGCGACAAGTGAATGAGTCGCTAGGAGCATACAATAGTATGTGACTAGTGCGAATGAGCACAGTCAACAACGCTACAACTTGAAATATGACGAGTATAAACTCTTTCAATTTACAGGAGTACATTATGGTTCTGGTTACTCGCAAAGCCCCTGATTTCACAGCTGCTGCCGTTTTAGGTAATGGTGAGATTGTTAATGATTTCAACCTGCATTCATTTATCAAAGGCAAACCTGCCGTTATTTTCTTCTGGCCAATGGATTTCACTTTCGTTTGCCCTTCAGAGCTGATTGCATTCGATCACCGTTTTGAAGAATTCAAAAAACGTGGTGTTGAAATCATCGGCGTTTCTATGGACTCAGAATTCGTTCATAACGCATGGCGTAAAACTCCTATTGATGACGGTGGTATTGGTGAAGTTAAATACCCAATGGTTGCTGATATCAAACACGACATCATCAAAGCTTACGGCATCGAACATCCAGAAGCAGGCGTTGCACTGCGTGGTTCATTCCTGATCGACAAAGAAGGTGTTGTCCGTCACCAAGTCGTTAACGATCTGCCATTAGGCCGTAATATCGACGAAATGATCCGTATGGTAGATGCACTGCAATTCCACGAAGAGCACGGAGACGTTTGTCCTGCACAGTGGGAAAAAGGTCAAGAAGGTATGGGCGCATCTCCAGACGGCGTTGCTAAATACCTGAAAGCAAACTCTGGCAAACTGTAATAGTTCAGTAAGCTAACGCATTTTTAAAAGCCTGTGAAAACAGGCTTTTTTTGTTTATTCAGCACTTATCTTTTCATTTTTTATCCACTCTATTTATTACTGTTATTAGTTATACATAAGCTTATTGTTTATCTGCTTAAAGATAATTTTGTGATCATCACATCAAAAAAAATTCTCATCACTAATAACCTCTCTCTATACTTATTGTTACGCAATTGTTAATTCATATTAATAACAGCGTAAAACTCTATATTTGTATCTATTCAAAATAACTCCCTGTTATTAATGGAGATAATAATGATTACTATAAAAAAAATGCACCTGCTATTACTTACTACCCTTTTTTCACATTCACTTTATGCAGCCTATGAACCCGCTGTTGAAGCACAGCATGGCATGGTTGTCTCCTCTCAACACCTCGCATCACAAGTCGGGAATGATATTTTACAAAAAGGGGGTAACGCGATTGATGCCGCCGTTGCCGTCGGTTATGCACAAGCAGTCGTAAATGCTTGCTGTGGTAATATTGGTGGCGGTGGTTTTATGACAATACACCTTGCTGATGGTACAAATACTTTTATAAATTTTAGGGAAACTGCTCCCTCTTCTGCTTCTAAAAATATGTATTTAGATAAAGATGGAAATTTGATTAAAGATGCCAGCCTATATGGTTATCTTGCTTCAGGAGTACCCGGTACAGTAAAAGGATTGAATTCAGCATTAGAGAAATACGGTACGCTTTCACGCCAAGATGTCATGGCGCCTGCAATTAAGCTTGCAAGAGAAGGATATATTTTAACCCGCGCTGATACTGATGTGTTAGAAACGACAACAGAGCGTTTTAAACAAGATCCTGAGTCTGCAAAAATTTTCTTAAAACCAGATGGAACACCGTGGCAACCCGGTGATCGCCTAATTCAAACTGATTTAGCTAATACATTAGAACTCATCGCAAACCAAGGTTCTGATGCATTTTACCAAGGAGAGATCCCTAAAAAAGTTGAAGAAGCTTCGAAACAACATAATGGCCTGTTAACTCAAGAAGATTTTGCTAATTTTACTATCACAGAAACCAAACCTATCACCTGTACTTACCGAGGTTATGAATTTATTTCTGCACCGCCACCAAGTTCAGGCGGAGTTACTATCTGCCAAACGCTAAATATTTTGGAAGGTTATGATCTCAAATCGATGGGCTTTAATTCAGCTGAATATGTTCATACTTTAACAGAAGCAATGCGTCATGCTTATATGGACAGAAATACTTTTCTTGGTGATCCCCAATTTATTAAAAATCCTACAGAAAAGTTATTAAATAAAGCTTATGCCACAGAAATACGCCAACAAATCAAGCCGAATAAAGCAACGCCATCAGAAAATGTACAACCTGGTATCGCTCCTCATGAAAGCCCTGAAACAACACACTACTCAGTAATGGATAAAGACGGCAATGCAGTTTCGACCACTTACACCATTAATGGCCGCTTTGGTGCCGTAGTCATCGCACCAGGAACTGGATTTTTCCTCAACAACGAGATGGATGATTTTACAACCAAAGTTGGTGAAAAAAATCTCTATGGTTTAGTTCAAGGTGAACGCAATAGTATTGCGCCATTAAAACGCCCACTATCATCAATGAGCCCAACGATTGTGACTAAAGAAGGCAAACCTTTCCTTATTTTAGGATCGCCAGGAGGTTCACGTATTATCTCGATCACCTTACAAACGGCACTGAATATCATTGAGTTTGGAATGCCCCCACAAGAAGCGGTTAATAGCCCTCGCATTCACCATCAATGGTTACCGGATGAGGTTTATTATGAGCAAAGAGGATTATCAAAAGACACTTTAGAGAAACTCTCTGCCATGGGATATAAAATGGTAGAACAGACTCCATGGGGAGCGGCTGAACTTATTATGGTCGGACTCCCAGGAGAAGAAGGAGTGATCCCAGCATCATCAGGTAATGATTCCGCTGTTTCTGGTGCAGTACGTGAAGGTTATCTTTATGGATCAAATGATGTTCGTCGCCCAGCTGGTAAAGCAGTGGGTTACTAACAATAAAGCCATCGAATAAAACAACAAAAGAAACCTTCTCTTGATTAGATAAGGTTTCTTTTTTTATAAAAATGATCTAGTCATGGTTTTACAATTTATTCATATTTTATTCTATTAATAATAATCAATATCTATTTTTGATTATGTATATATTTAATATTGAATATCAAATTATTATTAAAATAATAATATTTTATAGAATATAAGAGCAAATCACTTTTAATTTAACTTCAATGAAAGAATATATATAAATGGTATTTATTCTCTTTCTTAATTACAGATAAAAACAATAATCATTTAATTAAATAAAATTTAATAACACTCTCTATTTTTATTTCTATGATAGCTATCACAGAATAAATTTTTTAATAACCACACTATCATAAAGGATAATAAAAATACGTAAAAAATGGAGATAACACATTGTAAATACAAATATTTAACATTTAGTCTCAGTGTGTTTTTATCATAAAAATAGTTAAATCTTATAATATATCCCTTAATTATAGCGTTATTATATTTTTTATATAACGGTAAAGCAAGCGGATAAATAAAGAATTTATCATCACAACTTAATTCTTATATAAATTAGTTAAGCGGAGATAAATATTAATGTCTGATACACATCACCGTCCAATATTAGATATTGGGCTATCAAGACTAGAGTTTCTGCGAATATCCGGTAAAGGGCTTGCAGGGATCACAATAGCACCCGCATTGCTTTCTCTTTTAGGTTGTAAGCAAGAAGAAATAGATAGCGGAATAATTCAATTAACCACAACACCTAAAGGCGTCTTAGTTACAAATAGAGCGCGTTGTACAGGGTGCCACCGCTGCGAAACAGCATGTACAACATGGAATGATGGAAGCGTAGGTTCATTCTTCTCGCGCACAAAAATCCATCGTCATTTTTATTTTGGTGATAAAGGTATTGGCTCCGGTGGTGGACTTTATGGCGATTTAAACTTTACAACGGATACATGCCGCCAATGTAAAGATCCTGAATGTATGAAGGTTTGCCCAGTAAAAGCTATCCGTTATCAAGAAGAGTTCGGCTGTATTGTCGTTGATACACGTCGTTGTATTGGTTGTGCCGCCTGTACAACAGCCTGTCCGTGGATGATGGCAACCGTCAACCCACAAACTAAAAAATCCGGCAAATGTAATTTATGTGGTGAGTGTGCATCAGCGTGCCCAACAGGTGCTCTGCAAATCATTGAATGGAAAGAAATTACTGTTTAATAAATCCAGACAATCACATCACTGAACCACATTTAGATTAGGAAGCAATATTATGATTAACGGCTGGACTGGAAACATTCTAAGAATCAATTTAACTACCGGTGCCATCACTCGTGAAAGCTCAAGCAAATATAAATCCTTAATTGGAGGCATGGGCTTTGGTTACAAGATTATGTACGAAGAGGTTGCTCCCGGCGTTAAACCTTTTGATGAAGAAAATAAAGTTGTTTTCGCAGTAGGACCTCTAACTGGATCTGGTGCGCCTTGCAGCTCACGCGTCAATATCACCTCTCTTTCCACTTTTACTCGTGGCAATCTTGTCGTTGATGCTCATATGGGGGGATTTTTTGCCGCATGGATGAAATTTGCAGGCTATGACTCTCTGATTATTGAAGGTAAATCAGATAAGCCTGTTTGGATCCATATTGATGATGACCAAGTTTCTATTGAAGATGCCTCTTTCTTATGGGGTAAAGGTGTTCGTCAAACCACAGAAGAACTATGTGCTCAAACAAGCCCAGAAGCTTGTGTCGCGACCATTGGTCCTGCGGGTGAAAACCTTGTACCTTTATCCGGCATTATTAATAGCCGTAACCACAGTGGTGGTGCTGGTGTTGGCGCAGTCTTAGGTTCTAAAAAATTAAAAGCCATTGTCGTCGAAGGTAGCCGTGGCGTTAACGTTGCTGACCGTAAAGCGTTAAAAGAACTTAACGACTATATGATGACACAACTGATTGGCTCTAATAACAACCACGTTGTACCAAGTACGCCACAATCATGGGCTGAATATTCACACCCAGGCTCTCGTTGGACTGCACGTAAAGGACTGTATTGGGGAGCTGCTGAAGGTGGCCCAATTGAAACAGGCGAAATTCCTCCTGGTGATATCAATACTGTTGGTTTTAGAACCATGAAATCAACCTTTGACTTAGGACCAGAAGCTGAAGAATACACCGTGAAGATGGGAGGTTGTCACTCTTGCCCTATCCGTTGTATGGCTCAACTCAATGTGCCTCAAGCGAAAAAATTTGGAGTACCACAAACGGGTGGTAACACTTGTGTCGCTAACTTCGTTCACACAACCATTTTCCCTAATGGCCCTAAAGATGTTGAGAAAAAAGGAGATGGTAACGTTGTAGGTAACTTAGTCGGTCTTAATATTTTTGATGATATGGGACTTTGGTGTAACTACGGTCAGCTTCATCGTGACTTCACTTATTGTTATACCCACGGTGTATTTAAGCGTGTACTTTCTGAAGAAGAATATAACGATATTCCTTGGGATAAACTGGAAGAAGGCAATCCTGAATTTATTAAAGATTTTTACTACCGTTTAGCGCATCGTAAAGGTGAATTTAGCCACCTTGCTGATGGCTCTTATCTCATTGCACAACGCTGGAATTTAGGTGAAGAGTATTGGGCTGATAAGAAAAATAAACTCTGGTCACCAATGGGCTTCCCAATTCACCACGCAAATGAAGCATCGGCTCAAGTGGGTTCTATCGTTAACTGTATGTTTAACCGAGATGCGATGACACATACACATATCAACTATATCGGTAGTGGTTTACCTCTAAAACTACAAAAAGAGATTGCGGGTGAGCTATTTGGCTCTGGTGATGCTTTTGATGAAACCAAAAACTATACACCAATCAATAAAGCCAAAATTGCTTATACCAAGTGGACTATTTTACGTAGTTGCTTACACGATGCGGTCACCTTATGTAACTGGGTATGGCCGATGACGGTTTCTCCTCATAAGAGCCGTAATTATCGTGGTGACTTAGAAATGGAAGCCAAGTTCTTTACCGCTATCACTGGTGAACCAACCACTTCTAAAGATCTGGATTTAGCCTCAGAGCGTATCTTCACTTTACACCGCGCTTATACCGTTAAATTAATGAACACTATGGATATGCGTAATGAGCATGACCAAATCTGTTCATGGGTATTCGATAAAGATCCTGATATTCCAGTCTTTACTGAAGGTACAGACAAAATGGACAGAGCCGATATGCAGCTTTCTCTCACCATGTTCTATCAAGAAATGGGCTGGGATCCACAGTTAGGTTGCCCAACAAAAGAAACTTTAGTTCGCCTTGGATTACAAGATGTTGCAGACGATTTAGCGTCTCGTGGTTTATTACCAAGTTAATAGGTAAAAGAAGGAGATCATGATGATAGAACAAAATGCATCGGCTTCTATACCACAAGATATCGCTGATGATGCAGATATTGCTTTAGAGCAACCTGATATTTCTCGTCGCCGTTGGTTACTGCCATTATCAGAAACAGGTGTTGGACGTAGTGCTAACACCTCAACAGATATCGCAGAAGAACCCATTGCGGAAGTAGCAGAATTATCTGCTGAACAACATCTAGCGAATGCGATACGTCAATGTTCAAAAGAAGGTGAACTATTAGCAATTTCAACGCTGTATGATGCGCCCTATTCTCTGACTGAAGAGGACATTGCGCAGTTAGAAACCGCGTTAAAGAGCGACGAGTTTATTGATATCGCCCATTTAAGTCTCAATGGCGAGGATTATTATTACTCTGATGAATTTATGTCAGATAACTTCGCACAACTGCAATTATTAAACCGCCATGCGGATATTTGTACAGCAATTGCAGGTGTAGTTCGTTTTGAATGCGAAACCTATCCTCGACCATTGAAACAAAGCATGTTGATGTCTGAACCCTTTAAATACACGGCTTCAGAGATTGAAGATGCACTGACACTGATGAAAACTCACCCTGATTTTCAGGATATTCAGCAAGTTTTAGCATCCAACGATGCCCCTTATCTCTTTAGCAATACGTTAATGAGTTACGGCAAAGCACGAGGCTTAACTGAATGGATCGAGGTAGAACAACATGAAAATCCTTAATGTTCTGCCTTATCAACGAAATTCGATGTGGGTATTACAACATCATCAGACTGAGGAGCAAAAATAATGCGTGTTTCTCGCCGTAAATTTGTAACAGGTATGGGATCGGTCATTTTTTTCAGTGCGCCACTAGGAAGTGCGCTTGCGGCAACTGCAGAAAAAAAACCTATCCGCTATGCCATGATCCACGATGAGACGCTCTGTAATGGCTGTAATATCTGCGCCACTGCATGTCGTCGATTAAATAAAGTACCCAATGGTATGGCACGAATGGATATTGCCCATATTCCATTAAGCCTCAAAGAAGACAACGATAAATATCATTTCTTTAGACACTCTTGCCAACAATGTGAAGATGCCCCTTGTATTCCGGTTTGCCCTACAGGTGCTTCTTGGCGTGATGAAACCAATGGCATCGTTCGTGTTAATAAAGAGAAATGTATTGGTTGTAGCTATTGTATATCGGCATGTCCATACCAAGTCCGTTATCTTAACCCTGTGACACATGTTGCTGATAAATGTGACTTTTGTCTTGAGTCTCGATTACAAAAAGGTTTCCCACCGATTTGTGTGAGTGCTTGTCCACAAAGTGCCTTGTTATTTGGTAGAGAAGACAGCCCTCAAATTCAAGAATGGCTCAAAACACACGATTACTATATTTATCAACTTGATGGTGTAGGAAAACCGCATCTTTATCGTCGTGTAGGGCCTCATGTTCAAGAGGAGGGTAAAGTATGAGTATCGTCAATACAATGCCAGACAGTGCTCAGTTCCAAGCCGCACTAAAAGAGTATGTTTTAATCTATACTCCCGACTATTTACCTCTTTGGCTAATTGTTGCAGGCGTATTATTTATTGGCATGCTACTTGTGCTCGCACTACATGGCTTTTTACGTTATCGCTTTGCCACACCACATGGTGAATCGCATAAAGAAGAGAAACTCTATCTTTACTCTAAAGCTGTTCGTTTATGGCACTGGAGTAATGCCTCTTTATTTATTCTGTTACTTCTAAGTGGTGGCATCAACCATTTCGCCCTACTTTCAGCCCACGATACCGCGTTATTAGTTAGTGTGCATGAAATCTGTGGTTATCTGCTCTTGGTTTGCTGGTTGTCCTTTGTTCTTATTAATCTTATTGGTGGTAATGGCAAGTTTTACCGCATTGATGGCAAAAACTGGTTTCAACGCGCCTTTATGCAAACTCGTTTTTATCTCTACGGTATTATTAAAGGAGAAGGTCATCCTTTCCCAGCAACACCCAATGTTAAGTTTAATCCACTGCAACAAATGGCTTATTTAGGTGTGATGTATGCGTTAGTTCCACTGCTTTTGATAACTGGTGTTTTACTTCAAAATCCAGCATTCATTCCTGCTGATGCTGTAATGTTTAAAGCTTGGTTATTAATCGCGCACCAAATATTAGCTGTATGTAGTGTCTTTTTTATCATTGGTCACCTTTATCTGTGTACAACAGGAAAAACGCCATTCCAAACATTTCGCAGTATGGTTGACGGTTACCATAGACACTAATTAATACATGGATTAAGGAGCTTATATGTCAGTCCCTTCAAAGGAAAATATTAGATTAACAAAAGAAGACTTACGACAACTGCATGTTTCAACTTCGCTTTATCGTTGGTTTTTACGTTATTTTCCTGATGGAGGCACTTACAGTGCTATTCATAGTGAGTTAATAAAACAGCGCCGTACACAGTGGATAGAAAGCTTTATTCAATATATTTATTTACGTCATTTTAGTGAAGTATCCTTTGCCAAACAGGAACAAGAAGTCATGGAAAACATCTTGTTCCTGCTCGGCAATGAACAACAACAAGGCGTGACATTACAACGTCTGCCCTATCACAACACTTTGCCAACCTCTGAAAATATTCAATTTTCTACTGAATGGCATCAATTGATCTTAAAAAGTCAGCAATTAAGCACTGACCTCGCTTTATGTGGCAGTAATAACATCGTCGCTTTTTCTGGTGATGAAAATAGCATTTCTAACACGGGTTATAGCAATCAATTAATGAATACGGGTTTCGCAGGAAAAGTGTGTAATACGGGTAATCAGTGTCGTATTGGTAGCTTAGGTGGGCGCTCTCGCATTTGTAATAGTGGCAATGATGTCAAAATTTATGCGTCAGGTAATGGTGTTCATATCGCAAACAGTGGTATACGTAATTTCATTACCGCCTCTCAAGATCGCGCAAAAGTCACTAACACTGGTGATTTAGCGCAAATCAATGTTACTGGAAATAACTCTGTGGCAATTAATACAGGTGATAACTGTAAAGTCACGGTATCTGGCGACGACAGTATTTGTATCTCAACAGGTGATCTCCATCAGTTTTGCTTAGGAAAAGGCGGTAGTGTCGTTATTGCTTATCATGACGGCAATCGTACCCGCTTTAAAATCTTCTATGAAGGTGAGGATGGTATCATCGCTGGAGTTCATTACTATTTAGATGAAAATCAGCATCCTGTTGCACATATAAAACAGAATTCGACTTCTGTTAATTAATACCTCAAATATATATTATTAAAAAAGGGAAACTTTCGTTTCCCTTTTTACTTTTACAATCAATGTACTTTATTGCTTATTGATGGCTTCAGTATGGATCACTTTTTTACTCTGTAAGCCTGCGACTCTATCGTAAATACCACACACAACAATCGCTACTAATACTGGGATCAACCACGCTAAACCTTGCTCACTTAGTGGCAGTTTTGTCGCCCATTCTGGTAATAAATGTTTCAGATAATTAGACGCTTTTATTGCATCAAAAATACCGAAAAATAAGCTAACAGCCATTGCTGGCGCGATAATACGGCTTGGGTTATTCCACAGACGTAATGTGAAACTCATTAAAATAATCACAATACAAGGTGGATAAATCATTATCAGTACAGGAATAGAAAACTCGATCAGTTTGCTCAATCCTAAATTTGAAACAACGGCTGAAAATATCGCTAAAATCAACACTAATACACGATAAGAGATAGGCAAATAACGGCTAAAAAACTCTGCACAAGCACAGGTTAAACCAACAGCAGTCACCATACAGGCTAAGAAAATCAGTACGGCTAAGAAGAAGCTACCAAAATTACCAAAAGTGTACTGAACATAGGCATGTAAAATATCAGCACCATCTTGAGCACCCGGAATGATACTGCCACTGCTAGAGCCTAATTTAAATAAACTCAAATAAATCGCAGTTAATAATACACCCGCAATAATTCCTGCCCACATGGTATAACGTGTTAACAATGATGAATTATCAATCCCTCGAGAGCGTGCTGCATTAACAATAACAATACCAAAAACCATAGCACCCAATGTATCCATGGTGAGGTAACCGTTAATAAATCCCTGAGTCAACGCCATATCACGATAAGCTTCAGTCGCAGGAATAGCGCCACCAGCAGGCCAAAATACCGCAGCCATACCTAATATCGCTAATGCCAGAATTTTAATCGGTGCAAGAATATGACCAACACTGTCTAGTAATTTCCCCGGATAAAGCGAAATACCAATAACAATTAAGAAATAGACAATGCTATAAATCAGCAATGAGATTTCTGTATCACCCACTAAAGGAGCAATACCCACTTTAAAAGAAACTGTTGCAGTACGAGGGGTTGCAAAAAGTGGTCCAACAGCAAGATAAGCAACAATGGCTAATAGCAATCCCATTGATTTACCAATAGGTGTACTTAATGCCTCAATACCACCACCGACCTTTGCCAGTGCAACAACCGTTAAAACAGGTAAACCCACACCAGTGATCAAAAAGCCAATCGCAGCAGTCCAAACAAATTCGCCTGATTGTAACCCCACCATTGGAGGAAAAATAATGTTGCCAGCGCCAACAAATAGGGCGAATGTCATAAACCCTAATGCCAGAACATCTCTGGAAGTTAATCTATGTGCCATAAGTTTTGTTAATATGTAGTTACAATAATGGTTAAATTACGCCAAGGTAGCGCAACATAAAATCAACAACATCTATTTAAGCTCAGACCGTCATTATTCAGGATAATATTTAAATATAATCATTTCATGCAGAGCAATTAAGTACTAAATAGAAAAATTTGCCGATAACTGCTCACAAGTAAAACTTTTATAATGAAAAAAGGCAATAGCCAATCCTAAAACCAGAATAATCATCTAAACTATTTTTCAGCACTAGTTATAACTTTCATATATCATAGAATATACATGATATGATTTGTGCACTTTATCACCAATAATATTGAGTATTGGCATCATTTAAAGTTACCATTAATTAATAATATTAAAATTTAACGCTACGATATTAGTTTTTATTGATATTAAAAAGATCAAGAAAGGGGCAAAAAAGCCTTTATCACAGATTAAAGACAAGTGATAAAGGCTTTAAAAAAGACATACTACTAGTGTGTTTTTTTAGCAGTAAGCAATGTTTGAGGAAGGATAAAAGAGAATGTACTCCCAACACCTACTTTACTTTCAATATTTAATTGAGAGTGATGATGAAGTAGTGATTTTTTCACAATAGCCAAACCTAACCCTGTACCGCCAGAATGACGAGAACGAGCTTTATCAACACGATAAAAGCGCTCTGTTAAACGAGTTAAGTGTTCTGCGCTAATCCCCGAACCATTATCTGAGACACTAAATAACATACCTTGGGGAACTTTCTTCCAACTGACTTTGATTGTTGTACCTTCTTCAGTGTGATTAATAGCGTTATACACTAAGTTAGAAACCGCACTACGTAATTGCTCTTCATTACCTCGAACAGCCCAATGCTCATCAACATCAAAAATAATATGGTGTTGACTTTGACTCAATGAGTCCGCTTCTTGTTGTAATAAAGCCAAAATAGCAGGAATATCAACAATTTTGTTTAAATCGATATGAGGAGCAGATTCGATACGAGAAAGTTGTAAGAGTTGTTGAACAAGCGTATCCATGCGCTTAGCTTGCTCTTGCATCGTCACTATAGCCTTATGCTCTGCTGGTTTAGCGACACTATTTTCTTCCATCATTTCAAGATAGCCTTGAATAACGGTTAAAGGCGTTCTTAATTCGTGACTCACGTTGGCAAAAAAATCACGTCGTGCATTTTCTAGTTTATTTTTTTCTGTCACATCTCGCGCCACCATTAGGCGCTGATCTTCGCTATATGGCATCACACGAAATTCCACAATAGATCCATTATTAAGAGAAATCGTTAAAGGGTGACTAAAATCGCCTGCGGTAAAATAGTGCAAAAAATCTGGATAACGTAATAAATTAAAAATATTTTGCCCGTTATCTTCTGGCCAGCGAAAACCTAATAGATGTTGAGCTAAGCTGTTACACCAAAAAATATTACCTTCATTGGTCATCATTACAACCGCATCAGGTAAGCTTTCAGCCCCGCTTCTAAAACGCTTAATTAAGTCGCCTAATTCTCGACGTCGTTTTCGATTACGTTGCTGTGTTTGTCGAATACCATAAAAAATAGGCTCCCATCCTCCTCTTCCTTCCGGAGGCAGTACTGAGCGATCTAGCCATAACCATTTAGATAATTTCAGCAAGTTATAGGCATGCCACACAAGTGCACTAAGTAGCGATGCCACCAGCAACCAAGAAAGATGCCCGATAAAAAGCGATAATATAAAAGCAGGTAAGCAAAATAGACATAGCCCCCAAACGAGGGCTTTCCACGATAGTCGTTCTAACACCTGACGATTACTCCCATATTGACTTAGAAACGGGCAGAGAAACGATATCCCGTTCCACGTACTGTCTGTATCATTCTGTCATGACCATCTTCTTCGATGGCTTTACGTAAACGACGAATATGCACATCAACAGTACGGTCTTCGACATAAACATTCGTTCCCCAAACATAGTTTAGCAGTTGTTCTCTGCTATACACGCGTTCAGGATGTGTCATAAAAAAGTGCAGGAGTTTAAATTCGGTAGGTCCCATATCAATCGGTTTATCTTGACTCGTTACTCGATGAGAAACAGGATCAAGTCCTAATCCATTGAATTCAATAATATCTTCCGAAGACATTGGTGATAATCGTCGTAAAATTGCTTTCACGCGAGCCACAAGCTCTTTAGGTGAGAAAGGCTTAATGACGTAATCATCAGCACCCGTTTCTAACCCTTGAACTTTATCTTCTTCTTCCCCTTTTGCTGTTAGCATAATAATTGGAATATCACGGGTGTTACTTTCCCGCTTCATCTGTTTTATTATCTGCAAGCCTGATCCACCAGGGATCATCCAATCTAATAAAACCAGATCAGGGTAAGGATCAATAAGAAAGCTCAATGCAGAATCATAGTCTTCTGCTTCAATAGGCTGAAAACCATTTTGTTCCAAAACAAAACAGATCATCTCTCGAATTGCGGTTTCATCTTCAACAACAAGAATACGCCTTGCCATACTCTATCCTGTGTAATGTATATAGAGGGTCAAAATGATTATGATGCAGTTTTATGACAGATTTATGACTAACCTTAACATTACTGAAATAGATCCCAGTTGTTAAGGTAAATAAATCATTTTTCGGTGAAATATCACTCAAAAAGAAGGCTTATTGTTGGATTTTCACTAAAAAAGTAAGGTGCGCTATACTCTTCATCAGATAAAAAAGAGGAATAGCAATGCGGATTATTCACACATCAGACTGGCATTTAGGGCAATATTTTTTTACTAAAACTCGAGCTCAAGAACATCAACAGTTTCTTGATTGGTTGTTAGCACAAATTAAACATTATCAAGTTGATGCATTGATTGTTGCAGGAGATATTTTTGATACAGGCTCCCCACCAAGTTATGCCCGAGAGCTTTATAACCGCTTTGTTGTTGCTATCCGAGATACACAATGCCAGCTCGTCATTCTGGGTGGTAATCACGATTCAGTCGCAACACTAAATGAATCTAAATCATTATTAGCATGTTTAAATACAACGGTTATTGCCAATGTTCATGCTGAAACCCCACAAGCTCCGCTTATTCTTCCTCAAAAAGATAATACTCCGGGAGCATTACTTTGTGCGATCCCTTATCTACGCCCTAGAGATATGATAAGTAGTAAAAGTGGGCAATCAGGTGCTGAAAAACAAGATATCCTAAAAGAAGCGATTGCTGATTATTATCAAGCTCAATATCAAGAGGCTCTCGATTTACGTAAGCAACTAAACGTCAATATTCCTATTATTGCAACAGGTCACCTTACAACCATTGGTGCAAGTGTAACGGACTCTGTACGTGAAATTTATATCGGTACTTTAGAGGCTTTCTCTGCAACACTATTTCCTGAATTTGACTATATTGCTCTTGGTCATATTCATCGCCCTCAAGTGGTAAATAAATCAGGTCATATTCGTTATAGTGGCTCTCCTATTCCTTTAAGTTTTGATGAAAGCGGACAACAAAAAAGCGTCTGCCTTATCGATTTCGAACAAGACAAATTAACTAATCTCACACTATTACCTATTCCTGAATTTCAGTTGCTACGCACTATCAGTGGCTCATTAAAAGAGATAGCCATACAACTTGATGATTTAAAAAAACAATACGATGAAACAGATACCACTATTTGGTTGGATATCGAAGTTTCAACACAAGATTATCTCAGTGATATACAAACCCGAGTTCAAGAGCTAACTAACGATCCCCTTTTTGATGTGATCTTATTAAGAAGAGCCAGAAAACAGCGCCAAGCATTCACACAAAATGAGAACGAAACACTGACCGAATTAACGGTTTATGATGTTTTTGAAAGACGCTTAGAACAGCATGAATTTGATTCAGAAGAAACGAAAACACGGTTAACAACATTGTTTAAACAAGCTGTTGAAATGGCAGAACAAGAGGATAACGAAGCATAATGAAAATCTTAAGTCTGCGATTTAAAAATATTAACTCTTTAAAAGGTGAGTGGAAAATCAACTTTGACCAAGAGCCTTTTGTTAGCAACGGATTATTTGCTATTACAGGCCCTACCGGGGCAGGAAAAACCACACTATTAGATGCGATTAGTTTGGCGCTTTACCACTGTACTCCTAGACTAGGCCGAATAACTAAAACTCAAAATGAATTAATGACACGCCACACGGCAGAGTGTTTAGCTGAAGTTGAATTTGAAGTTAAGGGTGTGGCGTATCGAGCATTTTGGGAACAAAAGCGCGCTAAAGGTAAACCAGATGGTAATCTTCAAGAACCTAAAGTTGAATTAGCTAAAATTAATATACTGAGTGGCAACGATAAAATATTAACGAATAAAATTAGCCAAGTAAAAGAAGAAATTATTAATATTACAGGGCTCGATTTTGATCGTTTTACTAAGTCAATGTTGTTATCTCAAGGACAATTTGCGGCCTTTTTAAATGCAGATGATAAATCTCGCGCTGAATTACTCGAAGAACTGACTGGCACAGATATTTATCGCCATATTTCCCAATCGATCTTTAAGCATTGGCGTGAAGAAGAACAAGCCTTAAAAACACTAAAGCAACAAGCCGAAATGATGGCGTTATTAGATGAAAATGCTCGCCAAGCTTTATTAACTGAGCAAACTGAACTTTTTGCCAAAGAGAGACTATTACAAAAAGAACAACAGGAATATCAAGCAGCAAAGCAGTGGAAAGAAAAAGACATTGAAATCAAGAAAAACAAGCTATTAGCACAAAACGGAGTTAACTTAGCGCAAGAAGCATTAGTTGCTGCCAAGCCCGATATTCAACGTCTTGAAAATAGCGAACCCGCTGAAAAGATCCGCCCGATTTATGATGAAAAAAATCGTCTATTAAAAGAACAAACCTATATTGAGTCACAACTCTCAACCTTGAAAGCAGAAAAACGGCTTATTGAACAACAAAGCCAACCTATTAGCCAGCGATTAGTGGAGGCTCGTGACACATTTAAACAACACGATGATAAAAAACAGCAAATATTACAACTTATTCGTGAAGAAGTGACGCCATTAGATAACCAGTTAGTCTTGCTACAACAAGATATTTCAGCAAAAACACAGCAAAAAAACACACTGGAAAAAACACAGTCAGAATATCTGGAAAAAATACAATTAACAGAAATCCAATTAGCTGGATCACAAAAACAATTCAATGAATTAAGTGAATATTTAAATCAGCATACAGCTTATGCTCAACTTGCTGAGAATTTACCTTTGTGGCAACGCTATTTTGAACAATATGATGAAATTGCAGAGAAATATCTAATTAGTCAGAAAAGTGAAAAAGCAGAACAAGAAAAAGAGCAGTTACTTAAACTTGCTCTCGAAAAAACAACACGCACACTAGAAACACAACAACACGCTCTTAATTTACAACAACAACAATTAAGTGAATTACAAACGCAACTTGAGCAACAAAATAAAGCAGATACAATTGCAGATATTCCTCATCGCTTGCAACAAATTTCTCAGCAAAGAAATGCGCTCGCAAAAATAATGGGATTACAGGTTCAATTACAGCGTGCTCTAAAAACTGAACGTCTGTACCAAAAAAGTCATTCGGAAAACCAGCAAAAAATAGCTGTACTGACTGAAAATATCAGCAAAAATGGCATCGTTTTAAGAGAGAAAGAGCAACACCTTAAAGATTTAAATGACAATTATCTTTTAATTCGGAAATTAGCTGAATACGAAGAAGAGAGACAACGTTTAGTTAAAGACAATCCATGCCCTGTTTGCGGTTCAACTGAACATCCTTATGTTGAAAAATATAAAGAAATAAAACCAGATGAAACAAAAACACGATTAGATATTTTAACGCAACAAGTTCATGCATTAACTATAGAGTTAGTAGAACAAAAAACACAATGTGCTAACTATCAAGCTCAAAATGAAAAATTAAGTAGCGACCTTGAGCAACTAACACAAGATATTGCGTCATTAAAACAGCAATGGCGAGTCTTAGCTCAAACTCACGCATTACCGGATGTTGATTGCGAAGAAACTGTTTTAACTCAATTAGATGCAGCACTTGAAAAAGAAGATAATTTACTGACGCAAAAACGAGTAAATTACCAAGCATTAGAAGCCAAAATTCAACAAGAATACAAGCTGTTATCTGATAATAAAGAACAATTTTATCAACAACAGCAAGCTATTCTTCATCAACAAAATCAATTAGCTCAGCAACAAAAAGAAGCTTCTAATAAACGACAACAAACAGCGCAATATCTTCAACAACACACCCAATTAGCGCAAGATATTCAATCCCTTGTCAAACAACAAGGTTATGAGTTACAGGTATCTGAAGATAAAATTCAATGGCTTATTGCGCGTAAAGAAGAAAGCCAACAATATCAATCAACATTAAAAACACATCACGAATTACAACAAACAATCCGCGAATTGTTATTAACGCAAAAAGAGAGAAAACGCTATTTAGCTGAAGTTCAAAAAGAACTTGATGCTGTTTTAGTTCATTTACAACAATTACATCAACAACAAAAACAACTAAAAACCCAACGCCAAGCTTTATTCGGCACACAAACTACCGAAGATGCTCGCAATGAGTTGGATAAACAAAGTCAGTTGTTACAAAAACAAATTGAGCAATATAGCGAAGAAAAAAACCGACTCGAAATCCGTTTAAATCAGCTTATTGGCCAATATCAGGAAAACGAAAAATCACTACAACGGCTTCATGTTCACTCACAAGCCACCCTTGAACAATACCAAAACAGATTAAAAAACAGTCCATTTGATGATGAGAACGCATTTTTAGCCTCATTACTATCGGTTGAAGAGAGAAATCATTTACAAGAGCAGCAAAAACAAAGACTTGATAAGCTTCTGCAAGAAAAAACGCGTTTGGATACACAAGAAAACGTATATCAACAGCACTTATCACAGCAGCCAATATTGGCAACACAACAGGATCTCGAGCAAATTACCGCTCAGTTATTGATGTTAGAAACACAGTTTACTCAATTACAAGAAACGAAATTTCGTATTCAAGAACAACTGCGTACTGACGAGGAAAAGCGTAAAGAGCAACAGGATCTACTAACTCATATTGCCAAACAGCAATCTCAGTTTGATGATTGGAGTTATTTAAATGAATTAGTGGGATCTGCATCAGGAGATAAGTTCAGCCGTTTCGCCCAAGGATTAACGCTTGATCATCTGATTTATTTAGCTAACCGTCGTTTAGAAAAGCTTCATGGGCGTTATTTCTTACAGCGTAAAACACCAGCAAGCCTTGAATTACAGATTGCAGATACATGGCAAGCGGATGCACTGCGGGATACTCGCACGCTTTCTGGTGGCGAAAGTTTCTTAGTCAGTTTATCACTCGCTTTAGCGCTTTCAGATTTGGTCAGTAACAAGACTCAAATTGAATCACTATTTTTAGATGAAGGCTTTGGCACATTAGATCCTGATACCTTAGATATTGCATTAGATGCACTCGACAGCCTTAATGCATCCGGCAAAATTATTGGCGTAATTAGTCACGTAGAAGCCATGAAAGAACGTATTCCTGTCCAAATTAAAGTAAAAAAAGCGGGAGGTTTAGGTATTAGCCAACTTGCTCCTGAGTTTAGATTTTCAGATAAACAGAATGAAAATCAAAAAGTTAAAAACTAGGTCGAATATTTTGACGTAACTGATTAAATTTTTTATATATCAATAAATCACTGCTAAGCCCTATAGTATGTCCATAGATTAGCCCAAGCTAAGACACGCTTTAAGCGCTTAAATTTATCGAGGAGACATCATGTCTAACGCATTTACTGATTTAATGAAAAAACGTAGAACAATTTATCATTTAGGTAATCAACTTCCAATTAGCGAAGACAGAGTCACGGCAATTATCAAAGAAGCGGTTAAAGAAAGCCCAACTGCATTTAACTCACAAACATCTCGTGTAGTTGTTCTGTTTGGTGAACAACATCAAAAACTGTGGGATATCGTTAAAAATACCCTGAAAAAATTAGTACCCGCAGAAGCATTTAGTGCAACTGAAGCAAAAATTAATAGCTTTGCAGCTGGTGCTGGTTCAATTCTGTATTTTGAAGACACCGATATTGTAAAAGGTCTTCAAGAGCAATTCCCACTGTATGCGGATAACTTCCCTGTATGGTCAGAACAAGCAAGTGGTATGGCGCAACTTTCTGTTTGGACTGCATTAGCAGCAGAGAACGTAGGTGCTTCATTACAACACTACAACCCAATTATTGATGATGAAGTTCATGCAACTTGGGATCTGCCAAAAACATGGAAATTAAGAGCTCAAATGGTCTTTGGTTCTATCGAACAAGAGGCTGGCGAGAAGAGTTATATGGAAGATGATTCACGCTTTAAAATCTTCAAATAAGTGTTAGAAGAGACATCTGACAAAAGACCCTAAATAATACCCTCTTTTTTACTTTCATTCCTTGCCCACAGCCATTGTGGGCTTTTTTTTATCTCTCATTTAAGTCATTCACAGTTATTTTTAATAAAAAAAAGAGCAAAGTGCGCAATGAATACAAAGGTAGGGATGGACCCTTTGTGTTCAACACTTTGCTCTCTTTATTTATTTACGCACCTTCTACTAAAGTAAAAGGTGCGATTTTCACAAGGCGTATGAAAATACGTTATTTACGTGTGATGTTATTTGCTTTTGGTTGAGCAATTGGAGACTGCTCAGCAAAATATTTCACGACTGCATCAACATCTGGCACGCTGTAAACTGGATCTTTACCTTCTTTCAGTACAGAGAAGTTACTACCACCTGTTGCTAAGTATTCGTTAGCCACAACACGGTAAGATGCTTTCATATCCACTGGTTTGCCATCAATTTTCATTGATTCGACGATAACACGGTTACCATTAGAGGCTTTGCTATCCCATGTATATTGGAAGTTGCCTGAAACAGCTAACACTTGTGGACGTGAACGATCCCATTGTTGTTCTAATAGGCGTTTGATTTGTTCACCCGTTAACGTTTGAGTTAACAGTACGTTAGAGAATGGCTGTACAGTGTAGATTGCGTTATAAGAAACATCACCACCAGTCATATCAGCACGAATACCACCACTGTTCATAAATGCGATTTGTGCACCACCCATATCTTTTGGTTTTGCAGTATATAAATGCGCATCAGCAATCACTTGACCCAGTGCAGATTCACCCGCGTCATTCGTTTGCTTGTTCAGGTTACCTTCTAACTTACCGATAATACGATTAGCTAATGGGGTAGCAATTTTTTCGTAAGCTTCTAACAGTTTAGTAACTGCTGGATCTTTTTCGTATTTACGGTTATCAACCCAAATGTTACGAGCTTCGATATCAACAACATCTTTCGTTGTTTTATCTAATTTCAGGTCGATACGCGTTAACATTGCACCATTAGACTGTGCCGATGTCACTGATTTACCGTTGATAGTACAGTTATAAGCTTGGTGAGTATGACCAGTCACAACGAAGTCGATAGCTGGATCTAATTGTTCAACAACACCCAGTACTTTACCTGTAATACCATTACATGCGTTGATATTAACTGGACCACCATCACGACGCTGTGCAGCACCTTCGTGGATCAGAACACCAATTGCTTGAACGCCTTTTGCTTTTAACTGAGGCACTAATGCGTTAATTGTTTTTGCTTCATTGTGGAAGCTTAAGCCTTCGGTTCCTTTAGGGGTTACGATAGCCGCAGTACCTTCTAAAGTTAAACCGATGAATGCAACAGGAATACCGTTGAATTCTTTAATAACGTATTCTGGGAATAATGTTTTGCCAGTTTCGTTAACAATAACGTTAGCCGCTAAGTATTGGAAATCTGCGCCTTTAAACTCAGTTGGGCCTTGGCAACCCGTTACTGGGTGACAACCACCGTTTTGTTTACGCAGTAACTCGCCCATGCCTTTATCAAATTCGTGGTTACCCACTGAAGTTGCTTCTAAGCCTGCTAATGATAATGCTTCGATTGAAGGCTCATCATGGAACATTGAAGATAACAGTGGGCTTGCACCAACCATATCACCCGCCGCAACAACGATGTTGTTTGGGTTATCTTTCTTCATTTCTTTAATTAACGTAGCCATGTGCTCAATACCACCAGGTTTGTTTGGACCTGGCGCTTTTAGCGCACCGTGGAAGTCGTTCATTGCGATAACACGCACATCAACAACATTAGCTTCGTCGTAGTTTTTTGCACAACCTGCTAATAAGACTGAGCTTACAGCAAGTGCAACGAGTTTATATTTATGGTTCATTTAAAATTTATCCCTAAGATCAAAATTCACGTTTCGGACAATCAATTACTTCGAAATCTTTGCTATAACAGATATAGAATTCATCTCGATTAATTTGAATTTCTTTATCCTTCAGTGATGGATTGTGCTCTTTTAAGAACTTAATCAATGCACTATTTGAAGGACGGCCTTCTGGTAATACTAACGCTTCATACAACTCTTTTTGTTTACCAAAGAATGCATCTGGTGTATCAAACGCACACACACCGTGTTTTTCCCATTCACCTTGTAACAGATCAATACCTGGAGAATCACACAGATAAGGTTTAATAGCAGAGTATTCTAAAGGTGGTAAATCGCCTTTACATAAACGAGGATGCTTGCGTATGTCTTTCCAATCGCGGCACTCTTCCCATGATTTACCATCACAGGTTTCAGCCCACAGCCCATGAACAATCCAGCCAAATTTGTTATCAGAGAAACACTGAATTTCAAATTTATCGTACTCACGTTTTGCACGATCTTTTTCATTATCGTTATTTAAACGTTTAATATTATTACTTTTATAATCACAAAAAGCCGGTGAGTAGTTAATCGCTAACTTAAAATAATCTGTTGATGCAGTGCTGTTTTGACCATAGCGATCATTAGAAGCAATGTAGTCGTAAGGTGCCGTTGGAGCATCAGGTAAAATACAAGATACGCCTTCAACTAATTTAGCTTGAGGTTTTAATGGTTCTGTAATTTCAGGTGCTTGCGTTGCACATCCTGCTAGCACTAAAGCAAAAGCAGCAGGTAATAGCTTCATAAAGCGCATAAAATCCCCTTAAAGAGCAATAAAATCTACTCTCTTGGTTCAAAAAAGGTAAGAAAAACCTGCCCTGAACGGGCAGGTTTAATTGCTTATTTCTTCTCAGTTAAATCGATTTTGTAAATTGCAAAACCAATTTCATCATTTTCCACGAAGGTCATTGGATATTGAGCGAAATCTTTAATAAATGCAGCCGCTTTTTCACTTGGTGAAGTTTCAAAACGGACATCTAACGCTTTATCAGTCTTAATAGGTAAGAATGACCAGTTGTTAGCAGCTTTAGTCGCAACTTCGCCTTTTTCTTTAGTTTGTTTAGCAATGTAAGAAGCTAAGATTGCACGGTTTTCATCTGGAGATGCAAACGCAATATTCGCTTCACCAGTACCAGCGAACTTACCGCCGTATCCACGGTAGTTATTTGTTGCGATCAGGAATGTTGCTTTAGGATCGATTGGTTTGCCTTCATAAGTCACATCTTTGATACGATTCGCATCTTTGTTAACCACTTGGCAATCAACGTCATATTTAGCTGGTTGAGTTAAGTCAACTTTATAGTTCACACCGCTAATGGTGTCGAAGTTATAAGTACGGAAACCATCCCAGTTGATCAGTTCTTGTGGTTTAGTTGAATTAGGATCAACTTGGTTCCACATACCTGCTGAACATTCTAACCACTCAACAACATCAGCACCGGTCGCTTTAACAACCACTAATGTGTTTGGATACAGATATAAGTCTGCTGCATTACGGAATGTTAAGTCACCTTTTTCAACTTCTACGAAGTCTGCTGGTGCGTTTTTACGACCGCCCGCTTTAAATGGCGCAGCTGCACCTAATACTGGTAAACCGTCTAAGTTCGGATCACCTTGAATAAAGTGTTTGGTGTAATCAACTTGTGCATCATTAACGATTTGTACAGTTGGATCACTTTGTACTAATGCTAAGAAGCTGTACATGTTGGCAGAAGCTTTACCAATGTGTTTACCCACGAAATCACGGGTACCTTGGTGTGCTTTTTCGATGATTTGAGCTAATTCAGCATCACGTTCAACTAATGCTTTTTTGTTTGCTTTATCAAAGATAGGACGCGCTTCACCTGTTGCTTCGGTCATCACCCATTTACCGCTGTCGTTATTGATAACCATATCAACGACACCTAAGTGATCACCCCATTGGCCTGGCATAACAGCAGGAACACCATTTACGGTACCTTTCGCTGTATCTACGCCTTTAATGCCTTCAAATTCTTTGCTTGGGAATACGCCATGAGCGTGACCAAACATGATTGCATTGATACCTTCAACTTCGCTTAAATAATAAACAGAGTTTTCCGCCATTGCTTTGTATGGCTCTGACGCGAAACCAGAGTGAGGAATAGCCACAATCAGGTCAGCACCCTCTTTTTTCATTTGAGGGACGAATTTTTTCGCTGTTTCTGTAATATCGTTTACAACGACCTTACCATCCAGATTGGCTTTATCCCAGATTAAGATCTGTGGTGGTACGAAGCCGATATAACCAATCTTGATAGTGTGTTCTTTACCATCACGATCTTTTACTGGTGTATCAACAATGATATAAGGTGTGAAATAGTTTTTGCCTGTTTTCGCATCCATCACGTTGGCGTTGATGTAAGGGAATTTAGCACCGGCAATGGCTTTTTTCAGGTAATCTAAACCATAGTTGAATTCATGGTTACCAAAGTTACCTACTGTGTAGCCCATGGTGTTCATCAGCTGGTGAGCTGGATGAGATTCGCCTTTTTCTAAGCCTTTAGCTGCTTGATAGTCAGCCAGCGGGCTACCTTGGATCAAGTCGCCGTTATCAACTAAAATCGCATTGGTTGCTTCAGCTTTTGCTGCTTTAATTAAATTAGCAGTACGGACATAACCAAACTGTTCTGTTGGTTTGTCTTTGAAGTAGTCAAAGTCGATTAAGTTACTGTGAACATCAGACGTCTCCATAATACGAAGATCGACTGTCGCAGCATTCACGTTGAATGCGACAAACATTGCTAATGTTGAAATTTTCAACACATTCTTAACCATTACACACCCCTTATATATTGGTTAACAGGAGAGCAAAATGGCTCTCCTTTCGTTACTTCTGTCAAACGGTAGTGCCTTTACTAGGACTAGAAGTACAGACGCATACCCGTTTCGAAGATATATTGTTTTTTATCTTCATACTTCACGTTATCACTGCGAGCATCATCGTATGCCATTTCAGCGAATAAACGTAAGTTGTTATATTTAGATACTGCAAAACGTTTATCTACACCCACAGTATAGGTTTCTTTTTTGTAGTTGAACGTGTTTGCATCACCATCACGCAGGTAGTAACCCGCATACATACCACTTTCAATACGATCCCAGTGCCATTTCACACCAACACCATATAAATCTGCTTTCCAGTTGCCTTTAACTGAGTTCCAACCACGTGGGCTATTATATTGGTTTTCATAGAGAGCTAAGCCAGGGTTTTTACCACGAGATTGACCATAGTCTAAACCAATAGAAAATTCACGGCCTGGGAAGAAGTATTCTGCACCAAAAGCTAAGATACTGTTTTCAGGTGTTTTATCTTTATTTGGACCTGAATTGTTTGCTTCACCTTTAGCTGCAGAATAACCTGCATCAAATTCTAAGCCGAAGGTTGATTTATAGAAACCAACTAATGAGTAAGCTCGTGTAATATCACCTGCAACACGACGACCATCATCACCTGTTTTACCCGTTACAGTACCTGCTAATTTAAAGCCTTCATAACGGTTAGTTTCAATAAAAATAGTTTGTGGTAAACGAGTCATAAAGTTGTTTTTACCAACACCATTCGTATTTACATATTTACCATTAACGCTCGTTTCACCACCAGAATAACCGACTGAACGACCTAATACATCGCTAAAGTAGAATACACCGGTGTTACCATAGCCATAGCTTGATTTTTTCACCCAGTCGATCGGAATATAAGTACGACCAAACTGAATTTGTCCATAATCACGATGAGAGAAACCGACATAACCTACACGGTTGTACATTTCAAAGTTTGATTTAGGGTTGTCACTGTTAGTTTTTTGAGTGTCTGAACCCCACTCTAATTTACCAAAAACTTTGATATCGTTAGTCAGTTCATGCGAACCAAAGAAACCAATACGACTACCATCATCCGTCATTTTCATTTCATGATTTTGGCTAGTCACTTGCGTTTTTAAACGGAACTGACCATTCACATCAAAACGTGTACCTTTATCGTTATACACGTTTACTGCGTTTGCAGATCCAGAAAGAACCAACAAACCAACCAGTGCTGCTAGAGGCTTCAAGCTTTTCATGATTAAAATACCCATCTATTTTCTATAGTTTTATGATTTCCTTTAAGGTCAAAAATAATACCGCCGTATATAATTGACCTGAGATTCAGACAAAAGATCTCTGCCACGAATTTCGAAAAAGAAAATCGCTCTCACAATTGATAATTTTTATAGCTACTAATTATGACTCTACAAAATCTTCTTAAAGGTTTTAATTTCCTTGACACAGACGTAATCACCAATAAGACACAAAAATAATATCCTCATTATATTTAAATAAGGGCATTGCTTTTATTTCTGTTAGGAAAAGAAATAGGTTGTTGAGTTTTCAATGGCATGTTACTCAAAAAAAAGCCCTACTTTCGTGATGTAGCCCACAATTACATCAATGTGCATTTTCATGGTTACATACCCAAGTGATAGGTATCACAATTAAAGGTAAAGATACGTGTTTTTTGAACTTAATCAACTTTTTAAAAATAGCACTTTTGGATTTTTCTTTTATATTTCATTTCTTTATAAGACTCTTTTTTTTGCTAATAAAAAATTTATCTCCCTATTTAATATATTTAAAAGGAAGTATTAATTTTAACCACTAAATAAATAACACTAAAGATTTGAATATTGTTATTCTTAATTAATAATTTTTATTCTTTATATTTATTTCTTATTTAAATAAAGGCAAAGTCGAATTTAAATACAATTTAACTAGTGATAACGAGTAGCACGCTATCATAAAAAGAATAATTATCTGCAAATATTAAAAAGAGAAGCATAAGAATACCATTCAATCACAATATCTAATCAATACGTACAAGTAACAACAAAACCCAATCAAACATTACAAAATCTAAATTATTACCATGGTTAACATAAAAAGCCCAATAGTACTCTTTTATCGATATTTGAAAAAAAAATATCAAAATTTGTGATCGAAATCACTTTGTTTGTTGTGAAAAGCCCCCTCCTACATTTTCCTAATTTTGTGATAATTATCACATGATAGTGTCAGGAATATTTTTGTTTTGTAAATTATTGCAGGGATAAATCTGAAAGTGATTTCAGTTTGTAAACAAAAAGAGTATAAAAATAAAATTATGTGATTATTATCACATAATGATTTGTGCTAAAAATCATGTTATTTCATTATCAAAACTCTTAATTAATTAGACACAAATAAGAATAAAACTCATTATCATAGAGTAGAGTTACTAATTATTCGTTTCAGCTTTTTTACCTTTTTATTAAATAACACTGCATAGATTTCCTTTTAAGGGATATTACCTTTTAGATACCCTAAACATTCAGTATCATATTGTGGTAAATAATGATTAAGGGGAATGTCAGATGCTGTGGTTTAAAAATATTTTGGTCTATCGCTTAAATAAAGAGATAGCACTGTCGATGGATGAGTTAGAACAACAGCTTTCTTCATTGGCATTCACACCTTGTAGTAGCCAAGATATGACTCGAACAGGTTGGGTTTCACCAATGGGCGATCGGGGTGAAGCACTTATCCATGTAACCGGTAAACAAGTCATGATGTGCGCACGAAAAGAAGACAAAATCTTACCTGCGACAGTCATTAAGCAAGCACTGCAAGACAAAGTTGAAAAACTTGAAGGTGAACAAGGGCGCAAACTGAAAAAAACAGAAAAAGCGACCCTAAAAGATGAAGTAGTTCACACCTTACTTCCTCGCGCATTTAGTAAATTCTCACAAACTTTTATTTGGCTAGATTTAGAAAAACAGCTAGTCATTGTTGATTCAGGCAGTGCAAAACGCGCCGAAGATAACTTAGCCTTGTTACGCAAAACCTTAGGTTCATTACCAGTTGTTCCTCTGAACTTTAATGAATCTGTTGAATTAAAAATGACAGAGTGGGTACGCTCTGGAGAACTCCCTGCAGGCTTTACCTTAATGGATGAAGCAGAGTTAAAAGCTGTACTAGATGAAGGCGGTGTCATTCGTTGTAAGAAACAAGAATTGGTTTCTGACGAAATTGCGACACATATTGAAGCGGGTAAATTTGTTACCAAACTTTCTGTAGATTGGGAAGATCGTCTGCAATTTATGCTTTGTGATGATGGTTCTATCAAACGGATCAAATTCAGTGAAACTTTACGTGAACAAAATGACGATATCGATAAAGCCGATTTTGCCCAACGTTTTGATGCTGACTTTGTTTTAATGACCGGTGAATTAAGCGCCTTGATTGAACGCGTCACGGAAGTCCTCGGCGGCGAAGCAGAGTAACGCCATTTTATTAAAGAAAACAGCCTATCATTTTATCTAAATAGGCTGTTTTTTATTTAATAAAAATTTATTTTTGAATTAAATAACGGATAGTCGGACCATCTTGTTGAATATCTAATACGGTATATCCGTAATTTTTCGCATCAAGTGGAATATTGTTGATTGATTGAGGACAATCACTCACCACTTCTAATATTTCGCCTTTTTTCAGTGATGGCATAGCTTCAAGCGTTGCCACCGCAGGATAAGGACAAGGTTCACCGACCATATCTAGACGATAATCAGGAATAATAGTGTCTTTCTGGCTCATGCAATTTCCTTATTAATCTGCGTTGAAATAGATTGTGCTTGTTGGGCTTTTTTACGGAAAAAATGTTTTTCCCACCAAAGTAATAATACAAATGACACACCAAGCATCAGATACGTCACACCTAATCCCCCCACGGGGCCAAAGGTATCAAGTAAATTAATCTTGTCATAATCCGTTGCGATCACTGAGGCAAAATCATCCCAATAATAAGCCAGTAATGTTGAACCTATTACGTTACCAAGCCCAACCCACCAAAAGTGAATTTGGCCTTCAACGGCACGATACATCCAACCCGTTTCACATCCACCGGCCAAAACAATACCGAAACCGAAAAGCAAACCACCAATGACGGCATTCGGTCCTGCCCACATAATTTTAGGTGCAGCACCTAACTGAACATAGCTGAAGATCCCAATCGCACTCACCGCCATACCGATGATAATCGCTTTTGCCATATGGGTTCTGCCTGTTATCCATAAGTCACGGAAAGCAGAAGTAAAACAGATTTGCGCACGTTCAATTAAAATACCAAAACCAATACCGCCTAACATAGCGAAACCCAGTTTTGGTGAATCAAAGAGAATAATTAAAGACCACGCAATCATGGCAAAAAAGATCACCATTCCCAATCTAAAGCGGCGCTTCGCACGTTGTTTATCTTGAGTGATAGGTGAAGCTTGACTGACTTTTTGCAGTTTTACCGGAATACGAAACAGAGGCATCAATGATAATTTGGCACCAAAGTAAGAGCCGATTGCCGTTGCAACAGCAAAAAACCAAGCATGTAAAGAGAACTGAGGAATGCCAGTAAAGAAAGCAGCAAGGTTACACCCCATTGCTAGACGAGCACCAAAACCTGCGATGATCCCACCTAGAACAGCTTGAAGAATACGAATTTTATGCTGAGGATGACGAAGTTTGACGTTGTTAGCCCAAAGAGCGGCCATAATACAACCTCCAAACATTCCGATAATCATCACGCCATCAATACGCGTTAATGGCGTACCTTCAAGACCGATGATTTTAAAATAACCCCATTCTTCAGGATGAGCACCAAACCATTGCATAACGTGACCGCCCCAACGAGTAAATTCACCCGTGACAGCCCAGAAAGTGCCGGTTAAACCAAAGTAGTAAGTTGATAAGATACCTGCCGCAATAACAGCTGGAAGAGGCTTCCAAAAACGGATCAGGTATTGAGATTTAAATTCTGACCAAGACATGTTTTTTCCTAGAGCTTACCTCTACGAGAGACCCTCTCCACGCAGTAGGATTGGCCGAACATGTTACTCCAATAATTTTTTTATCAAAGAGTCAGTATTCAGATAAATGAGAGAAATTTGCGTTATAACAAATTTTTTGTAACAGATAGGTAACTTATCCCACTTATAAATCTTGTGATCATTCAATCTATAAGTGGGTAATAAGTGATTAGCAAATACGGGGTAATGGTTCGTTATAGGGTAAATCAAGAATACGGCTAGTCCCGAAAATTCCTGTTAACCGAATATAATTATCCTCGGTAACTTCACCAATAGTACAAGCGTCTTTACCTAAAGTATGTTGATGTAATGCTTCAAGTACTTGAGCTTCAGCTTCTGGTGATACCACTAAAACAATTTTTCCTTCGTTAGCAAAATTTAGTGCTTCAAGCCCTAATAATTCACAAACGCCACGAACAGATTGTTTCATTGGTAATTTGCTTTCATGCACATTCATGCCACAACCACTGGCTTGAGCAAACTCATGTAAAATTGCGGTCACTCCGCCTCGTGTTGCATCACGTAAGGCGCGAATTCCTTTAATTTGACGTAAAGGTGCAATCATTGGCTCAAGAACAGCGCAGTCACTTTGTAGATCCGCCTCTAATCCTAAATTTTCACGCAGATTCAGGATTGTTGCGCCGTGATCACCAATAGTACCGCTCACTAAGATCTTATCGCCCGCTTTGATATTGCTTGCCGCCCAATTAATTGCTGTTGGAATAACGCCAATACCCGCAGTATTGATAAAGATCTTATCCGCAGCACCACGAGGAACGACTTTCGTGTCCCCTGTGACAATCTGTATTCCTGCTTGCGCAGCTGCTTTTGCCATCGCCATCACAAGGATTTCTAGGGTTTCAAATGGAAGCCCTTCTTCAAGAATAAAACCACAGGAAAGGTAACGAGGAACCGCACCACCCACAGAAAGATCGTTAGCCGTACCACAAACAGATAATTTACCAATATTTCCACCGGGGAAAATAATGGGATCGATGACATAGCTGTCGGTACTAAATGCAAGTCGATCGCCAAGAGTGGTTAACTCATTTAACGCGATCCGCGCTTGGTCTTCTTTTTCATTTAATAATGGGTTATCGAACGCTTTTAAAAACAGTCCTTCGATAAGCTGTTGCATACCTTGCCCACCATTTCCTTGGGCTAAGGTGATTTCATCAGGTTGTTTCATATATTACCTTCACGGCGATACTGATAATAAGCCGCACATGCACCTTCGGATGATACCATTAAGGCACCCAATGCCGTTTCTGGTGTACAACTTTTACCAAAGAGCGGGCAATCGGAAGGTTTGCATCGTCCTGTTAATACATCGCCACAGCGAGATTGTGGATTATCTGCCACTTTCTGCGGTGCAGGTGTAAAACGTAACTCAGCATCAAACTCAGAATAAGCTGGTGTTAATTGAATACCTGACATTGGGATCTCACCCAACCCGCGCCATTCACTGGTTTCTTTTAACATAAACACTTCGCTAAGTGCTTTTTGAGCCAACTTATTACCTTCATTCGGTACAATGCGACTATATTGGTTTTCAATACTTAAAACATAATCTGTATTTTCTGCTTTTGCTTTAAGTTGTTTAATGACCATCAGTATAGCTTGTAATAAGTCTAATGGTTCAAATCCTGTCACCACAAAAGGCTTTTCAAATTCGTCACATAGCGGTTGATATGGCGTACAACCAATCACCATACTGACGTGCCCCGGTGCAATAAAGCCGTCAATGCGAACATCATCTTGCTCTAGTAGGCAACGTAAAGTAGGTACGATAGTAATATGCTGACAAAACAGAGAAAAGTTTTTAAGCCCACGCAATTTCGCTTGTTGTAGCGTCATTGCTGTACTTGGCATTGTCGTTTCAAAACCTAAACCAAAGAAGACAACTTGTTTGTCTGGATTATCTTGTGCAATTTTGAGTGAATCGAGTGGTGAATAGACAATACGAATATCACTACCACGACGACGTGCATCAAGCATTGAGCCATTACGACCCGGTACTCGCATTGCATCACCAAAAGTACAGAAAATTACGTCAGGACGGGCTGCGATTTCTAAACATGCATCAATTCGTCCCATCGGTAATACACAAACAGGACAACCCGGCCCGTGAACAAATTCAATTTCTTCTGGTAATAAGCGGTCTAAACCAAATTTGAAAATGGCATGTGTATGCCCACCGCATACTTCCATGATTTGTAATGGACGCTTAATAGGGTGAGGCCATTGTGAAATAGTTTCACGAATTTGGGCTAGTAAAGCTTTCGCAAGTTCGGGATCACGAAATTCATCAACGTACTGCATCATCAGCCTCTTCGAGGGTCACACCATAGACATGCTGTAATGCATCAAGAGTATCTTGTGCTTCTTGCTCATCAAGAATACTCATGGCAAATCCCACATGAATAAGTACCCATTTGCCTAATAATTCACTAGGTTCGCCTTCACATACCATTGAAATATTAACTGCACGTTTGACGCCACTGACTTCGGCATAAGCGAGTTGGTGGACGTCTTCGCCCACCTCAACAATCTTAGCAGGGACACCTAAGCACATAAACGACTCTCCAACCAAGCTAACCACTCTTCCATGCCTTCACCCGTTGTTGCTGATAACGCAATGATTTCGATATTTGGATTAACACGGCGAGCTGATTCAATGCAGGCTTGAACGTCAATATTTAGATGTGGCACTAAATCAATTTTATTGATAATCATTAAATCAGCAGCAGCAAACATATGCGGATATTTCAGAGGCTTATCTTCACCTTCAGTGACAGAAAGAATAGCGACTTTATGCTTTTCACCCAAATCAAAACTGGCAGGACAAACTAAGTTACCCACGTTTTCAATAAAGAGAACGCTGTTATCCTGTAAGCCTAATTGGTGTGTCGCATCATGCACCATTTGTGCATCAAGATGACAACCTTTACCTGTATTTACTTGGATCGCTGGCACACCTGTTTCACGGATACGATCCGCATCATTAGTAGTTTGTTGATCACCTTCGATCACAGCACAAGACACTCGTTGCGCTAACTGTTTTAATGTTTGTGTTAATAGTGTCGTTTTACCAGAGCCTGGACTTGAAACTAAATTCAATGCCAACACATTTTGTTGTTCAAAATGTTCACGGTTATGAACGGCAATACGGTTATTTTTATCCAGTACATCCATTTCAATTTTCAGCATACGCTTTTGGCTAATACCGGGAGCATGTGTTCCTGCTTCACCTTGGCCATAATGCATATTCTGATTTTCAATCACTGGGCTAAATTGCTCTTCGTGTTCGTGATCGTGGCTGTGAGAATGATGATGAGAGTGCTCATGGCTATGATCATGAGCATGGTCGTGACTGTGAGAATGGTCATGACTGTGTGAATGAGCGTGTTCATGATGATCGTCATGTCCATGATGATGTTCATGGAAAACAGGAGTTTCGTTTAGCTGTGCATCGTTATGAAAATGGAGGTGAACATCACCACTGTTATGGTAATAGTGGTGATGAACGATGATAGGCTGACCATGAGTTTCGTAGTTATGCTTATGCTTTTGTTCAGACTTATCAATATATTTATGAACAGTATTCGCTGGAGTAGCATTGTGTTCATGATGATGATCATGCCCATGATGGCTGTGATCATGATGATGACCGTGGTCGTGATGATCATGGTCATGAGAGTGATGATGGTGGTGCTCATGTGCATGAGGCTCTACGCCTTCAATTCTGACATTGCCTTCGCCACAACCGCAAGTGCTACACATATTCTGACTCCTGTACTATTCAATAAGAAGAATGTGACTCAGTGTCGCGTAAAATTTCTACACTATGATCTTAACTGACCACGGAAGAGAGAACGACGACTTAAATCAACTTCTGCTACGGATTGTGTCTGAACAGGAAGAGAAAGAGCCATTTTCACACTATTTTCAACCAACTCAACAGCATGTTCCGCTGCTAAATGTCTATCAAGTGGCGACATTAATGAACAAGCAAGATACTGCATCCCCCCCGCAAGCTCACCTACAACGAATTTAATCTGACCACAAGGTAATTCTAACCCAATGCGATCACCGACTTTTCGATGTGGCCATTCTTGTGAAGGCCCAGGGAAGACAACCAGTTCTAGCATCCAAGGCGTAAGAACAGCACCAATCCACTGATTTTCAAATAAGGTAAAGCCTCCTGCTTTTACAGGAACGCCTTCGCGATAAAAAGGGAGCCCTTTCATCTCTTTTTCAGCGATTTCACTAAAACGTGTTTCAAGTTGCTCAACAGGCGGTTCATCATATCCTATGATATCCCAGCTTAATTCACTCATGCTGTTACCTCTTTAGGTGTGACAGAAATGCCGTATTCACGCAAAATATTCACCACATGTTCTAGTGCAATTTCCATTGATTTCTCACCAATCTCAGACAGCGACATGCTTGGCTCCAACGATGCAGGTTCAATTCCCACTAAAATTAGTTTACGTGGAAATTCATCTGTCATACGCAGTGCCATTAATACATCAGATAAACCTAGCTGATGAGGAGAAATTTTCTGTGTAAAAAGTGCCGGAACATCATCATCATGTAACACAAAAATACTGCCAGGTTCATGATTACTTCTTACCGCATCGGCAACAATCAGGAGGTCTCTTGCTGCGATATCTTGCAAAATTTCCATACCTGATGTGCCGCCATCAATAACATCGACGTTCTCTGGTAAAGAGAAGCGCTCTTCGAGCGCTTCTACTATACGAACACCAATGCCTTCATCGCTTAGTAATAAATTACCAATACCTAAGACGAGAGTTCGCATTATAATACCTTCACCTTACTTAGTTCTTTACCTGTTAAATCAACCATATGCACAGCACACGCCATACATGGGTCAAAGGAGTGGATTGTTCTTACCACTTCTAATGGTTTTTTCGGATCAGCAACAGGTGTACCAACAAGTGATAACTCATAAGGACCCGGTTCATCATTAAAGTTACGAGGACCCGCATTCCATGTTGATGGAACAACTGCCTGATAGTTAGTGATTTTACCGTCTTTAAACACGATCCAGTGAGATAACATACCGCGAGAGGCTTCTTCAAAACCCACACCTCGGTACTCTTTACCTGGTTCAAACTCTGGTTTAATAAAGGCAGCAGTATCGCCACGACCAATATTATCAACCAGTGATTGCCACAAGAAGTTTAGAGAATCTTGTAACACACACGCATGAACAGTACGTCCAATTATGCGTCCCCAAGTTGACTCTAACTGCTCATTAACCAGCGTTTCACCCGTTAACTTAGTGTATATCCCATTGATTTCGTTATAGTGTTTAACAGTCCCTTCATGCTTACCTGCTAAACCACATACTAACCATGCTAACGTACCCACTTCGACAGGTTTGCCATAGAATGTAGGTGATTTAACCCATGAGTATTTTTCGTTCTCATCCCAACCTGTATATTTAGGACGAGTCAAACCTTCCCACGGTTTTAATGGTTCATCATCTTCATACCATGCGTGTTTACCACTTTCTTCGATACCGTCTTTCAGGTTTTCATCTTTCCAGTCTTTAATTGGACGATACGTTGAGAAATCAACGCCTTCCATATAACCACCAGACAATAAAAACTCAGTGTTATTACCGTTAATAGGTAATTCAGGTACAGATAAATAGTAGTTCGCACCTTTACCAATTTTTAGCCACTCTGGGTAATAAGCAGCAAAAATAGCAGTATCGACTTTATAAACTTGTTCAATAAAATCGCCAAGATTATCGATAAAGTGCTTCACATACATTAAACGTTCTAAGTTAAGAACACTTGGTGCATCAAGGTTAATTGGGTTAGCAACACCACCTACTGCCAAGTTTTGAATGTGTGGTGTTTTACCACCAAGAACCGCAACGATACGGTTGGCATCACGCTGACATTCAAGTGCTTGCAGATAGTGAGCAACAGCAATCAGGTTAACTTCTGGTGGTAATTTCATGGCTGAGTGACCCCAGTAGCCATTAGCGAAAATACCTAACTGACCGCTGTCAACCAGACCTTGAATTTTCTTCTGAACCTTTCTGAATTCTTCAGCAGAGTTCAATTGCCACTGAGAAACACCTTTTAGCATCGCTGACGCTTTTTCAGGATCGGCTTGTAACGCTGAAGTAATATCAACCCAGTCCATCGCAGAAAGCTGATAGAAGTGGACGATATGGTCATGAAGAATATGCGAAGCCAAAATAATGTTACGGATATACTGCGCATTGACAGGAATATCCATACCTAAGGCATCTTCAACAGCACGTACTGAGGCAATTGCGTGAACTGTTGTACAAACACCACAGATACGTTGCACGATAATCCATGCATCACGAGGATCGCTTCCTTTTAGGATCTCCTCCATTCCGCGCCACATGGTACCGGAAGACCAAGCCTTAACAACTTTTCCGTTATCAATTTCACAATCGACGCGTAAATGCCCTTCAATACGGGTAATAGGATCAATAGTAATGCGTTGGCTCATGATTTAACCTCAGCCTTTTTTAATTGTATATTTGAATCTGTTTGTGCAGGTAAAACCGGCAATAAACGGATAATAAGAATGTAAGCAGTTACTTCAAACGCAACGAAACCAATAGAAATCAGCAATTCGCTTGCTGTTGGGAAATAGTGGTAACCATTTCCTGGATTGTAAGCAACTAAAGAGTAGTTCATACGCCACATTGCTGCGCCAATTAAGATAAATACAGCACAAACAAACAGCATTTTTGGACTACGGCGGTTATTATTTAAATGCATCAAAATAAGAGGAAGCAATAACAATGCAGTTTCAGCAATGAATAACCACGAGAACATATCCCCATTTCCGATATAACTCAGTTTACCGTTCCAAATGACCTCGCCCCAACGGCATACCAAGAATGCAATCAGTAACACTTCAATCACGCGTGTTAACTTGGTAAACAGTGGTGTTTCATCATCATTCATGGTGCGGCTTGCTTTTAGCAAAGAACCTTCAAAAATAACGATAGTAAAACCGAGGAGGAAAGCAGTTAACAGAGAAAACAGCGGTAACATCTCATAAGATTGCCACAGTGGATGTACTTTCCAACCCGCTGAAATCATTAATGATCCCATTGAGGATTGGTGCATGGTTGGCAGTAAAGCACCAAGACCAATAATAAAGAACATCGCTTTATTAAGACGTTTCAACGACACTTTCCAACCTAAACGTTCTAATAACGCAGGTAAGAATTCTAATGCCATCACCATAATATAGATGGTCATACAGGTCGCTGTTTCAAACAACACGGAGTTAACGTTAAAGTATTGCGGCATAAAGAAGTGAGGCATGTTCCAATAACGACCAATATCAATAGCGATGGATAAACCACCTAATGAATAGCCGAACAAGCTCGCTAACAATGCAGGACGCACTAATGGGTGAAATTCCCCTTTATTAAAGACATAAACAGCCCATGCAAGTGCCCAACCACCACATGCAAAGCCTGTTCCTATCAATAAGTCAAAGGCAATCCAAATACCCCAAGGATATCCCCCATTCAGGTCAGAGACATCGCCCAGACCTAATACCAAACGCTTACCAATAAGAATAAAACCGAGCACAGCAAGCGGTAAAAATACTCTTACTGCTAGAGTAAATAACTTACCGCCAAGTGGACGAGGATCATGACTCGACATCGTTATCCTCCTTGTGGTGTTCCTGCTCTTGTTTTTTACTATTACGGTTAACCAAATAGGTGATCCCAGCAAGGGCTGCTATTGGTAATACCATGCCTTTATAAAGCGTATGTTGAATATATTCAGAACGCGCACCCGTTGATAATGGTGCCACTTCTGGCATTCCTAAATTGTCGAAAGGAACCGCAGAAAGTACCATGACTTGCGTACCGCCACCTTCAAACTCACCATAGATATGATCTTGATATTCAGGAATTTTATGTAGATAAGTATCGCCACCACTAATGGTTTGTCTTGGGTAATGATATTCTTCACCCGCTTTTTTCGCTAAACGACGTTTTGCTTCTTCTAGCAACTCTTCGCGTGTACCGAAAATAACTGCACCAGTAGGACAAACTTCAACACAGCCTGGTAATAAGCCTTTATCTAAACGCTCAACACCTTTTTGGTTACAAAGCTCACATTTATAGAGCTTACCAAATGGATCATCATAATCGTATTTTGGAATGTTATAAGGGCATCCCACCATACAGTAACGACAACCTGTACAGATATCCGCGTGATAATGGACAATACCGGTTTTTGGATCTTTGGTTAACGCAGAAACAGGACAAACAGAAACGCAGTTTGCATCAACACAATGCATACATTGTTTCTTAATAAAGGCATAACCGTTTTCCAGTTGGTCTTTATTTTCACCAGTACCATCACGCCAAATTTGAATAATGTTATTTGTGTAAGGACTTAATTTGTCATTGTTTGACCAAATCGGATCACCATTAGCGTAAGTATCACCACGCTCCATTGGCTCCGGGTGATTAATTTCCTGACATTTTGTGACACATGCTTGACAGCCTACACACAGTGTAGAGTCGTAGAGCATACCGAGAGACCCAGGAATTGGGGGACGGTTCTGCGCCGCAGCATGACTCGCAGTGGGTGCCATTCCCGCAAGGAGAACCCCACCTGATGCCAGCTTAAAGAAATGACGCCTATTCACCGTTTATCCTCCTGTGAGGCTCCTGTGGCATTCTTGTCACGACCTAATTGACGCACAGCCATGACACTGACACCCGCAACTGCACCCACGACAGCACCCAGTAAGCCAGCAGCACCATAAGAAACACCACCACCTTCTTTTGCATTAACATCAGGTACTTGTGCTTTTGGTGTTGGCTGATAAACGTTCGCTAATTGGAAAATACCTTTAGTAAAGCCGATACCTTCTTCGTTACAACCATAGCAAGGGTGACCGATACCGACAGGCCAGATCCCACCACCGACATCGCAGAATTCTAATGTTGGGCAGTTACCATACGTTTCAGGGCCTTTACAGCCTAAATGGTATAAACACCAGCCTTGACGATGACCTTCATCACCAAATTCTTTAGCAAAACGACCCGCATCAAAATGAGGACGACGTTCACAGTTTTCGTGAATTAAACGCTCATAAGCAAAAAGCGGTCTGTTTTTGCTATCTAACTTAGGCAATTTATTGAAAGTAATAATATGTGCAACAGTTGCTAAGAAGTTATGTGGGTTTGGTGGGCATCCTGGAATATTGATAACGGTTTTACCCGGTAAAATAGCTTCCAGTGATTTAGCTCCAGTTGGGTTACCCCCAGTAGCAGGTACACCGCCCCATGCAGAACATGAACCAATCGCAATAATCGCTGCAGCCCCTTCAGCGGCTTCTTTGATATGCTCAATAATTGGTTTTCCTGCAACCATACAGTAAACACCGCCATCTTTGTCTGGGATTGAACCGTCAACAACGAGGACGTACTTACCTTTATATTTCTCCATCGCATTGTGTTTATTTTCTTCAGCTTGCTCACCAAAAGCTGCAGAAAGCACTTCGTGATATTCAAGTGCGATAACATCAAGAACGAGGTTTTCCAGAGTCGGATGAGTTGCTCGTAATAAAGACTCCGTACACCCAGTACACTCCTGAGCACCAATCCAGATAACGGGTGGACGTTCAGGTGATGCCATTGCTTCTGACATTTCTGCGGCAGCTTTGCCGCTTAATCCCATGGTAGCTGACAGCGCAGCACACAATTTCATAAAATCGCGTCGGTTAATACCATGATGGGAAAAAACATTATTCCCCAAGGCCATATATCTCTCCTGATATGATGATTTTTAATTGGAATAATTTTAAAACACCGCCTTTTTAACACTCCGACACAATAATGACTTGATCATTATCAAGCGATAATTCATTAAAAAATAAATTATTCTTTTATGTGAGTAAAAACGTTTCAGCAATATAAGGTTTAATGCCTATTTTTTATATATTTCGTCATTTTAAATTTATTAAAACGCTATTTAATAATGATAAAGTAAATAGAAATAATTATTATTATCTCAAAAACACATTAAAGGAGGGAATTTAAATCATTATTAATTAATAACTTACAAAAAATACAAAAAACAACCAAATTATAAGACAATATATTTAAAATAATACAAAATTAATAATTCATTATTTCTAATTTCTAATAAAAATTATTAAAAATAAGTTCTAATATATTTTTTAATTATAATGATGACTCTTTTTTTCATATTATCAACCTTTATATTACATCATAAATAATGTTAAAAATTGCATTTCATAAACAAGAAATGATTACATTAATATATTTAATTTCAGCTTATTTTCATTACTCATTTAGCAACTCTTCTTTTGTTATTAATTTTTAATCATCATGATAGTGTTTATTTTATAGCCAAAAACCAACCTATTTTTCTTATCATTTTTCATATAGTTATAAGTATATTCGTTTTTGGAATAAGAAGAACCCTTAGCATAAAATCGCTATAAAATTAAATACATATTGATATATAACAACAATCAAAAACTAAGATCATTAATAATTACTAATCAGTACATAATGGCAATAATTTTATTAGGTTATTTTATAACATATCGAATTTATAACGAAATTAACGTAAATAAAATTTAATGTTAAATCCCTGTTGTTTTTGTGGATAAAAAAAACACAATTTATCGATAAATAATCCCAAAATAGAGTCTATTTCTTTTTTTTGTGAGAATAGATAAAAGAAGTGGTCAAAAATCTAAAAATTTGAAAAATGCTTTGTTAACTATTTGTGTTTTTTAATCAGGCAAACCCCCACTGATAGCAAGCAATAAAGTGGAAGTAAGCACAAAAATGGTACACAACAAAGCACAAACTCTGAAGATCTTGATTTAGAAGTGATAGGAACGATAGGAACGATAGGAACGATAGGAACGATAAAATAATAAGAACAACGGATATAACACTCAAAATAAAAAAGCCATAACACCGAAATGTTATGGCTTCTAAATTTATTAAAATAATAAAATGCTATGTGTAGTTCTCTGCCTTTCACGCTTTATTTTACTCACTGCTTATCAAGGATAAGAAGTGATTTGAATAAGTAAATAAAATCTACTTACCTGAAATTGGAATGACTGAAAACAACGGTCTACCTGGTGCAATAAAAAATAAGTATCCAAATACGGATAACTTAGATAATAAATAAATTAGGCGTTTTAACACGTTACAAAATATTTCAATTTGTAACGTGAATGCATTATATCCAATAAGATTTTTTGCGCAAGTTTTTTTACACTTAAATGAAATTGACATAAAGACATTATAAATCACAAGGTTATAGGAAAATTTAACTTTAAAAAGTTGATTTCAACAAATCTAAAAATGAAAAAAAATGGAGAGTTAATGAATATTAATGTTAAGAGAGTTCAAATAATAGTATCTACTTAGCATTAATTGATTCAGCCAGCCATTACTCAATAAACTTAATTAATTATTTATTCTGTAACTTAATCTACCTATTATTAATATTATTTAATACTAAAGTTAAATTTTATTCTAACTCAATTTTATTAATAATATTGATAACCACTAAAAATGGTAAAAATATAAACTCTGTTTCTTCTATACAAGAAAAAAGCACTTTATTCATCATTTCACAACGACAAATAAAGTGCTTTTAAAATAGCGTAATAATACTTAGATAAATAGCTTATTTACTAAATTTTAACCGCCTGTAGAGACCGTTTCCATTCCCACGAGTCCAACTTTGAGATAACCTGCTTTTCTTAGCGAATCCATGGCCGACATTAATGTTTCGTAATCAACCGTTTTATCCGCTTGGAAAAAAATTGTTGTCTCTTTGTTTGCTTGTGTCATGGTATCTAACACATTCGCCATCGTTTCATGAGTGACCATCTCTTCACCAATGAAAATTTGTTTATCCGACTTAATCGTTAAATAAACAGGCTTTTCAGGGCGAGGTTGTGGTTTTGCACTTGAAGCGGGTAAATTTACTTTTATATCAACAGTAGCTAAAGGTGCCGCTACCATAAAGATAATGAGCAGAACCAACATGACATCAATAAAAGGCGTCACATTGATATCATGCAATTCATTATCATCACCTGAATCATCACCAAGACGCATTGCCATAATTCATTACCTTGCTTTGCTGTTTTCGATATCTAAATCACGGCTGACTAATGTCACCACACCCGTTGCGATATCACCAATTTCACCACGATAACCCGCTATCATACGAGCAAAAATGTTATAGATAATAACCGCTGGAATTGCCGCAATCAGACCAATAGCAGTTGCTAATAGCGCTTCGGCAATACCTGGAGCAACAACCGCAAGGTTTGTCGTTTGAGAATGAGCAATACCGATAAAGCTATTCATGATCCCCCAAACCGTACCAAAAAGACCGATAAAAGGAGAAATTGCACCAATTGTGGCTAAGTAACCATTACCGCGACCTAATTCACGGATAATGGCTGCAACGCGACGTTCCATTCGCATTTCAACACGCTCTTTAATACCTGAAGCCACTTTACTTTCTTGAGAGTAAGTACGCTCTAATTCTGCATCATTAAAGAAATCAGCGGTTGCACTTTTATTACCAAATTTTTTGCTAATCGCTAACGCATCGTTAAGCGATTTAGCTTCAACTAACTGAGCAGTCTCATTTCTTAAGCGACGACGCAGTGAAATCAAATAGCTTCCTTTCGCGAAAAATAGTGCCCAAGTGACAATAGAGGCTAACAATAAGCCAATCATGACACTCTTAACGACTAAGTCTGCATTACGGTACATACCCATTACAGATAAATCTTCAGCAAATCCACCACCTGCAACCATTTCAGGTTGTACTTCTGATGATGTATTTTCTGTCGCTAAAGGGACATTTTCTGAATTCTCAGCCGTTGTTGCAGGTGTATTTTCACCTTCAGGCTTAGCTGTTTCAGTACCTACTGCTTTCACTTCATTTCCTGTTGTTGTGGCCGCAGTAGCAGTTTCTGGTGTGGCAGCTGCCGGTGTAGCAGTTGTTGGTGTAGCGGTTCCCTGTGTAGAAGCTGTTGAAGAAACGGCAGCAGTAGTTGGCTGTTCAGTTGGTGTGGCAGGAGTCGTATCTGCAAAAGCAGGGCCTGTCAGACCGATTGCCAATAGAATAGAAGCTGTCAAATTACGCATCAGTTGGCCTTTTACTCTCTTTTTTATCTATTTATTTATTCAGTAATGGCATCGTTGCGCCACTACTTACCCAAAATCGTTCACTTACAATCATCCTGTTTGCCATCAGGAAAGAGAAAACGCTCAAATGATATCAAACATGAAGCATTTTGATAGTAATTATCATTACTATTTGGCTATTTTTTTTTCATTTGTCGATTTTTAAGACAAATTATCGTTATTTCACGTAACGTGAAATTTTATCAACTACCCTGCAAGCCTTTTGTACTTATCCAAAAAATGAATTAACTTGGGGGTAAACACACCATCAATTAAAAGAAGGTATTAAGGATGACGCTAAAAAAACAAGAAACCTCACTCCTCCTTTCTGGTCGAGCTAAAAAATATTCCCAAGGCGCAGTAAATCCAATTATACAACGAACATCATCCGTTATTTTTGATTCCGTTGCACAAAAACGTGAAGCAACAAAAAAACGAGCAGAAGGTACGCTTTTTTATGGTCGCCGAGGCACAAACACCCATTTTGCCTTACAAGAAGCGTTAACTGAATTAGAGCAAGGCGTAGGCTGCGCACTATTTCCTTCAGGTGCAGCGGCGATTACGCAATCTATACTCGCATTTGTTGAGCAAGGCTCTCATATTCTTGTTACAGGTTCTGCCTACGATCCGACACAAAATTTTTGTGATCAGATCTTACGTAAATTCTCAGTCACAACGACCTACTTTGATCCTTTAATTGGCAAAGAGATCAGCCAATTGCTACGCCCTGAAACAAAAATTGTTTTTCTTGAATCTCCGGGATCAATCACGATGGAAATTCACGACCTACAAGGAATAGTCAATTCAATTCGCCAATATAACCCTGAAATCATTATTATGATTGATAACACTTGGGCGGCAGGACTACTGCTTAAACCACTGACATTAGGTGTCGATATTTCAATTCAATCTGCCACAAAATATATTAATGGTCACTCTGATGGCATGTTAGGTTTTGCTGTAGCTAATGAACGCTGTTGGGAACAGTTACGAGAGAATACCTATTTATTAGGTCAATGTGTTGATCCTGATACGGCTTATATGACAGCAAGAGGATTAAGAACACTGCCTGTAAGAATGAAGCAACACGAACAAAGTGCATTAGAAGTCGCTCGCTGGTTAAAACAACACCCTTTAGTTGATAATGTTTATCACCCTGCATTAGCTTCTTGTCTAGGACATGAATATTTTCAACGTGATTTCTCAGGTAGTAACGGCTTATTCTCTTTTAGTTTAAAGAAAATCTTAACGCCTGAAGAATTTGCACATTTCTTAGATAACTTCTCATTATTTAAGATGGCATTTTCATGGGGAGGATTTGAATCTTTAATTTTAGGTTATCAACCCAATGATATTAAAGCGATGCGCCAATATGAAACTCAGCCAACATTTACCGGAACACTATTTCGCATTCATATTGGATTAGAAAATGTAGATGACCTTATTGAAGATCTAGAGCAGGCGTTTTTACGTATTTCTTAATCAGGAATGAATTTTTTATTAAAAATAACCTATCCCTGTGGCTCCACAGGGATTAAATCAAACTGTTCTCTTTATTTTGCGTTAGAATAGCGAACATAAAGTCCTTTTTTAATGCGAGTTCGCTAATGGGTACATTAAAAGAGATAATTCACGCACTCATGCAACACGATTATATGGTGTTGGCTAATCCTAATGTGCTGTGGGTTATCTATATTGTTCTTTTTGTTATTATTATGCTGGAAAACGGGGTATTACCCGCCGCATTTTTACCAGGAGATACACTGCTTATTCTTTGCGGTGCCTTAATTGCAAAAGGTGTTTTACACTTTTTCCCGACTATCATTATATTAGGTACTGCCGCTAGTATTGGGAGTTGGCTCGGCTTTTTACAAGGCCGATGGCTAAGTGATACGAAGGTAGTTAAACGTTGGATGGCTCAATTACCAGAGCAATATCACCATAAGGCAAATGATCTCTTCCATCGCCAAGGTTTATATGCGCTATTACTGGGTCGTTTTATTGGGTTCGTACGTACATTATTACCTACCTTGGCAGGTTTATCTGAATTAAAGCAACGTCGCTTTCAAATATTTAACTGGTTAAGTGGCTTCCTATGGGTAGGGATTATTGTTTCTTTAGGTTATGTGCTAAACCTTATTCCATTTGTACAAAAGCATGAAACACTTGTCATGAATATCTTGATGACATTACCAGTATTGCTTTTAAGCGCAGGTTTAATTGGTTCTATTGTGATGTATATTCGCCATCGTAAAAATAGCGCCAGCAGTAAGTAATTAAAAAAAGACGCCATTATTTAAATCTAGAATAATGGCGTCTTTTATGTATTATCTGATACTGCAATAAAAGTTCAGTTGTTCATTGTCTTATCTCCATATCAATTAATATCTGACTAAAATCCCATTTATATTAATCACAATCATATTCTTCCTAGCTCTATTTTTTTAAAGCTTAATGGCTTTTGACGCAAGAAACGTTGGAATATAACTATCAACTAAGAAACGAGCATGAGGAGCAAAATCTTCAACAAAATCCTGTAATAAAAAACCCGCTGTTAATTGCCCGCCAATAAGATCAGTCAAAGAGTGTCCAAAGACCAGCCCATCACCTCTTGCTACTTTTTCTTGCAGAATATCCGAAGGTAATGAGCCTCGATCGCTATAAGGTAAGCGGTAAATTGGTCTCATTAATCCCTGTGAACGTAATTGCGGATCTCTATCATCAACAAATACAACAGGATTATAAAAGCTCGCCATTAGTACACCGTCTTTTTTCAAAACACGGTAACACTCTTGCCAAACAGGATTTACATCCGGTACATACAGATTTGAAATAGGGTGAAAAATAATATCAAAACTTTCATCAGCAAATGCGGTTAAATCAGCCATATCACCCTGTGCTGTTACCAAACCTAACTGATGCTTTTGTGCCAATTGGCGATCTTTGTCTAATTGACCTTCTGATAAATCAAACACAGTCACAATGCCACCTGCAGCCGCCAAGATAGGCGCTTGTTGTCCACCAGCAGAAGCTAAACAGAGTATTTTTTTATCTTTAATATCCCCTAACCATTCGCTTTTTACAGGGCTTGGTGTTAAATGTACTTTCCAGTCACCTTGCTTTGCCGCGATAATTTCTTCATCGCTCACAGGCTTAGACCACTGATTTTCCATTGCGGCTTGTTTATCCCAATGCTCTTGGTTTAATGTTAAATAATGACTTTCCATATTACTCCTTATAAATTAGCTACAATTTGAATTGCTGTAGTCACTAAGAGAAATAATTCATCTCTTATTTCTACAACCCTGTAGTTATAGGTATGTCAGACTATCTAGTCTAGGCACAATGGAAAACTTTTTCCTGATTAATTGTCATACTTCAGAACATCGAATTAAGGTGGAAACAAAATGCAAAACTTTACTTATTACTCGCCCACTCGCCTTCATTTTGGTCAAGGACAAATAGATAAACTTCGTTCTGAAATTGGAAAACATGAAAGAATTCTACTGACTTATGGTGGCGGTAGCATTAAGCGCAATGGCGTATTAGACCAGATTTATACCGCGCTTCCAGGCTATCAAATTCATGAGTTTAGTGGCATTGAACCAAACCCATCTTATGAAACACTCATGAAAGCGGTTTCTTATGCCAGATATCACGGTATCACGCATTTATTAGCAGTGGGTGGCGGTTCCGTTATTGATGGCACAAAATTTATTGCAGCAGCAATACCTTATCACGGTGAACCTTGGGAAATCGTAACCAGTCGCGGTAAAGTGGTCGAAAAAGCAATACCGTTAAGCTGTGTATTAACACTTCCAGCAACCGGAACAGAAACCAACAGTTTCTCTGTTATCAGCAAAAAACAGACAATGGATAAACAAAGCTTTGCCAGCCCTCATGTTTACCCTCATTGCGCTATTTTAGATCCAACAACCACTTATTCTTTACCACCAAGACAAACTGCCAACGGTGTTGTTGATGCTTTTATTCATATATTAGAGCAATATCTCACTTATCCAGTGAATGCTCGTGTACAAGATGAATATGCAGAAGGCCTTTTACGTATTTTAATTGATCAAGGGCCAAAAGCGCTGACGTCACCTACAGACTATGATATCCGTGCTAATATAATGTGGACAGCATCACAAGCGTTAAATGGTATCCTTGGTGTTGGTGTTCCTCAAGATTGGGCTACGCATGCATTAGGTCACGAACTCACGGCTTTACACGGACTTGATCATGCACAAACTCTCGCCATCGTTTTACCTGCATTATTAAATGAAAAACGTCAGGCTAAATATGGCAAGTTAATCCAATATGCACAAAAAGTTTGGGGTATAAACCAAGGTTCAGATGCTTTTAAAATTGAAACTGCGATTAATGAAACTCGAAAATTCTTTGAATTAATGGGACTTAGAACTCGACTGGCTGATTTCAAAATCGGTGAAGAAGATATTCCTGCATTAGTGCGAAAGTTGGAAGAGCATGGACAAATTGCACTGGGTGAGCATCAAGATATCACATTAGAAGTCAGTCAACGTATTTATACAGCGGCACTCTAAGTACTTTTTGCGACTCTGGAGATAGAAATGGATAAACCTAAACTGATCAAATTATCTGATGGAAATGTCATCCCACAACTTGGTCTTGGTGTTTGGAAAGCAGATAATCATCAAGTTGTTAAAGCTATTCATCACGCACTTGATACAGGCTATCGCCTTTTTGATACGGCAGCGATTTATCATAATGAAGAAGGCGTAGGCAAAGCGTTAAAACAGACCACTGTTCCCCGTGATGAACTTTTTATCACAACGAAATTATGGAATAACGATCAGACTCATGCTCGTGGTGCCATCTTAGAAAGCCTCCAGCGTTTGCAACTTGATTATATTGATCTCTATTTAATGCATTGGCCTGTACCTTCACGAGAGCTTTATGTTGAAGCTTGGAAGCAAATGATTATTTTGCAAAAAGAAGGGTTAGTAAAAAGCATTGGTGTATGTAATTTTAAAGAAGAACATCTGGAACGGATCATTACTGAAACAGGTGTAACTCCTGTGATTAATCAGATTGAAATTCATCCTTTAATGCAGCAAGCACCGTTAAGAGCATGGAACACAACTCATAATATTGTCACCGAATCTTGGAGCCCATTAGCACAAGGTGGTGAAGGCGTCTTTAATCAACCTATTATTCAAAAACTGGCTGAAAAATACCATAAAACCCCAGCACAAATTGTTTTACGCTGGCATTTAGACAGTGGACTTGTGGTTATCCCAAAATCAGTTACACCTTCTCGTATTGAAGAAAACTTCCATATTTTTGATTTTAAATTAGAAAAAGAAGAGGTAGCTGAAATTACCGTTCTTGAACAGAGAAAACGTTTAGGCCCTGATCCTGACACTTTTGTCGATATTTAATTTCTGCTATTCAATTAAAAGGTCCATAGAATTAATTTTCTATGGCCTTTCTATAACAAAATATTCCGCTCTCTTTTATACCCATTTTTATTTTTTGATCTGATTTTTTTATATATTTATAAATTAATTAATTCACGTTCACTTTCTGATATCTAATACATCTATAAATACGAGAATCTCATCATTATTTATTACGGTGAGTTTAAAGATGATAAAATTTAAAAGTGGACTAACACCTCAACTTTCTTCTATTACAAAGAAAGTTGCTTGGTTTAATATCTTTATTCAATTAGCATTTCCCATCTCGGCAACGCTCCCTGCCAACGTTTTCGCAAAAGAGAATATCCAAGAAAAACAAACTATTAATTTGGTAAAAAAAAGAAACACTTATCAGGTTCAAAAAGATGACACGCCTGAATCTATTGCAAAAAAATTTAATATAAAATTATTTAGGCTTATTGAAGCGAATCCTGATTATGTCTCTTTAGTCGGTAAATTAAAAATAAAAGAAGGTATTACGCTTAATATACCTAATGAGCCTTTGTTGACAAAAAAATGGCTAAATAACCATCAAGACACGTCTATTCCAATCACAAACGAGCAAGAGCTTGCACAAATTATTGTTGCTAACTCATCTTTGTTAAATAAAGATACTGACGCAACACAATATGCAATAAGCCAAATATCAAGCAGAGCCAATCAACAAATAGAACAATGGTTAAATCAATTTGGTCATGCTCAAGTTTCACTTTCAACAGATAAAAAATTCACCTTAGAAGGAAGCTCCGCTGATCTTCTTATCCCACTCTATGATAGTGAAAAGAATTTATTTTTTTCTCAAACCAGTTATCACCGTAAAGACTCTCGAAGTCAGCTAAATCAAGGTATTGGTTATCGGTATTTTACTGACAAATTTATGGTGGGTCTTAATGCTTTTTATGACTACGATTTAAGCCGATATCACAGCCGTTTGGGTGTGGGCACTGAAGTATGGCGAGACTATTTTAAGTTAAGTGCCAATCACTACCATCGTCTATCTAATTGGAGAACCTCTGACGATGTTATGGATTATAATGAGCGCCCTGCTAATGGTTGGGATATCCGGACAGAAGGTTACTTGCCAGCTTATCCGCAATTAGGCGCAAAGCTTATTTTTGAACAATATTACGGGAAAGAAGTCGGTTTATTTGGCAAAGATAATCGCCAAGAAAATCCTCACGCTTATACGGCAGGACTCATTTATACGCCAGTGCCTTTAATTACCTTCGGTGCTGAACGTCGCTTTGGTTTAAATGATAATAGTGATGATAAGTTTGATGTAAATATCCAATATCGCCTTGGAGAATCCCTCTCTTCACAGCTTAATCCAGATAATGTCCGTGCAACGCGTTTAATGTCAGGAAATCGCTACGATTTCGTAAATAGAAACAACGATATTGTTCTTGAATATAAAAAGAAAACCTTAGTATTCCTGTCTATCACACCGACAATTAGTGGTTACGCAAAAGAAGAAAAAGATTTAGGTGTGCAAATTCGCTCTAAATATCCCGTTAAACAGATTGAATGGTCTGCGAGTCGCTTAATCGCCAATGGTGGTAAGATCCAACATAATAATAATCTTAGCTACTCAATCATTCTTCCTCGCCATATTGCGGGTTCATCTGAAAAAAACAGCTACACAGTAAGCGCCGTTGCGATTGATGAACAAGGTAATCGTTCAGATCCGGTACAGAGTAAAATCACCGTTGATCAGTCTGCAATTAATACACAAAATAGCCAATTTACGCCAAAAACAACACAACTACCTGCCGACAATCATTCTGCACAAAATTTGACTTTATCAATTCTCGATAATGATAAGCTTCCCGTTGATATCGATATAAAAAAACTTTCATTAAATATTCAATCTGATGATCCCGCTGGCAATAGTCGAGTTTCAAGTTTCAGTCGAATTGATACAGGAAAATATCAAGTCACAATCACCGCTGGAAGTACTCCTGAGATCGTGACATTAACGCCAAAATTTAGAGATAACTTTTTTAATCAAGCTCAAGTGACTTTTGTTGCTGATACGCATTCCGCCATTATTGCTAAAGGTGGATTAACCGTAATTAAAAATCACGCACCAGCCGATGGTAAAAGCCAAAATAAAATTCAAGTTATCGTAACAGACATTAATGCTAATAGAATTCCTAACTATCCCGTGTCTTTTACTGCTGATAATGGTGCAACGATTATTGGCCAAACGAACACTGACGCTGAAGGTAAAATTATTGTTCCAATCACCAATACGCATATTGGTAAAAGCATTATTAATGTCAGTGTTAAAAATATTACCTACTCAACTAATGTTGATTTTATTGCCGATATTAACTCAGCAAGAATAAATACTTTTACTATTAATCCAAATAGTTCATTTGCCAATGGCACGGATGAAAAGTTAATTGCCTTCAATGTTATTGATAAAAATAACAACCCTGTTCCCAATACGAAAATTCAATTATCTGCTGATAATCAAGCACAACTTAAAGAAACTGAAATAGTAACGGATAATCAAGGCAATGCATCAACAACGATGACCAGCAAAATAGCAGGTACAGTCACTGTAATCGCACAGGTCAATAATATTTCGACACAAAAGACAACGCAATTTATTGCCGACCTATCCAACGGTAAAATTATTTCCGTAACACCATCAGCACCACCTTATATTGCTGATGGTAAAACAACCGTAACGTTTACCGCTGTCGTTGAAGATAAGAATCACAACATTTTACCGAATGCGAAAATCATTTGGTCTACTAATCGTGATCAACATATTGTTTCTATTAATGAAGTTTCAACAACAAATAACCAAGGTATTGCTCAAACGACAGTGACTAGTACTCAAGCCTTTGATGTTATTGTCATGGCTAGACTCAGCAATGAATCATTAGATGCGCTACCCATTACTTTTATTGCCAATAATCAACAAGGTTTAATCTCTTTAACCACAAATAAGACAGAATTAATTGCAGACAATAAAGAGCAAGCAATACTCACCGCAGTGGTAAAAGATAAATTTGGTAATAAATTACCTAACGTCACTGTTGAATGGCAATCTAGTGCCTCAACCACACTCGATAAACAAAAGAGTGTGACTGATAATCAAGGACAGACAACCAATCAAATTCGAACCAAAAAAGCAGGTGTGACAGAAATTAGTGCCACTCTTTCAAATAAAGAAAAAGCGCAAGTTACATTAACCGCTATTGCCGATCCAAATAGCGCCAATATTGTCTTAACCACTGTAAATAACAAAACAGATGCGGTTGCAGACAATAACGATACGATTACCTTAATGGCGCATGTTACAGATGCTGAAAATAATCCATTAATAAAACAATCTGTATTCTGGAATTCAACCCATAATGTGTTGAGTGAGAATATGGTAAAAACTGATGATAATGGTGATGTACAAGTTGTGATAAAAGGGACGGAAGCACACCCAACAACTGTTACGGCAACATTGGAAAACAACAAAAGTACCACACAAGATCTTAATTTTATTGCTGGCCAAGTTAATGCATCACAAAGTACATTTTCGATTGATCCTCAATCTATCGTGGCAAATGGCAGTTCCTTCGCAACAGGGACAATTACTCTAAAAGATAAATTCGGTAACCTTGTTCCGAAACAAGAGAAATTTATTGCTCTCTCTGGTGATAACACCACCATCAAATTTAGCGCACTCAAAGAAATCGATACTGGCATTTATCAAACAACCATCAATGGTAGACAGGAAGGTATTAGTCTTATTACCGCTCAATATGCTAATGCAAGTAACCGTTTTAATTTAACTCAACCTCTTGGTTTTATTGCTGATAAACAAAATGCCATAATTAATGCGGTTAATGTTATCGCACCTTTTGATGTCACCGCAAATGGTACTGATAAAGTCATCATTCGTGCAAAAATTGTTGATAAACAAGGTAATCCAAGTATGGAAGGTATTGCTGTGGGTTGGTTAACCTCACTAGGTAAACTTTCGTTGCCTATCAGCAAGACAGATAAAAATGGGATTGCAGAAATTACCTTAAGTAGTACACAAGCGGGTACAGCACAAGTTACAGCGATGCTCGATAGCCAACAATCTCTTGATGCTGACCATTTGATTAACTTTAACACTGATGTGGTTTCTGCCGATAAGTCTCAACTATCACTTATCCCCAACACCATTATTTCTGAAACAGGTCGTTCTCAAATTACTTTAACGCTAAAAGATAAATACGATAATTTATTAACAGGGTTAAAGGACAAAATCAGCGTTACCTATAGTGCTGATTTAACCGCAACCACAACAACATTTAATGAAATCTCCACTGGGGTTTATCAAGCACAAGTTAGTGCGTTGAAAGCAGGTCAAACAACAATCAGTGCCAAAATAAATTCAGTGACACTGACACAAACTGCACTATTGACGGTTCTACCTAATAACCTGACAGCCAAAGTCGATAAGTTTGTGATAAGTAACACACAACCTCATGCAGGCGACACCATCACTTATCACGCTTATATTAGCGATAAAAATGATAATCCCGTTAATAGTGGCGTTAGCGTAACATGGGCAAGCGATAAAGATAGCTTACTCGCTAAACCACTAACATTTACAGATAACAATGGTATTGCTGAAGTTAAATTAACACGTGATCCTGCGGGTATTGCTAAAGTTAATGCAGTATTAGTTTCAGGTAGCTACCCTGCTCCCGATGTCAATTTCGTAGCCGATGATGTTGATGAAAATAGTTCAGAAATTAACTTAATTCCAGCAACAATCGTCGCCAATGGCACAGATAAAGCACTGCTGACTTTAACGATTAAAGATAAAGGCGGTAATATTCTGCCAGATCAGCAAGTTGAGGGAATATCTAATAACCCAACCATTCAATTTAGCTCAGCCAAACAAGTCTCTCCGGGCCATTATGAAATTGAAGCAACAGGCACTAAATCAGGTACAGCACAATTAAGTGTTAAAGTTAATGGCGTTGATTTCAAAAAACAAAAAAACTTACAACTACGTGCTGATGCCACAACTTGGCAAGTAAAATCCGTCGATGTCGATAGAACAAGCATCATTGCTGGAGATAACGGTGTTAATTATCAAGCAACCATTGTGGATGCTAATGACAATATATTGCCTAACGTTATTGTGTCATGGAAGTTACAGGGATTAGCTGATGACTATGACTTTAGCACCTATACCGATACAAAGGGTATTGCAAGAACAAAAGTCACCAGCACTGTGGCGGGTATATTGAAAATGAGTGCTTATCTTGATTTAAATAATCATAAGCCAATTCAAGATGTCACTGTAACTCCTGCTGATATTGATGCCAATAAATCAACCTTTAGTAGCAATCGCCAATCAATAGGAGGTGATGATAAAGATAGCGCCCTACTAACTGTGAACTTAATGGATAAATACAGTAATACTATTGATGGTAAAACTGTTTCGGTTAAAGCCACCAGTGGTAGACCTAACTTTAGTGATAACCCACTAAATTCATTAGGAAAGGGTGAATATCAAACTAATCTTACTTCAAATGTTAAAACAGATATTATCTTAACAGCTGAAGCAGAAGGATTAACCATTGCAAAACCATTAACCATTAAAGTGACAATCCCTAAGCCCGATATTATTTTTGATAAACAAATCCAGCAAGAGACCTACGCTTCAGCACCTATCAACGCACTAAGTTATACGGGATTACCTAATAATATTAACGTGATGTGGTCTAGCTCCGATCCAACAATTGCCTCTATTGATACAACTAGCGGCAATATTTCGATGAAGAAAGCAGGTACAGCCATTATCACACTACAAACATCAGGTAATGATCAATATCAACCAGCTCAAAGTAGCTATCCTTTAGTCATTGAAAAAGCAGCACCTATTTTACAATCATCTTCATCGGGTACGATTAAATCTGTATGGAATGATGGAGTTACGCATACCGTTAACGCCACTTTTGGTAATGCAGACGTAAAAAATATTCCTTTATATTATGTCAGTGACGATCAACGTATAGCCAGCGTTGATACACAAGGAATGATTACAGAAGTGAAGCCTGGCAAAACCAAAATACACATCAAAAGTGATGCGACGGATCAATTTCTAGCAGATGCAGTGGCCATTGATTACGAACAAGATAAAGGAATACTCTCAATCACTTTTACTAAAAATAACATTATCTTATCTGAAACAGACACTAATATTGATGTACAACAACCAACAACACCATTACCTAAAGAGGCACAAGGTGTCTGGTCAGCAAAAGATCCTAATATTGTCGCGATAAAAGAAAATGGAACCATTATTAAAATTACTTCAGGCACAACAGACATTATTTTAACATCAAAAGAAAATGACTATTTTTATGAATCAAAAGGAACTTATTCTGTTGATATAAGAAAAGTGCCTCATATTACTATTAATTCTGTAACGCGCAGGATTGATAACAATAAAAATGCACAAACCATACCGACTATAAACACATCGATAAATTGGACCCCTGTTTATGAAAATGACTCATTAACTTTTTCCTGGCAACCGCCTGATACAACCACAAGTAGTTATGATGTCAATCTTGAACTATGGGATGGGGATCAAAAAACTAATCAAATCTTTGCTTATGATAAAACCCAACTTCTTGGTGGGCAAACAATCACAACTTCATTTAAGATTGATAAGAAATTATTTAAAAGTACTCAGCTTAAAATCAAAGTCATTGTATTTGATCTTTTCGATACAGATCTGAATACAAATACAGGTAGACAGTATGCAGTTTATTATCCACTAAATATTAAGCCCATCGCTCCTGAGTATATGGATTTTAGATTAGAAGGACGTATTATCTTTATTAATACAAATAATGGTGCGACAAGAGGAAGCTGTCAGGAGACAATATCAGATCCAACAACTCACGTTATTGCTGAGCCTATCTACACATTGGGTTCCGCCAATCAAATATTTCTATCTCCTGTCACTATCAGCCATAATTTAATCGATATTATAGGCGACTTTAGTCGAAGTACTGTAGATTATAATGATAAAACCATTGAGTCGGTTTCTGTTGACAATGCAAATCATTCAACAACCAGTCATAGTAACGCAATGAAGGAACAGTGCTGGACTCCGTTGGCGGGTACTCCTCATTCAGGGAGCGCAACTCTAGTAACTCACATAACAATCAATGATGTAGAGAAAACCTTTACTCAATCCGTGAAATGGAATGGAGATGGTAATCCATCCACGAATAACGTGGAAAAAATACTAAATCAATAATTCATTTTATTAAACAAAGAAAGAGCCCATTAGGGCTCTTTCTTAATTTAAAGCTGCTTTTTTAATAATCTCATTCTGTTAATTTATATCGCTCTTGATACCTTACGTTTACCAGTGTCACCAATAAAGCAAAGAGTGCAATCGCTGCGGCTAACCCGAAGCCTCCGCTATATCCAATCAGTGCAGTTAAACTCACTAACATCATTGCACACGCCATTTCCCCTATATCACGCATGCTTTGTACCGCAGTCATATCTGTACCTGCTTGATTATCCGTTGATGCAAAACGCATACCTGCGGTCATAATCGCCACAGAAGTGATCCCTGATGATAAAGAGCCTAAAACAATACATACAGCAACCATTGGAAGGTTAATCGTGCCCGTTGATTGTGAAAGCCATAATAATGAGGAGCCTAAAGCACACAGCAATCCGGCAGAAAAAGCTCGCCAAACACCGATTTTATTAATTAACCAAGCCCCACCACCGCAGCCAAAGAATAGAGTTACCATTCCTCCCATCATGCCCATTTTTCCGACATCAGCTAAAGACCAGCCACTGTCAGTTAAAAACAATTTTGCTAAACCAAAGCCTGAAACTGCGGTGACGGCTGAAAGCAATGTCAGGGTTAATAGTCTGATAGCTCCTTTTCTTCGTACCGTTTTTAATAAGCTTGCATTAGGATGATCACTGTTTTCCCCTGCTTCATATTTGGCTTTTTGTTGAAAGAGCGTAATTGATATCAAACTAATGGCAGGGATCGACGCAAAGAATAACAATGTATTTTGCTGCCCTAATGTATCGCTTAACATCATCATTCCAGCCCCTCCTAAGAAAAAGCCCCCCATCACGCCTGCAATTTGAATCGCATTAATTTTAGATAATAGTGTGCCACTCGCATGTTCAGCCGCCATTCCATCCGTCGCGATATCTTGTGTTGCACTCGCTAATGAAGCGATAGCTAATAAAGCCACACCCCATTTAGCCATCTCAACAGAAATACCTATTAATGCTAAAAGCAATAAACAAAACGTCACAATGATCTGCATAGGAATAATCCAGCTACGGCGACGACCTAAAGATTTAAACCAATAATTATCAACCACAGGTGCCCATAAAAATTTTAATACCCACGGTAATCCGACTAGTGGAATAAATGCGATTGCACTTAAAGCTGAGCCTTCTTGGCGTAATAATGTAGGCAATGCATCCATTGCAATTCCCATCGGAATACCTTGTGCTAAATAAAGTAAACCTAGCGTTATCACTAATTGCCGATGTTTTAATAATTCTTGCATAACAGACTCCAATTACTGTCTTTTTAGTAGAAAAAGACCCATCAAAAAATAGAAAACGGCACTGATCAACAAGGCACAACTTACCCACCACAAAGCAGCATGAGTTATAAATAAGTGACTAAAGACACTGATAAATAAAACCACGCTACTTATGGTTAAAATAAGAAAAGTAAGTTTGATCACTTGCGGATAAAGAAAATAAAAAAGAAGCGTTATTAACCAGATACTAAAAAAAGGCAGTATCTGTGATAACGCGGAGAAAATAGCGATAGGAATTAAACATGTGCTGGCAAAAATTAAGCCAATACAACTTCCTAACACTAAACGGGAACTGATATTAATGGGATTTTTTAATATCCAAATGACTAACCCACTAAAGGTTAATACACAGGCCATCATTCCCATTAGGCAATGAAGCACCGATAAACTAAAGTTTGCTGAGCCCGTCCATAAATATTGCCCATAATGCACAGGCTGAACGGCAATAAAAGCACGCGTCCAAAATGCCTGAGATACAGAACTTTTTTCTGTAATCCAGTGATTATCTAAACCAGAAAAAAAGAACTGCTCAAAATTTGCAGTGCTGGGTAAATATAAATGAGTACCACTGACTGTAATTTGCTGCTCGGCATCACCTTTATTTTTCCAATTAATAGCTTCAGGAATAAAGTCTGGTTTTTCTTGTGAAAGGTGAATTAACAATGAGCTAGGAGAAGATGCAGTAAACTCAGATGAAATGGGTGTTGATTGTCCCATTAATTTCATCATGACTTGTGCTGGTGCTTCTGGCTCCACATATTTTGCGAGCATTAATGTACCGAATGCCCCTAATCCTGATAATGCCCCCGTTAATGCAAACATTACGAGCCACGGATAACTCCATAATCCAATAACATTATGCAAATCAAAGAAAAACAGCCTACGCCCTTGATTAAAACGGAGTCGAAATAATTGATAGATTTTACGGTGATGAATAACAATGCCGGTTATTAGTAATAGCGCAAAAACAAAACCAAATAAGCTAATAAATAATCGCCCAGAAAAACCTACAAATAGATTTTTATGTAAATTAACAATAGGAGAGATAACCTCTCTTAAGCTAATTTCTTCACCTGTTTGTGCATTTAATTGTAGTGAACAATCCCCCATTCCTTGGCAGAAAGTAATAATAGGATGATCAATCGATGCTAATTTCACACTATTAAAACCGTTTTCACCTAAGAGGTATTCACCTTTTACTAATAACTGATCTAATGGCAATAATTCTTTATTTAACGGCTTAAATTGAGCCCATAAATTTAAATTTTCATGCGCTAATGACCATGTACCTGTAAATAAAATAACAAATAATAGAATGCCAAATAAGGTTCCTGTTTGACGATGAAGTTGTGAGAACTGGCGTTTTAATATCGCTTTCATAAAGTAAACTCCAACAATATTAAAGGTAAAGGCCACCAGCTCCATGCTCGCCAAAATACCTGTTTTCCATTCACTGAAAGCAAACTAAAACAGAGCATTCCACATAGAAATAAAACAGGTAAAAAGACGGCTGCATACAGACGATCAAGCGGATCTACACTGGGATAAAAGGTTGTTATCAGTAATGACAGCGTAATACTTCCGATTACGCTGCCTAAAACAGCACAACTGATCAGCAGTGCTTTTTGCATTAGAAATCAGCCTTGATATTCAACATCACATTACGAGGTTCACCGTAACGGTTATTCCATTGCGGAGAGAACAGGCTTGAGTAGTAACGCTTATCAAAGACGTTATTAATATTTAATGCTGCAGACCAGTTTTCATTAATTTGGTAGCCTAAACGTGTATTAAATATCGCATAGCCACCTTGGCGTAACGTAATTTCTCCGTTAGTTTTGCTATATTCACTTTGTGCTTGAATACCACCGCCCACGCTCCATTTACGTGCATCCCAAGGCAATTGATAGTTTGTCCACGCTCTGATCATATGACGAGGCACTAATGAGTTAAAACTATTGCCTTTATTAAGGGTGTCTTCTTTATATTCTGTGTCAGTGTAGGTATAACCGACAGAGAGATCCCAAAATGGCGATAAATACCCCATTCCTTCAATATCAAAGCCTTGGCTAACAACTTTGCCACCACTAATAAGATAGGTATTAAAACCACCACCAGGATGTGCAGGATCTTCTTGTGGATTATTTTTCATATCAATACGGAAAACCGCGGCGGAGACGTTAAGCCCACCATTCATCAACGCACCTTTGAATCCCGTTTCAACAGTTTGTCCTTCTACTGGTTTTAACATTTCACCACTCCAAGTTTTCCCTGTTTGTGGTTGATAAACCGTAGAATAACTGCTGTACCATGACCATTGAGGTGCAAAGTCCCAAATCAAACCACCATAAGGCGTGATTTTTCCATTTTCAGTGAACTTAGCTTGCGGTTTTGTCACTTCCCACCAGCTCGCTCTTGCGCCTGTAACCAACGTAACAGGCTCAATAAGCTTGATCCGGCTCATTCCATAAACGCCAGTTTGTTCTGTTTTTGTCGCACCTTGAGAGGAATAGCCCGTTACTTGTGGTTTCGGCACACTATGAGGATCCCAACGATAAACATTCACAGGGACATTGAGAGGATCTTTAAATTGCCCTGTATGCTGTTCCTCGCTAGCTTTCGAGTAACTCATCCCTACTATCACATCATGCTGCAATCCCCAGCCACTGAGTTTTCCTGTGACATTGGTATCGAGACTTGTTTGATAGTTATGGAACTTGTAAGCGCCGCCCATCAGCATGGCTCCATCACCCGTTTCAGGATCAATATTTCCCCATGCTCCTGCATACAGCAAACGCGCTTTAGCATATTGATAATCAGCATTTATTTTAAACAGCCAATCATCATTAATTTGATGTTCAATTCCAGTAAATAGACGTGTGGTATCCCATTTGAATTTATCCCAATCAGCATCTAAATAGGTTTTACGAGAAAGATGTAAATCGCTCCCATCTTTCCCCATTGGCACACCAGCCATATTGGTGATGGAATTGATTGTTTGATATTGAATACCTGTGCGTAATAGCGTGTTAGATGTTAAATCAGCATCAACAGTGGCATAAATTAAGCGTGTTTTTTGATCTGAAATATTGTAGAAGAAATCTTTATCTTCCCATGCCATTACAACTCGACCACGGACACTACCGTCTTGATTTAAACGCCCGCCCACATCGACTTCACCGCGATAACGGTTCCAACTTCCAGCCGTAAATGTTGCTTTTAATTGATCGTCTAAAGGTGCATGTTTACGTACCATATTGACGGTTGCCGCAGGATTCCCCATTCCATGCATTAATCCGTTAGAGCCTTTTAAGATCTCAACACGTTCATAAACAGCCATATCTTGCGGCGAACTTGCCATATTTCCCATTAAAGCAGGAACACCATCAAGCTCAAAAGAATTGATTTGAAAGCCACGAGCGTAATAAGCCGTTGTTAATAAAACAAAAGGTGCGCTAGTAACCCCATTAGCGCGAGTCATTACTTCATCAAGGGTATTTAAGTTTTGAGTTTCTATTTGCTCTCTGTCTATCACAGAGACTGTTTGAGGGATCTCTCTGGGCTTAAGTGCCATTTTACTTAATGTACTAACGCCTGGAGCAAGGTTATCGCGGTGTTGTGCTGTGCTTTCCGTCACCACCAAAACATCGACTTCTTTATTATTTTCTGTTGCTGTATTAGCGATAGCAGAAAGTGAAAATAAAGCGGTAGAACACAAAATAGCGCATTGTGTTAATGCCAATTTATTTTGTGTGCGTTGATTTAATACTGGTGATAATTTCTGTGTTTTATCTAAGTCAGCTAAAGAAGAAATGTAAACCATACCTATCCCAAAATATTCAAATGATAATGGTTATCACTCTATCAATTTTGGGATTAAGGTATTTTCGATTGCCAAATTATCTCTTTCGATTGCCAATCGATATTACGCAACAACTAATGAAGATCGAAAAACTCAATATGATCCACAAAAACGTGAGAACCATATTGAAGATAACAACAATACACCAGGAGAACCTTCTTCAATGACTTTTCCATCATCAAGCACAATGACATGATCCGCCCGTTTGGCAATATTCGGATCATGGGTGATCACGACTCGAGTGGATGTTAGGTTTTCAAGATAAAGAGCCACTTTTTCACGACTGACTGTATCAAGGCTTGCCGTAGGTTCATCTAAAAATAAGATCTTAGGATCGGCTAATAATGAACGCGCTAAGCATAATCGTTGCTTTTGTCCTCCAGAATAACGGTCACCTTGTTCTCCTACATCTTCATCTAAATCAGTTTGAATCAACGGTAAATTCAATGCATTGAGTAACTGTAAAATATCCTTATCACTGATTGTTGATTTCTCATCTTGTAATAATGACCAGCGTAAAGTGCCTCTAATTAACTGGTTATGCTGAAATACGATTTGTCTTGTTTGCGCTAATACACTCTCAGATAAGTCGTTAACTTTTTTATCTCCATAAAAAACTTGCCCTTTATCCGCATCAATAAGACGCGCTAAAACATGTAGTAATGTTGTTTTACCTGCACCAGAACTGCCGACAATTGCCGTCATTTTTTTATCGGGGCATAGCGCTGTTATGTTAGAGAGGATCGGCGTACCTAAACTATTATTCACATCCAGTTGTTCACAACGAATGTCATTGCTTTTAGGCGTATCACTCTGTTTTGGGCTTTGTAATGTAGGAGCATCCAATGCGTTTTTAATTAATGTTAGTGACTGCTTGCTTTGTCTTAATGCTTGATCAATATGAGAAAGCTGAAATAACGGTTCAATAAAGCGAGCAATTAATACGACAACAGCTAACCACTGCGCTAAGGTGAGTTTGTTAGCATCAACATTTATCACACCAAACACGAGAACTGCGATAAAAATACCCTGAATGCAGAGAGAAAAAATTAAATGGTAAGGTAAACTCCGCTGTAATAACTGTACCTGTTGGTGATGTTGCGCTAACAGATCTTGCTGTAATTGCTGTGAAAATTGTGTATTGCGTCCACTTTTACGCAATAACGCCTGATGTTGTGCAAAATCAGCCAATGTTTTTGCTGCAACGTTCTCCGCAGTTTGAAGTGTAGCCTCTTGTTTATGCAATCCTTTGGCACTGATCCGCATCACAACAACAAGCAAGAACGCAGATAGCATAAAAATAAATGCAAAAGTGACGTTATAAAATAAAAGGCCAATAATGACCGTTAATGGTGTGACAACCACACTGATCACCGGAGCCAGTAAATGGGCAGGAATGCTCATTGCACTCATAGCAGCCCCTGAGCACAGTGTTTGCGCTTGGGGAGGTGGCGTTAAACTACGAGGCAAATGACGGATCAAGGCTTGAACCAAGATTTTCATCACCGTCGTCCCCGCAAGAAAACCATTTAATGTCGCAATGTACTGAAAAACCAATGTAATTAATGTTAATCCCGCTAACATCCATAAATATTGGCTTGGGTCTTGATGCCAATAAATAATAATAGGTAATAACAATAATCCACATAGCCCTTCTAAAATGGCACTAAAAACCATAAAACTAAGGGGAAATTTTAAAGATAAGAGTAATGAAACAAAGGGATTAGTCTTCATTTTGCTCTCCTTGTTTCTGAACAAAATCACGATAGCGTTCACACTCAAGTAGCAAATCATCATGATTTCCCATTGCTACTAACTTTCCATCAGCCATAAATATCACTCTATTCACCTGCTGTGCTAACGCCAAAGAATGTGTCACAACAATTCGTGTCATTGTTTTATTTTTCAATGCATTAAAAATATGTTGTGCATTATCAGGATCAAGCGCTGAAGAAGGTTCATCAGCCAATAATAACGGGCTATTAGCAATAAAAGCGCGAGCTATCGCTAAGCGTTGTGCTCCACCACCAGAAAGTGGCGTTTCATCATTGATGATTGTTGATAAACCTTGAGGTAGAAGCTCAATGACTTCAGCAAAATGCGTTTCATTAATTGCAGATTGCAGTTGTTCTTCACGACAATCTGGATTAAATAACAATAGATTATCTTTAATAGAATAAGGTAATGGTTGGCTGTTTTGCATCACTACAGTGGTGATTTGGTTTAATGCATGACGTGAATATGCTTGTAAGCGCTTATTCTCAATTAAGATCTCACCTGATGTTGCATCCATAAATCGAGCAATCAGTTGTAATAAAGAGCTTTTTCCTGCACCAGAAGGCCCGACAATGGCAATAAACTCCCCTTTTTTAATTTCAAAATTAATATTATCGAGGATCTTTTTATCACCATAAGCAAGGCAAACAGAATCTGCCGTTAATGCGACATGATGAGAAATACTCTCTACAGATTGCTCACCATATTGTATTTCAGGCTGCTGTAATAACTGTTGGATCCTTTGTGCGGATTTTTTTGCAACACGTAAAGCATCACCACCATGCCCCATCGCCATGACAGGCTCGGCAATACGTCTTAGTAATAAAATAAACAGCAATAAATCTGCCAACGGTAATGTTTGTTCAAAAGTAACCGCTCCCAGTAATAACCAGCCTGTGAGTAAGGTTGCACTTAATAATAACTGGGTTAGTGATCCCAATAATCCAACTCGTTTAACCCAATTTTGAAAATGAAAAACAAAATTAAATAAGGCTTTTTCTGTTTTACTGATAATGCCTTTATGTGGAAATTGACGTGCAACAAGAGGGTTTTCTGCCAGGAGTTGATAATCTTCAAAGAGTGCTTTCATCGCACTATCACGCTGTTCACAATAGGTTTGATAACGTGAAGATTGTGTTTGTTTAAAACAAAAATAAGCGATGATGAGAGGAATAAGAGCAAAAAGCAGTAAAGAAAGATTTAATATCGATAACACCATTATCGCAATAACAGGTACAACAATAAATTGCACAATATCAGCAGGCGCATGAGCAATTAATTGATGTAACGCTTTAATATCACGCTGAACATATTGATTAACGCCGTTTTTTCCTTGGCTAACAAACCAATTTAACGGTAATTTTTGCATTTTTTCTGATAATGCTAATCGTAATTGGTAGGTTAATTTGGCATCCATTAAATGCGTTAAATGAAATGCAATGGTTTGTGATATTAGCCATACGATCCCACCAATAACAGCAATGGTTAACCACAACGTATTACTAGAGGGGAAAGAAAGAAGAAGCTGATAAAGTGCTAACCACGGTACTAAAGAGCTAAAACCTGCAACTGCTTGTAGCAACAAGGCACCTATTAATAAAGGGCGATAAGGACGTAATAACGCCCATAATTCATTATGCATAATAATCTCCACAACATATTGTGGCACTATAACGAAAAGGGTATTTACCCTCTAGCGACAAGGCTTTAGATTGCGTGACTATTACTTTCGATTTAGAAGCAAATTGCTTATTTACTAAGCAAGATAGAGAGAAGTGAAATTAATTACCTGTTTAAGGTGTAGTAATTAACATTGAAAGAATATCAATATTACCCATAAACTTAATAAAATCAATTAAGGTGTAAAATGCCCTTTGCGTACATCACCCGGTAATATACCAAAACGTTTGCGAAATGCCACGGAAAAATGAGCTGGCGTATACCCAACATAATAGGCAACACTTGAGATAGATTCCCCTTCATTTAGCAACATATTATATGCGGTTTGTAAGCGATATTCTTGTAGCCAACCATAAACAGAATTACCAAATAATTGACGAAATCCTTGGGTGAGTTTTCGTGTATTTAATCCCACGCGTGCCGCTAATATTTCAAGTTTCGGTGGTGTTTCCATTTCAGCAATTAAGATCTCTTTCGCCTGTTTTAAGCTGTTTTTTTCACGCTGACTTAATGGTCGATTCGCAGGCTCTTGCGCATGACATAAATATTGCAAACTTAATGAAGCAAATTCACACGCTTTGCCAGAGTAATAAAGTGGTTTTAAAGAGTCATGAACTGGGTTTTGAAATAACTGCATGGTTAACGCCAAAAAAGTGTTATCCATAGTCAGATGATGCAGCATGAGTGATTGGTTTTGTTGCAGTATAGGGGGCAACAAAATATGTTGTTGCTCAAGCCACTGAGATGATAATTGCAATAATGTGTATCTTAGGGGATCGCCAGATTTAAATTGATTCAATAAAGAATAGCGTTCAACACTATTAGCAATAAAAATACTTGGTGTTGCTATCTCTATTTTCTGCCCATTGACACTTTCACTAATCACACTTCCACTATGAACAGCCACTAAATTAAAGCCGGCTTGATAAGTCTCTTCAATCTGCAGATCTTCCGTGGTTTCTAATACACCTTGGCGCAATAGAATTTGGTCTTGAAAGCGATATTCTTCAACCTGCTGATGCTTAGGTTGATAACCAATGTATGAATAGAATGAAGAGTGTTGAGACATAATAGAAAGATATCAGCAGAGTAAATAATCACCTATGTTGTCAGCTATATTGTCAAACATTCAACGAAATAGCAATCATTATCATTTATGCCGAATAATCTATTTTAAAGACAGGGTGCTTGTACCACAAATCTAACAACCTGAAGAAAAATTGGGGGGAGAAAACCTCCCCCACCAAACTATTTATTGCACATCAAAATAGCTTGAACTACAGTGCTTCCATCACTAATGTTAAGAGAACATAATCGTTCACCTACAATCATTGTGAAAGAAAGAACGGTCGCACAAATAACAGTAATTCCAAATAAGGTTATTTTAGTCAATTTTATTGACTCCTTTGTGAAAAGGAGACAGAATCAAGTTGTTCAGGTTTGAGTCTGTCCCCGGATTTTATGAGAATAAAATTCGGGGCTTTTCTCTTTCTGGCTCTTGCAAAATGCTTGAACCAAAATGATCCAAGCACCCACCAATATAGTAACAGAAATTTCTCTATCCCCTATACCTTATCAGTGGTAAATTACAAATTTAATCGAGTTAAAACAACATGTTACCTTATTAAGTAAAATGATTTACTATTGACTCAAACACCAAAAAAAGACAAAATAAATTCGCTAAAACAAAGAAATTAACTTGTTTTATTTTCTTGACTCCTTACTTGAAAAAAAGATCCGCACCCACCTCTTTGTTTTGCAATCGCCCCAAATAAATTTATTTGGGGCTTTCTTTTTTCCGTAAAATTTTCTTTTTTTAAATAGCGATAAAAAAACAAAAAATCCCGAATACAAGTTTCCTCATATTCGGGAGCATTATTACGGCAATAAATAAACTTAAACTTTATTTATCTTTTTATGCATTTCTTGCACTGAAATAACACTCGCCGTCGGATCTGCCGTTAATGATAGTGTTGTTGCAAATCCGCCATTTAGCGTCGTGTCATAATGGACTTTATATCTTAATGCACTGCGACGAATAATTTTAGAATCTTCAATGGCTTGACGACCTGATGTGGTATTAACAATATAGTCATATTCACCATTTTTAATTCTATCTTCAATATGCGGTCGCCCTTCATTCACTTTATTGACTAAGCGTGGATTTATTCCCGCTTCACCTAATACAATAGCTGTACCATGTGTAGCATCTAATTCAAATCCACTTTTTAGCAATTTCGTCGCCAAATCAACAACTCGCTTTTTATCACCTTCACGCACAGAAAGAAGTGCTCTACCTTTTTTCTTCATGGTAGAGCTGCTACCTAACATCGCTTTAGCAAAGGCTTGAGCAAAGGTTGTTCCAACACCCATCACTTCACCTGTTGAGCGCATTTCAGGCCCTAAAATCGGATCAACGCCTGCAAACTTATTGAAAGGTAAAACCACTTCTTTTACCGAGTAATAAGGTGGAATGACTTCTTTTGTGATCCCCTGCTCTTCAAGGCTTTGACCAATCATGACACGCGCAGCAACTTTGGCTAATGGCACACCTGTAGCTTTTGAAACAAAAGGCACCGTGCGGGCGGCACGAGGATTGACTTCGATAAGATAAACATCATCCCCCTTCACCGCGAATTGTGCATTCATCAACCCTTTTACACCTAATTCAAAAGCAAGCTCACGGACTTGTTTACGCATCACATCTTGAATTTCTTTGCTTAAGGTATAAGCAGGCAATGAGCAAGCCGAGTCACCAGAGTGAACACCTGCTTGTTCGATATGCTCCATAATGCCACCAATCACAACTTGTTTACCGTCACAAATCGCATCAATATCGACTTCAATCGCATCATCAAGAAAACGATCTAATAAGACAGGGGCATCGTTTGACACACTGACTGCAGTTTGGAAATAACGACGTAAATCAACTTCGTCATAAACAATTTCCATTGCGCGTCCACCAAGTACATAAGAAGGACGAACCACCAGCGGATACCCAATCAATTGTGCTTTTTCTACCGCTTCTTCTAACGCGGTTACAGTGGCATTTTCAGGCTGTTTAAGCCCTAATTTATCAACCGCTTTTTGGAAACGTTCACGATCTTCTGCTTTATCAATCGCATCTGGTGTTGTCCCAATCACTGGCACACCTTCTGCTTCTAACGCTCGGGCTAATTTTAATGGTGTCTGCCCACCATATTGCACAATCACCCCTTTCGGTTTTTCGATACGTACAATTTCAAGCACATCTTCTAACGTAACTGGTTCAAAATAGAGTCTGTCAGAGGTGTCATAATCTGTTGAAACCGTTTCAGGGTTACAGTTTACCATGATGGTTTCATAACCGTCTTCACGCAACGCAAGAGCCGCATGAACACAGCAATAATCAAATTCAATCCCTTGCCCTATACGATTTGGTCCACCACCTAAGATCATCACTTTAGGTTTATCTTGATGTGGATTTGCCTCGCACTCTTCTTCATAAGTCGAGTACATATAAGCCGTATCAGTAGCAAATTCTGCCGCACAAGTATCAACGCGTTTATAGACAGGATGGAGTTGATATTGCTCACGTAATTGGCGAATGGCGTGCTCTTTTACGTTAAGTATTTTAGCTAAGCGTGCATCAGCAAAGCCTTTACGTTTTAACCGACGCAAGAAATCAGCGCTTAACCCTTTTATACCAACTTCACTAACTTTTTCTTCAAGACGCACGATTTCTTCAATTTGAACTAAGAACCAGCGGTCAATATTGGTGAGATTAAATACACCATCAACGGATAGTCCTGCGCGGAAAGCATCTGCGATATACCAAATTCTGTCTGAACCGGCTTCTTTTAGCTCACGGCGAATTTTCGTTAATGCTTCAGGGTCGTCTAAATCGACTTTAGGATCAAAACCTGTCGCCCCAACTTCAAGGCCTCGTAATGCTTTTTGCAAGGACTCTTGTTGTGTTCTACCAATTGCCATCACTTCGCCAACAGATTTCATTTGTGTTGTTAATCTGTCATTTGTTCCTGCAAATTTTTCAAAGTTAAAGCGAGGGATTTTTGTGACAACATAATCAATGGATGGTTCGAAAGAGGCGGGTGTTCTCCCACCAGTAATATCATTCATCAGCTCATCAAGGGTATAACCTACTGCTAATTTTGCAGCAACCTTCGCAATTGGGAAACCTGTTGCTTTAGAGGCAAGCGCAGATGAACGCGAAACCCGAGGGTTCATTTCGATAACAATCAAGCGCCCTGTTTTTGGATCAACGGCAAACTGAACATTAGAACCGCCGGTTTCAACACCTATCTCACGTAATACCGCCATCGAGGCATTACGCATAATTTGATATTCTTTGTCGGTAAGGGTTTGTGCTGGTGCGACAGTAATGGAATCCCCTGTATGAATTCCCATTGCATCAAAGTTTTCGATAGAGCAAACGATAATGCAGTTGTCGTTTTTATCGCGCACAACTTCCATTTCATACTCTTTCCAACCAATGAGTGATTCATCAATTAACAATTCATTAGTCGGCGATAAATCTAAACCTCGGATACAGATTTCTTCAAATTCTTCACGATTATAGGCAATACCGCCACCTGTTCCCCCCATCGTGAATGAAGGGCGAATAATACAAGGAAAACCAACTTGTTCAGCAACAGCAAAAGCTTCATCAAGGTTATGTGCAATACCTGAACGTGCAGTATCTAAACCGATTTTTTTCATCGCTTTATCAAAGCGTTGTCTATCTTCTGCTTTATCAATTGCATCAGCTGTTGCACCAATCATGGTGACACCAAACTCAGCTAAAACACCTTGGCGCTCTAACTCTAGCGCACAGTTCAGTGCAGTTTGCCCCCCCATTGTCGGTAATACCGCATCAGGACGCTCTTTTTCAATAATTTTTCTCACAACTTGCCAGTGAATAGGCTCGATGTACGTTGCATCAGCCATTTCAGGATCGGTCATAATGGTTGCAGGATTTGAATTTACCAAAACAACTCGATATCCCTCTTCACGCAGGGCTTTACATGCTTGAGCGCCTGAATAATCAAATTCACACGCTTGTCCGATAACAATCGGCCCAGCACCTAAAATCAGGATTGTTTTGATATCTGTTCTTTTAGCCATTTTCTTTCGCTCCTGATTTATTTTGTTGTCACTGATTGCAGGTTTTGACGATATTGCGCGATAAGCTCGATAAAGTGATCAAAAAGAGGTGCGGCATCATGTGGCCCCGGGCTAGCTTCTGGGTGGCCTTGGAAACTGAATGCAGGTTTGTCTGTTCGATGAATACCTTGTAAAGAACCATCAAACAGAGATTTATGTGTCACACGTAAATTGGCTGGAAGTGATGTTTCATCAACAGCAAATCCATGATTTTGCGCTGTGATCATCACAGTATTTTTATCTAAATCTTTAACAGGATGGTTACCACCATGATGACCAAATTTCATTTTGATGGTTTTTGCACCACTAGCTAATGCGAGTAATTGGTGCCCTAAGCAAATACCAAATATTGGAATATCAGTAGTTAAAAAGGTTTGAATAGAGTTAATGGCATAATCACAGGGCTCTGGATCCCCGGGGCCATTGGAAAGAAAAATGCCATCAGGAGAAAGGGCTAAAACATCTTGCGCTGACGTTTGTGCTGGTACAACGGTGACTCGACACCCTCTATCTACCAACATACGTAAAATATTACGTTTCACACCGAAATCATACGCTACAATATGCAGTGGCAATTCAGTCGCTAATTTAGCTGCTGGTAATTCATTTTCTAACGTCCAACTACCTTGAGTCCATTGGTAAGGCTGTTTGACAGTTACTGTTTTGGCTAAATCCATTCCCTTTAAGCCAGGAAAGGCCTTGGCTTTTTCAAGAGCTAGTTTGGTATCAAGATGTTCACCGGCTATGATACAACCGTTTTGCGCGCCTTTTTCTCTCAACAAACGAGTTAACTTACGTGTATCAATGTCCGCAATAGCGACAATATTTTGGCGTTTAAGATAATCAGATAACGTTTCTTGCGCACGATAGTTGCTCATCACTAATGGCAAGTCGCGAATAATTAAGCCTTGAGCATGGATGGTTTCTGATTCTTCGTCTGAACAATTAACGCCGGTGTTGCCAATGTGGGGATAAGTGAGAGTAACAATTTGTTGGGAGTAAGAAGGGTCGGTTAATATTTCTTGATAACCGGTCATTGAAGTATTAAAAACGACTTCACCGATGGCGGCGCCTTCTGCGCCAATCGACTTGCCGTGGAATTCGGTCCCATCTTCTAGAACCAGTATAGCTTTTCTAATCAAAACGCCCTCCAGAGAATGATAAATCACATTTCATGCATATTAATTCAGATTTAAGACTCTAAATCAATGCCAAAAACATAAAATTGGGCAAATTTTTGGCAAATTGGGCGCATTCTAAAGATCGAATAGCCAGATGTCTAGAAAAAACACCTTTTTAATTTAAAAAATATCATTCATTAGCAATTTAGCCAACCAAGTGACAATTTATGTAATCATTCTTACAAATTTAACCGTTTGCTTACCAAGATAACTTAAAAAATAAAGAAAGAAGGCGTAAAATAAGGATTTGATGTATCTTGGTAGGTAAAAACAAAGAAAAAACAGAGATAACAAACAAAAAAAAAGACAAATAAATAAAAAACACCACAAATAAAATAAAAAACTCATAAATACAAAAATAATTATGAGTTTTCAATAAATTATATTTTTTATAAATTATAAATCTTCCAATGAAAGCACATCTTTCATATTATAAAGACCAGGTTTTTTATCACTTAACCAAATAGACGCCTTAACAGCGCCGTTTGCAAATGTCATTCGACTAGAAGCCTTATGACTTATCTCTACTCGCTCACCGATATCAGCAAAAATAGCAGTGTGCTCTCCCACAATATCGCCTGCACGAATAGTAGCGAATCCGATACTTTGAGGATCACGCTCTCCCGTGTGCCCAACTCGCTCATAAACTGCGCACTGTTTAAGATCACGACCTAACGCATCTGCAATAGACTCTCCCATTGCTAATGCAGTACCTGATGGCGCATCAACTTTATGACGATGGTGAGCTTCTACGATTTCAATATCAGTGTAAGATCCCATCACTTTAGCTGCTTTTTCAAGTAATTTAAGCACTAAATTAACACCAACACTAAAGTTAGCGGCAAACACGATCGGGATAATTTTCGCTGCATCATCTATGGCTTTTTTGCCTTCATCATCAAAGCCCGTTGTACCAATGATCATGCCTTTTTTCTGCTCTACACAAAATGCGATATGAGAAAGTGTTCCTTCAGGACGCGTAAAATCAATTAATACATCAAATTCATTCGCTTGAGCCAACAAGTTATCAGTGATTGTGATACCGATATGCCCGATACCCGCTAATTCTCCGGCATCAGCGCCAATCAATGAAGAATTAGTACGCTCAAAAGCAGCACCTAAAATGGTTCCTTCTTGTTGAGAAATTGCCTGAATTAATTGGCGCCCCATTCGACCACCAGCACCAACGACAGCAAGACGAAGTTCTTTTGCAGACATAACTAAATTTCTCCTTAACGATACTTATTATCTCTATTTATTGTTTACAGATTAGCGATGTCATCCGCTTGATGCCAGCATTTAACGTTCGAGATAAGAAAAACACACAAAACCGTAATCATTATCAGTAAAAGAGATGAACAGCATTATTATTCATTTAACTTTAGATATAAAAAAGCAGAGATTTAAACTCTGCTTTTAAAAATCACGCTTTCTAGATCGTTTTATTCGATAACTTTATAATCTAAACGAAGCTCTTTAGGGACTTCAAAAACGATATTTTCTTCACGTCCCGATAATTCGATCACTTCATCAGCACCAAAGGTTTTTAAACGTTCTAATACTTGTTGAACTAAAATATCTGGCGCTGAAGCCCCTGCGGTTACGCCAACAATATTTACATTAGCGACCCATGACTCATCAATATCTTCAAAGCTATCGATAAGATAAGAAGGCTTACCTGCTCGCTGTGCAAGCTCCGCTAAACGATTAGAGTTCGATGAGTTCTTTGAACCAACTACAAATACAACATCTGCTTTTTCTGCAAGTTCTCTTGCCGCTTCTTGGCGATTGGTTGTTGCGTAGCAGATATCATCTTTACGAGGCCCAATAATTTTTGGGAAGCGTGCATTTAAAGCATCAATCACTTCAGATGTATCATCAACAGAAAGCGTTGTTTGAGTCATAAAGCAAAGATTATCTTCATCTTTTACTTCTAATTTCCAAACATCAGCAGGTGACTCAACTAAATACATTCCCCCTTCAGGGTTATTGTATTGCCCCATTGTGCCTTCAACTTCAGGATGTCCCGCATGGCCTATTAAAATCGCTTCTTTGCCTTTACGGCTTGCTCTTGCCACTTCCATATGAACTTTAGTGACTAATGGGCACGTTGCATCATAAAGCATAGTTAAATTACGTGAACGAGCTTCTTGGCGAATAGCTTGAGAAACACCATGAGCAGAAAAAATTAAAATCGCGTTATCAGGAACTTCTGAAATTTCTTCAATAAAGATAGCGCCACGTTCACGTAAATCGTTAACGACATAGCGGTTATGAACAACCTCATGGCGAACATAAATAGGTGCGCCATAGATTTCCAGAGCACGGTCAACAATGCTGATAGCTCGGTCAACACCCGCACAAAAGCCTCGTGGGTTAGCCAGCAGTATTTGCATGTGTTGTTTCCTCCTCAGGATTGATGCCGACGACTTCAATATCAAATGTCACTTCTTCTGACGCTAACGGATGATTAAAATCAACCGTCACAGAATCTTCAGTGACATCTCTAACAATGCCCGGCATTTCACTACCATTCATTGCTGTAAATAGCATGATAGTTCCTGCTTCTGGCACACCAGACTCTGCAAAGTCAGAAGGCATAAAGTATTGGATCAAGTCAGGATTGTATTTACCAAAAAGATGTTCACCCGCAAGCGTAAAGGTTTTTTTATCTCCCGTTGATAATCCCAATAATTCAGCTTCTAAGGCTGGCGATAAACTTTCATCACCTAAACGAAAAAGAGCGGGTTTACCATGCGCTTGTGTAGATTCAGCAACAGAGCCATCTGCTAACTTTAAAGTGAAATTCAGCAACACTGCGCTGTCGTTGAGTACCTGCATAACCATACTAATACCTTCTATTAAGCGTAACCCCCGCCATAAGGCAGGGGTTATTTTAGTTAACTTCTTGTCTGATTACTTTTGCTTTTTTGCATCTTGAGGACTGACATTTTTATCAGGGAAAAAGCTCTCAATAATGATAAGCCCAGCACCGATGCAAATCCCCATATCAGCAATATTAAAGGTAGGCCAGTGCCAATCTCCGACATAAACATCAAGGAAATCGATTACAAACCCATGGATCAGACGATCAGAGAGATTACCCAATGCTCCGCCAATAATTAGCGCATAAGCAACGTTACTTAGTTTGGCACTCGCTTTGTTTTTATACATCATTACCAATAACGTAATGCAGATTACTAATGCAATCAGTGCAAAAAACCAACGTTGCCATCCCCCTTTATCTGCTAAAAAGCTAAAGGCAGCACCATAGTTATGGGCGTAAGTGAAATTGAAAAAAGGCATCACAGCAACAGATTCATACAGACGAAATGTCTGCATAAAATACTGTTTTGTTCCTAAATCCAACACCACTACGGCGACGGCCAGCCATAGCCAGCGTAAACCTGTAGAGCAAAGTGTTTTCTTCATTAATTAAGCAAACTTACGTTCTTCACCGTTACCGGCTACGTTAGTAACACAGCGTCCACACAATTCAGCGTGTTCCGCTACTTGACCGATATCTGTCGCATAATGCCAGCAACGAGGACATTTTTCGCCATCTGCTTTGTTAAAGGCGATTTTTAAACCCGCCATATCAGAAGCTAATGCTGTTTCTGGTGCTTCATTAATATCTGCCACTTTCGCTTGAGATGTTAATAAAACAAAACGCAGTTCGTTACCTAACGCATTTAACTTATCTGCCAAAGCTTTATCTGCATACAGAGTTACTGATGCTTCTAAAGAGCCACGCAGTTGTTTATCTGTACGAGCTTGCTCTAATACTTTGTTGACTTCACCACGAACAGCAAGTAATTCAGCCCAGTAGTCATCATTTAAAGTTTCTGATGCATCTAAGCCAAATAAATCGGTATACCATTCTTCAGTTAAAACATATTTTGAGCGTTCACCCGGTAACTCATTCCAGATCTCATCTGCTGTGAATGACATAACTGGCGCCATCCAACGAACTAATGCTTCACTGATATGGAATAACGCAGTTTGGCAACTACGGCGAGCAACGCTATCGCTTTTCGCAGTGTACTGTCTGTCTTTGATGATATCTAAGTAGAAAGAACCCATTTCCACTGAGCAGAACTGCATTAAGCGCTGAATAACATTATGGAAATCGTAATTTTCATAGTGTTTTAGAATATCCGCTTGTGCGGCTTTCGCACGACCTACTGCCCAGCGATCAAGTGTCACCATCTCTTCTGGCTTAACTTGGTGTTTTGCAGGATCAAAACCATTTAAGTTCGCTAAGAAGAAACGTGCGGTATTACGAATACGACGATAAGTATCTGCAGAACGTTTTAAGATCTCATCAGATACAGCGATTTCACCAGTGTAGTCTGTTGATGCAACCCATAAACGCAGGATATCAGCACCCAGTTTATCCATTACATCTTGAGGACTGACTGTGTTACCGATAGATTTAGACATTTTACGGCCTTGACCATCTACGGTAAAACCGTGTGTTAAAACTTCACGGTAAGGTGCTTTACCTTTGATTGCAGTCGAAATCATCAGTGAAGACATAAACCAACCACGGTGTTGGTCAGAGCCTTCTAAATACATATCAGCTGAATTGCCATGGTATTCTGGGCGAGCATCAACGACTGTTGAGTGTGTTGATCCTGAATCAAACCATACGTCCAGTGTATCTGGCGTTTTCATGTAATCATCAGCTTCATCACCCAGCACTTCACGGATATCTAAATCCCACCATGCTTGAATGCCGCTCACTTCAACACGTTTTGCAACTTCTTCCATCAACTCTAAAGTACGAGGATGCGGCTCTTGAGTCTCTTTATGAACAAACAGAGACATTGGCGTACCCCAAGTACGTTGACGAGAAATACACCAGTCAGGGCGGTTTTCAACCATTGATTCAATACGTGCTTGGCCCCAATCAGGGATCCATTTAACACCTTTGATCTCTTTTAATGATTGTTGACGTAAACCGTTTTTATCCATGCCAATAAACCATTGTGGTGTGGCACGGAAAATAACTGGTGTTTTATGTCTCCAACAACAAGGATAGCTATGTTGTAAGGCTTCATGATGTAACAGAGCGCCTTTCTCTTTTAGTAGTTCAACAATGATATCATTCGCTTTAAAAACAAAAACGCCATCTAATGTTGGATAAGTACCTGCTAAGTAGCAACCATTTGGTCCAACAGGGTTTGCAACTTCTAAGCCGTATTTTTGACCAATAACAAAGTCATCAGGACCGTGACCTGGTGCAGTATGAACAGCACCTGTACCCGCTTCTAACGTAACGTGATCACCTAAAATTGCAGGTACATCAAAGCCCATAAATGGATGATTAAAGCGCAGTAGCTCTAAATCAACACCTTTACATTCACCTAAAACAGTCCAGCTCGTTACACCAATACGCTTCATTACGCCTTCAACAAGATCAGCGGCTAAAATCACGCATTCATCGTTAAAAGAGACTAAGGCATAATTAAATTCTGCATTTAATGCGATAGCGCGGTTAGCGGGTAATGTCCAAGGCGTTGTTGTCCAGATAACCAAAGAAATTGGTTTATCCGTTGTTGCATGGAATTTTGCGGCAACTGCACTTGGATCAACGGCAGTGAAACGCACATCAATGGAAGGTGAAGTTTTGTCGTAATATTCGACTTCAGCTTCTGCCAATGATGAGCCACACGCTGTACACCAGTGAACAGGTTTAGCCCCTTTTAACAAGTGGCCATTTGCGATAATACGCGCTAATGCACGGATAGTATTCGCTTCAGTTTTATAGTCCATTGTAAGATAAGGTTTTTCCCAATCTCCTAGAACCCCTAAACGAATAAAATCTTTTTTCTGTGCTTCGATTTGCTCGTAAGCGTATTTACGACATTCCTCGCGGAATTGCGCTGCCGATATTTTCTCTCCAGGTTTACCTACGATTTGTTCAACTTTTAGTTCGATAGGTAATCCGTGACAATCCCATCCTGGAATGTACGGAGAATCAAAGCCTGACAGCCCTTTGGATTTAATAATAATATCTTTGAGAATTTTGTTTACTGAGTGACCAATATGAATATTGCCGTTGGCGTATGGAGGGCCATCGTGCAAAATAAACGTTTTTTTACCACTTTTAGCCTGACGAATTGCTTGATACAAACCTTCTTTGTACCAACGTGATAACATCTCTGGCTCGCGCTTTGCTAAATCCCCGCGCATAGGGAACCCTGTTTCTGGTAAGTTCAGGGTATTTTTATAGTCACTCATTCGATTCTCAGTTCCAATTTTCCGCTAGTTTATGACTCCGACCGCTGCGATAAAAAATCCCTAGCAGTAGCCACATCATCTGCGATTTGCTGCTTTAATGCATCCAATGATGCAAATCGCTGTTCATTACGTAATTTCTTTCGTAACACAACATCAATACGACGTCCATATAAATCCATATTAACGTCGATTAAATGAACTTCTAATTGTACGCCCTTCCCTTGTACAGTAGGACGACTTCCGATATTTGCCACACCAGGTAAAGGTGATTGATTATCTGATAAATAGACATCAACGGCATAAACGCCTTTAACGGGTGCAACTAAGCGTTTCATAGGAATATTGGCTGTCGGAAAACCAATAGTTCTACCTAATTCATTACCATGAACAACACGCCCACAAACACTGTAAGGATGTCCCAGTAGTGATTCAGCAAGGACTAAATCATCATTGAGTAACGCTTCTCGTACCGCAGTGCTACTGATACGCAATCCTTTATCGCAATAACTTTCGGTATTAGCGACTTCAAATCCATATCTTGCACCGGCTTGTTGTAAAAAGTGAAAATCACCTTCACGGTTTTTGCCAAAGCGAAAATCATCGCCAATAGCAAGAAACTTCACCCCTAATTTATTCACCAATAGTGATGAAACAAACTCTTCTGGGGTTTGCGCTGCAAATTGTTTATCAAACTTGACACACAAAAGGTAATCAATACCACATTCAGCCAAATACTTTATCTTGTCTCGTAAGCGAGTCAGACGTGCTGGTGCCTTTTCTGGTAAAAAGAACTCAAGTGGTTGAGGCTCAAATGTCATCACAACAGTAGGTAATCCTCGCTGTGACGCTTCTTGCTTCAAATGTTTCAATAATGCCTGATGGCCTCTATGGACACCATCAAAATTCCCAATTGTCAGAACGCAACCGTGGTGTAGCGCTCTAATATTTTGTATACCGCGAATTAGCTCCATAACTGGCTCAATACCGTGGAAATTATTGGATTATACCTTGTCAAAGGCTTGAGAGTAACCCAATATATCAATGTTTATTGATGAGTAATATCTCGACAAGTCGATTCACTGTTATTCTTAAATTTGATTGCTCACATCAAACAAAAATGGACTATCACTCACTTCTTGGTTATAAAACTGCATAAAATCCAGCATAGATCCTATTAGAATCTATTATTTATTACTCATATACACGATTTTGATGATTTTTTCACTCAAAAGACTGTATTCTACCCGTCTTAACTGATAAAATCTTGCGCCATCACAACGAAACAAGTGTCGCGTACAACGACGCTAATTTTGTATAAATCCATTGACAAACTTAGGTTGAAAAGGCATATTCCTTCACCTTTGTATTTGTCCTCGCTAGAATATATTTGGGAGTTGGAACTTGGCTAATATCAAATCAGCTAAGAAACGTGCGGTTCAGTCTGAAAAGCGTCGTCAGCACAACGCAAGCCGTCGTTCTATGATGCGTACTTACATCAAAAAAGTATACGCAGCAGTTGCTTCAGGTGATAAAGAAGCAGCACAAAAAGCATTTAATGACATGCAACCACTTGTTGACCGTCAGGCAACTAAAGGCTTAATTCACAAGAATAAAGCTGCACGTCATAAAGCTAATCTGCAAGCACAAATCAAAGCAATGTAATATTGCTTTCTTGTGTTATAAAAAACCGGCTTATGCCGGTTTTTTATTTTCTGCTTTTTAATCACAATCCACTTATGGGTTTGCAACACTCTTCTTGTCTCCATTAAAAAGCTCTGAAAAATCCGTATTACAAACACGTTGAACGGCTGGATGTTGGATCATTCGCTCTGCAAAAATTGCATAGTACTCTTCTTTTACCGTATCAAGCATCCCAATCTCTTCGATATTACTATGAGCAAAAGTTTCATCGGTATACAGTGAAGGCGCCACAAAGATAGCATTATAATTTAAGCCAAATGCTTTCATTAATGCCGCATCATCAAACTCACCCAATATTTCCACTTGAAGGTTTTTGTTACGTATCCATGTTAATAAATGGCGGCCTAACATATATCGACGACCCGGAATGAGGAGTTTTCGCTCTTCTAAACATTCAGGAAATGGTTTTTCAGGAAGAGGATGACTGCAAAAAAAGCTCATATTACATTCACCAAGCTTTACAGAGAACAGACCTTCTTGTTGTGACGAATCCACAGGGCAATCGGATAGGATCATATCCAGCTTATGCTGACTTAATTGTTCGAGTAATAATTCATGAGTCGATTCAAAACAGCGCAGGTGGATTTGCTCATTATCAATCAAAGCTGTTTCTAATACGCGACTGACTAATTGTTTAGATAATGCATCCGCAACACCGACATCAAACAGTAAGTTCGATTCACGGCTGTAGTTGACGATATCCAGCATTTCTTGGCTGAGCATAAACATTTTATCGGCATAACGAAAAATGAGTTGCCCCAGCTCTGAAGGAACTAACCCCCTTCCTTGGCGTTTAAATAGTTTGCCACCCAATCTTTCTTCTAATGCTTTAATTTGCCCTGTTATTGTCTGAGGTGTCAGATACAGCGCTTGCGCTGCACCCACAACAGAGCCTTCTTTACACACATGCCAAAAATAATAAAGATGGTTAAAATTGAGATGTGACACCCGCATAGTTATCTTCCTTTCAACTTCTGTGCTTCAAACACAGACTATTTAATAACGCATTAGTTTGCGATTGGCTTTCCTTGTATCCAATCCTCATAAAAACACCTACGGCACAATACATTGTATTGCACCGTAGGTTTAAATATATAGCTCGGTATTTATTGTGTTGAGAAACTCAAATCCGTAATAAATTTCCCTATATTGACTTCGTTTTTAACTTCGGCAAAACAGAGCGAAGCAACAAATATCCCACAATAGCGGCTACCGTTGAACCTACTAAAATACCAAGCTTAGCGTAGGTATTATAAGCTTCATCCGCACCATCGAATGCTAATCCTGCTATAAAGATAGACATAGTAAAACCGATACCACATAGCACAGACACTGCAAATATTTGTTTAAGATTAATCGCATCTGGTAATTTTGCAATGCCTAGTTTTACCGAAATCCAACTAAAGAGGAAAATTCCAATCGGCTTACCTAAAAATAGACCTAACGCGATACCTAACGGTAAGGCAGACAACATGCCATCAAGCGTTACGCCATTTAAAGAAACCCCTGCGTTGCTAAATGCGAACAGCGGTAAAATAAAATAGGCAACCCAAGGGTGCAACACATGCTCTAATTCTTCAGAAGGAGAATCCCCTTCTTTATTTCTTAATGGGATAAGGAATCCAACAATCACACCTGCAATCGTTGCATGAATACCTGATTTTAAAATACACACCCATAAGATGAACCCAAGAATTAAATAAGCAGCCGTATTACCCACTTTACGCCAGTTCATTACACCCAGAGCAATCACTATCAACCCTGCCAAAGCGAGAGGTATTAGTGCAATACTCTTTGAATAAAAAAGCGCAATAATAACGATTACACCTAAGTCATCAATAATAGCTAATGCTAATAAGAAGACTTTTAGCTCAACAGGAACACGCTTGCCAAGTAACGCCATAACACCCAGTGCAAAAGCAATGTCTGTTGCTGCAGGAATTGCCCACCCCTGCTGTCCAATGGCATCAGTACTATTGAACATCAAATAAACCAATGCTGGAGCTAACATGCCCCCCACTGCGGCTATTGCAGGGAAAATAGCTCTATCACGCTGAGCCAAAGAGCCTTCTTTTAATTCACGTTTAACTTCTAATCCTACCACTAAGAAAAAGATCGCCATTAAGGCATCGTTTACCCAAAGTAATAATGGCTTATCAAGTTCGAAAGCACCGAATTTGATCATAATAGGAATAGATAAAAACTCATTATACAAAGCACTTAGAGGTGTATTCGCCATAATCAATGCGATAATAGCAGCAATAATCAGAAGAATACCGCCTGATGCCTCTAATCTCAAAAATTGTCTAATAATTGCCGTCATAATATTAACCTCGAAATCTCTAATCTTGTTAATAATATGCTAATCATGAATTCGTAAAAAACAGATTATTTATGGATAATAACTCGGATTATTCGATTAATGAAAGAAATATCAAGAAAAATAGGATGAATAATATCAATTTATCAACACGTTCCTTCAGTGATATAAAAATTGGAATAATTTAAAAAATCAAAGTCAACACATTGAATAAAAAGATTATTTTTTATAAATAAGTAAAAACAAGCCTCTTTTTTGATAATTACCTACAATCGATAAAATAGGTCAAACATATCAATTTTCATTACTGAAAATAATCTAGCTCTGTTTCCTCACGCTTTAAATAATCTCAGATGATAAAAAATAGTGACGTATCCACTCGTTAACCATTGTGTTATTGTTTTATAAAAAATTACCCTTTCCATATTAAGGTTTTTATCAATATGTCGATTACTGTTTTTATTGCCGTTTTATTTGCTGCTATCTTTCATGCATGTTGGAACGCATTGGTTAAAGTAGGCAGTGATCGATTTTTAGGGATCTCGTTACTGACTTTCTTTTCTGGTGTTGTAACACTACCCGCCCTGTTTTGGGTTGGGTTACCTGATGTTGGTGCATGGAAATGGCTTGTCCTTTCTGTTTTATTTCATATTGGTTATACACTCTCTTTAAGCCGTTGTTATACCTTGGCTGACTTTAATCAGATTTATCCTATCTCTCGTGGTAGTGCGCCATTAATGACCGCTTTTCTTGGCTTCTTTCTCTTCCATGAAACACTACCCATAGCTGGCTTGCTAGGTATTTTATTTATCATTTTGGGTATTATCCTTATCTCACGCAGTAGGAAAATAGCAGAGTTTAATTTACGTAAAGATGCACTCTTTTTTGCGCTGCTTACCGCATTATTTACCGCAAGCTATACCCTGTCTGATGGTAATGGCTCTCGTGTAGGTGAAACACCTTTTGCTTATATTTTATGGCTCTTCTTTTTAAATGGTGTTGCAATGTATTTACTTGCTTGGCTTCGTTATCGCCAACATTTAAAAGCCAAAATAAAAGATTATTGGAAACCCGCATTTTTAGGTGGGATCATGCAATTGGTAAGCTATGGCATTGTGATATGGGCGATGAGTCATGCTTCAATCGTACTTGTGGCTGCTTTAAGAGAAACCAGCGTGTTATTCGCCATGATCTTATCTGTTTATCTGTTAAAAGAGCAATTTAATCGTAAACAACTATTAGCGTGTTTAGTGATTTTAGCGGGTATTGTTGCCATCAAGATAGGGTAAATATGAAATACCCTTCAAATAAAAAAAGCCTGATGACAGTCTTTATCATCAGGCTTTCTTGAAGGTGATAAGAAAAATTATTTGGTTAAATCATCAAAGAATTTTTTCACACCATCTAAGAAACTTTTAGAGCGAGGAGTGTTTTTCTCACCACTCTTGCCACCGAATGATTCACCCAGTTGTTGCATTAACTCTTTTTGTTTCTCATTGAGTTTAACAGGTGTTTCAACTACAACGCGACACATTAAGTCACCAATACTGCTACTGCGTACTGATTTAACACCTTTGCCTTTCATGCGGAACATTTTACCAGTTTGTGTTTCTGCTGGAATTTTAAGTTTTACACGGCCATCAAGTGTTGGGACTTCAATTTCACCGCCCAAAGCAGCAATAGCGAAGTTAATAGGCACTTCACAATAAAGGTTATTGCCATCACGTTCAAAAATATGATGCTGGCGAACATGAACCTGTACGTATAAATCGCCTGCTGGTGCACCATTTTCACCGGCTTCACCTTCGCCGCTTAAGCGAATACGGTCGCCTGTATCAACACCGGCTGGAATTTTGACAGACAACGTTTTAGAGCGTTCAACACGACCATCACCATGACATTTAGAGCAAGGCTCTTTAATCACTTTACCGCGGCCATGACAAGTTGGACATGCCTGCTGTACAGTGAAGAAACCTTGACGTAAATGAACCTGACCAGCACCATGACAAGTAGAACATGTTTCTGCTGATGTGCCTTCTTTAGCACCACTACCATGGCATTTGTCGCATGTTTCTAGTGTAGGTATACGAATTTCTTTAGCAACACCACGAACCGCTTCTTCTAGAGTTAGATCCATGTTGTATTGTAAGTCAGAGCCACGCGCTGCGCGTTGTTGACGACGACCACCACCAAAAATATCGCCAAATACATCACCAAAGATATCACCAAAGTCAGCGCCACCACCGAAGCCGCCACCGCCTTGACCACCAAATCCACCTTGTTCAAATGCCGCATGACCATATTGATCATAAGCAGCACGCTTTTGAGCATCACTTAAGATCTCATAGGCTTCTTTGATTTCTTTGAATTTTACTTCTGATTCTTTATCACCTTGATTTCGGTCTGGGTGATATTTCATTGCTAAACGCTTATATGCACGTTTAATTTCTTTTTCGTCGGCAGTTTTACTTAAACCGAGTACTTCGTAAAAATCTCTTTTCGCCATTCTAGATTACCCTTGACATAAGCACACGGGCGTTGAGTTTCCTCGACGCCCGTGTTCGGTATCAGTAACTATTCACAGGTGAGTTACCGCGGCCCGTTAAGGGCATTATTTCTTGTCTTTGCCGTCAACTTCTTCAAATTCTGCATCGACAACATCGTCATCTTTCTTTGCACTCGCATCAGCACCAGCGGTATTACCTGCTGCGCCAGCTTGAGCTTGTTGTTGTGCGATTTCTAGCAGTTTTTCAGAAGCTTCAACTAATGTTTTAATTTTTGCTTCAATCGCGTCTTTATCTTCGCCTTTAGAAGCAATTTCTAACTCGCTTACCGCTTTTTCGATAGCTTCTTTATCGTTCGCTGGTAATTTATCGCCCGCTTCTTCAATTTGTTTACGAGTACCGTGAACTAATTGGTCAGCTTGGTTACGAGTTTGTACTAATTCTTCAAACTTACGGTCAGCTTCTGCGTTTGCTTCTGCATCACGAACCATTTTTTGGATTTCATCTTCATTTAAACCAGAAGAAGCTTTGATTGTGATGTTTTGCTCACGGCCACTGTTTTTATCTTTCGCTGATACATGCAGGATACCATCAGCATCGATATCAAAAGTAACTTCGATTTGTGGCATACCGCGTGGTGCCGCTTGAATACCATCTAAGTTAAACTGACCCAGTGATTTGTTATCACTTGCGCGTTTACGTTCACCCTGTAATACGTGAATAGTTACAGCGGATTGGTTATCTTCTGCAGTAGAGAATACTTGGCTATGTTTAGTTGGGATTGTGGTATTTTTTCCGATCAGGGAAGTCATTACACCACCCATTGTTTCGATACCTAAAGACAGTGGTGTTACGTCAAGTAACAGAACGTCTTTAACATCACCTGCTAATACACCACCTTGAACAGCCGCACCCATTGCAACAGCTTCATCTGGGTTAACATCTTTACGAGGTTCTTTACCAAAGAAATCAGCAACGGTTTTTTGAACCATTGGCATACGAGTTTGACCACCAACCAGAATAACGTCGTTAACTTCGCTAACTTTCAGGCCGGCATCTTCTAATGCAACACGTACTGGTTCCATTGAACGTTTAACTAAATCTTCAACTAAAGATTCCAGTTTTGCACGAGTTACTTTGATATTTAAGTGTTTAGGGCCAGTCGCATCTGCAGTGACATATGGCAAGTTAACATCTGTTTGTTGTGCAGAAGATAATTCGATTTTCGCTTTTTCTGCTGCTTCTTTCAGACGTTGCATTGCTAATGGATCGTTACGCAGATCAATGCCTTGCTCTTTCTTAAACTCATCAACTAAGTAGTTAATTAAACGGCTATCGAAGTCTTCACCACCTAAGTGAGTATCACCATTGGTTGACAGAACTTCATAGGTTTTTTCGCCATCGACTTCATCAATTTCGATGATAGAGATATCGAATGTACCACCACCTAAGTCGTAAACTGCGATAGTACGGTTGCCCACTTCACGATCTAAACCGTAAGCCAGAGCAGCCGCTGTTGGTTCGTTAATAATACGTTTAACGTCAAGACCTGCGATACGACCAGCATCTTTAGTTGCTTGACGTTGAGCATCGTTAAAGTAAGCAGGAACAGTAATAACTGCTTCAGTAACAGCTTCACCTAAATAGTCTTCTGCTGTTTTCTTCATTTTTTTCAGGACTTCAGCAGATACTTGTGGTGGAGCCATTTTATCGTTACGCGCTTCAATCCAAGCATCACCGTTATCAGCTTTTACAATTTTGTAAGGCATGATAGCAACGTCACGCTGAACTTCATCATCTTCAAAGCGACGACCAATTAAACGTTTGATGGCAAATAAAGTATTTTGTGGGTTAGTCACTGCCTGACGTTTTGCAGGTTGACCAACTAAGATTTCACCATCTTGTGCATAAGCAACGATTGAAGGAGTAGTACGATCGCCCTCACTGTTTTCGATAACCCGGGCATTTTTGCCATCCATTACAGCAACACAAGAGTTAGTTGTACCCAGGTCAATACCAATAATTTTACCCATTTAAACGCCTCCAAAGAGAATTCTTTATCAATTTGACTACCAATCTATATGCGGATGAATATTCATTTTTCAAGTCACAAATTAATAGACTTAACAATATCATCTCGAAGCGGATATAAAATCAACGCAACTCAATAGTGGTAATTGCAGTTGAAAAGAAGATGGGGTCATAAATACATTCATCAAGGGGAATAATGAAAAAAAATGCAAAAAATGCGAAAATTTTGTGTCTGAGAATAAAGGAAGGATTAAAAGTTGTTATTTTTCATAACGTTAGTTCAATCACAAATAGCATTATGATTTATCTGAAATGCTTTTTTAAGTCTAGGCTTAAAATAAAAACATAATCAATTGAAAAATAACATCTTTTAATTTTCACAATAAAAATATCAAATAAATATAAGGTTACCTTTGCGTTATCCAAACTGAGTCAGAACATTTCCTAGCCAGAAGTGTGATGACAAAAATAACCTTTTACATTATTTATGCTGAAGTAGAACGGCGAGCTGATTTAGGTCTAAAGGCTGCAACGATAGCTTCATTTGTTTCGACATAAGGACCATCAAGCAGTTGAATACAGTACGGTACACTGGCAAAAATACCGCTAACAATTACATTGCCGTCATTATCTTTTAACCCTTCCAACGTTTCTGCGATAGCTTTAGGTTGCCCCGGCAGATTTAGAATTAACGCTTGGTTACGGATAACACCAACTTGGCGAGATAAAATAGCCGTAGGCACAAATTTCAGACTAATTTGGCGCATTTGTTCACCAAAGCCTGGCATTTCTCTGTCTGCAATAGCCAATGTAGCATCAGGAGTAACATCACGGCGAGCAGGCCCGGTTCCCCCTGTTGTTAACACTAAATGACAGCCAACTTCATCAACAAGTTCACACAGTGTTTGTTCAATCATGAGTTGTTCGTCAGGAATTAAACGTGATTCGATATGAAAAGGCGTTGTTAATGCAGCTTTTAGCCAAGCTTCTAAAGCGGGTAAGCCTTTATCTTCATAAACCCCACTTGATGCGCGATCAGAAACAGAAACTAACCCTATGCGTAATTCGTTCATATCAAACCTCAATTAATCAATAACCATCTAACTTGCGCGCAGATATTACCATGAGAACACAAGAGAATTAAAAGGAATCTCAATATATTACTGATATTTAATATTTGATTATTGAGAATAGATAATAAAGAAATGATAACAATCTATTTTTATTTAGCTTTAACTAAAAATAAGAAAGGGAGCATAAGCTCCCTTTCTTTAATCTTGAATAATATTAATTAATATTACTCATCAATATATTTAGCAATATAAGAAGCTGCCAATTTTTTTGCTTCAGCTAATTGTGCTGCATTTAATGCACGAGCAGTACGTTTTAACATAGCTTCATCACCATCACCATTTTCAACAGCAACAGAGAACCATGCATAAGCTTCTTTCAGATCACGTTTAACGCCTTTACCATAGTAATAGTTTAAAGCTAAGTTATTTTGTGCCAGACCATTACCTTGTATAGCTGATTTTTTATACCATTCAACCGCTTTACGCGCGTCCTTAGCGACGCCATCGCCTTCATCGTACATTACGCCTAAGTTATTTTGCGCATCACGATTACCTTGGTTTGCTGCTTTGGTATACCAAAAAACTGCTTTAGTGCCATTACGTTCTACACCTTCACCGTCATCATAAGAAACAGCAAGGTTATATTGTGCGTCAGCATGGCCTTGTTCTGCTGCTTTGATATACCAAACTACAGCTTTTTCATGATCTTGTGCTACACCGATACCTTCATCATAAGAGATACCAAGGTTGTATTGTGCATCACTATCACCTTGCTCACCGGCTTTAGTATACCAATACACTGCTTTCTCATGATCTTGCTCTACGCCATCACCATCATCATAAGAAACAGCAAGATTGTATTGGGCTAAAGAGACACCTTGAACAGCCGCTTTGTTATACCAATAAACTGCTTTTTCTGCATCACGGTCGATATCATCACTCATGTCATACATAAGTGCTAAATTTAACTGTGCTTCAGCGTGACCTTGCTCTGCCGCTTTGGTATACCACTCCAGTGCTTTTTGTGCATCCTGCTCAACACCTTCGCCGTTCTCATATTTTATGCCCAATTGATACTGAGATGCTGAATTTCCACTTTCAGCACTTTTTTCAATTGCAGGTAAAGAGAATGCGGTTTTGCTTTCTGCCATTGCAGCGCCACTAAAAAATAACGATGCAAATACCGTTGCCAAGACAATCTTTTTCATAATTCACCAATAATAAATAGAGTATTTTAATAATATATTTTTATAATTATTACCGGATAAATAATATATTCCAATCAATTTAATCTTAAAATTTACTTAAATGTTATTTTGAGAGAAAAAAAATGAAAATACCCACCTATATAAGATGGGTATTTAAGATTTTTATAAGAATTTAACGACGAATTATAATAAATCCGCAATCATTTTCTCTAATTTTTCCTGATCGACAGCAAATTTACGAATACCGTCAGATAATTTATCTACTGCCATTGGGTCAGCATTGTGCTCCCAATAGAATTGAGCTTCAGTGATAGCTTCTGGACGCGCTTTCACTTCGCCTTTATAAGATAATTTATGTTCAACTTCACCTTCAGCTTCTGATAATTCTTTTAACAGTGCTGGAGCAATAGTCAGACGATCACAACCTGCTAATTCTAAAATCTCACCTATATTACGGAAGCTTGCGCCCATAACAACAGTGTTATAACCGTGTTGTTTGTAATAGTTATAGATTTCAGTAACAGAAATCACACCAGGATCTTCAGCAGGAGCAAATTCTTTTTTATCTGTATTGGCTTTATACCAATCCATGATACGACCAACAAATGGAGAAATCAGGTAAACACCTGCTTCAGCACATGCACGCGCTTGAGCAAAAGAGAACAGTAAAGTCAGGTTACAGTTGATACCTTCTTTTTCTAATTGCTCTGCGGCACGGATACCCTGCCAAGTAGATGCTAATTTGATAAGAATACGGTCGTTACTGATACCGGCATCATTATAAAGTTTCATTAGATGACGTGCTTTTTCGATACACGCTTGTGTGTCGTAAGAAAGACGTGCATCAACTTCTGTTGAAATACGACCAGGGATCAGTTTTAAAATTTCTAAACCGATATTTACTGCCAGTTTGTCGCAAGCATCAACGATTTGTTGTTCACGAGAATCGCTTTGTGAACGAGCCCATTCAATCGCTTCATCAATTAATTTACGATATTCAGGAATTTGAGCTGCATTTAAAATTAAAGATGGGTTGGTAGTTGCGTCTTGTGGCTGATACAGTTTCATTGCTGCGATGTCACCAGTGTCAGCAACAACAGTTGTCAGCTTACGCAAAGAAGTCAATTTGTTGGTCATTTTGTTTATCTCATCTACTAGGTAAATCTGTTTGCAGTCACCTGCGGATATCTATTGATAATAACATGGACTGCTCACACTACAAGACGCTTAGATTCATACAAAGCAATTATTTGAATGCCAAACGTTTTCGCAAAACAAAAGCGGAAAAAAACAGAAGATAATTACAGGCTGAATCGTTTAAACTGTCGAGTTTTACGACAAATAAGAGAAACTATTGTTTTTTCCTATTACTATAATTTAGTCTTTAATCGAAAGAATTTGCTATATTTGGTCAACATTAAAATAACGTATCGAGGGAATTATGCTAATCACCATTTCACCAGCTAAAACACTGGATTTCGAATCGCCTTTAGCAACAACGCACTTCACCCAACCTGAATTGCTAAAATATTCCCAACAACTTATCGAAGAATGTCGAAAATTATCATCTAGCGACATCGCTAGCTTAATGAAAATAAGCGATAAACTCGCAGGATTAAATGCTGCTCGTTTTGGTGAATGGCAACCTAATTTCACACCAGAGAATGCACGCCAAGCTATTTTGGCATTTAAAGGTGATGTTTATACCGGAATGCAAGCTGAACTTTTTTCTGAAGATGATTTTCAATTTGCACAACAGCATTTACGTATGCTTTCTGGCTTATATGGCGTGCTTCGCCCTCTTGATTTAATGCAACCTTATCGCCTTGAAATGGGAATAAAGCTAAAAAATAACAAAGGAAGTGATTTATACCAATTTTGGGGAAATACCATTACAGAAGCGTTAAACAAAGCACTTGAAGAACAAGGTGACAATATTCTTATTAATTTAGCATCTGATGAGTATTTTAAATCAGTTAACCCGAAGAAACTCAATGCTGAAATTATTAAACCTGTTTTCCTTGATGAAAAAAATGGCAAATATAAAGTTATCAGTTTCTACGCTAAAAAAGCTCGTGGATTAATGAGCCGTTTTATTATTCAAGAAAAACTGACCAACAAAGCACAACTTAAAGAGTTTGATCTTGAAGGCTATCAGTTTAATTCAGCAGAATCAGAGGGCAATACCCTAGTATTTAAACGTACAGAATCTATGGCTAAATAGATATCGTTTAATAAAACGATCAATGATGAAATAGCCCTTATTCAAGGGCTATTTTTTAATTGTTAATATTCCCAATACTTTACTACCACGGGTAATGGCGACCATGCTGATGGTGAAGTAAATTCACTACCTTGCATTATCGTTAATTGTTGCTCATTAAACTGTGCCATTTCTTGAATAATTGCAGCAAGAGATTGCGCTGAAAGTACACTTTGTTTCTCAATAATAGAAACCGTTTTATCTGCTGCTTCATCTTGTGGTCTCTTTACAGTTAAAACAAACTGATTATCCTGCGTTTTATACTGCATATCATCATCTACTTGAGAAGCAATAAGCTTATCGTGTTCTGATAATCCTGAAATAAAAAGGTGGCTACAGCTCCCTTCATCATAAACCGTTACTTCACCATGGCGTTTGTTCACAATATAAACATTATGGCCCACACCACCACTCAAATAGTCATCACCAAATTCTGAAATTAATAAGTCATTTCCGCTTCCTGCATTGAGGTTATCATTTCCCTCCCCTGCAATTAAAATATGATGTCCGTGGTTAACGGCAATTTGATCATCCCCTTTTCCACCATTAATCACCGAACTATTTTTATTACGATTAACAACAATATCATTCCCTTCCATTGGCTCAATTATGGCTAATAAATCAACCGCCTGATTTGATTGTTTTTGAGAGGCAAGCGAATAAAACGGCGAGAAAGAAAGAGAATATGCAGATAATGTCTCTCTATTTAAGGTGAGTGATTCAGGGATCATAAGCACATCATCTTCTGCTGTTATCGTTAAATTCAGATCTGTAATAGGAACAAGTAAACGTTGCCGACTCTCTTTTGCAGGAAGAGTGAAAACCGTATTATCTTTATCAATAAAGCGAATCTGCATTCCTGATCCCCAAATACTATTAATATGAGAAGGTTCAAAAGCGAGTTTTAAGTAAATATCTGGATGATAACGATGTGATAGAACATTATTATAAAACACTAAATCAAAACCGCTCACGTCAGATAAAAAGAAATGACTGGTATCATGATGAGATAGTTTTTCACTATTATCAGGGAATAAAATTTTAATTTTGTCACTTTTGTCGGAAGCTAAAAATGTTTCAATTTGGTAACTGTCATTCCCTGAACTAAGCGTAATAAACGAATTTTTTGTAAGACCAAAATAATAATTATTTTGAAAATTACCCTGAAGACCAAACCGTAAATTTTCTCCCGAAGAAAATCCACTATATTTTAGTTGTGGTGATAAGCTAATTTTTTTAGTTTTATTCGAGTATGAAAGCGATAAAAAACTACTATTGTCATTAAGATATAATGATTGAAGATTTTCTTCAGTATTATTATATTTATCTAAATAACTAAAATCATATAATACATCATTTTCAATAGTTTTACTTTCGTTTGCTGTTAATATAAAACCATCCATTGTTGTCAAAGTATAACGATGAGCTAATAAATTATTTTCTTTGCTACTATACACATTTCTCAGCGTCATTAAATGATAAATCGATTCATTATATTTATTACCATCATTCACTTTAATGTAAAAAATAATATCTTTTCCTTGACGATAGATAGAAGATATTTCATCAAAATGATAATTTAGTCTTACAACACTAGACTGTTCATCATTTTTTTCATTAATAATCGTTTCAAATTGAATATTATAATTATTTTCTAAAGAAGCTCTTAATATAAGATAATTATCATTTCCATCACCGCCTTCTGCATATCCCTCTTGTAAAACCAAAGTATCATTTCCGCCTAATCCATATAATAAATCAGCACCACCAACACCATCTAAGTAATTATCCTCTTGATTTCCATAAATAACATCATTACCCACTTCACTTCCTATAACATTTTCAACACTATCTAAATAAGCAATAACGTGCTGATCTTGTAATACAATATTAGGCATAGAATCAGTTAATTGCTTTGAATAAAGATAGTCATTTTCTTGATACAGAAAAAGCTTTGAATGGAAGTTTTGACTGTTTGTTTGTTCTTCTGAATGCGTAAATTTGATGTAGTTATCTAATAAATTAACCTCATATCCTTGATATTTACTTGTCGTTTTTATAATACGAAGAGTATCATTTCCTTCTCTGCCATAAAAACGACTTGCATAAAGTGGAGATTCTGAGGTAAATAAATTAAATACATCATCTTTATTTCCTCCACTTAGCCTCTTAGTTCCATTATAGATATCAAAATTATTTTTAACGTTCGAAGGAGCAACAATAATATCATCACCATTATGAGTATTAAAATAAAAATCTTCGTTCTCGTCCCAACCAGATGAATAATATTTCCTATCCTGATTGGATTTAGTTAAATTTTCTATTACTTTATTTTCACCAAATAATAGGATGCTGTTTTCTTTTGTTGTTTTTATTTTTTTAATAAAATCACTATCAACAATATTATCAAAAATAGGAGAGCCATTATCAGAAATAACATCTAGATTATAACGCTTTAATTCATCGACATAAAAATCCATATCAAAAATAAGTGTTTCATTCGTAGCAATAGCTTCTTTCGGAAGATAATATTTATACTCTGTCTTTTCTGCACGTAAATGATAAGAAAGCGAAGCTATTTTTTCTGCTTCTTCTTGATTTATATTTAATGATATTCGTTGAGAAATATATTCTCCCAAAGGATTTAAAATTGAATCTAATGTTTTCCCCATTAGATTGGGTACAACTTTATAATAATAATATTCTTGATATATTTGTTTTTCATTAGTGTAAAAATAACGACTAAGATAAGATTTCTTTTTTATTTCCTCAAGATAACTAATCGCCTTTTTATCAATCATTGCTTCTAATTGTGTTTCTGTTTCTAAATAAATAATTTCATTTTTTTTATCAGGAATAAGATCACCTACTAAAAAGGCATAAAATCCATTATTAAGCTCTTCTATAGGTGTAAAATGAACTTTTGTTTTTGCTTCTTCGATAAGCCTTGCCGCATTGTAAATTGAGGTTGCTAAAGCTATAACCGCGCCAGCAACAATACCAACAGGGCCAGCAACAGTAGAGCCTGCAAGCATCGCAATAGAAACACCTAATGTAACCAATCCCGAAACAACCGCTAAAGAGCCATTGACAATATAATCGATGCGTTGTTTTTCATTTGTACCAACTGAAATTCGGCTAAAGTTGTCGTAAGCATTATAAATATCGAATCCAATAGAAAGCACATTAAGCCCAATGCTAATTCTTGTGCTTATTTTATTGACGTATTCCAATGGGTTATGTCTATATTTTAGTAACCCTTTAGCTAAAGTAATTTCAATCATTTCAGAAAGGCCATTGTAAGCCATTTCAGACCACATAATGGCTAGATTATTAATAATCTCTTTACGTTCTTTTGCAGTTAATAATGGGTCATTGAGCTGTTCGGCAAGCATAAATGTAGCGTTGATTGATTGCCACATACCAAACGTAATATTAGCGTAGCCAATTTTACTAATTATTTTCATATGCCGAGGAATATTTAACGAGTTTTTCCTCAATGTATTCCAATCATTAATATCATAATTTTTACTACCTAATTTAATGATTTCAGAGAGTCTTTTAGATGCCATTAAATAGTCAATTCTACTTGTATCATTAGAAAGTAGATGCTTAATTTTGTTTTTTTTATTATTTAATAAGGTTCTAAAAAGTGAAATAATTTTCTTATCTTCTTCACTACCAGAGAGTGAAAAAAAATAATCATTAAGATGATGAGGAACAAATATTAATTTTTCTTTCCATTTAGTCAGCATATTTAATGAAATCGAATCTATATTTTTATTGTTTATTTTCGCACCGAGACTAATTAATAAATTTTTATCAAAAGGTATGTCATTTATTTTTACTATTTCTTTATTTTTATTAGAGCTAATATTATTCCTACTATCGAAGAAATCCAAAATATTTAAAGTACTTACTTTATTAAGTGCTTCAGCTGGTGAAGATACTTTAAGTCCCTTTTTATTAGTCTCTATATAGATAATACGTTGAAGTTTATCAATTAATTTCTTATAGTTTTTAAATGTAGAAATATTATCGAGTAATACTCGATATAAAATACCTTTTTTATTCCCATCGAAAAATGAATTAAGTAAACTCTTTGAAAATAGGCTTAGTTTTCTTATCAAGGTTGGGTTATCATAAATTGCATGAACCACTTCAATTGTTTTATTTGCTTTTTCAGCTAATGTCAGTGTTCCTTTTGATAAAGAATCCAATGATTGCCATTGCTGATATGTTATTTCCCCCATTAAATATTGATTAAATTTTTTATTAATCAATGGATCATGTATTATTTGTGTTAACTTATTCTCTATTTTTGTTTTACCTGAAACGTTAAAAAAAGCAGATAACTCATATTGATATTTTTTGTATGCAGCATTTATTGAAATATCATTATTGATAAGTTTATCACTAAGTTCTTTTAGTTTTTCCCTATTCTGTTTGACATTCATATTATCAACTTTATTAATGATAGAACCAAGTTGAAAAATATTAATATCATAATGATTAATTTTAATATAATCAAAGATATCTAATACTGTTGTTTTATCTGAATAATCATAAATAACAGTTCTAATATCTTTTTTGTAGCCTAGCTTAAACTCTTTATCATTGCGATAATTAGGATATTTTTTAGAAACAAATTGGTATAATTCTTGAATTAACTTTTTACTTTCTTCTTTTATTTTTTCATTAAGCGAAGTAGGTTTTATATTATTATATTCCATATCAGAAATAATTAAATCTGATAATACTATATTTTCAAGTAAAGGTTTATCTATATGTTTTCGTTCAATTAGAGGTTTAACAATTACATTATCCTTTGATAGAGATAGTTTATTATCAATTACTTGATAAATAGGCATATTGAGTCGCTGAGCAATACCCTCAATAAAAAAATCACCATATTGATAACTTAATAACTTCTCTTTTTTAGCAAAAACAACTGTTTTTTCATTAAAAAATTGATTTTCTAAAATAATATCATGTAATTTTTCTACTTCATTTTTCTGTCTAATAAAATCTTGATTAAAAAAACATTTATCACTATTTCCTACAACTGTAATTCGTATTCTATTTTTTAGACAATAGTCTATAAAATGATTTATTTCTGGTTTATCCTTTAAATAAAAGGCTAATTCTTCACTTTTAACACCATTATAAAAATAATTTGTAATATCATCTTGATAGAATGAATCTATATTATCAGCAATAATATTGTCTATCATTTTATCAGTAAATATTGCATTCTCAGAAAATAGAAACTTAAAACTTTCCTTGCTGTCATCAAATAATAAATAGCTACAATCTATTTCATTCTTATTTTTATTTAATGATTTACCTAAAAGAACACTAGGATCATCTTCATTAAGGTAGAAATTATTTGGATGATAATCATAATTTTTTTCACGATAGTTACTAAGAAAATAATCTTCTAACTGGGCTATTTCGTGAGTAATCATTTTATTTGTAAATTGCTGATTTGCAAAAAAATCAAAATATAAATCATGATAAGAACTTAAGTTACTTTTTCTTTTCAAGTCTATTTTGTTTTCAATGAAAACGAGTAATTTATTTATATTTTCATGATCTTTATATTCTGATAATTTTTTATAATTCTCTTTTAAATGTAACTTATTTCGATCTTCAATTAGTAATTTATTTTTTAATTCTGGAATATCAATCCCTTTAATTAACTCATTTAAGTATTGATGATCCCCTTTAAATTCAATAGTATAATCATACCCATATATACCCACACTTCTATTTTTATCTAATAATAAATAAGGGCTTTCAATAATATTATTGTAAATAAAATTACTGACCCCATTTTTTCCTTCATTAATTTCATTAAGCATTAATTGATAGAATTTGGCAGCAACTGAACTATTTTTTTCAGATAATGCGATTAACTTATCTTTTCCATAGATTAATTCATCATAAAACAGTTTATTCTCTAGTTTTTCTTTTACTTTATTTAATATATTAACAATTGATATATTTTTGCTCCCTTGATTAAAATCATCTATTTTATTAATAAGAGAAAAACTTGCTACTATTTTGTCAAAGTATATATTTCCTTTTAACACATCAATTAAAGAAGTGATTTCATTTAATAATGTTGCTTTATTTCCTTTTAATAAATAACTATTAATCTTAATCAACTCACTGTAATATATATCATTAAATTCAATATAACTCTTATCTTTCCTTATTTCTTGAAAAGAATCAAATGTAGCTTCTTGAATACTAATATCACCATTATCGCTTTTATTTAAGATAATCTTACTGGCTTTATCGTTTTTTATTATCTGAGAAAGATAATTTTTTATTAAATAAACCCCTTCATCGACATTTGAATCTTTTACAATAACTTCTATAATTTTGTTATCTCTGTTAAGCTCAACAATAAGATCTCGCTGCTCATTATAATGAATAATGCGTCCTATAATGTTGTCATTGAAAGGCAATGAAAAACCTATTTTCTTTATATTTTCAGCAACACCTTTATTTATCTCTATATTATTATAATCCCAAACACTATGGTAATTTGAAATTTCACTTTTTTTATACTCATCGAAAATAATATATTTTTCATTATTAACTTCATGTGGACCATAAAAATCCATTTTATTCTCTAATACTTCATTTATAGATTTAATACTAGAATATTCTAACAATTCACTATTAGAATCAAACAAAGAAAATTTATAATTATTTTCAGAGTATTTTTTATATGAAATAGCAATAGCATGATCTTTAAACCCAATAATAGCGTAATAGTCATCATTATTTTTCATAATATATTCTAAGTATTCATTAATTTTATTTTTATCAAATACTATTTTTTCTACATGTGATCCTTTTAATCCTCGACTCTCTAATATTTGGCTATATTCAATTGATTTTATTGAATCAAAAATAAAATATTGTACTTTTTTATTTAATCTTTCCATTTGGAAATGTTGAGAAAATATAATATTTTTTATTTCTTTGATTAGATTTAATACTTCATACTCTTGTATACTACTAAATAAAATAGAATCAAGTTTATCAACTATAGTTTCTTTTTCACTTTGATAAGAACGTATATTTTCTTTTAACCAAAATAAGTATTTATTACCTCCTTCTAAACCGCCATTCCTAACTTCAACTAAATAATTTAAACTCAATCCATAACATAATCCAGCTAAATTATGAATATGGCTAAAATCATAATTAGTTTCTGTTGAAGTAATTAAATTAACTCGACTCATTACTCTTTCTAAAGGTTTTAATAAATCAATATATTGTGAGAATTTCTTTATAATATTATTTTTTATTTTAGTAATGAACCAACCCGTACCCGCTTTGTAAAGTAAATGTTCTCCACTTTCTGTTATCTGATTATATTTAGATTTTGCAATTGTAAATGATTCTTCTATATCATCAACATAAATATGTAACACCTTTTCTGTATTTTCTAATTTATCTCTGATAATAAAAATATTTTTGTATGAATAACTTTCATTTAATTCAATAGAAATGTATTCATTAATGCTTATTTGTTTCTTTTTCTTAATATCATTAATTATTTCCCTAATAATATCTTTATTATTTACTTTCCAATTTTCCGTATTATTAAAGTAGCTAATATATTCTTTCCTATGATAAAAACGATAATATATAAATTTACTATTACTGTTATCACTTATAAGATCATAAATTGTATTTATTAACTCATTCTTATTATAAAAAAAATCAGCATATCCATCAAAGTTGATAATTTTAAAAACATTATTTTCATTATCTATTTGCATAAATACCTTATTATTTTCAAAATCCAAATAGTAATCACCAGATAAATTATTCTGAATTAATAGTTTCAATCGTTCTTTTTGAATTTTACTGGGTTCTCTACTTGCTAATTTAGCACTATTAAAAAATAAGGTTTCTATACTTAAATTTATTTCTTTTCTAATAAAATCAAAATCTTTCGTTAAGTCATTTTTATGATACAGTAAAAAATTATTATTTATTTTTTCTAAGAATTCATCTGCAGCATATTCATTTTTAGAAATAAAAATAGAAATATAATTCTCTGTTAATATTCTTTTTATAGACTCTATCTTGAAAAATAATTCAGACCTATTTTCTTTTATATGATTTTCTATTTTTAATACAATACTATTAATATTATCTTTAAACGTTACTTCTTTGAATCCATTCATATTTAATTTCCTTGGTTCTAATTAATTTGTTTACTGGAAATAAAATATATAAATTTAATTTTATATTTTTTAAATACTGATTTTCCTATTTTAGATAAAAAAATAGCCCAACATCTTGTTGGGCTATTTAATTAAATACATATCTAATTATTTAATGCGATTTTTATTTAGGTGCTCGTTCAAGCAAAAATGCACGTAATTGAGCAAAGTCAGCAGGTAAGAAATGTGAGAGTAACTCTTTATCTGCACGCTCCGCAAGCTCTTTAGGTAATGGTAATTCACCTCCTAAAATACGTTCAACACTTTCTTTAAACTTCGCTGGATGAGCCGTTCCTAAAAATAAACCATATTCACCGTCTTGAAGTTCATCGCGCAGTAAACGATATGCAATCGCAGCATGCGGTTCTGAAATATAGCCTTTCTTCGCAAGTTCACGCACTGTTTCTTCTGTTATTTCATCATTTACTGAACCATGAGCAAGATCAGAAAGATCCCAACCTTTACGGCGATACAATTCTTCAATACGTGGCCAGTTATTTGGCTGACTAACGTCCATTGCATTAGAAAGTGTTGCAACAGTACGATGAGGCTCCCATTTACCATTATCTAAATAGCGAGGAACAGTATCGTTCTCGTTTGTAGCTGCAATAAAACGCTTAACAGGTAATCCCATTGATTTAGCCAATAAACCAGCCGTTAAATCACCAAAGTTACCACTTGGCACTGAAATCACTAGATGTTCATGTTTTTCTGCTGGAATTTGAGCAACCGCTTCAAAGTAATAACAAATTTGAGCAAGTAATCGACTGATATTAATGGAGTTTGCTGAGTTCAAATACATTGTTTTCTTTAAGAACTCATCATCAAAAGCTTGTTTTACTAATGATTGGCAAGCATCAAAGTCATCTTTAATTGCAATAGTGTGAATATTTTCACCTAATGTACAGAACAGTTTTTCCTGTAACGGGCTAATTTTGCCTTCAGGATAAAGAATAACAACTTGTACGTTTTCTAATTTGTAGAAAGCATGAGCAACAGCGGCCCCCGTGTCACCTGATGTTGCCGTTAAAATAGTCACTGGTTGGTTGCCAGCAACTTCGGACAACATTTGCGCCATAAAGCGACCACCAAAGTCTTTAAACGCCAGTGTTGGGCCATGGAAAAGCTCCAAACAACTCACATCATCTTCAACTTGGGTTACTGGTGCTGGGAACGCAAATGCTGTGCTAATACGTTTTGCTAATACATCAGCAGGAATTTCATCACCAATAAAGGCCGTTAAAATACGGCTACTACGTGTTGCAAAATCAAGTGCTAATAATTCATCAATTTCAGCTTTAGAAAACGAAGGTAAGTCTTGAGGAAAAAAGAGCCCTTGCTGTTTACCCAAACCTTGTTTTACTGCTTGAGCAAAACTGACTTGCTCTTGATTATCTTTCAAATTATATAATTTCATGACTTACCCTATCTGTCTTGCGCCACGCGTATCTATACGGCAGATATGCACAAAGCCTTCACTGTTTTGTACGTAGTTTTGTTTCAGCCATTCGGCCATCTCTTGTGCGATTTCTAATGAATCACTAATAGTAAAAATGGTAGGCCCTGAGCCTGAAATGCCACAAGCTAATGCGCCTTTCTTCTGCGAAGCCTCTCTGGCTTTTTCAAACCCAGGAAGAAGTTGGGTGCGATAAGGCTCAGCAATCACATCTTGCATCAAATTAGCGGCTAATCCTGATTGCTGAGTATGGCAAGCATGAATAAAGCCAGATAAATAACGACCGTGGTTAATGATGTCAGCTTTAGAGTATTGTTTTGGCAAAATTGCTCTAGCTTCTGCCGTAGATACCTTAATCCCCGGATATGCCATGACCCAATACCAATCATCAAAAGTTGGTACGGACTGACAAATAGTGCCATTTTGTTCCAAAATAAGTTGTAAGCCACCTAAATAACAAGGCGCAACATTATCATAGTGAACACTACCTGAAATACGTCCTTCAAGCTCGCCCATCATCAGCAGCAATTGCCTTTCACCAAAAGGCTTTTGAGCAAATTCATTAAGCGCAACCAATGCCGCAACAACAGAACAAGCACTTGATCCTAAACCAGAACCAATTGGCATATTTTTCTCAAGTGTCATTGCAACAGGAAGTTCTTTGCCTAACTTCTCACAAAATAACTGCCAACATTGATACACAATATTTTGCTTAGGATCTGAAGGTAATTTGCTAACAAAGTGCCCTTTACTTTCAAGTGTAAATGCCGAAGCCGCTTCAACGGTGACACAGTCACCCAGTAATTGCCCATCAATAGGTGAAACTGCCGCGCCAAGGACATCGAATCCGACACTCACGTTGCCTATTGATGCTGGTGCATAAACTTTAACCACGCTTAAACTCCCAATTTCCATGATAAGGTACGTAATACATCTGCAAACACCCCAGCAGCAGTAACATCATTACCAGCACCATATCCACGTAATACCAATGGAATAGGTTGATAGTAGCGAGTGTAAAAGGCTAAAGCATTTTCACCATTTTTCACTTTAAACAGAGGATCATTTGCATCAACTGCCATTATCTTAACTTGGCATTTACCTTCATTGATGATGCCAACATAACGTAATACCTTACCTGCTTTTTGTGCTTCTTCGACTTTAGCATCAAATTCAACATCAACTTGAGGTAAACGATTTAAGAAGCTTGCCACATCACCAGAGCTATCAAATGAAGCAGGCAGTACAGGCTCTACATCGATATCACTTAGTTCTAATTTATAACCCGCTTCACGCGCTAAAATAAGCAGTTTACGCGCAACATCCATACCTGAAAGGTCATCACGAGGATCTGGCTCAGTAAAACCTTTATCTTTTGCTGAAAGAGTTGCTTCAGATAAGCTTTTACCTTCATCTAATTGACCAAAAATGTAAGATAATGATCCTGAAAGAATACCATTAAATTGAACTAACTCATCGCCTGCATTTAGCAAGTTTTGTAAGTTCTCAATAACAGGTAAACCTGCACCTACGTTAGTGTCATATAAGAACTTACGGCGTGAAGCTTCCGCAGCTTGTCGAATTTGATAGTAATAATCCATCGACAGCGTATTCGCTTTTTTGTTTGGTGTAACCACGTTAAAGCCATTTTGTAAGAAATTTGCGTATTGTTGTGCAATTTCTTCGTTTGACGTGCAATCAACGATCACTGGATTTAAGAAGTGGTACTCTTTTTCTAAACGAATAAGTTGGCTAAAGCTAAAAGGCTCTTTGGCTTCTTTTAAAGCTTGCTGCCAATTATCTAAATCAATACCTTGCATATCTTTCAGCATGGCTCTTGAGTTAGCAATGCCGCATACACGAAGATCGATATGCTTATTTTTTAACCATGCTTGTTGGCGATGGATCTGTTCAATTAACGCGCTACCTACACCACCAACACCAACAATAAAGACTTCAACAATTTGATTGGTATTGAAAAGCATTTGATGGCACAAACGCACAGCATTGGTCGCTGAATCATTCGCAATAACAGCTGAAATTGAGCGTTCTGAAGAACCTTGTGCAATAGCTACAATATTAATATTGCCACGAGTTAATGCAGAGAAGAAGCGCGCTGAAATCCCTTTTAAAGTACGCATACCATCACCAACAACAGATATGATAGCGACGTTTTCCATGATATCTAATGGATCAAGTACACCATCTTTTAATTCTAAATAGAATTCATCTGATAATGCTTTTTGCGCTCTAATAAGCTCTTTTTGTGGCACACAAAAGCTGATGCTGTATTCAGAAGAAGATTGTGTAATCAGGACAACAGAAATCCCCGCTCTCGACATAACAGAAAACACACGAGCAGCCATCCCTACCATACCTTTCATACCGGGGCCTGATACGTTGATCATCGCCATATTATTAAGGTTGGTGATCCCTTTAACGGGTGTACTATCGTCTTTTTGACCATCACCAATTAATGTACCCGGAGCATCTGGATTGCCTGTGTTTTTTATTAAACAAGGAATTTGGAATTGGGCGATAGGCGCAATTGTGCGAGGGTGAAGTACTTTAGCACCAAAGTAAGAGAGTTCCATCGCTTCTTGATATGACATCCCTTTTAACAGGCGTGCATCAGGAACTAAACGAGGATCGCAAGTATAAACACCGTCAACATCGGTCCAAATTTCACAACACTTTGCACGTAAGCAAGCAGCTAATACAGCAGCGGAGTAGTCTGAACCATTACGGCCTAATACCACAAGTTCATTTTTCTCATTACCCGCAGTAAAACCTGCCATTAAAATCATATCGTCTTTTGCGATATTGAGTTCTAAGATGCGACGAGTAGATTCAGGAATATCAACAGTAGATTCTAAATAATGACCTTGTGCGAGCAAATTTTTTACTGGATCGATTACAGTGACATTGTAGCCACGAGCCTGTAAAACAGATTCCATAATGGCGATAGAAAGCTTTTCACCACGACAAATCATCGCTGCATTGATGCTATCTGGGCATTGGCCTAATAAAGAGATCCCATGAAGAATATGTTTGATCTCTGCAAATTCACGCTCAACTTTATCTTTTAAGCGTTCATAATCGAAACCAAGCTGTTTTTCTCTTAGACCTTGTAATAAGTTAGCAAAAATTTGCTCAGCTTCTCGTACTTGAGTGAGAGGATCTTCGCCTTCTGCCGTTTTTTCAATCATTGCAACCAAGTAGTTAGTTATCTTGGCTGGTGCTGATAATACGAGAGCGACTTGTCCCTGCTCTCTTTTTTTCTCAGCGATATCAGCAACATTCAGCACACGCTCTGCGTTGGCAACTGAAGTTCCTCCAAATTTTAACACTCGCATACAGCTCTCCTGATTTTTCACCCAAAAAAAAACCCGCATTTCTCAATGCGGGCTTTTTCGATTTTCGTTTTTTATATGCGACAGCCCGCCCCGCAATATAAGATTCCGGTGGTGGTGGTAATAATTGTCATTTTAGCTGGGCTGTAAATGCGCATAACTATCCTGTCTGTCTCAAAATTAGTTTGACTATATACTGGTTAAAGCAAAGCGAGAGAGATGTCAAATTTTTTCTTTTTTTTCACCGAAAAATAAACTCAACTTAAATAAAATATATTCGATCCTTACCTCTATTGTAGTATAGATATTGCTATCACAAAGGGATAAACAAAGAAAATAAAGCTACCATTTTAGGGTTATTTGGGGATTTGTACTTTTATAAGGAATAAGGTATTTTATGCTAGTTTAAATTGTGTAACAAAACTGGAAAAAAAAATAAACCCCACTATATTTAACATATATTTTTCTTTTACATTACATAAATCAAATTATATAGTTAACTATTGAAATCAAGGTTAAGCTGTTATCTTGATTTTGATATGTGTCAACAAAAGTTAGCTTTTTAGATGGTATTTAATACAACTGGTGTTATATTGCTGTTAATAGACTATGGGCGTTTTGCATTCTGATTTTAGCGTTCATTGTCGATTAAAATTGCAAGCTTTGTAATAACGTGATGGTTATTTATCGAATTTCAATCTGGGTCTAGTTTTTACGTGCTAATAACAAAAATGAATAACCACACAAATGCACACAGAAGTTAAACACAGATTTCCTTTTTCTATTTTTGGTAATTTTAGGTAGCAAATATGCAAACCCCGCACATTCTGATTGTTGAAGACGAAGTTGTTACTCGTAATACCCTGAAAAGCATATTCGAAGCTGAAGGGTATATCGTACATGAAGCCACTGATGGCAACGAAATGCACAATGTTCTATCTGATCATGATATTAATCTGGTCATTATGGACATTAATCTTCCTGGTAAAAATGGGCTATTACTTGCTCGTGAATTACGTGAACAGGCAAGTGTTGCATTAATGTTCCTAACGGGTCGTGATAATGAAGTAGATAAAATCTTAGGCCTAGAAATTGGTGCCGATGATTACATTACTAAACCATTTAACCCTCGTGAATTAACGATTCGTGCACGTAACTTACTGTCACGTACCATGAATTTAGTTAATGGCACGGAAGAACGTCGTTTAGTTGAAAGCTATAAATTCAATGGTTGGGAGCTTGATATTAACAGTCGCTCACTAATCAGCCCTGCTGGTGAACAATATAAATTACCACGCAGTGAATTTCGTGCGATGCTACATTTCTGCGAGAATCCTGGAAAAATCCAAACTCGTGCAGAATTACTGAAGAAAATGACAGGCCGTGAACTGAAACCTCATGATCGTACTGTTGACGTAACCATCCGTCGTATTCGTAAGCATTTTGAATCAACACCAGATACACCAGAAATCATTGCAACAATTCATGGTGAAGGTTATCGCTTCTGTGGTGATTTAGACGAGTGATTTGATCCAACATCAAGCACTTAACTAATAGAAAACCCCTGAATAATATTCGGGGGTTTTCTTTCATCTAAAGAAGAGTTAGTAAAATCACAAAAGGTGAAAATTGATCTCAGCAACTGTTTTGAAAAAAAATATAACTTATTTTTAAAAAAAATTTTAAACCTTATTCGTATTAATTTTATTAACCATTAATTTCTTTAGCAAATAAAAATCACTCTTTCCACGGCATAATAGGTACTGCACTAATCGCATTTTTTGGCGAACCATCAATGACTTTATCTGAGTAAGTCAGATAAATCAGAGCATGACGCTGTTTATCGTAAAAACGCACAACTTGAAGCTTTTTAAATACAAGTGATGTTCTTTTCTGGAAAACAACATCACCATTATTTTTTCCTTTAATAACCTTTTCACTTAGTTCAATAGGCCCTACTTGCTGGCAAGAGATTGCCGCATCAGCAGTATCTTCAGCAAGACCTAAACTTCCTGAAATGCCCCCAGTTTTTGCTCGACTTAAATAACATGTGACATTTTTAACTTCAGGATCATCAAATGCTTCAATCACAATTTTATGGTTAGCGCCAAAAAATTTAAATACCGTATCCACGTAGCCAATTTCTTCTGCTTTTGCCATCAAAGAAAAAGGGAGTAAGATAGATACAGCTAACATCTTTTTGAAATTTAACATATTTACCTTGTTCCATTGAAAAGATGAGAAAATAATTCCATCTAGAATAAAACAATCCATTACTAACTGATAGAAGAATTTGTGTACATTAGTCGATGAAAAAGACTATATTTTACGATTGTCTAACAATATAACTTGTTATAGATGTTCAGGCTATTTACCATCTACAGCAATAAATAAACGAATATGACTAAGGGAGATGTATGGATCAAACCAACATCATACGTGATTTGCTCGCTTGGCTTGATAATAACCTAGATAAGCCATTATCCCTCGATAATGTCGCAACTAAAGCGGGTTACTCCAAGTGGCATCTACAACGCATGTTTAAAGAAGTTACAGGACAAGCGATTGGTTCTTATATTCGTTCAAGGCGCCTATCCCGTGCAGCCGTTGCATTACGTTTAACGAGCCGCCCTATTTTAGACATTGCTTTGCAATATCGTTTTGATTCTCAACAGACTTTTACCCGCGCTTTTAAAAAGCAATTTGATAGAACACCCGCTCTTTATCGCCGTTCTGATGAATGGTGTGCGGTAGGAATTTGTCCACCAATTACCTTAGATCCTCAAAATTTACCTAAATGGGAATTTGTAACGTTATCTGAGAAGAAATTAATTGGTATTGAGCAAACTTGCAGCCATACCCTTGAGCAATGGGCTGAAGCCTGCTCTAACATGCGTCAAACCTTCTGGCACTACTATATGAGTAAGATAAGTGCCGTTCCTCATCAAGTGTATGGGCTTCATCACACTCAACATAGCGATGAGCATGAAGACGAACAGCGCGTACTTTATACAACTGCGGTTGAGCCAGATTATGCAACGTTTATTGATGATGATGCAGCAAATGAAGTCTCTCTCGCTGGCGGTGATTATATTCGCTTTGATTTTGAAGGTGAGGCAAAACGAGGCGCAATGCAGGAGTTTTTATTCCTAATTTATGGTGTCTGTTTACCCAATATGGGATTAACACGCCGTAAAGGCTATGATGTTGAAAAATACTATCTTAAAAATGTGCGTTACAGCAATGAGATGGTGACAGAGCCACAAGATCATATCGAACGTTTTGAATATTACATTCCCATTAAACGTGAAGATGTAACCGCATAATAAAAAGCTCTCTTTATGATATGAAAAAGAGAGCTTTTATTTTTTAGCGCTGAACTTCATCTAATGCAGTATCAGTAAGATGACTTACATCACCTGCCGTTTCAATCACCCAACCATTGGCAAGCCAAGGGCTATTTTGATAGTCAACGCGTGAAATCGAGCAATTACGCAATCTTAAACGGCGTTCTGCATATGCAGGTAATCCCAATACTGTGCTCAGTAAGCACCCTAAAGCAATACCATGACTGACTAAGAGAGGACGGCTATTTTCGGGTAACTCAAGACATTGATTTAGCGCAGCCTGCATACGACTTGCTAATTCTGCCATTGATTCTCCTTGGGGAATTCGCCCATCAGGTGTACCATCAATCAAACTCTTGCGCCAAGCCTCTTCTTGTGTCTTTAATGTTGCGATCTCTCGCTGTTCAAGAACGCCCATATTGAGTTCACGTAAACGTGGGTCAGTTATCACTTCACAGCCACAAGCTTGTGCAATGATTTCTGCCGTTTGACGAGTGCGGCCAAGATCGCTTGAGATAATGTGGGTAATGCCTGCTGATTTTACTTTTTCAGCAACTTGCTGTGCTTGACGCACACCATTTGCTGTTAGTGGGCTATCAGATTGCCCTTGAATACGTCTCGCCACGTTCCATTCAGTTTCACCGTGGCGAACAAGATAGACCTGTAACATACATTTTTTCCGTTATACTGCTCTAATTTTTCAAAGGATGATTAATTCATTATGTATCATGTCATTGCAGCCACTACGAATCCAGCAAAAATCAACGCGATAAAACTCGCCTTTGAGCAAGTATTCGGTAAAGATACCTTTGATATTGAAGATATTAATGTCGATAGCCGTGTTCCACAGCAACCTATCGGAAATACAGAAACGAGAACTGGCGCACGTCAACGTGTGATGGCGGCTCGTCAAGTTCGCCCTGAAGCTGATTTTTGGGTTGGCGTCGAAGCCGGTATTGAAGATGATATGACTTTTGCTTGGATTGTTGTCGAACATGGGCAAATTCGTGGAGAATCACGCTCTGCAAGCCTTATGCTACCAGAACAGATCTTAAAAGGGATCCGTGAAGGTCGCGAGCTTGGCGATGAAATGGCTTTCTTAACAAAGATTGATAATATTAAACAGCGCGGTGGTGCGATTGGTTATTTTACTGATGGCCTACTTAGTCGTACTTCTGTGTATCAACAAGCATTAGTGCTGGCATTAGTGCCCGTCACTCATGATATCTATAAAGAACTCAATCAAAAAGAAGATTAATAATTAATCTGATACGTTTTTTAGATATATCAGCTTTAGATAAATAAGAAACAAAAAAGCCATTTAATCAAATGATTAAATGGCTTTTTTATTACTCTAGTTTATATCATAACAACGCAACTATTTCTTTGTCATTAGCTCTTTTTCAAGCCATAATTTCACGTCATGTGGCGCTGTTTTTAAACTATTAGAGCCTCTAGTGATGGTGGCAATACCAACGCCTAACTCTTCTTTTAACTCACGCTGACTTAAATCGCCTCGCATTAGCTCTTGCACAATGCGGACTCGCGTTGCCAAAGCACTACGTTCATCGGGTGTCATTAAAAGTTGTAAAATAGGAAATTGCACATCTTGCTCAAAAGCATGTTGTAATAACGCAACAAATCTTAGCCAGTGCTCATTCTCTTCAGGTGATAATGCAGGATCTTGCATCGTGGGAACCTCTTTTTGCCACACTCATTAACTAGTACACAATATAACATACTTTGCTAATGTACAAAGAGGCTCCGACGATAAATCCGCGCTATTATCTCTTAATAACGACTATTCCACTCATTTTGAGTCAGTACAGGCTGCTGTTCACCCGCAAAGTAGCTATAGAAAACTGCAAAAGAGAGTACATTTTTGACATAACCTCGCGTTTCAGCAAAAGGGATACTTTCAACAAACGCTATTGCATCTAATTGACCATTTGCATCAGATAACCAACGATCAACGCGCGCAGGCCCCGCATTATACGCAGCACTTGCTAAAATACGGTTTTGGTTAAAACGTTGATAGACAGAATCAAGATATGCCGTACCAATCTCAATATTCTTCACAGGATTTGTTAACTGCGCACTACTGACATAACCCGTAATACCCGCCTGTTTTACCGTAAATTCGGCTGTTTTTGGCATTACCTGCATTAAACCTGTTGCCCCCGCTGAAGAGCGTGCTTGTGGGTTCCACGCACTTTCTTGACGAGCAATTGCCATCGCATAATTGCGATCTATCGATTTATCTTTCGTGTATTGCTCAAACTCATTTTTCCAAGCAAGAGGGAAACGTTCTTCTAGATGATCCCACATTTTACCTGTGATCGTGGCCTGTACTGCTAAATCAGCCCATTTTTGCTCATACGCATAACGCGCTAATTCAGACTGTATTTGCGCTGGCTGTGAAGCAATATAGTTTGCCCACTCTGATCGCGCTAAGTTGTCCATTTGCCAATACATTAACTCACGAACACGCTGTATTTCTGGCTGATTAGGGATACTTGGTGAAACACTGGGTGCCTTATCTATTACCATCACATAAGGCTTACCTAATTTGGTCGCTGCAACCATAGGGTAAAAACCACGATTTTGTGTCAGCGCTTCTAAAATAGCTTGTGCTTCACTGTTTTTACCTTGTGATTGCAACACCATTGCACGCCAATAACGCCACTCTTCCTTATTTTTACTTTCAGGTGAGAGTCTTTCTAGCCATAATGCCAATTCAGCTGGTTGGTTTTGGCTTAATGCTAGTCGTACTCGACGCTCACGCAATGTATCAGATGCAGTGTCTTGAATAACGCTATCACGCCATTTTACCTGCTCTGGTGTCGCATAAGGCATATATTGCCACGCCACCGTATCACGCATTAACTGACGTTCACTCGCCGTCATTTTTTGGGCATGTGCGATATTATCAATTTGTGCTCTAGCTGCATCTGCATCTTTTCTTGCCCAACGAGAAAATGCAGATTGTATGATTGAGCGAGAAAAATCCGTCGGTGAAAGAGCGGTTGCATATCGCCCCACTAAGTTTGGATAGTCTTGTAATTCAACCAAGGCATCGCTAATAGTTTGATAATTCTGAGGAAGGCGCCGTGCCAAGTAAGCAGCAAGTCCCGTATTACCATTTTTAATCGCTAAGTTAATGCGCTCTAACACTAATTCTGGAGTTAATTGATTCGCCTTTTGCCATTCATCAAAAAGAGCATCGCAACTTGATGGCATTGAGGTGCCATTTAGCCATGCTTCTTTAGCACCTACCCACGCGGTTTGAATATCGCCTGTTGCCCATTTTGCATAATAATAATTACATCTTGCAGCTTTAGGGTTGGGTGGATTTGGGCTAAAAGTCAGTAAATTTTGCCACTCTTGGCGTTTTGCCAATTCATTTACAAATAGAGAAGGAAGTGCTTTTGCTGGTGGTAATGTAGGATATTTGGCTACAAATTCAGTGACTACAGCTGGTGCAATCACATCAAGATTGTCCGTAATTTGACGGTATTCCAAATAGGGATAAAGTGGGTAACTTTGCAATGTTGGAAGTAATTTTTCTACTTCATCTATTTTTTTAAGATCCCATGCAGCTTTAATTTCTTGATAACGAACACGTTGTTCACTTAATGAATCAGCTTGTGCCCATGTAGAAAAACACAATGCACCTATTGCTACTGCTAATGACCATGTTTGCTTTACCACGTAATTTCTCCCACTTCAAATAGAACCACCAAAGACTGAATACATTAGCTAATATGATAATCATTAACAATGTAAGTTCCCCTCTTTAAGATAAATATTCATTACTTTCAGAGGAAGTACGAAAGGTAGATAAAAACCTCTCTTTTGACTAAGGTTTTCTTTTATAAATCGGGTATACTGGCGACTTTCATCATTTTCGGGTCTTTGGCAAATACTGACATTGACTTTGCTATTGTTCATTTTGGTGCCATAAACACGCGGCTTAATTACAAAAAATTTGTTTTTAGCGCGAAAAGTGGCTCCTCAGATAAAATCTCTTTTATAATCAAAGGGTAATTATAGTGGCTCAATACGTTTATAGTATGTTGCGTGTCGGGAAAATAGTCCCGCCTAAGCGACATATCCTTAAAAACATTTCACTCAGCTTCTTCCCGGGCGCGAAAATTGGTGTGCTTGGTCTTAATGGTGCCGGTAAATCAACATTACTACGCATCATGGCAGGTATTGATACTGATATCGAAGGTGAAGCACGTCCACAACCAGGTATTAAAATTGGTTACTTACCACAAGAACCAAAATTAAATCCTGAACATACCGTACGTGAAGCCGTTGAAGAAGCCGTCAGCGAACTGAAAAACGCATTAAACCGCCTTGATGAAGTTTATGCGGCTTATGCCGATCCTGATGCTGATTTCGATAAATTAGCAAAAGAACAAGGTCAGCTAGAAGCGATTATTCAATCTCATGATGGGCATAACCTTGAAAACCAATTAGAGCGTGCAGCAGAAGCGCTGCGTTTACCTGAATGGGACGCGAAAATTGAGAAACTTTCAGGGGGTGAGCGCCGTCGTGTTGCTATCTGTCGTCTTCTTTTAGAAAAACCAGATATGCTGTTATTAGATGAACCAACTAACCACTTAGACGCAGAATCTGTAGCTTGGTTAGAACGCTTCTTACACGATTATGAAGGTACCGTTGTGGCGATCACGCACGACCGTTACTTCCTTGATAACGTAGCAGGTTGGATCTTAGAACTTGACCGTGGTGAAGGTATTCCATGGGAAGGTAACTACTCTTCATGGTTAGAGCAAAAAGATGCACGTCTTGAGCAAGAAGCGGCAACCGAAGCGGCTCGCCATAAATCTATTCAGAAAGAACTTGAGTGGATCCGCCAAAATCCTAAAGGTCGTCAAGCAAAAGGTAAGGCTCGTCTTGCTCGCTTTGAAGAACTTAACAACGTTGATTATCAAAAACGTAATGAAACCAGTGAACTCTTTATTCCACCTGGACCACGTTTAGGGGATAAAGTGTTAGAAATTAATAATCTAACAAAATCTTATGGTGATCGCGTTCTGATCGATGATTTAAGCTTCTCTATTCCTAAAGGGGCGATTGTCGGTATTATCGGCCCTAACGGTGCGGGTAAATCAACACTATTTCGAATGATCTCTGGTCAAGAGCAACCTGATTCAGGCACCTTAACACTTGGTGATACTGTTAAGTTGGCATCGGTTGATCAGTTCCGCGATAGTATGGATGACAGTAAAACGGTTTGGGAAGAAGTTTCAGGTGGCCAAGACATTATGCGTATTGGTAATTTTGAAATTCCAAGCCGTGCTTATGTTGGTCGCTTTAACTTTAAAGGCGTTGATCAAGGTAAACGTGTTGGCGAACTGTCTGGTGGTGAGCGTGGTCGTTTACACCTTGCTAAACTGCTGCAAGTTGGCGGTAATATGTTACTGCTCGATGAACCAACCAACGACCTCGACGTTGAAACTTTACGTGCATTAGAAAATGCCCTGTTAGAATTCCCAGGTTGTGCGATGGTTATTTCCCATGACCGTTGGTTCCTTGACCGTATTGCCACACATATCATCGATTACCAAGATGAAGGTAAAGTGGAATTCTTTGAAGGTAACTTTACTGAATATGAAGAATACAAAAAACGTACATTAGGTAACGATGCTATTCAGCCTCGTCGCATGAAGTACAAACGTATGAGTAAATAATCGAATTTATTTACGGTATTCGATAATAAAAAAGCAGAGATTATTCTCTGCTTTTTTATATTTTAAGATCTAGCACGTAACGTTTTGGTTAACTGTTCTGTTTATAATCAAAACTTAAAGGTGCCGTAAACGAAATACTCCCATTTTCTAAACGATAACTTTCTGGTACTGGAAATGGCGAAGCGCGTTTAATTGTATTTAAAGCCTCTTTATCAAGAAGGCGATTACCTGATGATGTTTCTACTTTTACATCTAATAATTCACCTTTGGCATTTAACACAATAGAAACTTGTGTCACGCCCGTTGCTTTAAAGCGCAATGCTGTTCGAGGATAACGTTTATAGGCATTAATATGGCTATGAACCAAGCTTTCCCATCCTATCTGTCCACTCACAGAAGAGGAAGATAAACTATTAAACTGAGCACTACTGCTTGTATTAGAGCCTGAAATAGGCGCGCTTGTTACATCCGATGGCGCTTCTGAGACAGGAAGATCATCAGGGACTTTTACTGCAACCGGCTTTGGTTTAACCACTGGCTTTACTTTCGGTTTTTCTGGAATGCGCTCATAAGTACCCTGTGCCACTACTGGCATTTTAGGCAAATCCAATACTTCTTTCACAGGCTCTGGTTCTGTTTCTGCTGGCTCAGGAACAGACATCACTTTCTCAGGCCCAACAGGAACTTCTTTTGTTTCTGCCTGTGCTAGTTGATAGATACCAAGATCCATTGTCATCGCGGGTGGTAAAACGCCATGGCGTTCATCTTTAGATGTTATCCAGCCAATAGCGACAACAACTAACGTTGCATGAAATAAAATACTGGCGGTTAATCCACCAATAGAAAATGAACCACGGCGCGAAAAAGTCGCCGACATACTACTCATAATTCTTGCCTCAGATTTTCTTTCTTGTGAATTATAGGCATAATATAAACACAAATGATATTGCTTATTATTAATAATACAATAAAAAATTAGCTTGATAATTATCATAACTTGTTCGCATGAGAAGCAGTAAGAGCTTATTATTTCACTCTTTTTTAGACACCAGAGATTATGGCTAGCGATAAATCATTGGCACAAAAAATTAGTTGTGCCTATCAATCAACCTATGGACAACTTGTGCGTTTTTTCCACAAACGTACGGGTAATTACCATGATGCAGATGATTTGTCTCAAGATGTGTTTACACTATGGCTAAACAGAAAAGAACAAACACCTGTACAAGAACAGCGTGCTTTTCTGTTTAAAATAGCGAACCACGTTTTGATTGACCATTGGAGAAAAAATCAAAAGCAAAAAGATATCTATCAGGATGATTATGAACTAGATGACGCCGCTCAAAGCTATACCACGGAGCTTGATCCGGGATATGTCCTTGAGCATCAACAGCGTTTAGATCTACTTAGCGAAGCAATTGAAACATTACCTCCACGCCGTCGAGAAGCATTTGTTCTTTATCGTTTTGATGGACTATCACAAAGCGAAATTGCAGAGCAAATGGAAATCTCAATCAGCATGGTGGAAAAACATATTGCTGCTGCCCTATTACATTGCAAAAGATATGTCGATGCAGGACAGGAGAAGTGCACGAATGATGAGTAAGCCGGAGAAAAACATACCGGAAACGAAACCTCACACAGATGAGGATCTAGACTCCTTTTTTTTGGAGACTAATGATGAATTACTCAATGAATCGACTGATGAGCAAGCAGCCCTTTGGTTCACCCGACAACACAGCCAAAGGATGACTCCCAAACAACGCCAAGCATTTAAAATATGGATAGAAAATGATGTAAACCGGCAAGCGTATCAAGATATTGCGGGGATCTGGCGTCAATGCGATGCATTACCACGACCAACAATAGCCACAGTTGAAAAGAAAAAACGCTCTCCTTGGCGTCCAATGATCCACACCACTGCTACTCTTTGTTTACTTACTGTTTTGTATCTTCCTTATAGTCATTTACCTGCATTATTGATGGATAATATGACGCTTGCAACCAGCGACTTACCGAAAGAAATGACCTTAGCTGATGGCTCTAAAGTCTATTTAGACAGAAACACACAGGTAAGAGTGGCTTATGTGCAAGCAGAAAGACAGCTATGGTTAGATAAAGGACAAGCCTATTTCAAGGTCAAATCAAATCCTTATCGCCCCTTTTATGTTCATGCGGATACTCGATTAATTAAAGTTGTCGGCACTGAATTTGAAGTTAGTCGCTATGATAACCACCAAATTAACGTTGCTGTCCATGAAGGGATTGTTGAAGTAAAAGCAACACCAAAATCGTCCCCAGCCTATTTGTATGCAGGCTCTCAAGCCACCAGCACATTAGCAAATGACAATTTTGTTATCTCTTCGGTCAACATTGATTCCGTGGGAAGTTGGCGTTTTGGCCAACTGCATTTCTTTGAGCGTCCATTAAATGAAGTGATAGCTAAACTCAAACCTTATCTTGATATCAATATTCAAATTTCCTCACCCGAAATTGCCAACATGAAAGTCTCGGGAATAGCTAACATAAATGATGCCAAAGACTTTATTACCGCAATTCCACTTATATTGCCGGTTAATGTCGTTTTTACTGATAAAAATAATGCGTTAATTATCAACAAGTAAAAAGAAATATGAAAAATATTCTTTTTTACAGGTGAGGATAATTCTCATTTCACCCTCTTCCCTAGTAACAACAATTATTAAGTTAGTGAATGGGATTGGTGAAATGAAAATGAATAACAAAAAAGAGATCCTTAAGAGGTCTCTGCTAGCATTGCTAATAAGTACCACTATTGTCGCACCTTGCGCTTATGCATCTACCGTTTCAGTGGCTTTGCCAGAACAGTCTTTGGCTGATTCATTAAGTGCCATTGCAAAACAAGGGCAAGTACAAATTTTATTTGATGCAAATTCGATCAAAAACCTGCGGGCTCCAGCACTTTCAGGTCAATTTGAAACCCAAACTGCATTACAAAAAGTCTTAATTGGTAGTGGTTTAGAAATTATTCCACAAGGAAGTGGATTTGTTATTCGTCCTCTCGCCACAACTAACGCGATTGTTATTCCTGAAGTTAAAGTCACCGGTGTCGGTAGTACTTATCACCCAGCTACCGATGTCATTTCCGCTCCGCAATACCTCACGTCAGAAGAGATAAAACAGCGTAATACCGGTGATGGCAACATCACTGACCTACTAAAAAGTAACCCCGCAGTTCAATTCTCCAATAATGACAGCACGTCAATGAATCAGGGTGAAATTAAACCCTCACGCATTTCTATTCATGGTTCTAGCAGTTATCAAAACTCTTATAAACTTGATGGTGTCAGCTTTAACAATGACTTTGATCCGGCTAATTCAGGTAATGGTGAAACCAATACTCGAGTAACCAGTGATGAACAAGGGATGTACCTTGATAGTCGTTTAATTGATAGCGTCACGGTTTACGATAACAATATTCCTGTTGAATTTGGCGGGTTTACAGGAGGCACCGTTGATGTGCAGAGTCGTCGCTGGTCTGGTGAAACTCATGCTAATGCTTATTACCGCACAACGCGTTCAAGCTGGAATAATATTTTTACTGATCCAAAACTAAATTTTGATACAGCCAATAATGATTTTAGTAATCCTGCCCGTTTCCAGAAAAAATACGACAAACAAAACTTTGGTGGTTGGTTTGAAACAGGGTTAACTGAGCATACAGGTTTAATATTCTCTGCTTCTCGCCGTGAATCAACCATTCCGATGATGATGAGTAGTGCGGGAGGTTTTATTCACACACCTGACTATCAATTAGAACAAGTTGAACAAAACGCAGGTTATCGTGACCAAACTCGTACCTCAGATAACTATTTTATCAAATATTCTTGGGATATTTCAGAGACCCAATCTCTTGATTTATCAAGTAATATCGCGCGTTATAAAAGCTATTTATTCTCAGGTTCAGTCTATAACTCAGGCTATGATAATGAGCATAATGGTTTAAGTTTCACTGCGCTTTATAAACATAAATTAGATCTCGGAACATTAGAATTAACAACGGGTTATCAAAAACTAGAAGATAAACGAACGAATGATCAAAATTACTTTATTCGTTTAGATGATGCAATTACTGGTTGGTCAACACCAACAAGTTATAACAGTGGAGGTCAGGGTGATCTAAAGAGTAATCAAGAAACCGTAAGCACTAAAGCGATAATGCGCTTTAACGCGTTCGACTTAGGCTCAACCATACACCAGCCCACAACGGGCTTTGAAGTTGCTCGAACTAAAGGCTCTTATATCAGAGATAAAGATTTTTATAGTTATTTCTATACAGGAATAACTAATCCCGATACAAACGAGTGGAGTGGCGGACGTTCAAATACAACACGCTTCCGATCAGGAAGCCATAGTGCAACCTATACAAACTATGCAATCTATCTTGATGATAATATTCAATATAAACGCTTAACACTGCGTCCTGGTATTCGTTTAGATAGAGATGATTTTGTTCAAAGAAACAATATTTCACCTCGTTTAAGTGGTACTTATGATATTTGGGGCACAGGCAATACGCTCTTAATCGGTGGTGTAAACCGTTACTACGGCCGCTCCATGTTAACTTATGCATTGTATGGGGCACAAAATGCAGGCTTGCAACACTGTTACTTCGATTGCGAATCACCTAATGCCAATTGGAATAACCGTACAGACTTTGACGGTCTAGATTCTTTAAAAACGCCTTACAACGACGAATTCACATTGGGCTTGCAACAAGAAATCGCCTCAACCACTTGGCGTTTACAATACGTTCATCGTAATGGTCGTGATGAAGTGCGTAGTGATACAAAATATCCAGGTAGCACTGATTACGAAAAAATGAATATTCGTGCATTCAATAACAAGGGCCGTAGTTCACACGATACCGTGACTTTATCGGTGAAAAATAGCCAGCCTTGGGAATTAGCACAAGCTGATCATATTTTTAATGCTTCAATAAGTTGGCAACAAAGCAAAACCAATACCCCTAAAGATTCAGGTTATGCCGACTTTAGTCCAAATACTCAAAACGTTAACCGAAACAAAGTGCTATATGACGGAAAAATCATTGATGCCAAAGACTTACCCTCTGGTAACTTCAATTCTCCATTAAAAGTCACAGCAGATCTTACAAGTGTTTGGGATGAATGGAATGTGACTTGGTTTAACCAATTACAATGGAATAGCTGGCGCTCTCAAGCAGAAAAAACCAATAACGGCAACCCAATTAAAACACCTGAAGCGGGTTATATTTATGCCTATAAAAAACAGAACTACAGTAGCCGCTTTACTTGGGATACCAAACTAAGCTGGCAACCTGAGTTTGCTCATGGTGTTGGTGTGTCAATTGAAGTTAACAACGTATTAAATACTCGAAACGTTGCTGATCACTTTACTTACAAAGATAAAGAATACAAATCGTATGAGCCAGGTCGTCAGTTCTGGTTACAAGTTAGCTACGACTATTAATAAATTGACGAAGTTAATGTGAGCAACCAAGTCGATATACAATAAAAATATGACCAATAAGCAATGAAAACAATAAAACAATTTTTCTATTTAGTTTCACCTTTTTGGGGGCGGCGCGCCGCCCTTTACTGCTGGTTTCTATTGATAGTCTCTTTGACCTTAACCCTGTCATCCGTCTGGTTTAACGTCAAAATGAATGAATGGAATGGTAGTTTCTATAACGCATTACAACAACTTGATGGACAAGCGCTCTACAAGCTTCTTCAACAATTTGTCATTATTATCGCAGGATTAATTACTGTTGTAGTAATGGGCGATTTCTTACGCCAAAAAATGGTTATTCGCTGGCGCGAAGGCATGACTGAACAAGTGCTCGATCGCTGGTTATCAAAAAACAGTAAACACTACATGTTAAGGCTGACATCTCAAGAGCCTGATAACCCCGATCAGCGTATTGCAGAAGATATTCGTTTACTGATCGAATCAACAATGCGTTTAACTGTCACATTTTTGCACTCGTTACTCACGCTTATCTCTTTTGCCACTATTCTTTGGTCACTGTCTGGCGCTATATCCTTCACATTAGGAGGAAGTGAGTGGACAATTCCAGGGTATATGTTCTGGGCTTGTATTATCTATACCATTATCGGGATAACCATTACGCAATTTATTGGCTCACCCTTGCGTAAGATTAATATGGATAAACAGCGCAAAGAGGCTGATTACCGTACTGCTCTCATCACCCGTAAACAACATGGCGATGCAATTGCAGGTCAGCGTGGTGAAATCAGTGATCGCAACGAATTAATGGACCGCTTTTTAGGGGTTATTCGTAACTGGAATAACCTTATCCGCTACGAGAGAAATCTTGCATTCTTCACTGTCGGCTATCAACAAGCCACTGCAATGGCACCGATTATTTTTGCCTTACCTAAATTCCTTGCTGGCGAATTAATGCTAGGAGGATTAATGCAATTAAGACAAGCATTCTCTAGTGTTGCAGGTGCATTAAGCTGGTTTATTTTCTCGTATAAAGAGATTGCCGCATGGCAAGCAACAGTGACACGTCTTTATAATTTTGTGGTGCTTTTAGAGCACGATCATGAACCAGAAGTCGCTGATTTAAACGATAAACAGACTAAATTAAAAGCTAATCTTTCTCTGTTTATGCAAGATGACAGCCTGTTAATCCAAGATATTAACTTCTCTGTAAAAGCGGGTGAATTAACCGTTATTGAAGGTTGCTCTGGTTTAGGTAAATCAACACTGCTTAGAGCACTAAGTGGGCATTGGCCTTATTTTAAAGGGGAAATTCAACGTTCACCAAATGTGTGTTGGATCCCACAGCGTATGTATCTGCCTTTTGCTCGTTTAGACAGTTTGCTCGCTTATCCTTGTCAGCCTAATCAATTCTCCACTAAAGAGTATGAAGAAGCACTTCATTTGGTGGGTTTAGACAAAATAAAAAATCAACTTTCACTTGAAACGGATTGGACAACACGTCTATCAGGCGGTGAGCAACAACGTCTTATTTTTGCTCGTTTATTGCTCAATAAACCTGATCTTATTTTATTAGATGAAACCACCTCTGCACTTGATGAACAAAATGCATTAAACATGTTGCAGTTACTAAAACAACATCTGCCAACCGCGGGTATTGCGTTAGTCAGCCACCAGCGCTTTACACATGTGATTGCAGATAATGTGATTTCACTCAAAGCCCCTACCGTGTCCTCCTCTCAACCTGCTGGAGTTACCGAATATGTATCGTAAATTACTGATTGTTTCAGTCAGTCTTTCACTTTTAGGGTGTGCGGCAAACACCCCTAATCAAAATGACAAAAGTACGCTATTACTGCGTCCTGATATTCGCCATTTTACCCTAGATAATGGTTTAGACGTTTACTTACTGCAACGCCCACAAACCGGTGTTGAAATGCGTCTTTTGGTAAAAAGTGGTTCTGTTCAAGAAGATGAAAAACAGCTTGGTTTTTCGCACTTTACTGAACATATGGCATTTAAAGGTACAACTCATTTTCCGGGAACAACAGGCTTTAAACAACTTGAGAGCCTTGGCATGAAATTAGGTAGTCATGTTAATGCCGCGACAAGTTTAAATGCGACGACTTATAAACTGTCATTGCCAAATGCAAACCCGATCCAAATTAAAACAGGGTTAAAGATTTTATCTGACTGGGCATTTGAAATGACCTTTGACCCTATTGAGTTTGATAAAGAGCGCCCTGTTATTGTTGAAGAGTGGCGCTTGCGCCAAGGCATTGGTTTTCGTATTAACCGCCAGTTAGAAGAATTGCGTTATTATGGTAGCCGTTATCTAGACCGTGATCCTATTGGCGATTTAGAAATCGTTAAACATGGCGATGTGAAAGATGCAAAACGCTATTACGATACTTGGTATCAACCAGAAAGAATGGCATTAGTACTGGTTGGTAACTTTAATCAGGGCGACGCTATTGCTGATATTAAGCATCTGTTTAACGCTAAAAATAGCGAAAATAAAGGAATTGATGATCCTTCTTGGCACAATTTTATTGATCATAAAGATTTACTGGTCAAAACGATTTTCGACAAAGAGCAAGGTTCGCGTATTTTACAGTTCACCTTGCAACGTACTTTGCCAGCACCTTTAAATAGTCGCCAAGGTCAATATGAAGATTTAATGGATTCATTATGGCTATCAATTTTAAATCAACGTTTTTCCACTATTGTTGATAATGGCTTAATAGCTTCTATTAGCGCTAATGCACAAGGCTCAATGTTAGACTCTCGTCGTTCACAACAATTGATGATTGCGCACCCTAAAGGTAATGATTATCAAGGCGCACTAGATATCTTATTTACAGAAGTTCAACGCCTCGCCTCTGTTCCAGTGGCTCAAGAAGAGCTAGATAATGCCCGTAACGCAATGCTAAAGCGCCTAAGCCAACAAGCTGCGGGTGAAGAGCGTTATGAGCACGATTATTTGGCCAACCAAATCACAACAGCTATTGAATTGGATATGCCAATTCAAACGAAAAAACAGGCACTGAATTTAAGCTATCAATTAATCAATAAAGTGACCCCTGAAACATTGTCAGCTTATTTTGCTCAATACCTAAAGCAATCATCACCACGAGTTGCGGTGATTGGCCCCGATAATGATGCTAATTTGTTTAATGCAACTAAAGCTACGCAACGTTGGCAAGAAATTAGACAATCAAACCCGGGAGCATTTACCCTAAAAACTCAAGCTGTTGTACTCGATATTAAACCTGATCTCACAGGTTCAGTTGTTTCAACGCAATCACTTCCGATTGAAAAAACACAAGAATGGACACTGAGCAATAATGTAAAAGTGATTGTGAAAAATGACAGTTATCTCAAAGATAATATTCAAGTTTCACTGCGTATTCCGGGCGGCTCTTCACTTGAAACAAATCAAAGCTTAGGCATGGTACAATGGGCATTAAAATTACCTGAAGTGAGTGGATACGGTAATTATAATGCGCGTGAGTTAGCGCTATTTACTAAGCAACACCAAATTAGTTTGCGCCCTTACAGTGAACTGTTATTCCATGGTTTCCGTGGCGAAGCGCCAATTGATGAACTAGAAACCTTGCTAACCTTAATGCATCTAAAAATTACGTCTCCACAGTTTAATGGTGAGAAGTTAGAGCAACAGAAGCAAGCCATGGCATTAGGAATTTCAAAAACACCCGTTGAACGCACTTTCTTGGATAAGATCAATAAAGAAAGCTATCAAAATGGCAATCGTTTAGTGGTTTCTCCGCAAGGTGCTTGGAAACAGTTTACTGCTCAACAATTACAGCAAACAAACCAAATGATCTTAGGACAACCTGCTGATATGACATTAGTTATCAGTGGCCCTGTCAATATTAATCAGGTAAAACCTCTGATTGAACGCTGGGTTGCAAGTCTCCCGACACGCTCTGAACGGCGTCTATTCTGGGCAGATCCTGCTATTAATCCAAAGCTGACTTCATTTAGCAAAACATACCCTATCGCAAGCAGTGATAAGAGTATGGTAAGTATTCAATATGCAGCACCAGCTCAATGGTCACAACAACAAGTACTTACGCTAAATTTACTGGATACAGTGATCAGTCAACGTTTAAGACTCAACCTACGTGAAAGAGCAGGTGGAATTTATTCACTTGGGTTCTCTGAAATGTTAACGAAAGTGCCTACAAGCTACTATACCGGTCGTTTAAATTTTACAGCATCACCTGAACGCGCAGATGAATTAATCACTCTCGCCCGTAAAGTCGTGAATGAAGTTAAGCAGTCAGGTATTACAGAGAAAGAGTTACAAGAGGCCAAAAATATCTGGCTAACTGAAAATTCACAGGTGAATGACAGTGCAAGTTATTGGACAGATGCTCTTGCTCAAGTTGCAACAGATGACCAACAGTATCAGCGTTTACTCACTGATCCTGCCATTATAAAAACATTAAGTGTTAACGATATAAACCAAGTTGCTCGCCAGTGGTTAGGTGAAAATGAAAAGGTCTTTAAGTTAACGCCAGCAACTCAAAAATAAAAATGACTTAGGTTAAACCGATAAGCCATAAAATTGCTTAAAATAAAACGCCCAGATCGAGTCTGCATATAGTGTGAGATCTGGGCGTTTATTCATCTATTTTAATCAAGTTACAGCAATAACATTCAATTTTATTGACTATTAAATTTATTAATCTTTTTTAACTGCAAAACGGCCACTACCTAAAAACATCACCGCTATCGCAGCAAATAGGTAAAAGCCAGCACTTTCTGGTGCCCATCCCCCTGTTTTAGGGTTTAATGCAAATAAATCACCAGAATGAACCATCAAGACAGCAACAAACATTGTACCTGCTAAAATAAGTGCTGATGCACGAGTAAATAGACCGATAATCAGTAAGATAGGTGCAACCACCTCCCCAATCACGGTACCATAAGCAATAAAGGCGGGTAGATTAAAATTAGCTAACATCCCCTGAATACCAGCTAATCCACCCGGTTCCATTTTATGAAGCCCATGTAATAACATTAAAACACCAAGAGAAACACGTAATACAAGTTTACCCAAGTCAGAACAGTCAACAAGTTGATTAAATTTATTAATCATAACGTCTCCAAATTGAAAATAGTGATGTGTATTTTTAATACGTATTAATAGGTACACTACATTATATGATGAAATATTATGAATGAGTGTGATTTTTATTATCACTATTTGTTCTCATTAAGTAATCACTTAGATTATTATTGCTTTATAACGTGCTATTCACCTTTTCCATGATTAAGATCACAACTTATTAACATAATGAACTCTTAATCACTCACTTCTCGTTATGCTATAGATATCTCATCTGACCAGTCTAAAAAGGGTATCTGATGGCACATTATTCTCATCTATTTTCGCCGCTTGATTTAGGGTTTACTGTACTTAAAAACCGTATTCTTATGGGCTCTATGCATACTGGACTCGAAGAAAATCCAAATGATGCCCCAAAACTTGCACAGTTTTATGCCCAACGTGCGGCAGCAGGTGTTGCATTAATAGTAACTGGAGGGATCTCTCCCAATAAACAAGGTGTCTTATTGCCTCATGCTGCGACATTAATGTCTGAAAACCAACTAACAACTCATCAACTTGTTACGGATGCAGTTCATCAACAAGGTGGTAAAATTGCTTTACAGATCTTGCATACAGGTCGTTATAGTTACCAGCCAAACTTAGTTGCCCCTTCAGCAATTCAATCTCCAATAACCCCTTTTATGCCAACAGAAATGAGTCATGAACAAATCGAACAAACTATCGATGACTATATTCACTGTGCTCAATTAGCCCAAAAAGCGGGCTATGATGGCGTTGAGATAATGGGATCTGAAGGCTATTTAATTAATCAGTTTTTAGTCAGCCACACAAATCAGCGAAACGATCAATGGGGTGGAAATATTGAAAATCGTTGTCGTTTCGCTTTACGTATTCTTGAAGGCATAAAAAAAGCCGTCGGTGAGCAGTTTATTATTATTTACCGTCTTTCTATGTTGGATTTAATTAAAGATGGCTCGGATGCTTCTGAGGTGCTTTATCTTGCCAAAGCCGTAGAGAAAGCGGGCGCAACAATGATCAATACAGGGATCGGTTGGCATGAAGCGCGAATTCCGACCATTGCCACTATGGTGCCAAGAGGCCAATTTGCGAATGTGACGCGAGAACTAATGGGAAAGGTCAATATCCCACTAATTACATCAAATCGCATTAACACACCACAAACTGCAGAAGCTATTTTGGCAGAAGGCTGCGCCGATATGGTTTCAATGGCTCGCCCTTTTCTTGCTGATCCTGAATTCGTGCTTAAAGCGCAACAAGGACGTGAAGATGAAATCAATACTTGCATTGCTTGTAATCAGGCATGCCTTGATGAAATATTTTCAGGCCAAACCGCCTCTTGTTTAGTTAACCCTTTTGCGTGTCGAGAAACCGAGCTTCTTATTATACCAACCCAACGACCTAAAAAGTTAGCGGTTGTTGGTGCGGGTCCCGCAGGATTATCTTTTGCGGTAACAGCCGCGAAACGCGGTCATCATGTCACTCTTTTTGAAAAAGAAGATGTTATTGGTGGACAATTGAATATTGCTAGCCAAATTCCTGGAAAAGAAGAGTTTAAGGAAACCTTACGCTACTTTAAACGACAACTACAACTCACTGGTGTGATTGTTAAAAATAATATCGAAGCTACTCCTCATCATCTTGAAAATTTTGATGAGATTATTTTAGCCAGTGGTGTTACTCCGCACCTTCCCGATATTGAAGGCCAAGATAATAAGATTGTTAAAACTTACCTTGATGTTTTAAAACACCATCAATCGGTGGGCAAAGATGTAGTGATCATTGGTAGCGGGGGTATTGGCTTTGATACTGGCCTTTATCTTACACAAAAAGGCCAATGCAGTAGCCTAAGCCCCTGTGCTTTTAATAAAGAATGGGGCATTGATCCAACACTTTCATCTCGTGGCGGTATAAAACCAGAAAATCAATTAAAAGATGATAATAAACAGATTGTTATGACCCAACGTAAAGCTGGAAAGATAGGATTGAATTTAGGTAAAACAACAGGTTGGATACATCGGCTAACATTAGAGAAAAAAGGCGTTAAATTCTTAACACATTGCCATTATCAAAAAATTACGCCAGAAGGCCTTGTTATTGAACAAGATGGCAAACAACAACTTCTTATGGCTGATAATATTATATTGTGTACAGGACAACGTACTTATCACCCATTACTGATACCGTTAGAAACAAAAAACAAAATCGTTCACCTTATTGGTGGTGCAAAGGATACCAGTAAATTAGATGCAAAACGTGCGATTAGACAAGGAACAGAATTAGCTCTTAATATTTAATGGATTATCAATATATTAGCAAAAAAGAAACCCCACATAAGAATGTGGGGTTCTATTTTTTTATTAATTATTATTTTTACTGCACTTCCTGTCTTACTACTTTTAACTACTTACCCATTATTTTTTTCAGTTAACGGGTTTTCTGTAATACGATTATCTTCTGCAATACAGACTGTTGCAGTAAAAAGAACATCCGTTGCTGAATTTAATGCAGTTTCTGCTGAATCTTGCAACACACCAATCATGACCCCAACAGCAACAACTTGCATTGCAATATCATTACTAATACCAAACATGCCACAAGCTAATGGAATTAATAGTAATGATCCTCCAGCAACTCCTGATGCACCACAGGCACAAATTGCAGCAACTAGGCTTAATAACAGCGCAGTTGGGATATCAACAGGCATCCCCAGAGTGTTTACAGCCGCGAGTGTCAAAATAGTAATAGTGATTGCAGCTCCCCCCATATTGATGGTTGCGCCTAATGGGATGGAAACAGAATAAGTGTCTTCATTTAAATTCATACGACGACACATAGCCATATTCACAGGAATATTTGCAGCTGAACTACGTGTAAAGAAGGCGGTTACACCACTTTCACGTAAACAGGCAAAGACTAATGGATATGGGTTACTGCGAATTTTCCAAAATACAATTATTGGATTCACAACTAAAGCTACAAACAACATACAGCCAATTAGCACAACAAGAACATGCAAGTAGCCAGATAAAGCTTCAAAACCTGTTGTTGCTATCGTCGATGACACGAGGCCGAAAATGCCGATAGGCGCTAAACGAATAACAACACGTACCAAGTTTGTCACTGCATCCGCTAAATCTTGTGTTAAGGCTTTAGTGGTATCACTTGCATGACGTAATGCTAATCCCAGCCCGATAGACCACGCTAGAATACCCATATAGTTACCATTGAGAAGCGCATCAACAGGGTTTGCAACCACATTAATTAATACGCCTTTAAGCACTTCAGCGATATTTTCAGGTGGTGACAGTTGTGATTCGTTAACAACCAGCGTTAAAACAGATGGGAACATAAAGCTCGCAACAACTGCGGTTAATGCAGCAAAGAACGTTGCTAGCAGATATAAAATTAATACCGGGCGAATATTCGATTTTTGCCCTTGACGGTGATTAGCAATCGAAGCCATAACCAGTACCCATACTAAGATAGGTGCTACAGCTTTCAGTGCACTAATAAACAGGGTACCTAATAGACTCATCATCTTGGCAGCTTCTGGCGCTAACCAAGCAAGTAAGATCCCTGCGACTAAACCAACGAGTATTTGTTTGACGAGGCTTCCCTTAAAAAACAGGCTGAAGACTCTGGATTGTTGTTTATCCATAGCTATTCCATTACTTAAAATAATATTTAAAAAAGGCATTATTGAGTGTTTGCAATGCCAGTATAAGGAATTGAATCGCGCTGAAAAGCTGATTATGCAAAATATACAGCATTAACCATTTTTGTTAACAATAAAATAACATAACTGTGATCATAATAGGATTTTGTTCTTTTTAGTGTACCAATACAAAATGAAAGAAATTATTATTATCAGTAAGTTATACTTAGTTATCTTACTTGTTTTTTATTTTATTTCTCTTCTTTTTGTTTTTTTTAATCAACTGATAGCCTTTTTTATTAACATTATAACTAACAATTATCTGCTCTGAACCGCCTTGTTTTGAATGAAAAACAAACAAAAAAAGATGAACAATATAAACAAGATAACGTTTTATTTTCTCTCAATTAATATTAAAAATTTATCTTTTATGATCTCTATAAAATAGAGAATGCCTTTTGATAATATTCATTTTCTTAAGGTTTAATTTAAAAAACTCTCTATTCTGAACTCAAAAAAAGATTAGATGTCTATTTTTCACAATCCAATATCCATGCGTAAGTGGTGTCGTCATCCAGTTGAAAAATTTTCTGTCTAGTTTTTCCTGATTTTGTTAGAGTGTTGCTGTTTTAAACAATGAAAAATAGACCCTATGAAGTAGAAAACGGGTAAATAGATTACAACACCTATTGATTTTATATTTACCCCCAAATGACTCAGTTTTAGGAAGCCTTTTATATGGAAATCGTAAGAGAGCTATTCTTGGCGCTATGGCATCAAGATTACGAAACCTTAGCTAATCCTTCATTAATATGGATTATCTACATTTTATTATTCACCATACTATTCCTAGAAAACGGAGTATTGCCCGCAGCTTTCTTACCAGGAGATAGCTTATTAATTTTAGTGGGCGTGTTAATTGCTAAAGATACAATGGATTTTCCATTGACCTTACTTATTTTGACTGCAGGAGCAAGCCTAGGTTGTTGGTTGGGCTATCTTCAAGGGCGATGGCTTGGAAATACGAAATTAGTACGCAGTTGGCTATCACATCTACCAGAACATTATCACCAGCGCGCACATGGGCTTTTTCATCGTCATGGCTTAGCTGCATTACTTATTGGTCGCTTTTTAGCGTTCGTTAGAACATTGTTGCCAACAATTGCCGGCCTTGCTGGATTGAATAATACTCGCTTTCAGATTTTCAATTGGTTAAGTGGACTTTTATGGGTCGGTATACTGACCACATTGGGTTATATATTAGGTAATAGCCCACTATTTCGTCAGTACGAACACCATTTAATGAATATCCTTATGCTATTACCTGTTTGCCTATTAGTTATAGGATTAATTGGTAGCATCTGGGTTGTTATTAAAAAGAAAAAAGCGAAAGCGTAAGATCTATCAAATAATATAAAGATATTCCGACTGCCATAAAAAGCAGTAAGAAAAATGACAAAGGCCTGTTTCATTCAATTGAACAGGCCTTTATTTTATTTCGCTATACACTCGCCTTAACACCCTCTCATTCTTTTAACTGCGGATATCTATTAAGATTTATCTCTTTTTTTTACCAATAAGTCATTATTTAATTTCATTAAGCGGTAAAATTAGTCTATTGTTATAAGTATCATGTCTATCTCTATTAAAGGAGTTAATTATGTCTCATCAACGTTCAAATGAAGATCTGCGTAGTGAATTGAAATCTCTTGCTGATACTCTAGAAGAAGTGCTGAACTCCTCTGCAGATAAATCCAAAGAAGAAATCCAAAGCCTGCGTGCAAAAGCAGAATCGGCGATAAAAGGCTCTCGTGCAAAACTTAGCGATACAGGTCGAGAAATTGTCGATAACACCAAAGAAATCGCCGGAAAAGCAGATAACTATGTTCGTGAAAATCCATGGACAGGTGTCGGTATTGGTGCGGCTGTTGGTGTTGTTCTTGGTGTTCTCCTAGCAAAACGTTAATTTGTAATGAGTGATACTCAAAGACCACAGGGCCCCGCATCCGGGGTTCTGAATTCTCTCAGTAAAATTGGTGCCATCGTGATAGGCATGGTTGAAACTCGCCTACGGCTAATCGCCATTGAACTGGAAGAAGAAAAAACTACCCTGATCCAGCTTATTTTAATGTCTGGCGTCACACTGTTACTCACCGCTTTTGGCCTAATGAGCCTGCTTATACTGATTTTTTGGGTTATTCCACCTGAATATCGAATTTATGCTTTAGCTATCACAACCGCTACTTTACTTTTCTGTGCACTTATTGGTGCCATCATGACATTAAGAAAAGCGCGAAATTCCACCTTGTTAGGCGACACTCGCCAACAATTGGAATTAGATAAACGTCTTTTGGAGCAATATCATGATGAACAGACAAAATAAGCAAGCAATCCTCGCAAGACGTAAAAAGCTGTTGTTGAATAAAATTCAGCAACAGCGCTCTGATTTAGGGCAAAGCACGCAAACTTGGCTTGATGTGACAGAGCCTTATGATAAAGCGTGGCGAATTTTAGTCTCTTTAAAACCTGCATTTTTAGTAAGCGCTAGTTTTATTTCTCTTTACAGTATTAAACACCCTAAAAAAATCATACGATTAGGACAACGCGCTATCGGTGCAATTGGCTTAATTCGGGCAATACAGAAGTCCTTCAAAAAAACCTCAGATTGAACATCAATTTTTTTGTCTAAGAATGTTAATTCTTCTTAATATCCTCTTTTCCAATTTCCTATTATTGTATGCCTCACAACGTAGCCGTGGTTATTAATTCTAAAAATAGAAAATTAACCAACGAAAATACAAATATAAACAGATATACATTGCAGATAATAGAGTTTAATTAGGAATAAACATTATGAAAAAATTTGAAGACATTGCGTTATTAATTGCCCGTATTTTAATGCCGATTTTATTTATCAGCGCAGGCTATGGAAAAATTGGTGGCTACGAAGGCACACAACAATATATGCAAGCAATGGGTGTTCCCGGTTTCTTATTACCACTGACGATTTTATTAGAATTAGGTGGTGGATTAGCAATCTTATTTGGTTTCTTAACTCGCACCACAGCAATCTTTACCGCAGTCTTTACTCTCTTAACTGCATTACTGTTCCACAGTAATTTTGCTGAAGGCATGAACCAATTAATGTTTATGAAAAACATGACAATTGCAGGTGGATATTTATTACTGGTTGTAACAGGCCCGGGTAAATGGAGCTTAGATCGTATTTTCAATAAAAACTGGTAATAACGAGTTTAGAAACAAAAAAGATCCTCTAGGGGATCTTTTTTGTTTGCTTAAAATAAAACTTACTCATTATTTATATTTGTTTTACTTATTTTTTATCGCTCGCAAAGAGTTTAGGTATTTCACGTAAACACCACGATTTAGCTTCGCCCATGCTATCTCTGCGCCATGCCATAATAATATTATTTTCATGGTGATATTCAGGGCCAACAACACGTAAACGCCCTTCTTTAATATCATCTTCAATTAAATCAATCGGCATTGTCGCCACACCTAAACCTGCAATTAACGCTCGGCGTTTATCTTCAATAGAGCTGACCGTTAAACGGCGCTGTTTATCTAACAACAATACTGTCAATACAGGGCGTTCCCTTGCGGTATCTGCAATCGCAATACCCCGATATTTTAAGCGAGTTTCTTCTGCTAATGGCTCAGGCTCGTTATGAATTGGGTGATCTGGGCTGGCAACATAAACGCTAGTGGTATTGTATAAAGGGCGAAAGTTGATTTCAGATGAAGTACGAAAATGCATATCGGGTGAAATCACAATGTCACATTTACCGCTTTCTAAGCTTTCCCATGCACCCGCTAATACTTCTGTTACTAACGAAAGTTGCGTATTGGATTTTTCTGCTAATTTATCAACTAAAGGAAAGAGTCGAGAAGCTGGTGTAAGCGCTTCACAAACAATAGTGATATGTGGCTCCCAACCTCTTGCTAAGGCTTCTGCATCTGACGTTAATTTATCAGCCGCCTCAAGTAATATGCGTCCTCTATCAAGTAGCATTCGGCCAACATTGGTAAATTTAGTTCTATGGCCAGAACGGTCAAAAAGGACAACATCTAAATCTTCTTCTAATTTTTGCATGGTATAACTGAGTGCCGATGGGACTCGATTTAGTTCATCAGCCGCAGCTGCAAAACTCCCTCTACGATCAATGGCATCCATGACTCGTAAAGATTCCAACGTAATTGCTTTGTCTTTACTCATTATACTTATCTCTATCAAATAATTTGATTATAGGCACCAGATTAACTTGCTAACAATAGACAGTCCATACCTCTATGATAAATATATTGATAATCTACTCGAAAAATACCGCTATGATAAAATACAGAACAGCACAACAGTGTGGTAAAGCGGATTATGGTTGGCTACAAGCTCGCTACACATTTTCCTTTGGCCACTACTTTGACCCTCATTTTTTAGACTATGGCACGCTAAGAGTACTCAACCAAGAAGTGCTCGCTCCAAATTCTGAATTTAAAGCAAAGACCTATCCTCATGTGGACGTGGTTAATCTTATTCTTCAAGGGGAAGCAACATACCTTGATAATATGGGGCGTACATTGACGGCAAAAGAAAATGAGTGCTTACTTATTTCACCGCATAATACTGATACGTATATAGAGAAAAACAGTAGTCCTGATACGCCATTAACTCGCATTCAATTGTGGTTAAATGCGTGTCCACAACAAGAAAGTGTAGCTTCACAAAAATTGGTATTAGATGAAAATTTAAAATATCAATTATTAGCCTCACCTACCGGTGATGATGGCTCGTTAATGTTAAGGCAAACTATCTGGCTTTATCATATTCATTTGCAAGCAGGCGATGAAATTACACTGCCAATAAAAGGACAGAAAGGCTTTTTGCAATCCATAAAAGGCGGCACCTATTTGCAAACATCAACACAAGAAAATGGGCAAATCCAGTGTGGTGATGGGGCTTTTATTCAAGATAGCCATAGTATTACATTGAAAAGCTCGGCTGAGTTTCGTGGTTTATTTATTGATATTATCTCGTGATAATCAATCTCGATGAGCTTAAAAACAGAAAACCCTCGAAACACAATGTGAATCGAGGGTTTTTTATGAGGTGAGTTGACCGTTAAGCCGGGTTCTGTCGTGGACAACCATTCATCTAGGCCAGAACTTGCGCGCTGGCTCCAGCAACCTACCCGGGTTCAATGCGGGCCGCACCATAAGAACCCCTATTTGGTCTTGCTCCGGGTGGAGTTTACCATGCCACAAACTGTTACCAGTTGCGCGGTGCGCTCTTACCGCACCCTTTCACCCTTACCTGATCCTGTAAACAGGCCATCGGCGGTTTACTCTCTGCTGCACTTGTCGTAGGCTCGCGCCTCCCAGACGTTATCTGGCACCCTGCCCTGTGGAGCCCGGACTTTCCTCCCCTCTATCCGTCTCCCCCGAAGGGACAACGATAAAGCAGCGGTTGTCTAGTCAACTCAGGGTGCGGATTATAGGGATTTTGGTAGAAAATGTATAGCAAAAGAAGCTAAAAAATCACTTTACTCGTCTTGAGCTTCACCATTTTGCTCAATGACATGCTTATAGAGTGCATTTTTCTTCACGCCATAAATTTCTGCAGTGACTGCGGCTGCTTTTTTCAGTGGTAACTCTTTTTGTAAAATCGCCAATGTCCGTAATACTTCAGGAGAAAAATCGTCATCAACGGGTTTTTCATAACCCTCAACAATTAATACCATTTCACCTTTACGGCGGTTTTCGTCTTCAAGAACCCATTTAAGTAATTCGCCAACAGGCATGCCTTGAATAGTTTCCCACGTTTTTGTGAGCTCTCTCGCTAATACTACGTAGCGATCTTCACCCCAAACTGTCACCATATCAGCTAAACTATCTAACAGCCGATGTGTTGATTCATAAAAAATCAATGTACGAGGCTCTTCTGATAATGACCGTAAACAGTCTTGACGACTTTTTGTTTTTGCAGGCAAAAAGCCTTCATAACAGAAACGATCTGAAGGTAGCCCTGCCGCAGACAGTGCCGTAATAGCAGCACAAGCGCCGGGTAATGGCACGACATTTATGCCATTCTTACGACATTGATTGACTAAATGATAGCCAGGATCGTTAATTAATGGTGTACCTGCATCAGAGACTAATGCGATACTTAGCCCCTGCTGTAATTTGCTAATTAATTGATCTGCTTTTTGCTGTTCATTATGATCATGTAACGCATACAAACGTGCGTTAATGGCAAAGTGCTGTAATAGAAGCCCTGTATGACGGGTATCTTCTGCAGCAATTAAATCGACATGAGACAGCACATCAAGTGCCCGCTGGGTGATATCGCCCAGATTACCAATAGGTGTGGGTACTATGTACAGTGTGGATGTCGTTACCGCTGCTCGATTAGGTTGATTCATTGTTTATTCCGAATGACCGATTTAAAATTGAGCATAATTATAAAACATCACTGGGTACAGTATGCTTTCCTCAATTTTTGTGCGTTTTAAAACAGGTTTATCCTATACTGCGATACTTTCTGCGCTGATTATGTCAGGTTGTACCCTGACGGGGCAACAAGAACAACCTCTCACTCCCGCTGCAAAAGCAGAAATGGAGATGAAACAATTTCAAAAAGTGATTGATGACGCTCAAGGGCTGGCATCTTTAGATGTTATTAGGGCCTATATTGGGTTAGAAACATTAATTACTGATCCTCAACTGCATCAGAAAAATATTGATGATACATGGCTCACGCTAACCAAACTCACACCAGAGCAACGCCGTAGTGTTGTTATCAAAGCAGATGAAAATACACTGCAAGGTTGGTTAGACTTACTGAATACCTATGAATACAACAAAGATGATGCTGATAAGTTATCAATAGCGGTCAGAGAGTGGCAGACTCGTTATCCTCGCAACCCAGCCGCATTAACACTTCCAGCATCATTATTGCGTCTTTCACAACCTTCAGTGAGTGCAAGTAGCCAAATCGCATTATTGTTACCTTTAACAGGGCAAGCGAAAGTTTTTGGTGAAGCTATTCGTCAAGGCTTCCTTGATGCGCAAAGTGGTTTACCACAACCTCAAGCAATGCCAGAGCCACAAGCACCTAAAAATGACGATAGCCTTAATTCAATTTTAGAAGAATTAGGTATCAAAAATACTGAAACACCAACAACAGATACCGCCAAAGAAACAACTGAAAATACGCAAGCGACTCAAGATCAAGAAAAAGAGAGCTCGACATTTTCTGGTGATACAACATTACGCTTAGATCCTGTTGCACAAAACTCTCGCCAAGTGATTGTTTATGATACCAATAGTCAATCTATCGATGTTTTACTGAAAAAAGTACAGCAAGACGGTGCTAACTTAATTGTCGGCCCTCTGCTAAAACCTGAAGTCATGAAGACTATTGAGCTTCAAAGTGGCTTACCTGTATTGGCATTAAATGAATTAGACAGTGTTCCTTCAGCAACAACCGTTTGTTTCTTCTCTCTTTCACCAGAAGATGAAACCCGTAATGCGGCACAACATTTACGTCAGCAGCAAAAATCAACCCCATTAATTATTGTTCCTGATAATAAATTTGGCCAAAGAATGGCACAAACATTTGCTGATGAATGGCAACGCACCGGCGGCGGTACCGTTTTACAACAAACTTTTAGCTCTGTTGAAAGCTTAAAAGCCTCTATCAACCGTGGTGTGGGTATTCGCATGACGGGTACGCCTGTTCTACCAACGGCTAATGCACCTTTACCATTAGAGACTCAATCCATTCCATCAGCAGGTGGTGCCATTGATTCTGTTTATATCATTGCGACTAGCGATGAATTAACCTTAATTAAACCAATGATTGATATGGCGATCAGTACCAAAAAGCGTCCACCAATTTATGTTAGTTCGCGTAGTAACCAAGGTGGAACAGGCCCTGATTTCCGTATGGAGATGGATGGTATTCAATTTAGTGATATTCCATTGATGACTGGTGCTAATTTGCCGTTAATGCAAAAAGCATCAAGCAAATTTGCGAACGATTACTCATTAATGCGTCTTTATGCCATGGGAATTGATGCATGGTCATTAGCAAACAATTACAATGATCTGACAAAAGGCACATTGCGTTTTAATGGTATTTCAGGCTCATTACGTGTTGAAGACAACTGTACTGTTTATAGACAACTTCCTTGGATGCAATTTAAACAAGGTAAGATTGAACCTGTTGCACAATAATGCACGCAGTTAATTATCATTAAAATAAACCGCCATAATGGCGGTTTATTTTATGAGTGATATAAAGAAGGAAATCATGGATGATTTTTTCTAAAAGCCCTTATTTTTTAGGGCTATACTATGAACAAAAAGCGCTAAAATATTTACGCCAACAAGGATTAATATTGATTGAGCGTAATGTCCGATATCCCTGTGGAGAAATTGATCTTATTATGCAGGAAAAGAGGACATGGGTATTTGTTGAGGTTCGTTTTAGACGTAACATCTTATTTGGTGATGCTATAAGCTCTATTACTACCTCAAAACGGCGTCGCTTATGGCATACAGCAAAATGTTGGCTAGCACAACGCCAAGAAAGTATTGAGACTTCAGACTGTCGTTTTGATATTTGTGCATTTAATCAACGCCAGCTAATATGGCTAAAAAACATTCTCGATTATACGGAATTTATTCGTTAAATTAGATTATATAGGTCTTAACGTGCTTGATAGAATCAAAGTCTGCTTTACAGAGAGTATTCAAACTCAAATTGCAGCAGCAGAAGCATTACCAGATGCCATTTCCAGAGCCGCCATGATGATGGTTCAATCTTTGTTAAACGGCCATAAAATATTAAGCTGTGGAAACGGTAGCTCAGCAGCAACAGCACAGCGATTTGCCGCCAGCATGATCCATCGTTTTGAAACAGAGCGCCCAAGCTTGCCTGCATTATCGTTAAACACAGATAGCGTTGTGATGACTGCAATTATGGGGAATCAGCAACACGATGAAATCTATGCAAAACAAGTGCGTGCATTAGGACAAGCTGGAGATGTGCTACTTGCTATCTCAACTCACGGTAACAGCAGAAGTATTATTAAAGCCGTTGAAGCCGCTGTTACACGAGATATGACCATTGTTGCATTAACAGGTTATGATGGCGGAGAGCTTGCCGGATTATTAGGCCCTCAAGACGTTGAAATTCGTATTCCATCTCAACGCACCGTCAGAATACAGGAAGTTCAGATGCTAACAGTCAATTGTCTCTGTGATTTAATTGATAATACATTATTCCCACATCAGGATGACTAAGGAGTTACTATGAAATTGCTTCCTATCACTGCAGTGCTATGTTCTGCACTTTTACTGCAAGGTTGTATCGGCGCAGCGGTTGTCGGCACTGCCGCAGTTGCGGGTAAGACTGCAACCGATCCTCGCTCATTAGGGCAACAAGTTGACGATGGTACATTGGAAGCACGAGTTTCTGGTGCTCTAAACAAAAACGAACAGATCAAGAAAAGCAATTCACGTATCGTAGCTACGGCTTATCAAGGCAATATTCTGTTAACAGGCCAAAGCCCTGATATGTCTGTTGCGAATACAGCAAAACAAGTTGCGAGTAAGGTTGAAGGCGTGAATAACGTCTATAACGAAGTCCGCCAAGGCGAACCTGTAACATTAGGCACAGCGTCTTCAGATACATGGTTAACAACCAAAGTTCGCTCTCAAATTTTAGGCAGTGATTCAGTCAAATCTTCTTCTGTAAAAGTGATCACTGAAAATGGTGAAGTGTTCTTATTTGGTATTTTGACTCGCCAAGAAGGGGCTGCGGTTGCAAAAATTGCCAGTGAAACCAAAGGTGTAGTAAAAGTAACCACGGCATTTACTTACCTTAACTGATCCCATTACTAACATCGTTTTTGTATTATCCTGTCAGTATCGGTATTTATAATAAATAACCGATACTGACAGTTTCTTTCTCGACTAAAACTCGCCTTTTCTCAACAAACTGTTAGCGTCTTAGCATGCCTTTATCAATGATAAAATCGATAATAGTTTCCAAGCCAACTTTTTCTTTTAGATTTGTGAAAACATAAGGCTTCACAGGACGCATTCTTGCTGTGTCTGCTTCCATCACTTCTAATGATGCGCCAACATAAGGTGCCAGATCGATTTTATTAATAACTAATAGGTCTGAATGTGTAATTCCGGGGCCACCTTTACGTGGAATTTTTTCCCCTTCAGCCACATCAATCACATAAATAGTTAAATCAGCAAGCTCTGGGCTAAATGTCGCACTTAAGTTATCACCACCACTTTCCACAAAAACGATATCAAGATTTTTGTGGCGCATTGCTAATTCTTCAACCGCCGCAAGGTTCATTGATGCATCCTCACGAATAGCAGTATGAGGACAACCCCCCGTTTCGACACCAATAATACGATCCGCATCTAATGCTTCAGCTCTCGTTAAGATCTTGGCATCTTCTTGAGTATAAATATCGTTAGTGACAACTGCGATTTCATAAGTGTCGCGCATTGCTTTACAAAGAACTTCTAACAGTGCCGTTTTTCCTGATCCAACAGGGCCACCAACACCAATACGGAGTGGTTGATTATATTCTTGCATATAGATTTCTCATGAACGAAAAAGTCGAGTGTATTGTGTTTCATGGCGACTACTGGCAATAATTTGCGCAGGTGTAAAACTTCCAATATCTTCAGTGGGCCAATGTGTAGATTGTTCAACAATCGCGGGGATCTGCTCTGCTAATGTAAACAATATTTTCTGTCCTGCACTTTGCCCTAAAGGGATCAGTTTCACTCCTGACATCACCGTATTTTCAAGCCAACCCCAAGCGTAAGCACAACATAACTTTTCAGCAGAAATATTCCATTTCACAGCAGCTAACGCAAATGCCATGAGTTGTGTCTGTTTTACACAAGCCTGTAAGGTTTCATCTAGCTCAATATCTAATTGAGGAAGTAATCGAGCAAAAGCGATGCCTCGTTGGCGCTCTTCTTGTCGCAACTCTTTAGTTTCACGACTTGCGACAATAAAATCACACCAATACTTCACTTCACTCATTTTGGCTTGAGCTAGATTTTCTTGTAATCGCCGTAAGATAGGAAGCTCTAACGTTGCTAAAGTGCCAGTTATTTGGGTACTTAGCCAGTCCGCTAATGTTTGAGGACAACAAACCCAGCCCTTTTCAATCGCCCACTCTAACCCTTGAGAATAAGTAAACGATCCTACAGGTAAAGAAGGACTGACTAATTGATATAAGCGCAGATCTGCAAGCATCAATAAGCTCCCCTATTCAAATAATTAGTGGTGATGGTGATGGTCGCCATGAGAATGATGATGATGACCACCTGACGATCCACCATAAGCGCCCGGCTCAGGTTGGTATTTCTCTAACTCCACAACCACATTGGCACCTAAACCTCTCGCCATATCATCTAAAACATGATCGTGAAAATAACGACACCAACCCGCCTCGATTTGTAATGGAACATGGCGATTACCTAAGTGGTAACAAACACGAGCCAATAACAGAGGATCGTCACTATATACCGTTGAAACTTGCTCTTTTGCCGCTTCAATTGTGACTAGCGTATTATCTTCTGACAGTAAGATATCACCCTCTTTTAGCACCGTACCGCGAGGCAAAAATAGCCCAGCTTCTTGCCCATCGCTTAACGTCACTTTTAAACGACTTTTGGTTCTTTCATCCATCGTTAAGCATAAAGTAAGAGCTTTTGTTTCTGGCGTTACTAATTCAAGTGCTTTTTGTTTATCAATAAGTTGAGTAAATCTTTTCATTCTCTACATTCTCGGTAAACGCTAATCAAAAGAGGAAATAGCGTTGTGCCATTGGTAATTGCGTTGCAGGTTCACACACTAATGGCACACCATCAGCTTTCACAATATAGGTTTGAGGATCAAGCTCGATATGAGGCACATAACTATTGTGGATCATCGAAGCTTTAGTGATGTTACGACAGCCTTTAACACGACCAATTAAGCTCTTTAAGCCCAGTTTTTCAGGCACTCCAGCTTCAATGCCCGCTTTTGACATAAAGATCATCGACGTCTGATATTTCGCTTTACCTAAGCAAGCATACATTGGGCGATAATGTACAGGCTGAGGTGTTGGAATAGCCGCATTAATATCACCCATTGGCGCATAAGCTACCATGCCACCTTTCATGATCAACGCAGGTTTCACTCCAAAGAAAGCCGGATCCCACAAAACCAGATCCGCTAATTTACCTTTCTCAATAGAGCCGACTTCGTGTGCAATACCATGTGCTAAAGCAGGATTGATCGTGTATTTCGCCACATAACGTTTAATACGATGGTTATCACTTTCAGCGGTATCACCGTCTAATATGCCGCGCTGTAATTTCATTTTATGCGCACATTGCCAAGTACGAAGAATAACTTCACCTACACGTCCCATTGCCTGTGAGTCTGACGACATAACAGAAATAGCACCCATATCGTGTAAGATATCTTCTGCTGCGATGGTTTCACGGCGAATACGAGATTCAGCAAAAGCCACATCTTCAGGAATAGACGGATCAAGATGATGGCAAACCATCAACATATCGAGATGCTCATCTACAGTGTTAATGGTATAAGGCATTGTTGGGTTAGTAGAAGCAGGCAAAATATTCGGCTCACCAACTGATTTAATTACATCAGGTGCATGCCCACCACCTGCGCCTTCTGTGTGGAAAACGTGGATCACACGACCAGCTATCGCTTTCACAGTTTCCTCGTAGAAACCGCCTTCATTTAAAGTGTCAGAGTGAATAGCGACTTGCACATCCATTTCATCGGCAACATTAAGGCAGTTATGAATTGCCATCGGTGTTGCACCCCAGTCTTCATGGATTTTTAAACCAATAGCACCGGCTTCAATTTGCTCGCGAACGGCTTCTGGTTGACTCACACAGCCTTTACCGAATAACCCCACATTAATAGGCAATTCATCAACGGCTTCTAACATGCGGTGCATATTCCAAATACCTGGCGTTACTGTGGTTGCATTTGTTCCAGCAACAGGCCCTGTACCACCACCAATAAACGTGGTGACACCAGACACTAAACCTTCTTGTGCTTGTTGAGGGCAGATAAAGTGAATATGCGTATCAACGCCACCAGCGGTAACAATTTTGCCTTCACCTGCAACCACTTCTGTGGCAGGCCCTACAACAATATCTACATTAGGTTGAACATCAGGATTACCCGCTTTACCGATACCTACAATGCGGCCATCTTTAATACCGATATCCGCTTTTACAATACCCCAATGATCTAAAATAATTGCGTTTGTAATAAGCACATCGACACATTCAGCATTGACAACTTGGCTTTGCCCCATGCCATCGCGAATAACTTTACCACCACCAAATTTGACCTCTTCGCCATAAGTGGTGAAGTCTTTTTCAATTTCGAGAAAAAGCTCAGTATCAGCTAATCGCAGACGGTCGCCAGTTGTTGGACCAAACATATCTGCATAAGCTTGACGTGAGATAGTTTTCATTTTTTCTCACTCTCCAATTTACCCATCACCTTGCCATGAAAGCCATAAATTTCACGCTTTCCAGCAAAAACCACTAATTCAACAGTACGGCTTTGCCCTGGTTCAAAACGAACCGCCATGCCCGCTGGAATATTTAAACGAAAACCTAATGTGCCTTCTCGTTCAAATTTCAGCGCCTCATTCACTTCATAAAAATGATAATGAGAGCCGACTTGCACGGGTCTATCACCATGATTTGCAACCTGTATTGTTTTTGTTTCTCGACCAGCATTAAGTTCGATGTCGCCTAATGCTTGGTTAACTCTAATTTCACCGGGTATCATGTTATTACCTACACAATAGGATCATGAATAGAAACAAGTTTTGTACCATCAGGGAATGTACATTCCACTTGGATGTCTTTGATCATTTCTGGCACGCCTTCCATGACTTGTTCCGCCGTCAAAACAGTACGCCCTTCACTCATCAATTGGGCAACGGTTTTACCCTCTCTTGCCCCTTCCATAATGGCGCAACTGATAAGTGCAACCGCTTCAGGATAATTAAGCTTGAGCCCTTTCGCTAAACGTCTTTCAGCAACAAGACCCGCTGTAAAAAGCAGTAATTTATCTTTTTCTCTTGGTGTTAATTCCATTTCTGCTCCTAAAATTAACGATTATGTCGCCCATATACGAGGCGGCTCAGGGCAATACCCTAACCAGTGTTGTCTGACGGCTTGCCAAACTTGAGCAAAACACGCCATCATCGGCTCTGTTTGCGAGCCTAATAACCGTAAAACTAAAATACCGTCTACATCCGTTAAACCATATTCGATAACATGATCATAAGAAGCGGAGAAAGCCTCGATACTTTGTTGAATAAGGCTTTTTAATTCGTCAGCTGCGGGATAGATATAAAGTGATCCCAACATCGGAAACTCACGCATGGCAGCCGATCTTTTTTGTAAACCATCGACAAAAAGTGACTCAGTTAATGTCAGTTTTTCATCGATATAGATATTTAAACGCCCTTTTACATTGCCATCTTCAAACCATTCATTTAAAACGGGACGACCAAAACATTGAATTTCCCAGCCAATAAATCTGGCAGTAGATGCAATATGAATATGTGTTTCTAGGCGAACTTGGGCTTCAGGAAAAAAGATATTTTCTTGAGGTAACCACTCTAAAAAACCATTAGCTGCCACTTTTAAGGTTTGAACTTGCCGAGCAACACCGCCAGCACTACGGTAAAACTTAGTGGCTCCGGGTGTTGTGAGCAATGCATGTGCTTGGGGTTGCACATCAATATTAATCAATAGTTTATCGCCACCGACCACACCACCTGGGGGATGAAGCAAATAAGTGTGTGCAATACCTTGCTCAGGATAAAAAGGACGCTGAACCATTAATGGGCCGATATGACGCTTTTCTGTAAGACGTGTTATTTCGCGTTTTACTTCATAACGTAAAACGATTTCAGCAAGCCAACCCTTCCCTGAAAAGTCAGACATACTCACTCCTGCCAACTCGGCAAAATTATCAATAAATCAGGAAAATACGTGAATACATACAGCGCTATCCATAAGATTGAGTCATTCAAAATCAAATAGAAAATAAGCTAATGAATGTTGGATAGGGTGTGGATAAAAGACAAACAGTGATATCCTAAGAACAGGATAATCTCCTTCGTCTGTGACGCGCGATTCTACACCTTATTACGAAAAATGCGTTTTGAATAAATAGCAATTTATTTAGAAAAAATGACACTGTTTAAAATAAATGTAAAAAATGAGCAGATATCTATATAGTCATGTTTTATCAACAAGATTATATTCTGCTTCACTCTCATTCTGCTTTGCATGACAACACTAATTTAAATAGAATAATCTCTCTATTTATTATTCTAGACGTGGCTTATCAGTTTATACAACCAATGAGCTAATTTTGAGTATTGTTCATTTAAGCAAGATTAATGCTTAACTTGCCTACGGTATATCGGAGATCATGGAATACAAACACATCCTGTCCTCTAACCAAATGTCTTTAAAAACGTTTTACATCGAAAACCCGATGGTAGCGATGGTTAGTGGCGCAAAAGGTACGATTTGCATCAATGGACAAACTATTGATGTATCCAGCCATTTAACGCTTATTATTCCGAAATACAGTCAAGTCTCTTGCGATATAGTCAGCCAATTTACGCATAAATCGATTGAACTACACACGCTTGTGTTATGTGAAACAGAGCTTCAATCTGTTTTCTCTTTACTAAAGCCTTTAATTAAATCTAGTTCACCACTAACAAGCCACCTACCTGCTTACCATTTATCAACGCCTGAAGTGATAAAAAGTAATTTTGGAATTTTAAAACAGTGCTTACCACTTCCACATGGCTCTCCATCTCAAGAAACCATGTTTATGCAGCAATGTTTGTTTTTTATTTTGATGGCGGTGTATCAAGAAGGTATCGATATTTTAAATATCTTCCGATTTAACTATGATGAGCCCAAAAATCAGGCAATTACGCATTTAATTACGCAAGATCCGCAAAAAAAATGGCATTTAGAAGATGTGGCTAAAACACTTTTTACAACACCATCAACGTTACGTCGGCATTTAAGTAAAGAAGGTGTCTCGTTCTGTCAGCTATTACTGGATGTCAGAATGGGGATTGCTTTAAATTACCTGACATTTTCTAATTACTCTGTTTTTCAAATAAGTCATCGCTGTGGTTTTGGCAGTAATGCCTATTTTTGCGATGCTTTTAAACGTAAATACGGCATGACGCCTTCACAATTTCGTATTCAGTCTCGCCAATCTAACGATCCCTCAGCGATAACAAAGCTATCAGAGAAGATTGCTGAGCCTAATAGAAAGATATTTCAAACCTTATAGAGTTATGACAAATTATTTTTCTTTAAGAAGCTAATTCCCCCCATTAGTCGCATCTGATTTAAGATCCACTGTTGCCGCTTTAGAGTATAAGCAGAAGGTTTATTTACATGATAAATATGCGGATTAGGTAATACTGCGGCTAGTAATGCGGCCTCATGACTTGTGAGTTGTTTTGCTGGCTTTCTAAAATAGTGTTGGGAAGCCTGCTCTACACCGAAGATCCCATCACCAAACTCAACAATATTCAGGTATACGGTTAAAATACGTTTTTTTGACCAAATAAGCTCGACAACGGGCGTCATTCCCGCCTCAAGCCCTTTTCTTATCCAACTACGACCATCCCATAAAAAAAGATTTTTGACAGTTTGCTGAGAAATAGTCGATGCACCACGTAATGTTTTCCCGTTGTTATGATTTTTTTTGAAAACTTTCTCAATAGCATCAAAATCAAAGCCCCAATGTTTGGGAAAATTTTGATCTTCAGAAGCAATCACGGCTAAATACATCACTGATGCTATCTCTTTTTCACCCACCCAAGTGGAATGTGATACATAAGAGAAATCAAACTCACTCCAAGCAGAAATTTGTCTTTGAACCATAACAGCAGAAAAAGGCACAGGTAAAAAAGAAAACAGCACAACTGTTAACAGCCATAAAGCAATTAAAATAATTAATACTTTCTTTAACTTTCTCACCAGTACCATCTGCTGTTTTTACCTACTCTTTATGCCATTTCAAGGACTTTCTTAACCAGTTTCTCAATACCTACCTGTGCTTGTGCAATAGATTGTGCAAGCATATACGCAGGAGTTGTGACAACACGATATTTTTCATCAACAACAATATCATCAACAGGGCAATCTATATGGACGCCACCCATTTTTTCGATTGCATGTGCTGTTTCTGTGTCATTTCCAATTGTTAATTTTACTGGAGAATTTAACATTTTTGGTAACATTACAGGTGCAATACACATTAGCCCTAATGGTTTATTTTGCTGATGCATCGCTTGTACAAACCTTAAGAGATCTTTGTTAATTTCACAGTTACTCCCTTTTGTTGCGAAATTGCACAAATTCTTCGCTGCACCAAAACCACCAGGAATAATGACAGCATCAAAGTTTTCAGCCTTTGCCTCTGATAAAGGGGATATTTTCCCACGAGAAATACGAGAAGATTCTTCCATCATATTCCTTTTTTCTGATTTTTCTTCACCTGTAATATGATTAATTACAGTTGGTTGTAAATTATTAGGTGAAAAATAATGAACTTCAGCATTATTTTGGCTTAAAGCAAGCATTGTGAGCACTGATTCATGGATTTCACTCCCATCGAATACACCACAGCCACTTAAAATTACCGCAATTGATTTCATATCTTTCTCCGTTTGTAGTAGATTACTAGTTACCCATTTATAGGTGTAAGCACCAATCGGCATCACATATTTAAATGTTTCTTGTAACAAAAAAACTTATCTTTGCTATTTTGTTGCTTGTATGATGTATGGAATAGTTTCATCCTATTCGCCTATGTAATGAGAATCAAAAAAAGCGGATAGAAAAGTTTCCCTGGTGTTGGCGCAGTATTCGCGCACCCCAACCTTCGGTTGGGGTTATTTTTTTCTAGTGTCTGATAACCAGTTTCTTAAACTTTCCACATCCTTTCTCCAATCTCTTTCTAGCTCATCTACCCACTCTTGTACATTGTCCCACCAAGCAGGTAATTCCGATGATTGGATCTGTTTAGCGAGTTGCTGTAAATGTTTTAAACCTATAGAACCCGCTGCTCCTTTAATTTTATGTCCTTCCTCAGTGATGCCCTTCTGATCACGTGCAGTCATGTTAGATTCAAGGACAGACATATAACTTGGCATCATCTTCTCAAAAACATCTAGACCATCAGTGATTAATTGAGGTCCGACAAGTTCGATGTATTGATTCAGCATGTCTATATCTAATAATTCTTCATTTTTATTCAACAATTCCGATGACTCATTACATGGCACAGAAACCGCACCATCCCCCCAGAATTTATTGATAATCGCGGTAAGCGCATCCACAGAAAGTGGTTTACTTAGCACATCATTCATTCCTGCATCCAAATACTCTTTTTTATCTTTCAAAACATTTGCTGTTAAAGCAATCAGAGGAGGAAGTTCATTACTGTCGAATTCTTGACGTAATTTTCTTGAAATATCGAACCCTGTCATATCTGGTAATTGAATGTCTAATAGCACTAAGTCATATTCATCAGGCTTAAACATCGATAATGCTTCTTGCCCTGTCATTGCTACATCAACAGTATTACCCAATTTTTCTAAAACAGAGCAGGCGACAATTACATTGAGTTCAATATCTTCCACAAGAAGAATATTTAAAGCCGGTAATAAGAGCTCATCATCACTTTCGATATTGTGCTGCTCTTCAATCGCAGGAGCGACGATAGAGAGAGTAAAAGTAGACCCCTTACCTAACTCACTCTCAACACGGATATCACCGCCCATATGCTGTGCTAGGCGTTTTGAGACGGCAAGTCCGATACCCGTTCCCGTTGCAGAACGACCACCTTGACTATCATTAACTTGATAGTACATAGCAAAGATCTTCTCCAGCTCACTTTTTGGAATACCAATTCCGCTATCTTTCACTTCAAAGAACAACTTATCTGGCGCTTCTTGCCAAATACGCACTTTGATTTCGCCTTCTTGGGTAAACTTCACGGCATTACCGATGAGGTTCCATAAGATCTGGCGTAATCGAGTTCCATCAGAGGTTATTTTATGTGGTAGTGTTTCTTCTGCTTCCAGTGTGAATTTCAATCCTTTTGGCTGTACTAACAGTCCAGACAGATTTTCTAAATCAGAAATAAATTCAGTAAAGTCAATTGGCTGGTTATCTAATTGAATTTTTCTACGCTCAATTTTGTCCATTTCAATCACGTCATTAAAAATATTTCCTAACGTAATCGCACTCACATGTATGGTTTTTAAGTAATTGAGTTGTTCTGGCGAAAGCTCGGTATCCAATAAGATACGGCTTAACCCAACAATACCATTTAGCGGTGTACGCAATTCGTGGCTGATTGTTGAGATAAAGGTGGTTTTATCACGGCTCGCGTTCTCTAACGCGTCTTGATAGCGCTTACGCTCTGTAATGTCACGTCCAAAGCCCATTAAGCCATGACGTTTACCAATACGATCATAAAACGGCACTTTGCGCAGCTCAAAACAAGCCTTGCGTCCATCTGGATAAACTAACCATTGCTCATAAGTGAGTGACACATTATGACGGAAGACTTTCTCATCTGTTTCCATCACTTTTATTGCAATATCTTCGTCATAAACATCAAGTGGTGTTAAACCGATAAGCTGCTTCTCGCTTTTGCCTGTCAGTAATTCCGTCGCGCGGTTACATCCTGAAAATTCATTGTCTTCATTGCGGTAATAAACTAAGTCAGGAGAGGCATCAAGGAATGAGCGTAAAAGTGAGGATTGCTGTTCAAGCTCGATTTGCGTCAATTCACGACGCTTCATTTCGCTTTTTAGTTTTTCGAGTAGTTCAAGGTGTGCTTTTTCAACTTTTTCACGCTCTTGAATTTCCAAGTTTAATTGCTCAATATTCTCTTTTAATTGAGAGTTAAGCTCTAAGTCGCGCTGACGCATTACCCCAAGTTTATCCACCATACGAGATAAACGGCGTCGTGACTCTTCAAGTTGTTCAACCACAACAGAGAGAAAATAGACAGCCCAAGGCGTAATAATCAGCCCAAAGAAAATAGAGCGAACAAGGTCAATACTGGTAACATCACCTGCAAGCAAGAATGTCACCGCCATTTGAACAACCATCGCTAAAACAACTAATGCAGAAGCCAACAATAATGAGAAGCGAATTAGCCCCAGCCTCATCATTAAGTCAACGTAGTATTGGGCAAGCCCTTTGAGCAATTTCATTGAAAACTCCAATATATTGAATCTATGGAATGATAACCCAAAAATGAATTGGCGCAGTGGCGAACATTCAGAAATCTTGCTAAGAGTAGTTATTTCTCATTACTTTGTTTGATTTAACTCTCTATTTTCTCTTAACAAGAACCTCTCCGATATATGTATTCATAAAAATAATGCAAAACTTAATTGCATAAACGATAGCGATATCAACGATAAATAGACCTTACTAGAAAAAATTCAATTTGTCTTTTTTTATACAAAATGTATAAAAACAATAAAAAACTAAATTTATTCTAATCATTAGAATAACTAACTACTCGCTTTTATCATTAAAGGATGTGATAAAGCGAAATGGCTTAAATAAAGTGATATAACTCACACTAAAAATAGGTATTAACCTCCTTCAAAAAACAAACATTTTATTTATTTATCAATAAATTAAAATAAAAATTCTCTTATTCATCTTATTCTAGTCAAATCTCCTTACACATTGACCTCATTTTTATTTATCGATAAGTTGAAAAGGCATTGCGTAGCTATATAAAAAACACTCCAAGCTAAGCAAACACAACATCACCCGATGAGCACCCATAAATTTACCTACATACTTTGAGCCAAAACGTTCCTTTTGCGCTCTGTTTTGAGGTGCCCAGTAAACTAAGTAGGAAGCAAAAAAATGCTCTATCAAAAGACACAGGAAAAAGACAATTGTGGATTTGGGTTGATCGCGCATATTGAAGGGCAAGCCAGTCATAAAATTGTCAGAAATGCAATCCACGGTCTCGCCAGAATGCAACATCGAGGAGCCATTCTTTCTGATGGTAAAACAGGCGATGGTTGTGGATTACTTTTACAAAAGCCCGATCGCTTCTTTCAATTAGTTGCTGAGGAAAAAGGCTGGCATTTAGCCAAAAACTACGCTGTTGGAATGCTATTTTTAAGCCAAGACCCTAATATCGCGACACAATGCCGCCTTATTATTGAAGAAGAACTTCAAAATGAAACACTCTCTATTGTGGGCTGGCGTAAAGTCCCTATCAACACGGATATTCTAGGTAGTATCGCCCTTTCATCTCTTCCTTTAATTGAACAAGTCTTTGTTAATGCACCCGCTGGCTGGCGGATAAGCGATATTGAAAGACGGCTCTTTGTTGCTCGTAGACGTATTGAAAAACGCATTACTGATAATGATTTTTATATTTGTAGTCTTTCTAATTTGGTGACGATTTATAAAGGCCTCTGTATGGCCATCGATCTGCCACGCTTTTTTACCGATCTCGCTGATCTACGGATGGAATCTTCAATCTGTTTGTTCCACCAACGTTTTTCAACTAACACCATTCCCAGATGGCCTCTTGCACAACCTTTTCGTTATTTAGCACATAACGGTGAAATTAATACCATTACAGGCAATCGCCAGTGGGCTAGAGCTCGCGCCTATAAATTCCATACACCCCTTATTCCTGATCTACAAAGTGCCGCCCCTTTTGTAAATGAGAGTGGCTCAGACTCAAGTTCACTCGACAATATGCTAGAGCTTTTTCTCAATGGCGGTATGGATATTGTTCGTGCAATGCGGTTATTAGTGCCACCTGCATGGCAAAATAATCCACAAATGGATGAGGATTTACGGGCATTTTTTGATTTTAACTCAATGCATATGGAGCCTTGGGATGGCCCTGCAGGTATTGTGTTATCAGATGGTCGTTATGCTGCGTGTACGCTAGATAGAAACGGTTTACGCCCTGCTCGCTATGTTATTACCACAGATAACATCATCACTTGCGCTTCTGAAATTGGTATTTGGGATTATCAGCCTGATGAAGTGCGAGAAAAAGGACGCGTCGGTCCCGGCGAGCTAATGGTTATCGATACTCATCATGGACGTATTCTCCACTCTGCCGAAACCGATGAGGATTTAAAAAGACGCCATCCTTATAAATTGTGGCTAGAGCGCAATGTCAAACGCTTAACGCCGTTTGAAGAGTTGCCAGAACAGCAAGCCACAGGACAACGTGCTTTTGATGACACCTTATTAGCCACTTATCAAAAACAGTTTGCATATAGCCAAGAAGAGCTTGAAAACATTTTGCATGTGCTTGCAGAAAATGGGCAAGAAGCGACAGGTTCAATGGGCGATGACACTCCATTTGCTGTTCTTTCTCAACGCCCTCGTCTTATTTATGACTATTTCAGACAAAAATTCGCGCAAGTCACAAATCCTCCTATAGATCCATTAAGAGAAGCCCATGTCATGTCTTTAGCGACCTGCATTGGACGCGAGATGAATGTGTTTTGTGAAGCAGAAGGTCAAGCACATAGACTGAGCTTTAAATCGCCTATTTTGCTTTATAGCGACTTTCAACAACTTGTTAATCAAGAAACCCCTTATTACCGCTCTGTTCATCTTGATATCACTTATCGACCAACAGAATGCAATCTAGAAACTGCGTTACGCCAATTATGTGAAAAAGCACAACAGGAAGTTCATAGTGGCGCGGTGTTATTAGTTTTATCAGATAGAAATATCACTAAAGAGCGACTACCTATTCCTGCCCCTATGGCGGTTGGTGCAGTACAAAAAGTTTTGGTAGACAATAATTTACGTTGTGATGCCAATATCATTGTTGAAACAGCCAGTGCCCGTGATCCTCACCATTTCGCTGTACTACTTGGATTTGGTGCTACCGCTATTTATCCTTACCTTGCTTATGAATCTTTAGCTCAACGTGTTGATAAACAAATCCTACAAACAAGCTATGCCCAAGTGATGCTTAATTACCGCAACGGCATCAACAAAGGGTTGTATAAGATCATGTCTAAAATGGGCATTTCAACCGTGGCGTCTTACCGTTGCTCTCAACTTTTTGAAGCAGTCGGATTAAATGATAGGGTTGTCGAGCTCTGTTTTGCAGGCGTTGATAATCGAATTAATGGCGCTGATTTTAGCGATTTTGAGCACGACTTATTTAATCTATCTAAGCGAGCTTGGTTAGCCCGTTATCCTTTAGAAGCGGGTGGTTTATTAAAATACGCCCATAAAGGGGAATACCACGCTTATAACCCTGATGTCGTTCAAGCACTACAAAAAGCTGTAAATAGCGGGAAATATACTGACTATCAGCATTACGCAAATCTAGTGCAACAGCGCCCAATCACAACCTTGCGCGATATGTTAGTTCTCAATAACAAGACAACGCCTATTTCGATTGAAGAAGTCGAACATGAAACCGAGTTATTTAAACGCTTTGATACTGCCGCTATGTCAATTGGGGCATTAAGCCCAGAAGCTCATGAAGCTCTTGCACAAGCGATGAATACATTGGGAGGTTTTTCAAATTCAGGAGAAGGTGGCGAAGATCCCGCACGTTACGGTACCGATAAAGTCTCTCGCATTAAACAAATCGCCTCTGGTCGTTTTGGTGTAACACCTTCTTATTTAATGAGTGCGGATGTTTTACAAATCAAAGTCGCACAAGGGGCAAAGCCCGGTGAAGGTGGACAACTTCCTGGCGATAAAGTGACACCTTATATTGCGCAACTGCGTTATGCCGTGCCTGGTGTTACCCTAATATCACCGCCTCCTCATCACGATATATACTCTATTGAAGATTTAGCACAACTTATTTTCGACTTAAAACAGATCAATCCAACTGCACTTATTTCTGTAAAACTAGTGTCAGAGCCTGGTGTAGGCACTATTGCTACAGGTGTTGCTAAAGCTTACGCTGATTTGATAACCATTGCGGGTTATGACGGCGGAACAGGTGCAAGCCCTTTAACTTCCGTAAAATATGCAGGTAGCCCATGGGAATTAGGCTTAGTTGAAACTCAACAAGCGTTAGTAGCAAATAATTTACGCCATAAAATTCGTTTGCAAGTTGATGGTGGATTAAAAACAGGTCTAGATATTATTAAAGCGGCAATTTTAGGCGCAGAAAGTTTTGGATTTGGTACTGGGCCAATGGTGGCATTAGGCTGTAAATATCTGCGCATCTGCCATTTAAATAATTGCGCAATGGGTGTTGCAACCCAAGATGAAACACTCCGTCGCAATCATTATCATGGATTACCTGAACGTGTTATTAACTACTTTCGTTTTATTGCGCAAGAAACTCGTGAGTTAATGGCCTTACTTGGTGTGAGAAAAATCACCGATTTAATCGGTCGAACTGATCTGCTTTCATGCCTAGAAGGTGTGAGCAGTAAACAACAAAAACTCTCTTTAAGTGGATTGTTAGAAACAGCAACTTCACCATCAGGCAATTCGCTTTATTTCCAGGAAAATAATCATACTTATGATAAAGGTGAGTTAAATCAGCGAATTGTTGCTCAAACCTATGATGCTATCGAACAACAAAAAAGCCAAACACACTACTTTAATATCCGTAATACAGATCGCTCTGTGGGAGCAACATTATCAGGCATTATCGCCAAGAAATATGGTGAAAGTGGCTTATCTGCCACACCAATTAAACTTTATTTTACCGGAACCGCAGGTCAAAGCTTTGGTGTATGGAATGCACAAGGCGTTGAATTAACCTTAGTGGGTGATGCCAATGATTATGTTGGTAAAGGTATGGCTGGAGGCCGTATTGTCATTTCACCTCCTGTTGGCTCTGCATTTAAAAGTCATCACGCCACCATTATGGGAAATACTTGCCTTTATGGCGCAACAGGCGGAAAACTTTATGCTTCAGGATTGGCTGGGGAGCGTTTTGCTGTTAGAAACTCTGGCGCAATTGCTGTCGTTGAAGGTGTTGGTGATAACGGTTGTGAATATATGACGGGTGGTATTGTCTGTGTTCTGGGTAAAACAGGGATTAATTTTGGTGCGGGAATGACTGGTGGATTTGCCTATCTATTAGATGAAGATCTCACATTATCACAACGGATCAACACTTCATCGATTGAGTTGCTTCCTGTTGCATCCTTTGCCATTCTTGCTGAACATCTACGTGGCATGATTGCAGAACATGTCAGACTAACTGGCTCACAACAAGGTGAAAGATTACTTTCACAATGGGAATATTGGTCACAACATTTCAAATTGGTGAAACCAAAATCCAGTGATGTTAATGCGTTGCTTGGTCATCCTCGTCGTTCATCTGCTGAATTACGCGTTCAGGCACAATAGGAGAATATTATGAGTCAGAATGTGTATCAGTTTATCGACTTAAATCGTGTTGAGCCGACCAAAAAACCATTAGCAATTCGCAAAATTGAATTTGTTGAAATCTATGAAGCTTTTTCACCGCAACAAGCCTCCGCACAAGCCGATCGTTGTTTAGGCTGTGGTAATCCTTATTGTGAATGGAAATGCCCTGTTCATAATTACATTCCTAACTGGCTAAAACTAGCAAACGAAGGACGTATTATTGAGGCTGCTGAACTTTCTCATCAAACAAACAGTTTGCCTGAAATTTGTGGTCGTGTTTGTCCTCAAGATAGGTTGTGTGAAGGCGCTTGTACGCTGAATGATGATTTTGGTGCAGTCACAATTGGCAATATTGAACGTTACATCAATGACACAGCCTTAGCACAAGGATGGCGCCCTGACCTTTCTCACGTCACAATGACTGATAAAAAGGTCGCGATTATCGGCGCAGGCCCCGCAGGTCTTGCCTGTGCAGATGTTCTTATTCGACAAGGTGTGAAACCCGTTGTTTATGATAAGCATCCAGAAATTGGAGGGTTACTTACTTTTGGGATCCCTTCTTTTAAACTCGAAAAATCACTGATGATCCGACGCCGCGAATTATTTAGTGAAATGGGTATCGAGTTTTGCCTCAATACGGAAATAGGCAAAGATGTCTCCCTAAATACCCTAATAACACAATATGACGCGGTATTTCTTGGATTGGGCACATATCACAGTTTAAGTGGTCATTTTCCTAATGAAAATGCTAATGGTGTTTATAGCGCACTACCTTATTTAATTGGGAATACACGTTATTTAATGGGTTATGATGAAGATCCTCAAACACCTTATATCGACCTTAAAAATAAAAATGTGGTGATATTAGGAGGAGGTGATACCGCAATGGATTGTATCCGTACTGCCATTCGACAAGGTGCAAATAAAGTCACTTGTGTTTATCGTCGTGATGAAAGCAATATGCCAGGTTCAAAACGTGAAGTAAAAAATGCCAAAGAAGAAGGTGGCGAATTTTTATTTAATCTTCAACCTATAGATATTGAAGTCGATAACCAAAATAAAGTGGTCGGTATTCACGTTATTAAAACTCAAGGCGATAAAACATTAACTTCTATTGAAGGAAGTGAACATGTGTTATCTGCTGATGCGGTTATTCTGGCATTTGGTTTTAAACCTGCTCATTACCCATGGTTAGATGAAAATAATATTGAATATGCATCTTCAGGCAGAATTATTATTTCAGATAATCAAGAAATACCAAATCAAACAACAAACCCTAAAGTGTTTGCAGGGGGGGATATTGTAAGAGGCTCTGATCTTGTTGTTACTGCAATAGCAGAAGGAAGAGAGGCGGCCGAAGGCATATTGCGATATTTATCATGCTAAATATTTTTATTTTCGTTATTTAAAATAACAATTTCTCTTGTTTATTATCCCATTTAATTTAAGTGGGATAATTTTTCAATATTATCGATGAAATTAATAAATAGTATTTAAGGATCATCAAGATATCTGACCAATTAATCATTCTCATTACCATTTAATGTAATTTCTAGAATAATAGCCTGATAAAAAGTGATATTCTTTTTTGTATCAAAATAACACTCTTGATCTATAGTAAATATAATTTATTTTCGTATTTTTTACTTTATCTCTTTTTATTTAACCTTTCCGTCATCTTTTAATGATAATGGTTTTACGGCATTTGTTAATAACATCACAGTCTAAAAAAATAGATTTTATTTCAGCTATTAAATTTGATAACAATCAAATATTGTCAATCTACCAACTTCATAATGGAGTCACCTAATAACTTTACAGAAAAATATAATTTATTGATGTTAGGTTCGTTTTCATAAAATTGTCATAATTAACTAGGGGATCACTATGGTGATGCAACTTATCGCAGTAGCAGTTATTATCGTAACTGTCTATTTGCTAATAAAAAAATATGAAACCCGAATGGTGCTAATTGGTGCAGGCTTATTACTCTGTATTTTAAGTCTGAGCCCATTAGATGCGCTTACCGCATTTAGCGAGCGCATGGTGTCTTCATCATTAATTCAAGCAATCTGTTCGAGTATGGGTTTTGCTTATGTTATGAAATATACCAAATGCGATATGCATCTGGTTCATGTTTTATCAAAAGTAATGACTCGTCTGGGCTTCTTCCTTATTCCAGCCACTGTTGTCGTAACATACTTTATTAATATCGCAATCCCATCAGCAGCAGGTTGTGCGGCTGCGGTAGGTGCAACACTCATTCCATTATTAATCGCAGCACGTATTCACCCAGCTATCGCAGGTGGTGCAGTGTTATGTGGTACTATCGGTTCAATGTTAAGCCCAGGTATGTCGCATAATGCCTTCGTTGCTAACATGGCAAATATGGAAGTGGTTGATTTAATCGCTCGCCATAGCCCATACAGCTTAATGGCTGGTGGTATTGCTGCAGTTTCACTTGCTGTTGTCGCTTTAGTGAAAAAAGAGTTCAAAATGGCTTCTGTTACTGGTGATGCATCTTCTTCATCAGCACAAGCAACGCCAGAAGCTGTTCGTCCTAACTACTTATATGCAACAGCACCTTTCATTCCTTTAATCCTGTTAGTTCTGCCATTCTTTGAAACATTTAGCACTTTCAAATTGTCAGTACCTGCAGCAATGTTAATCGGTTCTATCTATGCCCTGTTCATCACATTAACTAACCCAGCTCAAATTACGAAAGAGTTCTTTAAAGGTATGGGTAATGCTTATGGTGATGTATTAGGTATCATCATTGCAGCTGCAGTATTCGCAGCTGGTCTGAAAGCATCTGGTTTAATCGACGCGTTCATCAACTTCTTAACTCATTCTCCTGAATTTGCTCGCTGGGGTGGTACTTTAGGGCCATTCTTAATGGGTATTATCACAGGCTCTGGTGACGCAGCAGCATTCGCATTCAACGAAACAGTAACACCTCATGCTGCACAATTCGGTTATGAAATCCCTGATATGGGTATGGCAGCGGCATTATCTGGCGCGTTAGGTCGTACTATGTCACCACTGGCAGGTGCAGCGATTGTTTGTGCTGGCCTTGCAAACATTAACCCTATGGAAATCGCAAAACGTACTGCACCAGGTATGATTATCGGCGTCATCGCGGTTGCGTTATTCATGCTATAAGTGGAGAAATGAATATGTCAGCTCTTACTCTCGAAAAATTAATTAAATGGCGTCGCGAATTTCACCAATATCCAGAAATTGGTTGGTCTGAATTTCTTACAACAGCAAAGATCGTTAAAGAATTACGTAGCTTAGGTTTAGAAGTTAAAGTTGGTCCTGAAGTTATCAACCAAGAGTTCGCTTTTGGTCGTCGTCGCCAAGTCGTTGAGAAAGGGCTGGCTATTGCAAGAAAACACAACGTTGATGAAGCACTGCTTGATGAGATGAAAGAACTTACAGGCTGTGTGGCCATCTTTGACAGTGGTAAAGCAGGTCCAACAGTAGCGCTGCGTTTTGATATCGACTGTGTGGGTGTTAACGAAGCAACCGAAACTAAACACCGCCCTCATGCTGAGAACTTTGCTTCTTGTCACGCTGGCGAAATGCACGCTTGTGGTCACGATGGGCACATTTCTATCGGTTTAGGTGTTGCTCATTGGTTAGTTGAGAATAAAGATAAAGTCGTTGGTAAAGTTAAAATCTTATTCCAACCAGCAGAAGAAGGTGTTCGTGGCGCTCGTGCGATGGCTGAAAGTGGTATTGCCGATGATGCAGATTACTTCTTAGGCGCGCACTTAGGTTTTATCGCAAACAGTGGTGAAATTGTTATCAACCCAACACATTTCTTATGTACCACTAAATATGACTTCCGTTTTAAAGGTGCGCCATCTCACGCTGGTGCAGAGCCTGAATTAGGTCGTAATGCGTTAGCTGGTGCTTGCCACGCAGCAACACAAATGTTGGGTATTTCTCGCCATGGTAAAGGGATGTCTCGTATCAATATCGGTGTATTAAAAGCCGGTGAAGGCCGTAACGTCACCCCAGCTAATGCTGAGATGCAAATTGAAGTTCGCGGTGAAAACGAAGAGATCAACAGCTTTATGGCTGCCAATGCAGTACGTATGGCTGAAGGCGCAGCACATAGCTTCCAGTTAGAAATGGAAAGCGAGATCATGGGTGAAGCCGTTGACCTGACAAATGACCAAGAACTGATTGATATTATGACCAAAGTTGTTGGTAAACATGCAGAGTTAACCGCCGTTGCTACTCGCCCATTTGGGGGAAGTGAAGATGCAACTGTATTAGCAAAACGTGTACAACGTTGTGGTGGTAAATCACTGTATTTCGTTGTTGGTGCCGATAGAACTGCAGGTCACCACCAAGCCGGCTTTGATTTCGATGAAAAACAATTAATGACTGCGGTTAATCTTTATACCGGCTGTTTAGAAGAACTGCTGAAATAGTTTTTCAGTAATGCAATCCAATAAAGCGCTCTATAGCAATATAGAGTGCTTTTTTTGTACATAAAAAAAGCCCAGTTCATAAACTGGGCTTTTCATTCATACAAATAAGATGCTCTCTTATTTCACAACACGTAATGACGGACGACCTGTTGGGCGAGGTGGCTCAGGATCATCATCCGGTGAAGATGTATCGGTTTCTACCGTACCATCAGTGACAAGCGATAAGCCTTCATTAACAGGCGTTAAAGTATTCTCTTCACTTTCATCTTCAGCAAACTGTAATGATGCACCAGATTCATAAGCAGGCTCTGGCTCAAACATCATTCCCGCACCGTTTTCTCTCGCATAAATAGCCATAACAGCAGCCATAGGCACTCGTACTTTACGAGGTATGCCACCAAAGCTTGCACTAAATAAAACCTGATACGGTGTTAACTCTAAGTTATCTACTGCACGAGATGAAATATTTAGTACAATTTGACCATCGTGCGCATATTCCATTGGGACTTGGACACCATCGATATTCACATCAACAACTAAGTGTGGTGTTAAATCGTTTTCGATGATCCAGTCATAATGCGCACGCAATAAATGCGGACGACGCGGAGACATATCCATAATCTCCATACTTTATTACCCTCTTGAAGGTAAGCGCATCTCACGCTCTGCTTCGGTTAATGACGCGAGGAATGAATCACGCTCAAAAACACGTTGCATATAAATTTGTACATCTTTAGCGCCAGCACCACTTAAATCTACACCGAGGACTGGTAAACGCCATAACAGAGGAGCTAGGTAGCAATCTACTAAGCTGAACTCTTCACTCATAAAGTAAGGATATTCTTTAAACACAGGAGAGACTGCCAGTAGCTCTTCTGCTAACTGTTTACGAGCAGCATTTGCTTGCTGTTCTGTTCCTTTCTCGATGGTGTTCATTAAAGAATACCAATCATGCTCGATGCGATGCATCATTAAACGGCTGCTACCACGAGCAACAGGATAAACTGGCATTAAAGGAGGATGAGGGAAGCGTTCATCAAGATATTCCATGATGATGCGTGAATCATACAGGGTCAGCTCACGATCAACCAAAGTCGGTACACTTTGGTAAGGGTTTAGATCGATAAGATCCTGTGGAAGATTACCAGCTTCAACCTGTTCAATTTCAACACTGACACCTTTCTCCGCTAGGACAATTCTGACCTGATGGCTGAAAATATCAGTCGGACCGGAAAACAAAGTCATTACCGAACGTTTGTTGGCAGCGACAGCCATGAAAACCTCCAAGTTAATCAATTAAAGAAATGAATTAGCACAATGCCCCTTCCATTTCCCCATTCCTAAAAGACAAGCACACAAACGCAGTAGACCTAAATAAACATTTAAGTTATTAACTGCATTGGGTAACTACCTGTATAACAGTGTTATCGTGGGATAATCATATTTTACAGGGTTAAAAACTCACCTGTCTTTGCGGCACATATCATTATCAAGTAATACCAAAATAATCATTCAACAATCATTATTGTCATAATAATTTTGGTATGGCTTTCAAATTCATTACAGGTATTACTATCGATATACCCGTTGGCAACATTGTGAAGTCATGGAAAGAAAGACACCAAAGCCCGCTATTCTACCAGAATTCATGTTACTTAGGGGGGCTAATGCAAATAATTCAACACAATATGCCACACTACCTTAAAACTAAGATTATAATATCAAAAAATGAATTTATTTAGAGATAACATCTAAAAAATACGTTTTTTAATACTACTGCTATCTTACATAAAGCCTGTTTTATGAGTAATAGCATGATGCTTTAGCAACACTATATTTTTATTATTAATAAACACAAATAAGTCAAAAATAAAAAACCCGCCTGTGAAGACGGGTTTTCAACATCAAATTGATATCTAAAAGATAACAAATTAACGTTTAGAGAACTGTGGACGACGACGTGCTTTACGCAGACCCACTTTCTTACGTTCAACAGAACGCGCATCACGGGTTACGAAACCAGCTTTACGCAGATCAGAACGTAGAGTCTCATCATATTCCATCAGTGCACGAGTGATACCGTGACGGATCGCGCCAGCTTGACCAGAAATACCACCACCTTTAACAGTGATGTATAAATCTAATTTACCCAGCATATCAACTAATTCCAGCGGTTGACGAACAACCATACGTGCTGTTTCGCGGCCGAAGTAAACTTCTAGGCTACGTTTGTTGATTACGATATTACCGCTACCTGGCTTAATGAAGACACGTGCGGAAGAACTTTTGCGGCGACCTGTGCCGTAGTATTGATTATCAGCCATTGCCTATTATCCCGATTAAATGTCCAGAACTTGCGGTTGTTGTGCCGCGTGGTTGTGCTCAGATCCTGCGTAAACTTTCAGTTTACGATACATCGCACGACCCAGAGGCCCTTTTGGCAGCATGCCTTTTACCGCGATTTCGATTACACGCTCAGGACTACGGGCGATCATCTCTTCGAAAGTCGCTTGTTTGATACCACCTACGTGACCAGTATGACGGTAGTAAACTTTGTCAGTACGTTTATGACCAGTTACCGCTACTTTCTCAGCGTTTAAAACGATGATGTAATCACCAGTATCAACGTGCGGAGTATATTCCGCTTTGTGCTTACCGCGTAAACGGCTAGCAATTTCAGTTGCTAAACGGCCTAAAGTTTTGCCGTCTGCATCAACAACGTACCAGTCGCGTTTTACGGTTTCTGGTTTAGCTGTAAAAGTTTTCATTATTGAAAATTACCCAATGTTTAGTTACACGTTGGTGAACGCTCGGTTCAAATACTATTGAGGTTCACACGACTCTTGTGTCCAGCAAACCTACCCCTTCGAGTAGCACTGCTGACTCTAAAATGCGAGTTTTTTGGGAAATAAAAAACTTGCTGCAACGTGGGGTCGCAAGATTATAGAGAAGTCAGAAAAAAAAATCGAGTCATAATTGAAAAACAATTGAATTCTTTTTCAATATTTCAGCGAAAAAAACGAATCTGGCACTTTTTTCTGATTTGACTGATAAATTCTTGCTACCTGAAGAGAAGAATTGTTCCTTTCCAGAGCGCTTGTAAGCTGCCTAATACTTTCTATTTTCATAGAAAAAAACATCAAGCAACTTAACCTGCGTCATCCTACCATAATGAAAGATGACTTTCTTCAAGAATTAAAAATTAAGCGAGATGTGGTTGAACTAAATATTCTTCACTTTGCATCTCTTGTAAACGAGATAAGCAACGTTGATATTCAAAACGTAAAAAATCACCTTGGTAAATCTCATTCATTTCTACATTTGCATTAATAATAAGTTTCACCTTACGCTCATAAAATTCATCAACAAGCGCTAGAAACCGACGCGCAGCGTCTTCATTTAATGTTCCCATTTGTTTCATGTCATATAACAAAACAGAGTGGTAATGCTTAGAAAGTTCAATGTAATCAAGCTGACTACGCGGTTCCATACACAAGGTTGAAAAATTAACAGCGAGTACACCATTAGATGCTTTTCTTACTTTCATAGGGCGATGATTAATGGTTAAGGTACAATCAACTTGTGGTTCACTGGTTGCCAAATGCATGAAAATTCTATCCATCTCCTGGCGATTTTCATCGTTAAGCGGAGACAAAAAAAGATGCGCTTGCGTTAATGTTCTAAGACGATAATCAATACCTGCATCAACATTTAAAATGTCACAATGATGTTTGATTTGTTCTATTGCAGGTAAAAAACGAGAACGTTGTAATCCATTACGATAAAGCTCATCAGGTGGAATATTTGAGGTTGCCACCAGCGTGATACCTCTAGCAAATAACGCTTCAAGCAAGGTACCTAAAATCATTGCATCAGTAATATCAGAAACAAAAAACTCATCAAAACAGAGCACGTCGGTTTGTGATTTAAATCCATCAGCAATAATTTCTAACGGATTTTCATGCCCTTGTAAGTTTTTCAGCTCTTCTTGAACACGTAACATAAAGCGATGGAAGTGTAAGCGAAGTTTTCGTTCTGTCGGTAAGCTTTGATAAAACATATCCATCAACCATGTTTTACCTCGTCCAACGCCACCCCACATATATAAACCACGTTCTGGTGCAACAATCTGTTTTTTTGTGCGAATTCGCCCGAATAATCGCTGTGTTAGCGAATTTTTTTCTGGTGGAGTCTCTTTTAATAATGCATGGTATATCTGTTGAAGGTGGAGAACAGTTTTTCTCTGAACATCATCAGGTTGATAATCACCTTGCTTCAATGCGGCTTCATAAAGTGATAACGGCGTACTAACAGTCATGAATGCCCTCTTATCCTTAATTTTCTGACATACTGATTTGTGTCTGTCGAATGCCTCTATTATAAGCATTAAGAATTGTTTTAACATCAACGTAACACACGAATTTTATATTAAGCTTAAGGATATTATTCCACCCATGCCTTTTAGCGGTTATGATGTTATAAGAATCCATCGTCCTCACTATTAGATGAAAAGGAGTTGCCATGGTTTGGGTTTATGCACTGATTGGATTAGTTGTCGGTCTTATTATCGGCGCACTTGCAATGCGTTACGGTAACAGCACCCTTCGCCAACAAGATGCTATCAAAGCAGAGTTAGACACGAAAAAAGAAGAACTTGATACATATCGCAATGAACTTGTCAGTCACTTTGCTAGAAGTGCTGAATTATTAGATAACATGGCGAGAGATTACCGTCAGCTTTATCAACATATGGCAAAAAGCTCTAATGAGCTCATGCCTGATATGCCTGCTCAAGAAAATCCATTTAATTACCGATTAAGTGAGTCAGAAGCGGCTAATGATCAATCTCCAATAAAAATGCCACCTCGTGATTACTCCGAAGGGGCATCTGGATTGTTCAGACCTACAGAAAAAAAAGACAATTAATATTAAAACGCCACATTTATTGTGGCGTTTTTCTTTCTACTAAATATCATAAAATGACAATTATTTGCCATGGTTTTAAAGATAGCTTTTGTCTTGTAAATCCGTGTAAAAGGAAACAAAGCACATCATGTCTTAATGAACTTTCCTTTGTCAGTACAGGTCTTAGTGACATCGAGCTCATTTTGAGCAATAACTTTTATTTTGATAACTGTATCAAGAGACTCTAATTCATGTTGACTAAAAAAAGAAAATTATTACTTAGTGCGTTAGCAATGAGTGTCGGACTTTCACTCTCTACTATTCCAGCAACCAGTATGGCGGCACTGCCTGCAGTTATGCCATCAGGCGAACAACTGCCAAGCCTTGCACCGATGTTAGAAAAAGTGTTACCTGCTGTTGTCAGTGTGCACGTTTCAGGAACACGAGTACAAAGCCAGCAAGTGCCTGAAGAATTCAAATTCTTCTTTGGCCCAAACTTTCCATCACAACAACAAAGTATTCGCCCTTTTGAAGGCTTAGGCTCAGGTGTCATTATTGATGCACAAAAAGGCTATGTATTAACAAACAATCACGTTGTTGATGGTGCAGATAAAATTCAACTGCAAATTAATGATGGTCGTGAATTTAGTGCAAAATTAATTGGTAGCGATCCACAAACAGATATTGCATTACTGCAAATTGAAAAACCAACTAACTTAACCGCAATTAAAATGGCGGACTCTGACCAATTACGTGTTGGTGACTTTGCTGTTGCAGTAGGTAACCCATTTGGTTTAGGCCAAACAGCAACATCAGGTATTATTTCCGCATTAGGTCGTAGCGGTTTAAATCTTGAAGGTTTAGAGAACTTTATCCAGACTGATGCTTCAATCAACCGTGGTAACTCTGGTGGTGCGCTCGTTAACTTAAATGGTGAGTTAATCGGAATTAACACTGCTATTTTAGCTCCAGGTGGTGGCAACATCGGTATCGGCTTCGCCATCCCAAGTAATATGGCGCGAGATCTTAGCCAACAACTGATTTCTCATGGTGAAGTTAAACGTGGCATCTTAGGTATTCGTGGTACAGAAATGAATTCTGATCTGGCGAAATCCTTTAATATTGACGCACAACGAGGTGCTTTTGTTAGCGAAGTCATGCCAGATTCATCCGCTGCAAAAGCAGGCATTAAACCGGGTGACGTTTTAATTTCAGTTGATGGCAAACGTATCAATAGCTTTGCTGAATTAAGAGCTAAAGTGGGTACTACACCGCCGGGTAAAGAGATCCTAATTGGCTTGATCCGTCAAGGTAAACCAATGGATGTTAAAGTGATATTAGAGAAACAATCAGCAGATGCAACTCGCGCCGATAATTTCTCTCCTGCACTACAAGGTGCCACATTAAGTAACTACTTAAACAAACAAATTAAAGCAGTTGCTGTTGATTCTGTTGAGAAAGATTCCGCTGCTGCGGCATCAGGTTTACAAAAAGGTGACCTTATTATTGGTATCAATAATACGCCAATTACCTCTCTAGGCGATTTACGTAAAGCAATTGATGCTAAACCGCCTGTTCTTGCATTGAATATTCAGCGTGGTAATGAAGAAATTTACCTGCTGTTACGTAATACACCGCGCTAAGAAGTAAGCTTTTCACCTATCTAATTTATTGATTTCTTTAGCCCTATAACTTCCATTATAGGGCTTTTTTTATATCTATTTTTGATAAGAGTCATTAGCTTAAAAGGGGATTTTATGCGCTGAGCGATGCTTTCATAAGTTAAACTATGCTATTCTCACCGCTCCTACGCGAATAATTTCACAGTCAGACATAAATACAGGATTTTTATGTTAACTAAGTTACTGCGATCAACACTAATTGGTCTTCTCACAGCAGCAATTCTTTTGATTGCAGTCCCTTCAATTCGCCCTATTTTTATTGAACGCCTACTTAATGGTGATTTTCTCAATGCGCCTTTTAGCTATAACACCGCGGTACGACGAGCTGCCCCTGCGGTTGTTAATGTTTATAGCAGTACGATGGGAAGTTTTTCTCAGGAAGGTCGTGAACTAACATCTCTAGGCGCTGGCGTTATTATGGATGGTCGTGGTTATATTCTGACAAATCAACATGTTATCAATAATGCTGATCAGATCATTATCGCACTCCAAAATGGTGATCTTTATGAAGGCTTACTTGTTGGTTCCGATCCTTTAACTGATCTTGCGGTATTAAAAATAGATGCCGATAAACTCCCTACAATTCCCATTAATACTAAACGAATTTCTCATGTAGGTGATGTTGTGCTGGCTATTGGTAACCCATTTAATATTGGGCAAACTATTACGCAAGGGATCATCAGTGCTACGGGGCGTGTTGGATTAAGTCCAACTCGTTACCAAAATTTCCTACAAACAGATGCCTCAATTAATGAAGGTAACTCTGGTGGTGCGCTAATTAATACTGAAGGTGAGCTTGTAGGTATTAATACTATGACGTTTGATTCAGGCTCCTATAACGGATACCGCCCTACAGCCGAAGGGTTAGGTTTTGCTATTCCGACCGAACTTGCAGTTAAAATTATGAATAAGCTAATTCGTGATGGTCGTGTTATCCGTGGCTTTATTGGTATTACAGCAAAAGAATTACCAAGAATTCGCTCATCGAATACCGATATTAAGCAAATTCAAGGGTTACGCATTTTTAGGATCACACCAAATAGCCCAGCAGATAAAGCTGGAATAAAAACAGGTGATATCATCCTTAGTATTAATCATGCGCCAGCGACTTCCGCGATAGAAATGATGGATTACATTGCAGAAACACGCCCTGGTACGGTATTACCTGTCACGTTATTACGGGAAGGTAATGAGATTAATGTTGATGTCACTATTTCTGAATACCAACCAGAACCATAACTAACAAAAAATCTCCCTATGCTTGGCTAGTAGGGAGATTTCATATAAAACGTCGCACTTTGTAAGCAATTTTCTTTAAACCTTTCAGTATTGCGATAGTCCTCTAATGTGCTGTGATTACAACCGCTATATTGCCCTTCTTTAGTACCATCATTTTGCCAACCACATACGGGGCAGATCTCAAAAAATGCCTCATCTTTATCTTTGAAAACAAAATAATGGCACGCAACACAACTCACTTCTAAAGGAATATGACAACTTCGTTTTTCCATAGGATGGGTTCTCCTATCATATTATTAATTATACTATTTGCTCTTACTCTCTTTATTGGCAATTGAGTTATTTTCAACAGCATGCCAAATCTTTTCCGCTTTTCGTCCAATTAAAATCAATGAAACCGCCATAATAAAGAAGAAAATTGCACTGTGTAAACTATCCCAGAAATATTCAAAGAATCGGGTATAAAGGTTGATACCAAGGAATGTTAGGCCAAAACCTCTTAACATACCGTCATCTGTTTTAAGGCTAATATAAATACAGATAACTGAAACGACAGCAAATAACAGTGCCCAAGGTAACAAATTCAGACTTGAAGTACGATACCAAGTATCAGGATCGTAATTACCAAAAATAGACATTATCCATAATGCAATAAACAGATAAGTGAGCCCCATTATTTTTGTCATGGTAAATAAACGACGATGTATCAACGTATTTTGTAGGAAATAACAGCCTGCTAATAATATCGCACCAAAAAAGACAAAACGGATAGGATAGTTCATCCCTAACCAATAAGCGCCCCAACCAGAGACATAGCCCGTTTCAGCACCGAACCAATTTCCTAACATCAATAAGAAGAATAGCCACACCAATGAGGAGCGACTAATAAATCCAATTGCACCATAAATGACACAGCCAATTAAAAAGAGAGGCGCAATATGGCCACTTCCTGTATCCAGCAATTCTCCCAGTTGCCAAAGAAAAGTAGCCGTAAACATCACACCTAAAAAGAGAATAAATTCGGTACTGTAATGCCACTGTGTTTCTTTTTGCTGACGTTTAAATCCCCAAAAATAGAGCACTGAAGCAATAAGTGCAGGAGATATCACTCGCATAATTTCAGAAACACTAAAAATCTCAACGAGATAATAAATTAATTCACTATCACTAAAGATACTGCCAGCAGCAATAATCAAACACACCATTGCTATCCAAAATGCATAGCGACTCAACCGTTTCCAATCAAAGGGAATTCGGTGCAATGTACTTCCTAATTGCTGATATTCTTGTTCTGAAATCTCACCAGATTGTTGCCATTCATCCAGTGCTTGACGAACCAGGCGCTCTTGTTTCCTTGTTACCTGCATATATATTCCTTCCTATTAGCTCATAGTGATTTTTATAACACAGGTCTGTTTTTCTTACTGTATCTTGCTACGAAAGAAATGCCTTATGAATTATCCTATTCTATTGAGAGTCTTATTAAAATAATGCGTAAAAAAAACCATAGCACAACAATGCACTATGGTTTTAAATAACTAAAAAAGGATAACTAAAATAAATTAGTCATTAGAGTGCAAACGTTCTATTTTTGCCCCTAGTCCTTGTAATTTAGCTTCAATATTTTCATAACCACGATCGATATGATAAATACGATCAACAATGGTTGTGCCCTGAGCAATACAACCTGCAAGTACTAAACTTGCAGAAGCACGTAAATCCGTTGCCATTACTTGTGCGCCTGAAAGCTTTTCAACCCCGTGACATAATACAGTATTACTTTCGATTTCAGCGTGAGCACCCATACGGATTAACTCAGGAATGTGCATAAAACGATTTTCAAAAATAGTTTCAGTGATCATTCCTGCACCTTCAGCCACTAAGTTTAAAAGGCTAAATTGTGCTTGCATATCGGTTGGGAAACCCGGATGTGGCGCAGTACGCAAGGTTACCGCTTTAGGACGTTTGCCATGCATATCAAGGCTTATCCAATCCTCACCAACTTCAATATCAGCGCCTGCTTCACGTAATTTTGCCAACACAGCATCTAATGTGTCAGGTTTGGCATTACGGCAAACAACACGACCACGAGAAATCGCAGCAGCAACTAAGAAAGTACCTGTTTCAATACGGTCAGGTAGGATTTGATAAGTACCACCACCAAGACGCTCTACGCCTTCAATAGTAATGCTATCTGTGCCCGCACCACTGATTTTGGCACCTAATGTATTGAGGAAGTTTGCAGTATCTTCAATTTCAGGCTCTCTTGCCGCATTCTCAATGATGGTTTTGCCTTCAGCTAATACCGCAGCAGTCATAATAGTGATAGTGGCACCCACACTCACTTTATCCATGACGATATGCGCGCCTTTTAAACGTCCATCAACACGTGCTTTCACATAACCTTCATCCAGTGTGATCTCAGCACCTAATTGCTCTAAACCTGTAATATGAAGATCAACAGGACGAGCACCAATGGCACACCCCCCCGGTAAAGAAACCTGACCTTGACCAAAACGCGCCACCAGTGGGCCTAAAGCCCAAATAGAAGCACGCATGGTTTTTACTAATTCGTAAGGAGCGCAAAATTCATTAATGTTACGAGCATCAACGAAAACAGAGCCATTGCGTTCAACATTAGTGCCTAAGCGATTAAGTAACTTAATCGTAGTATCGATATCTTTTAATTTAGGAACATTCGTTAATTCTACTGGCTCTTCGGAAAGGATCGCAGCGAACAGGATTGGTAATGCGGCATTTTTTGCGCCTGAAATAGTGACCTCACCTGATAAGCAGGTTGGCCCTTGTACTCTAAATTTATCCATCTGTAGAACTCTCTTTTTTATTTTGCTGTACGCTGTATACCTACTGAATCAAAGCCCGTTAAGTTTACGATCTCTCTTCCACTCTTCAGGTGTGTAGGCTTTAATAGACAAAGCGTGAATACGGTTATCTGCAATATATTCCATCAAAGGGGCATAAATGGTTTGTTGTTGTTTTACTCTGCTCATTCCCTCAAACATTGCGCCAACAACGACAACTTGAAAGTGACTACCATCACCATTGACGATGACTTCATCTAAAGACAGGCTGTCCATTAATACTTGTTTGATTTCATTTGTATCCATAATTGCTCAATCTCAACGTTAAAATAATAATCAGTCGTCTATCCTAATGGAATCCGCTCTACTCTTAAACCATCAAAAACCCCCTTAATGATAAAAGTATCACGAAGGGGGCTTTTTAATACCTTTACTCAAAATCTGTATTAGGCAATATTCATAATTTCATCAAGATCATAGAGTGTAATTAAGGTCTGAAAACGCTCACTTACGCCTTGAATAATAAATTGACGATTTTGCTCTTCCATTTCTGCTTTTAAGTGAACAAAAAGCGCCAACCCTGTTGAATCAATATGTCCTAAGGCAGAAATATCGATGATATTAATATCAGCTAATAATGCTTTACGTTGCTGCCAAGCTGGCAATAACGTTTCACGATCTAGCGTTCCTTGGAAATAGAGGACACTCTCCTTTTTTTCCCAATTTAACGAAGCTGACATGTTATTTTTTCTCATCCAGTGTAATTGGTGTTTTAGCACTGATTTCTAACTGTTTTGTTAAACCATCAACACCTTTAGAATTTAAAATATCTGACCACTCATTCTGTTTTGTTGTGATCATACTGACACCTTCAGCAATCATATCATACGCCTGCCATTCGCCTGTTTTGCTATTTTTACGCCATTGGAAATCAAGACGAACAGGTGGGCGACCATTTGTATCAATGATAGTGACACGAATAGTTAGAGTTGATTTATCTGCGAAAGGTTTTGCAGGCTCAATACGGTACTCTTGGCCTTCATACATCGCTAATGCTTGACCATATACTTGAGCAAGATACGCTTCAAATGCCGTGAAATAAGCATCACGTTGTGCAGGTGTTGCATTACGATAATGCGGTCCTAACACTAATGCGCCCGCATATTTGATATGTACATAAGGCAATAATTCTTGCTGAACAATTTGACGTAAAACTTCAGGGTTTTTACGAATTTCAGGCTGTTCATTTTTTAATTTACTAAAAGTCTTTTGCGCCGCATCTTCCATCAATGCGTAAGGATTAGTTTTATCTACTGCCATTGCAAAAGGCGTTATCACTAATAATGCGACCATCAATAAGCGTTTAAACATACGTTCGCTTCTCCTCAAATAGGGTTTCAATAATACGATGCATTCATGACGCTAAATGTATAAGTGCATCGTATAGGAATTAATGATTAAGGTAATGCAGAGTGTTCTTGCGTTGGTTGAGATTCAGATTTTGCTGAATCATCACCATCACCCGTTTTATAAAGGAATTGACCAATCAGATCTTCTAATACCATTGCTGAATTAGTGTTTGTGATCCGTCCTCCGTCTTTGAGCAGAGTAGAATCTAATGCTTCATCATAAAAGCCTAAATTCAATGCAAGGAACTGTTCACCTAATAAACCCGATGTACGAATAGACAGTGAGCTACTTTCTGGAATGTGGTCATAAATGCTCAGAATATCGAGCGCGACTTCAGGGCGATAATTCCCTTCATCTTCTTCTTTTAAAGTGATAGAAGAAACACGGCCAATCACCACACCACCAATCTTAACTGGGGAACGTTCTTTTAACCCACCTATATTACCAAAGCTGGCATAAACGCGATAAGTCGGTTGATTACCCATTTCTTTAATATCAGCCACTTTAAGACATAAGAAAATCACGGCAGCTAACGCAATCAGAACAAATAGACCAACCCAAACTTCAATTTTTTTACTTTGCATGACTTAGTTCCCAAACATCAGTGCTGTTAGCACAAAATCTAAACCCAATACGGCTAACGATGAATGAACAACAGTACGTGTTGTTGCTCTGCTAATCCCTTCTGATGTTGGGATTGCGTCATACCCGTTAAAGAGCGCTATCCAAGTGACGGTAATAGCAAAAACGACACTTTTAATAAAGCAGTTTACTAAATCGAGTCGCCATTCAACGGCACCTTGCATAGATGCCCAGAAAAAGCCTTCATCGATCCCTTTCCAATCCACCCCCACAATTGCACCACCCCAGATACCGATGGCAACAAAAATAAGTGAAAGCAATGGCATACTAATAAGACCCGCCCAAAAACGGGGTGCAACGACACGTCTTAAAGGATCGACTGCCATCATTTCTAAACTGGAAATTTGTTCTGTGGCTTTCATTAAGCCGATTTCAGCTGTTAAAGCCGAGCCCGCACGACCCGCAAATAATAATGCCGTGACGACTGGGCCTAATTCTCTTAACAATGAAAGTGCGACCATCATGCCAAGGCTAGCTTCAGCACTAAAGGTTGTTAAAACAAGATAGCCTTGTAATCCCAACACCATGCCAATAAATAAGCCAGATACCATGATAATTAATAAGGATTGAACACCGACGTTATACAATTGCTTCAGTAACAGAGGCCACTGTTTACGAAATTCAGGCTTACCGACTAATGCACGAAAGAGCATAATGCCAGCTCTACCAAAGGTTGCAAAAATCGCTAACGCTCTAACGCCAATGCGAGATAATAAATTTACCACGTACTAATTTCCTCGTCCTAATAGGTCGTCCTGATAATCTCCCGCAGGAAAACGGAATGGTACAGGGCCATCAGCAATACCATCTAAAAACTGTCTTACTTGCCTATTTGGATTGTCCTGTAATTCTTGTGCGCTACCTTGAGCAATGACTTTCTGCTCTGCAACAATATAGGCGTAATCTGCGATACTTAACACTTCAGGTACATCATGGGAAACCACAACACAAGTCACACCAAGCGCATGATTTAACTCATCAATTAATTTAACAAGTACACCCATGGTGATAGGATCTTGCCCAACAAATGGCTCATCAAACATAATCAGTTCAGGATCAAGCGCAATAGCCCTTGCTAATGCCGCCCTTCTCGCCATTCCTCCTGATAATTCAGAAGGCATTAAACTTGCCGCACCACGTAAACCTACAGCTTCAAGTTTCATCATCACCGTTGTACGGATCAATGCTTCAGGTAAATTTGTATGCTCTCTTAGTGGAAATGCCACATTTTCAAACACATTCATGTCTGTAAACAGTGCACCCGATTGAAAAAGCATACTCATTTTCTTTCTTGCCTGATACAACGCAGAGCGCGATAGCGTAGGAATATTGTCGCCATCAAACCAAATTTCACCACTATCTGGAAGGATTTGTCCTCCCATTAGGCGTAACAAGGTTGTTTTACCAATCCCTGAAGGGCCCATAATCGCAGTCACTTTTCCTCTTGGTACAACAAGATTAATCTCAGAGAAGATCTTTCTGCTACCGCGAGTGAAGTTCATATTGCGCACTTCAATTAGATTGTCAGATTGTGCGTTCATGAATAAAACATCCTCAAGCCTGTCTGCATAAACGAATTTTTACGCTATTTTGGCAGGTCATTCGCTATGTTACAAAGAAATCACCACTATTTAGCAATTTATTGCACGGTTAATTTTACTTTTCGTGCTTGGCTAGTCAAAATATGGTTAATTAGCAAAACCTTTTGACAATATGTTTTTTTATCAGCCCTGTCTTATTGGTTTTTTCTTTATTCGCTCATTGTTGGAAAACTGATGGCATGTTGATTACTTTGTCTCTTTTAATTTTTGGATTGATGCTACTCGTTTATGCATCAGACCGATTAGTTTATGGTGCGAGCGTTTTTGCGCAATCGTTAAAAATCCCACCAGCCGTTATCGGTATCTTAATTGTAGGCACTGGTACTTCACTGCCTGAGCTTTTTGTTTCAACCGATGCAGCTGTACATAATTTGCCTGATATTGCTATCGGGACGGCCATTGGCTCAACACTCACCAACCTTCTTCTCATCGCAGGTATTGGCGCGATGATTTATCCCATGAACATTCAATCCGCAGTGCTCAAAAAAGAGCTTCCCTTGATGATTATAGTCATCATGCTCGTTGGCATTATCGTTTCTAGCGGAAACTTAGGGCTTAGAGAAGGTACGCTACTCTTTTTTATTGGTTTTGCATCCATCTTTCTAATGATAAAAACGATGCATAAAACACTCACGCAAGAGCGTCACGTATTACCTTTAGAAACCTTAACGCGTTTCGAATTACAGACAAATCCCCGTAATTCTGTTGCACTTTTTTGGGTTGTTATTGCTTTACTTATTATTCCAGTTGCTACTCAAATGATATTGGATAATGTCTTTATTTTAATGCAACAGTATCATCTTAGTGGCTTTTTTGTTGGTTTAACCTTGCTATCTATAGGAACAAGCCTACCTGAATTAGCCACAACTATTGTGGCAGCACTAAGACGCGAGAATGAATTAGCATTAGGGAATATTATAGGTGCTAATATTTTCAATCTAACTTTTGTGTTAGGAATGCCAGCATTACTCTCACCAAGCACATTTAATATCAACACATTTTATTTTAGCTTTGCTGTGCTTGGTGTCGCCAGTTTACTGTTTTCTCTCTTTTCATTAGGGCGTAAACGACGTCTTAATCGAGGTAAAGGAATATTCTTGTTAGTTTGCTTTATTGTTTATATTACGGTGTTGTGCGTCGCACATTCTCTCTTAACCTAAAATAAATGGTACAAAAAAATGACCGAGTTTGATTTTCAGCAAGCAGGTAAAAAAGTCCTTCATATTGAGCGTGATGGGTTAGCTGAACTAGAACAATATATCAATGATGACTTCACTCTTGCCTGCGAAAAAATTTTTCACTGCCAAGGTCGAGTGATTGTTATGGGTATGGGTAAATCTGGCCATATTGGACATAAAATTGCGGCTACATTCGCCAGCACAGGAACACCTTCTTTCTTCGTTCATCCCGGTGAAGCAAGCCATGGTGACTTAGGCATGGTGACAGAAAAAGATATCGTTCTGGCAATTTCAAACTCAGGTGAAGCCAGCGAGATCCTCGCGCTGATCCCAGTACTTAAACGTAAACAGATAACACTGATTTGTATGACACGCACTCCTCAAAGTACAATGGGGAAAGCGTCTGATATTCATCTTTGTATTAAAGTACCTAAAGAAGCCTGTCCTTTAGGACTTGCACCAACAACCAGTACAACGGCAACCTTGGTAATGGGGGATGCACTCGCGATCGCACTGTTACGTGCCCGTGGATTTACTGCTGAAGATTTTGCTCTTTCTCATCCAGGTGGTGCGTTAGGTCGTAAATTACTCCTTCATGTCAGTGATTTAATGAATAAAGAGGCAGATATTCCACGCGTCACTAAAGACGCCACTTTACGTGAAGCACTTGTCGAGATAACCCGTAAAAAATTAGGTATGACCGTCATTTGTGATGATAGTATGCTGATCAACGGTATCTTTACTGACGGTGATTTACGAAGAATATTTGATTTAGGGATAGACCTTAATAATGCCAAAATATCAGATGTTATGACAAAAGGCGGTATTCGTATTCGCCCTGATTGTTTGGCGGTTGAAGCACTGAATTTAATGCAAGCAAAACATATCACCTCGCTATTAGTAACAGAACAAGATAGTGATATCCTGTTAGGTGTTTTACATATGCATGATTTATTACAGGCTGGTGTTGTATAAGCTATTCATAACATTCGAAGGATAAAAATGAATACAATGATAGAAACTTGTTATGGTGCAGTAAGTGAGCAAATCATCAAAAAAGCAGAAAAAATCCAATTGCTGATTTGTGATGTTGATGGTGTGATGTCTGACGGACTCATTTACATGGGCAATAATGGCGAAGAATTAAAAGCCTTTAATGTCCGTGATGGGTATGGCATCCGTTGTTTGCTTACATCCGGCATTGAGGTTGCTATCATTACAGGTCGTCAGTCTAAGCTGTTAGAAGATCGTGCTAAAACCCTTGGCATTACATATCTTTACCAAGGTCAGCATAATAAGCTTTTGGCGTATCAACAACTGTTAGATACACTAAACCTTAAACCTGAACAAACAGCCTATATTGGTGACGACCTGATTGATTTACCTGTAATGGACAAAGTGGGACTTTCTGTCGCCGTGGCTGATGCACATCCATTACTAACACCTCGTGCAAATTACGTGACACGCATTGCAGGTGGTCGTGGTGCAGTACGAGAATTGTGTGATTTAATCCTTTTAGCGCAAGGTCGGCTTGAAGAAGCTAAAGGTCTTTCGATTTAACGTATAACGATACAGAATGAATAAATTAAAATCCTGGTTTACCTTAATTCTTGCCATTATCGCCCTTGGGCTGATTGGCTGGAACTATACTAATAACACTGAATTCGGTGATGGTGAGATTGTTGATGATGGTCAGCCAACCTATCAATCCAAATCATCGATATCTTTTGTTTACGAGCCAACAGGTATACTCGGATATAAACTTGTTGCTGATGATGTCAAAAACTATGCTCAGCAAAAGTTTACATGGTTTACTAACCCTGTCTTAACTACCTATTCACCGACAGGGGATGCAACATGGACAGTACGCGCAAATAAAGCCAAGCTAACAAACAGTAAAATGCTCTATCTTTATGGCGATGTTCAAATTGATAGCTTAACGGATGATTCTAAGCTACAGAGAATAAGCACAGACAATGCTATTGCAAATTTGGATACACAGGATGTTTCCTCTGATGATGAAGTGACTATTATCGGCGTCGGACTGAAATCAGTCGGCTTAAAAATGCGAGGCAATCTGCGCGAGAAACGTGCAGAGCTGATTGAAAAGGTAAACACCTATTATGAGATCCCTAATGAATCAAAAAATCCGTAATACACTGATTATCGGTACACTTTTAGCGATAAGTGTACCTGCGATGGCGCTTAAAGATGACACACAACAACCTATTGTTGTGAACTCAGAGAAACAGTCGCTTGATCTAGAAAAAAACGTCACAACCTTTACACAAAATGTTGTGATCAAACAAGGTTCTATCGATATTCGTGCTGATAAAGTTGTTGTCACACGCCCAGGCGGTGACTCCAAAAGGATCGTAATAGAAGCGTTTGGTAACCCTGTGACTTTTTATCAGTTACAAGATGATGGCAAACCTATCAAAGGTCGTGGCGAGAAAATGACCTATGAAATGGATAAAGAGTTAATGACCTTAACGGGTAAAGCCTATCTTGAACAATTAGACAGTAATATCACCGGTGATAAGATCACTTATCTCGTCCCAACTCAGCAAATGGAAGCTTTTAGCGGTAAAGGTAAACAAGTAACTACTGTTTTACTGCCTTCCCAGTTGCAAGAGAAAGGCCCTGGTGTTAACAACAAAGGTAAGTAACACTTTATGGCGCTGTTAAAAGCTGAAAATTTAGCGAAAGCATACAAAGGGCGCACCGTTGTCGGTGATGTGAGCCTGAACGTTAATTCAGGTGAGATTGTCGGCTTACTTGGACCTAATGGTGCAGGTAAAACAACCACATTTTATATGGTTGTTGGCATTGTAGCTCGTGATGCAGGTAGTATTACAATTGATGATGAAGACATTACGCTGTTACCGTTACATGAACGAGCACGTAAAGGCATTGGTTATCTTCCTCAAGAAGCGTCTATTTTTAGACGCTTAAGCGTTTATGACAACATTATGGGGATCTTAGAAATCCGTCATGATCTAACACCTGAAGGACGAAAAGACCGTGCAGAAGAGCTGCTAGAAGAGTTTAATGTCAGCCACTTACGTAACAGCTTAGGGCAATCATTATCAGGGGGTGAACGCCGTCGTGTTGAAATCGCACGGGCATTGGCAGCAAACCCTAAATTCATTTTATTAGATGAACCTTTTGCGGGTGTTGACCCTATTTCCGTATTAGATATTAAAAAAATTATCCAGCATCTACGTGATTATGGATTAGGTGTACTGATTACTGACCATAACGTTCGTGAAACATTAGATGTGTGTGAACGTGCTTATATCGTCAGCCAAGGTCACCTTATTGCTCATGGTTCACCAGAAGAAATTCTTGAAAATGAGCAAGTTAAACGTGTTTACTTAGGTGAAGGCTTCCGCCTGTAATCTTTGATTCACTTTTACTCTGTCATGGATGACAACAGCAAAGGACTCATCGCATTATTATGAAACAAAGTCTGCAACTTCGTCTTAGTCAGCAACTGGCAATGACGCCACAGCTACAACAGGCTATTCGTTTGTTGCAACTTTCGACGCTTGAATTACAACAAGAAATTCAGCAAGCGCTTGAGTCTAATCCACTTCTAGAACAAGACGATGATCAGCAAGATCCCGTTTCAGATGATACCTCTCATACAGAAAATCAGTCAGACTCCACAACAGAAACAACAACTGAAAACGAAGTTGAAGAGTTCGATACGCTGGATGCTTTAGAGCAAAAAGAGATGCCTGACGATCTCCCTTTAGATACTCAATGGGAAGAGATCTACACCGCAGGCACACCTTCTGGCACCAGTAATGACTATACTGATGATGAACTTCCACTGTATCAAGGCGAAACAACTGCTTCATTGCAAGATTACCTAACATGGCAGGCTGATCTCACTCCGTTTTCAGAAACAGACAGAGCAATTGCGATAAGTATTATCGATGCTATTGATGAAACAGGATATTTAACTGTCACAACAGATGACATCCTTGCTGGAATGGGCGATGATGAGTTAGAGCTTGATGAAGTCGAAGTTGTATTAAAACGTATCCAACGCTTTGATCCTATTGGTGTTGCTGCGCGTGATTTAAAAGAGTGTCTTTTGATTCAGCTATCCGCTTTTTCAACAGAAACACCTTATCTTAAAGAAACGCAGTTAGTGATTAGCCAATATTTAGAGTTGCTAGGTAACCGTGACTTTCGCCAATTGATGCGTCAAACGAAGTTACGAGAAGAGACACTTAAATCTGTTATTGAGATGATCCAGTCTCTTGATCCTAAGCCCGGATTAAGTATTGATACAGGCGAGTCAGAGTATGTTATTCCAGATATACTGGTAAAAAAATCAGGTGAACGCTGGCAAGTTGAGTTAAATACAGATAGCATTCCTCGCCTACGAATAAATGAGACCTATGCGGCATTGGGTCAATCAACTCAAAATGAGAGCGATGGAAAATTTATTCGTGACAATTTACAAGAAGCCAAATGGCTGATAAAAAGTTTAGAAAGCCGTAATGAGACATTATTAAAAGTCGCTCATTGCATTGTTGACACACAGCAGGCATTTTTCGAATTGGGTGAAGAGCATATGAAACCCCTTGTGTTAGCAGATATTGCTGAACAGGTTGAAATGCACGAATCCACCATTTCTCGAGTGACAACGCAAAAATTTTTGCATTGCCCAAGAGGAATTTTCGAATTGAAGTATTTTTTCTCTAGCCATGTGAATACTGATAGCGGAGGCGAAGCCTCTTCAACGGCAATCAGGGCTTTAGTGAAGAAACTCATCGCAGCAGAAAATCCAGCGAAACCACTTAGTGATAGTAAACTGGCTGATATGCTCGGAGAACTTGGAATACAAGTTGCTCGACGCACTGTTGCGAAGTATAGAGAGTCATTATCCATCCCGCCTTCAAATCAACGCAAAGAGTTGGTTTGAGCATAATTGAGAAGGAAGACACTATGGAACTTCAAATCACTGGTCATAATATTGAATTAACCGATGCTCTGCGTGACACAGTCAAAGCAAAAAGCGCGAAATTACCTCAGTTCTTTGACAAAATTAATAACGTTCAGGTGATCCTGAAAGTCGAGAAAGTTAATAAAATCGCGGAAGCGACCATTCAAGTTAATGGCGGTGAGTTGCATGCTTCTGCAGAAGCAGAAGATATGTACGCAGCAATTGATGGATTAATGGATAAGCTGGCTCGTCAATTAACCAAACACAAAGATAAACTGAGACAACATTAATTCATTTCCCATTGTAAAATGGGGATACAATCGGCGAAGTTACTGCGTTGTTTATGACTCGGTTTAATCCAACGCCTAATCAATATCAGTAACAAAAAACCAGATGTCACTTTGTGGCATCTGGTTTGCTGGTCTAAGTGAATAAGACAATGAACAACGATACAAAGATGAATATTAGCGACGTACTTTCTCTGGCATGTACGCATAATGATGTACATTGCACGAGTAAAAAGCGCGCGTTAGAAATTATCAGTGAAAATGCAGCAAAAGCACTTAATTTACCCGAAACACTGATATTTGAAGCTTTATTGACGCGTGAAAAAGTCGGTACAACAGGGATTGGGGGTGGTTTAGCTATCCCTCATGGACGTATTGAAAGTGATGAAACAGAAAAAGTAGTTGGTGTGTTTCTTCACCTAAGCGAACCTATTGCCTTCGACGCTATTGATAATCAACCTGTCGACTTGTTGTTCGCATTACTCGTTCCTGCGACACAATGTAAGGAACATTTACACACACTGTCTTTGATTGCAAAACAGTTGGCAGACAAAAACTTATGTCGCCGACTACGCTCCGCACAAAGTGATGAAGAGCTTTATCAGATTATCACAGAATAACCCCTACGGGTTTAGTAGGACGCGAATAGCATACAGTGGAATGATATTCATCACTGGGAAATTATAGGGGAGCTACCTCATGGTGCTGATGATAGTCAGCGGACGCTCTGGTTCAGGTAAGTCAGTCGCTTTGCGTGCGCTTGAAGACATGGGATTTTATTGTGTTGATAACTTACCTGTTGATCTTTTACCTGAGCTCGCAAAAACACTGGCTGAACGTGATGCTTCTGCTGCCGCAGTCAGTATTGATGTCCGAAATATGCCAGAGTCGCCGGAGATCTTCGAAAAAGCGCTGGAAAGTTTACCCGCTGAATATTCTCCACAACTCTTATTTTTAGATGCAGATAGAAATACCTTAATTCGTCGTTATAGTGATACTCGACGTCTTCACCCTCTTTCGACCAAGAACCTTTCATTAGAAATGGCAATTGATACCGAAAGTGATCTACTTGAGCCATTGCGATCACGCGCTGATCTCATCATTGATACTTCTGAGATGTCAGTTCATGAGCTCGCAGAAATGTTGCGTACTCGCTTATTAGGTAAGCGTGAACGTGAGCTGACGATGGTCTTTGAATCGTTTGGCTTTAAGCATGGTATTCCTATTGATGCAGACTATGTTTTTGATGTGCGCTTCTTACCAAATCCACATTGGGATCCTAAACTGCGCCCAATGACAGGTCTTGATCGCCCTGTCGCAGCATTTTTAGATAGACACACCGAAGTTCATAACTTTATTTATCAAACTAGAAGCTACCTTGAACTTTGGTTGCCGATGTTAGAAACCAATAACCGTAGTTATTTGACGGTTGCGATTGGTTGTACGGGTGGTAAACACCGTTCTGTTTATGTTGCGGAGCAACTCGCAGATTATTTCCGCTCTAGAGGGAAAAACGTACAATCACGCCACAGAACACTAGAAAAACGCAAATGACCCAATATCGACAAGTTGCGATTAAAAATCGACTCGGTATGCATGCAAGACCTGCGATGAAATTGTTTGATTTAGTAAAAACATTTCAATCAACCGTCATTTTACGCAACAACGAAGGGGTTGAAGCACAAGCGGATAGTGTGATTGCTATGCTGATGTTAGATTCAGAGCAAGGCAGTCAAATTGATATAGAAGTTACTGGTAGTGATGAAAATGAAGCTATTGATGCTATTATCGCATTATTTGAATCGGGGTTTGATGAAGAATAATCGTAATAGAAAACAATAGATTAGCATTTCTTAACTAAATAACCCGAAAGAGACTGTGATCACTGTCTCTTTCTTTTTTATACAGAACCGCCTATTATCTCTTATATGAGTTTAACAACACCCCCACTTCACCCGTGGGGGTGTTGTTTTGCATTGGAATAAATTGGAGTGTGGTATGACAAAGCCAACAATTATCATCAACGAACTTGATGCTGAACGTTTAGATTCATTACTTGAACAACCGGCATTTGCAGATAGCCCGATTGCTGAAGCATTGAATGAAGAATTAGATCGTGCTGACATTGTTACACCAGCTGATATCCCTGCTAATATTGTCACAATGAACAGCAAAGTCCGTTTTATGGACTTAAAAAATAATGAAGAGCGTACTCGTACGTTAGTGTATCCGGCTTCATTAAAAGACAGCACTACTGAACTTTCCGTTATGGCACCAATGGGTGCTGCGCTACTAGGTTTAGCGGTTGATGATGAGATCAGTTGGAAGCTGCCAAATGGCCTTGAAACCAAGGTTAAAGTATTAGAAATTCTATACCAACCGGAAGCTGCGGGTGAATTACACCGTTAAACAGAGCTGAAGGTTCGCGTCTTATTTTTATCTTCTCAAATTGAAAAGCACACTGATAAACGCGATATCTCAGCCCATTGCGGGCTGAGATTAAAGGTCGCGATAAGTATCTAAAATTTACTCACCTGCAATACTCATTTCTGGTAATAACAACGATCCACACTGAACATTACTGCGTATCTCGATATCATCACCCATAGTGGCAATATTTGCCCACATATCTTTTAAGTTACCGGCAATAGTCACTTCGCTTACAGGGTATTGGATTTCACCATTTTCAACCCAAAAACCGCTCGCGCCACGAGAATAATCACCCGTTACTGTGCTGACGCCTTGTCCCATCAATTCAGTGACAACAAGACCTGTTCCCATCTCTTTTAACAATGCATCAAACGATAAACCTTGCCCAGGGATATACCAGTTATGGATCCCACCAGCATGACCATTACTTTTTAAACCCAGTTTTCTTGCTGAATAAGTGGTTAATAGCCACTCTTGTAATACACCATCTTTAATGATTTCGGCATCTGTTGTGCGCACACCTTCGCTATCAAACGGTGTTGATGCCAAGCCTCTCATTAAGTGAGGACGCTCTTGAATATTTAACCATTGAGGGAAAATTTGCTTACCTAAACTATCGAGTAAACAAGAAGACTCTCGATAAATCATGCTACCACTGATTGCCGCAACTAAATGACCAAAAATACCTGTCGCAACATCGGCTGCAAAAATAACGGGGGCTTTCATGGTTGGCAGCTTACGAGGTGCAAGGCGAGATAAAGTACGGCGAGCACACTCTTGACCTACCCATTCAGGTGATTCTAGATCATCAAAACGACGACTAATGGTGTAGGCATAATCGCGCTCCATATCTTCACCATCACGAGCAATAACACAACTCGACATAGAATAGCGTGAAGATGAATAGCTTTTTAATAAGCCAAGGCTATTACCAAATACACGGGTTCCACTGTGGCTATTAAAGCTGCCTCCTTCTGTATTAATAATTCGGCTATCACTATCTAAAGCGGCTTTTTCTGCTCTTGATGCTAATTCAATCGCTTTATCTGCCGTTACCTCAGTAGGATGGTAAAGATCAAGGAAAGGCGCATCAAAGGCTAATAGTTCTTGATCAGCAGGTCCTGCATACGGATCAATGGAAGTGTAGCGCGCAATATCCACAGCGGCCTGTACAGCACGCTTAATTGCATCAGGGCTTAAATCTGTTGAAGATGCACTACCTTTACGTTGTTGTTGGTAAACCGTAATGCCTAAAGCACCATCACTGTTAAATTCAACATTTTCAACTTCACCATAACGCGTACTCACACTTATGCCCGTCGATTTATTAATAGCGACTTCGGCACTATCACACTGTTTCGCAGCCAGCTCTAATGCGAGTGAGACGGCGTCTTCAAGCTGTTTTACCTGATCTGAATTATTCATTGAGAACCATTTTTCCTAAGGAGAACACCACTTTTTACTTATTTTTAGCAAAGTAAATCAATTGACAGGTGGTCAACAAGCGATTTTCCCAGTTACAATAGAAGATATATGAATGTTATCACCCGTCGGGCTTTTGGTCATTCACCAAATCACACTCCCGGCTTACTCTGCAACAGGAATTTTTATTATGGCAAAGCAGCCTGAAGAGTGGCATTACCTCAATCCTGAATTTGACGATACGTCGTCAGAAGAGGAAGAAGAGGACGAAATCATCTGGGTCAGCAAAAGTGAAATTAAACGTGATGCTGAAGCACTCAAAAAACTGGGTACTGAATTAGTTGAATTAAGTGCGCAAGAGTTAGAACGTGTGCCATTAGATGAAAAATTATTAGCCTCTATTCAATTAGCACAAAAAGTACAGCGTGAAGCACGCCGCCGCCAAATTCAATATATTGGAAAACTACTGCGCAATGTGGACGAAGATCCGATCCGCCAAGCGCTTGATAAACTGAAAAACCGCCATAACCAACAGATCTTAGTGTTACATAAACTAGAAGATCTGCGAATTCGCCTTGTTGAAGGTGGTAATGAAGTGATTGAAGAAGTCGTGGCGCTTTATCCAATGGCCGATCGCCAACAATTACGCACACTTATCCGTAATGCAAAAAAAGAAAAAGAAGCGAATAAACCACCAAAATCATTCCGCTTACTATTCCAATATCTAAAAGATTTATCAGAATCAGCATAAAACCTGATCATCCTGAAAACGCAGTGTAAATTCAGTATCACTGCGATTTTCAGGACGAGCCTTCTACGCTTAATTACTTTTGCGCTTTATGCTCACAATGAAAGCACAATACGTCTTTACCAAGCTCATTTTGTGCTTCTTGCATCACTTCCACTAAAGGCTGAAAATCACGGGAATGATGAGGTAGATGCTTAAACACAATACTGACAGGCAATTCTATTCCTCCCACTAACGCATCCCATAATGCATCTAGGTTATCGCCAAAATTATCATCTAACTGAAATTGCAGTGCAAAATCCTGATAAAAAGCATCTCTATCTACTAGCATCTTAAAATCGAAGATAACCTGTTTCATTAAGGAGCAACCTTTGTCATTGTGCGGTAATGGTCGGTGGTGACATAAATCAACCCATCATTCGAATAGAGCAATCTGTCGCTACCACGATGACCACAGTGATAATTCACATCGGCTTCATACCACTGGCGTCCTGCTTCTTCTGGTAGCTGTTTTTCACGGTTCATAAAACGATCACCACCAATTGCTCTTCCCGGCAGAACTTCACATAAGTTACCTTCTTTCGCGTTCCAGCCTTGCTCTCTTGCCTGTCTTTTAGTGAGATAAAAACTCGGTAGCTGTTGATGACGTTGTAAATAGTTAGCCACTACATTGGCTTGTGTTTTTTCATCAATAGAAAGAGGGATTTGTGCTGGTTTATTGCTGCTGTTGCTTGATGATGTTGGAACAGAAACTGGCGATGAAGAGGATGATACTTTCGCTTCAGGAAGTAAACCTTTATAGAGAACACCAAATAAAACAGCAATAACAATAATAACTGGTAATAAACGTTTACCCATAAATTAGCACCTTCACTGTCTCTGGGATAAAAAACTCCATCAAAAGATGGAGTTTAATTAATACGTATAAATAACTATAACAAAGATTAAGCAGTACCACCTACGGTGATCTTATCAAGCTTCAACGTTGGTTGACCCACACCAACAGGGAGGCTTTGTCCTTCTTTACCACAAACGCCGACTCCTTTATCTAAAGCGAGATCATTACCCACCATAGAGACCTGTTGCATGGCTTCAATACCTGAACCAATCAGAGTTGCCCCTTTAATGGGTTTTGTTATTTTCCCATTCTCAATTAAATAAGCTTCTGAAGTTGAGAAAACAAATTTACCCGATGTGATATCAACCTGGCCACCACCAAAGTTTGGTGCATAAATACCGCGATCAACGCTGGCAATAATTTCTTCAGGCGAAGATTTGCCTGCTAACATATAGGTGTTCGTCATACGAGGCATAGGAAGATGCGCATAAGACTCACGACGACCATTTCCTGTTGGTGCAACACCCATTAAACGTGCATTCATCTTATCTTGCATATAGCCTTTTAAGATGCCGTTTTCGATTAAAACATTGTATTGACCCGGAACACCTTCATCGTCGATAGCAACAGAGCCTCGACGGCCTTCAAGAGTACCATCATCAACAATCGTACAAAGCTCGGAAGTGACTTTCTCACCAAGGCGACCAGAAAATACAGATGTTTCACGGCGGTTAAAATCACCTTCTAAACCATGACCCACAGCTTCATGCAATAATACACCCGGCCATCCTGCACCTAATACCACAGGCATTGTTCCCGCTGGTGCTGCAATCGCAGATAAATTCACTAATGCCATACGTACTGCTTCACGAGCATAAGTGACTGCATGGCTTTCACCATCCAATTTAGTTAAGAAATAGTCATAACCAAAGCGACCACCACCGCCACTTGCACCACGCTCACGTTTGCCATCTTCTTCCACCAGCACGCTGACAGAAAGGCGAACTAAAGGACGTACATCAGCGGCTAACGTACCATCAGTTGCAGCAACCAGCACATGCTCATAAACACCAGTTAATGACGCATTAACTTGTTTAACGCGTTTATCTTCAGCACGAGCGGCTTTATCTACCTCATGCAATAATGCAATTTTCTCTTCGCGAGAGAGGCTTTGCAGAGGATCATTTAAGCTGTATAGCGGAGAATGTTGAATAGCACCTAAAGTATGGATACGACCATTACCTTTAGCTTGAACAATACTTCGTGCAGCATGAGCACTTTGGTTAAGTGCGTTAAGCGTTAGTTGGTCAGCATAAGCAAAACCGGTTTTTTCACCGTAAATTGCTCTAACGCCAACACCTTGATCAATATTGTAAGAGCCATCTTTAATAATCTGATCGTCGAGGACCCAAGCCTCGTGATAACTGGACTGAAAATAAAGATCACCATAATCAATTTGACGCTGTGCAAGCTGCTCTAGTGTTGATGCTAAATCATCTAAACTAAGTTTGTTTGCTTCCAACAGACTTTCGCTGACAACAGCTAAACTCATAATTCTTCTTTATCCTTAACTTTTTTGATTAAGTGGGTCAGTTTCGGGCGAAAACGGTTATGTTTTACAACTCGGATCTGTTCACGCATACCGTGTAAACTTTCGACACCAACATTCAGCGTTAGCGCACTGACAGCATCAGGGTTCTTTTTCAAGACTTTACCCCAGCCATCAACCGCCATAGTATGACCCCAAGTCCGGCGCGTATCATGTGTACCCACTTGTGCTGGCGCTAAGATAATACACTGATTCTCAATGGCACGAGCACGTAATAAAGGTTCCCAGTGTGCTTTTCCTGTTAAACGGGTAAAAGCAGCTGGCACAGAGATTATCTCGGCACCTTTTTCTCTTAATGCTTGGAAAATACCTGGGAAGCGTAAGTCATAACAGATCGTTAAACCTAATTTCCCAACGGGAGTATCAACAACGGTTAAGCGTTCACCACGTTGATAAATAGAAGACTCATTATATTCACCTTGCTCATCATCAATACTGACATCAAACATATGGATTTTGTCATAACGAGCGCGAATAACCCCTTCATCATCAAACACCAAGCTACTGCTGGTAATTTGGTCTGGAGAGTCTCGACTAATCAATGGCATAGAACCGACTAAGATCCATACTTTGTAACGCTGAGCCATTTTAGTGATAGCATTTTGTAAAGGCCCATCGCCCTGAATTTCAGCGTGTTTATGGTAATCTTTAGAGTTTGAAAAAAGTAACGCATTTTCAGGTGTTAATACAAGCTTCACTGAATCGGGTAATTGCTTAATCTGTTGCTCAATTTGCGCCAGATTATTTTTTGTGTTTTTACCGCTACAAAGTTGCAAAAGTGCGACATTAACTTTTTTCATAACGCCTGATTCTCCTTAAGCTGACGCAGTACTTCGTCAATTTTGGGTTGTTCCATAGTTCCGGTCACATGATAACGGATAACTGAAATCTTACTCCAAAGTGGCCCCAGAACCTTTGATGCCGCAAACACTGCGGCGCCTGCAATTGGGTTTATAGCGAATGCAGTAGCAACACCGACTGTTGCTGAAATCTCTGGCGTTACCACAACTTGTAGGTCCATTTTACGTTCAAGTAAATCAACTTTCCCACTGATTGCAATATCAGCAATAACACCATCAATTCGGACACTATCAGCATTCATAATACCTTGATTAATCGTAATTTCACTCTTAATCGAGTCATATTCAAAATGCTCGCTGAAAGTATCTCTAAAATCAAACTGTAATTTACGTAAAAGTGCATCGAAACTCACAAGGCGAAGTAACTTACCGGCTTGTCCGACATTCACTTTTTCTATCCGCCCTTTACCTAAAGTTGATTTAATATCGCCATTTAAGGTCGCAAGCTCAAAATTCCACGGCGTATTATGCCATTGTAATGAAAAATCAGCAGAAAGAGGAGATTGCAAAATAGGAACGATATAGCCAAAGTAAGCTGCCATTTCATCAATTTCATCTGCTTTTAGCTGACCTTGTAGCTTTGTAGTGTTGTTTCCTGCGATATCATCAGACCATTCGCCATTAACATGTAGCTCACCACTGCTATTTTCTAATTTACCGTCAGTTAAAAGCAATGTGCCATTACTTTGCTTTAATGAGCCTTGAATTTGCCCTAAAAGCAGACCATTCACCCAACATTCTCGACATTCAAAATCAATAGAAGGAATATTTTTTACTGAAAATTTCAATTCATTAGGATCAGCAACGTTCGCCATTTTTAACGTTTTCTCTTCTTGGGTAGAAGAAACAGCATTAAAATAGAGATAATTAATATTCACTTGCCAAGGTGCCGATGCTTCAGGAATAAACACATCGCCTCGTAATTCATTTCCTGAAAATGCAAATTTTACACCGTCACTAACGCGCATAATTTCAGTTTGAGGATCACGCCATTTTTGCCCTGCAAAATTTAAGTCAGGCAAACTGATGTGCACATTATCAGGAAAAGTGATTTCATTTTCAGATGGCGTTAAAGATGAAAAAGCCATTAATGTTGGCAACCATTTATCACCCTCTAATCCTTTAAGAGCAATAGTTAAGCGTTGTTGTGAACTCAATTCTGGTAATTTAATAGAAGAAGAAACAAGGTTACCTTGTAATAACCGTAACTGTTTTCCTAATGTCCACTGGCTATTAAGTTTCCACTGTTTCTCAGCACCTGCATTCACACTTAAGGTTTCACTGTTACCTTTTGCAGAAATAACAATAGGTGGTGAAGTTTTTAAATCTTGCGTTTCAGGTGCAGTTAATTTGCTACTTAATGCATTGATATTTCCGGTTAAATCGACTTGATAATCGACATCGCCTTTTTCGGGGATCTTCACATCAACGTTGCCACTCCAAGGAAATACGCCACTAAATTTCTGTTGAATATCGCTAGGCAATCCTTGAATTTTTTGAATATCCCATTGGCCTTTTAAGCCCACATCGACCTGATAATTATCCGTATCATTGTGACTTGTAAATGAGAAAGCAAGAGGCTGCCCAAACCAATTAGCCGTTAATGTATCACTCTCAAGTTTGTCATTGTGATAACGAAATTGTCCACTTACGCCCTGTAAGGTGGTATCCATAAAATTCAATGTGACATCATTGTTTTTTAAATTAATATCACCAGAAGCAATCACATCTTCACCATCAAAGGGAATATCTAATTTCAATGTACCATTGATTTTCCCTGCGACTTTAAGCTCTTCAAGTGTATGACCTATACTCGCCATTTGAGAATCTAAGAAATACTCTTTCAGCTCGTCGCCTGTGGCTTGAATATCTGCATTAATTAAGATCTTCTCTTGTCGATAGCTCTCAATCACTGCACTTAAATTTGTGGCAGTGGCTTTGCCCACTTTCGCCTGTGCAGAAGACATCCATAGCCCATCATTTTTAAAATCTAAATTAATATCTAGATCGAATAATACAGGCCATTCGCTATCAAATTTAAAGGTGGCGTGTTTAACAGGGGCATAAACTTGGAACCACCCTTTGTGATTATCAAAAGGAAAATCGGCGGGATCGCCATGGAAAATAAAGGTTCCATTATCGATATTACCCGCAATAATCGCCTCTGAGAGGTATTGTGTAAGCTCTTTACCAACATATTCCTCTGGCAGATAACGCCATGCATCTCCTGCATTTGTAACTCTTACACCTGAGAGTATAGAAAGACGCTGATCTTCTCCTTGTTTCTCGTAACGAAAATCACCCGTAACCCATGCTGATGTAGCTTGAACATCTAACCCTTCACTCCAAAGAGATAAGTCATCTCCAGAATGAGTCCAATAAACTGTTCCTTTCCCTTTCTCAATATTCAGCGGTGCTTTAAACAATTCACCAGTATCTATTTCACTGTTTGCTAACGCGAAATTAAGTTCACCGCGTTGCATATTACCTTTTAATTGCCCACTGAAATGTTGTACTGAAGGGATCTCTTGCCAACGCTTCCAACCCACATTTTCCCATGAGAGATTAATCGCGCTTTGCTCGAAATGCTCAGGCGTGAGATCTAATGCAAAATCATTAACCATCCCAGAAAATTGGCGATACTGCCATTGACGAACAAAATCAGGGGTTAAAAAAGAGAATAATGGCAATACAGCATATAGCCTATCTAACTCAATATTTTTGGCACGAATACGCCATGCTTCATCATGTTGTTTTTCTTTTGGTTGATAAAGAACGGCTAAATAGCCATCAGGCCACTCTTCACCATCCATGGTAATTTTTCGAGTATAAGGAATATCAGCAAGCCAACCATTTTCTTGCCTTCTCATCCGCAGTATTAAGTCTTCAACTTTTAATGCATGTGAGGTTCCATCACTACTCCAATCCATTTCACCTTGATGAATTTGCAACTGACTTCCGGTAATACGCCCTTGAGTAATTTCAATCCAGTTAGATAAACTCGCTTTGGCTTCACCTACTCCGCTATTATTTTTTACCCACTGACTAAGCCAAGGTGAGATATCAATATCATCAGCAGTAAGAAATACTTTACCGTTATCGATTAAACCGTTCTCTGTGGTATAGAGATCAAGACGTACCTTTAATCCGCCATAATGATTAATCGGTGTATCAAGAGTGACTTCACCTTGAGCACGATGACGATTTTTTTGATTTAACCACATCAATTCAGGCACATGCAATGTACTGGTGTCTCCTGAAGGGGTTAAAAAAACAAAACGGCTTTCAATCAGTTTAAAACGATCAAACTGTTCAAGGAAAATAGAAGAAATATCATCAGGTTCAGTTAACGTTATATCTCCACTTTGCCCAGTAAAAATAGGACTGTGGTAATTAACATATAACTGTTCAAAAGTTAGCTCACGAAAATGAGGGCGAAAAGCAAATAATGAACGCCAAACATCAAAAGAAAAAGTGACTTTTTCTACCGTAACGTTCACATCTTTATTGGTTACGTTCAGCCCTTCTACTTGGATCTCTGGGCCAAAATTTTGCCACTCTCCCATGATTTTTGTCATGGAGACAGGGCTATTGAGTTGCTTCGTAAGATACGATTCTATTTCAGGGCGATAGCTATCTAAGCGAGGCAGAAAGTAGCGAAATCCGCTTAATACCAAGGCAAAAACGATGAGGCAAAAAACTGTTATCACTAACAGGTATTTAGGCAGCCGCTTCATTTTTGTCTCCTTTCTGCCATCATATTCATTAGGAAGGCGAATCCATTACATCATCACCACATCAAATTGCTCCTGACTATAGAGTAGCTCAGTTTGCACTTTCACTTGTTTACCGACAAAAATTTCAACCTCTGCTAATGCATGTGACTCATCACCTTTTAAGGTATCTGCCACTGCTGAAGAGGCGTAAACCAAGAAGCGATCTGCATCAATAGTTTTATGTACGCGCACTATTTCACGTAAAATCTCATAACAAACCGTTTCAACTGATTTTACCGTACCTCGCCCTTGGCAAGTTGGGCAGTCATCACAAAGAACATGTTCGAGACTTTCTCGAGTTCTTTTACGTGTCATTTCGACTAAGCCAAGTTGAGAGAAGCCATTAATCGTTGTTTTCACTCTATCTTTACTTAGTGCTTGTTCAAGTGATGCCAATACTCTGCGTTTATGCTCATCATTATTCATATCAATAAAGTCAATAATGATGATACCGCCTAAATTACGTAACCGTAATTGACGAGCAATGGCTTGGCTTGCTTCAATATTAGTATTAAAAATCGTTTCTTCTAAATTTCTATGACCAACAAATGCCCCTGTATTGATATCAATAGTGGTCATTGCTTCAGTTTGATCGATAATTAGATAACCACCTGATTTCAATTCAACTTTGCGCTCTAAAGCCCGTTGAATTTCACTTTCTACACCATAGAGATCAAAAATAGGCTGATTGCCTTGGTGTAATTCAAGTTTAGCGGTTAATTCAGGAATATATTCACCAATAAATTCCTGTAGTTGATTGTAAGTTAATTTAGAATCAACTCGTATGCTATCTAATTCAGAACCTGCAAAATCGCGTAAAATACGCTGTGCTAAAGCCAGTTCGCCATAAATTTGAATGCGGGTTTTATTTCTTTTCTTACGCTCAATAATTTTATTCCATAAGCGTTTAAGAAAAGCGGCATCTTGCTTAATTTCATTCTCGCCAACACCTTCAGCGGCTGTGCGAATGATAAAACCGCCATTTTCATCACAATACTCTTCAACGAGTTGTTTTAAGCGCTCACGCTCTTCTTCACTATCAATTCGCTGAGAAACACCCACATGAGATGCACCAGGCATAAAGACTAAATAACGAGAAGGCAATGTAATATCAGTGGTAAGGCGAGCACCTTTAGTTCCTAAAGGATCTTTAACCACTTGTACAATTAAGTCTTGTCCTTGATGCACCAGTTGTGCAATATCACGAACATTAAATTTTTTCTGCTCTTCACCCGCAATACATTCAGTGTGAGGCATAATATCAGAAGCATGTAGAAAAGCGGCTTTATCCAGCCCGATGTCAATAAATGCAGCTTGCATCCCGGGTAATACGCGACTTACCCGACCTTTATAGATGTTTCCGACGATACCTCGTTTAGCTTCTCTTTCGACATGTATTTCTTGAAGTATGCCTCCACGAATATAAGCAACACGAGTTTCAGATGGCGTCACATTCACTAATAACTCAGCTGTCATGAAATCTCCTTCTCATTAGCTAGAGACGAAAATTGAGTTATCAACGCTTCGGTTTCAACAAGAGGCAATCCGACAACAGCATGATAACTTCCCTCAATCCGTTGAACAAAACGGCCTCCTTTTCCTTGAATACCGTAAGCGCCAGCTTTATCCATTGGCTCTCCTGACTCAATATACGCGCTAATCTCACTCTCTGTCATCTCTCTAAAAGTGACGTGTGTGACGACTAATTGGCTCAATGTCCGTGTTCTATTAGAGATAGCAATTGCTGTCATCACTTGATGAGTTGCGCCTGAAAGTGAACGTAGAATTTGCGCGGCATGGGTTTTATCACGAGGTTTTTCAAGAATATGACCATCATGAACCACAATAGTATCAGAGCCCAATACGGGATAATCATGAGGTGCTTGCCTTACACCTTCTTGTGATTTTTCTTTTGCCAAACGAAGAACATACTCTTCTGGCTTTTCACCTTGTTGCCAAATTTCATCAATTGCTGGCGTGATAATACTAAATTCAATATCTAATAACGCGAGAAGTTCACGTCTCCTTGGCGAGCTGGAAGCAAGGTAAAGCGTGGTCACAAATAATGTCCTCATGACGGTAACGCAAAAGTGACCGCCATGATCCAATAACTTAGTGAACTAAAAACTGGTGACGGATTTTGCGAAGCAAAAAATAAAGCCATGGCCAAAGAATACCACTGACTGGGCTATTCCAGAATACTTGAGGGTGAAAAGTCACTGGTGAAAGTAAAAATTCCGCCCAAAATACAGCAAGATCAACAACGACAACACTGAACATCACCACTAAGGCTTGTTGCCATAACGCTAAATTACAAAAAAGCTGATATTTAAAGGCGATGACATAACTCACTAAAGTATAGGCCAGTGCATTGACACCTAAGGTCGTTCCTTGGACTAAGTCCATAACCATCCCCAAGACAAATGCGGTTCCGACACTGATACGATGAGGAATTGCTGTTATCCAATAAATAAGAAATAACATGGGCCAAATAGGTCTATATACTGCTAACTGTTCTGGCCACGGCATAATTTGTAAAACCAATGCGACAAGAAAAGAGAGCCAAACAACCCAACGTCCACGACTTTGATATGGATTCATCGTGTCTACCTACTTCTATTGGTATTAGCTGGTGTATTTGTTGCAGCAGGCGTTGTTGCTGGTGCCGTGATTCCGTTAGTTCCTTCAGCCGTATTGTCTAACGGCTCTTGAGACATAGAACGAGGAAGCGGTGGCCCTGCTTGTTCATAATTAGGTAATACTTGAGGCATCAATTGCATTAAACGCTCATTGGCTGCGTGATAAACCTCTGAAGGAAGAGGGGGCTCCCCTGTTTTATCTGAAGCATTCCATAATAAAAGTAAATAGCGTAAACGCTGTAGCTCTGCTGATGGACGAACATTAATCACGGAATAAGCTCGTTGATTATCTACTTTAACGGAAGATACTACACCAACAGGATACCCTTCTGGGAAACGACCGCCCAATCCTGATGTCACTAAAACATCGCCTACACGAATATCAATATTGGCGGGTAATGCTTCTAACAATAAATCATCAGCACAACCTGCACCAGAAGCTATAACTCGAATATCGTTACGCAAAACTTGTACCGGTAATGCATGAGAAGTGTCACATATTAATAGGACACGACTCGTAAGCTCACTTACGGCAATAACTTGTCCTACAACACCCTTATCACTAATAACAGGTTGTCCTTCATAGACACCATCATTGGTGCCTTTATCAATAACCACTTGATCTCGATAAGGCGTACTATTACCAGACAGCACTTGCGTCACTGTCATTTGTTCATTTTGGCGTAATGGTGAACCAAGTAATTCTCGTAAACGGGCATTCTCTTGTTTAAATTGTTCAAGTAATTGACTTTCTCCGCTGCGAACTAACAACTCTTTTCTTAACGCCTGATTCTCAAATTGTAAACGCTCACGAGTGGCAAATGTTTCTGAAATTTGATCAAGGAAACGGCGAGGGCCATTTGCAAGAAAATAGAAGGGACTAACAGCAGTATCAAGATACTGGCGGACTTTAGAAAATGCACCAATACGATTATCAGCAATCAATAAAGAAATAGCGACAACCACGGCGATTATTAATCTTAGTTGCAGGGAAGGGCCCCGACTAAAAATTGGCTTCATAAACTCTAAGATCACTCACACGGAGAAGTAAAAGAACAGGCGTTAATATTCTCACCAAGGGGGAATCCATTCTCCCTTGTTAGAATTAATCTCAATCTTCGCTAAACAGATCGCCACCGTGCATATCGATCATTTCTAATGCTTTACCACCACCACGAGCAACACAAGTCAGTGGATCTTCAGCAACAATCACAGGAATACCTGTTTCTTCCATTAATAAACGGTCTAGGTTACGTAATAACGCACCACCACCAGTTAATACCATGCCGCGCTCTGAAATATCAGAAGCCAATTCTGGCGGGCATTGTTCTAATGCAACCATGACTGCACTTACGATACCTGTTAATGGTTCCTGTAAGGCTTCAAGAATTTCATTAGAATTTAATGTAAAGCTACGAGGTACACCTTCTGCAAGGTTACGACCACGAACTTCAATCTCATTGACTTCATCAGAAGGGTAAGCTGAACCGATATCGTGTTTGATACGTTCTGCGGTTGCTTCACCAATCAGTGAGCCATAGTTACGACGCACATAGTTAATGATAGCTTCATCAAAACGGTCACCACCGATACGAACAGAAGAAGAGTAAACGACACCGTTTAATGAAATCACAGCAACTTCTGTTGTACCACCACCAATATCAACCACCATTGAGCCAGTTGCTTCAGAAACAGGCAAACCTGCACCGATTGCCGCAGACATAGGTTCTTCAATTAAGAACACTTCGCGAGCACCTGCACTTAATGCTGATTCACGAATAGCTCTGCGTTCTACTTGAGTTGCCCCAACGGGTACACAAACTAATACACGAGGACTTGGACGCATAAAGCTATTGTTATGAACCTGTTTTATGAAGTGCTGAAGCATTTTTTCGGTTACATAAAAATCAGCAATCACACCGTCTTTCATTGGACGGATGGCAGCGATATTCCCAGGTGTACGCCCTAACATCTGTTTGGCTTCATGCCCTACAGCTGCAACACTTTTTGATGTGCCAGCGCGATCTTGACGAATAGCGACAACGGAGGGTTCATCGAGAACAATACCCTGTCCTTTGACATAAATAAGGGTATTGGCGGTACCCAAGTCAATAGACAAATCGTTGGAAAACATGCCACGAAATTTTTTAAACATACGAAAGGATAATCCTGCAAGCCGGGACGGAAAAATCCGTCTACTCTATCAACCACAATAAGCAGCGACAAGGCGCGATTCACTACTTAAATTAAAGTGGACACGTAAATAATCTTAAAGGCACAATATTCTACGTTACTTTTCCCAATTGGAGCAGAAAAAAACTGCATAAAAATGGGCTAATTAGAACGATTAACGCATAATTTCGATCCTACGCTGTTCATATTTAAGTTATGTAACAATACAAACAACGCTCACATCAATAAAGAAAAATCTCACTTCGTTGCCAAACTGTGACTCAAAAGTCTCGTTGCAAGTTCAAATAAAATTTATTCATTTGAATAAGCACAATCACTCTATTGATATTAAATGGTGTTTCACCGGCAAAATTTGACTGAGATAACAACCAGAGTACCCACCTCGAATACTTCTAAGGCAACACATTATCTTTATTTCGAGCAATAAAAAGAAATGCTAATTTTTATCCAATCGTAAACCATTAACGGTGTTATCTAATAACCAAGATATAAAACTCAGAATAATCTCTGCACCAATAAACGTAGAACCCCCGTTTATACACTAAAAAAGGATTATTTGTCTCATTATTACAATAGATATTGTGCACAATCACGACGAGGTCTAAAAAATAACCTATCATGACACAAATAGAAATCGATGAGGGGTCAAGATGAAAGCATTATTAGTAGAACAATATGACAACAAGCTCAGTGCCAGCGTACAGAGTGTTGATGAAAAAAAACTTCCTATTCATGAGGTTATTGTCGATATCCATTACTCAACGCTTAACTATAAAGATGGACTCGCGATCACAGGAAAAGGAAAAATACTGCGCCAATTCCCAATGGTACCGGGTATCGATTTTTCAGGTGTTGTTCATCACACCGAAGATCCTCGCTTTCATATTGGTCAACATGTTTTATTAACTGGCTGGGGTGTAGGTGAAAGTCACTGGGGTGGTCTTGCACAAAAAGCTGGTGTAAAAGGTGATTGGCTAACTGTAGTACCAGAAGGACTCTCTTTAAAAAATGCCATGACAATTGGGACTGCGGGTTTTACTGCCATGCTTTGTGTAATGGCATTAGAACAAGGCGGTGTCACTCCTGAAAGTGGTGATATTTTAGTCACTGGAGCCAGCGGTGGTGTCGGAAGTACCGCCATTAGTTTACTAACAGCATTAGGTTATCAAGTTACCGCACTAAGTGGCAGAGCAAGTAATCATGACTATTTACGCAAACTTGGTGCCAAAAATATTATCACTCGTGAAGAATTTGAACCTGCGGGTAGAGCTTTAGATAAACAGCGCTGGGCGGGTGCAATTGATACCGTAGGTGGGCAAATTCTTGCCAATATTCTGTCACAAACAAACTATAACGGAACAGTAGCGGCTTGTGGATTAGCGGGTGGTTTCTCTTTACCAACGACAGTCATGCCTTTTATTTTACGCAATGTTCGCTTACAAGGCGTCGATTCGGTTTATTTCCCAGCAGAAAAACGCGCTCAAGTTTGGCAACGCCTGTTAAAATTACTGCCAGAAACGTTCTATCGACAAGCGACGACTGAAATTACGCTTGATGAGGTTCCTCGTTATGCCCAAATGATTATGGATAATCAGGTAACAGGTCGAACCTTAGTAAAACTATAAATTTTTGGTTTTTATCTGCTTATTTCTGGCATTAATTCACCTTATTTAGTGCCAGAATAAGCTTCTTTGTGTGTAGTAGAGATATCAAGTTGTGACGTAGATCACATTTATGATATATATTGATGATTAATCTCAAAGAAGCTTAGATTTCCAGTGACATCAATAAATAACGTGGTGTTATGATTATTTTTTAATCACCTGTTTATTTTGCTTTCTCGCATTTACAATCTTGTAAAAACTTTTAACTTTTCATCAAAATAAACCCTTCATTCCCTGATTAGACCAGTATTTTGCTGTTATCTTCTGTGAAATGTCTATAATGTCGGACTTTGTGATATGTATCGTAGCATTGGATACAATAAAAGATGACAAAACGAAAAGCACAGGTTATTTTGTCATTTCGTTGACGAATTGACGGAGATAGAAGCATAATGTCGGAAAATTTTCATATTTTGCTCCTGAATGGTCCGAATCTAAACCTGCTTGGAACAAGAGAGCCGGAAACCTACGGACACTTAACTCTGGATGATATCGTTCAAAGTTTGTCAGCAGATGCTCAGGCATTAAATGTGAAACTCAGTCATTTTCAGTCTAACGCTGAATTTGAGCTGATAAATAAAATTCATGCAGCTCGGGGTAATGTCGATTATATATTAATCAACCCTGCAGCTTTCACGCATACCAGTGTTGCACTGCGTGATGCATTATTAGGGGTAGATATTCCATTTATTGAAATTCACCTATCCAATGTCTACAGTCGGGAGCCTTTCCGTCACCATTCATATCTCTCTGATATCGCAACAGGCGTAATCTGTGGATTAGGTGCAGAAGGTTATCGGTTTGCTTTACAGGCAGCGGTCAGCCGCTTGTCTTAATAAAAAACATCAAAAAGAGTACGGAATCAACTCATGGATATTCGTAAAATTAAAAAACTGATCGAGCTAGTCGAAGAGTCTGGCATTTCTGAACTGGAAATCTCTGAAGGTGAAGAGTCAGTACGTATTAGTCGTAACTCTGGTCTTCAGGGTCAAATGGCTCCTCAGCAATATTTTGCGGCACCAGTGGCACCACAACCTGCATTAGCAAATGCAGTTGCGCCTGTAGCCCCAGAAACACCAGCGGCTACACCAGCGCAAGAAATCAGCGGTCACGTTGTACGTTCACCAATGGTCGGAACGTTCTACCGCTCACCAAGCCCTGAAGCTAAGAAATTTGTTGAAGTCGGTCAGCAAGTCAATGTAGGCGATACTCTGTGCATCGTTGAAGCAATGAAAATGATGAACCAGATTGAATCTGACAAAGCGGGTGTTGTTAAATCTATCCTTTGCCAAGACGGCGACAACGTTGAGTTTGACGCTCCACTCTTTGTTATCGAATAACGAGGCAGGTCCATGCTAGAAAAAATCCTCATTGCCAACCGTGGTGAGATAGCACTGCGTATCCTAAGAGCATGTAAAGAGCTTGGGATCAAAGCAGTTGCTGTTCACTCCACGGCAGACCGTGATTTAAAACACGTTCTGCTGGCAGACGAGACTATCTGTATTGGTCCCGCTGCTTCAGCAAAAAGTTACCTAAATATCCCTGCAATTATTGCAGCGGCTGAGATCAGTGGCGCACAAGCCATTCATCCAGGATACGGTTTCCTGTCTGAAAATGCTGATTTCGCAGAGCAAGTTGAACGCTCAGGCTTTATTTTTATCGGTCCAAAAGCTGAAACCATCCGCCTAATGGGTGACAAAGTTTCTGCTATCGAAGCGATGAAAAAAGCGGGTGTTCCTTGTGTACCAGGATCAGATGGTCCTTTAGGTAACGACACTGCAAAAAATATTGAAATTGCTAAACGTATTGGCTACCCAGTTATCATCAAAGCCTCTGGTGGCGGTGGTGGACGCGGTATGCGTGTTGTTCGTTCTGAAAAAGATCTAGAACAATCCATTACAATGACGCGTGCGGAAGCAAAAGCAGCATTTAGCAACGACATGGTATACATGGAAAAATACCTTGAAAACCCACGTCATGTTGAAATTCAAGTTATGGCTGATGGTCAAGGTAATGCAATCTATTTGGCTGAACGTGATTGCTCAATGCAACGTCGTCACCAAAAAGTGGTTGAAGAAGCTCCAGCACCGGGTATTACCCCTGAAATCCGTAAAAATATCGGCGAACGCTGTGCGAACGCATGTATTGAAATCGGCTATCGTGGTGCAGGTACATTCGAATTCCTGTATGAAAATGGTGAATTCTACTTTATTGAGATGAACACCCGAATTCAGGTTGAACATCCAGTAACAGAAATGATCACTGGCATCGACTTAATCAAAGAACAGTTACGCATTGCATCTGGCTTACCTTTATCAGTAACGCAAGATCAAATTAACGTTCATGGTCATGCAATTGAATGTCGTATCAACGCAGAAGATCCAAAAACCTTCATGCCAAGCCCTGGTACGATCACTCGCTTCCACTCACCTGGTGGGTTTGGCGTGCGTTGGGAATCGCATATTTACGCAGGTTATACTGTTCCACCTCACTATGATTCAATGATTGGTAAATTGATCACTTACGGTGAAACACGCGAAATCGCGATCTCTCGCATGAAGAATGCGTTGGCGGAACTTATCATTGATGGTATTAAAACCAATATTGAACTACACCAGTTCATTATGAATGATGAGCAATTCCAAAAAGGTGGTACCAACATTCACTACCTTGAAAAACGTTTAGGTTTAGCTGAGAAATAATCTTTCTCACTTAACAAGAAAAGGCATAGTTAATTAACTATGCCTTTTTTATTGCAGGTTTTCTGATAGGTATTTATTTAATAGGAAACCCTTTAAAAGGTTTTATTTCTCGAATACTAAAACTGGTGTTCATCTCTTTAATATTACCAATAGCACGCACTTTCATCATTGAAACGTTGTGAAAATCTTCCATATCTTTAACAACCAGTTGCAACATATAGTCGTATCGGCCTGAGATATTATGACAAGAAATCACATTATCAATTTTCATTATTTCTTGTTCAAAATGCGCCATATTATCTTCAGAATGCAGATCTAACGTGATGTTCATAAATGCATAAAAATTAAACCCTAAATGCTTAGGTTCAATTATCGCTCGATAACTCTTTATCACTCCCTTTTCTAATGCCTTAAGTCGCTTCCAACAAGCCGGAGGAGATAAAAAAACACGCTTAGCAATTTCCGCATTATTTAATCGCCCTTCTTCCTGTAACAGCTTAAGGATCCCCATATCCGTTTTGTCAAGATCCATTCTATTCGCACCTCTGTGACATTAATCAAAATAACGTTTTTATCAAAGATAATTAATTCATAACTCAATTTTAGCGAATTTTATTAATAAATAAGTCCATCTAACTTCCAATATGGAGAAATAATTAATCACACTAATTGCTAAAATAATTTTCGAAGTATCGTTATTCAGCTAATACAAAATGATTAGAAATCATGTTCCAAAAATAAACTTAACAAAACAAATACTATAAATTTTACTTTCACATGGGATTACATGTATGACCTTATTAGAACAAAAAGTTGATAGGGCCTCTCTCTCAAAAGAAGAATGGAAAAAATTAACTCGATTTGATAATACCGATATGGGGTGGATTATTATCAGTATCGGTATGGCAATTGGTGCAGGTATTGTTTTTTTACCCGTACAAGTTGGCTTAATTGGGTTATGGGTATTTTTACTCTCTTCTATTATTGGTTACCCTGCCATGTACCTCTTTCAACGCTTGTTTATTAATACCCTTGCCGATTCTAAAGAATGTAAAGACTACCCGAGTGTTATCGAAGGTTATCTTGGTAAAAACTGGGGAATGTTTTTAGGGTTACTTTACTTCTTGATGTTAGTGATTTGGATTTTTGCTTATCCAACAGCGCTGACTAATGATACAGCATCTTACCTACACACCTTTGGCATAACAGAAGGATTACTGTCAGAAAATCCATTCTATGGCCTAATTCTTATCTCATTTCTCGTTTTAATTGCATCACGAAGTGAAGAGTTATTATTTAAAATCTCAAGCTTTATGGTGTTATCTAAATTATTGGTTGTGTTTGCGCTAGGTGTCATGATGATCAGCATGTGGGATCTGTCGAAAAATATCGATACCTTCCCGCCTTTTAGCCTATTAATCAAAAATGCTATTATTACCCTACCTTTTACGCTCACTTCTATACTCTTCATTCAATCCCTTAGCCCAATGGTAATTTCTTATCGTGCTAAAAATAAGTCGATTGAAGTCGCTCGCTACAAAGCTCTAAGAGCTATGAATATCTCTTTTGGTACACTATTTTGTGTTGTCTTCTTCTATGCCGTTTCTTTCACCTTTGCCATTGGACATGATGAAGCGGTTAAAGCCTATGAGCAGAATATTTCTGCACTAGCGATCGCAGCGCAATTTATTGAAGGTGATGCAGCTAAATACGTGACTCCCGTCGGTGTGGCACTCAACATCTTTGCATTAATGACAGCATTCTTTGGTGTTTATCTTGGCTTTAAAGAAGCAGTACAAGGCTTAGTCATGAATGCTCTTACTCGTATTATTCCCGCAGAAAAAATCAATCAGAAAGTCCTCTCGCTCTGTATTGTTATTTTCACTATCGTTATTGCGTGGGGAGCTATTGTTCTTAATCTCCCAGTATTGATGTTCACTTCAATATGTAGCCCTATCTTCGGGATTGTAGGTTGTCTTATTCCTGCTTATTTAGTTTACAAAGTACCTTCATTGCACCGCTATAAAGGTGGATCACTGTATTTAATTATCTTTACAGGCATCCTGCTTTGTATTTCCCCTTTCTTAAAATTTATTTAATTAAATTAGACGTATTAAAGGCTTACCATGAAATATAACTTTGATGAAATTATAGATAGAAAAGATACCGATGCTTTAAATTATGATGGTTGGCGCCAGTATATTTTTAAAACAGATAAAGACGCGCAATTTGCCTTTACTGATAATGAGTTTATTAGAATGTGGGTTGCAGATATGGACTTCTCTACTCCACCTGAAGTTCTTGATGCCATTAAAGCACGCCTTGATAGAAAAATATTAGGTTATACCAAAGTGTATGATGATGAGTATTACCAAATATTTAAAGACTGGTGCCACAGACATTATGATTGGGAAATTGATCCGCGTGAAATCGTATTATCACCGGGTATTATTCCTGCGTTAAATCGCCTAGTGCCTTTATTAATAAAAGAAGATGAAAGCATCCTGATTCAAACGCCTTCTTATACACCCTTTAAACAAGCGGGAGATTATAACTCTCGCCAAGTGCTCTACTCTGATTTATTAGAAGAAGACGGTGAGTACGCTGTCGATTTTGCTGATATGGAACGCAAAATTAAAGATAAGTCTCTTAATATTAAGCTCTTTATTTTATGTAACCCTCAAAATCCAACAGGTAAAGTATGGACAGAAGAAGAGCTAATTAAGATGGGGAAACTCTGTATTGAAAATGATATTTGGATGATATCAGATGAAATACATTGTGATTTATTACGTAACGGTGTGACGCATACTCCTATTGCTAAACTCTTTCCTCATTATGAGAAAATTGTCACCTGCATGGCTCCAAGCAAGACATTTAACCTTGCAGGTAATCTAATGTCTCATATCTTTATTAAAGATGAAGAAGTAAAAAAAGAGTGGCTTCGTCTTTATGATGACTTTATTTCACCATTAAGTTTAGTTGCCACAAAAGCCGCTTATTCTCAATGTGATGAATGGTTAAAAGAACTAAGAAACTATCTTGATGATAATTTTAAATTAGTACAAGAATTTACTCAGATTCATTTTCCAAAAGCAAACTTTAAAATACCTGATTCAACCTATTTAGCATGGATTAATTTGGCAAATTATTTACCTGAAGATGTCGATAACCAACAGCTTTCACTCTATTTTGCTAATAAAACAGGCATTCTATTAGAAGGTGGAAATATGTTTGTAAGTAATGGTGATAACTATATTCGTATTAATCTTGCTTGCCCTCGCACCATTATTAAAGAAGGTTTAGAAAGAATAAAAAATGCCCTTTAATTTTTAATTTATGAGATGAGTAAAACAAAGAAGAGCACCACTTTTGATTAATTTATTTTAGTGTCTGCTCTTCTTTTATCCTATTTCTATTATATTAAACACCCTGCTTATGGCGATTATTTCAACAATTTATTTGTTGATTAATATATAAATCTATCTCTATTCTATTATTCTCTTAATAGAAAATGGTCACTAATCCTTTTAAAACAATAAGATAATCTATTTTTAATATCCTCTCACGACTTTGTGATTAATTTTCACTGAATCAATACTCACTTTCCCGTACAATCCTCCCATCATTTTTAACCCTATTAAGATTGGGAGAACAGATGGACAAACGTTTTGTTCAGGCCCACAAAGAAGCCCTTTGGGCCCTAATTTTAACTTTTATGTATTTGTTGGGTTGGTTAATTACCGGCTATTTACCTGATAACACACTAGGCATTACTGGTTTACCTCTTTGGTTTGAGCTTTCATGCTTATTCCTACCTGTTTTGTTTTTTCTGTTGTGCTATCTGATGGTGCGCTACTTTTTCAAAGATATGCCGTTAGGAGATGAGCATGACGATGCAAACTGAGGTCATAGTGCCACTGATTGGCTACCTTCTGCTGGTCTTTCTGTTATCGGCTTATGCTTATCGTAAGCGCGAAAAAGGTGAGTTTCTTAACGAATATTTTCTTGGTAACCGCTCAATGGGTGGCTTCGTGCTAGCCATGACTATCACTGCAACTTATGTCAGTGCCAGCTCCTTTATTGGTGGGCCAGGTGCTGCCTATAAATACGGTATCGGTTGGGTATTACTTTCGATGATCCAACTTCCCGCTATTTGGCTCTCTCTGGGTGTTTTAGGGAAAAAATTTGCCATTTTAGCGCGCCGTTATAATGCCGTAACCTTAAACGATATGCTCTATGCGCGTTACAAAAGCCGTTTTCTAGTCTGGTTTGCCAGTTTAAGTCTATTAGTCGCTTTTGTCGGCGCTATGACAGTGCAATTTATTGGTGGAGCGCGCTTATTAGAAACTGCGGCAGGCATTCCTTATGAATTCGGCTTACTGATCTTTGGGATCTCCATTGCGTTGTACACTGCAATTGGTGGATTTAGAGCCAGTGTATTAAACGATGCCTTACAAGGCCTTGTGATGTTGCTTGGTACTTTTATTCTCCTGTTTGCCATCATCTATAAAGCAGGAGGATTAGATATTGCGATACAAAAACTCAATGCCATCGATCCTGCGTTAACATCTCCCCAAGGGGCGGATGGTATTTTAAGTGGCCCATTTATGGCTTCATTTTGGGTACTGGTCTGTTTTGGTGTTATCGGCTTGCCACATACTGCGGTACGTTGCATCTCTTACAAAGACAGTAAAGCCATGCATAAAGGGATTATCATTGGTACCATTGTGATGTCATTACTGATGTTTGGTATGCACTTTGCTGGCGCATTAGGCCGGGCGATCATTCCTGATCTGACAGTTCCTGATCAAGTTATTCCAACACTGATGGTTGAAGTATTACCACCTATGGCAGCTGGTATTTTTCTTGCGGCGCCAATGGCTGCCATTATGTCGACGATTAATGCGCAACTGTTACAATCATCAGCAACGTTAGTCAAAGATCTCTATCTCAATATCGCCCCGCATGCGATCACTAATGAGAAACGTATTTCTCGTTTATCAAGCCTTTCGACCTTGATTTTAGGTGTATTACTGCTGTTTGCAGCATGGAACCCACCATCGATGATTATTTGGCTTAACTTACTTGCTTTTGGTGGCCTACAAGCGGTTTTCTTATGGCCTTTAGTTCTTGGGCTTTATTGGGAAAAAGCCAACCGTTATGGTGCGATTGCGGGCATGATCACAGGCGCCACACTCTACGCTACCCTTGCAACATTTAATATCCAGATAGCTGGATTCCACCCCATTGTTCCATCACTGTTATTGAGCTTAGTCGCATTTCTTGTGGCTAATCGATTTGGAGAGCATACTCTGCCTCAATCAGCATCATTACAGTGAATTCGTTTTTAAAGAGACTAATTATGCCTTGGATACAATTAAGACTTAATGCAACCGCCGCTAATGCAGAAGCTATTGGTGATGAATTGGTTGAAAGCGGTGCCGTTTCAGTGACTTTCCAAGATAGTCACGATACCCCTATTTTTGAACCTTTACCGGGTGAAACTCGTCTTTGGGGTGATACTGACGTTATCGGTTTATATGATGCAGAAACTGACATGAAAATCGTTGTGGCGATGTTAGAAAATACGCCATTACTCGGTCAAGGTTTCCTGCACAAAATTGAACAACTCGAAGATAAAGATTGGGAACGTGAATGGATGGATAATTTCCACCCGATGCGTTTTGGAGAGCGTTTATGGATTTGCCCAAGCTGGCGTGAAGTGCCTGACCCTAACGCCGTTAACGTCATGCTAGACCCTGGTCTTGCATTTGGTACAGGTACCCACCCTACCACCTCATTATGCCTTCAGTGGCTTGATAGTTTGGATTTAGCGGGTAAAACGGTTATCGACTTCGGTTGTGGCTCTGGCATTTTAGCTATTGCGGCATTAAAACTGGGTGCAGCAAAAGCGATTGGTATTGATATCGATCCTCAAGCTATCCAAGCAAGTCGTGATAATGCACAGCGTAATGGTGTTTCTGATGCACTCACACTGTATCTTGCAAAAGACCAGCCTGATAACCTCAGCGCTGATGTTGTAGTCGCCAATATTTTAGCAGGCCCATTGCGTGAACTAGCACCTATTATCAGCACACTGCCTCGCCAAGGTGGACATCTAGGTCTTTCAGGTGTGTTAGCGACACAAGCAGAAGGTGTAGCTGCTGCCTATGAAGGATTATTTAACTTAGATCCTGTTGCTGAAAAAGAAGAGTGGTGTCGTATTACCGGTATGAAAAAATAACGCCGAACAAATATTAACCAAAATGAGATAATCTTATTGCGTTAAAATTTCACTTAATTATTGTTTATCAGGCATTAATCACATTTTTGCCTGATAAACTCTACTTAGTTTCACTTGTTTATCAATTCTATATCATCAATTTTTAATTTTCTAAAAACATATAACATCATGTTTTTATTGATTAAATAATCAATTCATAAAAAATCAAGTGTAAAAAAGTAACTTTTTTTCGCAATTTGGTTAAACTTTGTCCTTTCATATCTGGCAAAAAATGCGTAATATACGCGCCCTTGCAGTCACAGTTTGGCCCTCTTTTCATCTATGCGAATCGGACAGTATCAGTTAAAAAATTGCCTTATCGCGGCTCCCATGGCTGGCGTTACAGACCGACCTTTTCGGTCGCTTTGCTATGATATGGGTGCGGGTATGACAGTTTCTGAAATGCTTTCTTCCAATCCTCAGGTTTGGCAGACAGACAAGTCTCGATTACGAATGGTACATAGTGATGAATTGGGGATCCGCTCCGTACAAATTGCAGGAAGTGATCCCGTTGATATGGCGGCAGCTGCGAAAATAAACGCAGATAGTGGCGCTCAAATTATCGACATTAACATGGGTTGCCCTGCAAAAAAGGTGAATAAAAAGCTAGCCGGTTCAGCACTACTTCGTCATCCCGACCTTGTCGCAGAGATCCTCTCTGCTGTGGTTAACGCGGTAGATGTTCCTGTTACTCTCAAGATCCGTACTGGCTGGTCACCTGATGAACGTAACTGTGTAGAGATTGCCAAATTGGCTGAACGTTGTGGTATTCAGGCTCTCACTATTCATGGACGTACACGCGAGTGTTTGTTCAAAGGGGAAGCCGAATACGACAGTATTCGGACAGTTAAGCAGAGTGTTTCTATTCCCATTATTGCGAATGGAGACATAACAGACCCGCTAAAAGCCAGAGCAGTATTAGACTACACTGGAGCCGATGCTTTAATGATCGGTCGCGCTGCTCAGGGAAGACCCTGGATCTTTCGGGAAATCCAGCACTATCTGGACACAGGTGAACTGTTGCCCCCTCTGCCGATTGCAGAGGTACAACAAATAATGCAAAAGCATGTGCGTGAGTTGCACGACTTTTACGGTCAAGGCAAAGGAACTCGCATTGCACGCAAGCATGTCTCTTGGTATCTCAAGGAACATGCCCCTGATGACCAGTTTCGGCGCTCCTTCAACGCCATAGAGGATGCCAGCGAACAGCTGGAGGCGTTGGAAGCATATTTCGAAAATTTTTTGCGTAAATAAATAAAAGAGCTGACAGAACTATGTTCGAACAACGCGTAAATTCAGACGTACTAACAGTTGCCACCGTAAATTCACAAGATCAGGTGACCCAAAAACCTTTACGTGACTCAGTTAAACAAGCACTGAAGAACTATTTTGCTCAATTAAACGGTCAAGACGTTAATGACTTATATGAGCTAGTATTGGCTGAAGTTGAACAGCCATTGTTGGACATGGTAATGCAGTACACCCGTGGCAACCAAACGCGTGCGGCGCAAATGATGGGCATTAACCGCGGCACACTGCGTAAGAAACTGAAAAAATACGGCATGAACTGATCCTAGTCAGTTAGGTCTATTTTTATAAAAAGCCTTTTCTGGTTTTCCAGGAAAGGCTTTTTTGTTGCTTATTTTTCACACTTTCTCTATAAAGCTAATAAACATGTTACCAAATATGGTAACATACTGCTGCGTTACCAAATATGGTAACATGATATTTATCCCATCAAATAATAAGAGCCAAAAGATGAATAAAGACATCGTAAGTGTCATTACAGGCGATATCATTGATTCTAAAAATATCCCCATCCAAAGCTATGATCTTATGCTCTACACTTTGGAGCAAACAGTTCAGCTACTCTCAGAACAGTTACCAATTAAATATGATCGATACCGCGGCGATTCTTTCCAGATTGTTTGCTTACAAGCAGAAGATGCTATCAAAGCCGCCATCGTCATCCAATTGGCACTAAAAACGTCAAATCTAGAAATCAGTGCTCGTCAAAGTATTGGCATCGGCAAAATTGACTCATTGCGTAATGATGTAAGAACTTCAATTGGTGAAGCCTTTATTTTATCTGGCGAAGGGCTCGATAAAATGAAAGGTGAAATTTTGACAATATCGGCATCTAGCTCAGATTTTCAACAAAACATTACCTTAGTCACTAAGTATTTAAATGTACAACTCAAAGAAATTACTCGAGCACAAGCGCAAGTTTTACTTAAATACATGGTCAATAAAGATAAATCTCACTATGCTATCGCTGATGAATTAAAAAAATCGAGAAGTAATATTACTAGATTATTAAATGCTAGCCACTACCAGTTAATAGATGAATATATTCAATACTTTAATTATTTAATTAACAAGGCTTATTGATATGTATAATTTCGCACTTCTTATTTCTCTCTATATTGCTCATATTGCTTTTGATTTTTATTTACAACCTAAAGCATGGATAGAGGCGCGAAATACTCTACATTACAAATCTAAAGAGCTTTACTTGCACTCACTACTACAAGGTGGGATAACCTTTATTATTCTAGTTTTAATGACAGAGATAAGTTTTGGTTCTATTTTCATTTACAGTGTAATTGTATTAATAACACATTATCTTTTCGATCTTGGAAAATCCTATACTGATAACTCTTTAAAATGGTTTATTACTGATCAAGTTCTTCATTTATTCGTAATTACCTTTTTATGGATAATATTAATTGATCAAAATATTCAAATATTCCATGATCTTAGTTTTAAAAATATTAACTATAAATATTTGATTGTTATTCTTGCCTACATCATTATTTTAAAGCCAATTTCCATCCTTATTTATATGTTACTCAAGAAATGGACACCTGTCGCAGAAGAAGGCTCAACACTCGTTTCTGCTGGTCAATCTATTGGTTATTTGGAAAGAATACTTATTTTAACATTCATTCTTTTAAACCAATTTGCAGCAATTGGTTTTTTATTAGCAGCCAAATCTATATTTAGATTTGGTGAGTTACAGAATGACCAAGATAAAAAACTAACAGAATATGTTATGTTAGGTACGCTTATTAGCTTTAGCATCTCCATCCTTTTCGGGCTTGCCACGACATACCTAGTAACTCAATTACCCATAGGCAAATAACCCTTCAGTTGTTTGAAATGAACGTTATATTCTCTGATGGGAACCCTGCTGGAAATGACTGACAACGAATTCGTTTTGATAGCACACCTTCTAAAAATCCTGTCAGATTTTCTGCAATAAATTCTACTTCAGAGGCTCTGGATGGAATAATTGCTATTGTCCATAAACTGCTATCATTGGATGAAACAACCCAAAACAGAATATCTCCATTATCTGTCTCTCCAATAGGCAAAAGCCCATTATTTTTAGGGTACAGATGAAAAGTATAATAATCAGGATCAGCCTGTATTAACGAATCAAAATCCTTAAGGATTGCCTCTTTTTGTTGAAAAAAATTAAGATGTTCATTCTCACTAAATGGATTAAATAACGTAATAAAATTGGCTATGTGTCCTGAACCATATTGCGTGACAAATTCAATATAGTCTTGAGGAAAGGTGTATCGATTATCAATAAGTGGCCATTCCTTGTCTTCTCCTCGCTCTATCAGACATAAAGGTATTGGTAGCCACTGATTTAATGCTGTTAACATTCTATCCTCTTTGATTTGATTTCTATTTTATCGCTCCATTTATGGTATTTTATCTTTACCTTATTTTTATCATAACTTCGCTAATTTCTATCACTCTAGATACGTGATAAAAATCCGATACCAACAAGACGATAATCATGACAACACCTTCACGTACCATTACATTTATTGATAGCGCTTACCCTAAACCTCATAACATTGAAGAATTTGTCTGGTCTGGGCGATTAGATAAACATGGCCAACTTTGGTTTGATCTGCATCTTAGAAGTGCCAGTTACTATTTAAGTGAAGGTGAGGATTATCTTGATGATATAGACGAAGATGAGTTAGATGACGAGGAAGAATATACCAGCCTCGTTGATTGGCAATCTAGAATTGTCTGGGATAATTATCATCGTTGCACTCTCTCTTCAACATTTTGGTCAGATGAAAAAGGCATTTTACTGAATTCAGGCGAAGTTCCTTTTGATTTCGACAATTTTATCACGCACCAATTTAATCTTGATACTGCACCACAAATAAATCATTCTGAGGATGAGGATGAGCCAACAGAAATCTCCGCATTCAGTATTTATTTATTAGGACATGATGAGTGTAAAAATCATCAAATTCACTTCCAGCGTCAACAAAATAACACTTATCACATTAATTGGAGTGGAAAAATCGCGCTAACTTATGGGGGATTTGATGAGTTTATCCATCAATTTATTGCAAGATTAGAAAATATTTCTTTTGATGGTTTTTACTTCCCTAAATCATGGGGTTTAGATAAAGCGACGGTTGAATTTAAAAAAGTACTTTCTCATTTTGAACACTATAAATTCACATTAATTAACCCCAAAAGCCAAATAAAACAATGGAAATTGAGTTATATAGGTAAGACTCAATCTTAAATTGAATTATTTTTAATTCTAGCATCAACATTCTATTTAGATAAACATTTCTTTAATAAAAGGCAATGTTTATCTCTATCAAATAATTATAAATAGCACTTTATACTTCGTCCTTACGTTTGAACAAAAAACACCTAGTCGTATATTTAATATAAAACACTCATATAAAGACCATCTAAATAAGAAACACTTACACTAAATAAATATTCCGATATTCTTATTTGCATTCTTCAATTATCATTTTCCGATAATTAATCTTATAAACTCTCCACTGAATTAAATTCATAACCCGAAAACAAGCAAGAATAATCTTAAATAAATTATTTTTTTTGAGATTGTTCTCAAATGCTTAATTATGATATTTAAAACTTTTACACTCTGTAATCCCACTCTATTTTTTGCTTTTATTTTTCAGACTAAACCTCCCATTTTATTTTATTTATTTATTTATTTATTTATTAACAAAGGTAGCAGTACTTATAACAAAAGACACTACCTATTGATTTTGTTGTTATTTTTTATTTTTATTTGTGTTTTTTTAATTAATTATATTTAGTCTTTTTTTATATTTTATAAGGATTTTATTTTATTTTTTTGTTTTTAATTTTATCAAAAAAAAACAAATTATCTTAAAGCTAGCAATATTAATTTAACGAAAACTTAGATTAATTTAACTTAAAAATCACAATATCATCAAAAAAGTAAGAGTATGTGTGAGTAATATCACAAAACGTATTTTTTTATGGGGTTTGTTTTTTATTTTCCAATATTTTACACTAAATACGAGTAGTTAAGATTTCAATCAAACTCCATTATAAAATCAAATCAAAAATATCATTTAATTAGGATGTGTTAATGAACCATATTTATAAATTAATTTGGTGCATGGCAAGTAATTGCTTTATTGTTGTTTCTGAATTAGCTAAAGGTAACAAAAAAAGCATATCTTGTACCAAAAAAAAATCTCTTTTGACTGTAGCACTAATTAGTATATTACCAGTTTCAACCTCTTTTGCAGTTGAAAACGAAGTTCCATTAAATATTTCAGGGAAAAACCAACAGGTAGTTAACACATCTAAAATTAGTAATGTTAATATTACCAATAACATTACAATAGATAAAATAGGTAATGGTAAGCATGCGATTGAAGCAATTATTGATAATGCGACATCGACAGGAAATATTTCAATAAAAAACACTGGAAACCTGAAAACAAATGGTAACCATGCTTTTGGTATTTTTGCTGAAAATAAAGATGTGGGTGATATAAAGATTGAACACTCGGGGAATATATCCACAAATGGACTAGCAAGTCATGGTATATATGCCAAAAGTGATGCAGACGGTGCCTCACAAAAAATAAATATTGATGTGAAAAAATCAAACATTATGATTAATGACTCTTTAGCCACTAATGATAATGAAATTGCATATCATGTCTATGCTGAGCAAGATAATATCCAGTCTGGCGATGTTAATATTAATGTTAGCGATAGTAAATTATCAGGTATTAGTGGCGATTATGGCTCTACTGCAGTTTATATTAAATCCAAATCAGATAAAGGTAACCTGCTTGCTACATTAAATAATACAGATATTTCATTGGATGGCTTCAATGCGGATGGCGTTCACTTAGTGAATTTAAGTGATACATCTGCAGGGGATATCACCATAGAAACTAATTCTGGAAATATTGTTAGCAAAAATTCAGAGGGTAACGTTGAATATAATTATGCCCTTTTTGGTAACCAAAAAGGTAAAAATGCCACAGGTGATATTCGTATAACAAATAATGCAACAAATATCACAACAGGAAGTAAAGATAATGATAATGGCCGAGGTGCGATAGGTATACATGCTCTGTTCGATAGCCAAACTGCAAGCGGTGATATTGTTATTGATAACAAAGGGAATATTAATACGCTAGCAAAAGGTGATATGAATAATGGTATTTATACAAATAACGCTGGGATAGGTAATATCCTTATAAGTAATACAGGAAATATCACAACGAATGGAACAGCATCAAGTGCTATTCATTCACAGCAAGATAATGTTCAAGCTAAAAAAGATAGTGTGAACCAAATTAGTAACTCCGGGAAATTAGAGACACTGGGAAATTATTCTAGTGGGATTACTTTAATCAAAAAAAATGCAGGAAAAGTACTCGTTAATAATGAAGGGGATGCTGTAATCAAAGGAAGCTTCTCCCATGGCATCTATTTGGATACCCAAGGTGGAGATATCCAAGTTCAGTCATCTAAAGGGGACATTACAACAAGTGGTGATACTTCCCATGGAATTTTTGTAAATAATAAATCCGCTGCTGATAATACGTTAGTTATTAATAATAGTTCGAATATTTCAACAACGGGAGCAAGAACGGGCAGTAATAATTCTGCGGCAGCTATCCGTGTAACACAGGAAGGTGATGGAAAAATCAACCTCACTAACTCAGGAAATATTTCAACAAAAGGTATTGAAGCAAGAAATATCTATATTAATGCACTTGGAAATTCAGCTGTTGAAGTAAATAACAGCGGTTCATTAACATCTGAAAATAGCTCGGCAGTAGGTATTTACAGTCAAGGTGATGTGTTAATCACAAATAGCGGAAATATTTCTGCAAAAAACAAGGCAGATAGTAAGCAAGAAGTTTCAGGTCATGGTATCGAAGGTATTTCAAGAACAGGTAATATTACTATTCAGCATTTAGCTGGAGATATCACTGTTGAAAATAATGCAAAAAATCAGCAATCTCATGGAATTGTAGCTGGGGGCGGTACAAATACAGAGGTTGCTCGTAGTGCTGATATTCTTATTGGAAGTAAAGCAAATATCGATGCAACACAAGGGAACTCTGCTGTTTTCTTAAAAACAGTTAAAGAAGGTTCGGTCAATATAAACCAAGGAGCCACAGTTAAAGGTGGTAACGATGCTGGTGTTCATTTTGAGGTAGAGAATGGTGGCACTGGTAATTATGTTATCAATAATGCCGGTTTTATTAGTGCAAAAAGTGATAAAGCGATTAATGTGATTGGCTCTGATGCAAATAGTCAATTATCTCTAACTAATAGTGGCACTCTCCAAGGTGTTGTGAACGCCAATAATAAAACTGCACTTAATTTAGAAAACACAGGAACCTTTTTAGTTCGTAATCAAAATAATGAAACTAAAAATGTTGCTATTTCTCACTTTAATAATGGCACTATCAATAATACTGGCACGATTAAACTTTTAGCCGTTGATGGTATTAACAGCGATACTACAGGGGAATATGTTCCTCATGGCACATTAAGTAGTGCAGATTCTGGAATTGTGCATGGACAATTATTAGGCGTTAAGGAATTCAATCATAGTGGTGTACTTGATTTAACAGGTGCAGGGTTATCAGGTAATAGTTTTGTGATCAGTGGTGGCCAAGTCGCAGGGCAAAATGGAAATGGAACTTTCACAACCAATGGCGGAACCCTAAAAATGGCTACAACCTTGAATGAAGGTGGCCAAGAAAGCCGTAGTGATGTTTTAGTGGTTGATAACCTGAAAAAAGGTAATGACTCTACTAAAATTGACATCGTCATTGCTTCTGGAAGTAAAGAGATCGCCACTAAAGAAAATGGAATTCAACTTGTTAAAACATTAGGAACGCAAGATGCGGATGCATTTGAATTAGCAGGGCCCGTCACTTATGGTCGATATGAATACTTGTTATATGATGGGGATGCATCTGGGGTCAATGATGGTTATTACTTACGTAATCAATTGAAAAAAACTGATGAAAAAACACCTAACCCAAACGTAGGGGCTTATCTAGGTAACCAATACGCAGCGGCGAATATGTTTAATCAAAATATTCTAGATAGACGTGATAATGTTCAAGCTCCAGATCAAACAGTATGGGCTAGAATTAATTACAATCAGGTTAAAACCGATCATATTCGTGATACTCAAGAGCTCCAGATTGATAGTACCTTGTTACAAATAGGAGCCGATTTCTACCGCAATGAAGAAAAAGGTCGAGTCGCTGGTGCTTATGTTGGTTATGGATACAGCGATGTAGAAAACCGTTCCCGCTTAACAGGAACAAAGGCTGAGGGTGATGTAAAAGGTGTGCAACTTGGGGCGTATTATAGTTGGATGCCAGAAAAAGATAATGGCCCTTATGTTGATGTTTGGGGACATTTTGCCCATTACAACAATAAACTAAAAGGACAGGCTCAGAAAAACCAAGATAAAAAATATGATAGCTATGGTTTTGCGGTGTCTACAGAAGGAGGGTATTCCTTTATTGTTGAAGAAAATGATGTCAATAAATGGGTATTCAAGCCACATGTACAGTTAACGTATAATTATATTGATGCGGATGACTTTACTGATCATAACAACACTCGTTTTAGTCATAATAAGAGTGAAGGTGTTCAAACTCGATTAGGTGCTCGTTTTTATGGTAATAAACAGCAACCAAATGGGTTGTTACCATTTGTTGAAGCTAACTGGTTATACAACGGAATGGATAATGAAGTAGTTTTAAATGGTGACAAAGAAAGTAGTGACATCGGTAAAAATGTTGGTGAATTAAAAATAGGCTTACAAGGAAATGTGAATGACTCATCAAGCTTATTTATTCATTTTAATGTTCAAAAAGGTTCACATGATTACCAACAAATAGGTGGGCAAATTGGTTATAACTATAACTGGTAAATAGCTCATTCTGAATAAAACATCATTTTATATTGGAGCTTCCTATTAAATAGGAAGCTCTTTTTGTTTTATAATTAGAACTTAGCTAAAATTAGTCTTGTTTCTTTTAGGAAATAAAAGACAATTTTGTATCAAAATGATTATTCCACTTCAATTTTCTTCTCTTTTGTTGATTTAGCTATCGAGCATTAAAAGTAGGACTAATAAACCAATGAATCATCTTAATTGATGCCAATAATAATGACAGGCTAATAGTGATAACAGTGAGAGCTAATACCATTGGAAATGTAAGTGATAAATGGAAAAAAACTATTCCTTGTAAGAGGATAAAGCAAATGATGGGATGAATTAAATAAATGCCTAACGCATTATTGGCAATAGAGGCATATTTTGGAGTTGTCGGTGCAACGGAGATAATCCCGGCACTTAAAATAACACCAACCAATAAAGAGATAATATATGTTATTAAATTTACGATTAATATATTTAACTCTAATTTTTTTATAAAAAAAGAATTAACATAAGAATAATAATAAAGTATATATAGTGATAATAAGCTTAATAAAATAATAACAAGTGGAGATTTACCTTTAAATTTAGCTATGGCTCGTTGGTCTACTAAATAAGCAATAATAAAAAATGGGAAATATTGTACTATAGCAAAAAAAGTAGATAATTTGGTTTCATAACCTTTAGTTATATTAAGATAACAGTACACTCACAAATAAAAGAGATAATAATATTAGTTTATTATTTTTGATATAGGAAGGTAACAGTAGGAAAAAAGCTTGCCAAATTGGTGTCGCTAGAAAGAACCAGACACCATTTTGAGGAAAAATAAGGTAAGTGTTAAGATCGAATTGCCCTGAGTAATAGAGGGGTATCATATCAATAGTTTGAAAAGTACCATAAATTACTAAAGCAGCTAATAAATTATTACGCCAACTTTCCCATGTTCCTTTTTTACTGATAAAAGCAACAATAAAAACAAACATAGGAATTAATGTTAAATCGAATACATTAATCAATAATGAAAAGTCATGTATCTGACTTTGTTTCAAATAAAAACTAAAAACAATAAGAGAACTTAATATCAATTTTAATGTAGGCCAATAGGGTTGTTTAATTTCGTCCGTACTCAACATTAACTTACCTTGGTTATTTATATTCTTTTGTATAGAATAATAAACCAATTTACAGATTCCTGCTAACATTAATATAAGCGAAACTAAATATCCTCTAGATAAAATGACTTAAGAAATAACTGATAAAGTTGGTGTTCGAAAATATATTACTCAGAACCTAACTCAATATCCTATCGATAATGCCCGTTTCAACTTAAAGCAATCTCATTTTATCAATAGTATTAATGTTCTTTTAATTATCAGGCAATAAAATCTTTACTGTTACCATTTGTTTATACAAATATTGTCTATACAATAGGCAATATTTATGTTTATCAGGGAATTACAATGACTGCCTTACCAAGAAAAAAAACATGGCAGATAGTCCTCACTATTATTTTAGTTGGGATAAACTTACGCCCATTCTTAACCGGCCCCGGCCCTGTTATTGACAATATTATTGCCTCAACAGGAATGAGTTATAGTCAAGTCTCATTACTCACACTATTACCCATGCTTTTAATGGGAATAGGCGCATTAATCGTTCCCTTCTTACAACCTTATATTCAGGTACGTAAAGGGCTTTTAGTCGCAATGCTAATGCTTCTGATGGGCTCATTTTCTAGAGCCTATGTTTCTGATGGCAATCAACTATTACTGACAGCACTCTTTTGTGGTTTAAGCGTCGCCTATATTCAAGCGGTATTTCCCGGCATTATTAAAGGGTGGTTTAGAAATCGAACGCCTATCATGATGGGTTTATATTCCGCAATGCTAATGGGCGGAGGCGCACTTGGGGCGCAATTATCCCCTCTTCTTACTGCGAATTATGGGCATTGGCAAAGCGCTTTAGCGTGGTTTGCTCTCCCTGCAGGATTTGCATTTATCGCTATTCTTTTTTCAATTCAAAATAGTGCCTCATCTGCAAATAAAATATCACTGAATACCTTAATTTGGCGTCCTAGAACAGGATTGCTTATCTTAGGTTTTGGTTGCGTTAATGCAGGTTATGCCTCTGTTGTGACATGGTTAGCGCCGTTCTACCAATCGTTAGGAATGCCAAGCGCCCAAAGTGGCTCACTTGTCGCTATTCTTTCTCTTTTCCAAGCCTCTGCCGCTTTAATTATTCCTTTCTTAGCAGCTAAAAATCACGACAGGCGTTTTTGGCTTACGGTAACATTAATAAGCCAATTTATCGGTTTCGGTGCAATCATGACTATGCCAATGAGTGCCCCTTATCTTTGGAGTATTTTCTTAGGCTGTGGTTTGGGGGGATGTTTTTCCATGATGATGATTGTCGCTCTCGATCATATTCCTGATCCGGCACAAGCAGGTGCTCTATCAGCATTAATGCAAGGTGGTGGCTTTATTATTGCTGCTTTCGGCCCATTAGTTGCAGTGCTATTACGCCAGCCTGATGGAAGCTTTACTTATGCATGGGCATTTCATGCCATTTTAGTGATTGTGACTATAGGATTATTTGCACGATTAAATCCTCGTCATTATGCGAAAGCTTATCCCGCTAATCATCCTACTCAATAACGCCTTATATTTAAGACTCATATAAAATAAGCGCCCTACTACAAATAAGGCGCTTATCAAAGATAATAATTTAATACTACTTATGGAGATAATTAAGCAACGATATGTGTTCCGGTTTCACCTTTTAAGGCTGAAACCAATTTTTCAGGTGTTGTGATAATCACTCTTTTTCCACCAGCAGCCAAAAATGAGAGACTGGCTTCAATTTTAGGAAGCATACTGCCCGGAGGGAAATGCCCTTCATGCATATATTGTGTCATTTCTTCAACCGACGTTTCGCCTAATGCTTTCTGTTCTGGTTTGCCGAAATGAATACAGACTTTTTCAACACCCGTTGTGATGATAAGAATATCTGCTTGTAATTCTTTTGCGAGCAATGTTGATGACAGATCTTTATCAATAACTGCATCAACACTTTGGTAATTGCCACGCTCATTTTTGATAACTGGAATACCGCCACCGCCTACTGCAATCACGACATAGCCACATTCTGACAGTGATTTAATTGCTTTAGATTCAATAACATGTTGTGGAATTGGAGAGGCAACAACACGGCGATAACCACGACCAGAATCTTCAACGAAATGCCATTGAGGATTTTCTTGCTTTAATTGCATCATCTCTTGTTCTGAGAAAAATGCACCAATAGGTTTTGTTGGAGAAACAAAATTCGGATCGTTTTTATCAACTTCAACTTGTGTGATAAGAGTGATCGCTTGTTTATTTTGTTGAACACGAAGCTTATTCGTTAACGCTTGTTGTATTAAATAACCAATACCACCTTGTGTATCTGCAACACAGTTGGCTAATGGCGTTAACGGTAAACCTTCTTGCACATGTGCCACTTCTGCGCGACGTAAATCAAGCCCGACTTGTGGCCCATTACCATGTGTTAAAACAATATTATACCCTTCAGCCACCATATCACTAATATGGGCTGCAACCTCTTGTACTGCTTGTTCTTGATGAGCGATAGACTGGCTAGCATTGTCTTTAATAATACTGTTGCCTCCAATGGCAACAACAACGAGTTCTTTCATATTTCACTCTCAATTATATTATTGGCAATTAAAGTAGAAATAACACACCTCTACTCTTAGAGGTTGGGTTGATAAGGTCGCCATATTCGCTAACCATTTTCCCCATTTTTATTTTTAATGAGATAAACATTATTGTATTGAACAATATCTATTCATTAATTGCGCAGGATAATAGCAGAGAATGTAAAGAAAACATCTATTACTCAACGTTTCTCTTATTTAATTTCTATAAATGCAATGCACAAAGAAGGGAATGAAAGGCGTTATCAAACACATCAATAACGCCTTATTCAATACAAGTGGGCGGGATAGTTAGTACTTTTTTATTTTGCTATTTGATAAACATCCGGTTGATAAACATCAGGCATATCAGTAATTAGCATATCAACACCCCATTGCTCAAAATCTTTCACTTCTTCAGGATCATTCGGGGTATAACAATAAATTTCATAGCCTGCTTGTTTTAACAATTGCGCTTGTTCTTGCGTAAGGTATTTGTAATTACAATGCACACTAAAACCATCAATCGCTTTTAACGTTTCTAGCGCATTATCAGGGATCTCATCCCATAATTGCCCTCTACGAATAAAAGGCAGATATCGTTTCATAATAATAAGTGCATGTGTATCAAAAGAAGAAAATAGAATTTGCTCATTCGGAATATCTGCACTTTTTATCATGTCAGAAACCGCTAAACATAAACGATCAACATCATCATCGGGCCACGTTTTCAGCTCAATATTAAGCTTTGTTCCTGAACGCTTAATGAGCTGTAATCCTTGTCTTAAAGAAGGAATTTTCTCACCTTGATAGAGTGAACTAAACCAACTTCCTGCATCAAGGCGATGTAAATCATCTAAGGTATGAAAACGCACAGCACCTTGCCCATTCGTGCAACGATTAACTGTTTTATCATGAATAAGCACAGGAACATGATCCGCGGTTAATTGCACATCCGTTTCAATCCATTCGCACCCGAAATCAATCGCCATTTTAAATGCAGCCAGTGTATTTTCAGGGGCTTTTCCAGAAAAACCTCGGTGAGCAGCTATCTTCATTTCTCTCTCCTTTTCATTTGTGCCGACATCATGACAACCATTTATGACAGCAATTTGACAGTCATACCATCAATATATCTTCATTTAATTGTCACCCCTTTGTCATAAATAACATTTAGGGTAATTCGCAGATTAGATTGAACCTTTAACTTTCGATTAAAAAGGAAATTCTGCATGTCGATAAAATCAATAACAGGTCTTGCTGTTGCGATGACGTTATTTACCTCTCCTGCACACGCAAAAACACAAATTGAATGGTGGCATGCTATGGGAGGCGCGCTTGGTCAGAAAGTTAACCAAATCGCCTCTGATTTTAATGCCAGCCAATCTGAATATGAGATAAAGCCTGTTTATAAAGGTACTTACGCTGAAACAATGACCAGCGCAGTGGCTTCATTTCGTGCAAAAAACCAACCTGCTATTGTACAAGTATTTGAAGTGGGTACAGCCAGTATGATGGGGGCTAAAAAAGCCGTTTTTCCTGTTTATCAATTAATGGAAAAAACCAACGAGCCTTTTGATCCTAATACTTATTTATCAACTGTCACGGGTTACTACACCACCAGCGACGGCAAAATGATGTCGTTGCCATTTAATAGTTCAACGCCGGTGCTTTATTACAACAAGACACTCTTTAAAAAAGCAGGCATAGAACAGCCACCTAAGACATGGAAAGAGATGGAAGCTGTGTCTCAAAAACTGCTCGATTCTGGTGTTAAATGCGGATTTACCACCACTTGGCAATCGTGGACACAAATCGAAAACTTTGGTGCTCGCAATAATTTACCTATTGCTACCAAAAATAATGGTTTTGATGGCTTTGATACTACTTTCCTATTTAATAAAGCACCTTTCGTTGCGCATATTCAACAAATGGCAGATTGGTCGAAATCTAGTATTTTCAAATATGGCGGACGCCAATCTGATGCAATGCCTCTATTTTATACCCAAGAGTGTGCAATGGTAATGGAATCATCCGCGGGCTTTGCTGGCATTAAAGAGAACATGAAAGGTCTTGATATTGGTGTTAGCCAATTGCCTTACGACGATACTCTTGTACAAAAACCAGCAAATACCATTATTGGCGGAGCATCATTATGGGTTATGTCTGGGCGTCCAGATGCCGAATATAACGGTGTTGCCAAATTTTTCACCTATCTTTCAAGTCCTGAAGTTCAAGCTGATTGGCACCAAGCAACAGGTTATTTACCCGTCACTAAAGCGGCTTATGCATTAACACAGCAACAGGGTTTTTATCAGCAAAATCCAGGAGCTGACACCGCAATATTACAAATGACAACCTCAGAGCCTACCTCAAACTCAAAAGGATTACGCTTTGGTAATTTCCTACAAACTCGAGAAATCGTTGATGAAGAGTTAGAGAAAGTGTGGTCAGGAAAACAGAGTGCTCAAGTTGCATTAGATAATGCAGTTACACGAGGAAATGAGCAGTTACGCCGTTTTGAACGTACTCAACAATAGTCACTTGTATTAGGCGGGCAAAATAGCTCGCCTTCTATTTTTATCGATTTACTGGATATTGTATGGCTTCTCAATCCATTTATTTCAAACAAAAATGGTTACCTCTAGCGCTGATTTTTCCTCAATTAGCTATCACGCTTATCTTTTTTATTTGGCCTGCTGGGCAAGCTTTCTTTCAGTCATTCCAATTAGAAGATGCATTTGGACTGAGTCGAGAATTTGTCGGTTTTGAAAATTTTCATCGACTTTTTAGCAATCGTTATTATTTTGATAGTTTGATCACGACGCTTATTTTCAGTACTAGTGTTGTATTTTTATCTATGCTATCAGCGCTGGTTTTAGCGGGTATTGCCGAACAAATTTTGCGAGGTAAGCTGTTTTATCGCACCATTTTAATTTCACCCTATGCCATTGCCCCTGTTATTGCAGGCTTTCTTTGGTTATTTATGCTTGATCCCACGATTGGCGTATTAAGCCAACAATTAAAGAAAATAGGCATTAATTGGGACCCTGTACTGAATACACATCATGCTATGTGGATGGTGATTTTAACAGCGACATGGAAACAAGTGAGTTATAACTTTCTGTTTTTTCTCGCCGCATTACAATCTGTACCTAAATCACTTTTAGAAGCAGCCGCTATCGATGGTAGTGGCCCGATTAAGCGTTTTATAACGATCAGTTTTCCTTTAATTTCTCCTACCACCTTTTTCTTACTTGTGGTTAATTTTGCTTATGCCTTCTTTGATACTTTCGCCATTATTCACGCGATGACACAAGGTGGTCCCGGAAGTAGCACATCAACACTGGTTTATAAGGTCTATAACGATGGATTTGTGGGATTAGATTTAGGCTCTTCCGCCGCACAATCTGTTATTTTGATGTTTATTGTCGCGATCTTAACCATTATTCAATTTCGCTATGTTGAGAAAAAGGTGGCTTACTGATGGTTGAACGTAGACCTTTATTTCATGCTTTTTGCCACTTTATTCTTATTGTTGGCATTCTTTCTGTTGCATTCCCTGTCTGGATTGCACTTGTGGCAACAACACATCAAAACACCGAATTTGCTACTGGTTCTCCTCTTTGGTTTGGTACTGAAGGCTTCAATATTATTAAATCAATATTTTCACAAGCAGGCACTACGCAAAATAGCGCTATCTCAATTAATAGCATGTTATTGAATTCATTAATTATGGCGTTAGTGATCACCATCGGGAAATTAACGATCTCAATTTTATCGGCATACGCCGTCGTTTTCTTTCGTTTTCCGGGAAGAATGTTGGCCTTTTGGACTATCTTTTTTACGTTAATGCTACCTGTTGAAGTTCGCATTATGCCCACATTTGAGGTTGTCACTAATCTCAATATGTTGAACTCTTATGCAGGTTTAACCATTCCATTAATTGCCAGTGCCACAGCCACCTTTTTATTTCGCCAATTCTTTCTTACCATTACTCCTGAATTAATTGAAGCCGCTAAAATTGATGGTGCAGGCCCTATTAAATTCTTTTTCACCATCTTACTTCCTCTTTCTCGCACCAATATCGCCGCCCTATTTGTCATCACCTTTATTTATGGCTGGAACCAATATCTTTGGCCAATGTTGATCACAACAGATACTCACTACTACACCATTGTCATGGGCATTAAACAGATGGTTGCGGTTTCTGATGGTGTTGTTGAGTGGAATAAGATCATGGCAACCACATTAATTGCAATGTTGCCTCCCGTCCTTATTGTCATTTTGATGCAAAGAGCCTTTGTAAAAGGCTTTATTGATACGGAGAAATAACATGACAACCGTCACTCTCACAAATTTAGAAAAGTGTTATCCAAATGGTCATCAAGCTATTTCAAAATTAAATCTTTCTATTAAGCAAGGTGAAATGGTGGTATTAGTCGGCCCAAGCGGTTGTGGTAAATCGACTTTACTGCGAATGATTGCAGGGTTAGAAACCATTACACAAGGTGATTTATTTATTGATAATTTACGAGTTAATGAGCATGAACCTAGTGAACGTGATATTGCTATGGTGTTTCAAAACTATGCTCTTTATCCTCATATGTCGGTCTATAACAATATGGCATATGGCTTACGTAATCGAAAAACACCCAAAGCAAAGATTGAAGAACTCGTTACCAATGCCGCCCAAATGCTGGAGATCAACCATTTACTTGATAGAAAACCCAAAGAACTATCAGGTGGGCAGCGACAACGTGTCGCTATGGGAAGAGCCATCGTTCGTGATCCTAAAGTCTTTTTATTTGATGAACCTCTTTCTAACCTTGATGCCAAATTACGGGTGCAGATGCGTTTGGAGATCAAAAAATTACAGCGAAAACTCTCCACAACCTCTATTTATGTGACACACGATCAAGTAGAAGCGATGACATTAGCTGATAAACTGGTGGTTTTAAATCAAGGAAATATAGAGCAAGTAGGCACACCGTTAGATATTTATGAAAGCCCGGCCTCCGTATTTGTGGCTACGTTTATGGGCTCACCAGCAATGAATATCTTAGATACTCCGATTAATCATGGTGTGATTGAAGTCGCTGATGGGCATATTTCCGTTTCATCTCAGCACTTTCCTTATCAAGCCATTAAATTGGGTTTACGTCCTGAACATTTGATTATTAGCCATCAACATCCTCTTTTTCATGTTGATGTGGAGTTTATTGAAGCACTTGGTGCAGATGTTTTAATTTATGCAACCACTTGCGATAAACAGAAACAACCTCTCGTTATTCGTGCGCCAAACGATCATGGTGTGAAAATTGGCAATAAAATTGGTCTTACCATTCACCCGGAAAATCTTCATTTCTTTAATCAACAATCAGGGAAGCGCATTGATCGCCCTTTTATGCTTATTAATGAATTAATGGTGTCATAAAGCGCTGATATCACTTTATTCATTTTCGGTTTAATCTGAATAGCGATGTTTTAAACGTCGCTATTTATTTACCACCAAGCAATAAATATTAAAAATATAAAATTTGTCAGAATTAAACAAATAAAAATCATCTCTAAGCACACTGTTAGTTTCATATTATTCCAAATAAGTGAAAAACAAATTTACTCACTCTTAAAGTGAGTACAATTAAATGATTTATATAATATTTACATCAAGAAAACTTACCTTCTCAAGTTTAATTTATCAATTAATTCTCTTAAATTTAAAGAAGTTAAAATTATTAATCCGTTTTTTTCTTTCTATTAAGAAGATAAGAAATAATAAAATTATGCTGAAAAAGAGAAGAATATATATTGAGATAATATTTCTCACATAAAATGCTTATATTGCACCGATAGATAAGCGCTGTTATTCTTCTGCTCGAATTTAATCTGCAATTATATAAACTGCAAAGCAGAAAAGGACTTAATTAAAAATGAAAATTAAATTACTTGCTACGGTGATGGTATCAGCAGCGCTACTTTCTGGTTGCCAAAACATGAATACAGATATGCTGACCAAATCAGGGACTCAACTTTTCCAAGCAGCGACATTAAGCGATGACGATATCAAAGCGTTAACGAATGATGCTTGTAAAGAGATGGATGCACAAAATAAAGTTGCTCCAGCCAATAGCACTTACACCAAACGCTTAAATAACATCGCTAAAGCATTAGGTAATGAAGTTAATGGCACACCAGTAAATTACAAAGTTTACATGACTAAAGATGTAAATGCATGGGCTATGGCTAACGGCTGCGTGCGTGTTTACAGTGGTTTAATGGACATGATGACTGATAACGAAGTTGAAGGCGTTTTAGGTCATGAAATGGGTCACGTTGCTTTAGGTCATACCCGTAAAGCAATTCAAGTTGCTCACGCAACAGTTGCTGCACGTACAGCAGCAGCATCAGCAGGTGGCGTTGCAGCACAATTAAGTAGCTCACAATTAGCTGAAATGGGTCAAAAATTAATTAACGCCCAGTTCTCTCAGCACCAAGAATCAGAAGCTGACAACTTCTCTTATGATCTACTAAAAAAACGTGGTGTAAATACTGCTGGCTTAGTTACAGGCTTTGAGAAACTCGCTAAATTAGGTGGTGGTGATTCAAGTATGTTTGATTCTCACCCACCGTCAAAAGAGCGTGCGGATAATATCCGTAATCGTATCGCTGAAGATAAGAAATAATTATCTTGCCCCTATATCTCATGGTATGGGGGGTTTCTCTTTTCAAGTTTATCTGTTACGAATGACGAAAACGCCCCACAACATCGCTAAGAAAGCGTTTAATTGCCATTCTCTCTTGTTGGTCATATTGCTCAAATAACGCAGACCATTTTTCTTGAGATTGTTGATGTAACACCTCATGAGCATGAAAAAGACACTCTCCCTCAGCTGTTAAGATAAAAAATATTTCTTTTTGATTATCTGCCAACTTTATTTTTTCAATAGCTCCCTTCTTTTGTAGGCGACTACAAATTTTTGAGACAGCCCCTCGTGTCATAGACATATATTCACTGATGGTTGTGAGATTTCTCATACTCTCTTCACCAATACAATGGATCACATGCAACTCTGTAAGTGAATAATTATCTAACCCATTCTCTTCTAATACTTTTTTATGGTTACTATCAGCTCGCTCATCTTTAAGATGCAAAAAATCACTTAATCCTTTTAGTAAATCTTGTGTTGTGACATTCTCTTTTGCCATTTTGTTTCCTTGGAAAAAATATTTTATAAAATAGTATCAAAAGTATTTACAACAATCAAAATATCGCTATTATCTATTTTGTTTCCATGGAAACAAAATAGATAACAAGAGGCAATGTAATGAAATTATCAATCCGCAGTTTGTTTTATCTCATTTGCTTTAGCGCACTATTAAGCTCTTTAGCACAAAATATTTATACCCCTGTACTTCCCTTGATCCAACAGCAATTTAATACCACGTTATCACTGGTTAATCTGACAGTATCTGCATTTACTTTTGCGATGGCTGTTATGCAACTATTTTATGGTTCATTGATTGATAAATGGGGAAGAAAACCAATTTTACTCAGTGGATTAGCCGTTTCTATTGTGGGTGCATTGGGTTGTATTTGGTCTGACTCTATAAACTTATTAATTTTTTGGCGTGTGATCCAAGCTATCGGTATTGCAGCCATTCCCGTGGTTGCTGCTACTATTCTTGGCGATCTTTATCGAGGAAACGATCGCGCAAAAGCAATGGGATCGTATCAAATGCTATTAGCATTAGCGCCTGCCTGTGGCCCATTATTAGGGGGATATTTAGCGCAACATTATCAATATCAAGGCATTTTTATTTTCTTAGCGGTTGTAGGTATCATATTGCTTATTACTCATCTCTTTTATTTACCTGAAACACGTCCTGAACAGAAAGAAACCTTTAAAAGCTTATCGGCAATGCAACAAGTGCTCACCGCGCCTGCGGGTAAATCCGTGTTTGTCATGAGTTTTATGGTGTTTTATAACTATTTTTGCCTCTTGGTATTTTTACCTTTGATTGCCTTTCATCTCTATCAGTTAAACAGTACTGAAATTGGTGGATTATATGTACCAATGTCGATTGCGCTTATTTTAGGTAGCTATCTCTATCGTAAAGTTTGCCATCTATTTAGTGTTGAATATGGAGTGATATTCACCTCTTGTATCAATTTGATTATGTTGGCGTTATTTGCACTATTTTGGCAAATCTCACTACCAATAATGCTTGGTTTAACCGTGTTATATGGGCTTTCTTTAGGCTTAACCATGCCAACGCACACGACATTATTAGCAAGTTATTTTGGCTCGATGAGAGCAACTGCAATGGGGATTTATAACTTTATTCGTTATTGTGGAATGGCTGCTAGCCCTATGATTTCGGTCTATTTTGTGACTGACAATAATTATGAGTATGTCTTTTATTCTTGTGTGATCTTAACGAGTTTGGCATTGTGTTTCACCATTAAGACCTTAATGTCTTCATTAAAAGAAAAAAAACAAACTGCAAACTAACAGGATATTTAATGAAACTGACCATTGAAAAACTGACACAACTCTCAGAACAAGACCGTATTGATTTAGGCAAAATTTGGCAAAATGTACGTTATCAATCAGCCCTAAAAAACGAGATCAACAACGAAAATGTACTCTTTGCCGCTAGATTTAATGAGCGATTATTAGCGGCTTGCTGGGTTAAATTATCGGATAAAAAAGCGGTTATTACTGACTTTATGGTCAGAGAAGTGACACGCCGTCGCGGTGTTGGGCATTATTTACTGACACAATGCTTATCTACCTATCCTGATATTCACCATTGGCAGGCAATAAGCTTATCAGCGGAAGAAAGCGGGTATGATATTGCACATGCTTTTTTAGTACATCATCAATTTAGTGCATCACCACAATCTGAGCTTTATGTTTTAAATAATTCAAGGTGTAGCTAGGCGACAAACGAATGAGTCGCTAGGAGCATACATAAGTATGTAGCTAGTACGAGTGAGTGTAGTCAACAACGCTACAACTTGAATAGACACAAACAGATATCAAGGTGTAGCTAGGCGACAAATGAACGAGTCGCTAGGAGCATACATAAGTATGTGACTAGTGCGAGTGAGTGTAGTCAACAACGCGACAACTTGAATAGACACAAACAGATACTCTAAATAATTCAAGATGTAGCTAGGCGACAAATGAACGAGTCGCTAGGAGCATACACAAGTATGTGACTAGTGCGAGTGAGTGTAGTCAACAACGCTACAACTTGAAGTATGACGAGTAGTATAAAGTCTAGCTACATTATAAGCCGTCTCACTCAAATTCTTTTGCGCATCATGAAGTGCATCAGCTAGTGTAGAAACACCCGGTACAATAGAGAAAACAGCATCAATACCCTGCTGATGAACTACATCATAATCAGGTAAATAGCCACCAACCAAAGCAATAACTGGAAGGTGGTATTTTTTTGCAAGCAAAGCAACGCCTGTTGGCGTTTTACCTTGTGCCGATTGGCTATCCATTCGACCTTCACCTGTTATTACCAAATCCGCATCAATTAACTGTTTTTCTAATTCAACAGCGTTAGCTACCAATTCAACGCCTTGCGAAAGTGTTGCTTGCGTAAATGAAAGCAAAGGTAAAGCTAATCCTCCTGCCGCACCACTTCCTGCAATATTGATAAGACTACGTTGCGTCATTTTCTCAAGATAAGTACCAAAATGGTGTAATGCATTATCAAGTTGCGCAATATCGTCTTTGGTCGCTCCTTTTTGAGGACCAAAAATAGCGGATGCCCCTTTCTCTCCACACAACGGATTTGTTACATCGCAGGCAATCTCAATTTCAATATTTTTTAGTTTAGGATTAAGAGTCGTGATATCAATAGAGTGAAGTTGTGCTAATGCGAGTCCACCAAAAGGCAAAGATGTACCAAACTTATCTTTAAGACCTAGACCGAGCGCTTGCATCATTCCTGCACCCGCGTCATTTGTGGCACTTCCACCTAATCCCAATATGATTTTTTTAACGCCCATTTCAAGTGCAGCATTAATTAATTCACCCGTACCATAACTGGTCGTTAAATTAGGATCACGTTGAGATGAAGGAATAAGATGAAGACCTGAAGCTTGTGCCATTTCAATCACAGCAGTGGTGTTATCCCCTAAAAGCCCCCAATTTGCAGTTACTTGTTTACCTAAGGGTGAACACACTGGTGTCGATATAAAACGGCCTTGCGTTGCATCCACCAGCGATGTCACTGTTCCTTCGCCGCCATCCGCCATAGGAATACAACAATATTGCGCATTGGGTAAATAACGTGAAAATCCCTGTTTTATTGCCAGCGCAACATCTTTCGCACTTAAACTTTCTTTAAAAGAATCAGGGGCGATAACTATTTTCACGTTTTTTTCTCCAAGCAATAAAAAAGCGATATTTTCATATCGCTTTTATAACATACTCTACTTTATGAGAGAGTGTGCTTGGTCTGAAATGTGATTAATCTTCAATCGCTAAACGCAATTTCTTCATCGCATTTTTTTCTAATTGACGGACACGTTCAGCAGAAACACCATATTTTGTCGCCAAGTCTTGCAATGTCGATTTGTTATCATCATCTAACCAACGAGCACGAATAATATCTTGGCTACGTTCATCAAGAGTTTCAATTGCTAACGTGAGTTTATCCGTTGCATGGTTATCCCAATTATCTTCTTCAATGCTGTCGGCAAAATCAGAAGACTTATCTTCTAAGAAGAGTACAGGGGCGATAGAATGTGAATCATCACTATCATCAGCAGTCATATCAAATGCCATATCTTGTGCTGACATTCGTGATTCCATTTCTCGGACATCACTTTCTGATACGCCTAACTCCCTTGCAACAAGTTCCACTTCATCTTGATTAAACCAACCTAAACGCTTTTTATTTTTTCGCAGATTAAAAAACAGTTTACGTTGTGATTTTGTAGTCGCGACTTTCACGATACGCCAGTTACGTAACACATATTCGTGAATTTCAGCTTTGATCCAATGCACAGCAAAAGAGACCAGTCGAACACCCACTTCTGGGTTAAAACGACGAACAGCTTTCATCAGACCAATATTACCTTCTTGGATAAGATCAGCTTGTGGTAAGCCATAACCTGAATAGCTGCGAGCAACATGAATAACGAAGCGCAGATGTGAAAGGATAAGCGTTCTTGCCGCATCCAAGTCACCATCATAATGCAGCCGTTCAGCGAGTTCCTTTTCTTCCTCTGCGGTTAACATCGGATAGGAATTGGCTGCACGTATATACGCTTCGATGCTGCCTTGCGGAACCAATGCTAAGGATTGCATTTCTTTTGTCATTCAAATCCTCATAAAAATCAAATAAATAATTAAAATTAATGCTGTAAGGGAAAGTAGATGAGCCTTCTAAATATAGCTTAAATAGGAAGTCAGTTAAGGTTTTTTACGATGTGTTTTTATCATAACGACTATTTGACCAGCATAAAGACTAAAGGTTCATCTCGCATCTATGTTTACATATCTTTGTACTTTTCTATCACCGAAGCCAATATGACAGTTGCCTTATCATAGAAAAGAGTGCACGCATTATTATGCCAGAGACGGGGCGTCGATAAAATGGCTGGGTGACGATATTAACGTAACCCAGCTTGATAAAAAATATCTTCTCAGTATTTAGAGAATAAGTATAAAAACGCTCTAATTGATTTATTCTGGAGTGAATTGACGTAAATGTTGCATTGTCGTCAACCATGCAGCAAGCCAACCAATTGTCATAGCAACAAGAATAAGAATGATAGATTCATCAAAACCTAATCCTGAAATAGAAAATGAAGTCCCAAACACGGTCGCGGCTTGAGTAACCACATCAGAGAGCTTCCACACCAATAAAGCTGAAAAGATCAGGGCAAATACGGCACCAATAAAGCCTAGAATTAATCCCCAATTAAGGAATGGACGCATAATAAAGCCGTCAGTTGCACCAATAAGTTTCATCACATTAATGGTGTCACGGCGACTGAAAATATTGAGACGTACACTGTTACCAATCACCAGTAACAAGGCAACAACCATCAATGTACCAATCACCAAGGCGATTTGCCCAACTAATGATGTCAACGTTGAAAGCCGAGAAAACCAGCTATCATCCATTCTTACTTCATCAACTCCGGGGATTTTCGCTACTGTATCACGCAAATTCACCATGAGTTGTTGATCGCTAGGCTCCATAACGGGTGTCACAATCGCCACCGCAGGTAATGGGTTTTCTTCTAACATATCTAACGCACTGCTAAAGCCAGCCCAAGAACGAAATTCCACCAAAGAATCTTGTCGCGAAAGGTAGTTAACATCTTCGACTTTTTCTAAGGCTTCAATTTTTTTGATTGTGGCTTCAGCTAATGAATCATCAAGAGATTTATCAAGATAAACAGTTAATTGTGGTGTTGGATACCATTGTTCTGCCGCTGTTGAGACATTCTTCCACACAATATAAAAGATGCTAGGCAAGGTAAGAGATATCGCAACAACCATTACCGTTAAAAAAGAGGAGAGCGGTTGGCGTAAAAAATCAGCCATCGTATTACGCCATGCATAGCGCCACTGTTCGCGTCTTCCCCCTTTTAGCGCCTTGGTTTTTGCACCCGGCGTTGGCATTGATTTACGGGAACTTTTTGCTTTAGCCATTTTGCCCTCCCACCATTCTGCCTTGCCCTAATGTAAGAATGCGATAATTTCTACGTTCTATCAGCGACATATCGTGCGTCGCCATTAACACTGTTACACCAACACGGTTGAACTCTTCAAAAAGGCGCATGATCCCTTCTGAAAGCTCACCATCGAGGTTACCTGTTGGTTCATCTGCGAGTAAAACAGTCGGTTTATTCACAACAGCGCGCGCAATACCGACACGCTGTTGTTCACCACCAGAGAGTTGTATAGGATAGTTTTTGGCTTTATCCAATAGTCCCACTTTATCTAAAGCGGCTGAAACTCTTCGTCGAATATCCTCTTCACTCGCACCAGCAATAATCAGGGGAAGAGAAACGTTGTCATAAACCGTTCTGTCCATCAATAAGTGGTGATCTTGGAAGATCATCCCAATTTGACGGCGAAGAAAAGGGATCTCACTATTTTTGAGTCTACTGATATCGTGACCAGCAAACCAAATAGCGCCATCACTTGGGCGTTCTATTCCACAAATTAACTTAAGCAATGTACTTTTACCGGCACCAGAGTGACCCGTTAAAAAAGCCATTTCACCAGGGCGAAGATGAAAATCAACCCCCTGTAATGCTTGTCTTCCACCTAAATAAGCCTTGCTGACGTGTTCGAAGCGGATCATTAAAACTACTCCTCGCGGGCAAACAGAGCCTCAATAAAATCGTCGGCCTTAAACGGACGTAGATCTTCAATACCTTCACCTACCCCAATATAACGGATAGGAATACTAAACTGATCAGCAATGGAGAAGATAACGCCCCCTTTTGCTGTACCATCGAGTTTAGTCAATGTTAATCCAGTTAGCCCAACTGTTTCATTAAAGAGTTTTGCCTGACTAACTGCATTTTGTCCGGTACTTGCATCTAACGTCAGCATCACCTCATGTGGTGCTTCTTCGTCTAATTTTTTCATAACACGAACGATTTTTTTCAGCTCTTCCATTAAATGGGATTTATTCTGCAATCGTCCTGCGGTATCAGCAATAAGAACATCGACACCTTTTGCTTGGGCTGACTGAATTGCATCAAAAATAACAGATGCAGGATCAGCACCAGTATGTTGTGCCACAACAGGGATATTATTACGCTCCCCCCAAACTTGTAACTGTTCAACCGCTGCTGCACGGAATGTATCACCTGCAGCTAACATGACAGATTTACCTTCAGCTTGGTATTGTCGCGCTAATTTTCCGATTGTGGTTGTTTTACCAACGCCGTTAACGCCAACCATTAAAATAACAAAAGGTTTTTTACCTTCAATATTTAATGGTTTATCGACTTTACTTAAAATATCGCCCATCTCTTCACGTAATTTACCGTAAAGGGCTTCAGCATCTTTAAGATCTTTATGAGTGGCATGTTTAGTCAGACTAGTGATGATTTTAGTTGTGGTTTCCATACCCACATCTGCAATTAAGAGTTGCTCTTCTAACTCTTCAAATAGCTCATCATCAATTTTCTTACCCCGAAATAGACCAAGAAATCCTGAACCTAAGTTTTGGCGAGTTTTCAGCAAGCCTTTTTTCAGTCGGCTAAAGAAACCTTCTTTTTTAGGTTTCTCTTGTTCAACAACTTTATCTGCCAGCACTTCTTCGCGTAAAGATTCAATATCTTCAGCTTCTGCTTGCGCAATAGCGAGACGTTCGTTTTCTTCTTGCGCTAGACGTTCTTGCTCTAGGCGCTGCGCTTCTTCTTGCGCTAGACGTTGAGCTTCAGCTTCTTGAGCTAGACGAGCTTGTTCTACACGCTCCGCTTCTTGGCGTTGTGCTTCTAAGCGTTCTTGCTCCGCCTTAAGTTCGGCTTGGCGCTGTGCCTCTTCTTGCGCTAGACGTTGAGCTTCAGCTTCTTGAGCTAGACGAGCT
>NZ_PENS01000021.1 GCF_003144325.1 Proteus terrae
CCAAAGTAGCAAAGACACTTAGCTTGAACGAAGAGAAAGCAGCGTCATTTAGGCGCAGTCGGTAATAAGCCCTTATAGGGCAAGAGCAAACCACCCGTTTTACGGGTGGTTATGATTTTCAGTGAAACAGAGAACATCCCCTTGTTCAAATCGATAAATACGACAATTAGCTTGCCAATGTTTTATTAAATAAGTCAGCCGTTGCGTCTCGTTAAACCAGTCATTTGGTAGCCATAAACCTTCGATTTGACGATATCCCAATAACATAGGATGACGAATATAATCGTTATGCATTTTGGGTGTCACCTTCTTGTCCAATGGTATAAAGATTTAGGCGCAATTGTTTTTGGTATACGTCATAAACAACGACTTGAGCATGATCCGTTAATGCAGCAAACAGGCCTTGAGATGGGCTAAATGAGTAACGTGTAAACGGATTATCTGTACGATATAAGATTTCTATCTCGCCTTTTGAATAACTGGCAATATTTCGTTTGTTAGGGCTTATCATCAAAATATTTAAGGTGGTTAAATCTTTTTCTATAGAGTCATCGAGTGTTGGATAAAAAAGCCCTATTCCTTGCCATCCTTGAGGTAAGTTTATTTGATAGCCATAAACCTCATCAATTTCCATATTATAAACATGCCAACTTTGTCGATTAGCGCCTAATGAAATAGCACAAGAGATTGATTTAGAACCATTGGTATATTTATGGTGATAGGCAAATAATGCAACTCTTTGATAGGAAATAAATTGAGTAAAATAGAGACGATGTTGGTATTTCTTTTGAGAAAAGTTTGCACCAGTGACCATTTGGACTAATTCACTACTGCTATTGAGATAAATATACACAAGTAGGTTGTCTGCTATTTTCTCTATACCAAGGACTTTCTCTTCAACAAGTTTAAAGCTGTTTTTTTCTTCAGCATAAATATTGGATGAGAAAGCGACTAGCCGTCTTGATCTATCATGAACAAATAAACTGGAATATTCCTTATTTGATAAATAAGCACTGGCAAGTGTATTACCTCGCCCAATACCTGCTGAAAACTCCTCATCGGAAGGTCGAGGTATATAAGAGAGTTTGGGTAATTGCCAAAAATAGAGGCCATTGTTATTTGAAAGCAACGCCCCTACCTTTTTTCCGTGACACTGTAACGCCAAAATAGTGTGACCATCAGGATATATTTGGTATACAAACGGTTTTTTAAGCGGACTGTTTTGATTCGATCTATTGAGCTGTGGAATTTTAATAACCACTAACCCAGGTTTACCTAATAAAGTGACTCCCACCACGCCACCATGAAATGAGATAATGGGTGAAAACATCAGTGATATCTTGTGTTCATGTTGATGCGTATTTTGCGCTGACGGCGGTCTTATTTGCCCTTTTAATATTTGTGAACTTAGGGCTCTAGGCGGCGTTGGTAATACAATATGGCGTTGAAAATGGGGGGTGCGAATTTTGACATCAATCGTTTTATTGAAACAGTCATCTGCCGTTAATTCGATATGATGGCTTGATGCAATTTGTTTCAATATAGGTTGTTGATGAGCTCCTGTAATTAACCAAATCTCGCCATTTTGTACATCAGTGTCTTCGGCAATAACGTTTTGTCAATGCGCGATATTTTCTTTTAAAACAGGTGAATAAGTCCGGCGTGTCAATAATTCGCGTAGATCGTTTATGGTGTTTAGTGGCATTAATGGAATGATTGATTGCAAAGTTCCCCACATTAATGTGCAACCTGCTTTTTCTGCTCGTTGTGCCAATATAATAAGCATTGCAATATGCACTAAGCGGCATTCACCCAGTTGTGAAATACCGGTATCAAAAAGCACAGTGATCTGATTTAAAGATTGTTGAGATTTATAGTTTGGTGCTAAAAAGAGATGTTCTGCATTAATGGCTCGTCTCATAAATTCATCAGGTACTTCATCAGCCATTAACCATTCACTAAGTAGCAGGTTCTGATAATTCCCTTTACGCTGAATTTGCCCTATCCCATCTTGTTCAGGTAAGCCACCGAGTTGTTTTCCCTGTACAGGGCCTAATACACGACTTAGGCGTTGTAATAGATCAGAAAATGCAGGAATTAATTCGGGATCTAACCAGCTAAGCCAAGTTTGCCAAGGTTGTAGCGCTTCGGGCAACGATGTAGGTTGTGTTGTGGGTAATGACATGATGATAAACCGATCCTTGTATCACATTATATTTCACTCAAAACACAATTGGGTGAGTGTATCTCGTAGCATTGGTGTTAACGTCCACTGATTATCTAAAGGGATCACTGTTTGAGGTGATGGTAAAAGTAATAGTGGTTGGCGTTTAAAATGCTGTACTAAGGCTTGCTCCACCAGCCCATAAGGTAATAAAAGCTGTTGATGTATAGGGAGCCATAATTTTGCTGTTTCAGTAAATGGTGCAATTAGCGTTATATTTTCAGCCCAAGGTAAATCAGTCTGTTTTCCTAGCACAATAAGCCGATGTTGACTGGTGATCACTTTTAACCGTTGTTGCTGAACATCAGTCAAATGAATAATACGTTCAATAAGCTGTTTAGCCGTTATACCTGTTGCAAACACTCCTAGTGGTTTAGGAGGTGCTGTATTAGGTTGCCAAGTCAGTGGAAATGTTAGACTCATAATAAGTGACTAAACTGTATCGCTAATTGTGTACGTAATTTGGCAAGCTCTTCACTTAACATCTCTGTTGAGAAATTGGCATCTATTTCTCGTAACGTCAGCTCAATATCCGCTTTAGATACAGGCTCTGCATTTAGAACATTAGTTGCTCTTTCAATTAAACGGTTCATACGAGATTGAGGTTGTAATGTCGCCTCTTCTACTGAACTAAATAATCGAGAATTCATTGAAAATGAGAGTTCTTGTCGTAAGATTTCACGTCCTTGTAGCTGAGCATCTTCAGTAGGTAGTACATACAGTAAAGGCCAGAGATCTTGTTGTGTCGCAATCTCTCTATTATTGAGTACGGTTGCGGCAGCAATAAGACGCTGAACACGAACAATACGTCTATCTGAAAGTGTGATGCCTGCATGCCTTAATGAACGTACAGCATTAGCAAGCAACGGTCTAACTTGTGTTAAATCGACATTTTTAACCGCAAGGTGTAATTCGTCTAATTGAGCAATATCGAGCTGAGCTGAAAGTTGAGTCAGGCTTGAAGCCCATCCGCCTTCAAGCATGGCTTCTAATTGGTGATCGGGTACGGAATCAATAAAAAGATGAATAAGAAAGCGATCTGAGAATGCAGCGAGGTTCGGATCATCAGGCAAACTATTAGCAGCACCAATACATACTTTTAATGGACTAATAATATCGGTATGACCACGTTTAAATCGACGCTCATTTAAAATACCTAATAAGGTATTTAAAATTGCAGTCGACCCCAGAAAAACCTCATCAAGAAAAACAATATCCGCTTCAGGTAACATCCCTGTGATATCGGTTTCAACTTTACCTTCTTTTAGTTTTTTGAGATCTACGGCACCAAATAACTCTGAAGGTTCAGTAAAACGCCCTACAAGGTATTCAAAATAACGTCCGCCCAATGTTTGAGAAACTCTGCGGACAACCGCACTTTTCGCTGTACCTGGAGGGCCGATAACAAGCAAATGTTCATGAGCAACTGCGGCTAAAATAACTAGTTCAGCAAGTTGCTCGCGTCCAACCATACCTTGTGTTGAGCATTGTATAGCTTTACGAATATTATCGATAATTCCATTTATATTTGATGTCATATGGTTACGCACAAATTAAGAGTTTAACGGCGAGATACTTGTATTATGTAAGTTTTTATTTTCTGACTCAACTCCTCAATCAACGAAAAGCATTTATTTCATTAACGTGATTTTCTTCTTTCGGTTGCAATATCAAATGCCAAGCTTCTTAAATTAGGTGAATGATTGATTAATGCGCGATGTGTTGATGCTTGGCTAATAAAGGCAAGCTCTCTCCCCAAGGATGCTGATAGCGATCACGTATAATAGGGCTAGCCAAAATAGAAATATAAATTGCTATTTATATTTCTATTTTATTCTTTATCTGAAATTAGTTGTTTTTTCCAACTCTGACAAATGGACTACTATAACTACGGTTATAATTGATTACTTTTCCAACATAGCGATCGCGAATATCTTGAGGTGCTTTTCGACCTATAAATTCCCAACGTTCACTAGGTAATTTTATTGTGCGAGTAAAGTATTCTTGTGTTCCAGCTTTTACCCATCCGTGAATTTCGTATACTTCCTTAACAATATTATTATATGTAGCATAAGCATACTTTACAGATTCATCATTTCTTGGTGGATTATGCCACACACCTCTGGTTGCCTCGAATAATTGAAGATCAGTCATACCAAATTTATAAAGTTTATTTAAAATAAAAACTAAACCACTGTGTTCAGGTGAAACATCAACATCTTCACGAGAATAAATGGATTGTATTTCTTCTATTGTTAACCTGCCTTGTCTTTTGTAGGTTTCATTATTGCTACTGCTTTTTCCATTAATTTTATTAGTCAAAAGGTCAATACCAATTAAATCTAAGCAAGTCCGTTCGACCATATATGCACTATCTGAGTTATTAATCCCATGACACAAGATATCAATACCAAGCATATTGTTTTTTTGTAATTCAATGATTTTTTGTGTTTTTTCATCTAATTCATCGCCACTTTCCTTCATTTTTTCGGCTTCAGCAATGTGGGTAAGACAACGAGAATTTTTCCCTTTTCCAATATAAAATGGTATACGACGGGTCCCATTTACTTCACAAAGGGCATACACATAGTAATCAATTTCATTCAATGTTTTTTTGTACTTATTAAATTCTTTCATTTTTATTTCCAGCGCTATAAAAATTTATTTATATAATATATTTCTATTTTTAATGGATGGATTATGTAGTATAAATAACGGCTATTGCTTTAATCATTTAATTTAATAAATATGAGGTAATAATAATTATATTTTTATATGTTTGAAATAATCGTTCATTTTTCAATGGGCGGGAGTTTTCCTTCTATAGTAAATAATTCATTATGCGATGAAACAATGAATTTATTACAACTATTTATGATTTTTTATGATTTTTAATTAATAAGAGAAACCCCCGTTTCTGACTATCTGTTTGCTTATAGTTTTCCAAAACAAACAAATGGGAAATTTTTTATATTACGAGCCATGCTGGGTAACAACGCATTATCTCTATTTTATTCAGTCCATTTTATTGCCACTCTCACAGCTTTCTTGTACTCTGCATCGCTTCTTCTATTTCATTGTAGGTAAAATAGTAATGACCGGACACGTTTCTAAAGATCCTTTGCATGGCGTTACTCTCGAAATGCAAATAAATGCGCTGGTGGCTAAATATGGCTGGGCTAAATTAGGTCAACTCATCAAAATTAACTGCTTTAGAAGTGATCCTAGCGTGAAATCAAGTTTAAAATTTTTGCGCAGAACCCCTTGGGCACGTGCTGAAGTAGAAGCACTTTATCTTGATTCCCTCGAAGCTGATATTGATGATGTGATTGAAGTTGTTGATCACCCTGATTGTGATCCTTGGGCGAATAGCCGTAGAAAGTAAAATTCAATTAATTATAAATATGATGTGACATATAGACATATATTGGTATTCACTCATCCCTAAACTCTTTCGGCGTCATACCAAATTCTTTTTTAAAGATAGAGTAAAAATATTGCAATGAAGGATAGCCACACATCACTGATATTTCTTGGATTGCGAGTGTTGTGGTGGCTAATAAATTTTGAGCGCGTTTGAGTTTCTCTTCATAAATAACGGTATGAATTGTCTTGCCGATCTCCTTTTTAAACCGTTGCTCTAAATTAGAACGCGACATATTAACCGCATCTAAAACTTGCTCTGTTTTTATCCCTTTGCAGGCATTGTAATAAATATAATGCATGGCTTGCACAACGGTAGGATCGTTAAATGAGTGAAAATCGGTTGAGCGACGTTCGACTATTTTAACAGGTGGAACTAACACTCTTTGTTGTTTATTGGTTGGTTGCCCTTCCAGCGTTTGATGTAATATTTTGGCTGCTAAATACCCCATTTGTCGTGAACCTTGCACAACAGAAGATAATGCAATGCGAGATAAATAACGTGTCATATCTTCATCATCAATACCGATAATGCTTATTTCTTCAGGAACATTAATATTTAAATTGTCGCAAACTTGCAGTAAGTGTCGTGCTCTTGCATCAGTGACCGCAATAATTCCAGTTTGTGGTGGTAAAGTTTGTATCCAATCGGATAAACGATTTTGCGCGTGTTGCCAATTCTCTTGTGTAATATCCATGCCGTTATAAATGATACCCGGATATTTTTCGCTGGTGACTAATTGTCGAAATGCATGCTCTCGTTCATTCGACCAATGAGGATGATCTTTTGCTGGTAAACCATAAAATGCAAAGTGTTTAAGCCCTTTTTGTTTTAAATGTAAAAAGGCTTGTTGAACTAATTCATAATTATCAGTGGCGATATAAGGAACGGGAGGATAATTTTCTTCTTGATGATAAGAGCCTCCGACACCAATAACCGTTAATGGTGATTGGCTTAAATGCTTAGCAATAATCGGATCATCAAAATCAGCAATAATACCATCACAAACCCAATGGTTTATATTATCAAGCCGAGTGCGAAAATCTTCTTCAATAAATACATCCCAATGGCACTGTGATGCCTGAAGATACTCTCCAACACCCTCAACCACTTGTCGGTCATAGACTTTATTAGCGTTGAATAACAGCACAATACGAAAGTATTTATCTTTTTTCATTTTACTCTACCTAATTATCCAGCTAGGCATTAAACCACAGCTTTAATTTTGCTAGAACTTGCTTTCATCGCTATGTGATTACTATCACACAAGCCAAATTTCGTAATAGCAAAGTAAAAAATAGGAATAACCAATGTTAATCACAACGAGTATTTTGTTTTTAAACACGGTTGCCGAGGAGATTTTTCATGTATCAGAATAACTTTAATAAATTAATTTCTAGGCAAAATACCTATAGCGCAAAATGGTGCAATAGTAACGCCAATGTTATTCCGTTATCTGTTGCAGATATGGATATTCCTGCGCCTGATTTTATTATTAATGCATTGACTCAATTTAATCTCAAAGGAATTTATGGCTATACCGACCTTAGCCATGACTGGAATAACGTTGCTGTAAATTGGTTTAAAACGCAATATCAGTGGGTTGTTGAGCCTGAATCTATTGTTTTTTGCCCTCGCATTATTCAAGCGGTCTCGCTTTATATTCAAAACTTCACACGCGTTGGCGATAAAGTCACAACCTTATCACCTGCTTATCATCCTATTAGTAATGCGGTTTGTGTCAACCAACGTGAACTATTAGAAAGTCCGTTGATGTATCGTGACGGTTATTATGAAATTGATTTTGATGACTTAGAAAGTAAGTTTAAACAGTCTGTCTGCTTTATTTTACTATCTCCACATAACCCAACAGGAACGGTATGGCAAAAAAGTGATCTATTAAAAATAGCTGAACTCGCACAGAAATATCAGGTTTTTATTATTTCTGATGATGTACATGCTGATTTTGTTTTTGATGGTGCAATTTATCACCCTATTTCATCAGTAAATAGTTATGTAAAACAACACTCTTTTATTTGCACTTCTCCCGCCAAAACATTCAATTTAGCCGGACTCGAAGTCGCTAATATCGTTATTGCCAATCCGGAATATCGTGAAAAATTCAAGCAATGTTTAATTGCTGCGGGTATTCATAATCCAGGTTATTTCTCAGTTCCTGCTTTTTTACAAGCTTACACCTTACAGGGCCAACAATGGGTTGGTGAATTAAAAACGTACCTTACTGATAACCGACATTGGGTAAAAGAACAATGTGAACGTTACTTTCCTGATTGGGTTATCACTCAAAGTCATGGCACCTACATGCTATGGATTAACTACCAAAAAATGAAGTTATCTGAAGAACAACTAAAACATTGGTTTGTTTCATTAGCTGAAGTGGAAATGAGTTGGGGGCGTGGTTTTGGTGCGGTTGGGGATGGTTTTTTCCGCATTAATATCGCGACACCTCGTTCAATATTAGAAACCGTTTTCACTCGGCTTATTCGTACCTTACCTCACGCCAGTTTGGAATAAATTACAATGAAAACGCAAACGATAAACAGTCCGAGAACACCTACATTACTCGAATCACTTTTTCCTATATTCACCATGGTGGTGCTATTAGGAGGAGGCTACGCCGCTTTTGATTTACCACCAGAGCCTTTAATGGTGCTGTCTACAGTTGTAGCTGCACTATTGGTCAAACGATTAGGGTATCGCTATGACGAGATCTTAACGGCAATCTCACAAAAAATTGCTAAAACCATGCCAGCCTTGCTGATTTTAATCAGCGTGGGCTTGTTAATAGGCACATGGATGATTGGTGGTACCATTCCATTGATGATCTATTACGGCTTAAAAATGATCAGCCCAGAAATGCTTTATGTTACGGCATTATTGGTGACATCATTAGTGTCGGTCTGTACAGGAACCTCATGGGGCTCAGCAGGAACCATCGGTGTTGCCTTTATGGGGGTTGCTGTCGGTATGGATGCAAACCTTGCTGCAACAGCCGGTGCCGTAGTTGCGGGTGCCTATTTCGGTGACAAACTTTCACCACTATCAGGTGATACTAATCTTGCTGCAATGGCTGCAAGGATCGACCTCTATCAACATATCTGGCACTTACTTTACACCACATTGCCTTCGCTGATTTTAACCGCGATTGTGATGACTGTTTATGGCATGAACGGTGATTTAGCAGGACAAGGTGTGCCAGAAAAAGTGACATTAATTACCAATGGTCTTGAGAATGTTTATAACTTTAATCTAATCCTTCTCATTCCTGTATTAGTGATTTTATATGGTTCGGTAACGAAAAAACCGACTATTCCAGTGATGTTAACCTCTGCCGCCATTGCGATGTTTAATGCTTATCTTATTCAGGGTTTTGGATTACATGACATCGTAAAAAGTGCGGTTGATGGCTTCAATGTCTCAATGATCCAAGGGAAAGAAGTTCCTGAATTATTAGGTAACTTATTAAATCGTGGAGGCATGAACTCAATGATGAGCACCCTGCTTATCTGCTTCTGCGCCCTCTCTTTTGCCGGCACTTTATCGTTAAGTGGCGCATTAGAAGTAATAGTCCATGCATTATTAAAAATGGTTCACTCAACCGGTTCAATGATCTTAGCCACAATTGCTTGTGGATTAACCATGATTGGCGTGACCTGTAATGGACAAATCTCAATCCTTATTCCTATCGAAATGTTGCGCGGTGCCTATATCGAACGAGGCTTACATCCTAAAAACCTAGCTCGTACTGTAGAAGACTCCGCCACTATCTTTGAACCCATTTTACCGTGGACAGCCGCAGGCGCTTATATGGCAGGTACGTTAGGCGTTGCAACCTTAAGTTACTTACCTTGGGCTGTATTGTGTTGGAGTGGCATCTTCTTCGCCACACTGTGGGGTTTCACGGGCTTTGGCATTGCCAAATTAACACCAGAAGAGCAGGAAGAGATGACTGCTGAGCTTGAATCACATTCAGAATTACAACTTGATACTAAATAAGGACGGTTCCATGTCTTACTTTGATAAAATTGAACAAATTCAATATGAAGGCACAACAAGCGATAACTCACTAGCGTTTCGTTACTATAATCCAGATGAGATTATTTTAGGTAAACGCATGGAAGATCACCTAAGATTTGCCGCTTGCTACTGGCATAACTTTTGCTGGAATGGTTCTGATATGTTCGGTATCGGTACTTTTGATAGACCGTGGCAAACACCAGGCGAAGCATTAGAGCAAGCAAAACGCAAAGCAGATGTTGCCTTTGAGTTCTTTCATAAGCTCAATGTTCCTTTCTACTGTTTTCATGATGTCGATGTTATTTCTGAAGGCAATAACATCAATGAATATATCTCTAATATGGCGGCGATCACCGATGTATTAGCGAAAAAACAAGAAGAAACTAACGTTAAGCTATTATGGGGAACCGCAAACTGCTTCACCAATCCTCGTTATGGTGCGGGAGCAGCAACTAACCCTGATCCTGATGTTTTTGCATGGGCTGCGACACAAGTTTGTGAAGCGATGAAAGCGACAAAAACGCTGGGTGGTGAAAACTATGTATTATGGGGTGGACGCGAAGGCTATGAAACGCTGTTAAATACAGACTTACGCCAAGAAAGAGAGCAAATTGGTCGCTTTATGCAAATGGTTGTTGAGCATAAACATAAAATTGGTTTCCAAGGCACATTACTGATTGAACCAAAACCACAAGAGCCGACAAAACATCAATACGATTACGATACTGCGACTGTTTATGGATTCTTAAAACAGTTTGGTCTTGAAAAAGAAGTCAAAGTAAACATTGAAGCCAACCACGCAACGTTAGCAGGACATAGCTTCCATCATGAAATTGCGACTGCCATTGCGTTAGGTATTTTAGGCTCTGTTGATGCTAACCGTGGTGATCCACAATTAGGCTGGGATACAGACCAATTCCCAAATAGCGTAGAAGAAAATGCACTAGTAATGTATGAAATTCTTAAATCAGGTGGATTTACAACAGGCGGTTTAAATTTTGATGCCAAAGTTCGTCGTCAAAGTAATGATAAATATGACCTTTTATACGGACATATTTCAGGAATGGATACAATGGCAATGGCATTACGCATTGCAGCAAGAATGATCCAAGATGGTGGTCTTGATAAATTTACAGCGCAGCGTTATTCAGGCTGGAGTGCAGAGTTTGGTCAAAATATCTTACAAGGTAAATTAAGCCTTGAAGAAGTGGCAAAATATGCACAAAGCAACACCTTAGCGCCACAATTACAAAGTGGACGCCAAGAAATGCTAGAAAGTTTAGTGAATCGCTATATTTTTGGCTAATGGCATAAATGTAATAACACAGCGGGTTTTCCGCTGTGTTTATTAATTAGATACAGGTCATGGGATAACTTTATGTATTTAGGGCTAGATTTAGGCACTTCAAGTGTTAAAGCGATCATTATGAATGAGCAAGGTGACGTTATCGCCAGTCATTCCGTTTCTTTAGCAATATCACGCCCTCACCCTCAATGGTCAGAACAAGATCCCCTACAATGGTGGCAAGCAACAGAAGAAGTCATTCTTCAGCTTGGACGCAGTTATCCAATGGATCAAATCGAGGCGATTGGGTTAAGCGGACAAATGCATGGTGCCGTTTTACTTGATGCTCAACAAGCGGTGTTGCGTCCTGCCATCTTATGGAATGATGGCCGTAGTTTTAAACAATGTCAGGCACTTGAGACGCAATATCCCCAGTTTAAAAAAATCACGGGTAATTTAGTTATGCCCGGCTTTACTGCACCAAAATTACAATGGGTTGCTGAAAATGAGCCTGGAATTTTTCAACGTATTGAACATGTTTTATTACCTAAAGATTTTTTACGTTGGAAGCTGAGCGGTAATTTCGCCAGTGATATGTCGGATTCAGCAGGTACGCTTTGGCTAGATATGCAAAAGCGAGATTGGAGTGATGAGCTTTTAAATGCCACAGGTTTAACGCGTCGCCAAATGCCGACGTTGTTTGAAGGCAATCAAATAACGGGCTATTTATTAGCTGATATCGCTAAAAAATGGCAGATGAAACAAGTCCCTATTATTGCCGGTGGTGGCGATAATGCAGCGGGTGCAATTGGTGTCGGTGTTTACCAGCCCGGTCAAGCGATGCTCTCTTTAGGTACTTCAGGTGTTTATTTTGTTGTTAGCGAAAAGTTTCTCCAAAATAGTGACAATGCAGTACACAGTTTTTGTCATGCATTACCTAATACTTGGCATTTAATGTCTGTGATGCTAAGTGCCGCATCATGCCTTGATTGGGTGTGTCAATTGACAGGAATTGAGAGTGTGGGTGAGATGTTTGAAGAGATTCAACACGCTACTTTTGCTGATAGCCCCCTCCTGTTTTTACCTTATCTTTCAGGTGAGCGAACACCTTATAACAACCCTAATGCGAAAGGTGTTTTTTGGGGATTAACCCATGAACATCAACGTGCTGACTTATGCCAAGCTGTTCTTGAAGGTGTGAGTTTTGCGTTACGACAAGGAATTGAAGTTGCTGAAAATGCAGGTCAATTAGCGGATAACATTACGTTAATTGGTGGTGGTGCAAAAAGTGAGTATTGGCGACAATTGCTTGCAGATATTACAGGAAAAACCCTCGATTATCGCCAAGGTGGTGATGTTGGCCCTGCACTTGGTGCAGCAAGACTCGCACAATTAGCAGTAAACCCTGCTCATTCTTCACAAGTTATTCTTTCTCAACCTAAGCTTGAAAAACGCCATACACCAGATTTAGAAAAATATAAAACATACGAAAAAAAATATCATGCCTTTAAAAAGTTATATTCATTGATTGATACGATGGAAATATAACTATATTGCGTCAATATCAGGGTATTATTTAAAACCACTCAATTAAGAGTGGTTTTATTTTTTCTTTTATTTTCTTTTCTTATTTTATTTGAGATATCGCTACGTAAGCAAAAGTATAACGTTTATCTGCTCACTTACTGTTGTAAGATAAGACGCACTATGAGATCTCTATATTGGTAAAACATAATAGATAATAAGAAGGTAAAATGAAAAAATTAGGCTTAGTTATCATCGGAGTATCATTACTAACAGGTTGTATGACTAAATCTCTATGGAACAATAACCCTGTTTCAGATTTTACTTATCATTATGAAGAAGAATATAAAGATATCATTATTGAAGTCGTTAAATTGGAATTAAAAGAAGATAAAGAACCATTAGTTATACGAGATGGTAGTGCTATTTCGCTTAGAGGAATGTCACTGGCGAGTAAAACCCGAATTTATAATATCTCTTATGGTGATTACTCATTAAAAGCTATCTATAAATATATGCCTAAAATGAATTTTAGCGCCAAAATAGCATCTCAAGGTGCCATTCCTTTTGAAATTCACAATAGACATATTAATAAAGGCGATAATGTTTTAGCTTCTGATATTCAAGGTGTTTTTTTATTCTCAATCAAACCTGAAGTAAAACTACTGGAAAGTGAAATAAAAGAGCTAGAACAGGCTCATTTTAAAAAAGAGTGCAAAGCACAAGATGGTAGTTTGCAGTGGTGTATTGATTTTTGGATCAATGCCAACGTTTTTGAACGTAATCAAACGAGATATACGATTACCGTAGAAAAAGTGTTACCTAAACCTATTAATATTGCTCTTTATGATTTAAAAGGCACACCAAAAACGAATGTCGGAAATTTAGTCGGTAATACAATAGGAACACCGGTATTTATTATTGGTGATGTATTACTGGCACCATTAGGCGCTTTATTGGGTGTTGTTGTTCAGAGTGCAGGAAATTAATTGCTTAGCCCTGATAAATAAATGTATCAGGGCTAATTAAAAAATTAACGATATCCGCTACGATGGTTTTTGGCTGACCAACTATAGGTTTCATCACTAGGAGCTAGTTTTTGTTTTTTCTTGAGGGCTTGAGCTTTTTTGGTGGCTTTTTCAACTTCGAGGGAGATTTCGGTAATAATGGAGTCTTTGACTTTGTTCATTTCAGCATTAGTTAATTCACGCCCTAATTTCTTTCTCTCTTGACCTATTCTGGTTCTTACTCGCATTTGTTGGGCATCTGTCATCTCTTGGAGTGTCAATTTCTTCATTCTTTTACCCTACCTATGTTGAGAGAGGAGTAATTAATATAACATTATTAATGCGTCTCTCCAGCATTATATTTAGATTTAAAGTAATTAAATTCTGATTACATTGAAAATGCATTACACACGTAATAAGCGTGTAATGCATAAAAATAAGAGATAAGTTTAAACAGAAAATTTAAACTAATTGCAGAAATGCTGTTTTAAATCCATTGATATCTTGTTGTGTTGTTGCCCAAGAGGTACAAAGACGTAAGCAACTCAAGTTAGGAGCCTCAAGTAATACACGATGAAAAACAAATTGTTGTGTTAATTTTTCCGCAATCGTGTTTGGTAAAATAACAAAAACTTGGTTAGATTCAGGTGGTGCTAAAAATTCAAAACCTTGTTCAGTAAAGAATTCGGTTAATTGTGATGCCATTTCATTAAGGTGTTTACCTAATTTAAAATAGAGATCATCTTTAAATAAAGCTTCAAATTGCGCACCTAATAACCAACCTTTCGCTTGTAATCCACCCTTTTGTTTTAAGCTAAAACGAAAATCAGATTTTAGTGCGGGATGACAAATCACGAGCGTTTCAGCTGACATTGCACCGATTTTCGTGCCTCCGATATAAAACGCATCGGTTAAGTTGGCGATGTCTTCAATAGTCAGATCACTTTGTGCAGACATTAATCCTGCGGCTAAACGAGCACCATCAAGGTACAACCATAAATTATGCTCGTTACAAAAGTTACGTAGTGCTTGCAATTCCGCTTTGCGATAAACCGTCCCGATTTCTGTGGCATTTGTTATATAAACAAGCTTGGGTTGAACCCAATGTTCATCATTATGTTCAGCAAGAATAGGTTTTAATAACTCAGGTGTTAATTTACCATCAGCAGAAAATGTTGTGATGACTTTATGCCCTGTCGCCTCAATAGCGCCTGTTTCATGTGTAGCAATATGTCCAGTACTAACAGAAATAACAGCTTGGTGTGGACGTAAAAAATGAGAGATAGCGGTTAAATTAGTAATGGTACCACCATTAAAAAAGTGAATATCCGCATCTGGTTGTTGAATACGCTGTTTTATTGATTGAATAGCATGATGACAAAGCTTATCCATGCCATATCCATCATAGCGTTGCCCCACTGTATCAGTGATTGCCTTCATGACCGCAGGATGTGCAATTTCATTATAATCATTTTGGAAGCGGTACATGTGTTCTCCTGTCGAATGTTGTATTTTTATTGTGTTTTATAAAGAAAAACGCTCTACATCTAATCAATACACAGATTGAATGTAAAGCGCTTTAATATATTGAAAAAGTCAGTTCTTTAAAACCGATTATTTAGTACTGATTATTTAAAGCAGACCTCGCCCCAACGCGCCAAACCTGCGGTAACCGATCCAAAGTCATTACCTTTAACAATCGGAATATTAGGCAATTGCTGTTCAATGGCTTGACATAAAATAGGTGAACGCGCAGAGCCTCCCGTCATAAAGACAGCATCGGGCTTTATTCCTCCTTGCTGAACTGCATCATTAACTAATTCAATCATTTTGCTTTTTGGTGATTCAATAGATTCAACCATCTGATCGCGTTCGATAGTTAATTCTAAGGTTTCACTTAACAGTGCGATATTAGCAATATATTCAGGAGAGTCTGATAAAGCGATTTTAGCTTCTTCAGCACGTCTAACAATGCTATAGCCCAACGTTTCATTATAAACTTCAATAAGGCGCGTTATTTTCTCTGGCTCTTTTGCATCACGTCTTAGCTGATTTAATACAGCAAGGTTTTGACGAGAGTAAAAATCTTTTTGTGCTTCGACATTATTAATTGCAATAGGATCCCAGAACTGTTTCAGAGGTAATTTAATACCTGAAGACGTTAATCCTGTCATACCAAATAGTGGCATAAGCTGTTTAAAAGCAAGGTAAATATCAAGATCGTTACCACCAACACGTTGTCCACTATGGGCAAGTAATGTATTTGAACGATCGGTTTTGCCTTTATAACTTGGCCCCATTTGAATTAATGAGCAGTCAGTAGTACCACCACCAATATCAACGACTAATACAGTTTGGTCTTTAGTTAACGTTGACTCATATTCAAGCCCCGCAGCAACAGGTTCAAATTCAAACATAATATTCTTAAAGCCAGCCCTTTTAGCTGCACGGATAAGAATACTTTCAGCTTGTCTATTTGAAGCATCGCCACCTAACCCATTAAAGTTAATCGGTTTGCCAATAACGGTATCAGTGATCGCTTCTTGTGTGCTTTTTTCTGCTTGGTGCTTAATATTTGCCATCATGGCGCAAACTAAATCTTCAAAGAAGCTAATTTGTATATCATGTAGACCAGAAGCACCTAAAAAGGATTTAGGTGATTTAACGTAATAGACATCACGAGGATCACGTAGGTATAAACTTAGTGCAGATTGTCCGAAAAGAATGTCTTCAGGAACTAATTCAATATCTTCTTCTCGATTAAATGCAATCGACTTTCTTAGCAATTGTTCGCCAACTTCACTGGAAGGTTTAATATTTAAATGGCGAAATAAGTGCTCAGAAACAGATTCACGGGTTGGCGCACAAAGGGTTGATGGAATATACACATCACTACCTTCTAAAGGCAAAAGAGTGGGTTTCCCCTCTTTCATAATTGCAACAGAACAGTTCGATGTTCCATAGTCAAAGCCAATAAACATTCAGCCTCCCCAATAGACTTCATTAAAAAAAGACTGAGCACTCTACATCAAGCTTTTTGCAATTACCATCAGATTATGAGGTTTAAAAGAGAGAAAAACCTCTTAGAGCGACAATAAAAATGATTGGATTAGTTGCTATTTTTTAGCACATTTATTCCCTATTAAACTCAATGTACAAAAGAAAAGTAGGTAAGATAAGTAAGCAAATTTATTAGATATTTTTTATGGATAAATAAATGAACACAATTCACTTATGCGTAGTAGGAATTTCAGGTTATGAAGGACCTGATTTTATTTTAGGTGCTTTTGATAATGAGGACATTGCTGAAAAAGCAAAAACGACATTTATTAGAGATAATCAAAGCGAGGATAATCAAGTCAAAATACTCGCTGAAAAAGACCGATGGATAGAAGTTGAAGAGGTGAAATTAGACAGTTTTAGCTGTGATATTCCTCTTTCAGATTTTTATTACATAGTTTCACGTTTTAGTGAAGGATTTGGTCAGATCTATCGTGATATTGAAGCGATTTTTGATAAATATGAAAATGCGCTTGTTAAATTAGAACAACTTGAAAAAGAGTATGATGAATCTGATGGCTCATTCCCTGAATATTTTGCGATTGAGAAGCTGCAAGCAAATCAAATTAATGATAGAACCGTAACGCAGTGGTTAGCAGATGATTTTTTCGGTGATGATAACCGTTTATTGTGATTATTCTTTTTCGATATTGTGTTGATAGTCGCTATTAACACCAAATTGCTCTTTTAAGAAATCAACAAATAGCGTTATCTTGCGCGGAAGATTTTTTTTGTCAGGATAAACCGCATAAATAAAGTGCTCAGGTAAATCGAAGCGCGTCAATATAGGGATAAGCTTTTTATCTGTATTTGATAAGGCTGTTTGAGTAATGAAATGAGGGAGTAAAGCAATACCTATTCCCTGTAAAACGGCTTGTAATAATGCTTCACTATTATTGGCACGATAACTACCTTTAGGAATGTGACTATATAAGAAAAACAATAACAAAATAAAAATCCTATTGTATTTGGGAGGGATCCCTGGTGCATTTACGGTGTTATTAGCTGCAATTACAGTAAATAGCCCATTATCGCTCTCCGGTAGTATTATTTTAATGATAACAGGGCAAATTCTTTTTAGCGTTATTGTTGATGCAATGGGATGGTTTGGGGTTGAAAAAAGGAAAATCATCCTACGTGATTTATTTATGTGCTTTTTACTTATTTCTGGTAGTGCATTATTAATTGTAGGTAGATAACTAATGAGTGTTTTTATTTTAATTGCATTATTTAATGGTGTTTGTATTGTAACAAGTCGTACTCTGAATGGTAAGTTAGCACAAAATAGCAATGCTTTTTATAGCTCTTTAATCAATCACTTAGTCGGTTTTATATTTTTAACTATCTTTGTTCTATGGGTGAAAGATTACCACGCTATTGAAGTATCTACGATCCCTTTAATTGCCTTTGCTGGTGGTATTATTGGTGCATTCTTCGTTGTCATTAATAGTTATGTTCTACCGTTATTGGGGGTTATGTTAACGTCTGTTTTAGCCATTTGCGGACAAATGATCTCAAGTCTAGTTATTGATATATTCAGTGGTATTGAAAGTAATAACCTACTATTGCAAATAATAGGTGTTTTGCTGATTATTGGTGGTGTGTTAATAAAATTTACTAAGCAATCTAAATAAAAAATAAAGGGATAATTAAAATCCCTACTATTTGGGTGCAATAAATTTATTATTGAAAGTAGACATAAAGTAATTTTTATCACAACTCATCGTTATTGTTAGATTGGGTTTTAATCCACCTAAATAGCAGTCAACTGAGTCGGTAAATAAATGAAATAAACACCCTACTGCAATGGCTTTTACTTTCCATGAGGGTAAAAACCATATCCCTAAATAAATCAAGGCAGCCCAAAAAGTATGTAATGGATGAAAGCCTACGCTACAGCGGTTGGGATCAAATATAGGTGTTGCTAACAAATGGTCAATATCGATGGCCATTGTTCCTATCATAAGAAGTGAGGCTATCTTCCAATTCTTACGCCAGAAAAGATAGCCGAATAAAATGGGTGCCAGAAAATGCAAGCTATAGTGTAAAAATGTTCTAACAATTTCAAGTATCACAAGATCTCCAATGTTCTAAAAATATTTGTTATTTAATTACCAAATAGTTGTCGTATTCTTTATTTGAACTAACTTTAAAGGAGTTTTTTTTAATTAAGGAATTCATAATGAAACGCAATAAAATATTGGTTGGTTTATTATCCTCATTACTCGCTGTTTCAGTAGCGAGTGAAGCCTGTTCTAGTTTGGCTATACTTGATAAAAATAATAACGTTTACCAAGGTAGAACACTTGAACTGACGGCAGATTTACCTTCATGGGTTACTTTTTATCCTAAAAATACACAATTCACAAAAAAAGCTCCTAATGGTGAAAATAGCCTAAGTTATAGCAATAAATATGACATATTAGCCGTTACAACAGATATCTTTTTTGATGGTGATGATCATAACCTATTACAAGGTTTAAATAGTGCGGGTTTGTCATTTAGCGCCAATATGATAACAGAAGCTGAATTATCACCGCTTGATAAAAAGGATTATGATAAAGCCATTCCCGTTACTTCTATAGGTGAATGGGCTTTAGCTAATTTTTCAACAGTTGAAGAAGTACAAAAAGCGGTTGAGTCAGGTTATTTTTGGGCTCCCGTGTTAAAAAACTTTGGCAATCTAAAATCGCCTTTTCACTATGCTTTTTATGATAAAAAAGGTGGCAGTATTGTCGTTGAAGCTACAAACGGTAAATTACACGTTTATCAAAATCCAACCCGTGTAATGACAAATGGTCCAGACTTTCCTTGGCATTTAACTAACCTCAATAATTATAGCCAATTAACTAATATTGATAAATCTTCAGGTAAATTGGCTAATATCAATGTCGTACAGCCTGATAGTGGCATTGCAACATCTCAATTACCTTCATCAGATACGTCTGTCGGCCGATTTATCCGCGCGGTTTATTTTTCAACCTACGCACCAACAGCCGAATCAACACCCGAAGCGATGAATACCCTAGCGCACATTATGAATCGCTTTGATAGAACAAAAAATATCACGGCTGATATCATGGGCGAAAGTCAAAGCACTAGTAATCAACTGCAAACGGAATACACTGTTTGGACAACGTTATCTGATTTGACGAATGGTACAATGAAAATAAGAGGCTATAACGATATCAACTATACCGAATATTCTCTTTCACAGTTTAAAGATATGAATAAACCTGCTTTTGAACAGATTAACTTGAATAAATAATCTTTCATCGTTGCGTTAGAGGCTGGCGATTTATTATTAACGCCACCTCTACTAAAATAACAATATACAAAAGAAATATTTCTAATGTGGTGCTGAATTAGGCAACACCCTACCTATTTCACCTAATGCAAATGCTAAATCAACGGCTGCAATCTGTGCTCCTGTATAGGCATCAATCTGAGACATTTGTGCATTTAATAATGCAACCTCTGCGGTATTAATTTCGGTTACTGTTCCCAATCCGTTGCGATAAAATTCTACACTGGCGGTATATGTTAATTGTGTTGTCTCTACTAAATTTTTAGACGCTTTATTTGCCTCAAGTGCTGATTTGAGAGCATTTTCGCTAATTGAAATCTCTTTTATTGCAAGATCTTGGCTTTTGCGTAAATTTTCTTGAGCTAGCCTAATTTCTGACTGTGCATTTGCCATTCTAGATTGACGTATTCCGCCTTCATATAATGGAATACTGACTCCGATCAAGATATTAGAAGATGACGTTCTTTGGCTAATATCAGGAAGTCCCTGAACATCAAAGCTACCTGTTCCTCCTGCAAGTGCACCAGCAAGATATACTTTAGGGAAATAATCAGATTCGACAGAATTAGCAGCCTTAATTGCGGCTTGTTGTAATTCATATTGCGCTAAAACATCAGGACGTTGTGCAAGTGCTTTTTTTATCACATCATGAGTTAACGGCGAAATATCATCAGGAAGAAAATTATCATCGGCATAATTAATGGTTATTTTTTCAAAAGGTGAAACGCCAATAGCAGACAATAAGATTTGATATTGATCTTTTTCATGACCTTTAGCTAACACGTTTTGTAATTCAATTTGTGCAACTTGTTGTTTTGCTAATGCCACGTCCAATACGGTCGCTAATCCCTTCACTCGTTTTTGCTCAACGGCATATAAAATATCTTTACTTCTTTGAAGGGCTTTTTGAGTAATATTCACCTTCTTTTGTGCTGCACCATAGCTAAAATAGGCAACCGAAACATCATGAATAATTTTTTGATGCATCAGATTAAAATTAAGATTTATTGCTAATGAAGTATGTTTCGCAGCATCAACTAATGCCCCTCGTTTACCAAAATCAAAAATAAGCCATCTAAATGTGAGTGCTGGAATAAAAGCGCTACTAGATGTTTTTATATCATCAACAATAGGATTTTTAGGTAAATCAATTTTCCCATGTTGATACCCTGCGAGTGCTGTTGCTGTGATAATTGGCAAATATGTGCTTTCTACCATACCAATATCAGTGGCTGATTTTTTTGCTAATTCCCATGCAATACGTGTGTCTGGGTTATTTTGTTGCCCTAAATCTATCAGGTCAGCTAAAGCATAGCGAGATTTAACCGTTTGTTCTTGAGGGAGCGATAAGTATTGCTTAGCCGATGAGGAAAGATATTGAGTATTATCATAAGCGATAGGCTCTTGAGAATACTGCTTAAATGAACTGTTTGTGTCAACACAACCAACAAGTAATAGGCTTAACAGAGATGACAGAATGTTTTTCTTATTATTAATGACTAAATTTATCATTATAGTTTTTCTCTTATTAAATGTTTAAATACAAGTTCTCTTTCATCTGCCGGTAATATTTTCATTTCTTCATTAAGGATGTTTTTTTTAAATTCATATTTTGAATTTTCATCGATATTTGAATAAGCAAGATTATTTTCAAAAATAAATTCATGAGCGTAATTATGATAACTAATATAAGAAATTTTATTTAATGACTCCTTAAAAAAAAGCATTAGATTTTTATTTCTTTCTCTATCTTTTTTTTCAAAAATGAGTAAGTTTATATTGTCTTTTGATTGTGTAATAGCTTCATTTACGGATGAAACTAAAATTAACATATCGTTTTTATTTGTCGAATATCTTAGGTCTATATAATTATCTAAAATAGAAGTGATTTGTTTGTATATCGTATTAACAATACTTGAAGGCCATACTTTTGTGAAAATAATGTACATCACAATATTACCTAACAAAATGCCTAAAATGCGATCAGAGACTACGTCCATATCAAAACTAGGTTTAAATCCATGTAATGTTGTTAATAAAAATGCTAAACCGACTTGTACACCGGCATAAGAGATACGTTCATTGCCAACAGCAACCCAAGCTGCAGGTAATAAGCAGAAAAAGATCAGCACCATTAATTCAAAAACATCAGATAAGTTAGGGATAATATAAAGCAATGAAATCATGCCAATTAGTGCCCCAATTAGGCATCCGGTGATCCGCAATGTTAATTTATGAACTGTTTCACCGACAGATGTTAATGCCACAACATAACAAGTGATCATTGCAGTATGAATGCCCTGCCATTTAAAATAATCATAAAAGATATAACATAGAATAGCGGCTATAGTGGTTTTTAAAGCGAAGTACTTATGGTTAGGGTTTGTAAATGCATCACTAACAAAAAAAGGTGTTTTTTTCTGTACCGGTTTAATTTCTCTTTTATTAGATAAAATCTTATTAAAAGTATTTAATAAGTGAAGTTCACTTATTGTATATTGAGCTTGTTGTTTATCTTTTATTTTATCTATTTGATGGTGTGTAAAACAATCGGCAATTTCTAAACATCTTTTAGAAAGAAGAAAACGTATAGAAGTTGGCGTGTTTTTATCAAAAGTTAATGACATAATTAATATTTGATAAGAGTTATCAATAATATTTTCTAACCATTTAATGTCTTCTCTTCCCCGTAAATAAAACATTTTAATAAACATTAAATAACGTTTACATTCTGTTTGTGTACTCAGTAATTCACTAATTTCTAGTTGGCTTTCTTTTCTTCCTAAAAAGAAATCACTTGCAATAGAAAAGCGTGTGGCGATCCTGTTTAACAGTAATTTTCTTGGGCTAATGCCAACAAAGAAATTAAATAAAATAACCAATAACATTGGAGATACTGCCATCAGTAATGCATAAAGTAATGCTCTTGTTGCAACATCTCCTACAGGGATGTCATCAATTAAAGTCATTAAAAAGGCGATAACTAAAGCGACTAAATTACCAATGTCACCAAGGCTACTGGCCGATGCTAAATACATAAAAACAGCTGAAAACAAAGCCATAAAGAAGAATCGTAAAATAATGTTTTGTATCGTGAGGTTAAAAAGAACAAAGATAATACACACGACAATAGAACATAAAATAATTACGCCAACAGATAATAATATATTTTGTACAGCATCAGCTTTGATTAAATAGATAATTAAATAGCAACTTATTGCAGATTCGGGAATTTCATAAATCATCGCAATAGCAGCCATTAAGGCACAAAGTAATGCAATGCGCCAAGTAGTTGCTAAACGAAAATCAAAGGGTAACAAGTCTTTTTTGACTTGTTTCACTATTAGAGAGGGTTTAACAATCATCGTCGTTAGCTATTATATTGACAGTTGCTGTAGCGCCAACCCGCATAAGATCTTCTGGTGGATTGGTGATAGTGACTTTAACAGGAAACCGTTGTTGAACTCTAACCCAATTTAATGATTTAGGTACATAAGGTAAGTCTCTTGGAATATTAATAAGATCAGTCGACATGATCCCTCGGCTAATACCTTCTACTTTGCCTTTAATGGGGTGCTTATTATCAATCATTGAATAAATAACGACGCAGTTACCTATTTTTATATTATTTAAATCGGTCTCTTTAAAATAAGCTGAAGCATACCAAGTATCAGTATCAATTAAGGTAAATACAGACTGTCCAGAAATAATAAATTCACCTGGTGATAGCACTAATCCAGCAACGTAACCATTGCTTGGCGCTTTTACTTCAGTATTACTTAATTCCCATTCAGCCATTTCCAATGAGGTTTTTAACGATTTCACTAATGCTACTTCTGAATCTGTATTATTAATTAGGGCTTCTGAGGCGACATTTTGTTTTTGTGCCTGTTTTAATGTGACTTCTGCATCATGTTTTAATGTTCTAGCATCATCAACTTGTTGTGCGGTCACAAATCCTTTTGCTAATAATGGCTCTAATCTATTGAGTGATTGAGTCGCTAATAACAAATTGACTTGAGCACGTTTTATTTGTGCTTCTGCAACTTCTGAATTTGATGTTTCTGCAATAATAATACGTTGTTTGTTACTTAATGTTGCTTCAGCAATCATGAGCTGTTCTTTTGCTTGCTGAACTCTTAATGCGTACATAGTGGGATCGATAGTAAACAGTAAATCCCCTTTATTAACTTTGCTATTTTCTTTGACGTAAATAGCACTAATTCGGCCCGGCACAGTTGATGATATGTTAATTTTGTTAGCATCAATTATTGCATCTTCACTGAGTGGATTTAACGCTGACAATTGAATGTTTTTCCACAATAAGATGAGTGTAATCACAAAAACGATCACAGTGATTATAAGCGCCAGCTTTTTTTTGATTTTTTTATCCATAATTTAATAAGAAAAATAAAATAAAGAGATGGTTAAAGAAATTGATAACAATATTGCAAAATAAAAGATTAAAGGAAGTGGCAATTTATCATCAATACCCCAATAGATAAGTAACACACGTATGACAAAAGCCCCTAATAAGCCGATAAATGTACATAACATCCAATATGGGAAATAGGCGCCTAACATACTAATAAAAGGAGAATGGCCTCGAGAACAACCTGATAACAGCAACATCATTATGCTCAAGCTAGTAATACGATAATATTTTTTTATTATGTCCAAGGTAATACACTCGTCATTTTACGATGAATTTTATGGTTCGTTTTCAACACGATAGTGTTTTTATTTATAGTATTTAATCAATGAATTAATCTAAAACATCCCATCAAACAGATGTTAGATGTTTTTTATCTATCAATCCACACCCTTATCTTAAATTTTTTTATTGAAAGAAGGACTCCATTTTTAAATATGACTGTAATTATGGGCGTTACATGATTTTAAGAGTATAGTAGCTAATCTTTCAGCCCGACTAGATATTACAATTTTTATTATGGAATCAGCGTTTTCTGCTCAAAATATTCGACATATTCTTGCTAATAACACACCTATTATTGATGTGCGTGCACCTATTGAATTTAATCAAGGCTCAATCCCTAATGCGATTAATTTGCCTTTAATGAATGATGAAGAACGCGCTGCTGTGGGAACTTGTTATAAACAACAAGGCTCACAAAAAGCGGTTGATTTAGGACATCAATTGGTAAGTGGTGAAACTCGTGATAACCGTATCGCAGCTTGGCGTGATGCTTGTGAGCAATTTCCAAATGGTTATATTTGCTGTGCTCGTGGAGGAATGCGTTCTCATATCGTTCAGCAATGGCTTAAAGAAAGTGGTATAGATTATCCATTAATTGAAGGTGGATATAAGGCGTTAAGACAGACTGTTATTGAAATGACCAATGAATTAGTTCAACGCCCTATTATCTTAATTGGTGGATGTACCGGTAATGGAAAAACGACTTTAGTGCGTTCATTACCAGAAGGTATTGATCTCGAAGGTATTGCACATCATCGAGGTTCATCTTTTGGTCGTATAGTAGAAGAGCAATTTCCTCAGGCTACATTTGAAAACCATCTTGGTGTTGAAATGTTGAAAAAATCACCGAAATATACACGATGGGTGCTTGAGGATGAAGGCCGTGCTATTGGGGCCAATGGATTACCTGAATGTTTGCGAGCAAAAATGATTGGTGCTTCAATAGTTGTTGTGGATGATCCCTTAGAGCGACGCATAGAACGTTTGAAAGCAGAGTATTTTGATCGTATGACGCACGATTATCTAGAAGCGTATGGCGAAGAAAAAGGTTGGCAAGCTTACAGTGATTATTTACATCATGGTTTATTTGCTATCCGCCGTCGATTGGGCTCTCAAAGAGCAATGGAATTAACGCAGTTGCTAGATGATGCCCTAGAAATTCAGAAAAAAGAGTCTAATACAGAAGCACATTTTTCTTGGTTAACCCCTTTACTAAAAGAATATTACGATCCGATGTATCGTTATCAATTAAGCAAAAAGGAAGATAAGATTATTTACCAAGGAAGCTATGAAGAAGTCATGCAGTGGTTTAAAAACTAATAAATAGCTAAGATTTTCTGTATTAAATACAGAGTATACCAAAGAAGAGCCTCGTAAATTTATGTTACGGGGCTTTTTTTAGTTTACTTGGTCAAACTTTTAGTTCGGTATAACCAAGCTCCTAAGATTATCATTAAACCAAAGAAAAAAGGCACTGCCAAAGAGAGCTCAAGGAAAATAAACCGATTAATGTTAATTCCCTGCCCTTTATTTGAGAATTGTAAAGCTAAAGGCAAAGCACATAATCCAGACAGAAAACCGATCCCAATTAAGCGATATAACTTAATACGATTTTCTTTTTGTGTTGGAGCATCTTGTTTGCGCTGGTATTGAATGTATTTCCAACACAAATAAAGCAACCCTAATACAGAGCCTAAATGTTGTAATAATTTATAGATAGCAATCTCTTGGCTATCGGTCATTCCTTGTAATAACTGTGCTTGTAGTACAGAAAATAATCTGACAGCAGTTCCTGTTTCGTGGGTAAAAGAATCCCATACAATATGAGTTATTGCACCAATATATAGAGATAAAACAAATAAGCTTAATGCTCTAATATTGGGTTTTATTGGCTCATATAAAGGGATCGGCGATACGCACTTTAATGGATTTCGTAGTAAATAATTTAGAATAAAAACCAGTAAACAAAAAGGAAATGCAGTATAAAACCAGCCCAATAAATTATGTGCCGTTGTCGCTGATTGATATAAACCAAAAGAATAGAGTAAATCAGGTGATGTGCTTCCCACAATTAATGCAGGTAAACTAAGGCTTTTTCCTATTCGGGACTGCTTTATGGGGAAAACAATAGAAGGATGTGAAAAAGTCCACGGCATAGGAATATCTCTATAATATGAAGATGAATAACAAAAAATGAATATAAGTATGAGTATGAGTATGAGTATGAGTATGAGTATATCAGTAGATTAGCTAAGCTTTATCTGATATCACAACGACTATTAAGATTAAATTAGCTCATTGTTATTAATACAAAAACGCCACTAATGGTGAGAACATTAATGGCATTAAATGATGGGATTATTAATTATTTACACACTATTTTTTGCAGAGATATCAATAATACGTTCTTCTTTAGGCATATTGATAGTGACTTTTTGCTTAATATATTCAATTACTGCCGTAGCAGCACTGGTATTAGGAATATCTTTAGCATTTCTACCTTGTGTGAAGGCAGTAAAACCATCTCCGCCTCTCGCTAAGAATGAATTAGCAATAATAGGGTAATAAGTACTATCTTCAACACGTTTTCCATTGATAGAAACTGAAACAACACGTTCGTTTACAGGTTTAGTACTGTCATATTTCATTTCAAAACCACTAGATGCTTGTAATACACCATTAGTTAAATTTGCAGAATGGTTCATTAAATCTCGTAAGTCTTTACCGCTCAATTCCATGTAAGTTAAATCATCAGGGAATGGGAACATACTAATAATATCCCCGATCGTAATATCTCCTTTATGGATCTCGTTACGAATACCACCGCTATTAACAAAAGCAACTTGTGCCCGATTATCTGTAACTAAAAAAGCATCAGTAATTAAATTACCAATTTCAGAAGACTCACCGTAAGAACGCGTTAGTTCATTCTGAGTATTGCCAATTTTTTGTTGTGCAATTTCATCTAATTTTTTAGTCCATGTTTCTATTTTTTTCTGTGTATCTGGGTCAGGTTTGTGTTCATCAGCAAAGATATTAACTAACTCGCCTTTATAGTGATCAATTTTTTTAGTTTTGTCGTTTATATCTAACACCAATTTTCCAACGTTAATACCATAAGCGTCCGTAGAAACAATCAGCGTGTCGTTAACTTTAATAGGCTCTGGTGTACCCACATGAGCATGCCCAGTAATTAAAATATCTAACCCTTTTACTTGCTGTGCCAATTCGATATCTTTTTGCAGCATACGAGCGACATCTGCTGAGCCGAAGCTAGATTGTCTTGCTGGAACACCTTCATGAACAAGTAATATGGTAATATCAACTTTCCCTTTCAGTTCATTAAGATATTTATTAAGGTATTCAACTTCATCTCTTGCTTCAACCCCCTCTCGTTTATCTTTATTAACCGTGTCATAGAAAGCAAACTTACCATGCAATCCAATTACACCAAATTTCACGCCTTCTTTTTCTATTATAATATACGGTTTATCCCAGACAGCTTTGCCGTTATCTTCATAGAAAACATTACCTAAAAGTACAGGAAATGTTGCTTTTTTAAGTTGAGCCACCATGTTTTCTACGCCATGGTCGAATTCATGATTCCCCACGGAAGCCGCATCAAAAGACATTTCGTTCATGATATCAATAATGGCTTCACCTTGGGTTAAAGTACTTAAATAAGGACCTGTGAAATAATCGCCAGCATCAAGAAATAAAACACCTGGATTATTTTTTTTAGCGTCTTTAACAATGGTTGCAATATTTGCAAACCCACCGACTAATCTATCCTTACTAACATAAGGTGCTTTAAAAGGAACGGCATTCGCGTGTAAATCGTTAGTATGATAAATAGTAATTTCTTGAGCGAATACGGAAGAGCTTCCTAATAAAGCGCCAATTAACAGAGGTAATATAAGAACGGGCTTACTCATAATAATATCCTGTAAGTATAAAAATACTGAAATAACCTGGTTGATGTTCGGTATTTAGTTAATAACACCTGACTTGTTAAAAGTATGATAACTATCACAGTGCGTTAGCATTATGCGTAGTTGAATTATGTTATTATCATTTTGTGTTGGTTTTTTGTGATAAGAACTGATGAAAACAGTAAAAGAAATTAACGTTAATGTATGTAAAACAGAAAGTTGTGAGCATTTTTCTGAAGTTGTAGAAAATGCCTATGTGATCCCATCTTTTAAATTAGGTTTTCCTGCCGTTTATTGCAATTGTTGTGGCGGTAGTAGCGTATTAATTAATAATGAAGATATAAAGGCATTATTAAATCCTTATGTTGAATTTTTTAATTTAAATGTTAATGAGCAATGCCCAAATTGTGATTCATCAGAAAAAATACTTTATGGCAAGACGGGAAAAGGAACAGTACGCTATCAATGTAAACAGTGTAATACGGTTTTTTCTCTTAAAAACAACATAGATTTAAAGTCTTTTAATAATAAAATAATAGAACTTCTTATTTTACAATCGCAAACACCCAGTTATATTATTAAGAATTTAAACATTACCCCTGCTCTGTTTTATAGAAAATTATCTGTTATTGAAAAGATAATGGAAATAAAAGCAAGGCAATATGAAAAGCTATTAGATAAAAATAAGGTTTATGACTTACAAACAAACGTATTTACGTTGAGTTGTCGTAACAACACAACACAAGGCTTTTCAAATGAACTTTTTGGAATGGTAACTTGTTGCTCTAAAACGGGTTATGTTTTTCTTCAAAGTGTTAATTGGAGTGAGATATTAGTAAGCTCTGATAGCCAATATCATAACAACACTAAAAAAGAGACATTAGATAATACTCAAGGTGTATTACTCGATAATATTATTATGCGATATGAACAAATAAACAGTAGGAAAAGTTTTGGTCAAATTCAATATACAGAAAAGATTTGCTCTGAGCATATTATCGAGCCTGTTGTTTTATCTCATTACCACTTTCTTAAATTAAAGTTTATTCTACCAATAAGTATTAAACATCATTTTATTTATCATGATAGTTTTATCCGTGGTGGATGTATGGTTGCCTACGGTAAAGAAATAAAACAAAAAACGTCTAACCTTTATTATGTGGTTTCAAAGAGATCACGCCTAACATCAGATTTTAATTATAAAGGAAGTTATACGCTGGGTTGGTGGAATAACAAGTGGTATGAGTTTATATCTCAAGATAACCAAGAGTTATTCTATCTATGTAACTTAGGGGTAAATAAAATGGATGACGTTAGTTCTTATACTAAAATATCCCCTTCTCTTGATTACAGCCATCTATTTATTCAATCATTTAAAGAAAAATTCCCTGATGTATTTTTAAAAACATTATCGCCTAGTACAGTAAAGTTACTATTATCTATTTATAGTTTTTACTATAATTATTGTCTTAGCAATGAAAGTGGGACACCAGCACAAAGAATAGAACTAATAAAAGAAAAGATAACAATAAAGTCACTGTTTAATTAAAATAAAAACACCTTATTAAAAGGTGTTTTTATTTTAATTATGTTATCTATCTATTTTTAATAATTATCTATTCTTAATAGCAAAGTGGCACATATAGCCATGATAAAATTGAAAATTATACTAAAACTAAATACAATCAATTAGCGTTTTATCAGGAAAAATATAATCGGATTTTAGTGTATCTTCCTAAGAAGGCGTGATCATTCTTGACAATGGAATAAATATATTTTTTCTTATTATAAATAATGTGTCTTATTGTGCTATCTAAATCTTCTCTTAATCTTTCTTTAATTTTATCGCAGATAATAAGCGATGAGTTTTTATTAAAATGCGATTTTGTGATTTAAAAAGAGAATATGATGGATATCAGTTTAAAACGTATCACTTCAGATAATTACGAAGAAATTAGTCTACTTGAAGTAGAAGAATATCAAGAAGACTATATTGCTTCTAATATGTGGTCTTTAGTTGAGGCGGCTTATAACGAAAACTATGTCGTCAGAGGTATTTATTAGATAAACCAGTTGGTTTTTTTATGTGGGTAAAAGAAAACCCGCATAAAATTGCTATTTGGCGTTTTATGATAGATAAAATACACCAAAATAAAGGGTTAGGCAGAAATGCCCTTCAGATTGCTTTAAATGAAATTAAAAAAGATAAAGAAATCAAGGAAATTGAGATCTGTTATAACCCATTAAATCCCGTGGCTAAGACATTCTATGACTCTTTTGGTTTTGAAGAGATAGGTATGGATAAAGATGGGGATGATATGTTAGCACTAATAAGAGTAACACAATGAAAAATATCAAAAATAATAGCAAGCGAGATCAGATAGAACAGTTATTAAGACCTATTTCAGAGAATACACCAGGTATTATTATACAGGCTCGCTTTGATGATGGTGTTATATATCAAGCTCAAAAAGGTCTTGCGAATATATCTAAAAATCAATTAATTGACGAAAATAGTGTCTTTAATTTGGCTTCTGTTTCAAAGCAATTTACCGCTTTTTCTATATTACTTCTGGCTAAAGATGGAAAGTTGTCACTTGACGATTCAATTCTTATTTACTTGCCGGAGTTAGGTGATTATGCCAAAGCGATCACAATTAACGATTTAGTTTCCCATACCAGTGGGTTAATTGATTATATGGAATTAGCGTTTGAGCGAGGTGTTTCTTACACAACACAACTTACGCCAGAAGAAAGTTTTTCTGATATCGTAAAACAAACAAAGACTTACTATCCTATTGGTAGTAAATTTGAATATAACAATACTGGGTATTTTTTGTTATCTCAGATCATTGAGCGTGTAAGCCAACAACCATTTTCAGTTTTTGCTCAAGAGCGCATTTTTGCGCCATTACAAATGAACGATACGTTTATTGTTGAAGAATATCCTACAGTAAATCCTATTGTGTCTGGATATACAGAAAATGAGCAAGGCAACTATGAGTTATCAGAAAGCCCTTGGACACATACTGGGGATGGTGCAGTACATTCAAGTGCGAACGATTTAATGAAATGGGGTGAAAACTTTAGTACTGCAAAAGTGGGTGGTGCCGAGCTTATTGCAAAAATGACACTGCCTTTTCCTAATTCTACGCGTGAAGGTAAGCCTGTAATTGATTATGAAGCTTATGGATTTGGCCTTTTTATTAGTCATGCTCTGGGTGAAATAAGTTTTGAACATTCAGGAGGATGGATGGGAACTTCAACCTATTTTATGCGCTTTCCGCAATCAAAACTTACTATCGCAGTTCTATCTAATCGTGAAAACTATAATATTGATTTACTTGCAACTGAAGCAGCAAAAATTTTGCTGAATTAGTCGGCAAAAATAGAAAATATAATAAAAAATATAAGATTGCTCTTTGTAAAATAGAAAAAGGTGCAATTGCACCCTCTTCTATTTTTTAATTTAAATAAGAGAAATTATAACCCCATAATTTGTCTATTCTTAGGATAAGAAAGGGTATAATTTAATGGTAATGATTTTTCCTCTTTGGCACCTAATGTAATATCCCATTTAATTTCGCCAGTATCTTTATCAAGTACACCGTCTTTATAAACTGCATCTGCTACATTGATATTGTTTTCCTGACTAAGTGGCAATTGATCGTAAATAGTGACTTTTACAGGAGAGTTATAAGTATTTCTTACTTTAATAGTATAACTCTCTTTTTGTTCAATGGTTGTACCAATAAAGATAGGCTCTTTTCTTATTTTTTCATTGTTAATACGGCTAATTTGAATATTTTTATCTATTCCAAATGGAATACTAAGTAACTCTGTTAATTCATTAGTATTAATATAACTATTACCAACAAAGCTATTCATATAGTAAATATTCGCACGGCCATTAAGTAAATTTAAGTTTTCCCAATCTTTGACTTCAGCTTGTAAATAAACTTCTTCAACTAATTTAGGCGTCGTTAAATAGCGATAATTCGCAATAACTTCTTTTTGATTAATCACTAATGTATTAGGCTCTGTGCTATTTTTTAAGGTGTAAGGTAACGCGATAGTATGACTGAAATTAATCCCATTATTATTAGTTGTTACATATCGTGTTACTCCCTTATTTAATTGTTTTTCATGACTTTCTTCTCTTATTATCGCAGGAGATGGTGCGACTGGAGAAGCCATCTCCATGCTCATACTTTTACTTCTAAATTTAGCATTATCATTGTAAAGAGCGAGATACCATGGTGATAAAGTTGGTGCAGTAATATTTAAAGATGGATTTGTGGATGTTAAAATCAGTTTTACTTTATCCCAATTTAAGCCTGTATTTTGAATAACATCCGCCTTGTAGGTGAGTAATATTGGCTTATCCATTCCTTGACTTCGAATATCATAAGCAGGTGACCATCCTGCATCTGGTGTTATATAAGAAATACGCATTTTACTGGTTAGATTTTTTGATGTGCCTAAAGATAAAACAATTTGTGTTTTCTCTTGCGCAATAATTGGCATATCAATTTCTAATTGTCGGCTTAACTCTTCTAATTGTTTTGTTAATTCAGTGATTTCTTCACGCGCCATTTTTTGCTGATTTAGAATAGATGTCATTTTTTGGCTAATAAAATCAAATTTTTGTGATGAGTGTTCTAATGACTGAGTTTCACCATAACCAAAAAATGATTGGTCTTTTAATAAAGTAATTTGTTCATTACCCACATTAATATTGATGTTTAATTCTTCAATTCGCTTATTAATGTCTTTCTGTTTTTCCATCAATACTGCAATGTCTGAAGGGTAACTAGGAGCAATAGGAATTTTTTTAACGTTAATGGTGTTAATAATCACATCTTCATTATCAATGCTAATTGATAAGCTTCTAGGATCAATATTGTTTGCAACATTAGATAAAACAACTTCACTCTGCCCCGCAGGTAAGTTGAGAGTGACGTTATTTTCAAGTTCAGCACCCCGTAAAAAAATCGTTGCTTGATTGAGTTTTATATCATAATTAATCGGTTTAGTCGGATCTACGGAATTGATTTCATTAGCAAAAGCACTAGTTGCACTAATAATAGATAATGTAATAAGCGATAGCGTTAATTTATTGGATTTAATCATCATTTTCATTCTATCCATAGTTGATGAGCAGTATTAGTGGGAACTGCAAAATAGTTGCACAAGTATATTTAGATAGTATTGCATCTCGAATAAATTAGATAACAGAATAAACTTAAAGATCTAATAGTTGTGAAGGAGAAAAAACAGATAAAACAGTGTGTTAGTGTTTTAAATTAAATGAGTATTTAAATAATAAGGATTATCTTAATGATGGTGCAATATTTAGCTTTTATTATCTTTATATAGTCTTGTTTAGATAAAAATAAGCAGAAAAGATCAATGAACTTTAGCAATAACAATAAAAAAGGCAGTTTAAAAACAAACTGCCTAGAATAAAGATATCTTTATCGATTCTTATTTAACAACTTCACCGCTGTCGATAACGGTTTTACGTACTTTATCTGAGAAATCTTGTGCTTCTTTAATAATGGCTTTTTCATCAACGGTTAATAGTTGGCGATCTTCCATTAAGATCTTTCCATCAACAATGGTGTGGCGAACATTACTGCCATTTGCGCCATACACTAATGCTGCATAAGGACTATACATTGGCACCATATTAGGCGATTTAGTATCAACAACGATAATATCAGCAAGTTTGCCTGATTCTAAAGATCCTAGTTTATCTTCCATATGTAATACTTTCGCCGAACCCATTGTTGCCAGTTCTACTACAGTTAATGGTGGCATAGCAGCACGATCTTTATTCACTAATTTATGGATTTTACCCACAAGATTTAGCTCATTCATGGTCGTTAGCGTGTTACTCGACATTGGACCATCAGTCCCTAAGCCCACACGAACACCCTTTTCTAACATCGCGACGACAGGTGCTACACCTTTTGCTGATTTAGTATTTGCACTGATATTATGAGCGACACCAACATCATATTTTTTCAGTAAATCAATATCTTTATCATCGACCATAATTGCGTGAGCTGCGATAACTTTATTATTTAGCGCTCCGATATCTGCCATATATTGAACTGGACTTTTACCGCCAGTACGTTTAGCAATTTCTTCTTGTTCACGGTCAGTTTCAGCTAAATGAATCATAACAGGAACATCAAGTTCTATTGATAATTTAGCAATTTTCTGAAGGTTTTCTGTGGTATTTGTGTAAGGAGCATGTGGTGCAAATGCTGGGATAATACGAGGGTGATCTTTATATTCTTTAATAAAGTTTACAGCGTATTGGATGCCCTCTTCTGGTGTTTTCGCATCTGCAACAGGGAAATTAATAACAGATTCTCCTAATACTGCGCGATTACCCATTTTATCAACAGTTTTAGCTACTTCATCTTCGAAGTAATACATATCAACGTAAGTTGTTACGCCACCTTTTACCATTTCGATATTTGCAAGTTCAGCACCCACTCTGACCATTTCGCGAGAAACCATTTTGCTTTCGAGTGGGAAAATATAACGGTGAAGTCTGTCTGGTACATCATCAGCTAATGAACGAAATACAGTCATCGAACCATGTGTATGGGTGTTAATTAAACCTGGCATCACAATATCACCATCAACATCTAACACTTTATTGGCTTGATATTCTTTAGAAAGCTCAGGGCCACCAACGGCAATAATTTTATTTTCTTTTACGACAACAGTACCTTGTTCAATGATTTTATTTTGCTGATCCATAGTTAGAACAGTACCGTCAACTATCATCAAATCAGCCTGTTTTGCCGCGTAACTAGAAAAGGAGACCGCCATAACAGCCAAAGCAAGCATAGATTTAGAAAATGACATCATTACCTCTCGTCTTGATGGGAAAATTTCTCTAAGATTATAAATAAATTCATTGGCTTTTGATATCTAATGAAAGTGAAAGAGATCACCGAATAAATAATTAATTAAAGTTATTATCACTTCTTTTATCTCAATAACTTGCAGTTGGTCTTATCAATTAAGGAGCAGTTTTAATGAGTAAAACGTTGCAACCTGGTGAAAACACATCACTTAGCGAAAATAAAGGACAAGTTAAAGTCTCTCATGCAGTAGGCGATAACCTTGATATTAATCTGACTGCATTTTTAGTAACAGGCTCAGGAAAAGTCGTAAATGACGACGATATGGTTTTCTTTAATGCTCCTCATCACGCTTCTGGTGCGGCTTCATTTATCTCACCGATAACTCAAGGCTCCACAGTTATTCATAGTATTGATTTTGACTTTTCCCGTTTACCCGAAAATATTACCAAAATAGCAATTACATTAACGCAAGATGGTAGTGCTGGCGGTTTTGCTGTTGTTAATCAATTAAAAGCACAAGTGCTGATAAATAATGAAGTTATTGAGTTAGTACCAAGCCAATTTTCACAAGAGACAGGCATCATCGTTTTAGAACTTTATGTTCGAAATGGTCAGAATAAAGTCCGTTCGGTTTGGCAAGGTTTTGCTTCTGGACTTGCGGGTTTATGTAACCTTTATGGTGTTGAAGTTGAAGAGCCTGCTCCGGTTGTTACACCACCATCGCCTCCTGTAAATGTACAAAAAAACGTAGTGAAGCTGACTAAACCCGATAGTAGTCATCGTGTTTCATTGATAAAAGGTAATGATGCACCTAAACGTATTTTAGTCAGTGCAACATGGATAGATAATGGTGATGGAAAAGATAATGATGATTTAGATCTTCGTGTGGGAATTTTACGTCCGAATGGTCAAATGTCGATTATTCAAGCGCCAGATAAAAGCGGTGCTTTTAATTCTGATCCTTTTGTTTTCCATACAGGTGATGTGATTAGTGTGAGTCAAGAACAACCCGGTTGTGAAACCGTTGAGATTAATCCTGCTATTTCCCAATTAATGGGCGGTAAAGTTGCGTTAGTTTGTAGTGTCTACTCTGCGATTAGTAACGGCTGCGTCTCTGTTGCCTCATTAAAACCAACAATGCGTATGGAATATGGCAATCAAGTGGTTGAATGTTCTTGTGAGTATAAGAAAGGCTTTTTCAATAATATGATTTATACCTATGTGATTGGTATTATTGAAATTGATCAAGATAGTATTACATTAAAACCATCAGGTGTAACATCAAGAGCAGGTAGTGAAGCAACACCTTGGTTAACACGCAATGGCAATGAGCTTAAATTAACAATGGATGGCCCTCATGTTTTTAAAGGGAAGAAACCCAGTATTTTAGGCACCAAGCGTTATGTCTGATCTCATTATAAAAAAGAAATAATCTAAAGTTTATCTTAAAGAAAAACGGGCAATAATACCTATGCCCGTTTATTTATTATGGGCTTTAGCCAGTTTAAGTCGCGTCAGCGTCTTAAATATAAAACCACCCGCTATGCGGGTGGGTATTAAAGGTTATACCAAGAAAAACACCTTTCCGTTACGATATAG
>NZ_PENS01000022.1 GCF_003144325.1 Proteus terrae
AAAGTAGCAAAGACACTTAGCTTGAACGAAGAGAAAGCAGCGTCATTTAGGCGCAGTCGGTAATAAGCCCTTATAGGGCAAGAGCAAACCACCCGTTTTACGGGTGGTTATGATTTTTAGTAAAAGTGCTTTATCTATCAAGAGATAGAAAGAAGTAAAAGAAGAATAAAAGAGGTTTAAGATAGGGCATGTTTATAAAAAAATGAAGATCAAATTTAAATCAGTAAATGATTAATTATTCTTTTGAGTTGCTCTTTTTGTGAACGGTTATTGAGGCTAGGTAAAAATAACCTTTTTTTAATCCATTGGCGTTTTTTATAAAAATTGATCTGCTTTATGATAAAAGCAAATGCTGAAAGTGAAATACTTGGCAAAAAAAGACCACCGAAAAGATGGTCTAAAAAGTAAGGCTAAAGGAAGACTAGAATAAAGAGAGGATCAGCGAATAACCATTGAGTTGATAACGCCTTTTACACCTGTAACTTTGCGTGTTGTTTCAATGGCACGATTAGCATCCGCTTGAGAAGAGACAAAACCACTGAGTTGAACTTTACCTTTAAATGTCTCGACGCTAATTTGTGTTGAGTTAAGATTTTTTTCACCTATTAGTGCAGTCTTAACTTTGGTGGTGATCACGGAGTCATCAAAATAACCCCCTGTACCTTCTGATGTTGCAGTAGGTGAACATGCAGATAAGGTAAACGCCATAAGTAACGCCGCCATAACAGCGGATATTTTTGCCCATAGTTTCATCATAAAACTCCTTTTAATCACATTATTGATTGAGAATTTCTGAAGAGAAAATATAAAGCGCTTTATGAAGTATGTGCAAAAAACAGAGTTTTGCCAAATTTTTATCAATACATTTCAAGTCTCTTGAAATAAGAGAAGAGGGAATATTGCGCCATTTTATGCGGGTTAAGCGGAAAAATAGGTAATAAAAAGCGTGAGTTAATCAGTGTAGATTTCAGAGTAATCCGCTTAGAAAAATAGCCGGCTATTCTTCTAAGGCGGATCAAATAGGAAGGTTAGGCAATAGTTGCCGCTTTCATTTCTTTAACAAACTGAGTGAGTGCTTTAAGCATGACATCTGGTTGATGTAGGTTTTTCTCAATAATTTGCACAACCGCTGAGCCTGAAATTGCGCCAGCTGCACCATTGGCAATCGCTTCTTTAACTTGTTTAGGCTCTGAAATTCCAAATCCTTGTAATGCTGGAGGGGCATTATAGGTTTTTAGTTTGTCAGTAATATGTGTCAGCGATTGTTCTGCACGTTTATCTGTACCTGTTACACCGGCTCTTGATAGTAAATAGGTATAACCTTTACCTGATGCCGCTAATTCTTGTAAAAGTTCATCATCAGCATTAGGTGGGCAAATAAAAATAGGGCTGATATTGGCGCGTTGTGCTGCTTCACGGAACTCTTTTGATTCACGCAGAGGTACATCACCAATTAAGACGGAATCCACACCTGCTTGCTCGCATTTACCATAAAAATTATCAATGCCATTACTAAAAACGAGGTTGGCATAAACTAATAGGCCAATAGGAATATTAGGATGTTTTTTACGTACACTTGCTAAAAGTGCAAAGCAGTCAGTAGGGGTTACACCTACATTTAGTGCTCGTAAATTAGCGCCTTGAATTGTAGGGCCATCAGCTAGTGGGTCGGAAAAGGGAATACCAATCTCTAATGCATCTGCACCACCTTCAATTAACGCATCAATTATTTGTAATGACAACTCAGGAGAAGGATCACCTAATGTGATAAAAGGAACGAATGCGCCTTGCTGTTTTTGTGCTAGTGTTTCAAAGCATACTTGATAACGGCTCATTAGATTTCTCCTCTTGCTGCTAAAATATCGTTTACAGTAAAAATATCTTTATCGCCACGACCGGATAAGTTCACGATTAATAACTGTTCTTTGTCAGGATTTTGTGCAATTAATTTCAGTGCATAAGCCAATGCATGAGAAGATTCTAGAGCTGGAATGATCCCTTCACGGCGAGAAAGTGTTTTGAATGCTTCAATGGCTTCATCATCGGTAACAGAAACATAATCAGCACGACCAATGCTATTTAAATGTGCGTGCTGAGGCCCGACAGATGGGAAATCAAGACCTGCTGAAATTGAATATGACTCTTCAATTTGTCCTTCATCTGTCTGCATAATTGGGGATTTCATACCAAAATAGATCCCTAATTTACCATGTTTCAGTGGTGCGCCATGTTCACCAGTTTCAATACCTTTACCTGCAGGTTCAACACCAATCAATTGCACTGCAGTTTCAGGAATAAAGGAAGCAAATAAACCGATAGCATTAGAGCCACCGCCAATACAAGCGATAACCGCATCTGGTAGACGACCTTCACGCTCTAGAATTTGTGCTTTGGCTTCATCACCAATCATACGTTGAAACTCACGGACAATTGTTGGATAAGGATGAGGGCCTGCCGCCGTTCCTAATAAGTAGTGCGCGCGATCGTAACAACCAGACCAGTCACGTAATGCCTCATTACAGGCATCTTTTAAGGTAGATGAACCACTGTGAACAGGAATAACCTCAGCACCCATTAAGCGCATACGAAATACGTTAGGTGATTGACGTTCGACGTCTTTCGCACCCATATAGATACGGCATTTCATATTAAGCAGTGCGCAGGCTAAAGCGGTTGCAACACCATGTTGACCAGCTCCCGTTTCTGCAATAATTTCAGTTTTACCCATACGTTTTGCTAGCAAGGCTTGACCTAATACTTGGTTAGTTTTATGAGCACCACCGTGTAGTAAATCTTCACGTTTTAGATATAAACGAGTTCGAGTGCCTTCTGTTAAATTACGGCAAAGCGTTAATGCCGTTGGTCTGCCCGCATAATTTTTTAATAAATCTTGGAATTCTTGCTGAAATGACGGATCGTTTTGCGCATCAATAAAAGCTTGTTCGAGTTGATCCAATGCTGGAATTAAGATTTCAGGTATATATTGGCCACCGAATTCGCCAAAGTAGGGGTTAAGTTTTCTCATTGTGATGTCATCCTGTTTAAAATTTTATCTTTGTGAAATTTAGTTTAGCTGTAATTGTGCAAATACTTGATTCAGACGTTGTTTATCTTTTATGCCAGGAGCTGATTCTACTCCAGAGTTAAAATCAAGCCCGATACAGCCTGTTTTAACCGCATCTAAACAATTTTCACTGTTAAGACCACCTGCAAGTAATGCTTTTTCACGTAATGTATTAGGAATTTTTTGCCAATTAAATGTTGTTCCTGTACCACCCGTTCCGTTATCAAGTACATATTTATTAACGAGAGCAGCGGGGTGAATATCAGTATGGTTTGCCATATTTATCGCTTGCCAAATTTCACAATTAGGTTGGATTTTCTGATGAAGTTGCTCAATAAATTGCGCATCTTCTTGTCCATGTAATTGAATGGCAGATAAATTAAGTTTTTCGGCATAGTCACAAATAAGTTCAATAGGTTGATTTTGAAACACACCCACAAACGCTAAGGGAGCTTGTGTTATTAACTTTTGTGCTTGTGACAATGTCACCTTACGCGGGGATTTCTCTGCGAAAATCAGCCCTGCATAATAAGCACCAGCTTGATAAACCGCTTTTACATCTTGTGTACGAGTTAACCCGCACACTTTATGCTTTCCCAAAACTAGTGCTCTCACCGCTTGGTCGATATTGTCTTGTGACATTAAAGCACTGCCTACCAGAAAACCATTAGCATATTGGCTTAACTCTTGAACCTGCTGGTGGGTATGAATACCTGACTCACTGATCACGATTGCATCTTGGGGCAATCCTTGGCTTAACTGCTGGGTACGAGCTAAATCGATAGAGAGATCACGCAAATCACGATTATTAATACCAATAACTTTGGCATTAAGATTGATGGCACGTTGGCGCTCTTCTTCTGTGCTTACTTCGGTTAATACACCCATATTTAATTGATGAGCAACGGCTGATAGCGCACGATATTGCTCATCATCTAAGACAGAAAGCATTAATAAAATGGCATCTGCTTGATAAAAACGTGCTAAATAGATTTGGTATTCATCAATAATAAAGTCTTTGCACAAAACGGGCTGATGAACAGTTTGACTGACTTGGCGTAAATAATCGAAGCTCCCTTGAAAATATTTTTCATCAGTTAATACAGAAATTGCAGCAGCATAAGGCTGATAAATTTTTGCAATCGTCGCGGGATCAAAATCAGCACGGATTAAGCCTTTTGATGGTGATGCTTTTTTACACTCTAAGATAAAAACAGTATTAGGCTGAGTTAATGCCTGATAAAACGAACGTGTTGATGGCTCTATTTGGTGCACAAATTCTGATAGCGGTTGGTTTGCTTTACGTACAATCAGATATTCAGCTTTATCTTTTACAATGGCGTTTAATACAGTCATGCTCTTATCCTCTTGCTGCTAATGCAGTTACACGATCTATTGCTTTACCGCTATAAATGGCGTGCATAGCAACTTCAGTATTCATTTTTAAATCCTCTTGCCCATGTAAACGCATTAATAAAGCGACATTAGCTGCGACAGATTCGGTATGTGCTCTTTTTCCTTCACCTTGTAGTAAATCTGCTAATAATTGACGGTTTACTTCAGGTGTACCACCTTCTAGATCAGTAATGGCACAAGGGCGAAGACCAAAATCACTTGGTGTGAGTTCATAACGTGTAATTTCACCATTATGTAATTCAGCGACTTGAGTAGGCGCATGTAATGAAACTTCATCCATTCCGCCACTGTGAACAACGGCAGCACGCTCATAACCTAAAACTTTTAATGTATCTGCAATAGGCATCAATAACTCTGGGCTATATACACCAATTAATGCTAATGGTGGGCGAGCAGGGTTAATTAGAGGGCCTAATACATTAAATAATGTGCGTGTTTTCAGTTGTTGGCGAACAGGGGCTGCAAAACGAAAACCACTGTGATATTGAGGTGCAAATAAAAAGCATAAACCCACTTCATCCAATAATTGGCGTGCATCATCAGCACTTCTGTCTAAAGGGATACCAAATGCCGCTAATAAATCAGAAGAGCCGGAGCGACTAGATACGCTACGATTACCGTGTTTCGCCACTTTGATACCTACTTCAGCTGCAACAAATGCGCTTGCTGTTGAAATATTAATACTATTGGCACCATCTCCCCCAGTGCCGACAATATCGCAAAAAGTGTAGTCAGGGCGAGGAAATGGTTGTGCATTTTCAAGTAATGCACGCGCTGCGCCAGCGATTTCTTGAGGATGTTCACCGCGCATTTTCATGCTGATCAAAACGGCCGCTAATTGTGATTCCGTTAACTCACCGCGAATAATGGCGCTAAACAGTGTTTGGCTTTCTTCTAATGTTAACTGTTGTGCGCTAAATAATTTATTGAAGATAGTTTCCATTTTATGCGTCTCCTTTAGGAGTTAATGCCCATGCGATTGTTTGTTCTAAAAGTTGTGCGCCTTTTGTGGTTAAAATTGATTCTGGGTGAAACTGAAAACCACACGTTTTATGTTGACGGTGACGCACCGCCATAACAGTGTTATCGCACCAAGCATTAATAATGAGTTGTTCTGGAACTTGTTCTCCTGAAAGCGAATGATAACGAGCAACGGGTAACGGGTTAGGTAAATTCACAAACATTTCGCTGTTATCGTGCTCAGCTAATGTCGCTTTGCCGTGTAAAATCTCTCCACATGAAGAAACTTTGCCACCGTAAGCCTCAATAATGGCTTGATGACCTAAGCAAATACCAATCACAGGTAATGTACCTAATACACGTTTTAACAGTTCAGGCATACAACCTGCTTGTGAAGGTGCTCCTGGTCCCGGAGATAACAGTAAAATTGGGTTATCGAGCTCACGTAGTTTTTGTTCAATAAAATCGGCAGTGACGCTATTGCGATAAATCACAACGTTATTGCCAAGGCTACGTAATTGATCTACAAGGTTATAAGTAAATGAGTCGATGTTATCGAGCAGTAAGATAGTTGCCATTAGCAAGCCTCCTGCAGTTGTGTATCTGTATGAGCTTGTAAAATAGCGTTGACTACCGCTTGTGATTTATTACGTGTTTCTTCAGCTTCCATTTGAGGATCTGAATCAAGCACAATTCCAGCACCGACTTGAATAGTTGCAATATTATTTTCAACATAAGCAGAGCGAATAACTATGCAAGTATCAAAATCACCTGCGCCGGTAAAATAGCCGATGGCACCACCGTAGCTACCACGTTTTGTTTTTTCATAACGGGCAATTAATTGCATTGCACTGACTTTGGGTGCGCCTGATAACGTTCCCATATTCATACAGGCTTGATAAGCATGGAAAATATCTAAGTCATCACGTAGTTTTCCTACGACTCTTGAAACTAAGTGCATTACAAAAGCATAACGGTCAACTTTTGTTAATTCCGCGACATAACGGCTGCCTGCTTGGCAAATACGTGCCAAATCATTACGCGCTAAATCGACTAACATTAAATGTTCAGAAAGCTCTTTCGTATCAGTGCGCATTTCAAGTTCAATTCGACTGTCTAAATCTGCATTAATCGAACCATCTGCATTACGTCCTCTTGGGCGAGTTCCTGCAATTGGGTAGATTTCAATTTGTCGATCGCTTGTTTGATATTTCAATGCACTTTCTGGTGATGCACCAAATACTGTGAATAAGGCATCTTGCATATAGAACAAATAAGGGCTTGGATTTTTCTCTTTCAACACTTGATAAGCGGCAAGTGGTGAAGGGCATGCAACTTGAAAGCGACGTGATGGAACAACTTGGAAAATATCACCACGACGAATATAGGTTTTCATTGCTTCAACGATATCGCCATAACCTTTATCATCCATATTGCCTTGTATTGTTGATTCTGCTGCTGTTAAAGCACGGCGAATAGGGTGTTTTAATGGTTGTTTGGTCAGCGAGATTAACTCGGTTTGTCGCGAAGTGAGGCGTTGACACTCCGCTTTATCGTCAGTAAAAGCAATGGAGATTAACTGACTATCTTTATTCTGATGGTCGATAACAATTAATTGTTCTGCTAAGTAAAAGCAGTAGTCAGGGCATGAAAAAACAGTGTCTAATTCAGGAATAGGTTCAAATCCACTGACTAAATCGTAAGCAAATAAACCACCAACAAAAATAGCATTAGCATCTTTAGTGTCTTTATTAGCAAGAAAGAAGCGTAAAGCATCAAATACGCTGGCTGATTTTAATTTGCTTTCTTCATCAATATCTTGTGCAGGTGATGAAAAGGTAAAAATACACTGTTTATCGCTCTCTTGTGTTAAGAAAGCTTTTTCTTTTAGTGCGATTTTTAATGCAGGCAATAAAGCTTGTCCATTAACGCTTAATGCATCAATAGTGACTTGATTTTTTACTGCACTGATACGCAGTGCGCTATCAACAATTAACAAACTTTTTAAGTTTGCTTTCGTGTCAACTTGTGCAGATTCTAACAATAGTGTGTGATGTTTGTTTTCACATAATGTATTGAAAAGTAAAGTGGGTTCACTGTGGTAAGGCAGTGGCGTTGCCTTGGTTTTAAATGAGAATGCAAGTGATGTATTCATTATTATCGCTCTTTGTTATTTTTTACTAACTGTTTTTAATGCATAAAAAAACCCGCGTAGGCGGGTTTTAGATATCACTGACGTAAAGCCGGAGATCAAACCGCCCATAAAAGAGTATTGCGCCACCAAAGAGCGATAAGACGTTGATTGATATTCATAACATCTCCTTACAGCTAACGACAGATAATAAGTTAATAGACTAGCTCGTGTTGTGTACTAGTAAACTGGATTGTGTTAGGTTCGTCAAGTACTTTATGGCATACTCTTTAAAAATTATTACCTTGCTAAGATGAAAAGGGAGAAGCGATGACAGAAGTGCTATCTGATTTAAGAGTGATTTATGATTTGCACAGCCACACTACCGCGTCAGATGGCGAGCTTTCACCAGAAGAATTGGTTGATAGAGCGATAGAACGTCAAATTAATGTCTTAGCGATAACTGATCACGATACAACGGCGGCGATTACTCCTGCTAATGATTATATTGCAGAAAAAAATCTGCCTCTTACCCTGATATCAGGTGTCGAAATATCGACTTTGTGGGAGAATATAGAAATCCATATTGTTGGATTGAATATTGATATCAACCATAACGCAATCAAGGCACTTCTTTCGTCACAAAGCCAATGTCGCGAAACTCGAGCGATAATGATTGGTGAGAGATTAGAAAAAGCAGGTATTGCAAATGCATTTGAAGGGGCAAAAGCCTTAGCGCATGGTGGACAAGTGACAAGAGGACATTTTGCCCGTTTTCTCGTGAATGAAGGGCATGTTGCCTCAGTTAATAAAGTATTTAAACGGTATTTAGCAAAAGGTAAAACCGGTTATGTACCACCACAGTGGTGTTCGATCGGTGACGCTGTCACGGCAATTCATGAAGCTGGTGGTGTTGCAGTATTAGCGCATCCGGGACGATATGGTCTATCCTCTAAATGGTTAAAACGATTAACGCTTTATTTTAAACAAATCGGTGGTGATGCAATCGAAGTGGCACAATGCCAACAACCACCACAAGAACGGGAACAACACGCAGCATTAGCGCAACTTTATGGGTTAAAAGCTTCGTTAGGTTCTGATTTTCATCGCCCTTGCTCGTGGATAGAATTGGGGCGTAATTTATGGTTACCCAGTGGCGTCGAACCTGTTTGGTCGCTATGGCAAGAGTAACATTAGAAATTCGTTGAGGGATGTATGAGCCAACTTTTTTATATTCACCCTGATAATCCGCAGGCTCGTTTAATTGAACAAAGTGCTGATATTTTACGCAAAGGCGGTGTGGTGATTTATCCAACAGATTCTGGCTATGCTATTGGCTGTTGTTTAGAAAATAAAGATGCAATGACGCGAATTTGTCGTATTCGCCAATTAGATAAAAACCACAATTTCACACTGATGTGCCGTGATTTGTCTGAAATCGCTAACTACGCTTATGTTGATAATGTGGTGTTTCGCTTAATAAAAAACAATACCCCAGGTAATTACACCTTTATCCTAAAAGCAACTAAAGATGTACCAAAGCGTTTGATGAATGATAAACGTAAAACCATAGGCTTACGTGTTCCTTCTAACCCAATTGCATTGGCATTGTTAGAAAATATTGGTGAGCCATTAATGTCAACGAGCCTGATTTTACCGGGCAATGATTTTGCAGAATCTGATCCGGAAGAAATCGAAGATTTATTAAGTAAACAAGTTGATTTGGTGATCCACGGTGGTTATTTAGGACAAAAACCGACAACGGTCATTGATTTAACGGAAGATACCCCTGTTATCGTACGTGAAGGTACGGGTGATATTACGCCATTTCAGTAAGCAATTTGGTTGATTATACTAAATTGGGAGTAAATGATTCGATAGTGAAGAAATTTATCACGAGATAAAGAGATAAAAGGTGAAGGGATCTATCGCTTGTGTTAAATTTATACATCGCGATAAAAATCACGGTGACTGTTTTTGATATCGGTTATACCAACGCGCATTTTAAGCGCTAAGCACAGTAACTTGATAAGCAGACAAACGGTTAAGCTGTCATTATAGTTTTGCCAACATCGTTTTATCGGCACTATTTATTATCGCAATGTTGATGTGAAAAATCATCAACATTGTTCACTATTGAATCAATAAACCTGTGTTTATTTCTTATTTTAATAAACATGGGTTATTTTTATTTAATTGATTTTTAAAAATTAATTCTATTTTTATGACGCCTGTGAAGGCGACACATGAGGTTGTTTCATGAGCGATAAATCGCAACGCACTGAAAAATTACAAAAAATCCTTGCTCGTTCTGGTCATGGCTCTCGCCGTGAAATTGAAGGTTATCTTCAAGAAGGACGTATCAGCATTGATGGTACAAAAGCGAAATTAGGTGATCGTATTGATGTCACCACTACAGCAAAAATCCGCTTAGATGGCCGTATTCTAAATATTCGTGAAGCACAAAAAGATGTTTGTCGTGTGCTTGCTTATTACAAGCCTGAAGGTGAACTATGTACTCGCAGTGATCCACAAGGTCGCCCAACTGTTTTCCAGCGCCTTCCTCGCCTTAACAGTGCTCGCTGGATTGCTGTGGGTCGTCTTGATGTAAATACCAGTGGATTACTGTTATTTACAACAGATGGTGAATTAGCTAATCGTTTAATGCACCCTAGCCGTGAAGTTGAGCGTGAATACGCAGTACGTGTTTTTGGTGAAATTGATGATGCCAAAATTCGCCAGTTAACGCGCGGTGTACAATTAGAAGATGGCCCCGCTTCATTCCGCTCTGTTTCTTATCGTGGCGGTGAAGGGATTAATCAATGGTATAACGTTTCTCTTACTGAAGGACGCAACCGCGAAGTTCGTCGTATGTGGGAAGCGGTTGGTGTACAAGTTAGCCGACTTATTCGTGTTCGTTATGGTGATATTGATTTACCAAAAGGCTTACCACGTGGTGGTTGGGTTGAACTTGGATTAGATCAAATTAACTATTTACGCCAGCTAGTTGAATTAAATGACGAAACAGTAACAAAAGTTGCAGTAGAAAAAGATCAGCGTCGCATCAAAGCGAATCAGATCCGTCGTGCTGTTAAGCGTCATACTAAGATTTCAGCACGCACTTCAACATCACCTGCTAAAAGAGCGTCAAGTCGTCGCCAGTCAACAGGAAATAAAAAGTAATTAGCGAATAATTATTTATTATTTTAAATTAAAATATCATTTTTTATAAAGAAGCACTCATTGAATAGGGTGCTTCTTTTTTTTGATAGCTTTCTTTTTTCCATAAATGAAACTATGATGCACAGATTAATTAGATGAGAAGTCATTTTTATTAAAATAATATTTTATTTGTATATTTTACGATAAGGTATACGCGATATATGCATCGTTCTTTTTATTTAACAACAATGTTATGTGCGACTACTCTTACTATGGGTTGTGAGCCAACGACTAATTCAAACTCACAGTCTGGCGTGTTCTATATTAGTAACAATAAAACAACACCGTTAGTCTTTCAAATAGATAATAATTCTTTTTGGCTTAATACCGGTGAAGTGAAAGAAATAAAATTAGAGAATGGAAAACATGTATTAGTTGATGCTGATGGAACAAAGAAAACCTTTATGATTTATCCCGGTAATCATGGTGGAATAATAAATCCATCTAGGGAAATCTACTATAGTTTCACTTCTACTTTTTCTCCTAAAGAAGGTGATGGGTATTTATACTTAACAATGCGTTCTGTTTGGATTGACGGTCAGCTTGTGCATGGTGCTATTAATAGCTCTGATGCTATGTTTATTGATAATAATGTTTTCCGCTGTGAAGTTCCATTAAATGAACCTCTCCCAACTTATTTACCTGATTGGAGTAATAAGGGAGTGGTAAATGTATTAACTAAGTGTTTTTCCCAATCTGAATTTCAAGATTTTATATCAAGAAAGCCATATGGTATTCATGTTTATTCAGGACATAATTTATTAGAAGCTCATAAAGAAAAAGATAAATACAATTGGATAAATGATGAAAATACGCGAACAGATGATTTTATTCCGACATTGAGTCATATTGAGTTTAATAATGGCGAAATGCTGAAAGAAGCTAAAAGTATTTATAAAGTAACCAATTCCTATTTAGCTTCACGTGATCCGACTGAAAAGCAAAATTACTATAATGAATATCATTTTCATATAATGGCAATGGCTATGGTTTATAATCAGCAAATACAGAATGATATATTTGATGATAGAGAAGCTTACTTTAAACTGATAAATGAAACAGGGCGTATATTTGGTGCTGGTATATTAAGTGAGCCAGCTTTAATATAAATAATTATTCATTTTTATATAATTGAAAAGGTGGTAAGGGATTATTACCAATCTATGCCTTTTTGTGCTTTTATCCCACTATCAAAAGCATGTTTAATAGGACGCATTTCTGTCACAGTATCTGCTAACTCGATTAATTTTCTATGGCAGCCTCTTCCAGTGATAATGATATTTTGATGAGAAGGGCGAGAACTAATCGCTGAAATAACCTCATCTAATGGCAAATAGTTAAAACTAATCATATAGGTAATTTCATCAAGAATAACGAGGTCGTATTCTGGATTATTAAGCAGTTTGAGTGCATATTGCCAAGTATTTAAACAAGCGACTGTATCTGCACTTTTATCTTGCGTTTCCCAAGTAAATCCAGTTTCCATTACATAGAAAGGTACGCCGAATTGTTCCAGTAGGTTACGTTCACCGTTTTCCCAGGTTCCTTTAATAAATTGCACAACACCAACCTTTTTTTGATGACCAACTGCGCGGGTTGCTGTACCCATAGCTGCGGTTGTTTTTCCTTTACCATTACCGGTGAAAATCATCACAATACCTTGTTCTCGTTGAGCTTGCTCAATTCGGGTATCTACTTTTTCTTTTAAACGTTGTTGGCGTTTTTGGTGTTGTGCATTATTCATTAAACTACCTCGAGCTTAAATTATGTTATTCAGCAGGGCCAGCTTTACGACCAGGTTGTGCATCTAAAGATTGTCCTTTCACATCAATACTGTCATCACTCATCAAATAGAGATATAACGGCATCAAATCTTTAGGTGTTTTTAGCTTTTGTGAATTTTCATCAGGGAATGCACTCGCTCTCATTGCTGTACGAGTACCACCAGGATTGATGCAGTTAATACGCAAAGTACTTTCGTTATATTCTTCATTAAGTACCTGCATAAAGCCTTCTGTTGCGAATTTTGATACAGAGTAAGCTCCCCAACCATAACGACCTTGGCGACCCACACTGGATGTCGTGAGGATAAGACTCGCATGAGGCGCTTTAAGCATCAATGGCAATAGGGCTTTTGTTAGCATAAATGTCGCATTAACGTTGACTTGCATAACGTCATGCCAAAGGTTGCTTGGTTGATTAATGATAGGCTCAACAACACCTAATAAACCAGCATTTTGTAATACACCATCAAGATGAGGGAAGCGTTTAACGAGAGTATCCGCAAATTGCTGAAAATCATTCTCTGTCGCTGTAAGTAGATCAAGTGGATATAACATAGGTTGTTGGCCACCTGATGTGATTATCTCTTCTTGAACATCCTCAAGTTTTGATAGAGTACGGCCTAATAAGATAAGTGTTGCGCCGTATTGAGCATAAGTTAGTGCAGCTTCTTTTCCTATGCCATCACCAGCACCTGTTACTAGAATAATTTTATCTTTTAGCACGCTATGATCGGGTTGATATTGCAACATATTGATATCCTGTCTAGTAAAAAGTAAATAAAGTGTAACGTCTTATTTGTCTAGCGACCAGTTTAGTCTGGCTTTTTGTTTACAATTTATGGCTATTTTCTTTATGGTATTAAGCATAATCATGCCTTTGTTGCTGGCGCTAAAGCAGAATTTCGTTAAACTAGGTGTATTGATTTGAGTCAGTGTTATTAACCTTAAAAAGAGGTCTTTGTGGAATATATTTTGCAATATGGACTGTTTTTAGCAGAAATTGTCACCGTTGTTGTGGCGATTATCGCTATCGTGTTGTTTTTCGTCGTGATTGGAAATAAAAAGCAAAATCGTAAAGGGACATTAAGAGTCACAGATCTTGCTGAAGCTTATGAAGAAAAACAGCGCGTTATGCAACAAGCGAAAATGGACGATGCTGAATTAAAAGTCTGGTATAAAGCATTTAAGAAACAGCAGAAAAAAGAGAATAAACAGAGTAAAAACAATGCGAAAGAAGGTAAAAAAGGCGTTGTAAAACCTTGTTTATATGTGCTTGATTTTAACGGTAGTATGGATGCACACGAAGTGGGTGCATTACGTGAAGAAATCAGCGCCATTCTTTCTGTTGCACAATCGGGTGATGAAGTATTACTGCGTTTAGAAAGTCCGGGTGGCATGGTTCATGGTTATGGATTAGCAGCAGCTCAGTTAACGCGTTTAAAAGAAAAGGGCATTAAACTGACTGCGGTTGTCGATAAAGTGGCTGCCAGCGGAGGATATATGATGGCATGTGTAGCAGATAAAATTATTGCTGCACCATTTGCGATTATTGGCTCGATTGGTGTTGTGGCTCAAATTCCTAATATTCACCGTTTACTCAAGAAAAATGATATTGATGTTGAGTTACATACTGCCGGCGAATATAAACGCACATTAACCTTATTAGGCGAAAATACCGAAGAAGGACGTGAGAAATTTAAGCAAGATTTAAATGAAACACATCTGTTATTTAAATCATTTGTGCATAAATATCGCCCTCAACTTGATATCGATAGTGTTGCAACCGGTGAGTATTGGTACGGCTCAGAAGCACTAAACAGAGGCTTAATTGATGAAGTTGGTGTGAGTGATGATTGGTTGATCGATCATATTAATGATTTTGAAGTTCTCTCTGTCCAATATGTTACCAAGAAGAAAATGGTCGAACGTGTTACAGGCGGTGCAATGGAAAGCGTTGATAAACTGATGATGCGTTGGGTACAAAGAAGTAAGAAACCGCTACTATAAGCCAATAAATACGCCATAAATGATATCAGCGATACGGGTGATTGCTGATATCATCTTTTCTTGCCATCACTATTCCCAAATCTTTCAATAAATATTCTAAAGGTTTGTATTTCGATAAGACAAAAAAAGCCAGTGAAAATTTCACTGGCAATCAAAGAAATAATTGATATTGCTTATAACAACAACAGGGTAAATATTTCCTCTTTCTAAGAGGCTTCAATATAGCCGTAAATAGAAAATAAAAATAATTGATATTACTGATTGTATTGATAGGTAAGTGTAATCACGAGTTGCGATGTGATAGAAAATCCGTATTACGTTTAAATTGAATTTTTATTCTTTATTTTTGTTTAATTATGCCAGTTATTGGTGTCTGTATAAATGCAATAACTGGCAAACAAAGTCTCTTTTTTGTTATCAATAAAGAGTAAATCAAATTACTTTGGCGATTAAATAAAAATAATCACAAGGATGATTTATTCTAAATGGTATTTATCAGATAACACATGAGCTAAATGCTTAAACATATTGAATGCTGCAGTGCTTTTTGCAGTAGGTAAACCTTGTTCATCTAAAAAAAATTCACCTTTAAATACGAGGACATTACCTTTTTGTTCAACTGAATCAGCACGCATACCGTGTATATAATCTTCATGTTCACATATGATTTTATTCGCTTTTTCAAGTAGCATCTCTGTTGTAATCGGTGTAGTTTGTGTTGACATAATATGTGCTCCTTAGAAAAATAATTTGTTGCGCCTCACTTTTTATCAGGTAGAGTGTGGCATTTTTAAAAGCTTAGCTACTCTATATGTAGCAAACAATGATTTGCCTGTACCCGATCAAAGCGGTGAGGTGATTAAAATACCTCAAAAAAAGCCACGAGTTTTGAGCTCGAGCAAAAGCTTTGAATAAAAACAGGTTGATATATTGCAAAACTAACGCAATATAAAAAAGAGATTTTAAACATTTTTTTAGTTGAGGGTATTAAACGATACCGTCATAACAAAGTTTAATTAGGTAAAGGTAATTATGGGTAAAGCTCTTGTTATCGTGGAGTCCCCGGCTAAAGCCAAAACGATCAATAAATATCTTGGCAATGACTACGTAGTTAAATCTAGCGTGGGTCACATTCGTGATTTGCCAAAGAGTGGTTCTGGCAGCCAGAAGAGCGAAAACTCATCCGCCACGAAAGGCGCGAAAAAAGTTAAAAAGGATGAGAAATCAGCCTTAGTCAGCCGTATGGGAGTTGATCCCTATAATGGATGGAATGCGAATTATCAAATTCTACCCGGCAAAGAAAAAGTCGTGGCTGAACTAAAAGCATTAGCTGAGAAAGCTGATCATGTCTATCTCGCAACGGACCTTGACCGCGAAGGAGAAGCTATCGCGTGGCATTTACGCGAAGTTATCGGCGGTGATGATGAACGGTTTAGTCGAGTGGTTTTTAACGAAATCACTAAAAATGCCATTACACAAGCTTTCCAAACTCCGGGTGAGTTAAATATAGATCGCGTTAACGCGCAACAAGCACGTCGCTTTATGGATCGTGTTGTGGGCTATATGGTTTCACCTTTACTTTGGAAAAAAGTGGCTCGTGGATTATCTGCAGGTCGAGTGCAATCAGTTGCCGTGCGTCTTTTAGTTGAACGTGAGCGTGAAATTAAAGCCTTTGTTCCTGAAGAATATTGGCAATTACACGCGTCACTGTTAACGCCTGACGAACAGCCATTGCGTATGGAAGTCACGCATTATAATGATAAAGCCTTCAACCCTGTTTCATCTGATGAAACACAGGTTGCGGTTAAAGCATTACAGAATGCGACCTTCACGGTAAAAGATCGTGAAGATAGACCTACATCCAGCAAGCCAAGCGCACCACTTATCACATCAACCTTACAGCAAGCGGCAAGTACGCGTTTAAGCTTTGGTGTGAAAAAGACGATGATGCTAGCTCAGCGCCTTTATGAAGCAGGTTATATAACCTATATGCGTACTGACTCAACTAACTTAAGTCAGGATGCAATTCAAATGGCACGTGATTATATCAATGAGAATTTTGGCGCTAAGTATTTGCCGAAAGAGCCAAACGTTTATTCGAGCAAAGAAAATTCTCAAGAAGCGCACGAAGCTATTCGTCCTTCTGATATCAACGTTATCGCTGAATCTTTAAAAGATATGGATAATGATGCTAAACGTCTATATCAGCTGATTTGGAATCAATTTGTTGCTTGTCAAATGACACCAGCAAAATACGATTCGACCACATTAACAGTCGAATCAGGTGATTATAAACTACGTGCTAAAGGTCGGACTTTACGTTTTGCAGGTTGGACTAAAGTCATGCCAGCTATGCGTAATAAAGATGAAGATAAAACCTTACCAGCCGTTGATGTAGGGGCAAAACTGGCTTTAGCTGAATTAGAACCTACTCAGCACTTTACTAAGCCCCCAGCTCGTTTTAGCGAAGCAACGTTAGTTAAAGAATTAGAAAAACGCGGTATCGGCCGTCCTTCAACGTATGCATCTATCATCTCCACTATTCAAGATCGTGGTTATGTGAAAGTTGAAAACCGTCGTTTTTATGCAGAAAAAATGGGTGAAATTGTAACAGATCGCTTAGAAGAGAATTTTAGCGATTTAATGAATTACGATTTTACTGCGCAAATGGAAGATCATCTCGACCATGTTGCTAATAATGAAGAAAACTGGAAAGCGGTATTAGATGCGTTCTTCACTGATTTTAGTCAACAATTAGAAGTTGCTGAAAAAGATCCTGAAGAAGGCGGAATGCGACCAAATCCAATGGTTATTACGTCAATTGAATGTCCAACGTGTTCTCGTCATATGGGAATTAGAACGGCAACAACAGGCGTATTCTTAGGATGTTCAGGCTATGCTTTACCGCCTAAAGAGCGTTGCAAACAAACCATCAATCTTATTCCTGAAGATGAATTATTAAATATTCTTGAAGGGGAAGATGCAGAAACCAACGCATTACGAGCTCGTCGTCGTTGCCCGAAATGTGGTACTGCAATGGACAGTTACCTGATTGATACTCATCGTAAATTACATGTTTGTGGTAATAATCCTGCATGTGATGGTTATGAAGTTGAAGAGGGTGAATTCCGTTTAAAAGGTTATGAAGGTCCAGTTATTGAGTGCGATAAATGTGGTTCTGAAATGCACCTGAAAATGGGGCGTTTTGGTAAATACATGGGTTGTACTAATGATGATTGTAAAAATACCCGTAAGATCTTAAAAAGCGGTGAAATTGCACCACCGAAGGAAGATCCAGTTCCACTTCCTGAATTGTTATGTGAAAAATCAGATGCTTACTTTGTCTTACGAGACGGTGCTGCTGGTGTCTTCTTGGCTGCAAACACGTTCCCTAAATCAAGAGAAACGCGTGCACCAAAAGTAGAAGAACTGGTTCGTTTTAAAGACCGTTTAGCAGAGAAAATGCGTTATTTAGCAGAAGCTCCGGTGGCTGATCCTGAAGGAAACCCAACGATTGTGCGTTTTAGTCGTAAAACAAAACAGCAATATGTTTCTTCAGAGAAAGATGGCAAGGCAACAGGTTGGTCTGCGTTTTATGTCGATGGTAAATGGGTTGAAAAAACCAAATAACATTGGCATTGCGTGATAAATAAAAAAGCGACTAATGAGAGTTAGTCGCTTTTTTGTATTTAGAAGGTATGCTAATTAAATACACTGAAACAGTATTAATGGTTGATTTCTATTTGTCTAATATTTTACTTTGCTAATAATAAGACGGAGATACTATGAAACTGATGCCTTTGTTACTATCTGGCTTACTCTTCACCTCTGTAGCAAGCGCTGCAACGTTAGATGTCACGTTAAATGAAGCCTTACCAACGGGTGCTGGCAACGATATTGGTGTTGTCACTATCACTGAAACTGATTATGGGCTGTTATTTACGCCAAAACTCACTGGATTAACACCGGGTATTCATGGTTTTCATATTCATGCTAATGGTTCTTGTGAACCAGATATGAAAGATGGCAAACCTGTGCCTGCTTTAAAAGCTGGCGGCCATTTAGATCCTGAAAAAGTTGGTGTTCACTTGGGGCCTTATAATAAAAATGGGCATCTAGGTGATTTACCGGGATTAGTCGTGAATGACAAAGGTGTTGCGGATTACGCAGTGTTAGCGCCAAAACTCACCAAACTTGAGCAAGTGAAAGACAAAGCTATCATGGTGCATGTTGGGGGCGACAACTATTCTGATGATCCCGAGGCTCTTGGCGGTGGTGGTGCAAGAATGGCATGTGGCGTGATTAAATAATTTAATGCAATTATTATGAAAGAAAAGCTGACTGTGAACGTCAGCTTTTTTTATGTTTGTTTATAGCTTATAACTATTAGATATAACAAAATCTAAATAACGCTATTAATTACGTTAGACCGAAATGAAATAAGTGATATAGTGGTTATATATTACATCTTTATTATTCTTTTTAGTTATATGAATATAAATAGAATAACGGAATAATAAGTCTTTTGTTGAAGGGATAGCCTCTCCATGAAATTACAACAGTTGCGTTATATCGTTGAAGTGGTGAATAACGATTTAAATGTTTCAACCACGGCAGAGCGTTTGTATACATCTCAACCGGGAATAAGTAAACAAATTCGCATGTTAGAAGATGAGTTAGGTATACAAATATTTTCTCGTAGTGGTAAGCATCTAACGCATGTGACACCTGCGGGTGAAGAAATTGTAAGGCTATCTAGAGAAATCTTATCAAAAACAGAAGCTATTCGGTCTGCTGCAGGTGAGCACACTTATCCAGATAGAGGCTCATTATCGATTGCAACAACGCATACACAAGCTCGTTATGTATTACCTCCAGTAATAAAAGGTTTTATTGAGCGCTATCCTGATGTTTCATTGCATATGAACCAAGGGTCGCCAACACAAATTGCTGAAGATGTATGCAGAGGTAAAAGTGATTTTGCGATCGCGACAGAATCACTGCATCTTTATAACGATTTAGTGATGTTACCTTGTTATCGCTGGAACCGTATTGTGGTGGTTTCAAAAGATCACCCACTGGCACAAAAACGAGAAGTGACGTTAAAAGAGCTTGCGGGCTACGATATTGTCACCTATACCCAAGGTTTTACTGGTCGTTCTGATCTTGATGATGCTTTCGGTAAAGTCGGGTTAAAACCTAAAATTGTTTTCACTGCAACCGATGCGGATGTCATTAAAACTTATGTAAGATTACATTTAGGTATTGGTGTGATTGCCAGTATGGCATTTGATCCTGTACTCGATAGCGATTTAGTCGCAATTGATATGCGTGATAAGTTTAGTTATAGCACCACTAAAATTGCATTCCGTCGTAGTGGTTTCTTACGCGGCTATATGTATGATTTTATGTGGCGTTTTGCCCCTCATCTTACGCGTAATTTGATTGAACAAGCGGTTGCATTGCGAACTAACGAAGAGATTGAAGAGTTATTTAAAGATATCGAATTACCCTTAGTGTAATACTGAAAGGCGGGTGATCCCCGCCTTCAAGCGTGTTTATAAACCTAATTTCTGCTATTACTCATTTCAAATAAAAATCCCCACTAAAAAAAGCATCGGATTTTGCAATACTTAGCTGACGATATTTATTTAAAAAATCATAAAATTGCTGATTAATCAGTGGATCATCAAGTGCGCTAGCATCAAATACAGAAGTAATGGTCGTGTACTCTAAAGAGAGGGTAAATTTACGACCTATACAACTGGCGAGTAGCATTTTCGCTGATTGATAAGAAAAACGTAGACTCAAAATTTTCAGCTTTGGAACAAAAATAAGATGATTATTATGATTGAGTATCTCAGTGATCCCCGCAATAGTTATCGTTTGATAGCTGTCTAATGATTTTCGTAAGCCGACTTCTATTTTTTGTCCTTGGGTACGTAAAAAATCAATAAACTCTCCAAGTGCAGGTGATGTGGCATTAATTGCAGCGCCTAGTAATAACTGAATAAATGCTTGAGCAACGGAAAAATCAAAGGTTTGCTTATGAAGCTTTTTTGTTTCGATTTTATTGTGCCCTAGAAGAGGTAAATGATTGAGGGTATCTAACCAATGTTCAGGGCGATAATAGGCTTCATTATCTTCTTTTTTTAATGCAGCAAGATGGTTTGCCATAATAGAAATAAGTCCAATTTGAATATTTTTAAGTTGTGACATTCTTTCTATTTCGGAAGGCTCAAAAGGTTTTGGTGATGCGATGATAAACTGCACTAAACCTTCTGTATCTTTTATGTTTTGAGAATGTAATGCATTCATCGATAAGGTTTGCGGAAAAGGCGGTGTAACAGGCTCCGCAAAATAGCGATCGGCATTCATAATATTTTTTAGTAAATCAGATTGTTTGTTATTCATAAATATTATCCTTACACAGTTATACCTCCGCCATTAAAGTCTAATTAAGTGAAAATCTAGAGACTAAAATTTATTAACATCATGACAGTCATAACATTGCGTTAACAAATCGTGTGATCTTTAAGCGAAATTCAATGTTATATGATATGTTTAATAAATAACCTTACCTATTTTGATAGTTTAAACATGCTGTCAGTATAAAAATAAGAAGGAGGAGCTATGTCGTTACGTTTGAAAAAAGAGAGCCATTCCACGCTCTTAGTCGGATCTCAAGAATATGAGTACTACCGTCTTTCAGAAGTTGCCCGCCAATTAGGCGATATTACCCGTCTTCCTAAATCTCTGAAGGTGTTACTAGAAAACTTAGTGCGTTATCTCGACAATGAAACTGTTGTTGAAGAGGACATTAAGGCGTTAGTTGAGTGGCAAAAAACAGCGCATGCATCACGTGAAATTGCTTATCGACCTGCAAGGGTGCTTATGCAAGATTTTACCGGTGTACCTGCGGTCGTTGATTTAGCCGCTATGCGTGAAGCAGTGAAATCTTTGGGTGGGCAAGTGGATAAAGTCAATCCATTATCACCTGTTGATTTAGTTATCGATCACTCAGTTATGGTTGATGAATATGCCAGTAAAAATGCGTTTGCTGAAAACGTGGAAATTGAAATGGAGCGTAACTATGAACGCTACCTTTTCTTACGTTGGGGACAGCAATCCTTTGAACGCTTTCGTGTCGTGCCACCAGGTACAGGAATTTGCCATCAGGTAAACCTTGAGTACTTAGGTAAAGCTATTTGGTCTGAAGTACAAAATGGACGTCATGTGGCTTATCCAGATACCTTAGTTGGCACGGATTCTCACACCACAATGATCAACGGTCTTGGTGTTTTAGGTTGGGGTGTAGGAGGCATTGAAGCGGAAGCCGCAATGTTAGGTCAACCTATCTCCATGCTCATTCCTGATGTTGTTGGCTTTAAATTGACAGGAAAATTACGTGAAGGGATCACCGCAACTGATCTAGTTTTAACCGTTACACAAATGTTACGCGCTCATGGTGTGGTGGGTAAATTTGTAGAATTCTACGGAGATGGCCTAGCGTCATTACCTTTAGCTGATCGTGCAACAATAGCGAATATGTCGCCAGAGTATGGTGCGACCTGTGGATTCTTCCCAATAGATGATATCACTCTTGATTATTTGCGTTTAACAGGTCGTGAAGAACAAGAGATTGCACTAGTTGAAGCTTATAGCAAAGAGCAGGGTTTATGGCGACATACAGGCGATGAACCTATCTTTACGTCAACATTATCGCTAGATATGGGAACCGTTGAAGCAAGCCTTGCTGGGCCTAAACGTCCTCAAGATAGAGTTAATCTACCGAGTGTACCAAAAGCATTTAAAGCGGCAGTAGAGCTTGAAACTAATAAGCAACTACTGTCACACTTTCCTCAAGTAAAAATTGATGATCATCCTGCGTTTGAATTAACTGATGGTGCTGTCGTTATTGCGGCGATCACATCATGTACTAATACATCAAACCCTAATGTTTTAATGGCCGCCGGATTACTGGCTAAAAATGCGGTAGAAAAAGGATTGCAGCGTAAACCTTGGGTTAAGTCTTCTTTGGCTCCAGGTTCTAAAGTGGTCACGGATTATCTTAATCTTGCAGGATTAACCCCTTATCTTGATGAGTTAGGATTTAACCTTGTGGGATATGGTTGCACAACATGTATTGGTAATTCAGGGCCTTTATTAGCACCGATTGAAAGTGCAATTAAGGATAATGATTTAACTATTGCGGCTGTATTATCTGGTAACCGTAACTTTGAAGGTCGAATTCATCCCTTAGTGAAAACCAACTGGTTAGCATCACCGCCTTTAGTGGTTGCTTATGCTTTATCAGGAAATATGAACATAGATCTTACTAAAGAGCCATTAGGTAAAGATAAACAGGGCAATCCCGTTTATTTAAAAGATATTTGGCCTGATAGTAAAGCGATTGCTGATGCTGTTGAGAAAGTTAAAACAGAAATGTTCCATAAAGAGTACTCCGCTGTGTTTGAAGGTGATGAGACATGGAAATCACTAAAAACACAAGATACACCTGTCTATGATTGGCAACCCGATTCTACCTATATTCGACATCCTCCTTTCTTTGAAGGAATGTCAAAAATACCAGCGCCAATTAAAGATATTCATCAAGCCAGTATTTTGGCTATTTTAGGTGATTCGGTGACAACTGATCATATCTCGCCTGCGGGTAATATTAAGGCGGATAGTCCAGCGGGACGTTATTTACGTGAACATGGTGTCGAGCCGAAAGATTTTAACTCTTATGGCTCAAGACGCGGTAATCATGAAGTCATGATGCGAGGTACATTTGCTAATATTCGCATTCGTAACGAAATGGTACCGGGAGTAGAAGGTGGTTTTACCAAACATATTCCAACGGGTGAAACACTGGCTATTTATGATGCCTCAATGCGTTATCAACAAGAAAATACACCATTAGCGATTATTGCTGGTAGTGAATACGGTTCAGGCTCTAGCCGAGACTGGGCAGCGAAGGGAACGCGTTTATTAGGTGTGCGAGTCGTTATCGCAGGCTCTTTTGAGCGTATTCACCGTTCCAACTTGATCGGTATGGGAGTTTTACCTTTAGAGTTTCCTAAAGGGGTAACTCGCCAAACATTGGGCTTAAAAGGTGATGAGAAAATTGAGATCACAGGGCTTAATGCATTAACACCGAGCCAAGATGTCGCAGTTAATATTACTTTCGCAGATAATCGCACTGAAACCATTATGGCGCGTTGCCGTATTGATACTCAAACTGAATTAGCTTATTTCCAACATGGTGGCATATTGCATTATGTTATTCGTAATATGCTTTAATTAGGTTTAGTTGTAATAAATCAAACGCCTCATTATAAAAATAATGGGGCGTTATATTCCTCGTATATATATCGCTTTAGATGATGCTTGGTATTTTGAAAGAAGACCTGATGCTAAATAGAGCTTCTATCACCAGCCCTGAATCGCGCCGCCGTTAAAAATGGTTTCGGCAGCGGTGGCAACTTCGGGTGATTGGTAAGCCTTAATAAAATCCCGTACATTATCAGCGTCTTTGTTCTCTTCTCTTGTCACAATAATATTGGTGTAAGGAGAGTTTTTATCTTCAATAAAAATACTGTCTTTGGTAGGAGATAAATTAATTTGCTGGATGTAAGTTGTACTGATAATAGCGACAGTCACCTTTGGATCGTTTAAAACTCGTGGTAATTGTGCGCCTTCTAACTCCATAATTTTAAGCTTAAGCGGATTATCAATAATGTCGATAGCCGTAGGCAATAAACCACTGTTTGGTTTTAATGTAATCAGCTTTTCTTTATCTAATAACAGTAGTGCTCGACCTAAATTCGTGGGATCGTTAGGAACGGCAATGGTATCGCCTGATTTTAACTCCGAAGGATGCTTAATTTTTGTTGAATAGCCCGCCATAGGAAAAACAAAGGTATTACCAACAGCCACTAAATTGTAACCACGAGATTGATTATCTTGGGCAAGAAAAGGGCGATGTTGAAAAACATTGGCATCAAGCTCTTTATTTGCTGTGGGATCGTTAGGTAATAAAGAACCACTGAAACTTACCAATTCAACCTCTAAGCCATATTTTTCTTTGGCGACTTTTTTGGCAACTTCAGCCACATCTTGTTCAGCACCATTAATCACACCAACCTTGATTGAATAGCTGGTTTTATCGCTATTATCACAGCCCGTTAATAACGTTCCTGCTAATAATAGCGCGCCGAAAATCCTACCAGAAAAATGTAATGGCATAATGCATTCCTATTAAAATTTATTTATTAATAAATAACTTAGAATAAGATAGATAGTCAATGAAATCGCATATGACAATTTTTCACATGATATAATTTAATGATGAAAGAGCGGTAAAAAGAACAATATATAAGTAAAGAAAAATAGATAAAGAATGAATTTACAAGGTAATAGAATAAGAGGAGTAAATAAAAAATCCGAGTAACTCAGACTCGGATTTGAAAATAATTAATACTGTACTGTTGCTTGATTATTGCGCTTTCTTAAATAGAAGATGACCCATTTTATCGGCTTTAGTATCAAGATAATGCGCATTACTTGGATTACGTCCGACGATTAATGGCACTCGCTCGATAACATTAATGCCTGCGGCTTTCATGATTTCAATTTTCTTCGGATTATTAGTTAATAACCGAACTTCGTGAACACCTAATAGGTTATACATGTCAGCACAAAGGGTAAAATCGCGTTCGTCAGCTTTAAAACCTAACTCGAGGTTCGCTTCAACGGTATCTAATCCTTTATCTTGCAATGCATAAGCGCGTATTTTATTTAATAATCCAATATTTCGGCCTTCTTGGCGATGATAAAGTAATACGCCACGACCTGCTTTACTGATTTGTGAAAGCGCAACTTCAAGCTGGAAACCACAATCACAACGTAGGCTAAATAAAGCATCACCCGTTAAGCACTCTGAATGAATACGAGATAATACGGGCTCAGAGCCTGAAATATCGCCGTAAACAAGGGCGACATGATCCTTTCCTGTTGCGATTTCTTCAAAACCAACCATTAAAAACTCACCAAAAGGAGTAGGTAGTTTTGCTTCTGCGATACGTCTTAATTTCATTATTTTTGACTCATAATTTCAGGTGAAACTCTCGTTCAAGATTATACACTTTATAACGAGAACAAAGAGAAATAAAACACTGAAATGCTTCCATGTCTGATAGGCAAGGAAATGGGGTAACACACACTTATAAATTCACACCATTACAAATTATCAGATTTTGCGCCTTCTTGCATAATGATTTATTGCTAAACTTGCATCGTTTATACTGATAATCTTTAGCTGTGAACGGAAGATAATATTTGTATTTAACAAGGGGCAATATATTGAATAAGCAAATAACAAAGTTAATTCTATTAGGCAGTATGTTGCTCTTAATCATACCGAGTGTTGTATTGGTATTGGGTTGGGAATGGCAACCTACCTACCATCCTTTAGGTGGTATAAGTACATTATGGATAGCAGATAGTGCAGCAAGGCCTTGGGGGGCTGTGACTATTATTACTTTCTTAACGTTGCTCTTTATGGTTTTAAAATTAAAGCGTAACCATTTTATTCAATTAGCCGTGATAATTATTGTTACATTGGCTATTGGACAATTAATTAAGGTTGCGGTTAAAAACACAGTAAAAGAGCCTCGTCCTTATGTTGTTTGGGTTAGTGAAAATTTGCACATTAGCTCTGAGGTTTTTTATCAAGTTTCAAGACCAGAGCGAGAACAATTACTTCAAAATGGGTTAGCCAACTCACCAGTGATCCCTGAATGGCAACTTAAACATTGGAAAGCTGAAACGGGTTATGCTTTTCCATCGGGTCATAGCTTATTTTCTGCCACACTCGCATTATTTGTTTTTGCTCTTTTTATGTTGCGTCGTCATTATTTTTTGGCGTCACTCGGGTTATTATGGGGAATTGATGTCACGGTAGGGCGTATTGTATTAGGAATGCACTGGGCATCTGATGTGATTGTCGGTATTCTTATCAGTACAGTGCTGGTTTGGTGTGCATTTAAGGTGATTGAGCGACGTTTATTGCTCAAACCCTGACGATAGCCCTTATTTTTTTAGATACAGAATGTCTTTTTCGATATTATGTGAAAAAATATACGAAAATCAGATGATTCTAAGAAATCACTTTCTTTGTGCGCAGTGAAAATGCTACCTTTATCTGTCTACTAAAGAAAAGAGAATAAAAAAGGAAATAATGTGAAAAAAGTCCTACTTTTTATTTTGGTTATTCTTGTTCTTGCCATTGTGGTGATTGCCATGACTTTAGGCACAAATAACGATCAGGTAGTCACATTTAATTACCTTATTGCTCAAGATGAATATCGTATTTCTACCTTGTTAGCGATCCTGTTTGGTGTGGGCTTTGTACTTGGCTGGATTGTAAGTGGTATTTTTTATCTACGTGCACGCTTATCATTAGGCCGAGCAAAACGTAAAATTAAACGTCTTGAAAGTGCTCAAACAAAACAAGAAAACCAAGAAAGTCGCCCAACGGTTGCTTCTGCTACGAAATAAGGACGATAGCTGATGCTAGAATTGCTGTTTCTGTTATTACCTGTCGCTGCGGCTTACGGCTGGTATATGGGGCGTCGTGGCGCTCAACAGGACAAACAGCAGAACGCCGATCGCCTGTCACGTGAGTATGTGGCGGGTGTTAACTTCTTACTTTCTGATCAACAAGATAAAGCGGTTGATCTTTTCCTCGAAATGCTTAAAGAAGATAGCTCCGCTTTTGAGGCCCATCTTACTTTAGGTAATCTTTTCCGCTCTCGTGGTGAAGTTGAACGAGCTATTCGTATCCACCAATCGTTAATGGAGAGTGCTGCACTTTCTTTTGATCAACGCCTACTTGCTGTTCAACAATTAGGTCGCGACTATGTGGCGGCAGGTGTTTACGATCGTGCTGAAAATATGTTTCAGCAACTTATTGATGAACAAGAATTTCGCCAAAGTGCGCTACAGTCTTTGCTTGCTATTTACCAGTTAACCAGTGATTGGGGGAAAGCGATAGAAACGGCTGAAAAATTGGTGAAGTTAGGTCAGCATGAATTAAAAGAACAAATTTCACATTTTTATTGTGAATTAGCACTTCAAGAAATGAGCAGTGATAATCTTGATAGTGCACTGAATTTGTTGCAAAAAGCAGGGCAAATGGATCCACTTTGTGCCCGTGTTTCAATTATGTATGGTCGTATCTATATTGCTCGTGATGATAAACAAAAAGCCATTGATGTTTTAATGAAAGTCATTGAGCAAGATAAAGAGATGGTCAGTGAAACCTTACCTATGCTTTTTGAATGTTTCCAATCTCAAGGCGATACTTCTCGTTGGGAAACTTATTTACGTCAATGTGTGGATAGTAATTGTGGTGCGATTGCTGAACTTTATCTTGCTGACATTATTGAAGCTAAAGAAGGTATTGAAGCGGCTCAGTTATACATTAATCGCCAATTAGAACGTCATCCAACCATGCGTCTGTTCTATCGTTTAATGCGTTACCACTTAGCTGAAGCGGAAGAAGGACGTGCCAAAGAGAGCCTTATCTTATTGCGTTATATGGTTGGTGAACAAATTCGCACAAAACCAGATTATCGTTGCCATAAATGTGGTTTTACCTCTCATGCATTATATTGGCATTGTCCATCCTGTCGTTCATGGGATACCGTTAAACCTATTCGCGGTTTAGATGGTCAGTGACAATGTCACTTTTTTAATAGTCTCTTTATAAATAAAGGCCCTAAAATGTCATTTCATTGTGATAAAAAATCGCCCGAGCTTACCTGCGCGCCCGTTATTGTGGCACTAGACTATGAAGACCAAAAAAGTGCATTAGATTTTGCACAACGTATCGATCCCTCATCTTGTCGTTTAAAAATTGGTAAAGAGATGTTTACCCGTTTTGGGCCTCAATTTGTGACTCAGTTACAAAAAGAAGGGTTTGATATTTTCTTAGATTTGAAATTCCATGATATTCCCAATACCGTTGCAAGAGCTGTCGTCGCCGCTGCTGATTTAGGTGTATGGATGGTCAATGTACATGCAAGTGGTGGAAGTCGTATGATGCGTGCTGCCAAAGAAAGCCTTACCGCCTTTGGTAAAGATGCACCTCTTTTAACGGCAGTGACAGTGCTTACCAGTATGGACCAATCTGATTTAATTGAATTGGGAATAACATTGACGCCCGCAGAACAAGCTGAACGTTTAGCGTTACTGACAAAATCTTGTGGTCTTGATGGCGTTGTCTGCTCTGCGCATGAAGCAACGCGTTTTAAACAAGTTTGTGGTGATGATTTCTTATTAGTCACTCCGGGTATTCGCCCAGTAGGAAGTGATGTTGGCGATCAGCGTCGCGTAATGACACCAGAGCAAGCTATTGCAGCCGGTGTTGATTATATGGTGATTGGTCGTCCTATCACGCGTAGTGATAACCCTCTTGAAACACTGCAACAAATTAATCGTTCTATACAAGGTATGTAATTTAACATGGATAATAACTCTCGTTTGGTTTATTCCACAGATGCGGGTCGCATTAAAGAAGAAGAGCAAAAGCCGATCCGTCCTACCGGTGATGGTATTGTGCGTATTCAGCGTCAAACTAGTGGACGTAAAGGCAAAGGTGTTTGCGTTGTTTCAGGTATCGATCTGGATGATGCAGAGTTAGCGAAACTGGCGGCCGAACTGAAGAAAAAATGTGGTTGTGGTGGCAGTGTAAAAGACGGCTTAATTGAGATCCAAGGCGATAAACGTGATTTAATTAAATCGCTATTAGAAGCCAAAGGAATGAAAGTTAAGCTCGCTGGTGGCTGATTTATTTAGCTATATAGCAACAAAATTAATCATAGTGCGCTGATTTTCCATTGAGATTAGCGCATTTTTTATTTTCATACTCTTTATTGTCACATAAGAGATGTCTTTTTAAAGGTATTTTATGAAAGCGTATTTGATGATTGTTGCACTGTTATATTCTTCTGCGCTTTTTGCAGAAAACAAGACTGAAAACATGGTTGTTCATGATAAATATTGCTCTTCGCCAGAGCAAACAATGGATGAGGTTTTTGAAAGTGGGGCGCTAACCTATTGTGTTTATGCTGGTTTTTCAATTGCAGATGCTTATAAAAAATATGTCAGTGAGCATGATGAGGATTATCTTGTAAAAACCATTAAGGTGAACAATAACATCCAAAAAGAATATACGAAAGATGATGTTGTTGTTGATTATAAATGGGAAAGCCCAAAGAAATTGATGATAGAACAACAGTTTTCAGGTGGCTTTACGGAGTTTTTGCTAGAAGAAGATAAGAAAGGCACTAAAATTACAATTACGGGACATCCGGATTAATAATCAGTCAAACAGAGAAGTCTATAAGCAAGATTATAGGTGACAATGTCACCTATTTTTTGTATTTCATTTTATTCTTTCTCATCTATTTTTAGATATTTCACCGGTACTGAAAGCGTTAACCAGACCCCATTATCAGCCTGATAAAACTCAAAACCTTCACTAAACATTTTTTCACTGTCCACAGTTAAAACAATAGCTTTTCCATGACGATCACCGACATTCACCGCTGTTTTATAATCTTGTGAAAGGTGAACATATTGACGACCATTAGGAATTAAACCTTGCTTAAAAATACTATCGATAAAGCGAGTTGCTGTACCGTGAAAAAGTATTTTAGGGGGAGTAATAGCTTGGTAATCAATTGTGGTTTTAAGCGAGTGGCCTTGAACTGCGCGAATAAAAAGCCCGTCTTCTGAGATAGCAAAACGCTTTTTATCATTGGTTTCTACAACGTCTTTAATTAATTCAAGGGTTAGCGCTGTTCCATTTTTCTGTGCTAAAGGGATTAATTTTGATATTTCTCCCCATCCTTGGTCATCTAACGTTAAACCGATACTTTCAGGGGCGTGACGTAAGATATAACTTAAAAAACGACTAATTTGTACTTTGTCTTTCATTGATTTAATCCATTTATTAACTATTAAATTTATAATGCAAGAGAAAATCCCCATGCAACATAAAAATATTTCCTTTCTTTTTAATGCTCTTTTTATCACTAATTTAAAAATGAGAGACATAAAAAAAGCTGATAGCTCAAAACGAGCTATCAGCCTTATTGTATATCGATTTAAGTCCTATTAGATAGGACGAGCTACGATATTACGAGTTTCTAGTTTTACATCTTCGATACGAACAGGAATGACATCATTGAGTTTATACGCGGTTTCGCCTTTCACAATGACAGTACCTGTCTCTTGGCTACATTGGATTTCATCACGTACAGCATGTAAGAATGGTGCAGGAATAAAGGCTACAGCACCATTTTCAACTAGGCGAACACGAACACCACCACGAGTAATATCGATAATTTCTGCATTAAATGGTGTTTCAGTGCCAGCAAAAGGTTTTAAGAAACGTGCATATAACCAATCACCCACATCACGTTCAGCCATTCGGTTAGCACGGCGACGCTCTGCAATACGAATGCCATCTTCTTCTTGCGGTTTTTCAGCGCTTTCTTTGCTGATAATCGCTTTGAGTAAACGGTGATTTAAAATATCACTGTATTTACGAATTGGTGATGTCCATGTCGCATAGGCTTCTAACCCCAAGCCAAAGTGAGGGCCTGGCTCTGCTTTGATTTCAGCAAAGTTCTGGAAGCGACGAATACGGCTATCAAGGAATTGATTTGGCTGATTATCAAGTTCACGACGCAATTGGCAGAAACCTTCAAGCGTTAACAAACTTTCAGATGTCGTTTCAATACCGTTATCTTTTAAGGTTTGTACGACTTGATCGATATAAAGTGGATCAAAGCCTGTATGAACGTTGTAAACGCCAAAGCCTAAGTTTTTCGCCAGCACTTTTGCAGCACAGATATTGGCGGTGATCATCGCTTCTTCAACAATGCGGTTTGCGATACGGCGTTTTTCTGCCACGATATCTAAAACATTGCCGCCTTCGTCAAGAATAAAACGGTAATCAGGACGTTCTTTAAAGACCAGAGCATGTTTTTCACGCCATTCATGACGTTTTTCACACATCTCTTTTAATAATATTACTTGCTCATGAACCATTTCATTTTCAGGTTGCCATTGTGAGTTTTCACTTTCTAACCAATCTGAAATGTTGTCATAAACCAGCTTAGCTTTTGATTCTACCCATGCAGAGTAAAAGTGAATATCTTCAAGCAGAGCACCATCTTCAGTGATGCTGACTTGGCAAACTAATGCAGGGCGTTTTTCATTGGGACGTAATGAACAAATGTTATCTGACAATTCGCGAGGTAGCATCGGGATATTAAAGCCCGGTAGATAATTAGTCAGCGCACGTTGTGCTGCAATCTTATCTAATTCACTATTTGGCAGGATATAAGCTGTTGGATCGGCGATTGCGATAAATAGCGTTAATTGACCGTTCTCTTCTTTACGAATAAAGAGCGCGTCATCCATATCTTCTGTTGATGCACTATCAATAGTGACAAAGGATAGAGAAGTCAGGTCTTCACGAGGCAAAGTATCATGTAATGTCAGCGCTTCGTTACCCATTTCAGGCGCATCACGTTCAAGTTGATGACGCATTAAGGTTACCCACCAAGGTGCAAAGTGATCATCTTTATCCGTGATATAGTCGGTTATTTCTGCCTGAAAACCTTTATCACCTTTATTAAGAGGATGACGACGCATTACAGCAACGGCCCAATCTTGATCAACAAAGCTATGCGTTAAACCTTGGGCAGGACGGCAAGGAATAGTATCTTTTAAAAGAGGGTGGTCTGGAATTATCCACAGACGGTTATCACCTTCTTTTTTCTGAATACGGCCGACAAAACGCGTTAAGAAAGGTTCGACTAATTCTTCGGGTTCAACCGACTCTTTATCGCCGTTTGTATGAACGGCTGCAATAACTCGGTCGCCGTGCATCACTTTTTTCATTTGCGGAGGGGGAATAAAATAGCTTTTCTGACCATCAACTTCAAGGAAGCCAAAGCCTTTATCTGTTCCCTTTACAAGGCCTTCCACGCGCGGTGTCTGGGCATGGAGTTGCTGTTTTAGCTGTGCAAGCAGCGGATTGTCTTGAAACATATTTTTCCGGAAAGTCGGCAGTTTTAATAATAAAAAGTGGGCAATAGTTTTATTCGATTGTGTGTAGTGACGCAAGCAATATGCATCAGAAAAACAGACAAATCGGCAAAAAATTATTCAGGATCTGTTTTTTCTTTAAATTCACAAAGATCTTCAATAATACAAGAGCCACACCGTGGTTTTCGTGCAATACAGGTATAACGACCATGAAGAATAAGCCAATGGTGGCAATCAACTTTAAATTCGGCTGGAACAACCTTTAACAGTTTTTGTTCGACTTCATTGACATTTTTACCCGGGGCGAAACCTGTGCGATTACTCACTCTAAAGATATGCGTATCGACAGCGATTGTTGGCCAACCAAATGCTGTGTTTAAAACGACATTTGCTGTTTTACGACCGACGCCGGGTAAGGCTTCTAGGGCTTCTCTGTTTTCAGGAACTTCGCTGTTATGTTTATCGACTAAGATTTGGCACGTCTTAATCACATTTTCAGCTTTAGTATTATATAGACCAATGGTTTTAATGTATTTCTTAAGACCATCGACGCCTAAAGTTAGTATCGCCTGCGGTGTATTGGCAACAGGGTAAAGCTTAGCTGTTGCCTTATTAACACTCACATCGGTGGCTTGTGCAGAGAGTAATACGGAGATCAATAGTTCAAACGGAGAGTCAAATTTTAGCTCTGTCGTTGGTTGCGGATTGTCATCACGCAACCGAGTTAGAATTTCAATACGTTTTGCTTGATTCATTATGCTCACAAATTAATTTTTAACGATATGACTACCACAGCCTTGTTCTTTTTCGTAAGTTTTAGTTGTCGAAGCGCTGCGCTTTTTCTGTCTTTCATCAATTAGGTATTTTGCTGCTAACATAAAGCCTAAGCCGATAAAAGCACCTGGTGGCAAAATAGCAAGTAAGAAGGGTGAGTCTAAATGCACTATCTCAACTCTTAATACTTGAGCCCATTCACCTAATAGTAAATCAGCCCCGTCAAATAATGTACCGTTACCTAATACTTCACGTATGGCACCTAAAACAAAGAGTGCCGCAGTTGCACCTAATCCCATCGCTAGACCATCAATAGCAGAAGGAAAAACTTCATTCTTAGCCGCAAAAGCTTCAGCACGACCAATAACAATACAGTTAGTGACGATCAATGGAATGAAGATCCCTAAAGATTGATATAAGCCATAGGCGTATGCGTTGATCAGTAATTGCACAGCACTGACGACTGACGCAATTATCATAACATAAATTGGGATACGAATTTCAGAAGGAACCCAACGACGTAAGCTAGAAACGGCCACATTTGTGCAAAATAGGACTAATGTTGTCGCAAGACCTAAGCCTAAGGCGTTTGTTGCTGTTGAGGAAACCGCCAGTAAAGGGCACAACCCAAGTAATTGCACTAAAGCTGAGTTATTTTTCCATAACCCTTGAGAAAAGAGCTCTTTAATTGAGTTCATATTAATTTGCCTCACAGACAGAGAGTGTATCCAGTTTCTCTGGTAAAGATTGTATTAACCACGCAGTACGCTTTGATGAGTTGACGACAGCACGAGGGGTGATCGTCGCACCCGTAAATTGATCAAAATCGCCACCATCTTTTTTTACTGCCCAGTGCGGATCGTTTTCACTGGAAATGAATCTATTACTCAGTGTTGTGATCCAATCCGAAATGCGTGTTTCAATTTTATCACCTAGCCCCGGTGTTTCATTATGAGCAGTAACACGCACACCAAGGACATTCCCTTTAAAGTCAGCACCTACAAGAAGCTCAATGGCGCCTGAATATCCATCGGGTGCAGTAGATTCTAACGCGGCAGCAACAGGTTTACCGTCTAAACGGGCAACATACAGTTTATGGGGCTTGGTATTACCTAATTCTGGTGCTGTAAGAAGATAACAATCTTCAGAAAGCGAATTGTTATACATCGCTTTGGGGATCACTTGATCCAATAATTTTTGTTTCTCTAAGGCAACTTGCTCTGCAATGGTATCTGCAGTGAGGTGATAGACCACGGCAGTTAAGCCTGTAGTACAAGCAGCAAAGATAGCTAATGTGAGTCCATGGCGTTTTAAGATTTCGATCATCATTTTCTCCTTAGCATTAATGTCCGTAAACACGAGGGCGTGTATAGCTATCAATAAGAGGTACAGCGATATTGGCAAGTAATACAGAGAAAGCAACGGCATCTGGATACCCGCCATAAACACGGATAACCCAAACTAATAAACCAATTATTCCTGCATAGATTAAACGACCTTTAGGTGTTGTTGAGGCGCTAACCGGATCAGTGGCAATAAAAAATGCCCCTAGCATGGTCGCTCCAGAGAAAATTTGTAATAGTGGTTGTGAGTAACGTGTAGGATCAATGCCCCAGCTAATAACCGAGCATAGTGCTAATACAGAAATCATCGCAACAGGGATATGCCAGCTAATAATACGTTTATAAAGCAAAATTAATCCACCAGCTAAATAAGCTACATTCACCCATTGCCAGCCAATACCCGCAAATTCACCTTGTAAAATAGGTGTCGCTAACACTTCATCAATTGAGTGAGTTAATAAGCCCGTTTTAAAACTATCAAGAGGCGTTGCTTGTGTAATACCATCAACAGAGCGTCTTAAATCTTCAAGTGTTAAGCCAGATGATGTATGTCCCGTAAAGAAGATACTTAAACTATCCATTACATTGTAAGAGACAGTTTGTAATTCAACTGGTGGCATCCATGATGTCATTTGTACTGGGAATGAGATAAGTAAAACCACATAACCCACCATTGCTGGATTAAATGGATTTTGTCCTAAGCCACCATAAATATGTTTTGCGATAACAATGGCAACAAAAGTACCTAAGACAATGATCCACCACGGTGCTAGAGGTGGAATACTAATGGCGAGTAATACGCCTGTTAGTAGCGCTGAGTTGTCTTTCAGATACAATAAAGGGTCTTCTTTTTTGAGTTTTACGCAGAGTGTTTCAGTCACAAGCGCTACGATAATCGCTAACACAATTTGATAAATGGTTCCTAGGCCAAAAAAATAGATCTGGCTTAAGATCCCTGGTAGTGTTGCTAATGTTACCCATAGCATAACTTGGCTGGTGGACTGTTGATTATGCGTAAAAGGTGAACTCGCAATTTTTAATTTACTATTGTTATTTTGTATTGGTCTGAATTTCATCTGTGATTAATCCAAGGTAACTTCTTCTTTAGCTCGACGTTGTTCGGCTTCTTTTTTCGCTTTTACTCTGGCAATAGCGGCAGCGACAGCAGCTTTGCGTGGGTCGGATTCTTCCGCTTCAACATTTTGCGTAGGCGTTTCATCAATTGTTGTTTTTGCCTGAGCTTCTTTCTTTGCTTTTACTCTGGCAATAGCGGCAGCAACGGCGGCTTTGCGTGGGTCGACTTCTTCTGTTTCAGCATTTTGAATAGGAGCTTCTACAGTTGAAGATGTCTCAGAAGCTTGCTGTGCTTTTTTAGCTTTAGCTCTGGCAATAGCGGCAGCAACGGCGGCTTTGCGTGGGTCGACTTCTTCTGTTTCAGCATTTTGAACAGGAGCTTCTACAGTTGAAGATGTTTCAGAAGC
>NZ_PENS01000023.1 GCF_003144325.1 Proteus terrae
ATCTATATCGTAACGGAAAGGTGTTTTTCTTGGTATAACCCTTGAACGCCACCTGCAAAGCAGGTGGTTTTATGTTTAAGACGCTAGCGCGACTTAAACTGGCTAAAGCCATAATAAAACAATGGATTGCTCATCCATTGAAGGATGGCCTTTAATTCGTTACGGTCGCCTTTATAGCACAGCACCTCTAGATAATGACGAGATAAAAAAACTACCTTATGCAGATCTTGCTTTCGTTCGTAGTGGTGTTGTAACAACGCTTCTATTTTCACAAGCTGAACCTCTATCACTTGCTGATTACCTAGATATTAAAGAGATTAATTTTGAGGAAACGGATAACTACGCCAGCCTGTATGAAATAAAACCTCAAGCATTGTCTGAAGAGAAAAATATTAGAACGATTATTGGTAATAATATTCCACCGGCAGCAAATCAACAAAAACAATTTATAAAGACGGTATTTGAAAATGCTACATCGCCATCTCAGACAACTCAAGCCAAAACGTCATTATCACTGACTCAGAAAATTATTAATAAATTTTTGACGCCTCAAAATCGTGAAGCAATGCATTCTTCATCTAAAACGATATCTCAATTATCACCGTGGCAACGTTGGCTAAATAAGCTTTCAGTAAAAAGCGGATTAGCCTCTATGATGAGTAAGCAACAAGCGGATTATATTAATAAAATGATAAAAATGTTTGAAGACGGTAATGTCGATCAAGCATTGTGTCATGGTATTCCGCTTAGCAAATATCAAGAAAACCAAGAAACAACGCCTTCACCTTATTTAGGGAGATTAAAAGGGCGAAATAAACTGGAAATTTCAGCCAATCAACAAGGACATAAAAGTCTTTATTTTGGAGATGAACTGCAAAATTATTTAAAACAACTTTATCGTCAACAATTTATAAGGCTAGATAAAGCTGGCTGTAATGAAGAAGCGCTGTTTGTTCTCGCTGAATTATTACAAGAAAAAGAAGAAGCACTGAGTTATTTAGAAAGCTTTCAACGCTATCAACATGCAGCGGAACTGGCACGTATGTGGGGAATGCGGCCTGATCGTATTATTCGTTTATACTGTTTAGCGGGCGATATTGATTCTGCTGTTATTTATGCTCGCCTGCATAATGCTTTTTCCCACGTCGTATTACAGTTACAAGAAAAACATCCTGATATTGCAGATAAAATGCGTGAAGAGTGGGCTCAATATCTGGTTGACTGCGAAGATTATTTACAAGCTATCGATATTATCTGGCAATTAAACAATGAAATAAGTCGTAATAAAGCCAAGCTTTGGTTAGAAATTGCCTATCAAGCTGGTGGAGAATTAAGCCTACGCAGTCTTGTGAAATCAATATTTTTATTACCTGATACTGTTCATTTATATCAAGATGATATTAAAAAGATATGTAACGATCCACTTGCAACTATTCAACGTGCCATTTTAGTCAGAGAGCTATTAGCACTACCTAAGCAGACTAAATTAACAGAACAACTCATTAACCAACTTATTCGACCAATTATTGTTGATCAATATGGTGCAAATTCTGTGCTAGAAAGAAAAGAAATTAGCCAATTTATTCATAAGAGTACCAATAAACTATTAAAAATAGATATGCCTTATAGTGAGATCCCAGAGGCTAAACGTTATTCCTTAGATGCACAAAATCACTTTATTTCAGCGACTATTCCAGAACAAGGGCTTTACGCTATTTATGATGTGATTGCCTTAAATGATCACCAATATCTTATCGCGTTAGGTGAGTCTGGGGTGTTATTAACCGATAAAACAGGGAAAAAGCTTTGGCATAATTTAACGCCAACATATCATATTGTTATCGCAGAAAATCACCAAAGCGCGTTATTATTAGCTCCAAGAGGCGATTATTTCCAAATTAATTCATTAGCAATCACCACCCAGGCTGTTCAAGGGCTTGGCACTCTGAAATGTACTGTTTTCACTCGTATTTTTGATGGTGTTTTTTGGACTATTGCCGTTAATAATACGGTACAAGTTGTTGATACTAAAAGTGACTTTAAAATTGTTTGGAATGTAGATACCTTGAATGGCGATGTTATCGAGATCCTTCGCCACAATGACGATGAACATTGGTTAATTAATAGTGCCCCCAAAGAGCGCTGGTCGTATATTGTACCTGAACGTCGGTTAACTCAACGAGAAAGCTTGCCTCATCATTTAAATGAGGGATTAAAATATGATCTTATCTCTAACTCATACTATGGCGTAAAAAATGATAAATGCGTATTAACCTCAGCAAATTCACACTATACGCAACGATTACAACTGCCTAATACTCAATCTATTGAAGAACAACATTCATTTCATTTAATAAAAAGAACAGCCACGTTAATTTATTGGCAAAAAGATGAATTAACGATGTTTCGTTTATATAACAATCAAAACCACTGTACCTTTGAGCTTAAATGGCCAACAAACTTAGCACCACAATATCGAAGTGAATTTAATCAATGGTATTTTTTCGATAAAACAGGGCGTTTAGTGCATTTTGATTGGAATAATGGGCGAATAAATACACTAAGTTTGCTTTTAAAATAAAGACCAACTTAAAAAAGAAGAATATGATTTTTTATTCTTCTTTAGTAAAACCTGTTCAATATAAGAGGGATGAAGCCCAATGAAGCGAAAATACAAATCTTAACTAAATCAAGAATAAGCAGGCTATACGCTATTATTTTTAAAATAGATAATTGCGCTCATTTCAATGATTATCGAAGTGTTTTACCTTTTTTATCAATACACTCACTATCACCCAATAAAGGAGAACACTAATGATTGCCGTAATATTTGAAGTAAACATTAAACCGGGAAAGCAAGATCGTTATTTATCTTTAGCGACTGATTTAAAGCCGTTACTAAAGGATATAGAGGGATTTATTTCAATAGAGCGTTTTCAAAGTTTATCAACCGAAGGAAATTTATTATCACTTTCTTGGTGGAAAAATGAAGAGGCTGTTTTGCAATGGAAGAAAAATATTTTACATAAAAGTGCGCAACAAGAAGGTCGAGAGTCTATTTTCAATTTTTACAAAATTAGCATGGTTTCTTTGATGCGAGAATATTCATTTGATGCAGAAAGTCTGTAATTAAATAGACTTAAGAGCTTACTACAATCACGTTATTACACCATTAATAGCGCATGCTATCAAAGGGCTTAAATTTAAAATGGCTAAATCAGAAATAAAATCAGAATATCAACACACCGTAGAGTCAGCAATCGCTGCTGTTGGTGCAGCGATTGCTGATATTTCCAGAGTCAAAATATTGTGCGCATTAATGGACGGAAGGGCGTGGACAGCAACAGAACTAGGTATCGTAGCTGATATCTCTGCTTCTACAGCAAGCAGCCATTTATCCAAATTACTCAGTAGTGGGCTTATTTCTGTAATATCTCAAGGTAAATACCGTTATTTTCGATTAGCTAACGATGATATTGCCAAAGTTATTGAAAATTTAATGAGTTTTTCTACCGAGCATATTTCACAAGCTAAAATTACAACCCCAAAAAACTTAAGGAAAGCGCGAACTTGCTATAATCATTTAGCAGGTGAAGTTGCTGTCGATATTTACGATTCACTTTGTCAGCAAAAATGGATAACAGAAGATGGCTACGCTATCACAACGCTAGGTCTTGAGCGATTCAAAAATATGGGAATTGAATTTCAAGCAAAGCATTCTCGCAATATTTGCTGCCCATGTTTAGATTGGAGTGAGCGTCGTTTTCATTTAGGCGGACAAATTGGTGCTATTTTTCTTAATTACACAGAAGCACAAGCATGGTTAACACGACATCAAGGATATAGAGAAGTGACTATCAGCGAGAAAGGTTATAAAGCGTTGGCTCAACACTTTAATATAGAAAAGAGATAAAGTGTATTTTTATCCAATGAAGCATTTTATTCTCTTCATGGTGATAGGAGATAACCACATTTAGTAATTTTATCTACCATCAATGTTTGGGTAATAAACTAAAATATATGTGATTGTAAGCTATCTACTATAAGCGTACGATCATTGTTTTAGGTGGCAAATTTAATGAATAATATAGACCTTTTATTTAACAGATTATCCAAATCAACTTTTCGACAAAAGTTTAAATTAGGGCCAAAAGAGCGACAATACTGTATTGATAAAGGCCCTGATACCATCGATCAACACGCTTTAGATTTTATTCAAAAACGCTTAGCTGCTGAAGAACCCAAAAATGATGGTAAACAAACCCCAATGCGAGGGCATCCTGTGTTTATTGCTCAGCATGCCACTGCGACTTGTTGTCGCGGATGTTTAAAAACCTGGTATGGTATAGAAAAACATCGTCAATTAACGGAAGAAGAACAAACATATATTGTTCAAATAATTCATCGTTGGCTAGTTAATCAAATGAATTCTTAAATTAATCAATAGAGTTAGATAATACGTTTCTTAACATGTATCTGGGCAAGAGGGCTTTAAAGCTAAATCCTTGAAAAGATCCATCTCATGATAGTTGTTTATTGATTATTACATTCAATTTAACATAATATACATTATGCGAACCTTAGTATCTAAATACGGATAGCCACTGAAATCTCTGTTTTGGTCTGGTAATTATGCTGATTCATTCTTAACTTAAAGCTTATTCGCCAATGCTTTTTCTAGATCTTGAATATAGGTTTTCTGTCTTTTCTTCAGATACCACTTCACTAAGGGTTTTAATAAAATCTTTTTGGATATCACGACTTCCGTAAAGTCGATTTCAGTAATTCCATTACCAGAAGTAAAAACACCAATCTAGGTAGTTTACAAAGTGCTAATTTTTATCCAATATGTCTAATGAAAACAATCAGAACGTATAATCAATAAACATATTGATTCGCACAATGCACTCTATGTGTAAAGACGCCCCTTCACCATTCCGGCAAGCTTCATCCCTATTCTACCGGAATGGTTCAGAACGATTTTGTAACATACTTTGTTCTAGATCTTATCGGTTTTAGATTTTCTAACCTAAGCCTTGCATCTAAACAAGGCTTAAGACCTTATATTAACACAACATGTGGTTGGCTAAAATTTAACTTCAATCAATTGGTTTTGTCTAAGAATACTTAACGTCACTTGGCCTTTTGGTAAGGTATTTATCTTATTTTTAACTTCAAGCACTGCATTCTTAGGATATTTGACTCCATTAACACTAATTATTATATCTCCATTTTTTAAGTTAAACTCTGACAATACACTCTCTTTGTTATAAAATAGCTCTATATTATTATTAAAAGTTCTTAGATTTATATTTCTAAATTTTTGTAAGAGAGGTTTTGGTGGTTTAGCTAAGTTATAACAGAGTAACATTCTATCTGGAGATATTAAATATTGTTCAAAAGAGTCTAAGGTTGACATTCCAATAGCAAAAGAGTTGTTCATATTTTCAGAAAAAATCTGATTTACAATCAAACTATCTCTTAATCTAAATTCTTTTATAAGATATTGCTTTTCTTTTTTCTCATTTAAACCAGAAAAATCGATAGACATTTGATTATCAAATTGATCTATCGGGGTCAATTCCATAAAGCTATTTAAATATTCAATGAATTCACTACTCATGTAATTAACTCTAGAACCAGTATCTAGTACCATTGAAACATACGTTTCATCAGAAAAGTACACATAGAAAGAAGGTGAAGAAAGAGTATAATCACCATATGGAATACAATGTTCATAATTATCTACACTTGGAGGATTATCATATAAGACTAATGTTTTATTTTTATTATCGACATACCAGTTTACTCTTCTAAATATATCAACGCCTAAAACACCTGATATATCTTCCCCTACAACTTCAGATAATGATTTCAAATCATTTGAAACCCAAAAATCACCGCCATTAAAATACTTATTACCTATATGGAAAGGAATTGAGTGAACAAAATCAATATCACTTAATAATTTGATATCACTAACAGTTTTTACATTACTAAAATACTCTTTATAAGGATCTGGCATCCCCTTCAATTTATGAGTAAATTTATCTGCTAAACGCTTATCAATGATAGATGAAGATGAGCCCGTATCTAACAAAAATGTATATGTTTCACCTTTTATAACAACAGGGACCAAAATATAATTAACATATTGCTCTTTAAATGAATGAGTCAAAATAGGATCGTCATTTTTTGCGTTATTAGAGCAGCCCGTTATAGTAAAAATAAAGAAAAGGGCCATTATATTAAAATTTTTTCTTATAAAAATATTAAAAATTATGTTTTTCATTTCTATATACCACCATTATCTAATTTGACTAAATATAAATTTATAACATATAAGAAAAACAGTATATTCACTATAAAAAAAATAAAAATTAATTAAACTTAATTATTGCCATTATTCTAATATACTCTATGTATAAATACATAGAAAAACTAAGACCTCAATTTTTATCTAATATATTAGATTGGATTTTTAAACATAATACCTATTCATCGTTAATTTTTCTAATTCTCTCCAATATTATCTTTTTTAGATTACTTTTCGCTAATTCTGTATTTATTAAAAAAAAAGCCACTTAAAATAAAATTATTTTAAGTGGCTGATAAATATAAATAGATACGTCAATTTATATCAACTTATCTCCTTTATTATTAACAACTAGTTGCCCATTCTCTTTTGAAAAAGCCCCTTTTTGCTTTTTCGGTAAAATATCTAAAACAACTTCAGAAGGTCGACATAATCGCGTTCCCAATGGTGTCACAACAATAGGTCTATTGATTAATATTGGATATTGCAGCATATAATCAATAAGTTGCTCATCAGTCGCATTAATATTATCAAGTTCTAATTTATCATAGGGTTCAACATTCTTTCGTAATAATGCCCTAACCGAAATTCCCATATCAGTGATGAGTTTCTCTAAAACATGCTTAGAGGGTGGCGTATCAAGATAAAGGATAATTTCAGGCTCTACACCACTGTTGCGTATCATTTCAAGCGTATTTCGTGAAGTACCACAATTGGGATTGTGATAAATTACAATGTGATTCATATTGTCACCACTAATTCATTAATATCAGTCTAAGCGCTAATGCAACCAATGTTACTGTTAGCACTGGGATGGTCATAACAATGCCCGTTTTAAAATAATATCCCCATGTAATGGTCATATTTTTTTGCGACAAAACATGTAACCACAATAATGTCGCTAAACTTCCTATTGGCGTAATTTTGGGGCCCAAATCAGCACCAATTACATTGGCATAAATCATTGCCTCTTTAATTAACCCCGTAGCATTACTGCCTTCAATGGATAAGGCACCAACAAGAACTGTTGGCATATTGTTCATAATTGATGATAGAAATGCGGTGATATATCCCGTTCCTAAAGTTGCAACCCATACACCTTTGCTTGATAGAAAATCGAGAATTTCTGACAGATATTGAGTCAAACCCGCATTACGTAATCCATAAACAACAAGGTACATGCCAAGGGAAAAAATCACGATTTGCCAAGGCGCTCCTCGTAAAACTTTTCGAGTATTTATCGTCTTTCCTTGTGCTGCGATAAACCACAGAATTACGGCACCAACCGTAGCAATGGCACTAATTGGAATTCCCAAAGGTTCCAATATAAAAAAGCCAAATAATAAAAGAAGTAATACCAACCAACCTGCTTTAAATGTTTTTACATCTTTAATTACTGTCGCAGGTACCGCTAATTTAGAGATGTCATATTGCTGAGGAATATCTTTGCGGAAAAACCAATGCAACATAATTAATGTCGCGATAATAGCGGCAATATCAACGGGGATCATCACTGAAGCATATTCTGTAAAACCGATATTAAAGAAATCAGCAGAGATGATATTGACTAAGTTTGAAACAATTAAAGGTAAGCTTGCTGTATCTGCAATAAATCCTGCTGCCATAACAAAAGCTAGTGTTGTACCTTTACTAAACCCAAGCGCTAACAACATTGCGATCACAATAGGTGTTAAAATAAGTGCAGCACCGTCATTGGCAAAAAGTGCCGCAACGGATGCCCCTAGCAAGATAATATAGCTAAATAAAAAACGACCTTTTCCACCGCCCCATTTTGCAATATGAAGCGCAGCCCATTCAAAGAAGCCGCTTTCATCAAGAATAAGGCTAATGATAATAACAGCAACAAATGTCGCGGTTGCATTCCAGACAATATTCCAAACCACAGGAATATCTTGGAGATTAATGACACCTAGTAATAGTGCTATTAATGCCCCGATTGTTGCACTCCAACCAATCCCTAATCCTTTAGGCTGCCAAATAACAAAAGTAATTGTTAGAACAAATATTAATACTGCAATAAACATAAAAACCTCTTTTAGAAGGCTCATTGAGAGCCTTCTACCAGAAAATAAAATTAATCAGCCAGTTTACTCAACGCATCAACACCGATAGGCTCATGTTCTTGTAATGGAACAATCGCTACTCGTTTTGCCAATGAAGTGATGACTTTTTTAATCTGAGGTATTTCCTGTTCAGCTCGAGAAAGTAACAGTGGTGACGTTGTTTTTGTCGCAGATAAACTGTTATTAATGATCCAAGCCCATGGATGAATATCAGCTCTTATTAAATCATTCTGTAAGTTTTCAGCCTCAAGAACAGGGGTTGTTTCAGCGAGTGTAGTGATAATCACTTTTGTACGTTTTGGATCTTGTAATTGCATCATTGGTGTGAGGAAATGCCCTTTTTCACCCATTTTTTTAGCAATTTCTTTGTGATAAGCCCCTGTCGCATCCAATAAAAGTAATGTATGACCAGTAGGTGCGGTGTCCATAATGACAAATCGTTTTCCCGCCTCTCGAATTATTCGAGAAAAAGCTTGGAATACTGCAATTTCTTCAGTACATGGTGATCGTAAATCTTCCTCTAACAGTGCACGCCCTTGTGCATCAAGATCTTTACCTTTTGTTTCTAATACATAATTGCGGTAACGCTCTGTTTCTACAACGGGATCTATGCGGCTGATTTGTAAATTTGGCAAATCCCCATTTAATGTATTTTCTAGATGAGCCGCCGGATCTGACGTGGTTAAATGAACGTCGGCGCCTGATTCTGCTAGCTTAACCGCAATAGCTGCCGCTATTGTTGTTTTTCCTACCCCTCCCTTGCCCATCAGCATAACCAAACCCTGTTTTTGTACAGCAATTTCGTTTACTAATGATGACAATGTGGGCAATGTTAAATCACTCTCTAACTGTTCAGTTGTCGATAACACTTGCTCTTTATTAGATAAAAGCTGATTTAATGCTTCAATACCCACCATATTACGTACACGAAGCATAAGCATATCGGTTGGTAATGTACGAAGAACCTCAGGCATCTTTTGTATTGCGGTTTGTTCTCTTAAATAAAGGGCTTTAGACAATTTATCATCGTTAGAAATAGCTGATTTAGGAAAAATACCATTAATGATTAATTGTTGATTTTTTATACCAAGATTGGAAAGTTCATTATAGGTACGAGCAACTTCTCGAAGAGCGGCTGATTGAGGTCGAGCAACGAGTATTAAACGCGTAAGCTGTTTGTTACTAAGTGCATCGACAGCCATACTATATTGCTCACGTTGTTTTTCCAGCCCAGACATAGGGCCAAGGCAAGACGCGCCATCAGGGTTATCACTAATAAAATCATTCCAAGCTCCAGGCAATTGCAATAACCTAATTGTGTGGCCAGTTGGTGCAGTATCAAAGATGATATGATCGAATTTATCCGTAATCTCTTTATTTGTTAGCAGCCCTGTAAATTCATCAAATGCAGCTATTTCCGTGGTACAAGCGCCTGATAGTTGCTCTGTAATACTTTGAATAACCGCTTCAGGTAAACTGCCTTTAATTGGCGTAATAATTTTATTTCGATACTCTTCTGCAGCAGCTTGCGGGTCTATTTCTATAGCTGAAAGATTGGGTACTAGCGTAATTTGTTTAATGCTATTACCAATATTTTGTGAAAATACTTGTCCAACATTTGAAGCAGGATCTGTACTGACTAATAAGACTTTTTTTCCTTCCCCTGCTAATTTTATGGCTGTTGCACACGAAATAGATGTCTTACCTACACCACCTTTTCCAGTAAAAAAAAGATAATTTGGTGTGTTTTCTAGAAATTTCACAATCTCTCTCCTTTAGCAACAACCGTCATTGTTTCCACAACAATGGCTTTTGATAGTGGGTTTATTGTCATTTGTATAATTAATACCAAACCATCTAGCTAATTCATTACGTTTTGGGTAGCGCCCTGTTAAGACAACTTCACCATTAAGTAAAATAAGAGGTAATGATCCTGCACCTGCGGTTTCAAGAAAGGCTTTTGCTTTTGAATTATTAACAAACTCCATAGGCTCTTGCCCTAAATTAAAACGTCGAATATTGGCTCCTTGCTTTTTTAACCAATCAACATCGGTTGCAAAATCAACTAATGCTTGATCGATATCGGTGCCACACACACCAGTGCTACAACATAATGCGGGATCAAAGACTTCTAGCTTTTTCATATCGACACCTCATATCTGTTTTTTCATATATGTTTAATTAAAAAATTTATTCAGAACAGCAGATAACCGTTTCTTTCTTTTCAATAGATTGAAGCAAACCTGCTATTTTATTTTTCTCTGTCTCATAGGTGACTTCAATAATATTTTTCACCCAAGGTAATAATGTCGGAGACAAACGATAGTGAACCCATTTCCCATGCTTAGAATCAAGTAATAGCCCGCTTTCCCGCAACATAGCTAGGTGGCGAGACGTTTTGGGTTGGGATAAATTTAGGGCAGTATAGATGTCACAAACACACAACTCGCCAGATGCTTTTAGTAGCAACACAATATCTAGCCTTGTTTGATCACTTAATACCTTAAATAATTGCAACGGTTCCATATTTGCTCCTTTCTTTGATAAGCTTCAACGTACACCTAAAATATATATCCGTCAAACCATATGTGTTTTGTTCGTTATTTTTACTTAACTCCCCCTCTTAAAGAAAGCACATCCTGTTGACTTATATCAAACGAACCAAAGTTAAACGAACCGATTCACCTTATTGATTCGTTACGTCCTTGACTTAATAACCTATGGAGGGAAAATGCACTAATACTTTAATTTATCTGAATAATAATCTGATATTGGAAGGTTTATCATGAGCTATCGTATGTTTGATTACTTGGTACCGAATGTTAACTTTTTTGGTCCAGGTGCTATCTCTGTTGTTGGCGAACGTTGCAAATTATTGGGTGGTAAAAAAGCCCTGCTGGTAACGGATAAAGGTCTACGAGCAATAAAAGATGGCGCCGTAGATAAAACTATCGGTTATCTAAAAGAAGCGGGTATTGATGTTGTCGTATTTGATGGCACTGAACCTAACCCCAAAGACACTAATGTGCTTGAAGGTCTCGCAATGTTCCGCAAAGAACAATGCGACATGATAATTACTGTGGGTGGCGGTAGCCCACATGACTGTGGTAAAGGCATTGGTATCGCAGCTACTCATGAGGGCGATCTTTATAATTATGCAGGTATTGAAACACTAACAAATCCACTTCCACCGATTATTGCAGTAAACACAACTGCCGGTACAGCAAGTGAAGTCACTCGCCACTGTGTTCTGACCAATACCAAAACTAAAGTTAAATTTGTTATTGTAAGCTGGCGTAACCTCCCTTCTGTTTCTATTAACGACCCACTGTTAATGCTGGGTAAACCAGCAGGACTGACTGCCGCAACGGGTATGGATGCGTTAACTCACGCAGTTGAAGCTTATATTTCTAAAGATGCAAACCCCGTCACTGATGCTTCAGCGATCCAAGCAATTCGTTTAATTTCTCGTAACTTGCGTCAAGCTGTAGCCTTAGGGACAAATCTAAAAGCTCGTGAAAATATGGCTTATGCTTCACTTTTAGCAGGAATGGCATTTAATAACGCTAATCTTGGTTACGTTCATGCAATGGCTCACCAATTAGGTGGTTTATATGATATGCCACATGGCGTAGCTAATGCGGTGCTATTACCACATGTACTGCGTTATAACCTGATTGCTAACCCAGAAAAATTTGCAGATATTGCTGAGTTTATGGGTGAAAACATCACAGGGTTATCAGTGATGGATGCGGCGGAACGCGCTATTGTGGCTATCGCTCGTCTATCTGCGGATATTGGTATTCCGCAACATTTAGGTGAATTAGGTGTGAAAGAGTCTGATTTCCCATATATGGCAGAAATGGCACTTAAAGACGGTAATGCATTCTCTAATCCTCGTAAAGGTAATGAAAAAGAGATCATTGAGATTTTCCGTCAAGCATTTTAAGGTTTCAGTATATGACCCGTTAATAATATTGTGTTAACGGGTTTTTTAACAATTTATACATCACAAATCCTATCCGTTTAAAATTCTTTCCATTTTTTTTTATATTCTAATGGTACTAATTCTTTGTTATAAACTCTATCGTGATAAATAACTCGTCCATCAAATCGCCGTTGAGTCACTATTGCAACACCGGTATCAAAAATGGCTTGACTCCAATCTTCTTTAATTAAACCTCTTCGCCATAAGCGGTAATATCGATTTACTTGTGACTCTAATTTATTCTCTTTTAAAATAACCGATAATGGTGCAAATAGTTGTTGTGAACGGTGATATTTTTCCATCAGCCAGCGTTTATTTTTTTTAATTAACTTTCTTTTCATCGTTATTAGCTCTATTTCCCTTTATATTATTCTTATCTTAAAGTAACTTATTGAAAAAGAAATGAAGATTTGTATTATGGGTCCCTCTGGAGCAGAAAAAACAACATTATCTAAGCAACTTGAAAATAAAAAGAGTCTAAATAATTTTGTTTAGGCTCTCTTTGTTTTTATGTTCATTAAAGTGCTTTAGATGGACAACATAATTGTTTTAGTCCTTTAAAAACCCATAATAGTGAATGCCAAATCAGTAATAAAATAATTAAATTAGCGAAGATAAATAGTGCTGTTGAGAGTAACTGCATAAAATGACTATTGGATGTCATACTTATATTTAATGAAGCCTTTGCCAATGCAGATACACCGAAAGAGAAACTCCAAAAAGGTAATGAAAACGGCTGTTTAACAAACCAAGGAATTAATCTCACCATAAACAGAAGCTGTAAAAGACCATAGCCTAATAACATTTTAGCGAAGAAGTCGATATGATTGTCATTGATAGCCAAGTAAGCGCTACAAGCAACTAAAGCAGGTGCTAATTGAATACCAAATGATAGTCGTGATTTTTCATCCATTAATCCTTCACTGCGTATTCTTTTTAAAATCGCGGGTTCTAAACTTAACCAAGAAAATACACCGGCACCGAAAAATAAAACCCCTAGATCATTAAAACCCAATGCACCACATGCCATAGTGCAAATAAAATTATTCGCGACTGTGGGTAAATATAAGACGGGTGTTGTCGCCATTTTAGGATATTCGCCCTTCCATTGATAACCAATCAACCAACTGGAATACCCTAACTGAGCAATTGCTCCGATGCTAAACAGTATCAGAGAAAATAATGGTAAATATGGGCTTATCCCTATCGAGACTAAGACTGTCGTTGCGGGAAATAAACTAATAAATCCACTGGCAACTGGATGTTTAATTTCCTCAATAATTGCTTGTCGATGAAATAGCCATTTACTCAGCAAAAATAGTGTAAGTGTTAACCAAACCAAGCAACCTACACCAATAAATATTTCACCAATATAAGATGGATAGTTGTGCTCCTTTGCTGCATATCGCCACGCCATTCCCGTACCAATCATCCCTAATACAACACCAAAATAACCCGATGCAAATTGTGAAGAGAGTTTTTTTAATTTATTTATCAATATCATATTGTTACATTAACTCATATAAATGACATAATACATTGATGCTTTTCTTCTGAGCATCAAATAATAATATAGATAATAAAATTTACTTTGATTAAATGCATTTAAAATATATGTTATGAGCATTAACTCATTTTAAGAGTTTTCTCCCCATTGTTCCCGAATATTCCGATCCCAGTATAAATACGATAGGTTTATTTTTATATTGTCCTTTACATCGGAGTTTATAAAAATGAATATCACGTTAAAAAAGATTGGAACACTGTGTGTCGCTTCTGTTCTGCTTTTTTCACTTGCGGGCTGTTCTAGCATGACAAAACGCGACCGTAATACAGCAATTGGTGCCGGCGCAGGTGCTATCGGTGGCGCTATTTTAACTGATGGTAGCGCATTAGGCACCATTGGCGGCGGTGTCTTAGGTGGCGTTATTGGCCATCAAGTTGGTAAAAAATAACCGTTCTTTTCATATTCTGCTAGACTGAGCTTATATTTTTTCGACTCAGTCTAGCACCGAGTCGCAATAAGATAATCTGCATTTATTTTGGTGTGACATGAACAAATCGTTTCTCTCTCAATTAAAAAAAACCATCGAAGTTTTATATAAGTCGTTTAGCGATTTAATTCACATCCTAGTGACCTTTATTTTGTGTTACTTCTGTTTTCTTTTATCACCCACACTGGCGATTGCTGTAATTGGTAGCATCATTATTATTATCACTATGTTCTTACTTAGTTTATTTGTTTTACCGTGATACTAGGCTTTAGCTTTATCTTCCTTGTTTTTAATAAAAAAATCGACTAAATAACCACCTCTTGTTCTTTCAGTTAAAAACAAAAATACAGGTTATTATTAAAGATAAAAATCTTTCATATAAGAAAAGGATCTGGTTTTTAGCCTGATTTATCACAAAGCCGATTTTTAAACTTGACTCTTTCTAGTGATAGCCTTTTACTTTCAACTATTATAACTATCGAGGGTAATTACATGATTATTTTTATCACGGGTGCTTCCGCCGGCTTTGGTGAAGCCATTGCTCGCCATTTTATCAGCCACGGACACAAAGTTATTGGTACTGCTCGTCGTTTGGATAAACTTAATAACTTGCATAAAGAGCTAGGCGAGCAATTTTATCCATTACAGTTAGATGTTACAGATAAAAAAGCAGTCAGCGAGATTTACACTCAATTACCAGAGAAGTGGCGTGAAATTGACGTATTAGTCAATAATGCAGGCTTAGCCCTAGGTTTAAATACCGCCGATAAAGCTAACCTTGATGACTGGGATACGATGATCGAGACAAATAATAAAGGTTTGGTTCATGTCACTCGCGCTATTCTTCCTTTTATGGTTGAAAGAAATAAAGGTCATGTTATTAATATCAGCTCAACAGCCGCCTCTTGGCCTTATATGGGCGGTAATGTTTATGGCGCCACTAAAGCGTTTGTTAAGCAATTTAGTTTAGGATTGCGTGCTGATCTCCAAGGTAAAAAAGTTCGTGTCACCGATATCGAACCTGGTCTTGTTGGTGGTACAGAGTTTTCATTAGTTCGTTTTAAAGGTGATAGTGATAAAGTTGAGCAAACTTATGCCAATGCAAATGCATTAACGCCTGAAGATGTCGCAGAAGCGGTATATTGGACAGCGACATTACCTGCTCATGTAAATATTAATACTTTAGAAATGATGCCTGTAAGTCAGTCATTTGCAGGATTAAGTGTTCATCGTCAAAACTAAACGCACTGAAAACACATTTTTTATTAAGGTATCAGCTATAATTATTAAGATATAATAGTCATTGAGAGCAATAGCTACATAACTTTAGAGGATAGCAACCATGATAAACACACTAACTAAGAAACAAGTCATCAGAACCATTGTGTTCTCCTTATTTCTTGGTTTATCAGTGTCTTCTTTTTCTTCTGTTGCCGCTTCAACTAATGTAACCATTAATGGCGATGGCTATGACAATGTCTTAGATAAAGAGCAAGCTCGACAAATGAAAGAAGACTGGGATCAAAAGCGGGAGCTTCGTACCCAAGTTAATCAGCGAGAAAAAATCGAATTTAATAAAATAGATAAAGCCATTGATGAGCGAGATGCTTGTCTAAAAAGTGCGAATGTCTATGCATATTGGGAGCCTGAAACGCGTCGATGTTTAGACAGTAATACTGGCCGCCCTGTTAACCCGTAAGAAAGTTGTGTAAAACAATGATGTTTTACTCCGTAAAACAAGGAGAGAATGATATGAAAAAATATGTATTTGCAGTAATGGCCACTCTGGTTGCGCTTGCACCTTTAGCCGCGAATGCGGGATGTGATGAAGTCGTTGAGTCTATTCAACAAAAAATCATTAATAATGGTGTACCAGCCACTAACTTTACTTTAACTGTTGTTGAAAACGACCAAGTTGCACAAGCAGATGGTAAAGTTGTCGGAACTTGCGAAAATGATAGTAAGAAAATCATCTATACTCGTCATTAATCTATAGTTGATAAAATCTTGTGATTAAAAAAGGGCGCAATATGAGCGCCCTTTTTCTTTGCTACTGTTTATCAATGACTATTCATCTGATTTATCTGTATTTTATCTTATTTAGCTTCAATTTTGTGTGTTATTTTTATCATTAGTTATACTTGAGGCGAAATCAGAAAAAACAAAAACACCCAATGAGTTTACTCATCAGGCGTTTAAAAGTAACAAGTTTGGTATCGTTTAAAAACAGATAGCAATCCACTTCGTTACTTATTTGTATTCTCTCTTAAGCGGGTACAGCGATTTCCAACTGACTTAAATCGAGGTAACAAGAGAGATCACGTTCTTCAGGACGTAACAAATACGGGATTTCACCAATCAGAGGTGCAGGAATATGCTGAGACAGCCTTTCCACAATTTTCGCGTAATAAGGTAATCCTGGATTTATTCTGTTCGCAACCCAACCTACTAATTTTACACCATCGTTGATAATAGATTGTGCTGTTAATATTGAGTGATTAACACAGCCTGGTTGAATACCGACAACCAAAACAACTGGAATTTGTTCTTTTACCACCCAATCAGAATAAAAGGTATTATCATCGAGCAGATAACGCCAACCGCCATTACCCTCGATAACAACACACTCTGCTTTTTTACTTAAACTGTCGAGCTCATTTGAAATCTTATTAAAATCAATTTCATTTTCGCTAACATAACAATTATCAAGCAAAATAGGATTAATTTCGTCGTAGCGAACTTCAACTGGCGATGAATTATGAATAATCATAGCGTCACGATTACGCTCACCATCAGCCGTTTCATGTAATTCTGTTGCAATAGGCTTATAACCCACTGCCGTTGACCCGCCACGATTTAATGACTGAAGAAGTGCTCGGGTTACAACAGTTTTACCCACGTTGGTATCTGTCCCCGTAACAAAAAAGCGTGTTAACATATAATTTACTTCCGTTATGACAGATAAATCAGGTTCATAAAAAATGACAGAGATTAGAGTTTAGGGTAACACTGTTTATGGTGGCTTGAGATAGCTCAATTTTTTAGTTAATTGGTCAAAAATAGAGAATTCGTTAATGATCAATTGACAGATTTACGCCTGAAAAATACTTTTGTTACGATTTTTTCACTTAACCTAGCCTTGCATCAACTCAATTAACAAAGAGCCATTGTAGAGAGCTTCTTTTACAAGCGAAGCCGCAGGCAATGTTCCTTTGTTTCTTAACTCCGTTTCTTCAATAATTAAAGACTGCGCATAACGTGGCATAACGTGATGTTGAACTTGGTTTAAGATCAAAGGAAAAAGAATGGATTTGGCTCGACAAAGCGGCGAGCCAATTAATATCTTTTGCGGATTAAAGACATTAATCATGACCGCCAAAATAAAACCTAATCGTTGAGCAACTAAATTAACAATTTCAAGTGCTGGTTTATCACCAACTAATATTGCATCACACAATGTTTCTACAGTAATAGGATATTTGTTCAGCAACGAAGTCGGATCTTCTTGAGCTAATAATTGAGCTTTCTTAATTAATTGAGGAATAGCAATTTCTGTTTCTAAACACCCTTTTGCCCCGCAATAACAGCTATTTTGAGAGTCGATAACTTTAGTATGTCCAATTTCAACGGCGCTATGGCTGTTAGAGTGTAATGTTTTTCCATTGCTTATCACCCCAGCACCAACAATATCATCGATAACGATTTGCAGAACGTCTGAATTGTTTTTTGCCGCACCATATAACGATTCGGCCATTGTCCATGCAGTTACGCTATGTTGTAAAAATACAGAAACACCTGTTTTTTCATGAATTTTATCGGCAAGTGGAATGTCTTTAATATTATAATAAGGTGAGCTATAAATAACGCCACTAATAGGATCAACAATGGCATTCATTGTAATGCTAATTGCCGTCAATCTTTCAACACGAGATTGATAACGTTCGAAGAATTTATCAATTGCAACTAAAAAGTGATTAAGAAAATCATCGCTATATTCTTTGGGAAAATCGAATGTATCCTCAGTAACCAACTTGCTATCTAATTCTCTTAAACTAAAAAGCAAGCTACCTTTGTTGACACGGATACAGAGAAATTGCCAACCTTGGCTTTCTAGTTTTAATCCAACTGCAGGCCTGCCACGAAATCCCACATCTGGGAACTCTGTTTCATGAATAAGGTGTGCTTCAACTAATTCTCGTGTGATCTTAGTAATACTTGCTGGTGCAAGCTCTGCCTTTTTTGACAGTGAAATACGAGAAATGGGGCCATGTTCATCAATCAAGCGAAAGACTGTGCCAAGATTAAATTGTTTTACGTGATCGATGTGGCTAGGTTGGTTCCCCATTAAATGCATCCTTAATTAAGGAGCCATAATTAATTCGAGGCTCCAAATAATTCATTACCGATTATGTCGTCAATTTATGATAATTGTACAATACTTACATAAAAAGCGTGATCAAAAACACAGATAAATCAAGATTTTTGGTGATCTAAGATATTTTTTAATAGTAATTGCGTTAATCGATTCGCTGCCGCTGGAATGGCTCGCTTATTATGAGAAACTAACCAAACCTCAGAAAACGCCTGAGAATTTGCAAAGTGTAGATAATGCACGCCATCGACTTTCATTCGCGTAAATGATTTTGTTACGATCGAAATACCAAGCCCTGCGGCAACCAATCCTAAAATCGTCATGGCTTCACCCGCTTCTTGTGCAATAGTTGGCGTAATTCCTGACAAACTAAGCAATTGAATAATCTCATCATAAAGAGCCGTACCAACATCCCTTTCAAAGAAAACAAAAGGATATTGCCCAATATCTTGAATATTGACGCCCGTTTCTTTGTAAGCAAGTAAAGGATGCCCTTCATAAACCGCTAAAATAAAAGGCTCACGAAACAATAGCTGGTGGTGCAAATTTTCGGGTAACGTCGTATTTCGCATGATCCCCAGATCAATACGTCCTGTCAGTAACGGCGATATCTGTTGTTTTGTATTCATTTGATGCATATGAATACCGACTTCAGGATAGTTCTCTCTAAATTGTCGCAAACTCAAGGTGACTAAATGCATAAAAGGTGTCGTTGAGGTAAAACCAATTGAAATTTCACCTAACTCACCTTTTTCCATTCTAGCGGCGCGTGTTGCGGCTGCGTTGACCTGTGCCATAATTTGATACGACTCTTTTAAAAACATTTGTCCTGCGGGTGTTAACGAAACAGAACGGTTAGTTCGTTCTAATAACCTAGCGCCTATTTCACCTTCAAGCGCTTGTATTTGTTGGCTTAAAGGAGGCTGAGAAATATTTAATCTTTCTGCTGCTTTACCAAAATGAAGCTCTTCTGCTACGGCAATAAAGTAACGTAAATGCCTAAGTTCAATATTCATATTTCTCTCATATCATCATTGATACTTTAAAAGTCTTATTTCTAATGATTAATATATTAGACAAAAAAATCAAATATTTCTAACATTGACATAAATCAAATTTAAGTAATGGAAGTTTAATCAATATGGATACTCACGAAATAGACAGTAAAAGTATGAGCTTAGGCACTGATATTTCAGACAATACATCAAGTATAGAAAAGCCTGCTCATCGCCAATCTAACCCTAAGCACTATATTCAGCGTGATGATGCGCTGTATATAAAAGTGACAGTGTCATTTTTTATGGTCGGTTTAGCGACATTCGCCTTACTCTATTTTGTGCAACCCATATTGCCGGTATTATCTAACGAATTTTCCGTCAGTCCTGCGACCAGTAGTCTAGCACTCTCCCTTTCAACCGCTTTAATGGCGTGTGGATTATTGATTACAGGCCCACTGTCAGACGCTTTTGGGCGTAAAAATGTCATGGTCATTGCATTGTTTTGCGCTGCGTTCTTTACATTATTAAGTGCAACTATGAATAGTTGGACAGGTATTTTAATTACACGGGCTTTAGTTGGACTTTCATTAAGTGGTGTAGCCGCAGTGGCAATGACGTATTTAAGTGAAGAAATTCATCCTGCTTATCTCGCATTATCAATGGGTTTATATATTAGTGGTAACTCTATTGGGGGAATGAGTGGACGCGTTATTACAGGGGTATTAAGCGATTATTATTCTTGGCGTCTATCTGTTGTTATTCTCGGCATTTTTGCCCTTTTTGCTGCGATTACTTTCTGGAAGATATTACCGGCTTCACAGCACTTTAGACCGACAGCATTAAAACCTCGTAATCTTCTTATTACCACTAAATTGCATTTTAGAGATAAAGGATTGCCTTTGTTATTTATTGAAGGTGGTTTATTGATGGGCGGTTTTGTCACTTTATTTAACTATATTGGCTATCGTTTATTAGATGCACCTTATTCATTAAGTCAAACTACTGTGGGGCTGATTTCTATCGTTTATTTAAGTGGTACTTATAGCGCATCCAAAGCGGGCTTATTAACGACTAAATATGGATTAGGTAAAGTCTTTATTGCTGGGATTGCAATGATGTTAATCGGTATATTGATTACCTTGATTGAATCACTTCCCGTTATTTTTATTGGGATGCTTATCTTAACGACAGGTTTCTTTGCTGCACATGCTGTTGCAAGTAGCTGGGTTGGCCGCCGTGCAAAACGAGGACGCGCCCAAGCCTCCTCACTTTATCTCTTTACTTATTATGCGGGCTCTAGCCTTGCAGGTACAGTGGGTGGATTATTCTGGGTGAGTTTCGGTTGGCTTGGTGTAGGATTATTTATTGCCCTTTTAATGTTAACTGCCTTATTAATCGCATTACACTTAAACAAAGTTGCCCAGTAAGGTTATTGATAAAGTGCAAAAGCGGATTAACACGGTTTAATGTTGTCGATTTTGCACTCCTTTCTTAAGGTATAGACTTATTCTTTAAGAAGGAACAACAATTATGCCTATCATAAAATTATCTATTACTCTGCTGTTTCTCTTTTTTACCTCTCTTACGAGTGCGTTTACAGAACACTGCCCACCAACAAAACCAGATTGTGATGTTATTCATGATTCATTAGTACAACTGAATGAAAAACAGACCGAAGTTGATTTAAAAACCATCAAATAATCCTCTTTTTAGGAAAAATATCATCCAAATATGCCCTTTTTACGGCATACTGTTTATTTATACAGTACACCGTGTTTTTGGCATTTTCCTCTGTTAAGCGATGTACTTTTCACTGAAGCTAATGTATTGTTTTAAACAAAGGCCATTTGTATGTTGTAACTAAATAAGGATATTAAGATGAGTCGATATGATTTAATTGAGCAATTCAATCTCTGTTTTCAGCAATTAGAAACTGAGATTAAAACACTAACTGATGTGTTGAAAAATCTAACCTTATTGCCATCAGCCGTATTTGAATTGCCTGAAGTGAGCAAAGAAGAAGAACATGATGAGGTCGTTCGCGTTACAGTGTCACCCAGTTATAATGAAGAAGCTAGAGAACTCACTTTAAAGCTAATAGCGAATCTCTTTATTTATGACAATGCCCCACACATCAGTAGTAAACGCGCTATCCGTTTACCCGGTGTGCTCTGTTTTAGTACGAATAATCAAACTTTTAAGTCTGTAAAAGAACATGTTGAGAAAATTAATTTATTAAAAAAACAGCTTTCAGATATTGTCACTAAAGAGTCTGGCATATCGAAGGAAGAGCGTTTTGATTTTGTCCATAATCAGCTAAAAGGTTTAATTACGCTGAATGCTTATCGTACCCTCACCCTTTTGTCTGATCCAGATACTGTGCGTTTTGGTTGGGCGAATAAGAATATTATTAAGAATTTAACGCGTAACGATGTTTTGGCTCAATTAGAAAAAAGTCGTGAAGCCAATCGCGCAGTGCCACCTTATACTAGTGAACAATGGGCTGAGCGTATTGATAAAGAGATCACTACCCTTTCACAATTACCTGAAAATGCAAAACTAAAAATAAAGCGTCCTGTCAAAGTGCAACCTATTGCTCGAGTTTGGTATTCAGAACTTCAAAAACAAGTGCAATATGCGTGTCCCTTGCCTTTATTAGCTTTCTATATTGATAAAGAGAGCGACTTTAAACCTGTTATTGGCGAGCTTCCTGATTATGATGCCGATAATATTCAAATTCGCCATCGCCCTAAAGCTAAAAAGCTACAATTAATTATTCCAAGAATGCATTTGTACATTGAAGAATAGATAATATCTTATTTTTCAATAAGTTTAATTGAACTACCTTGAAGGATTTGGAGAAGATAATCATTAAGCTGAACAAAGTGATTGTCTTCAATATCTAAATGGATCGTTATCACCACATTGTTTTTTAGTGCAAGGGTAATATTTTTTCGATCAAGCGTAATTTTTTCAAGTGTATTAATGGCTTCAATATCAGATAAATGAGTCATTAAACCAATCGAATTATCGATATCTTCACCTTCTTCGTCAAATCTTGAAAGAATAATGAAATGATCAGGAGAAACTGCATCATCCCCTATTCCAATAATGGTGACATCATCTTCGACATAGCAATTAACTTCCGTCGCCGTAAACGTAATTTCTTCAGTCATTATTTTTCCTATAAGATCTAAAAATCCCGCCATTATGGCGGGATTTAATATCGGCTAACTAAGTGTATTTAACACTTATTTTTTCATACTACCAACCATATCTTCTGGACGTACCCAGCTATCGAACTCTTCCGATGTAAGGTAGTTCAGTTTCAGTGCGGATTCTTTTAGCGTTAAGCCTTCTTTATGCGCTTTTTTCGCGATTTCAGCGGCTTTATCGTAACCGATATGAGTATTTAACGCAGTCACTAGCATTAATGATTCATGCAGTAGTTTATTGATACGCTCACGGTTTGGTTCAATACCAATTGCACAATGCTCATTGAAACTGCGCATACCATCAGCCAGTAAACGGACTGATTGTAAGAAGTTGTCGATGATCATTGGACGATAAACGTTCAGTTCAAAGTTACCTGATGCACCACCAATATTAATAGCAACATCATTACCCATTACTTGAGCACATAACATCGTTAATGCTTCACATTGTGTTGGGTTAACTTTACCTGGCATGATTGAACTACCTGGTTCGTTTTCTGGGATAGCGATTTCGCCAATACCACAACGAGGACCAGAAGCTAACCAACGCACATCGTTAGCAATCTTCATTAATGAAGAAGCTAAACCTTTTAATGCACCATGTGAATGAACTAATGCATCACAAGTTGCTAATGCTTCAAATTTATTAGGAGCCGTTACAAAAGGCTGACCTGACAACTCAGCGATACGCTTAGCAACACGAACTGCATATTCTGGATGGGTATTTAACCCCGTACCCACAGCTGTACCACCTAGCGCTAATTCACAAACATGGGGAACAGAATCATCGATATGTTTGATGCTGTGCTCAAGCATAGCAGCCCAACCGGAGATTTCTTGACCTAATGTCAGTGGTGTCGCATCTTGCAGGTGAGTACGACCAATTTTAACGATATCATGGAAAGCTTCTGCTTTCTCTTTGAATACTTTCAGCAGTGATTTTAATTCTGGCAGTAAATCCTGACGTAATGCAATAACAGCAGCGACATGCATGGCAGTTGGGAACACATCATTTGAACTCTGACTTTTGTTAACATCATCGTTCGGATGGATTTTACGTTCCATGCCACGGATACCACCAAGTATCTCACTACCACGGTTAGCCAACACTTCATTCATATTCATGTTTGATTGAGTGCCAGAACCGGTCTGCCAGATTGCTAATGGGAATTCAGTTGGGTGTTTACCTGCAAGCACTTCATCTGCAGCTGCGATAATTGCATCAGCGCGCTCTTTTGGTAATAAGCCTAAATCCATGTTAACACCAGCGGCTGCTTTCTTTGTGATAGCAAGCGCATGGATAAGTGCAACAGGCATTTTTTCAACTGAAATACGGAAGTGTTCAAGAGAACGCTGCGTTTGAGCTCCCCATAACTGGTCAGCTGGTACTTCGATTTGTCCCATTGAGTCTTTTTCAATGCGAGTGGCTGCCATTTCAATCTCCTTAAGTACACAGAATAATTGATTAATTCCGAATCACTTTCTAGTAAATAACTCGGATACCAGTATCATGCCATAAACAGAATAATAAATATGAGAGCTAAAGCGAGCTTATGAAATTTATAACAGAATGAAATCTGTTGATTTTTTGGAGAAAGTACGATTAGCAATCTTATTTTATTGCCAATGTTATTATTTAAGCTTTCATATTATATCCACACTTATTATGAGCCTTTATTATTCATCATAAATAGAATCACATCACAATTAAATATTGTCTAAATCTAAAAATGAGTAAGAAAAAAGAGTTTTAGTCCTTATTTAAATTATCTTATAAATCATATTCATTTTGCTTTAAACTCATTACGTTAGCGATTAACTAAGTAAGTTCTGATTGCGATTTTATTCCACTAAATCTATATTTACGGTTAATATAGATGGCGATGTATATATGTGGATTATCTATATTTAAATTTAGTAAAATTTATCACCAATTTATCGGGTTGTTTAAGGGTTACAAAACAGCCTTTATAACGTACATCGCCAGATGTACACAGAGGATGGACTAGAATTATGAAGAAATCGCTTGTCGCTGTTGGTGTTATCGTCGCACTAGGTGTTGTTTGGACTGGTGCGTCGTGGTACATGGGCAGTAAAATTGAAAGTCGCTTACAGGAAGAAACGAAACTAGCTAATGTCCAATTGGCACAACTTGCTAAAAATGCACAGTTTGGTGCTGATGTTAAACTTGAAATTCGTGACTATAAGAAAGGGGTTTTCACCTCTAATGCAGACTTTGCTGTCGTGATTTCACAAGATGCTAGTGATGCAGACCAAGAGAAAAAAGTAGAAGAAGTTGTCTTCTCTACTGATATTGACCACGGTCCATTCCCTCTTTCTGATCTGGCTAAATTTAATTTGGCACCAAAATTAGCAGCAATGAATAATACGTTGGTTAATAACAACACAACAAAAGATTTATTCAAGCTAACTAAAGAAAAATCTCTTTTTAACGTTCACACCTCTTTAGCTTTCGATGGCTCTGTATCTGGTGATGCAACATTAAATCCTATCGATTTTGCTGAAAATGGTGGCACAGTTAAAACAACACCATTAACTGTTGAGTTCTCATCAGATAAAAATGCAACAAACTTTTCAACCAAAATTAAAGGTGATCAAGTTGTTGTGACTAAAGATGGTGAAGAAACCTTCACAATCAAGGATATTTCAGGTGCTATTGCTGGAACAAAAGTTAATAACGATCAATACCTATTTAATGAACAGTTATTAAGTTTTTCTGAAATTGCGCATACCAGCAAAGACAAAGCATCTGATTTCTCACTGAAAGATGTTTCTCTTACAACAAAAAGTGATATCAAAGATAAGCTCTTTAATATCTCTCAAACTTATTACTTTAAGTCACTGAATGTTGCGGGGCTCGAATTTGGTGCAGGTAAATTCGGCTATTCTATTGATAAAGCTGATCCTGATGCGATGTTGTTATTAACTAAAGTTTATAACAACTCATTGTTACCATGGAATAAAAACCATTTTGATAATTCAGAAATGGTTGAACAAGCCGTTCGTGATGTTCTGGAGAAAGGCTTAGTTTTCCGTATCGATGAAGCTTCTTTAACTAATAAAAGCGGCGCAAGTAAATTAACCTTTAACTTAGATTTAAATGCTTTTAACGTTAAAGTTTTAGAAAACCAAGAGAAATCACCAGCAGAGTTATTTAACTATCTGTTTAAAAACATTGATTTCAATATTGATTTATCTCTTCCAATGTTAGCTGAATTCCGTAACACCACTCAATATCTTGACGCGGCTCGTTACCAAGAAACCGCATTAACCGATGCTGAGAAAAAAGAAATCGAAGTAGCAACAGCTGCTGACGTTGAGCAGTTAAAAACTGAATTACAACAAAATATCAATCAAATCTCTCAAGATGAGAAAGATGCATTACCACTGATGTTACTTGCACAAGACGGTAATGCATTAAGCATGAAACTGAACTATGCTGCTGATAAATTTACCATGAATGGTAAAACCTACACTTTTGATGAGTTTATGGATGTCACTCAAGCTCCTCAAATGTTAGGTTTAGCTGCAATGTTATTCGGTATGGGCGCATCATCTTACGATTACGATGACTCTGATTATTCAGAAGATGGTTATCAAGAAGAAATGACTGAAGATCCTGCTATCATCGAAGAACAAGAAATCTTAATTCCTGAGCAACAACCAGAATAAGCTCACAATTAAATTTCTATTAGAACCTTAAATAGAACACCCCATTGTAAATAGCACTGGGGTGTTTTTTATATTACCGCTTAATTAACAATCACAATCTTTAGCGGGAGTATGATGATTTTTCCACTCATCTTTACAACATGAATCAATGGTTTTGTTAATTATTCCAGCAAGCGTATTTACTGTTGAGATAATAGAGGTTAATTGCTCACAGACATGCTTGCAATTGGTCTCTTTCTCCTGGGGTTTAGGAATATTAGGCGGAGTTAAGCTATCACAGAGGATCTCTTGCAATACTAATGAAAACTTAGCGATACCTGTTGTGTAGATATAAGAACGCCCTCCTGTTTGCTTCGCTAAGCGTACATACTCTTTTGTAATACTGTCTCTATCAGCAATACTTGGGAAACGATCTAAATTAGTCATTCTATCGTCAGGTGTACCTTGGTAGGTGTACACTTTAACTTTCTCGTGCTGAGCAACAGCTATCGCTTCATTATTTTTTATCACAGCAGCATTAGTAAGAACACCTCCGCCACCTTCCATACCTTCATCGCCCAACACAAAAATGGCACGACGCGCACCATCACGCCAATCAAAGTGCTTACTTAAATCAATCACAGCACGACATAAATCCTCTTTATTACCCGCATGATCACGACCGTCAGCCTCTTTAAACGGCTTTCTTGCCTGTAAACGATTTTCAGGAACACCCAATGCTTTTAAATAATCACTGGCTGATTGATCAAATTTAGTGTCATCCCATGTGCCTTCTATACCTAAAAATGTGACCCGAAGTTTTGATGGGCATTTTTCTGACGCTTCTTGTATTGCTGCATCAACTTCTTTACTCAAATCCGAAGATTCATCAGACATTGAACCACTTGTATCAATAACAACAACCAAATCCAATGCAATCGCACCATCGCCAGTAACGACTTGAGAACCATAAGTAAGATTATTTTCTGATGAAGGAGGAAGTAAGGTTGAAGCCAACAAATTTTTAATTTTATTATTTCTTTTTTCAATATTTAAATCAGAATTATCATTCATAATTATTAGCCTTAAATTTAAATAATAAATTAGCATTAAAAAGTCATAATGTAATGACTCCATTCAATTAAATAGTTATATTTAACGAAGAAGCATTATGGCTTTAATTTCTTTTCCTTTATTACTTATTTAATAATACAGATGTTTTATTTTTTATTTTATATAAAACTGAATAAATTTAAATATAACTAAATTTTAATATTATGCTTTTATGAAAAACATCTTAAATACTTTAGCTAATAAAATTAAAAAAACACACAAAATAGGTAATTTATTGAATAACCAAATGAAAAATTAATATCTTGGCTATTTTTTCTGTTCGTTTATCCCTGAGTAACCTATCAAAACAATTGATAGGATATTTCAATTGTAATGACAGCCCTATTTTTAGATCAAAAACCAATGTATCAGTTAGTTTGATAATACGCGTCAATTACATTGAATATTGTAGCTAATAAATAGGCAGCCCTATTTTTCATTTTTTACTTTTTAACTTGAAATTGAGAAAAATAGTCATTTTTAGCTTCAGAAATAACCAATTTATGTTTATTTGTTAGTGAATAAAATAAAAATAAGTCATAATAACCCGCAACTATTTTATAACTTACCGATTATAAGAAAATCACTATAAACGATAGATTTTCATTATTTCTATTAAAAGGAAAATAACACGTGATTGACACACAGTTGCCTTTAACCGATTTACATCGCCATTTAGATGGTAATATCCGTCCTCAAACAATTCTAGAGTTAGCAAAACAGCATAATATTGCGCTACCAGCTTATGAATTAGAAGCATTGCGCCCTCATGTGCAAATCACAAAGAATGAGCCAAGTCTTGTTAGCTTTTTACAAAAATTGGATTGGGGTGTGGCGGTTTTAGCCGACTTAGATGCATGTCGCCGTGTTGCTTATGAAAACGTGGTAGATGTGGTGAATGCGGGTATTGATTACGCTGAACTGCGTTTTTCTCCTTACTATATGGCAATGAAACATCAACTTCCTGTCGAAGGTGTAGTGGAAGCTATTGTTGATGGCGTACAGAGTGCATTGCAATCTCACGATGTAGACATTCGTTTAATCGGTATTTTAAGCCGTACCTTTGGTGAAAACGCCTGCCAACAAGAACTCAATGGCTTGCTAAAACATCAAGATAAAATTACTGCACTTGATTTAGCGGGTGATGAATTAGGTTTCCCTGGTCATTTATTCCAACCTCATTTTAATCGTGCCCGTGACACTGGCTGGAATATTACTGTTCACGCAGGTGAAGCTGCGGGTGCAGAAAGCATTTGGCATGCGATTAAAGAATTAGGGGCAAGTCGTATTGGTCATGGTGTTAAAGCTATTGAAGATCCACGTTTAATGGACTATCTCGCAGAACATCAAATTGGGATTGAGTCTTGCTTAACATCGAACATTCAAACCAGTACTATCAATTCGTTAGCAGAGCATCCTTTAAAAATATTTTTAGAGCATGGCATTATCGCCTCTCTTAATACCGATGATCCTGCGGTTGAAGGTATTGAGCTAAAACACGAATATACCGTTGCTGCACCGGCTGCTGGATTAACGCCTGAGCAAATCCGCCAGACTCAGATTAATGGCTTAAAAATGGCATTTATTAGCCAAGCAGAGCGTGACGCATTAATTAAGAAAGTCAGCTCACGTTAATATTTTATATAGCTTTTTGATTAAAACCATCTGTTAATCAGATGGTTTTTTTATATTTATTGAAAATAGATGGAATTCTTAATAATTCTTAGACTAAAATTAATTTTCAAGGGGTTACTTATTATTAAGGAAAATCTATGTGGAATATTCATCCGACAAGAGGTCAATATAGATTATTAGCACAGTATCTATCACCACTTGATGCCTCTATTGAAGCAGGCTTTCTTCAGTCAGAAGGTATTGATGCTATTCTTTTAGATGAAAATATTGTTTGGAATAACCAAGTGTATGCTCAAGCTACTGGTGGCGTAAAACTACTGGTTAACTATAAAGAATTTGAGCAAGCGCAAGCAATTCTTAATGAACTTTACCAAGGAAAATATAATATTAACGACCAGTTAGAACCCATCGATTGTGAATTAAAAGTTGATGTGAAAAATAATAAATCTGATTATTTAAATATGGGTTTTGTTTTCTTAATTTATCTTGTATTCGGCTTACCTCTTCCCTTTAAATCTCAACAACCTTCATTAACAGATAAAAAAGAAAATAGTGACCATAACAAGAATGATGCCCCTTATAACAAATAAAAAAAGCACCGATAAAAACTAAGTCGATGCTTTTTCTTATTTATGTAATTATCAATATTTAATTAATATTATTGATTACCCACCAGCTTAAATACGTTATTTCTTTTCAGCTTCTTTAGATTGATTAGCGTAGCGCTGTGCTAACACAGCACAAACCATTAATTGGATCTGATGGAATATCATTAGTGGTAATAACATTACCCCAACAGTCGCTGCAGGAAATAACACATTCGCCATAGGTACACCATTTGCTAAGCTCTTTTTAGAACCACAAAAAACAATAGTGATTTCATCTTCTTTATTAAAACCAAGCAGTCTAGCACTGTATACGTTCACGAAAATGACAATCGCTAACAAAATACAGCTCACTACTGCAATCGTTAGTAGCGACCAACCATCAATTTTATGCCAAATCCCTTCAACAACAGCCTCACTAAACGCAACATAAACCACCAGCAAAATAGAAGAGCGATCCGTTCTATTAACTAATTTTTTATGTTTATCAACCCAACGGCCAATTAAAGGTCGTGATAAATGACCAATAATAAAAGGTACCATCAGTTGCAGTAAGATTGATTGAATAGCCCCTGCCGTGTCGAAATCATCCGCAGAGCCTTGTGTTTGCATTAAAAAACCGACTAATACCGGCGAAAGAAAAACACCAAGAATACTGGATGCAGATGCACTACAAATAGCAGCAGCTACATTTCCCCCAGCCACAGAAGTAAAGGCAATGGCAGATTGAACCGTTGCAGGTAACGCACAAAGATATAAAAAACCCATATAGACTGTTGGTGACATCCATTCAGGCACAATAACTTGTAATCCTAGCCCCAAAATAGGAAAAATAATAAAGGTACTAGCAAATACCGTAAGATGTAAACGCCAATGCCCAAGCCCTGCCAATATCGCCTCTCTAGAAAGTTTGGCACCATGCAAGAAGAACAGCAGTGCTATCGCTCCGGTCGTAAGATATTGGAACAGGACTTTAATATCGCCTTGTGCGGGTAGTAGGGTTGCTAGCGTCACCACACAAATCATAATCATGAGAAAAGGATCAAGTTTTAGTTTTTGCCACCAAGACATTAGATTTAACGCTCCCTTTTGCTTATAGCGTAATAGTTTGTTTTAAACGATTAGAAATTTCGCCAGCTTCAATCAAACGCATAATGGCTGTTGCTTGTATTGGCGTAACAGGATTTTCTTCACCCAATGTAATTGCACGATAAATTTGTTGATAGTAAGCGGGATAATCACCAGAAAGTGTAGTGAGTTTGGTTGTCTCTAACTCACCAGACTCTGACAATGTTGTTAACTCACCATCTAAACTATCCATTCCCCAATTATAAGTTTGATTAGGGAGATAACCGGCTTTTAAGGCATCTTCTTGGGTATCTAGACCATATTTAACATAACTGCCTTTTGTCCCATGAATAGCAAAAATAGGTGTTGGAGACGCAACTAACATAGATGCATGAAGAACGACTCTAAGATTGTCATATTCTAGTAATGCATGAAAGTAATCGGCATTTTTTGCATTAGGACGTAATTGAGCAATATCTGCAGTAATTGCTTTAGGTTCACCAAATAGGCAAATCGCTTGGTCAAGAACATGAGGCGCGAGATCGTACCAAAGTCCACCGCCAATTCCTGCATCTTCTCGCCAACGTTGACGCACTGTTGGACGGAAACGATCAAAATGCGCTTCATATGCATTGATATCGCCGAGTGTTTTATCCGCTAAAAGTTTTTTAACGGTTAAGAAACCGGAATCCCAACGACGATTATGAAAAACAGAAAGGAGTTTACCGGCATCTGTTGCTTGCTGAGTTAATTTTTCAGCTTCTTCCAGTGTCAGTGTAAACGGTTTATCAACAATAACATGTTTACCTTTTTCTAGAGCCTGTGAAGCCAGTGAATAGTGAGTATTATTCGGCGTTGGAATAATGATTAAGTCTATTGAGGGATCATTAATAAGTGCTTGAGGGTCTGCATAAACGGTAATGTGAGGAAAATCTTGTTTAACTTTATTTTCATCAGAGCTTGAAATTGCACTAAGATTTAAACCTTCGGTTGTTGTTATTAGCGGAGCATGAAAGGTTTTACTTGCATAACCATATCCGATAATCCCAACATTGAGTTTAATTGCCATAACCCTATCCTATTTTTATATGCTTTTTTATTAACAAAAATCACTTTCACTTTTGTAGCTAAATAAATAATAACAAAGTTTGTGATAATATCCTGTTTAGTTCTATACATACGAGTAGGAATAATTAATTAATGAAATTTGATCTCAAAGCAAACACGCAGAATAACCTTTCAGGAAAAGCGCCTATTACAGGGTGGCTGCTTGCGCCATTGGCTTATATGATCTTGTCAGTGATTGGTTCTGGGTTGATGTCTGTTTTGTATATTATTAAATATTTTTCAGACTTTTCGATCCTACACCAGCTTCCTTTTCATTTGATCTCAAGTTGGTATCTCTCCGCGTTAACAACATGGGTGATGTTTAGTTTTACGCTTTATCTACTAAGACAATTTTTTTATCGTGCTAAAAACTTTCCGCGTCTATTTATTTTTTGGTTGCTTATCAACTTACTATTAGCAATCAAGAGTTTTGGTTTTGCACCTGTTGACGACCAAACAGCATTACAATCCCTTCTATGGTCTGTTTTCTCGACTGTCTGCTTTGTGCCTTATATCAAGTACTCTAAACGTGTTCGTGAAACTTTCACACAAGTTCGATAACTTCACCCCTTTACCCTTGATATTATATACGCTTGTTTAGCCTCTTTATTTCAGGAGGCTTTTTGTTTCTCTGTTTAACAATTTTGGCATAACAATGACTGATTACTTGCTTCTATTCGTCGGCACCGTATTGGTGAATAACTTTGTACTCGTCAAATTCCTTGGTTTATGCCCATTTATGGGTGTATCAAAAAAATTAGAAACCGCTATTGGTATGGGATTTGCGACAACCTTTGTTATGACTCTCGCCTCGATTAGTTCTTGGCTGATGGATAATTTTATTTTAGTTCCTTTGGACTTACTTTATTTACGCACACTGAGCTTTATTTTAGTTATTGCAGTAGTTGTACAATTCACTGAAATGGTCGTAAGAAAAACAAGCCCAACACTCTATCGTTTATTAGGGATCTTCTTGCCTTTAATCACTACAAACTGCGCTGTATTAGGTGTGGCATTATTAAATATCAATCAAGCTCACACATTTATGCAATCTGCCGTTTATGGTTTTGGTGCAGCCGTCGGTTTTTCTCTTGTAATGGTATTATTTGCTGCAATTAGAGAACGCTTAGCCGTCGCCAATGTACCCGCACCATTTAAAGGTGCTTCAATTGGTTTAATTACCGCGGGTTTAATGTCTCTCGCCTTTATGGGTTTTAGTGGTTTGGTGAAACTGTAATGAATTCTTTATGGATAGCAATTGGCGTACTTGGTGCGCTAGGTCTTATCTTTGGGCTAATTTTGGGATATTCCGCACGCCGCTTTAAAGTGGAAGAAGATCCTATTGTCGAAAAAATTGACGCAATATTACCGCAAAGCCAATGCGGACAATGTGGTCATCCTGGGTGTCGTCCTTATGCAGATGCAGTCGCAAACAATGGTGAGATGATTAACCGTTGTGCACCGGGTGGCGAACAAGTGATGTTAAAAATAGCTGAATTGATGGGTGTTGATCCTCAACCACTTGATGGTGACGAAGAAGCATTAAATCCAATTAGAAAAGTCGCCTTAATTGATGAAGATAATTGCATAGGATGTACTAAGTGTATTCAAGCGTGCCCCGTTGATGCCATTGTGGGTGCCACACGTGCTATGCACACCGTTATTGAAGACTTATGTACTGGATGTGACTTATGTGTGCCTCCTTGCCCTACTGATTGTATAACTTTGGTTCCTGTCAAAGTCACAACCTCAAATTGGAAATGGGATTTAAATACAATCCCTGTAAAAAACATTCCAGCAGAGCCAGAAGAAACACCTGAAGATGAACCGTCATTAAAGACGGAGGATAACGCTCATGTTTAATCTCTTTTCACTATTTAAAAAAGATAAAATCTGGGATTTTAAAGGCGGCATTCATCCTCCTGAAATGAAAATACAGTCCAGTCGTACACCAATGCGTATCGCACAATTACCAGATGAAGTGATTATTCCTATTCATCAGCACTTAGGTGTACCGGGGCAACTTTGTGTCAGCGTAGGTGAGCATGTCTTAAAAGGCCAACCGTTAACAAAAGGGATTGGTAGAACATTACCTGTTCATGCATCTATCTCTGGTACAGTTACAACAATAGAACCTTTTCCAAGTACTCATCCTTCTGGATTACCTGAAATTGCAGTAAGAATTCAATCTGATGGTAAAGATGAATGGCGAAAAAAATCCCCTATCATCGATTATCAATTAGAAAGTAGAGAAACATTACTTAACCGTATCCATGAAGCTGGTATTGCAGGATTAGGCGGTGCGGGATTCCCAACTGCATCAAAATTAAAAGGTGGTGGTGACCTCGTTAAAACACTCATCATCAATGCAGCTGAGTGTGAACCATATATCACAGCAGACGATCGCTTAATGCAAGAACATGCTGATGAAGTGATTGCTGGATGTCAGATCTTAATTCACCTTCTCTCTCCTGATGAAGTGTTAATTGGTATTGAAGATAATAAGCCTGAAGCCATTGAGTCATTAAAACACGCTTTAAGTGCTGTACCTGATGAGAAGCGTATTTTCATTCGTGTCATCCCAACTAAATACCCATCAGGTGGTGCTAAACAACTGACTAAGATCTTAACCGGTAAAGAAGTCCCATCAGGAGGACGTTCGTCTGATATTGGCGTCTTGATGCAAAACGTAGGTACGGTTGTTGCCATCAAACGTGCCATTATTGATGATGAGCCATTAATTGAACGTGTTGTCACAGTCACAGGTAATGGCGCTAAAACACCGGGTAACTTTTGGGCTCGTTTAGGCACACCTATTTACTCATTACTAAAACAAGCTGGTTTTGTTGCAGGCTCTGAGCAGATGGTAATTATGGGAGGGCCATTAATGGGATTTACCTTACCAGACTTAAATGCCCCTGTTGTTAAGATAACCAACTGCCTACTGATTCCTTCAGTCGAAGAGATGGATACAGATAACCTTGAAGAAGCCTGTATCCGTTGTGGTCATTGTGTTGATGCTTGTCCTAGTGGTTTATTACCTCAACAACTTTACTGGTTTAGTAAAGGTAAAGAGCATGAGAAAGCGCAACAACATAATTTATTTGATTGTATTGAATGCGGTGCTTGTGCGTTTGTTTGCCCTAGTAATATCCCGTTAGTTCAATACTATCGCCAAGAAAAAGCAGAAATACGTGAAATTGATGCAGAAGCAAAACGCGCGGCTGAGGCAAAAGCACGTTTTGAAGCGAAAAAAATACGTATGGAACGCGAAAAACTGGAACGTGAAGCCAGACATCAACGTGCCGTAGTTAAACTTGATGATGAAGAGCACGGTGAAGTTCAATCTGCACTTTCTCGCGTAAAAGCAAAACAAAGTATTGGCAAAATTATTTCTGTTAAAGCGGGTGAAGAGCCAGATAATACAGCCGCTATTGCTGCACGTAAAAAACGTAAAGAGGAAGTAAGAGCAAAACAAGCTGCTAAATTAGCACAGCAAAAAGCACTAGAAGCCTCGAGTGAGAATATAGCGAGTGAAAGCGAAGATGCTGATCCACGTAAAGCCGCCGTTGCTGCTGCATTAGCGCGTGTTAAAGCTAAAAAAGCACAACAAGCTTCTGAAACATCTTCAACTGTAGAAGCTCCTGTTCAAAATGCTGAAACAGAAGAAGTCGACCCACGCAAAGCCGCCGTTGCTGCCGCTATTGCCA
>NZ_PENS01000024.1 GCF_003144325.1 Proteus terrae
TGTTGTTCACTCTTCAAGACTTGATACATCTAATATTTTAGAAGATATCGTCTCTGCGAGTGCCCACACAGATTGTCTGATAATTTGTTAAAGAGCAGTGCAACATTCGCTGCCGTTTCTGGTCTTCTGCGTTGTTGCGAGGAGGCGTATATTACGTTATTCCTCTGAAGAGTCAAGAGTTTTTTCAAATTTTTTCTTTCCTCTCTGTTCTCTCGGCTAACTCACTTAGCGTGGTTCGCCGTGACAACGAGGACGCATTATAGGGAGTTTTCTGAGGCTGGCAATAGTTTTTTTAAGAAAAAAAATCGTTTGCTTAATTCCACAGCAAACCCCCCACTTATACGCATTTATCAACAACCTTATCCACAGAGCACCTTTTTATATAAAATTAGCATGTCAAACGCAAACGTTTGCGTTATTATAGCGGTCGATTAAGTAAGATTGATTTTGTGTCCATCTTCTGAAATGTTAGTTAAGCAAACACAATTTCACTGTATTAATGTGATTTAACTTCACCATTACTACCGTTATACCAACCCCAAGGGATAAAACTCATGCAACATCTTCGTCCTATCCGCCGTGCACTTTTAAGTGTGTCTGATAAAGCAGGTATTTTAGAATTTGCTAAAGCACTTGTTGAAAGAAAAATAGAACTCTTATCTACAGGTGGAACCGCACGTCTATTAGCAGAAGCTGGCTTACCGGTTATTGAAGTCTCCGACTACACAGGCTTTCCAGAAATGATGGATGGCAGAGTGAAAACACTGCATCCTAAAGTACATGGTGGGATCCTAGGTCGTCGTGGACAAGATGATGCAATTATGGAAGAACATGAAATTCGTCCTATCGATATGGTCGTCGTAAATCTTTATCCTTTTGCTAAAACAGTCGCTCGTCCAGATTGCTCATTAACAGATGCTGTGGAGAATATCGATATTGGTGGACCAACAATGGTTCGCTCCGCGGCAAAAAATCATAAAGACGTTACGATTGTAGTAAATAGTAATGACTATGAAAGAGTGATTGAAGAAATGGATAATCACGAAAATAGCCTTACTTTAGATACACGCTTTGATTTGGCGATTAAAGCCTTTGAACACACAGCTGCTTATGACGGAATGATTGCTAACTACTTCGGCAAGAAGGTTGCACCTTATTATGGTGATACTTCACAACCATCAGGTACTTTCCCTCGTACCTTAAATCTGAACTATATAAAGAAACAAGATATGCGTTATGGTGAGAATGCTCACCAGCAAGCAGCTTTCTATATAGAAGAGAATATAGAAGAAGCATCTATTGCCACTGCAAACCAATTACAAGGCAAAGCACTTTCTTATAATAATATTGCTGATACTGATGCAGCATTAGAATGTGTGAAATCATTTTCCGAGCCTGCATGTGTTATTGTGAAACATGCAAACCCTTGCGGTGTTGCAATTGCGAACACGCTCGCACAAGCATATGACAATGCATTTAAAACTGATCCAACTTCTGCATTTGGTGGCATTATCGCATTCAATCGGCCATTAGATGCAAAAACAGCAAGTGCAATCATCGAACGTCAGTTTGTTGAAGTAATCATTGCCCCTTCTATTAATGGAGATGCATTACCAATTTTAGAAACTAAACCAAATGTTCGTGTATTAGCTTGTGGTCAATGGCAAGAAGCCAAACCAGCATTAGATTTCAAACGTGTTAATGGTGGGCTGTTAGTTCAAGATCGTGACTTAGGCATGGTAAAAGAAGAAAACTTAAGAGTGGTCACCCAACGTCAACCTAGTGAGCGTGAACTTAAAGATGCTCTCTTCTGCTGGAAAGTCGCCAAATTCGTAAAATCAAATGCCATTGTTTACGCTAAAAACGATATGACAATCGGTATTGGTGCAGGACAAATGAGCCGTGTGTACTCTGCAAAAATTGCAGGTATTAAAGCTGCTGATGAAGGTTTAGAAGTTGCAGGCTGTGCAATGGCATCAGACGCATTCTTCCCATTTAGAGATGGTATTGATGCAGCAGCACTTGCCGGCGTGACTTGTGTTATTCAACCTGGCGGCTCAATTCGTGACGATGAAGTGATCGCAGCTGCAAATGAGCATAACATCGCAATGATTTTCACCAATATGCGTCACTTCCGTCATTAATAAGGTATTGATATGAAGATTTTGATTATTGGTAATGGCGGTCGTGAACATGCTTTAGCCTGGAAAGCGGTTCAGTCGTCGCTTGCAACGCAGGTTTTTGTTGCGCCAGGTAATGCAGGCACTGCATTAGAAAGTGGTGTTGAGAATGTCGCTATCAGTGCAACAGATATTCCTGCATTAGTCGCATTTGCTCTCGAAAATAAAATTGATTTGACTATCGTGGGCCCTGAAGCACCACTGGTTATTGGTGTTGTAGATGCATTTAAAGAAGCGGGATTGACCATCTTTGGCCCAACAAAAGGAGCCGCGCAGTTAGAAGGCTCTAAAGCCTTCACAAAAGATTTTTTAGCTCGTCATAAAATTCCAACTGCGGATTATCAAAATTTCACAGAAATAGCACCTGCACTTGAGTACCTTAATAAAGTAGGCGCGCCGATTGTTATCAAAGCAGATGGTTTAGCCGCAGGTAAAGGCGTTATTGTTGCTATGACACAAGCTGAGGCTGAAGCCGCAATTAAAGATATGCTGGCTGGCAATGTTTTTGGTGATGCAGGTCATCGTATTGTTATCGAAGAATTTCTTGATGGCGAAGAAGCTAGCTTTATTGTGATGGTTGATGGTGAACACGTTATTCCAATGGCAACAAGCCAAGATCATAAGCGTGTTGGTGATGGAGATACTGGACCTAATACAGGGGGAATGGGAGCATATTCACCAGCACCTGTAGTTACACCAGAAATCCACCAGCAAGTAATGGAAAAAATCATTTATCCGACAGTAAAAGGAATGGCTTCTGAAGGCTATCGTTACCAAGGTTTCCTTTATGCAGGACTGATGATTGATAAACAAGGCATTGCTAAGGTTATTGAGTTTAACTGTCGTTTTGGTGATCCAGAAACTCAACCTATTATGATGCGTATGCAATCTGATTTAGTTGAGCTGTGTTTAGCTGGAGCAAAAGGTAACTTAAAAGATAAAGATTCCCTTTGGGATCCTCGTCCAGCTTTAGGGATTGTGATTGCAGCTGGCGGCTACCCTGAAGATTATCGTCAAGGTGATGTTATCAAAGGCTTAAAACCAACATCATCAACAACGGCAAAAGTATTTCAAGCAGGAACAACACTCAATGACAAAGGCGACGTTATCACTGCTGGCGGGCGAGTATTATGTGCGACCGCATTAGGTGATGATATCGAGCAGGCTCAACAAAATGCTTATGCCTTAGCGAAAGATATTCATTGGAATGGTAGTTTTTATCGCCATGATATCGGCTATCGAGCGATTGCGCGCTTAAAGAAATAAATTAACAACAGCAAAAGGGAGTGATCACAAGCTCTCTTTTGTTGGTTCCCATTTACAAAAATCGTGTTCTGCAACCATAAGTAGTTGCTTACCTTCTGGTGAATCAAGCCAAGCAACATAAGAAGGCTTACTTGAATTACGTGTTCTTGTTTTTAACCAACGTTGTTCTGGACCTTCAAATGAAACACTCACCTTCTCACCAGCACATGTTGTCATCGTATTTTGATACCAAATACCCTGTACTAAATTTACTTTCCCAATAGTAAGCGCTTCACTAATTTCACGCACTTTACTTGCAGCAAATACCATTCTTAAACGCTCATCTTCTGTCAATGCTCGTTTTTGCTTCTGGCTTTCTTGTTGCATGAAAATAACTTCACCTCGTTTATTTAAACGAAGATGCCAAGAGGAGGGATCATTTGGATTGATAACTTCAGAGCGGACTTGCCAAAGCTTATTTTGACGATACTCATAGAATGTGATGACAGTTTCTGGCTTTTTATAAAAGCTATAAACACTCATGATCACTTGAGGCTCTGACACTTTATTATTTAAACGCCATAGCCGGACAACACCTTCATCTGCAATATAACCTGTTGCAGAAAATTCAGGTAGTTGCACAGTAGAGGAGCAGGCGCTGAGCAAAAAAGCAGACCCTATTGCTAACAGCCCCTGTCGTTTCAACAAAAGGGGAGTAAATCCCCCTCTATTGTTCATTCCGTTCAAAGGAATTATTTTACTGCGTCTTTCAGTGCTTTACCGGCAGTAAATGCAGGAACGTTAGCTGCTGCAATTTTAATTTCTTTACCAGTTTGAGGGTTACGACCAGTACGCTCTGCACGGTGATTCACTTTGAATGTACCGAAACCAACTAACTGTACAGAATCGCCTTCTTTCAGAGCACCTGTTACTGAATCGATAAACGCTTCAATAGCAGCTTTTGCTTGAGTTTTTGTCAGATCCGCTTTTTCAGCAACTGATTCGGTTAATTCAGCTTTGTTCATAAAATAGTCCTTAAAGTATGTTTTATCGTTTGAAAAACATCTGGTGAAAAAACTTAACTTATCTTTTTAAGAGGATAAATTAAGTAAAACACCTGAGCCACTTCTTTTCGTACCCAATGTAGAACATACACAGGGGTGATGTGAAGTCTTTAAACGTCGCTTTTCAAGCACTAAATCACGTTTTTCTGATTTAGTGCGTTAATTCTATACCGATATTGCTCATTCCAGCTTCACGAAGGTCTGCACGTAGACCCTTGATCAGTTCGATATCTCTTTCTTCACATTCTACAAGTAGACGGTAAATTTCCCATTGGATATCGAACTCTTCAATAACAGCAGGTAGAGATCTAAGCTCTTCTTCGCTCATTTCTCTTTCTGCTTGTGTCATTTCAAGTGAAGCAACTGTCCCTACTGATAATTTGCTCACTTCAATAGCGTGACTTAATGATTCACCGCTTAAACGAGAGTGAACAATTTCACTAAGTGCAACACAAGCGTCAATCGCAGGATAGACACCATAAATCTCGAACTGAGATGCATCAGGAATAGCTTCTTCTAATTTCTCTAATTGAGAATCAAAATTAACCTTTGCATCTTTCACCGTTAAAGTTTCCCAAACCAGATCGAGAATACGGCGATAAAGCATTGGATCGGTAAATCCTGTTTCACGACAAAATACCTGATAATTTGGGTACATTCTCTCACACAGGCACGCCATAAACGTCAGATGTTGCCAAGCTTCCAGCTTTTCTAAACGTAAATGGATTGGGTTCTTCAACATTCGTGATTACTCATTTTCTTAACTTAGGCGCAGTTTACCTGAAAATTAAAAATATCCACATATTTCCCGGTCATTTAGAGCTTATTCTTATTCAACTGCTCAAATAATCGCCTATTTGAAGCAATACCATCAGCCCAACGTGTAGGTTCTGGCAATCGATATCCTTTCATACACAACTCAACCCACTGCAAAGCGCCATTCATACTCACTTTATGACCCGGAGAAATATACAGGGGTTTACATTTTTTCTTACTGCGATAAATCCACCCTATTTGCTCATTTTTATCCATTAACGGCTCATGACTTCCCATCTCTTCATTGACGTCTTTATCAATGCCACATAAACGACTTTTTGCCACGCCAATAGTAGGCGTATCCACTAATAAACCAAAATGACTTGCGACACCAAGCCTTCTAGGATGAGCAATACCTTGTCCATCGACAAAAATAAGTGAAGGCTTTTGTTTGATTAGTTGCCAAGCAGTCAGTAATGCAGGGCACTCTCTAAACGAAAGTAAACCAGGAATATAAGGGAGGGTTGTAGGTATTCGCGCAATTTGATATTCAAGAATTTCAAAAGAAGGGTAATGCATTATCACAATGGCGGCGCGAGTAACTGCGCCACCTTCTTCAAAACCAACATCAGCACCTGCTATGTAAGTTGGTGCTGTAAATTGGTCCGTTAAAATAATCTGTTGAGCTTTTTCTGTCTGCTCCTGACGCAATTGCTGGGTATTAATCATTATCCTGATGATAAGGCTTCGATAAACGGTGAACCGCATCAATAAATGCACCAGCATGTTCTGGTGGAACATCTTGATGAATACCGTGCCCAAGATTAAAGACATGACCGTTACCTTTACCAAACCCAGCAAGAATAGTTTCGACTTCTTGCTCTATTCGGGCAGGCGGTGCATACAGCATAGAAGGATCCATGTTGCCTTGTAACGCAACTTTATCCCCTACTCGACGACGTGCATCTTCAATATCAATCGTCCAATCTAGCCCTAATGCATCACAACCTGTTGCTGCCATTGCTTCTAACCAACGACCGCCACCTTTAGTAAATAAGGTTACAGGAACTTTTCTTCCATCGTATTCGCGAATAAGACCATCAACAATCTTATGCATGTAGTGTAATGAGAAAAGTTGGTAATCACGCCCTGTTAGCACACCACCCCATGTATCAAAGATCATAATGGATTGTGCACCCGCTTTAATTTGAGCATTCAAATAAAGGATAACGCTATCTGCGAGTTTATCCAGTAATAGATGTAGTGCTTGAGGCTCTGAATACATCATTTTTTTAATTTTTGTGAAGGCCTTACTACTTCCACCTTCAACCATATAGGTTGCCAGCGTCCAAGGGCTTCCCGAAAAACCAATTAATGGCACACTACCTTGCAATGCATGACGAATGGCACGTACTGCATTCATCACATATCCCAGTTCATCTTCAGGATCAGGAATAGGTAGCTTTTTAATATCATCAAGACTATTTATTGGTGATTTAAAACGAGGGCCTTCACCTGTTTCAAAGTAAAGACCCAATCCCATTGCATCTGGAATAGTTAAAATATCAGAAAATAAAATAGCAGCATCTAAAGGAAAGCGTCTTAAAGGCTGTAATGTCACTTCACAAGCCAATTCGGTGTTCTTGCACAATGAGATGAAATCCCCCGCCTGTGCCCGTGTTTCCTTATATTCAGGAAGATATCTGCCTGCCTGACGCATCATCCAAACTGGGGTGACATCAACAGATTGGCGCAACAGCGCACGTAAATAGCGGTCGTTTTTCAACTCACTCATGACTAACTCCATTAACAGTAATAGGGCCGCAAAAATAGCAGGCATTGTAACATGCTGGAAAAATAACTGTTGGCAGACAGCGCCTTTATTTAGTTCTTTTCTTTATCTTGTCTAATATTGGCTATCGTATCTTCTATCAAGCGTCGAGCAATAGTATCTGGCGGTGGGATCTGCGGTAATTGATCGTAACGATACCAAGCTGCACTCGTTAATTCAGAAGGATCGTGGCGTAGTTCACCACCATCATAGTCAGCTAAAAAGCCCATCATTAAGGAGTGAGGGAATGGCCAAGGCTGAGAGGATACATAGCGAATATTACGAATACGAATATTACTCTCTTCAAACACTTCACGGGCTACGGCTTCTTCTAAGGTTTCACCCACCTCAACAAAACCAGCAAGTACAGTATAAAGAGGTGAATGTTTATGCCTAACATGATGTGCTAATAAGATTTTATCTTCATGACGAATCCCCACAATAATACAAGGGGCAATTTGCGGATAATAGCGTTCATGGCAGTTATCGCATAAACATGCCCATTCACTCTCGCTATGGCGCATTTTAGAACCACAGTAACCACAAAAACGGTGAGAACGATAAAACTCAGCCAGTTGAACGCCACGACCAACTAACTTAAATAAGTTTTCATCTTGTGAAGCAATAAGCCTTGGTGAACACATGTCGTTATCCATTTTTCCATGAATAAGCCAAACAGTTTCACCTTGCCATTCACCAACAATTTTGGCGTGCTGACCAATGAGATCCCAATCTTTAGCTAAGCCAAACGGAAGTTCGCCTTTAGGTAACCATACTCGGCCACCAAGACTGACTGTCCACCAGCCCTTTTCTGACCCTGATAATGTATATAAATGCATAACGACCATTCTATCCAAAATAATGATATAGAGTAGAGGATACTCTTTTTAGCAAGAACCACTCAATGAATTATGACTATCTTCTATAATTCATTAAAATCCTTAAATATAAATATAAATTTCATTAATAATAAGAAGCGTTAGAATGACAGATAAAGCAAAAAACAAAATTGCTATTTTTGATCTAGATGAAACACTTTTAGCAGGAGATTCTAGTCGCTTATGGACAAACTATTTGTGGGATAAAAATATAGTTACAGATCCTCATTTTTTAAACTAGATGAACAAATGTTCGCAGACTATTACGCTGAAAAACCAGATATAAACCAATATCTTTTTCAACATCTAACATATTTTAAAAATTATAATATAGATTAGATAAATCATTGGGTTAATGACTTCACTGAAATAAGAATTCAGCCTCTACCTTACCCACAAGGAATATCAATAATTACACAATATCGACAGCAAAACATTCCCGTTATAATTATTTTAGCAACAGTGTCCTTTCTAGTTCATGCTATTGCAAAGCAACTCAATGCGGACGTTTCAATGGGTATTGATATGCAAATTAAAGACAATCATTACACTGGATTTATTGAAGGGATTCCTACATTTAGAGAAGGAAAAGTTGAGCATTTAAATCAATAGAAAGGAGCCAATAACATTAATAATGTTTATATTTATTTCTATACTGATTCATCTAATGATCTCCCATTATGTTACCAAGCAGGCCATGTTATCGCGGTTAATGCAGATAAAAAATTAACTCTAGTTTCAGATGAAAAAGCGTGGGAACAACAACATTGGGATTTAAATAAATAACCCATGTCGGACTTGTAGTTTTTAAAATCTTTCATATACTGGACGTCTTCTTGTCGGAGTGCCTAGTGTTTATAAGGCTATTATAAACACAGGCTGAGACCGTTAATTCGGGATCCGCGGAACCTGATCGGGTTAATACCCGCGAAGGGAACAAGAGTGATTCGACCTTTTGATAGCTTCATTGCGTATATTTTTTACACACTTATATACACCTATCTGTCGATACTCCCTGCGACCTCCAGACAAGCATTTTTCTCAATATTCACCCGACAGGCAATTAGCCTGCATGATATTTATTAGGAAATGCTATGTCCCAAAATCAAACTATATCCGTTAAAGATATTTCAGCAACAAGCAACAAACATCGCCCACGAAAAGAGCAGCGTGATGCAGCTCAAGAGTTTATCAGCACTATTCAAGGTGTCAGTTTCCCAAATTCAAACCGTATTTACCTCGAAGGATCACGTACTGATATTCAAGTACCAATGCGTGAGATCCAACTTGATAAAACACTAGTAGGAGGATCAAAAGATTCCCCTATTTTTGAAGATAATGAACCTGTACCTGTGTATGACACATCAGGCCCTTATGGCGATCCTGATTCTCAACTTGACGTTAATCTTGGATTAAAAAAAATACGCCAACCATGGATTGATGAGCGCAATGATACTGAAGCACTTTCTCTTTTAAGTTCGGATTTCACCCAACAGCGCCTTGCCGACGCTGGATTAGAACATCTGCGTTTTCCTTTAAAGCCAAGCCCTAAAAAAGCGTTAAATGGAAAGAGTGTGACGCAATTGCATTATGCTCGCCAAGGTATTATTACACCTGAAATGGAGTTTATCGCTATTCGTGAGAATATGGGCCGAGAGAGAATTCGTAGCGAAGTTTTACGTCAACAGCATGCAGGATTCAGCTTTGGTGCACATCTTCCTGACAATATTACCCCTGAATTTGTACGCCAAGAAGTTGCTGCAGGCCGAGCTATCATTCCTGCCAATATCAATCACCCTGAATCAGAACCGATGATTATTGGGCGTAATTTCTTAGTGAAAGTGAATGCCAATATCGGAAACTCTTCTGTAACCTCCTCCATTGAAGAAGAAGTTGAAAAACTGATTTGGTCTACACGCTGGGGGGCAGATACCGTAATGGATCTCTCAACAGGCCGTTATATTCATGAAACGCGTGAGTGGATCATTCGTAACAGCCCCGTTCCTATCGGTACAGTTCCAATTTATCAAGCGCTTGAGAAAGTTAACGGTATTGCTGAAGATCTCACTTGGGAAATGTTCCGAGATACCTTGCTTGAACAAGCCGAGCAAGGCGTTGATTACTTTACTATTCATGCAGGCGTATTGTTACGTTATGTACCAATGACGGCAAAACGCCTAACGGGTATTGTGTCTCGTGGCGGTTCGATAATGGCTAAATGGTGTTTATCACATCATAAAGAAAATTTCCTCTACGAACATTTCCGTGAAATCTGTGAAATTTGCACAGCTTATGATGTTTCCCTTTCTCTAGGCGATGGATTGAGACCGGGTTCAATTCAAGATGCAAATGATGAAGCACAATTTTCTGAATTACATACCTTAGGTGAACTGACAAAAATTGCATGGGAATATGACGTTCAAGTCATGATAGAAGGCCCTGGTCATGTTCCAATGCAGATGATCCGTCGCAATATGACAGAAGAATTAGAGCATTGTCATGAAGCACCATTTTATACATTAGGTCCTCTTACTACAGACATTGCACCAGGTTACGATCACTTCACATCAGGTATTGGTGCAGCAATGATTGGCTGGTTTGGTTGTGCAATGCTCTGTTATGTTACCCCTAAAGAGCATCTAGGTTTACCTAACAAAGAAGATGTAAAACAAGGGCTTATTACTTATAAAATTGCTGCTCATGCCGCCGACTTAGCCAAAGGACATCCAGGAGCTCAAATTCGTGATAATGCAATGTCAAAAGCTCGCTTTGAGTTTAGATGGGAAGATCAATTTAATTTAGCTCTTGATCCTGAAACCGCACGCCAATATCACGATGAAACCTTGCCCCAAGCATCAGGAAAAGTCGCTCATTTCTGCTCAATGTGTGGCCCTAAATTCTGCTCAATGAAAATAACACAAGAAGTACGCGATTATGCGGCTGGCATGGAGCAAATGTCTCAAGCTTTTAAAGAGCATGGAAGTGAGTTATACCACAGTGCAGAAATCGCCAGTGTTGAGGTGACTGAAAATGAACAGATCCTCTAACCCCCCCTTTGCATCAACAGAAAAAAAACTTGGGCTTTACCCTGTTGTTGATTCTGTTGAATGGATCGAACGCCTGTTAAAAACAGGCGTTACCACCCTGCAATTACGCATAAAAGATAAACAACCAAACGATGTTGAACAAGAGATCGTTGAAGCAATAAAACTAGGTAAACAGTATCACGCAAGACTGTTTATTAATGACTATTGGCAACTGGCTATTAAACATCACGCCTACGGTGTTCATCTTGGCCAAGAAGATCTCGATATTGCGGATCTTGATGCCATAAAAAAAGCAGGGTTACGCCTTGGTATTTCTACTCATGATGAAACGGAATTACAAAGAGCGAAAGCATTGCGTCCATCTTACATCGCATTAGGACATATCTTTCCAACGACAACTAAAGATATGCCATCCAAACCCCAAGGTTTGGATGCGCTGAAACATCAAGTAGAGCAGACACCTAATTTTCCAACTGTTGCTATTGGTGGGATCTCGCTAGAGAGAGTACCTGATGTTGTTGCAACTGGTGTCGGTAGTGTTGCCTTAGTCAGTGCAATAACAAAAGCGCCAGATTGGCAACAAGTAACACGTAAATTATTAGAATTAGTGGAGGGAAAACCATCATGCTAAATGATAATGATTTTATGCGTTATAGCCGACAAGTGATGTTAGAAGATATTGGCTTAGAGGGTCAAAATAAACTTCAACAAGCAAGAGTACTGATTGTTGGACTTGGTGGATTAGGCTCTCCTGCATCACTTTATCTTGCTGGTGCAGGTATTGGGGAGCTTATTTTAGTTGATGATGATGAGTTGCATGTTTCTAATCTACAACGTCAAATTCTTTATCGAACTCAAGATATTCCTAATGCAAAATCAGAGGTTGCAAGGCAGTCTCTGCTCGCATTAAATCCAGAGATAAAAATTACCTCTTATAAACAACGTATTGATGATGACTCATTATCTAAATTAGTTAAAGAGGCTGATTTAGTCTTAGATTGCACAGATAACATGCTCACACGCCAAGCGATTAATCGTGCTTGTGTTGCGCAGCAAACTCCGCTTATCAGTGGCAGTGCCGTAGGGTTTAGTGGCCAACTTACGGTGTTTGAACCTCCTTTTACGCATGGCTGCTATCACTGCCTCTATCCAGATCAAACCGAACCACAACGCAATTGTAGAACAGCCGGAATTTTAGGTCCTGTTGTGGGTGTGATTGGTACACTTCAGGCACTTGAGGCAATTAAATTGCTCTCTGGCTTACCTTGTACTCTAAGTGGAAAACTTCGCCTTTTCGATGGTAGAAAACAAAATTGGAGTACTTTGCGTTTAGCACCATCAAAAACATGTCCTGTTTGTCGGGGGGTAGTATGAACATTACCGTAAATGACGAACAATATTCTCTGGATATGCCTGTCACTATTTGTCAGCTCCTTATTCAGCTAGAGCAACCACCAATTGGTATTGCACTTGCCATCAATGAAACCATTGTTCCCCGTGACAACTGGGAAACACATTTTATTAATGATGGCGATACTATTCTTCTCTTCCAAGCAATTGCAGGGGGCTGATATGTTAAAAATTGCTGATACAACATTCACATCGAGACTTTTTACAGGCACAGGGAAATTTGCAACACCAACGTTAATGACGGAAGCCATTAAGGCTTCGGGTAGCCAATTAGTTACAATGGCAATGAAGCGAGTGGATTTAAAAAATGGTAATGATGATTTAATCGCACCACTTAAATCATTAGGGGTAAAATTACTACCTAATACATCCGGTGCAAAAACAGCACAAGAAGCTGTTTTTGCGGCTCGTTTAGCCAAAGAAGCTTTTGGCACTCATTGGGTAAAATTAGAAATTCATCCTGATACCAAATATTTATTACCCGACCCTATTGAAACACTTAAAGCCGCTGAAATCCTCGTTAAAGAAGGTTTTGTTGTTTTACCTTATTGTAGTGCTGATCCTGTTTTGTGTCGTCGCTTAGAAGAAGTTGGTTGTGCAGCCGTAATGCCTTTAGGTTCTCCTATTGGTTCAAATCAAGGTTTACAGACTCGTGATTTTCTACGGATTATTATTGAACAAGCCTCAATACCTGTTGTTGTTGATGCAGGGATTGGTGCACCAAGCCACGCACTTGAAGCTTTAGAGTTAGGTGCAGATGCAGTCTTAGTGAATACCGCAATTGCTGTTGCTAAAAATCCTGTTTTAATGGCACAAGCATTTAAAGTAGCGCTTGATGCAGGCGAGCTTGCTCGACAATCAGGACTTGCCATCCCCGCTTCAATTGTGAATATGCAAGCACAAGCCTCTAGCCCATTAACCCAATACTTAGGGGCGTTCTAATGGAAACATTTTCGGATTATTGGCAACAACTCGACTGGGATGACATTACATTAAAACTCAATAGTAAAACCAATACGGATGTTGAAGCCGCATTAAATCGCCATACACTTACACTTGATGATTTTATGGCGTTAATTTCGCCTGCAGGTCGGCATTACTTAGAGCCTATGGCTCAACGCGCTCAAAAACTTACTCGACAACGTTTTGGTAATATTGTGGGATTATATGTTCCACTCTATCTTTCTAATTTATGTGCAAATGACTGTACTTATTGTGGCTTTTCAATGAGTAATGCCATTAAACGCAAAACATTAGATGAAAGTGAGATCATTGCCGAATGTAATAGCATCAGACAATTAGGCTTTGATAGCCTGTTATTAGTAACTGGAGAACATCAAAGAAAAGTGGGTATGGATTATTTTCGCCAATATATCCCTCTTATTCGAGAGAATTTCAGTTCATTAATGATGGAGGTTCAACCTCTTGCAACAGAAGAGTATGCAGAATTAAAAACACTGGGTATTGATGGTGTCATGGTTTATCAAGAAACCTATCATGAACCAACTTATCAGCTTCATCATCTAAAAGGTAAAAAACAAGATTTTCATTGGCGACTACAAACACCTGATAGATTAGGGCAAGCAGGGATTGATAAAATTGGTTTAGGTGCATTGATTGGTCTTTCAAGTCAATGGCGTAGCGATTGTTATATGGTGGCAGAACATCTTTCGTTCTTACAAAAGCGCTATTGGAAAAGTCGTTACTCTATCTCTTTTCCTCGTTTACGTCCTTGTGCTGGTGGACTTAGCCCTGCTTCAGTAATGAGTGAAGCGGAGTTAGTTCAGTTGATCTGTGCTTTTCGCATTTTAGCACCTGATGTTGAACTTTCACTTTCAACGCGTGAATCTCCATATTTTCGCGATAACACAGTACCGTTAGCAATTAATAATATTAGTGCAGGATCTAAAACTCAGCCCGGTGGATATTCTGATAGCCATGAAGAATTAGAGCAATTTTCGCCTAATGATAATCGTCATGTAAATGATGTTATTAACGTATTAAAAGAGCGAGGATTACAACCAGTATGGAAAGATTGGGATAATTATTTGGGTCGTTAATTAAAATTCAAATAATATAAAACCGCCTTTAATTTATTTAATTAAAAATCATAAAGGCGGTTTTTATTAAATGATTTAATAAAAGTAACATGTAATAAATTTAAAATGATTAAAAAAAATAAAATAGTATAAACAATATATTAGAATACTTTTAATTTAACATTATATAAAACAGATAGTTTAATTATTATACTGTTAATTCTTCAATTTCTTGAATAGTTAAACCGGATATTTTTTCGATAAATAAAAGATCAAAATTCTCTTTTAATAAGTTTTGAGCTAATTCCATTTGTACTATTTTTTTACCGATTTCAATGCCTTCTGTTTTGCCTAACTCAACGCCTTTAACTTTTCCTATTTCAATGCCTTTAGCTTTTCCAATCTCAATACCTACATTCTTACCTAATTCAATACCTACATTCTTACCTAATTCAATACCTACATTTTTGCCCAGTTCGATCCCCTCCTTTTTGCCTATTTCAAACCCTTCGCTTACACCTAAATTAAATCCTTTATTTTCTAATCTCCAAGCTATATTCATAATCACCTCTTTGTGGTTATCTACTTGTTCAACTATCTTATTTAAAATGAACTCAAAGTCTGATGCGTCCATAATTGAGAATAAATATTCTACAACAGCAATCGTGTCTTCATCTCTGCAGTTTTTCTGATTTATTGCTTTTGATAGAAGTATTGCAATCTCATTAATATCATGACAACTATTAACATGCTTCATCGCAATTTCCATTACCGCCGCTTTTTTATGTGTCAGTAAAATATCATCATCAATTGAGGTCAAATCAATTAAAGAGAAACTATTAGAATAAAGTTTATTAGCAAGTGAATTAAGCGGAAAGCATGACATCCAATTAACAGGAAAAGGATAAGGTTTTTTCTCTCCATGATAAAACAGAATGGGAACAACGAGAGGTAAAGATTTATAACCTTGCTGTAAATGTTGATTCATAGTGTAAAACGCATAATTCATCATACGCCAAGCTATCATTTTATCTGGCTTAGATTGATGTTCTATCAGTAAATAAATAGAGATATCACCCTCTTTGGTTTTCACTAAATATAAAATATCAGACATACGAGAACGTAAGTTAATATCGATAAAAGCAGAATTTTGTAATTGTAACGTTGAAAAATCACAATGGCTTTTTAAGTCCTCAGGTAAATGGACAAAGAAAAAGTCTTTCGCATTACTCACATTCATCATAAAACGTTTAAATGCAGAATCATAAGAAGATATGGATATAGATTTTTTCATAACTAGCTCCATGCTGAATTTGGATTGCTAGCTTACAGAAAAAAATAAATTTTTATCACTAAAAAATAATCATAATCATCTGAAAAATATAAGTTATTTATTGATCTTAACTGAATAAGTAATAGAGAAATAAAAAATACCTTCAATAAATATCAAAGGTATTTTTTAAGATTATAAATTTTCTTTTTAATTATTTATCAACAACAATATTTTTATTAACCACTTCATATTCATCATTACCCACCATCCTCGCAAATTTCTCAATGGGATCTGTGCTCAAAGCATAAAGTCGTTTTAGAGCGAAAGGTGGATCACCTAAACGAACTTTTCCTTGCTGAGTCGTCACCGCCAATGTCATACCCGACGTTTTGACGGCATTGATTGCTCTTTGATTATATCCACCGAAAGGATATGCAAAGGCATATTGATGTGGATTTAATAACCGCAATACACGTTGTGAACGTTGCAAATCCAATATAATTGTGTGGGATTGGCGACTAAAGATAATAGGTTTTTTATTATTATCTAAACGATGTAAAAAATGGGAGTGTGATTGAATATCAAAAACATCACGACTCGATTTAAGTGACTGCCAACTCATAAATTGCAATGAATTAGGTGTCCACTTAGCTGTTTCAGATTTTATTCGTGAAGAGATAACAAATAATGTTGCTCGTTGGCCATTTTCTTTTAAAAGAGGATAAGCATAGCGATAAACAGACTGCAAACCATCATCAAATGTTAATGCAACAGCTCGACCCGGTAAATTGACACTTTTATTTAAATAGCCTGCAACTTGATTTAGTGAAAGTGTTTCATATCCCGCATCTTTTAAATAATTCATCTGCTCTGTAAATGCAGTTAATGATGTTGTCGTTGATGTATGGCGAAAATTGTGGTTTTCCGTTTCTTTGAGAATATGATGATAGGTGAGTACGGGTATCCCTAAATCAGGCTTTACATTTCTTGATGAAATATAACCTAAGCGGCCGCCTAAAGAAATTTCAAACCAATTGATTTTATTTCCATCAGCGTCTTCTTTTATTGTGCGTGATAACACAGGGTAACGTAAGTTGGATAAAAGTATTGCTATTTGTGAGCTAGCAATATCTTTATCACTATAGATGGGGGTATTTTTTGTCGTAATTAAATATTCGTAGATAGGATAATCTGTTTTCTTCGTGCTATCTGATAAGAAACGTGTTTTCTTTTCGGGTTTAATAGAAGCAATATCTTCAAAATAGCCATCTTCTAAATAACCTGCTTCAAGATAACCTTGAGCATTTCCAAATTGTATTCTGTAGTAATCGCCCTCCACTACTGATGCATAAAAACCTTGGTTAGGGCAAAGCTCTGCAACAGGTCGTAATTTATCTCCCACAAATGCATATAGTGTTTTTTGTTGGCGCAGTTGCATCAATGTTGTAATGGGCGTTTTTAAATCCCATTGAGCTTCTGTTGGAATACCTCGTTCATAAGGTGCTGCGGAAACAAATTCAGTAAAAATAAAGCATAGAATAATCAAACTATTAGTTATTATTCTCATCATTTCGCCTACTTATGTAGAACAGAAACAAAAAATGCCCTCACAATGGAGGGCATTTCAATCTAATTTAAATTAGATTTTAGTCTTTTAATCCACCGAAACCAGCATTCAGTAATTCAGCTAAGTTAGCAGATGCTTCATCAGCACTGATTGTTGTTTCAGTTTCATCTGTCGGCAGTTGTGATTGACGACGCTTCATACGATCTTGGTGATACGCATATCCAGTACCAGCTGGGATCAAGCGACCAACAATAACGTTTTCTTTCAAGCCACGTAACTCATCACGTTTACCTGCTACTGCAGCTTCCGTCAGAACACGAGTTGTTTCTTGGAACGATGCAGCAGAGATGAAGGATTCAGTTGCCAGAGATGCTTTCGTGATACCTAACAGGTCACGAGCATACGTTGCTGGTACTTTGCCATCATCTTCCAGAACACGGTTTGATACTTTAACGCGGGCGTATTCAACCTGTTCACCTTCGAGGAACTCAGAGCTTCCTGCGTTCTCAATGGTAACTTTACGTAGCATCTGACGAACGATAACTTCGATGTGTTTATCGTTAATCTTAACGCCTTGTAAACGGTAAACTTCCTGTACTTCGTTAGTGATATAGCGAGTAACCGCATGAACACCACGTAAGCGCAGAATGTCGTGTGGTGATTCTGGACCATCGGAGATAACATCACCGCGTTCCACAACCTCACCCTCGAATACGTTAAGCTGACGCCATTTAGGGATCATCTCTTCGTATGCATCGCTACCGTCTAATGGAGAAATAACTAGACGACGTTTACCTTTAGTCTCTTTACCGAACGAAACAATACCGCTGATTTCAGCAAGGATTGCAGGCTCTTTCGGACGACGAGCTTCAAATAGGTCAGCAACGCGTGGCAGACCACCGGTGATATCTTTAGTACCGCCAGATTCTTGTGGAATACGCGCTAAAGTGTCACCTGCGTTAATTGTAATGCCATCGTCTAACTGAACAATTGCTTTACCTGGCAGGAAGTACTGTGCTGGCATATCAGTATTCGGGATTAATACGTCATTACCTTGTGCATCAGTGATGCGCAATGCTGGACGTAAATCTTTACCGCTACCTGTACGCTCTGCTGAATCCAGAACAACCAGTGAAGAAAGACCTGTTAATTCATCTGTTTGACGTGTGATAGTTTGACCATCAACCATGTCAGCAAAACGGATGATACCAGATACTTCACTCACAACTGGCATTGTATGTGGATCCCAGTTAGCAACAGTTTCGCCACCGTTAACTGCTTCGCCATCACCTTTCGCTAATTGAGCACCGTAAGGTACTTTATAGCTTTCTTTCGTACGACCGAATTCGTCAATTAAACGTAATTCAGTGTTACGAGAAGTGATAACTAATTTACCAGCAGTATTAGTAATGAACTTCGCATTGAACAGCTTCAAAGTACCTTTGTTACGTACTTGAATGCTAGATTCTGCTGCCGCACGAGATGCCGCACCACCGATATGGAACGTACGCATCGTTAACTGTGTACCTGGTTCACCGATTGACTGTGCCGCGATAACACCGATAGCTTCACCTTTGTTGATGATATGACCACGAGCAAGGTCACGACCATAACATTTCGCACACACACCAAAGTCTGTATTACAGGTTACAACTGAACGTACTTTCACGCTGTCAACGGAGTTTTCTTCTAACAGATCACACAGTTTTTCGTTTAACAGAGTATTACGTGGAACAAGAATATCGGCAGTGCCTGGTTTCAGAATATCTTCTGCAGCCACCCGACCTAATACACGTTCACGCAGTGGTTCTTTAACATCACCACCTTCGATAACCGGAGTCATCATAACACCTTCGGTTGTACCACAGTCGTCTTCTGTTACGACTAAGTCTTGTGCAACGTCAACTAAACGACGAGTCAAGTAACCGGAGTTTGCTGTTTTCAGTGCGGTATCCGCAAGACCTTTACGAGCACCGTGGGTTGAGATGAAGTACTGGAGTACGTTCAGACCTTCACGGAAGTTCGCTGTGATTGGTGTCTCGATGATTGAGCCATCTGGCTTAGCCATCAGACCACGCATACCTGCTAACTGACGGATCTGAGCTGCAGAACCACGAGCACCGGAGTCAGCCATCATAAAGATGCTGTTGAAAGATACTTGTTGTTCTTCTTCACCATTACGGTTAATAACGGTTTCAGTAGACAGGTTTTCCATCATCGCTTTTGCTACGCGCTCATTCGCCGCAGCCCAAATATCGATAACTTTGTTGTAACGTTCGCCCGCTGTTACCAGACCGGATTGGAACTGTTCCTGAATTTCTGCAACTTCAGCTTCTGCTTCTGCAATGATCTCTGCTTTTTTAGCAGGGATAACCATGTCATCGATACCTACTGAAGCACCTGAACGTGCTGCGTAAGCAAAACCGGTATACATGATTTGGTCAGCAAAAATAACTGTTGGCTTCAAGCCTAATACGCGATAACAGGTATTAAGCATTTTAGAAATTGCTTTCTTACCTAATGGTTGGTTAACCAGCGCGTAAGGTAGACCTTTTGGTACGATCATCCATAAAATAGCTCGACCGATAGTTGTGTCTTTTAAGCTAGTTTCAGTGGTGATGTTACCTTCGCCATCTTTGATCTCTTCAGTGATACGTACTTTAACGCGTGCGTGTAAAGAGGCTAAACCTGCGCGATAAACGCGTTCAGCTTCTTTAGGGCCACTTAACACCATGCCTTCACCTTTGGCATTGATGCAGTCACGAGTCATGTAGTAAAGACCTAATACAACGTCCTGTGAAGGAACGATGATTGGGTCACCACTTGCTGGAGACAGAATATTGTTTGTTGACATCATCAGTGCACGAGCTTCTAACTGTGCTTCTAATGTCAATGGTACGTGAACCGCCATTTGGTCACCATCGAAGTCGGCGTTATATGCCGCACAAACGAGTGGGTGTAACTGAATAGCTTTACCTTCGATAAGGATTGGTTCAAATGCCTGAATACCTAAACGGTGAAGTGTTGGTGCACGGTTTAGCATCACTGGGTGTTCGCGGATAACTTCATCTAAGATATCCCAAACAACCGCTTCTTCACGCTCAACCATTTTTTTAGCGGCTTTAATTGTTGTCGCTAAACCACGAGTTTCCAGTTTTCCATAAATAAATGGTTTGAATAACTCAAGAGCCATTTTCTTCGGCAGGCCACACTGATGCAGACGCAGGTATGGACCAACAGTGATTACAGAACGACCAGAATAGTCAACACGTTTACCTAACAGGTTTTGACGGAAACGACCTTGTTTACCTTTGATCATATCAGCCAAAGATTTCAGAGGACGTTTGTTTGAACCCGTAATCGCACGACCACGACGACCGTTGTCTAATAACGCATCCACAGACTCTTGTAACATACGTTTTTCGTTACGTACGATAATGTCTGGTGCTGCTAAATCAAGCAGGCGTTTTAAACGGTTGTTACGGTTGATCACACGACGATATAAATCGTTCAGGTCTGAAGTCGCAAAACGACCGCCATCAAGTGGAACCAGTGGACGTAAGTCTGGTGGTAACACAGGCAGTACAGTTAAGATCATCCATTCAGGTTTATTGCCTGATTGCATGAATGCTTCAAGTAACTTGATACGTTTAGTCAGTTTCTTACGTTTAGTTTCAGAGTTAGTTTCATTTAACTCTTCACGCAGCGTTTCACACTCTTGTTCCAGATCCATGCTCTGTAGCAGGTTCTGAACAGCTTCTGCACCCATCTTCGCATCGAATTCGTCACCAAACTCTTCTAATGCATCAAGATATTGCTCTTCTGTTAAGATTTGTCCGCGCTCAAGGCTAGTCATCCCGCCTTCAACAACAACGTAAGATTCAAAATACAGTACACGTTCAATATCGCGCAGTGGCATATCCAGCAGCAGACCGATACGGGACGGCAGTGATTTCAAGAACCAAATGTGAGCAACTGGAGAAGCTAATTCGATGTGACCCATACGTTCACGACGAACTTTAGTTTGTGTAACTTCAACGCCACACTTCTCACAGATAACACCACGGTGTTTTAAACGTTTGTATTTACCACACAAACATTCGTAATCTTTTACTGGTCCGAAAATACGGGCACAGAAAAGACCGTCACGTTCTGGTTTGAACGTACGGTAGTTAATTGTTTCTGGCTTTTTAACTTCACCAAATGACCATGAACGGATCATATCAGGTGATGCCAGAGCAATTTTGATCGCATCAAACTCTTCGGTCTTGGTTTGCGCTTTCAGAAACTTTAATAAGTCTTTCACGAAATGGCTCCTGTCGGAGTTAGACCTGCCAGGCAAATGACCCCTGTCATTCACCCCTTTAAACCAGTGTAGTCACTGTTTGACAGACTGCCATTTTTAGCAGTCTGTCTATATGGAATACGTTATTCGTCTTCCAATTCGATGTTGATACCCAGTGAACGGATCTCTTTCAACAATACGTTGAACGACTCTGGCATACCTGGTTCCATCTGATGGTTACCATCAACGATGTTTTTGTACATTTTGGTACGACCGTTAACGTCATCCGACTTAACAGTAAGCATTTCTTGAAGAGTATATGCTGCACCGTATGCTTCCAGTGCCCACACTTCCATCTCCCCGAAACGCTGTCCACCAAACTGTGCTTTACCACCAAGAGGTTGCTGAGTAACCAAGCTGTACGAACCGGTAGAACGGGCGTGCATCTTGTCATCAACTAAGTGGTTCAGTTTCAGCATGTACATGTAACCAACAGTTACTGGACGCTCAAATTGCTCACCTGTACGACCATCGAAAAGTGTAATCTGCCCAGAAGTTGGAAGATCAGCTAATTTCAGCATCTCTTTAATTTCCATTTCTTCTGCACCATCGAACACTGGTGTTGCGGTTGGCATACCTTTTTTCAGGTTTTCAGCCAGACGTAACACTTCTTCATCGCTGAAGGTGTCCAGATCAACTTTCTGACGAGGTGCCATACCCAGATCGTAAGCTTTCTGGATAAATTCACGTAACTTAGCAACTTCTTGTTGCTGTTTCAGCATCGCGTTGATCTTATCACCGATACCTTTAGCAGCCATACCCAAGTGAGTTTCAAGGATCTGACCGATGTTCATACGTGATGGTACACCTAGTGGGTTCAGTACGAGGTCTACTGGATTACCGTTTTCATCGTATGGCATGTCTTCAATTGGGTTAATCTTAGAGATAACACCCTTGTTACCATGACGACCCGCCATCTTATCACCAGGTTGGATCTGACGTTTAACAGCCAGGTAAACCTTAACGATTTTCAGCACACCAGGTGCTAAATCATCACCTTGAGTGATTTTACGACGTTTAGCTTCCAGTTTCTTCGCGAACTCAGCTTTCAGTTCATCATACTGTTCAGCTAATTGTTCTAACTGGTTTTGCTTCTCTTCATCCGCAATACCCAGCTCTAACCAACGTTCACGAGGTAATTTGTCTAATTTCTCAGCTTCAATACCGCCAGCAATCAGAACACCACGGATACGAGCGAATAGACCAGCTTCAAAAATACGCAGTTCTTCAGTTAAGTCTTTCTTAACTTCACGTAACTGTGATTCTTCGATTTCTAATGCACGTTTATCTTTTTCTACGCCATCGCGGGTGAATACTTGTACGTCGATAACTGTACCAGACACACCATTAGGAACACGTAGAGAAGAATCTTTAACATCAGACGCTTTTTCACCGAAGATAGCACGTAGCAGTTTCTCTTCTGGAGTCAGTTGAGTTTCACCTTTAGGCGTTACTTTACCAACCAGAATGTCACCGCCTTTCACTTCAGCACCGATATAAACGATACCTGATTCATCCAGTTTAGATAACGCTGCTTCACCGACGTTCGGGATATCAGCAGTGATCTCTTCAGGCCCTAACTTAGTATCACGAGAGACACAAGCGAGTTCTTGAATATGGATAGTAGTGAAACGGTCTTCTTGAACGACACGCTCAGATACAAGGATGGAGTCCTCGTAGTTATAACCATTCCATGGCATAAATGCCACGCGCATGTTTTGACCTAATGCTAGCTCACCAAGGTCTGTTGAAGGACCATCAGCTAACACGTCACCACGATCAACAGGTTCACCTAAAGATACGCAAGGAGTTTGGTTAATACATGTGTTCTGGTTAGAACGAGTGTATTTAGTCAAGCTGTAGATATCGATGCCCGCTTCACCAGCGTAAGTCTCTTCTTCGTTAACTTTGATAACGATACGAGAAGCATCAACATACTGAACAACACCACCACGTTTAGCAACCGCAGTAACACCGGAGTCAACCGCTACTGCACGTTCCATACCTGTACCTACTAGTGGTTTATCACCACGAAGTGTAGGAACAGCCTGACGTTGCATGTTCGCACCCATCAATGCACGGTTGGCGTCATCGTGTTCAAGGAATGGGATCAGTGAAGCACCGACAGAAACAACCTGTTGAGTTGAAACGTCCATGTACTGAACTTGGTCACGACTAAATAAGCTTGACTCACCTTTATGACGGCAAGTAACTAATTCTTCAACAAAATGATTGTCATCGTCTAGTACGGAGTTAGCCTGAGCAATGATGAAGTTACCTTCTTCGATTGCAGACAGATAGTGAATTTCATCTGTTACAGCGTTGTTTTCAACAACACGGTAAGGCGTTTCTAGGAAACCGTACTCGTTAGTCTGTGCATAAACAGATAATGAGTTGATAAGACCGATATTTGGACCTTCAGGCGTTTCGATTGGGCACACACGACCGTAGTGAGTTGGGTGTACGTCTCGAACTTCGAAGCCTGCACGTTCACGGGTCAAACCACCTGGGCCTAATGCAGAAATACGACGTTTGTGCGTAATTTCTGATAGCGGGTTATTCTGATCCATAAACTGTGATAACTGGCTAGAGCCAAAGAATTCTTTGACAGCAGCAGAAATCGGTTTTGCGTTGATCATATCTTGTGGCATTAATGCATCAAGATCGCCTAAAGACAGACGTTCTTTAACTGCACGTTCAACACGCACCAGACCAACACGGAATTGGTTTTCAGCCATTTCGCCAACAGAACGAATACGACGGTTACCTAAGTGGTCAATATCATCCACTTCACCTTTACCATTACGGATATCAATCAGTTTTTTCATTACGTCAATGATATCTTCTTGGCTCAGGATGCCAGAACCTTCAACTTCGTCACGGCTTAACGAACGGTTGAACTTCATACGACCCACAGCAGAAAGATCATAACGATCTTCAGAGAAGAATAAGTTCTCAAATAAGTTTTCTGCAGCTTCGCGTGTAGGTGGTTCACCAGGACGCATCATGCGATAGATTTCAACTAACGCGCTTAAACGATCGTTTGTAGGATCGACGCGAACAGTTTCTGAAATATAAGCACCATGATCTAAATCATTGGTAAACAGAGTTTCAATCGTTTTATGACCAGCTTGACTTAAGCGAGCTAACACATCTAAAGAGATTTCCATGTTAGCGGCACAAATCAGTTCACCTGTCGCTTCATCAATATAGTCACGAGCAACCACTTTACCTGCAATGTATTCAACAGGTACTTCAATGCGGTCAACTTGCTCTTTTTCTAATTGACGAATATGGCGAGCGGTAATACGACGGCCTTTTTCGACATACACTTTGCCGTTTGCTTCAATATCAAATGAAGCAGTTTCACCACGCAGACGTTCAGGCACTAATGTCATCATCAGCTTGTTGTTGCTGATTTCAAACAATGTTTTTTCGAAGAATAATCCTAAGATGTCTTCAGTGCTGTAGTTCATTGCGCGTAAAATGATAGTCGCAGGTAATTTACGGCGACGGTCAATACGGACAAAAAGGTTATCTTTAGGGTCGAATTCGAAGTCTAACCATGAGCCACGATAAGGGATAATACGTGCGTTATATAGTACCTTACCTGAAGAGTGTGTTTTACCTTTGTCACTATCAAAGAACACACCAGGGCTACGGTGTAACTGGGAAACGATAACACGCTCAGTACCATTGATAACAAAAGTACCATTATCGGTCATTAATGGGATTTCACCCATATAGACTTCTTGTTCTTTGATGTCTTTAACGGTGCCTTCTGGGGCTTCACGTTCATAAATGACCAGACGCAGTTTTACACGCAGAGGTGCTGAGTAAGTTACACCGCGGATCTGACATTCTTTAACATCAAAAACAGGCTCGCCTAAGCGGTAGCTGACATATTGTAATTCAGCATTACCACTGTAGCTTTGGATAGGAAATACGGAACGGAAAGCGGCTTCCAGACCGTTTTGACCATCAGGATCTTGCTCGATGAACTTCTGGAACGAGTCAAGTTGGATAGAAAGGAGATAGGGAACATCCAGAACTTGTGGACGTTTACCAAAATCCTTACGAATACGTTTTTTCTCGGTATAGGAGTAAACCATAGGGTTCCTCAGCTCGCTGAAAAGTGACCCACTCTGCCTGTCCTTAACTTTTAAGGATGGCTCGACATTCTGCTAACACTGTTTTTTTGTAGGTAGGAAAACAACTATTTTCCGAATATTCATTGCTATTACTCTTAAATCATTTCATTGTGTTGAGCTCACTACCGAGCTTTCGAGAACGTGGATCGTAGTGATTAACACAGTATATTAAGTCGTCAATAGCAAAAAATATTAAAGTAATGAGACACCAAAAAAGTGTGAAAAAGTGACTCTTACCTTACAGCGCAAAAAGGCTGGTGACCAAAAAATCACCAGCCATCAGCCGTTAGGCTGCACTCTGGGAAGTTAAATTATTTAACTTCAACCTCAGCGCCTGCTTCTTCCAGAGCTTTCTTCAGAGCTTCAGCATCATCTTTGCTTACGCCTTCTTTCAGAGCTGCTGGTGCAGATTCTACTAAGTCTTTAGCTTCTTTCAGGCCAAGACCGGTAGCGCCACGTACTGCTTTGATTACTGCTACTTTGTTACCGCCGATAGCTTTCAGGATAACGTCAAATTCAGTTTTCTCTTCAGCAGCTTCTGCTGGACCCGCAGCAACAGCAACAGCTGCAGCAGCAGATACACCGAATTTTTCTTCCATCATAGAGATCAGTTCAACAACGTCCATTACAGACATTTCAGCAACTGCGTTTAAGATATCGTCTTTAGAAATAGACATAACAAGTGTTCCTAAAATTCAGAAAAAGTTTATACGTAAATAAAGCAACGAAGAAATTGGCTATTAAGCAGCTTCTTTCTGATCGCGCAGAGCAGCCAGAGTGCGAACCAATTTGCCTGCAGAGGCTTCTTTCATGGTTGCCATCAGGCGTGCGATTGCTTCATCGTAAGTTGGGAGTGTAGCCAGACGATCGATGTTCGAACCTGGGATAAACTCACCTTCAAAGGCAGCCGCTTTAATCTCGAATGCTGGGTTCGCTTTCGCGAAATCTTTGAACAGACGAGCTGCAGCGCCCGGATGTTCAGCAGAAAATGCAATCAAGGTTGGACCAACAAATGCATCTTTCAGGACTTCATAAGAAGTACCTTCAACAGCACGACGCAGAAGAGTGTTACGTACTACACGTACAGTAACGCCAGCTTCACGACATGCTTTACGCAGTTCGGTCATTTTAGCTACAGTAACGCCACGGGAATCCGCAACAACTGCAGAAAGCGCACCTTTGGCAACTTCGCTGACTTCAGCAACAATCGCTTGTTTGTCTTGAAGATTTAGTGCCATTAGCTTCTTGCTCCTGGATTAACCGAGTAAAAACTCGGGACTCACATCACTTATTACCACAATGGTATAAGCGCTAAAACACGGTGAGTAGAATCCAGAATATATAATTCTTTATTGGCTCTCTCACCGTCTACGCAGGAAAATTAAGTAATTACTTACACCTGCGGTCTTGGACGGGGTCTGGATAGGCCAGACTCCAACCGAAATTCAGAGAATTTAGTTATGTAGACTTAAATAAAATGCAACATAGCTAAACTCAAGGCGTCAAATTCTATACAAATTTGACGCCAAGGTAAAGTCTTTTATGACTTTAGTCTAATCTAAGATTAAACTGTCGCGCTTAAGCTAGCTTGATCAATCGCAACACCTGCACCCATAGTGGTAGACAGGCTTACTTTCTTGATATAAACGCCTTTCGCTGCTGATGGTTTTGCTTTTTTCAGAGCAACCAGCAGAGCTTCTAAGTTTTCTTTCAACTGAGTTTCGTTGAAATCAACTTTACCGATAGTGGTATGGATAATACCATTTTTGTCGTTACGGTAACGAACCTGACCAGCTTTAGCATTTTTAACTGCTTCAGCAACGTTAGGAGTTACAGTACCCACTTTCGGGTTTGGCATTAAGCCACGTGGGCCAAGGATTTGACCTAATTGACCTACAACGCGCATTGCATCTGGAGATGCGATAACAACGTCGAAGTCCATTTCGCCAGCTTTAACTTTAGCAGCTAAGTCGTCCATACCGACTAATTCAGCGCCTGCTTCTTTAGCAGCTTCTGCATTTGCACCTTGTGCGAATACAGCAACGCGAACTGAACGGCCAGTACCGTGTGGAAGTACAGTTGCACCACGAACGTTTTGATCTGATTTACGTGCATCGATGCCAAGGTTAACAGCAACGTCAACGCTTTCAACGAATTTAGCAGTAGCCAGTTCTTTCAGTAAAGCAACTGCTTCAGCAATTTCGTACTGTTTAGTTACTTCAACTTTCTCACGGATATTGCGCATGCGCTTGGTTAGTTTAGCCATCAGATTAATCCTCCACTACCAGGCCCATGGAACGAGCAGTACCTTCGATTGAACGCATCATAGCTTCAACGTCAGCACCAGTCAGGTCCGCAGCTTTAGTTTCTGCGATTTCACGAACTTGAGCAGAAGTAATTTTACCTACTTTATCTTTGTTCGGTTTGCCAGAACCTGATTTCACGCCCGCAGCTTTCTTCAGCAGAACTGCTGCTGGAGGAGTTTTGGTAACGAAAGTGAAAGAACGGTCAGCGTAAACTGTAATAACAACAGGAATTGGTAAACCTTTTTCTACGCTTTCAGTTTTAGCGTTGAATGCTTTACAGAATTCCATGATGTTAACACCTTGTTGACCCAGAGCTGGACCAACTGGTGGACTTGGATTAGCCATACCTGCAGAAACCTGCAGTTTGATATAGGCTTGGACTTTCTTAGCCATTAATTAATTCCTCAATGTGGGTATATCGCCCGGCTAGGGCTCCCCGATTTTACTTTGTTCTGTCTTATGACAAAACAACTCAAAACGAAAGGTGGAAAATTGTAGATAACTTTTCCACCTTTTGCAAGAAAGCAACGTAAAAAGGTTTAACCTTTTTCAACCTGACTAAAGTCTAATTCAACTGGTGTTGCACGACCAAAGATTGATACAGAGACTTTTAAGCGGCTTTTTTCGTAATCAACTTCTTCAACAACACCGTTAAAGTCAGCGAATGGACCGTCGCTAACACGAACCATTTCACCTGGTTCAAACAGTGTTTTAGGACGCGGTTTATCACCAACTTGTTGTAGGCGATTCATAATCGCATCAACTTCTTTATCGCTAATTGGTGCAGGTCTGTCAGACGTTCCGCCAATGAATCCCATAACACGAGGTACATTACGTACTAAGTGCCAAGTTGCATCGTTCATGACCATTTGGACAAGAACATAGCCTGGGAAAAATTTACGCTCACTTTTGCGACGCTGACCGCTACGGATCTCAACCACTTCTTCGGTTGGAACCATAACTTCGCCGAATGAGTCTTCCATTTCGTTTAATTTGATATGTTCACGCAGAGACTGTGCTACACGGCCTTCAAAGCCTGAAAAAGCCTGAATGACATACCAGCGTTTTTTTGGAGAATCAGTCATGAACACCTCACAGGCCAGTAATAAAGGAAACAAAACGAACCAGAATGCCATCCAGTCCCCAAAGAACTAATGACACAATAGCCGTCACCGCAGCAACAATCAGGGTTGTCTGCAATGTTTCTTGACGTGTTGGCCATACTACTTTACGCATTTCAATGCGCGCTTCGCGAGCAAATGCTAATGTTGCTTTACCTTGTGTTGTCCACAACGCGAACCCACCCGCTGCTACGAACAAAGCAACAACAGCTAAAGCTCGTAACGCTAGGTTAAATTCACGGTAAAGATAGTTGCCACCCACCGCTACTGCCAGCAATAAAACGGTAATGATCCACTTAGCGATATCACCACCGCGTTTGCTATCTTGAGCTCCGCTATTCGCACTCATAAATTAACCTGTCATATGATGTAAATAAATAGCCAGCTTGCCTCGCAAGAGCAAAACAAATCAGACTAACCATAAAATCAACTATGATTGCATCTGACACAGTGTCATATCTCTATGACATTCGTATCTGCAAGATACTGGACTCGATTCGTTGTATCAGAGCCTATCTCACCAATAATTTACAACAAACTAGTGATGAGATAGGTTCTTTTTCAAACAACGCATAAAAAGGGCATCAATTGATGCCCTTCTCTAGGAAATTACGCGAGTAATTAACCTAATACTTTAGCAACAACGCCCGCACCTACTGTACGGCCACCTTCACGGATAGCGAAACGTAAACCGTCGTCCATCGCGATT
>NZ_PENS01000025.1 GCF_003144325.1 Proteus terrae
ATTACGTTATTCCTCTGAAGAGTCAAGAGTTTTTTCAAACTTTTTTCTTTTCTCTTCGCTGTCCTTCGTGGCTGTTGTCAGCTCATCGTCGGTCAGTGGATGCGCATTATAGGGAGTTCTCGGATTAGCGCAAGTATTTATTTCAACTTTTTTTCTGTTCGCTTTTTTTTTCAACAAAATAAAGAAAAACGCTCTAATTTTATGCTGATAGCGTGAAATCCGAACAGCTTTCTCTAGCTGACTCACGTAAGATAGAAGACAAATTATGGTATAGGTAACCTTTATTATGCAATTTAGCGAACAACGTTCAGCTTCTCAAAAAAATCTTTCTTATATAGTTGCTGAAAAATTAGGTAAACAAATTCTTTCTGGTCACTATGAACCTGAATCTTTGTTACCAGGAGAAATAGAATTAGCAGAATTGCTCTCTGTCAGCAGGACTGTTATTAGAGAAGCAATAAAAATGCTTGCTGCTAAAGGAATGCTTTTACCTCGTCCAAGAATAGGTACTCGTGTCACTCCAATGCAAAATTGGAATCTATTAGATAATGATCTTCTTAATTGGTGGATAGACAGTGGCGAATTTAATAAAGTCAGCCATTATTTCCATCACGTTCGTTTAGCAATAGAACCTCAAGCCTGTTATTTAGCCGCATTTAATGCAACTGAAAGCCAAAAACAGTCTCTTGTTTTATTTGGCAGAGAAATGCAGTTACTTGATGAGAATTTTGACAGACAACATTGGCTAGATATCGATACTCAATTTCACTATCTCATTTATCAAGCAAGTGGCAATCCGTTCTTTGCCTCTTTTGGCTCATTATTTCTTTCTGCTTATAAAAAGTATTTTGATCTTATTGTGGGTAATGAAACAGTTCAACCGGAAACACATAACCAAATTGTTCAGGCAATTATTGATAAAGATGGAAATAAGGCGCGTGATCTCTGTTTAGTATTATTAACCAGTGATTGAATAGTTTTAATACAAATTTTGTAGGTTTTCTGTTTATAATGAAGCGATAATCAAAATATAGAACAAAGACGGTATATGCTTCATGTTGAAATCCGCCAAAAATATGTCTGGGTTGCCTTGGATTGCTGCAATGGCTTTTTTTATGCAGGCTCTCGATGCAACCATTCTTAATACGGCATTACCAGACATAGCAAAAAGTCTTAATCATTCTCCTCTCGCGATGCAATCGGCTGTTATCAGCTATACCTTAACTGTTGCATTATTAATCCCTGTCAGTGGATGGTTAGCCGATAGATTTGGAACGCGTAAAATTTTTATTATTGCGGTTTCTTTATTTTCTGGTGGCTCTTTATTATGTGCACTTTCTCCTAACCTCACTTTTCTTGTTATTTCACGAATTATACAAGGTATAGGTGGCGCAATGATGATGCCGGTTGCACGCCTTGCTTTATTAAGAGCTTATCCACGCAGCGAATTACTGCCCATTCTCAACTTTGTCACAATGCCAGGATTAGTAGGCCCCATAGCTGGACCTCTTTTAGGAGGGATATTGGTTACTTATGCCTCTTGGCATTGGATATTTATTATAAATATTCCTATTGGCCTATTAGGTATTTTCTATGCCATCAAGCATATGCCTAATTTCACTATGCCAAAACGAAAGTTTGATTTACTTGGCTTTATTTTCTTTGGTTTTGGCTTAGTCATGCTTTCTGTCAGTCTTGATCTTTTTGGTGATAAAAATATCTCTCGCTATATTCCTATTGCCATTATTTTAGGTGGATTTTCTTTACTTGGGTTATACGTCAATCATGCAAGACGCCACCAGCAACCACTAATCCCTCTCAATATATTTAAAACACGCACATTCTCTGTCGGTATTGCAGGAAATATTGCAACAAGATTAGGAACTGGGTGTATTCCTTTCTTAATGCCACTTATGTTGCAAGTGGGTTTTGGTTACCCTGCAATAATTTCCGGTATGATGATGGCACCAATGGCTTTAGGTTCTATTTTAGCAAAATCATTTGTCACAAAGATCTTAGTAAAATTTAGCTATCGCCGAACACTCTTTGCTATCACAATTATTATTGGTTTGATGATAGCTCAGTTCTCACTTCAATCACCGGATATGTCTATTTACTATCTTGTCATTCCACTCTTTTTATTAGGGGTGGTCATGTCTATACAATTTACATCAATGAATACAATTTCATTGGCTGATTTAACAGACAATAATGCAAGTTCAGGAAATAGTGTTTTGGCTGTCACCCAACAATTGGCAATTAGTTTTGGTATTGCAGTGAGTGCATCTATTTTAGGATATTTTGATACAGAGAATGTGGGCACTACGGTTGATAACTTCCATTATACTTTTATTACTGTTGGTATCATTACATTGCTGTCTTCCTTTGTATTCTTACTCCTTGATAAACATGATGGCGATAATTTAACTAATAAAAAGAAAAAGGCCTGATAGCTTTATTTAAACTAAAAAAGAGAGCCTATGCTCTCTTTTTCTTTATATATAGAAGAAACACCCTATAAGGATGAAGCTAAAAAAGTATCCACTTCATGACGCCAAGGTACTGATGGTTGAGCTCCTGCTCGAGTGACAGCAATAGCAGCCGCGGCATGAGCAAACTTAATCGCTGACATCATAGATTGCCCTTCTAATAAAGCAGTGATTAACGCGCCATTAAATGTATCACCTGCTGCGATGGTATCTACTGCTTTCACTTTAAATGCAGGAACGATACAACCTTTATTATTTTGCTCACTCACCCAAACTCCACGGCTTCCTAATGTAATAAGAACCGTTTTAATACCTTTATTATGTAAAACATCCGCTGCTTGTTGAGCACTTTCATCATCGATAACTTTAATTCCAGTCAGATATTCAGTCTCTGTTTCGTTTGGAGTAATAATATCGACAAGTGATAACAGCTCATCAGGTAATGCCTGAGCTGGTGCTGGATTTAATATTACTTGCACATTTTCTTGTTTAGCGATTTCCGCGGCTTTCAAAACAGAATCAAGTGGTGATTCTAATTGCATTAATAGAGCATCAGCTTCTTTTATTATATTCCCATGGAGCTGAACATAACTTGTATCTAATCGTCCATTAGCACCAGCATGAATACCGATGACATTTTCACCCTGCTGATTAACAAAAATCAGCGCGACACCTGTTGCTACGTCATCAATTAACTCAATGCTCTTGGTATCAATGTTATCCGTCATTAATTGAGCTTTGGCTTTTTTACCAATATCATCGTTTCCTAAACAAGCAAGAAATGAAATATTCGCACCACAACGCCCAGCGGCGACCGCCTGATTAGCACCTTTACCGCCAAATACCATTTGAAATTGGTTACCTGAAATAGTTTCACCAGGAAGCGGAAAATGGGCAACATTAAGAATATGATCAGCATTAACACTACCTAAAATCACAAGTTTCTTCGCTTCCATGATTTTTCCTTACTCTCAGTAATAAATTCTAGATGTATCACATAAATGACATTCAATATTTTAAACCGATCATCTCAGCAACATTAATGAAAAAACGTGATCACCATCGAAACGTTTCGCTAGTAAAACAAAAAAGAACCAAAAATAAGCAGTAGGAAGCTGAATCGATTTTTGTTATAAACAATTTGTGTGCTAATAGAATGTTTGACTATATGTCAGCGATCCTTTTCTGATATTTTCAGGGTGATGACGAAAATAAGTACCCATTATTAGGAGTGTTTATGCAACTTGCAGAGCGGATATCACAACTTAGCCAATATCTTGAAACTGGGCTTTATGAGCGACAGTCAGCTATCCGTCTTTGTCTACTTGCAGCACTGAGTGGTGAGAGTGTTTTCTTACTTGGCCCTCCGGGTATTGCTAAAAGTTTAATAGCCAGAAGAATGAAAGAAGCCTTTAAAGAGGCTAAAGCTTTTGAATACCTAATGACGCGTTTTTCAACCCCTGAAGAAATTTTTGGCCCTTTATCTATTCAAGCTTTAAAAGATGAAGGTAAATATCAGCGTTTGGTCGAGGGATATCTACCTGATGCTGAGGTTGTCTTTCTTGATGAAATATGGAAAGCAGGGCCCGCTATTCTTAATACATTATTAACGGCGATTAATGAGCGTAAATTTAGAAATGGAGAAGCTGAAGTTGCTATTCCAATGCGTTTATTAGTCTCAGCCTCTAATGAGCTACCTGATTCAGACAGTAGTCTTGAAGCACTATATGACCGAATGCTTATCCGCATTTGGCTAACCAAAGTTCAGGATAAGAAAAACTTTCGTGCACTACTCATTAATAAAGATGTAAGCTCTTTTCATATTCCAGAACATATCCAAATTACCGCAGAAGAGTTCTCACGTTGGCAATCAGAATTAGAAAAGGTCACTTTAGATGACCACTTATTTGATTTAATTTATCAACTTCGTGAGTCTTTAGATAAAAGTGATGCAGCACCTTATGTTTCAGATAGACGTTGGAAAAAAGCGGTACGCCTTTTACAAGCCAGTGCTTTTTTTAATGGCCGTTGTGCTATTTCACCATTAGATCTTATTTTATTAAAAGATTGCCTGTGGCATGACCAAGCATCATTTGCATTATTAGATAAGTTATTACAAAGCCTTTTAACAGAACAAGCCTACCACCAGCTAGAGTTGATTAGAAAAACAGAAAGTTTATGGGCTGAGTGGATGCAATCAACAAGAAGTAAACAAGAGCAACAGGCCTTTCGTTTTGAAAAACAAAGTGGAATGTTTGGACGAAATGCACATTTTAGCCTATCAGAAAAAATGCAGGCTGATAAATTCACGTTGTTTTTACATATCCCTCTACATATCCATAGTATTCAAGTTAACTTTATTACTATCGAGCAAAAAGCATTAGAAAACTTTTTAGCTAAAGGGAATGAATTATTAGCGCGTTTAAATGGCATTGGTTTCCCACAATCAATTAATGCGCAAATACGTCAAGATGGTGTATTAGAAATTTTAGATGTTAGTCGTCGAACAACATCTCTTTATCAACAAAAAGAGACTGCGCCTGCCGCTCCTATTGAAAATAACAAAGAGTGGCTAGATAAATTAAAAGATCTGACTCAAGAAATTTATGGTGAGCAGGAAAAATTTAATCATCATCAACCAAATTTATTTATTGATAATGATAGCCTTATTTCCATCGAACAAAGCTTTGTTCAGCTTAATGAAAAATTATCGCAATTAAAAAGCCAAATAAAGTAATGATATTATGCTGACACTTTCAACATTAGATATGCTTTTAGCCATAAATGAAGGGCAGCTTATTGAGGAAGTCATTATTGCTATACTTGCATCACCTCAATTAGCGGTATTTTTTGAAAAACACCCAAAGCTCAAAAAAGCCTTACTTAAAGATATCCACCAATGGAAAAAAAGCTTACAGCAAAGAGTAAAAGAAACCTTAGTACCTACCATGATTGCTGATGAGTTTGCCCTTTATCAACAAACTCAGTCATTAGGTAACGCCATATTTAATCAGCAAGTAGAGCAAATACTGGCTGAATTAAACAAACTAGACTCTTCTTTTATTGAAGAAGCATCACAACTAATTAAAACCAATAAGCCTTTTTCACCAGCCCAACAAGCTTTGTTTATTCAACACTGGCGGATAAGTTTAATTTTCCAAGTCACAGCATTACACAAAGCGCTATTTGACCAAGAACAAGAGCAACTCCTTGCAGAACTACAAGAACGTTTAGCGTTAAGTGGAAGCTTAAGTAATACATTCTCAGAAAATGAGCGTGCAGCAGGACGTTTATGGGATATGAGCAAAGGCGTTTTAACAAAAACACCTTTCGATGAGAAAATTATTCAACGTTATAGCGACTTTCTCGATCAACAACCTGAATTACATAAACTCGCAAGTTTGCTTGGCCGTAGCAAAACAGCCAAATCACTTCCTGAAGAGAGTGTGATTTTTGAACCAGTGACTATTGTTGAGAAAGCACCCGATACAACACCAGAGCAAGTCAATGGAATAGGGCTCAGTGATGATATCTTGCGCTTACTTCCTGCCGAACTCGCCTTGTTAGGTATTAATGAAATAGAATATGAATTTTATCGAAAGCTGGTGGAAAAGCAGCTCAATACTTATCGGTTACAAGGGGATAATTGGCAAGAGCGTACTGTATTGCGTCCAGTAACTCATCATCATGATGAAGAAAGACCGAGAGGGCCTTTTATTGTATGTATTGATACATCAGGTTCAATGGGGGGATTTAACGAACAGTGTGCTAAAGCTTTTGGATTAGCATTGATGAAAATAGCGCTAGCTGATAATCGTTCATGCCATGTGATGTTATTTTCCACTGAAACTGTACATTACCAATTGTCATCGTCTAATGGCCTGCAAGAGCTTATCAAGTTTTTGAATCAGTCATTTAGAGGGGGGACAGATTTAAGTGCTTGTCTAGATAATGTCGCAGAAAAACTCAATAGCCCAGCATGGAAAGATGCTGATGCTGTTGTTATTTCTGACTTTGTCGCCCAAAGGTTACCCGAAAACCTAATCAACAAAATCAAAAAAAGCCAACAGCAACAGCACAATCGCTTCCATGCGGTTACCCTATCCAATTACGGTAAACCCAGCATCATGAAAATCTTTGACCATATATGGCGTTTTGATACTGGATTAAAAAGTCGTTTACTTCGACGCTGGCGCCAATAATTACAGCATATCGGCAAAAGCTAAACGGGTGTCTTTTTCCCACACGCCGCATTGTACTTGCCCAATGTGCTCTTTTTGTAGCAGTAACATCACTAAACGAGATTGGCCGATACCACCACCGATAGTTTGAGGCATATCACCATGCATTAATGCTTTGTGCCAATCCAGCTCAAGACGCTTAGTATCATCTGTTAATGTTAACTGACGCATTAATGTTTCAGGATCGACACGGATACCCATTGATGACAATTCAAACGCATCTTGTAGAACAGGGTTCCAGACAAGAATGTCACCGTTTAAACCTTCAAATCCATCTTCGTTTGGTGTCGTCCAGTCATCATAATCAGGAGCTCTCACGTCATGAGCTTCACCACTAGAAAGCTTACCGCCAATACCAATTAAGAAAACGGCGCCACATTCTTTGGCAATTGCTTTTTCACGACCTTTAGCATCAAGGTCAGGATAACGACGCAATAACTCTTCAGTGTGGATAAATTGAATTTGATCTGGCAGGAACGGTACCAGACCAAATTCTTCGCTGACGGCTTTTTCAGTTTCTTTTATTGCCTGATAAATTTTACCCACTGTCTGTTTAAGATAAGGAACTGTACGCTCTTTATCTTCCATCACTTTTTCCCAATCCCACTGATCAACATAAACTGAGTGGATTTGAGTTAAGCGATCTTCGTCTGGTCGCAAAGCTTTCATATGAGTATAAAGACCTTGCCCAGAACTAAATCCAAAACGACCTAATGTTTTACGTTTCCATTTAGCTAATGAATGGACAACCTCAAAAGTAGAATCTGGTAAAGATTTGACTTTAACTTGTACTGCCTTCTCATGGCCTGATAAGTTATCTTGAGTTCCATCACCAAGGCGACTTAAGATCGGTCCTTGAACTTCAATCAGTCCTAATTCTTTTTCCAGCAGTCGTGAAAAATAAGATTTAACAAAGCTAATTTGCTGTTGAGTCTGAATGAATGATTTTTCCATTTTTGTATCCCTAGTGGTGATGTCGTGTTTTGCTGATATAGATTAAGCAACAAAATGGGTACTAAATTCAATATACTTCATTAAAAATAGCCTTGCTTGTTTTAAATCGTTAAAAATAACGCTATAAAAATGTATTATCGTTAAAAACAGAGGGGATTTATGGACAATATTTATCAGATCGATAATCTCGATCGTGACATACTTCACGCATTAATGGCGAATGCGAGAACACCTTACGCTGAATTAGCCAAAAAATTCGAAGTTAGCCCAGGCACAATTCATGTTCGAGTTGAGAAAATGAAGCAAGCGGGAATTATTACAGGAACTCGAGTTGATATTAGTGAAAAGCAACTCGGTTTTGATGTCTGCTGCTTTATTGGAATTATTCTTAAGAGTGCAAAAGACTATCACACAGCATTAGATAAACTAGACAAGTTAGATGAAGTTGTAGAGGTGTACTACACAACAGGGCAATACAGTATTTTTACTAAGGTTATGTGTAAAAGTATAGAAGCCTTACAAGACGTACTTATCAACAAAATTCAGACAATCGATGAAATTCAATCAACAGAAACCCTGATCTCACTGCAAAACCCGATAATAAGGACGATCAAGCCATAAGGGTAAATTCTTATTTTTTTTTATAACCACATTATCCACAGGTAGATCCCAAGTGATTCACAGCGTACAATAGCGCGTCTTGAACACAAGGAGATCATTAATGAAAAAAGTCACTCTTATTAGTGGCAGTACCATGGGTAGTGCTGAATATGTCGCAGAACACCTTGCAGAGATCTTATCTGATGAAGGATTTGAGACAGATCTGCACCATGGGCCTTCTCTTAATGATCTTCCAAATGAAGGGATCTGGCTGGTGGTCACATCAACGCATGGTGCGGGTGATATTCCTGACAACCTACTGCCTTTTGCTAATGAGATATCTGCTGATTCCGTTGATCTTAGTAATATCACCTTTGGTGCGATCGGCATAGGAAGTAGTGAATATGATACTTTCTGCGGTGCGATCAGAACATTGGATCAAAAATTGGTGGAAAAAGGGGCAACTCGCCTTGGCGATCGTCTCGAAATTGATATTCAAAAGTACGACATTCCGGAAGATCCAGCAGAAGAATGGATAGCTTCTTGGAAAAATTTACTTTAAATTGCACAAAAAAACAGCAAACGAATGTGGATAACTCTGCTTAAAAGCAGGGGTTAACCCGTAGTTATCCATTGTATAAGGCTATATCAATAAATGACCTGTGCATAAGTCGTCATTTTGATCCCAGCTTATCAGCAGATAGATCACGGATCATTCACAGTATATGATCCTTTACACTTTTATGATCTTTAAATAGAAAATCCACTTATCCACAGAGGATCGCTTCCTTAATAAAAGATCTAATAAAGAGATCTTTAAATAAAAAGATCTTTAAATAATTACCTGCGGATCTGCTCGCTTGTATCTGTCAAAAAGTTGAGTAGAATTCGTTTTCCCAATGCAACACATTCAGCATTCGTAACATTTAAGGTTCACACATGTTTTATCCAGAACACTTTGACGTCATTGTCATCGGTGGTGGTCACGCCGGTACAGAAGCCGCTATGGCCGCAGCTCGTATGGGGCGTCAAACCCTATTACTGACCCACAATATTGATACTTTGGGCCAAATGTCTTGTAACCCAGCTATTGGTGGGATTGGTAAAGGGCATCTGGTAAAAGAGATCGATGCCATGGGTGGATTAATGGCAACCGCTATTGACCATGCAGGGATCCAATTCAGAACCCTTAACGCAAGTAAGGGCCCAGCTGTAAGAGCAACAAGAGCGCAAGCTGACCGTGTTCTTTACCGCCAAGCTGTTCGTACTACTCTTGAAAATCAACCTAATTTAATGATCTTCCAACAACCTGTTGAAGATCTCATTGTTGAAAACGACCAAGTGACAGGTGCTGTCACTCGCATGGGCTTAAAATTCCGTGCTAAATCTGTTGTTCTAACCGTTGGTACTTTCCTAGATGGTAAAATCCATATTGGTTTAGAAAATTACAGTGGTGGTCGAGCAGGTGATCCACCTTCAGTTTCGTTATCACACAGACTACGCGAATTACCACTACGTGTAGGTCGTTTAAAAACAGGTACACCACCCCGTATTGATGCTAGAACTATCGATTTTAGCCAATTAGCTGTTCAGTTGGGTGATACTCCAATGCCTGTTTTCTCGTTTTTAGGAAATGTGGATCAGCATCCTGAACAAATGCCTTGCCATATCACATACACAAACGAAAAAACGCACGAAGTTATTCGTAATAACCTCGATCGTAGCCCAATGTACGCTGGCGTCATCGAAGGAATAGGGCCTCGTTATTGCCCATCTATTGAAGATAAAGTGATGAGATTTGCTGATCGTAATTCACATCAGATCTTTTTAGAGCCTGAAGGTTTAACAAGTAACGAAATTTACCCAAATGGTATTTCAACAAGCTTACCTTTTGATGTTCAAATGCAAATCGTAAATTCCATGAAAGGTATGGAAAATGCGAAGATCATTAGACCTGGTTATGCTATTGAATATGACTTCTTCGATCCTAGAGATCTAAAACAAACCCTAGAAAGCAAGTTTATTAACGGGTTATTCTTTGCTGGCCAAATTAACGGTACAACGGGTTATGAAGAAGCCGCTGCTCAAGGCATGCTTGCAGGGCTTAACGCGGCACGTTATGCCTTCGATCAAGAAGGTTGGTTCCCTCGTCGTGATCAAGCATACATAGGTGTATTAGTTGATGATCTATGTACTCTTGGTACAAAAGAGCCATACCGCATGTTTACTTCACGTGCTGAATATCGCTTGATGTTACGTGAAGATAATGCTGATTTACGTCTAACCGAAATTGGTCGTGAATTAGGCATGGTTGATGACAACCGTTGGGCACAATTTAGTGAAAAAGTTGAGCTTGTTGAAAAAGAACGTCAACGTTTAAGAAATATTTGGGTTCATCCACAAGCTGATAATCTTTCAGAAATCAATGAATTACTAAATACACCATTATCCAAAGAAGCTAATGGTGAAGATTTATTACGTCGCCCTGAAATGACTTACGACATACTGAAGAATATTACTCGTTTTGCACCGGGTATTGATGATTCAAAACCGCAAGCAGCTGAACAAGTTGAGATCCAAGTTAAGTACGAAGGCTACATTAGTCGCCAGCAAGAAGAGATCGAAAAGCAACTACGCAACGAAAATGCTGCGTTACCGATTGATCTGGACTATAAACAAGTTAGCGGATTATCTAACGAAGTTATTGCAAAACTTAACGATCACAAACCAACATCGATCGGACAAGCATCGCGGATCTCAGGAGTTACACCTGCTGCTATTTCCATTTTATTAGTTTGGTTAAAAAAACAGGGTCTATTACGCAGGAGCGCATCATGAGTGACTTACTTAATCGGCTAAAAAAGCTGGCTAAGCAAGCCAACATTGAGCTTACCGATATTCAAGCTGAAAAACTTACGGGTTATGTTGCGATGCTTGATAAATGGAATAAAGCCTACAATCTCACATCTGTAAGAGATCCACAGCAAATGCTTATCCGTCATATCTTGGATAGCATTGTTGTGAGCCAATATCTTGAAGGTGAAAGATTTATTGATGTGGGAACTGGACCTGGATTGCCAGGTATTCCATTGGCGATAATGCGTCCCGATCACCACTTTGTGTTATTGGATAGCTTAGGTAAACGCGTTCGCTTTATGAAGCAAGTTCAGCACGAACTAGGACTTAATAATATTGAGCCAGTTCAATACCGTGTTGAAGAATACCAAACAGAGAAACCTTTTGATGGTGTTATCAGTCGAGCATTTGCCTCTATGAACGATATGCTCTCTTGGTGCTCTCATTTAGTGACTGAAGAACATGGTCGTTTTTATGCATTGAAAGGACAAATTCATCAAGAAGAGTTAGATGAACTTACTGAAAATGGATTAAAAATGCCTGAGAAAGTGATTAGCTTATCGATACCTGAATTGAATGAACAAAGACATTTGGTGATTATTTAATCAAAAATATTGAGCTTCACTGATCCTTTTTTCATTTTTTGTGCTCTGGCGATAATATTTACAATGTTATCGCCATTTGTTTTATGGGGATTTATGAGGAACATTAAAAATCACCTTAATAAAACAATAATTTAACAATTTGTTATCTTTTACTTCAATTCTCTTTGTAACCTTAGTTTTTCTCTTTTTATTTCCAAAATAAATTAATAATTCTGTGCATTATAAAAATATTGAATTTATTTAATTGAAAATTGGCTAATTATTTTTCAATTGCCACTAAATTGTTCATAAAAGGGAGTTTATTTGTTAACTCTGTTATATATTTTATGAAATAAGCTTTATTTATACTTTTATATATGTGACATATATCACGCTATTTATTTTATTCAGTACTATTATTTTTACTCTTTTTGTCCTTAATCATTTTTCATAAATGGAACCTTGGTAAGAAATTTAAATTAATCTTCACTTTTTCGCTACTTATTGATTGAATTCATTGCCACGCCCCGTATAATTTGCTCGTTTTTGTCACTTGACACTTTATAGCAAAGACAGTTTGATACATCATTCAGTAATACCTTTTACGATAGCTAGTCTGGAGAATACAAACGTCATGTCTGTCTCCCTCTACAACGGGAAAGTTGCACTGAAACTGTTATTTTTGCAGTTTATGACTTTTGTTATTCTCAGTGCGAGTTTCTACTTAAAGAGTACTGACTGGAGTTTTTCGGCTTTTTTAGGCGGATTGGCATGTTGGTTACCCAATATTGCTTTTCTTTTGTTAATGCGCTTACAAAAAGTCAACGAAGAAGAAGCTCCAGTTCGCATAAACTGGCTTTTTGCTTTCAGTGAAGGGTTGAAGGTTATATTATCAATAGCCTTGCTGATTGTTGCTTTAGGAGTGTTTAAAGCGGCATTTGCACCACTGGTCATGACCTACTTAGCGGTGCTTGTTATGCAGGTCGTTGCACCAGCCGTCATTAACGGTTAGCGTTTTTAACAACAAAAGGGTAATTGGCATCATGTCTGCATCAGGAGAAGCATTAACCACTAGAGACTACATAGGTCACCACCTGAATAACCTTCAGTTGGACCTGCGTACTTTCGAGTTGGTCAATCCCCATGCTGAAAATGCGCCATCATTCTGGGTGTTAAATATTGACTCACTTTTCTTTTCAGTATTGATGGGAGCATTATTCCTATGGCTGTTTAGAAAAGTAGCAGTAAGAGCAACCAGTGGCGTACCGGGAAAATTCCAGACTGCAGTAGAAATGATCATCGGTTTCGTTGATAGCAGCGTCCGTGATATGTATCACGGAAAGAGCAAGGTCATTGCACCTTTGGCATTGACTGTGTTCGTTTGGGTGCTGTTAATGAATGCCCTGGATTTATTACCAATCGACTTCATCCCTTATATCGGTGAACACATCTTAGGGTTACCAGCGTTACGCATCGTTCCGACTGCGGACGTGAGTATTACTCTATCGATGGCAATTGGTGTATTTATCCTGATCCTTTTCTATAGCATTAAGATGAAAGGCATAAAAGGGTTTACAAAAGAGCTGACTTTACAGCCTTTTAATCACCCAATTTTTATTCCTATCAACTTAATCTTGGAAGGGGTAAGCCTGCTATCAAAACCTGTTTCCCTCGGTCTTCGACTGTTTGGTAACATGTATGCAGGTGAACTGATCTTTATTCTTATTGCTGGTCTGTTACCGTGGTGGTCACAGTGGTTATTAAGCCTTCCTTGGGCAATATTCCACATACTGATTATTACGTTACAAGCATTTATTTTCATGGTTCTAACGATTGTCTATCTGTCGATGGCATCTGAAGAACATTAATTATTAACTCTTTGAAGAAATAACTGAAACAAACTGGAGACTGTCATGGAAAACCTGAGTATGGATCTGCTGTACATGGCTGCCGCTATTATGATGGGTTTAGCTGCAATCGGTGCTGCAATCGGTATCGGAATCCTCGGAGGCAAATTTTTAGAAGGTGCTGCTCGCCAGCCTGATCTGATCCCTCTTCTGCGTACACAGTTCTTTATCGTTATGGGTCTGGTTGACGCCATCCCAATGATTGCTGTGGGTCTGGGCCTTTACGTGATGTTTGCTGTTGCCTAATGATGGCAATGAGCAGTAAAAGCATCAAGTTAGTTAATAACCAAGAAAGAGGTATTGTGCTGTGAATTTAAATGCAACAATCCTCGGCCAGGCCGTCGCATTTGTCCTGTTTGTTTTGTTCTGTATGAAATTCGTATGGCCACCAATTATGGCGGCCATTGAAAAACGTCAAAAAGAAATTGCTGACGGTTTATCATCTGCAGAACGTGCTAAAAAGGACTTAGATTTAGCGAAAGCCGATGCAGGCGATCAGCTAGCGAAAGCAAAAGCAGAAGCTCAAGCAATCATTGAATCCGCGAATAAACAACGCACTCAAATGATTGAAGATGCTAAAGCAGAAGCAGAGCAAGAACGTAGTAAGATCGTTGCACAAGCTCAATCCGAATTGGATGCAGAGCGTAAACGTGCTCGTGAAGAACTTCGTAAACAAGTCGCAATGCTGGCTATCGCAGGTGCCGAGAAAATTATTGAACGTTCCGTGGATGAAGCTGCTAATAGCGACATCGTTGATAAACTGGTCGCTGAACTGTAAGGAGGGAGGGGCATGTCTGAAATAGCAACGGTAGCTCGCCCCTACGCCAAAGCAGCTTTTGACTTTGCTGTGGAAAACCAGGCTGTCGATAAATGGCAGGTTATGCTGGCGTTCACCGCTGAAGTAGCACGCAATGAGCAGGTAACCGAATTACTTTCTGGTTCTTTAGCATCAGAAAAACTGGCTGACATCTTTGTTGACCTTTGTGGCGAACAATTAGATGGTCATGCTCAGAATTTAATTCGTGTTATGGCTGATAATGGCCGTTTATCAACGTTGCCTGAAGTATTGAGCCAATTTATTCAATTGCGCGCAGTACTAGAGTCAACGGTTGACGTTGAAGTAACTTCTGCCATTGAGCTAACTAAACAGCAGCTAGCTAACATTTCTGCAGCGATGGAAAAACGTCTATCACGCAAAGTGAAGCTGAATTGCAAAATTGATAAGTCTGTTATCGCAGGCATGATTATACGCGCCGGTGACCTCGTCATCGATGGCAGTATTCGTGGCCGTTTAGAGCGATTAACGGACGTCTTGCAGTCTTAAGGGGACTGGAGCATATGCAACTGAATTCCACTGAAATCAGCGAACTGATCAAGCAGCGCATTGCTCAGTTCAATGTAGTGAGTGAAGCTCACAATGAAGGTACGATTGTATCCGTTAGTGACGGTATCATTCGTATCCACGGTTTAGCCGAAGTTATGCAGGGTGAGATGATCGCACTGCCGGGTAACCGTTTCGCTATCGCACTGAACTTAGAGCGCGACTCTGTTGGTGCGGTTGTGATGGGTCCTTATGCTGACTTAGCAGAAGGCATGAAAGTTAAATGTACAGGTCGTATTCTGGAAGTACCTGTAGGGCGTGGTCTGCTTGGCCGTGTGGTAAACACACTGGGTGAGCCGATTGATGGTAAAGGTGCAGTAGAGCATGATGGATTCTCACCTGTTGAGATGATTGCTCCTGGTGTTATCGACCGTCAATCAGTTGATCAGCCTGTACAAACAGGTTACAAATCCGTCGATGCCATGATCCCAATCGGTCGTGGTCAGCGTGAATTGATCATCGGTGACCGTCAAACAGGTAAAACTGCTCTGGCTGTCGATGCGATCATCAACCAACGTGACTCTGGCATTAAATGTATCTATGTCGCTATCGGTCAGAAAGCCTCTACTATTTCGAACGTTGTTCGTAAATTAGAAGAACATGGCGCGTTAGAAAACACCATTGTTGTTGTTGCTTCTGCATCAGAATCTGCAGCGCTGCAATACCTAGCTCCTTATTCAGGTTGCGCAATGGGTGAATACTTCCGTGACCGTGGTGAAGATGCCCTGATTATTTATGATGACCTGTCTAAACAGGCTGTCGCATACCGTCAAATTTCACTGTTACTTCGTCGTCCACCTGGACGTGAAGCATACCCTGGTGACGTTTTCTATCTGCACTCCCGTTTACTGGAGCGTGCTGCTCGCGTTAATGCTGAGTATGTAGAAGCTTTCACTAATGGTGAAGTTAAAGGCAAAACCGGCTCTCTGACTGCGTTACCAATTATCGAAACGCAAGCAGGGGACGTTTCTGCATTCGTTCCTACGAACGTAATCTCTATTACCGATGGTCAGATCTTCTTAGAATCTAACCTGTTTAACGCAGGTATCCGTCCAGCTGTTAACCCAGGGATCTCCGTATCTCGTGTTGGTGGTGCAGCTCAGACTAAGATCATGAAGAAACTTTCTGGTGGTATCCGTACTGCACTTGCGCAGTATCGTGAGCTGGCAGCATTCTCACAGTTCGCTTCAGATCTGGACGATGCTACCCGTAAACAATTGAACCACGGTCAGAAAGTGACTGAATTGCTGAAACAGAAACAGTACGAACCAATGTCTGTCGCACAACAGTCTTTATCACTGTTTGCAGCAGAACGTGGTTATCTGGAAGATGTTGAAATTTCAAAAGTTGTGCCATTTGAAGCGGCTTTATTAGCTTATGCCTCTCGTGAACATGCTGATTTATTGAAAGAAATCAACCAGACTGGTACTTATAACGAAGAAATCGAAGCGAAGCTGAAAGGCGTGCTAGAAAACTTCAAAGCGACTCAGTCCTGGTAATAACTATTCGGCCTAATAGTTAAACATTAGGCCGTCTGGTTCATGAGGAGAAGCAGAAATGGCCGGCGCAAAAGAGATACGTTCGAAGATCGCCAGTGTGCAAAACACACAGAAGATCACTAAAGCGATGGAGATGGTCGCCGCGTCGAAAATGCGTAAAACGCAGGAACGCATGGCAGCCAGCCGTCCTTATGCAGAAACCATGCGCAGTGTGATTGGTCACCTTGCGTTAGGGAATCTGGAATACAAACATCCATACCTCGAAGAGCGTGAAGTTAAACGTGTCGGGTACCTGGTTGTTTCGACCGACCGTGGTTTGTGTGGTGGTTTGAACATTAACTTGTTCAAAAAACTGCTGGCAGACATGAAGGAGTGGTCTGAAAAAGGTGTGCAGGTAGATTTAGCACTAATCGGTTCTAAAGCCACTTCATTCTTTGGCTCTGTTGGCGGGAATGTTGTTGGTCAAGTAACTGGTATGGGTGATGATCCAAAACTGTCAGACCTTATCGGTCCAGTCAATATCATGTTGCAGGCTTATGACGAAGGTCGTTTAGATAAACTGTATGTGGTGGCAAATAAGTTCATCAATACCATGGCTCAAGAGCCTAAAATTCTTCAGGTTTTACCATTACCACCAGGTGATGATGAAGAGCTGAAAGAAAAATCTTGGGATTATCTGTACGAACCTGATCCTAAGGCGTTACTGGATACTTTACTGCGTCGTTATATCGAATCGCAAGTTTACCAGAGCGTCGTAGAGAACTTAGCGAGTGAGCAGGCCGCCCGAATGGTCGCGATGAAAGCCGCTACAGATAACGGTGGTAACCTGATTAAAGAACTGCAATTGGTGTACAACAAAGCACGCCAAGCAAGCATTACTCAGGAACTTACAGAAATTGTGTCTGGTGCAGCCGCGGTATAACAGCTAGGTTTACGAATTACGTAGAGGATTCAAGATGGCTACTGGAAAGATTGTCCAGGTAATCGGCGCCGTAGTGGACGCCGAGTTCCCTCAGGATAGCGTCCCTAAAGTATACGACGCTCTTGAGGTTATGAATGGTAAAGAAAAACTGGTGCTGGAAGTTCAGCAACAGTTAGGCGGTGGTATCGTTCGTTGTATCGCAATGGGTACATCAGACGGTTTAAGCCGTGGCTTAAAAGTTGAAAACTTGGGCCACCCAATTGAAGTACCAGTAGGTAAAGCAACACTGGGACGTATCATGAACGTTCTGGGTACACCTATCGATATGAAAGGTGATATTGCAACTGAAGAGCGTTGGTCTATCCACCGTGAAGCACCTACCTACGAAGAGTTATCAAACTCACAAGAACTGCTTGAAACCGGTATCAAAGTAATGGACTTAATCTGTCCGTTTGCTAAAGGTGGTAAAGTAGGTCTGTTCGGTGGTGCGGGTGTTGGTAAAACAGTTAACATGATGGAATTGATCCGTAACATTGCGATCGAGCACTCAGGTTATTCTGTATTTGCCGGTGTTGGTGAGCGTACTCGTGAGGGTAACGACTTCTATCATGAAATGACAGATTCTAACGTTCTTGACAAAGTATCGTTAGTTTATGGTCAGATGAATGAGCCACCAGGAAACCGTCTGCGTGTAGCACTGACTGGTCTGACTATGGCTGAAAAATTCCGTGATGAAGGCCGTGACGTACTGTTATTCGTCGATAACATCTATCGTTACACCTTAGCAGGTACTGAAGTATCAGCACTGTTAGGTCGTATGCCATCAGCGGTAGGTTACCAGCCAACATTGGCTGAAGAGATGGGTGTTCTGCAAGAACGTATCACTTCAACCAAAACAGGTTCAATCACCTCTGTACAGGCTGTATATGTACCTGCGGATGACTTAACTGACCCATCACCAGCAACAACGTTTGCTCACTTAGATGCGACAGTTGTACTGAGCCGTCAAATTGCTTCATTAGGTATCTACCCTGCGGTTGACCCGCTGGATTCAACCAGTCGTCAGTTAGACCCACTGGTAGTTGGCCAAGAGCACTATGATGTTGCTCGTGGTGTTCAGTCTATCCTGCAACGTTATCAGGAACTGAAAGACATCATCGCTATCTTAGGTATGGATGAACTGTCAGAAGAAGATAAACTGGTTGTTGCGCGTGCGCGTAAGATCCAGCGCTTCCTATCTCAGCCATTCTTCGTTGCTGAAGTATTTACCGGTTCACCAGGTAAGTTCGTTTCCCTGAAAGACACTATCCGTGGCTTTAAAGGTATTCTGAACGGTGATTATGACCACCTGCCAGAGCAGGCGTTCTACATGGTTGGTACTATCGAAGAAGCAGTAGAAAAAGCTAAGAAGCTTTAATACGGCTGACGGGAGGTTGATATGGCCGATACATCGTTCCACCTGAAAGTTGTCAGCGCTGAAAAGCAGTTATATGACGGCGAAGTCAAACGAATTCAGGTAACTGGTAGCGAAGGTGAGCTCGGTATTTATCCGCAGCATACCCCGTTATTAACTGCCATAAAACCGGGCATGGTACGTGTCGTAAAAACATCGGGCGAAGAAGAGGTTATCTACCTTTCAGGTGGTATTCTCGAAGTTCAGCCGACAGGCGTCATTGTACTGGCAGATACAGCTATCCGTGGTCGTGATTTGGATGAAGCGAAAGCGTTGGAATCTAAGCGTAAAGCTGAAGAACACATTCAATCCTCTCATGGTGATGTTGATTATGCTCAAGCATCAGCAGAATTAGCCAAAGCGATTGCAAAACTACGTGTAATCGAATTGACTCGACGTTGATGTAAATAGGCAGTCTATGAATAAAAAAGCCAGTTGGTTCTTAGCTAACTGGCTTTTTTGCGTCATGAAATATTTTGTGTGACGAAATATGTAGTATTATTTGGCATAAACAGGTTTACTTGCCATTCTTTACGGGAGTTATCGGGTTAATTATGTCTAATTCAGCTAAAAGCGTTGTTATTCTTGCTGCGGGAAAAGGCACCCGCATGTATTCACAGTTACCTAAAGTTCTTCATAAACTTGCGGGTAAATCCATGGTGCAACATGTGATTGATACTGCCAAGTCATTAGGTGCTCAACAAACACACCTTGTCTATGGGCACGGTGGTGAACTAATGAAAGAAAAATTAGGTTCACAACCTGTTAATTGGGTACTACAAGCAGAGCAACTAGGAACAGGTCACGCAATGCAACAAGCTGCGCCTTTCTTTGCTGATGATGAAGATATCCTGATGCTTTATGGTGATGTTCCACTTATCACCAAAGAAACGTTAGAACGTTTAATTGAAGTAAAACCAGAAGGCGGTATTGGCTTATTAACGGTTATTTTAGATAACCCAACGGGCTATGGCCGTATTGTTCGTGAAAATGGCGAAGTGACTGGCATTATCGAGCAAAAAGATGCTTCTGAAGAACAACTCAAAATTACTGAAATCAATACGGGTATTTTAGTAGCGAATGGTGGTGATTTAAAACGTTGGTTAGGTAAACTCAATAATAACAATGCACAAAAAGAGTATTACATTACTGACATTATCGCATTAGCGTATAAAGAAGGCCGTAAAATTGAAACGGCTCACCCTCGTCGTCATAGTGAAATGGAAGGCGTGAATAACCGTTTACAACTGGCTGCATTAGAACGTATTTACCAAACAGAACAAGCAGAACGTTTATTATTAGAAGGCGTTATGTTGCTTGATCCGGCGCGCTTTGATTTACGTGGCACATTAACTCACGGTAAAGATGTCGTGATTGATACTAACGTTATCATTGAAGGTGATGTGACTTTAGGGAATAACGTTGAAATTGGTACAGGTTGTGTCCTGAAAAACTGTGTGATTGGTGATAACTCGATTATTAGCCCATATACGGTGATCGAGGATGCAAACTTAGCACAAGAGTGTACTGTTGGGCCTTTTGCACGTCTTCGCCCTGGTAGTGAATTAGCGGATAAAGCTCATGTTGGTAACTTTGTTGAGATGAAAAAAGCAAGTTTAGGAGTTGGCTCTAAAGCCGGCCATCTAACTTACTTAGGTGATACTGAAGTAGGCGCTAATGTTAATATTGGTGCAGGTACTATTACTTGTAACTACGATGGTGCGAATAAATTCAAAACAGTTATTGGTGATGATGTCTTTATTGGCTCAGATACCCAATTAGTGGCACCAGTGACTGTTGCTAATGGAGCAACAATTGGTGCGGGAACAACACTCACTAAAAACGTGAATGAAAACGAATTAGTGATCAGTCGAGTTAAGCAAACTCATATCAGTGGATGGAAACGTCCAGTGAAGAAAAAACAATAATTTTAAGATAAGGGCGTATATTTAATTAGCGCCCTTTTCTTGTACGCTATTATTCTAAAAACAAAAAAATATCCCCGCTTTCTACAATGGCTTGGGGAATAAGCCAATCAGGTATAAGACATCCAAGTGCGAATAAACGCACAGTTTTAGGAATAACACAATGTGTGGAATAGTAGGTGCAGTTGCACAACGCGATATCGCTGAAATCTTAATTGAAGGCTTACGTCGTTTAGAATACCGCGGTTATGATTCTGCGGGTTTAGCGGTTGTGGATAATGACTGTAAAATGACACGTCTGCGTGAAGCTGGCAAAGTGCAAATGTTGGCTGATGAAGCAGAAAAGACACAAGTGATTGGTGGTACAGGTATTGCTCATACACGTTGGGCAACACATGGTGAACCTTGTGAAGATAATGCGCATCCTCATGTATCAGGTACGATTGCGGTTGTACATAATGGCATTATCGAAAACTACCAAGAACTGAAAGCAGAATTAATTAAAAAAGGGTATCAGTTTGCCTCTCAAACTGACACTGAAGTAATTGCTCACCTTGTTAACTGGGAACAGCGTCAAGGTGGTACATTACGTGAAGTTGTACAACGCGTTATTCCTCAATTACGTGGTGCTTACGGTACCGTTATTATGGATAGCCGTACACCTGAGTTATTAGTGGCAGCTCGTTCTGGTAGTCCGCTGGTGGTAGGTCTTGGGGTAGGTGAAAACTTCCTTGCTTCTGACCAATTGGCTCTATTACCTGTTACCCGCCGCTTTATCTACCTTGAAGAAGGGGATATTGTTGAAATTACTCGTCGCCACGTTCATGTTTTTGATGTGAATGGCAATGAAGTTAATCGTGATACGATTGAATCAAATGTTCAATACGATGCGGGTGATAAAGGTGTTTACCGTCACTACATGCAAAAAGAGATCTATGAACAACCTCTTGCGATTAAAAACACCCTTGAAGGTCGTTTAAAATCAGAAACTATCGATCTCAGTGAGTTAGGGCCTAAAGCTGAAGAGATCTTATCTAAAGTTGAACATATTCAAATTGTAGCTTGCGGGACTTCTTATAACGCAGGTATGGTTTCTCGTTATTGGTTTGAATCTTTAGCAGGTATTCCTTGTGATGTTGAAATTGCATCAGAATATCGCTACCGCAAACCAGCAACTCGCCGTAATAGCTTACTGATCACATTATCTCAATCAGGTGAAACAGCAGATACATTAGCTGCTTTACGTTTATCTAAAGAGCTAGGTTATTTATCTTCTTTAGCAATTTGTAACGTTGCTGGCTCTTCTTTAGTTCGTGAGTCTGAATTTGTTTTAATGACTAAAGCGGGTGCTGAAATTGGTGTTGCATCAACCAAAGCATTTACAACACAGTTAACCGTTCTATTAATGCTGGTGGCATATATGGGACGAATTAAAGGTGTCGCGACATTAGAACAGGAAGTTTCAACAGCATTACATGCATTGCCAAGCCGCATTGAAAGCATGTTATCGAAAGATAAAGTGATTGAAGCGTTAGCTGAAGACTTCTCAGAAAAAAGTCATGCTTTATTCTTAGGTCGTGGTGATCAATACCCGATTGCAGTAGAAGGTGCATTAAAGCTAAAAGAGATCTCTTATATTCATGCAGAAGCGTATGCTGCTGGTGAATTAAAACATGGTCCATTAGCATTAATTGATGCAGATATGCCGGTTATCATCATTGCTCCAAACAATGAATTATTAGAGAAATTAAAATCTAATATCGAAGAAGTTCGGGCTCGTGGTGGTTTACTGTATGTGTTTGCTGATCAAGATGCAGGCTTTGAAGAAAACGAAACGATGAAGTTAATTTCACTGCCTCACGTTGAAGAACTTATCGCACCTATTTTCTATACCGTACCATTACAGTTGTTGTCTTATCATGTTGCTTTAATTAAAGGCACAGACGTAGATCAACCTCGTAACTTAGCAAAATCGGTTACGGTTGAATAAAAATTAGCTTTTTATAAATAATTTATTGTTATTTATACTTGAACCCAGTGAGATCTTAACAGATACACTGGGTTTTTTATTATATTTATCATATATCCAGGTCTTTAGATATAAATAAAATTTATTAAATAAGGCTAATGCTGCTCATTAGCAACAACGTCAATAATAATAATCGTTAATAATGATTAATGAGGTTCGCTTAACTTAAAGAAAAAATAACTAAATAAATCCTCTTATTCAATAAGAACATTTATTTATCTTTTCTAGGAATAAAATATTTAATAATAAAAATAAATTATATTTTATAATTTAAAAAATAGTTACAGTAAATATTGTAATGTACTGTTTATATTGATAATTATGTTTTTTATTTTTATAGGCATTCTGTGTTTTATTTGATCTTTTATTATATCGGTATTTTATTTTATCTATATTAATTTGATTTTAAATGAGATTTTTTTACGTTTTATTTGGTTTTATTTTTCTAATTTCTTATTAAAACAGTCAAGCAATGTTCAGGTTAACTCTCTTATCTCCTCTGATCTCTTATTTAAAAATATATTTCTTTAAATTGTATTTATGGGTTGTTTAATTAATTGTTATTATGATTTTAAAAAATAGATGCAATCATATTAAATATATGTAAAGTTTAAGGTTGTTTTATTTATTAACAACCAATGAAAATTAAAAATTAATGCTAATGATTGTTACTTAGCGTTTTATTGCAGTTTATAAGCGAGTTCTTTCAGGAGAAATAAAGCTCAAAAGTAAGCTAAGAAAAACTGCAAATTATAATTACAAGAGGTAAGAGAAATGCAAAACACAATTAATTCACAATACAATGAAATGGTTGAATTTTTAAAAGAATTAGTGAACACAGAAAGTGGCTCTTATGATAAAGAAGGCGTTGATGCTGTTGCTAATTTACTTATCCAACGTTATGAAAAACTCGGTTTTGTTGTTGAAATTTTTAAAAATGACAAATTAGGGAATAACTACCGTTTAGTGCATAAAGAAGCTAAAGATCCACAAATTTTCATTGCTGCTCATCTTGATACAGTTTTCCCTAAAGGAACAGTGGCAGAGCGTCCATTTAGTATCGAAGGTACTCGTGCTTACGGCCCTGGCGTTATTGATATGAAAGCCAGTCACGTTCTGACTTATTACGCGATCAATGCATTGATACAATCAGGCAATAGTGCTTATAAAAATGTTGAAATTTTCCTGAATTGTGATGAAGAAATTGGCTCAAAAACTTCTCGTGGTCTAATTGAACAGTATGCCAAGAATAAATCCTATGCCTTAGTGATGGAGCCTGCTCGTGCTAATGGAGCGATTGTGAGTGCGCGTCGAGGTGTGGGAACTTATGAGCTTTTAATTGAAGGTAAAGCATCTCACTCTGGTATTGCACCAGAAGCGGGAATTAGCGCTATTCAAGAGCTCTCTTATAAAATCCAAGCATTACACGCACTTTCTCGTCATGATGACGGCCTTTCTGTCAACGTAGGATTGATTTCTGGTGGTACATCAGTTAATACCGTCGCACCTAATGCACGTGCTGAGATTGACGTTCGTATTTCAACCGATGAGCAAGGTGTTGAAATTGATAAACTTGTAAGAGAAGTATGCAGCAAACCTGTATTAGAAGGAATTAAGCTTACACTTAATGGCGGTATTAATCGCCCTCCTATGGTCAAAACTCCTGAAAGTGGTGCATTAATTGACATGATCAAAGAGCAAGCTCATCTGCTTGGTCTTGATATTGAAGATATTTCAACTGGTGGTGGTTCTGATGCTTCATTTACCGCGGGTGTTGGCACTCCTAGTGTAGATGGCTTAGGCCCTATTGGGGGATATCAACACAGCGATAAGGAATATATTGATTTGCCTTCATTAACTGAAAGAACGGTGCTATTTGCCAATATTTTAAAGCGCTTGTCTCAATAAGGTGAATGTATGGATAAGAATAAAAAAATAAAGTGGGCTATGCCTGATGCTTTTATTATTATTTTTGGCATCGTTATCTTAGCAGCTATTGCGACTTATTTAATCCCAGCAGGAACTTATGAACGCGAAACAGTAAATGGGCTAAATCGTGTTGTACCAGGTAGTTTTGGTTATGTTGACCAAAATCCAGCTTCATTAATGGATGTTTTTTATGCTATTCCTGTAGGATTAAAGCAGTCAGCGAGTATTATTTTTCTGATCTTTATGATTGGTGGTGCAATTGCTATTTATGATAGAACTCGCGCTATTGATTCAGGGATCAATGCGTTAATTGTCAAAACAAAAGGTAATTACCAAGCACTGATTATTACCGTTGCGTTTATATTTGGAATGCTTTCATCATTAGGATTGGCTGCAAATGCGGTGATTGCTTTTATTCCAATAGGAATAGCCCTTTCACGTTCGATGAAATTAGATGCCATAACGGGAGTTGCTGTTGTTTACCTAGGATATTATGCAGGAAATGCAGTCGGTGTTTTAGATCCTACTATTTTAGGTACAGCACAAACCTTAGCTGAAGTGCCTTTATTTTCAGGTGTGATTTTTAGAATTGTATTATTCTCAGTTCTGATTGTGGTCACTATTGCTTATATTGTTTGGTATGCAAGACGTATCGCGAATAATCCAGCTAAAAGTTATATGTATGGACTAGCAACAGATGATCCTGATTATGATGCTAACAAAGATCAAACCGTGGATGGTACTTTCTCTTTAATGCAGAAATTGAGTCTTGTGGTCTTTATTGCATTTATTGGATTGTTTTTATACGGTGCATTTGAATATAAATGGGGAATTGAGCACTTATCTGCCATCTTTATTATGATGAGTGTTGTGGTTGCGGCGATGTTTAAAATTGGCCCTAATGACTACATAAAAACTTTTATGAAAGGCGCTCAATCCTTAGTTTATGGTGCATTAGTCGTCGGTATTGCTAGAGCTGTGATTGTTATTTTAGATGAAGGTCGTGTGCTGGATTCTATTGTTCAAGCCACACTCGTTCCATTACAGCAAACCTCTCATTTTTGGGGAGCGCAGTTACTTTATTTCTTTAATTTATTATTCAATTTATTAGTAACATCAGGAACTGGACAAGCTTCTATTGTGATGCCAATTATGGTACCTATCTTAGATATATTGGATCTCACTCGCCAAACTGGTGTTTTGATCCTTAAGTTAGGTGATGGATTTACTAACATTATTACACCAACATCTGGCGTATTAATGGCAGTATTGGCAGTGGGTAAAGTGCCTTGGACTCGTTGGGTTAAATTTGTTTTCCCAATATTGATCATTTGGACGGTGATTGGTATGGCAGCAATTGGTATCGCAACCGCTATTAGCTATGGCCCTGTCTGATTTATAAAATAAGAAAATTAAAATAGCCGCATATAGTAAGCGGCTATTTTTTTAATTATGGCTTTAGCCAGTTTAAGTCGCGCTAGCGTCTTAAACATAAAACCACCTGCTTTGCAGGTGGCGTTCAAGGGTTATACCAAGAAAAACACCTTTCCGTTACGATATAGATGTTC
>NZ_PENS01000026.1 GCF_003144325.1 Proteus terrae
AATCGCGATGGACGACGGTTTACGTTTCGCTATCCGTGAAGGTGGCCGTACAGTAGGTGCGGGCGTTGTTGCTAAAGTATTAGGTTAATTACTCGCGTAATTTCCTAGAGAAGGGCATCGTAAGATGCCCTTTTTTATATCTGAAGATTAGATATTTTAAATCTCAGTAAAGTATTAATATTTTTTCTGCATCATCGCTGATGACACAAATAAGTAAAAAAACTTAAGTTAAATAAATAGAAATTGAAATCATAATAATTATCATTTACTATCTTGAGCGTGAGTAGTTAATGAGGTTGTTATTATGTACGTATGTCTTTGCAACGGTGTGAGTGATAAAAAAATTATCTCAACTGTCCATAAATATCAAATTCGCACTATTAATGAATTACGCAAAATCTTACCTGTTGGAAGTTGTTGCGGTAAGTGCGTACGTCAAGCCCGTCAACTTATCGAAAATGAGCAATCAGTTCTTTACCCACAAATTTCTGAAGTTGCATAACAAATTTTAAATTTCCTTTCTCTCCTCTTTGTATAAAAGGTCTACACTGAAAAGACTGGAAGCAAAGGAGCATAAAAATGAAAGGTGATAAAAAAATGATAGCCCACCTTAATAAGTTATTAGGTGGTGAGCTTGTTGCAATTAATCAGTATTTCCTACATGCCCGAATGTTTAAGAATTGGGGACTCACACGCCTCAATGAAATGGAATATCATGAATCTATAGATGAGATGAAACACGCAGATAAATATATCGAGCGCATCTTGTTCCTTGAGGGCATTCCAAATTTACAAGATTTAGGCAAACTAAACATCGGTGAAGATGTTGAAGAGATGCTACGTTCTGATCTGGAATTAGAATTAGGTGGCGCCAAAGATTTACGTGAAGCCATTGCTTACGCAGATTCAATTCATGACTATGTCAGCCGTGATCTCATGCTAGAAATTCTAACCGATGAAGAAGGGCATATTGATTGGATAGAAACCCAGCTTGAACTTATCGAACGCATGGGACTTCAAAATTATCTGCAAGCTCAAATTATTGAAGAGTAATTTAGCTTATACAGAAGGGAATAATCTATCTCCTTTAATGGATAATTAGACGCTTTTAAAAGCAAAGGTAATGAAGGTTGCCTTTGCTTTTTTTATTTTTGAAAAGATAAAACGAATTTTTATCGCTGATTTTTTATTCTTGGCTTGATTTCATCACTCAGGCAAGTATAATGCGCAGGCTCACTGATTTAGTGGGGCTGATTTATCAGCTAATGCAGATTTTATATTGCATTAATATAATACTCCCGATTGGGGAGTTATATGCAGAACGATTACACTCTCTCATCAATCGAAATGGGTACGAGTAGTGATCATTTACGTTTATAAAAAATAGTTGGAGCTCTGGTCTCATGCAGAACCAAAGAATCCGTATCCGCCTGAAAGCTTTTGATCATCGTCTGATTGATCAATCAACTGCGGAAATCGTAGAGACTGCTAAGCGCACTGGTGCGCAAGTTCGTGGTCCAATCCCACTGCCGACTCGCAAAGAGCGTTTCACAGTGTTGATTTCTCCGCACGTTAATAAAGATGCGCGTGATCAGTATGAAATTCGCACTCACAAACGTCTGGTTGACATCGTTGAGCCAACCGAGAAAACCGTTGATGCTCTGATGCGTCTGGATCTGGCTGCCGGCGTAGACGTGCAGATCAGCCTAGGTTAATCAGGTCATCAAGCGATTGAGAGGTTGAAACAATGATTGGTTTAGTCGGTAAGAAAGTAGGAATGACTCGTATCTTCACTGAAGATGGCGTTTCAATCCCTGTAACCGTTATCGAAATTGAAAACAACCGTGTTACTCAGGTCAGAGATCTGGAGAAAGACGGTTATCGTGCCATTCAGGTGACTACTGGTAGCAAAAAAGCTAACCGTGTACTGAAGCCTGAAGCAGGGCATTTTGCTAAAGCTGGTGTTGAAGCTGGCCGCTTACTACGTGAATTCCGTCTGAATGAAGGCGAAGAATACACTGTAGGTCAAAGCATTAGCGTAGAAATTTTCGCTGACGTTAAAAAAGTCGACGTTACTGGAACATCTAAAGGTAAAGGTTTTGCCGGTACTGTAAAGCGCTGGAACTTCCGTACTCAAGATGCTACCCATGGTAACTCCTTGTCTCACCGTGTTCCGGGTTCTATCGGTCAGAACCAGACTCCGGGTAAGGTGTTTAAAGGCAAGAAAATGGCAGGTCAACTGGGTAACGAACAAGTTACCGTTCAGAGCCTGGAAGTAGTACGTGTTGACGCTGAGCGCAACCTGCTGCTGGTCAAAGGTGCTGTTCCAGGTGCAACTGGCAGTGACCTGATCGTTAAACCAGCTGTCAAGGCGTAACGTCGAGGAGATAGGAATGGAATTGGTAATGAAAGACGCGCAAGGCGCGCTGACTGTTTCCGAAACTACCTTCGGGCGTGACTTTAACGAAGCGCTTGTGCATCAAGTAGTCGTTGCATACGCTGCTGGTGCTCGTCAAGGTACTCGTGCTCAGAAAACTCGTGCTGAAGTTTCTGGTTCAGGCAAAAAGCCTTGGAGACAGAAAGGTACTGGTCGTGCACGTTCAGGTTCAATCAAGAGCCCAATTTGGCGCTCTGGTGGTGTTAGCTTTGCAGCTAAACCACAGGACCACAGTCAAAAAGTAAACAAAAAGATGTACCGTGGTGCTCTGAAGAGCATTCTGTCTGAATTGGTACGTCAAGATCGTCTGATCGTCGTAGAGAATTTTTCTGTTGAAGCGCCTAAAACTAAACTTTTAGCACAGAAACTGAAAGATATGGCTCTGGTTGATGTTCTGATCGTCACTGCTGATGTAGATGAGAATCTGTATTTAGCAGCACGCAACTTATATAAAGTTGACGTACGTGATGCAGCAACAATCGACCCTGTTAGCTTAATCGCCTTCGACAAAGTCGTCATGACTGCTGACGCTGTGAAGCAAGTTGAGGAGATGCTGGCATGATCCGTGAAGAACGTCTGCTGAAAGTACTGCGCGCGCCGCATGTATCTGAAAAAGCTTCTATCGCGATGGAAAAATCAAATACCATCGTTCTCAAAGTTGCTAAAGACGCGACCAAAGCAGAGATTAAAGCAGCTGTACAAAAACTGTTTGAAGTCGAAGTTGAAAGTGTTAACACTCTGCTGATGAAAGGCAAAGTGAAACGTCACGGTCAGCGTATTGGTCGTCGTAGCGACTGGAAAAAAGCTTACGTAACCCTGAAGGAAGGCCAGAATCTGGACTTCGTCGGCGGCGCTGAGTAAGTCGGAGGAGTAAAGAACAATGGCAATTGTTAAATGTAAACCTACGTCTCCGGGCCGTCGCCACGTAGTTAAAGTGGTAAACCCTGAGCTGCATAAAGGAAAACCTTATGCGCCATTGCTGGAAAAAAACAGCAAGTCCGGTGGTCGTAACAACAATGGTCGTATCACTACCCGTCATATCGGTGGTGGTCACAAACAGGCTTACCGTATTGTTGACTTCAAACGCAACAAAGATGGTATCCCTGCGACAGTAGAACGTCTGGAATATGATCCAAACCGTTCAGCTAACATCGCTTTAGTGCTGTATGCTGATGGTGAACGTCGCTACATTCTGGCTCCAAAAGGCCTGAAAGCGGGTGATAAAGTTCAGTCTGGCGTTGATGCTGCTATCAAAGCGGGTAACACCTTACCAATGCGTAATATCCCGGTTGGTTCTACAGTTCATAACGTGGAAATGAAACCAGGTAAAGGTGGTCAGTTAGCTCGTTCAGCTGGTACTTACGTTCAGATCGTTGCTCGTGATGGTGCTTATGTCACTATTCGTCTACGTTCTGGTGAAATGCGTAAAGTTCCTTCTGATTGCCGTGCAACTATCGGTGAAGTTGGCAACTCTGAGCACATGTTACGCGTTCTGGGGAAAGCTGGTGCAAGTCGCTGGCGTGGTATTCGTCCTACCGTTCGCGGTACTGCGATGAACCCAGTCGATCACCCACATGGTGGTGGTGAAGGTCGTAACTTTGGTTTACACCCTGTAACACCTTGGGGTATCCAAACCAAAGGTAAGAAGACTCGTAAAAACAAACGCACTGAACATTTTATCGTTCATCGTCGTACTAAGAAATAATTAGAGGATAAGCCATGCCACGTTCTCTCAAGAAAGGTCCTTTCATTGACCTGCACTTGCTGAAGAAGGTAGAGAAAGCGGTGGAAAGCGGTGACAAAAAGCCTGTTAAGACTTGGTCCCGTCGTTCAACGATCTTTCCTAACATGATCGGTTTGACCATCGCTGTCCATAATGGTCGTCAGCATGTTCCAGTTTACGTTTCCGACGAAATGGTTGGTCACAAACTGGGTGAATTCGCGCCGACCCGTACTTATCGCGGTCATGCAGCCGATAAAAAGGCTAAGAAAAAATAAGGTAGGAGGAAGAGATGGAAACTATCGCTATGCATCGCCACGCTCGTTCTTCTGCTCAGAAGGTTCGCTTGGTAGCTGACCTGATTCGCGGTAAGAAAGTGTCGCAAGCTCTGGAAATTTTAACCTTTACCAACAAGAAAGCTGCTGGTTTAGTGAAGAAAGTACTGGAGTCTGCTATTGCTAATGCAGAACACAACGATGGCGCTGACATTGATGATCTGAAAGTAGCTAAGATCTTTGTTGACGAAGGTCCTTCTATGAAGCGCATTATGCCTCGTGCAAAAGGCCGTGCAGATCGTATTCTGAAGCGCACCAGCCACATCACTGTGGTTGTGTCTGATCGCTGAGACTCTGGAGACTAGCAATGGGTCAAAAAGTACATCCTAATGGTATCCGCCTTGGCATTGTCAAGCCTTGGAATTCCACATGGTATGCGGGTACCAATGAATTCGCTGACAACCTAGACAGCGATTTTAAAGTACGTCAGTACTTAACTAAAGAACTGGCTAAAGCATCTGTATCTCGTATCGTTATCGAACGTCCTGCGAAAAGCATCCGTGTGACTATTCACACTGCTCGCCCAGGCATCGTTATCGGTAAAAAAGGTGAAGATGTTGAAAAACTGCGCAAAAACGTAGCGGATATCGCTGGCGTTCCTGCGCAAATTAATATCGCCGAAGTACGTAAACCTGAACTGGACGCAAAATTAGTTGCTGACAGCATCACTTCACAGCTGGAACGTCGTGTTATGTTCCGTCGTGCTATGAAGCGTGCGGTACAGAACGCTATGCGTTTAGGCGCTAAAGGTATTAAAGTGGAAGTAAGTGGTCGTTTAGGCGGCGCTGAAATCGCTCGTACTGAATGGTATCGTGAAGGTCGTGTACCTCTGCACACTCTGCGTGCAGATATCGACTACAATACCTCAGAAGCACAAACCACTTATGGTGTGCTCGGCGTTAAGGTATGGATCTTCAAAGGTGAGATCCTGGGTGGTATGGCTGCAGTTGAACAGGCGGAAAAACCGGCTGCTCAACCTAAAAAGCAGCAGCGTAAAGGCCGCAAGTAAGGAGAGTCGCTGATGTTACAACCAAAGCGTACAAAATTCCGTAAAGTGCACAAAGGCCGCAACCGTGGCTTAGCTGCTGGTGCGGATGTAAGCTTCGGGACTTACGGTCTTAAAGCTGTGGGCCGTGGTCGTCTGACTGCACGTCAGATCGAAGCGGCACGTCGTGCAATGACCCGTGCAGTTAAGCGTCAGGGTAAAATCTGGATCCGTGTGTTCCCAGACAAACCAATCACTGAAAAGCCGCTCGAAGTCCGTATGGGTAAAGGTAAAGGTAACGTTGAGTATTGGGTTGCCTTAATCCAGCCAGGTAAAGTCCTGTATGAAATGGATGGTGTGCCTGAAGAACTGGCCCGTGAAGCATTCAAGCTGGCGGCAGCAAAACTGCCTATCAAAACCACCTTTGTAACTAAGACGGTGATGTAATGAAAGCAAAAGAGCTGCGCGAAAAGAGCGTTGAAGAGCTGAACACAGAACTGCTGAACTTACTGCGCGAGCAGTTTAACCTGCGTATGCAGGCAGCAAGTGGTCAGTTACAACAGTCTCATCTGTTGAAACAAGTGCGTCGTAATATCGCACGCGTTAAGACTTTACTGACTGAGAAGGCGGGTGCGTAATGACCGATAAAATCCGTACTCTGCAAGGTCGTGTAGTTAGTGACAAAATGGAGAAATCTATTGTCGTTGCTATCGATCGTATGGTTAAACACCCATTATATGGTAAGTTTATCCGTCGTACGACCAAACTGCATGTACATGACGAGAATAACGAATGTGGAATTGGTGACGTAGTAGAAATTCGTCAAACACGTCCACTGTCTAAGACTAAGTCTTGGGCGTTAGTTCGCGTTGTAGAAAAAGCTGTTCTGTAATAAAATAGCCTTTTCGTACGAAATAAACGGCTCAAAACTGAACGAGCCGTTTATTTTTTCTGTCCATATCGAGAATGTGGTGTTATAATGCCGCTCCCTCGTATTATGGGATATTGAACGGCCTCTTCTAATGTGGAAGTGGCTCAGTAGTAGTTGACATTTAGCGGAGCACTAAAATGATCCAAGAACAGACTATGCTGAACGTGGCCGACAACTCCGGTGCACGTCGCGTAATGTGTATCAAGGTTCTAGGTGGCTCGCACCGTCGCTACGCAGATGTAGGTGACATCATCAAAATTACCATCAAGGAAGCAATTCCACGTGGTAAAGTTAAGAAAGGTGATGTACTGAAAGCGGTAGTGGTGCGCACCAAGAAGGGTGTTCGTCGCCCTGACGGTTCTGTCATTCGCTTCGATAGCAACGCTTGTGTATTGTTAAACAACAACAGCGAGCAAGTTATTGGTACGCGTATTTTTGGGCCGGTTACTCGTGAACTTCGTAATGAGAAGTTTATGAAAATAATCTCTCTGGCACCTGAAGTACTCTAAGGAGCAGGCAATGGCAGCGAAAATCCGTCGTGATGACGAAGTTATCGTTCTTACTGGTAAAGATAAAGGTAAGCGCGGTAAAGTAAAACAGGTTCTTTCTTCTGGTAAAGTTCTCGTTGAAGGTATCAATCTGGTTAAAAAACATCAGAAGCCAGTTCCGGCTCTGAATCAACCAGGTGGCATCGTTGAAAAAGAAGCGTTTATTCAAGTTTCTAACGTTGCACTCTTCAATGCGGCAACCGGCAAGGCTGACCGTGTAGGTTTTAGATTCGAAGACGGTAAAAAAGTTCGTTTCTTCAAATCTAATAAAGAAACTATCAAGTAATTTGGAGTATACGATGGCGAAACTGCATGATTACTACAAAGACGAGGTGGTCCAACAACTGATGTCTCAGTTTGGTTACCATTCTGTCATGCAAGTCCCTCGGGTCGAGAAGATCACCCTGAATATGGGTGTTGGTGAAGCGATTGTTGATAAGAAACTGCTGGATAATGCAGCAGCTGATTTAGCAGCAATCTCAGGTCAAAAACCTTTGATCACCAAAGCACGCAAATCTGTTGCAGGCTTCAAAATCCGCCAGGGCTATCCGATCGGCTGTAAAGTGACCCTGCGTGGCGAACGCATGTGGGAGTTCTTTGAACGCTTGATCTCTATTGCTGTACCTCGTATTCGTGACTTCCGTGGTTTATCCGCTAAGTCATTTGATGGTCGTGGTAACTACAGCATGGGCGTACGTGAGCAAATCATCTTCCCTGAAATCGATTACGATAAAGTGGATCGTGTTCGTGGTTTGGATATTACCATTACTACGACTGCGAAATCAGATGATGAAGGTCGCGCACTGTTAGCAGCGTTTAACTTCCCGTTCCGCAAGTAAGGCAGGGCATTCATGGCTAAGAAATCTATGAAAGCACGTGATGTAAAACGTGCGAATTTAGCTGAGAAATTCTTCGCAAAACGCGCAGAACTGAAAGCTATCGTTTCAGATGTGAACGTGTCTGACGAAGATCGTTGGAATGCTGTTCTGAAACTGCAAACTATGCCACGTGATTCAAGTCCTTCACGTCAGCGTAATCGCTGCCGTCAAACTGGACGTCCGCACGGTTTCCTGCGGAAATTTGGCCTCAGCCGTATTAAAGTCCGTGAAGCCGCTATGCGCGGTGAAATCCCGGGCCTTAGAAAGGCTAGCTGGTAATTACCATAATTGAATCACGGGAGTAAAGACAGATGAGCATGCAAGATCCCATCGCGGATATGCTGACCCGTATCCGTAACGGTCAGGCCGCGAACAAAGTTGCGGTCACAATGCCTTCCTCCAAGCTGAAAGTGGCGATTGCCAACGTGCTTAAGGAAGAAGGTTATATCGAAGATTTTAAAATTGAAGGCGACACTAAGCCAGAACTGGAAATCACTTTAAAATATTTCCAAGGTAAGGCTGTAGTAGAAAGCATTCAGCGCGTAAGCCGTCCAAGTCTGCGCATCTATAAAAGAAAAGATGAGCTGCCACAAGTTATGGCAGGACTGGGCATCGCTGTTGTTTCTACCTCAAAAGGTGTTATGACTGATCGTGCAGCTCGCCAAGCAGGTCTTGGTGGCGAGATTATCTGCTACGTAGCTTAATTCGGGAGGAAAGAATGTCTCGTGTGGCAAAAGCACCCGTCGTCATTCCTGCCGGCGTAGAGGTTAAACTCAACGGTCAGGTAATTACGATTAAGGGTAAAAACGGCGAGCTAACTCGTACTATCCATAATGCAGTTGAAATTCAACATGCTGACAACCAGTTAACTTTCGCACCTCGCGATGGTTTTGCTGATGCATGGGCACAGGCGGGTACTACTCGTTCTCTGTTAAATGCAATGGTTGTAGGTGTTACCGAAGGCTTCACTAAGAAACTGCAACTGGTAGGTGTAGGTTATCGTGCGTCTATTAAAGGCAATGCGGTTAACTTATCAGTAGGTTTTTCACATCCAGTGGAACACCAACTGCCAGCAGGCATCACTGCTGAATGTCCAACACAAACTGAAATCGTACTGAAAGGTGCGGATAAGCAAGTGATTGGTCAAGTAGCAGCTGAACTGCGTGCTTACCGTCGCCCTGAACCTTATAAAGGTAAAGGTATTCGTTACGCCGACGAAGTTGTGCGTATCAAAGAGGCTAAGAAGAAGTAAGGTAACACTATGGATAAGAAAGCAGCTCGTATCCGTCGTGCGACCCGCGCACGCCGTAAGCTCCAGGAATTGGGTGCGACTCGCCTGGTGGTACACCGTACCCCTCGCCATATTTATGCGCAGGTTATTGCACCAAACGGTTCTGAAACTTTGGTGGCCGCTTCTACTACAGAAAAAGCTATCATTGAGCAACTGAAAAACACTGGAAACAAAGAAGCAGCAGCAGTAGTTGGTAAAATTGTTGCTGAACGCGCTCTGGAAAAAGGTATCAAAGTAGTATCATTTGACCGTTCCGGTTTCCAATATCATGGTCGAGTCCAGGCACTGGCAGATGCTGCCCGTGAAGCTGGCCTTCAGTTCTAAGGTAGGAGTGTAAGATGGCTCACATCGAGAAACAAGCTGGCGAACTGCAGGAAAAGCTGATCGCGGTAAACCGCGTATCTAAAACCGTTAAAGGTGGTCGTATCTTTAGCTTCACTGCTCTTACAGTAGTTGGTGATGGTAATGGCCGCGTTGGTTTCGGATATGGCAAAGCTCGCGAAGTTCCGGCAGCAATCCAGAAAGCGATGGAAAAAGCCCGTCGCAATATGAAAACCGTCGCTTTAAACAACGGTACTCTGTTCCACCCTGTTAAAGGTACTCACACAGGCTCTCGCGTATTTATGCAGCCTGCTTATGAAGGTACCGGTATCATCGCAGGTGGTGCAATGCGTGCAGTTCTAGAAGTGGCTGGCGTTCGTAACGTACTGGCTAAAACCTATGGTTCCACTAACCCGATTAACGTGGTTCGTGCAACACTGGACGCTTTAGATAGCATGAAGTCTCCAGATATGGTCGCAGCTAAGCGTGGTAAATCCGTTGAAGAAATTCTGGGGTAATGACCATGGCTAAGACTATTAAAATTACTCAAACACGCAGCTTAATCGGCCGTCTGCCTAAACATAAGGCAACTATGACTGGTTTAGGCCTGCGTCGCATCGGTCACACTGTAGAACGCGAAGATACACCAGCAGTTCGCGGTATGATCAACTTGGTTTCCTATATGGTTAAAGTTGAGGAGTAAGAGATGCGTTTAAATACTCTGTCTCCGGCTGAAGGTGCCAAGCATGCGCCTAAACGTGTAGGTCGTGGTATCGGTTCTGGCTTAGGTAAAACTGGCGGCCGTGGTCACAAAGGTCAGAAATCTCGTTCTGGCGGTGGCGTACGTCGTGGTTTTGAAGGTGGCCAGATGCCTTTATATCGTCGTTTACCAAAATTTGGTTTTACTTCACGTAAATCATTCGTGACTGCGGAAATCCGTCTGTCTGATTTAGCTTACGTTGAAGGCGATGTAATCGATCTGAATGCACTGAAAGCCGCAAACGTTGTTGGCCCACAGATTGAATTTGCAAAATTAATTCTGTCTGGCGAGGTTAACCGTGCAGTGACTATTCGTGGTCTGCGTGTTACCAAAGGTGCCCGTGCAGCAATCGAATCAGCTGGCGGTAAAATTGAGGAATAAGTGACAGATGGCTAAACAACCAGGTTTAGATTTTCAGAGTGCTAAAGGTGGTGTTGGTGAACTAAAACGCAGACTTTTGTTTGTTCTTGGTGCACTTATTGTCTTTAGGATTGGCTCTTTTATTCCTATCCCTGGTATTGATGCCACTGTGCTTGCCAAATTGCTCGATCAGCAAAAAGGCACCATCATTGAAATGTTTAATATGTTCTCTGGTGGTGCTCTTAGCCGTGCTTCTATCTTTGCGCTGGGTATCATGCCTTATATTTCGGCATCGATTATTATCCAACTCTTATCAGTGGTTAACCCTCGGTTAGCAGAGATTAAGAAGGAAGGGGAGGCCGGTCGTCGTAAGATCAGCCAATATACCCGTTATGGTACTTTGGTGCTGGCGATATTCCAATCAATTGGTATCGCAACAGGCTTACCGAATATGCCAGGAATGCAAGGTCTGGTAATTAATCCAGGTCTACCATTCTATATTACGGCTGTTGTGAGCTTAGTCACTGGGACAATGTTCCTAATGTGGTTAGGTGAGCAAATCACTGAACGTGGTATTGGTAACGGTATCTCAATCATTATCTTTGCAGGTATCGTTGCAGGTCTTCCACCTGCCATTGGTCAAACCATCGAGCAGGCGCGGCAAGGCGAACTGCACTTCCTCCTGTTATTGTTGGTTGCAGTATTGGTGTTCGCGGTTACTTTCTTTGTTGTTTTTGTAGAAAGAGGACAACGTCGTATCGTTGTTAACTATGCAAAACGTCAACAAGGGCGTAGAATATACGCGGCACAAAGTACACATCTACCACTTAAAGTAAATATGGCGGGTGTTATACCAGCAATTTTTGCTTCAAGTATTATCCTGTTTCCTGGTACAATAACCTCTTGGTTTGGCGATGGTACAGGGTGGGGTTGGCTGACGACGATTTCTTTAAATCTACAGCCTGGTCAACCTATTTATGTGTTACTATACGCTGCTGCAATCATATTCTTCTGTTTCTTTTATACGGCGTTGGTCTTCAACCCAAGAGAAACGGCAGATAACCTGAAGAAGTCCGGTGCATTTGTACCAGGAATTCGCCCGGGAGAGCAGACGGCTAAATATATAGATAAAGTAATGACACGTTTAACCTTAATCGGTGCCTTGTATATTACCTTTATCTGTCTCATCCCGGAGTTCATGCGTGACGCAATGAAAGTACCTTTCTATTTTGGTGGTACTTCCCTCTTAATCGTGGTTGTGGTCATCATGGATTTTATGGCTCAAGTGCAAACTCTCCTGATGTCAAGTCAGTATGAGTCTGCATTGAAAAAAGCAAATCTTAAAGGTTAATTACTGATAAGCGATTTGTTTTAGAAGTTACGGAGAGTAAAAATGAAAGTTCGTGCTTCCGTCAAGAAAATGTGCCGTAACTGCAAAATTGTTAGACGTCACGGTCACGTGCGTGTAATTTGCAGCGTCGAGCCTAAGCATAAACAGCGTCAAGGCTAATTTATTGCATTTTTTTCTTGCAAAGTTCGGTTGAGCTGGCTAAATTAGCCAGCCCAATCTTTTATAATATATACAGTATTGTTTGAGTATCCTGAAAACGGGCTTTTCAGAATAGTACTGTATAACTGCTAATTTAGGAGTGCATAGTGGCCCGTATAGCAGGCATTAACATTCCTGATCATAAACATACTGTAATCGCATTAACTTCGATTTACGGTATCGGTAAGACCCGCTCACAGGCTATCTGTGTAGCTGCTGGTATTGCTGAAAATGTTAAGATCAGTGAGCTGTCTGAAGAGCAAATCGACAAGCTGCGTGACGAAGTTGCCAAATACGTTGTAGAAGGTGATCTGCGTCGTGAAGTTACCCTGAGCATCAAACGTCTGATGGATCTTGGTACTTACCGTGGTTTACGTCATCGTCGTGGTCTACCAGTTCGCGGTCAGCGTACTAAGACTAACGCACGTACCCGTAAGGGTCCGCGTAAGCCGATCAAGAAATAATCGGGGTATTTGAACAATGGCAAAAGCACCTATTCGTGCACGTAAGCGTGTAAGAAAACAAGTCTCTGACGGTGTGGCTCATATCCATGCTTCTTTCAACAACACAATCGTTACTATTACCGATCGTCAAGGTAACGCATTGGGTTGGGCTACTGCCGGTGGTTCCGGTTTCCGTGGTTCTCGTAAATCTACTCCGTTCGCGGCTCAGGTTGCAGCAGAACGTTGCGCTGAAGCTGTTAAAGAGTACGGAATTAAGAACTTGGAAGTTATGGTTAAAGGACCTGGTCCTGGTCGTGAGTCAACTATCCGTGCATTAAACGCGGCTGGTTTCCGCATCACTAATATTACTGATGTGACTCCGATTCCTCATAACGGTTGTCGTCCACCGAAAAAACGTCGCGTTTAATAACGTTTTCGTTTTTAGGAAAGTTGGAGAAAGAAAATGGCAAGATATTTGGGTCCTAAGCTCAAGCTGAGCCGCCGTGAAGGTACAGATTTATTTCTAAAATCTGGCGTTCGGGCGATTGACACCAAGTGTAAACTGGAACAAGCACCAGGTCAGCACGGCGCACGTAAACCGCGTCTTTCTGATTACGGTGTTCAGTTACGTGAAAAACAAAAAGTACGTCGTATTTACGGTGTTCTAGAGCGTCAATTCCGTAACTACTACAAAGAAGCAACACGTCTGAAAGGCAACACAGGTGAAAACCTGCTGACTCTGCTGGAAGGTCGTCTGGATAACGTTGTTTATCGTATGGGCTTTGGCGCAACTCGCGCAGAAGCACGTCAGATGGTTAGCCATAAAGCAATCATGGTAAATGGTCGCGTGGTTAACATTGCTTCTTATCAGGTTTCCCCGAATGACGTAGTCAGCGTTCGTGAAAAATCGAAAAAACAGTCTCGTATTAAGGCTGCTTTAGAGCTGGCTGAACAGCGTGAAAAGCCAACATGGCTGGAAGTTGATGCTGCTAAGATGGAAGGTGTGTTCAAACGTATTCCTGAACGTACTGACTTATCTGCTGACATTAACGAGCACCTGATCGTCGAGCTTTACTCCAAGTAAGGCTTAGCACCAAAGAGAGGACACAATGCAGGGTTCTGTGACAGAGTTTCTAAAACCGCGCCTGGTTGATATCGAGCAAGTCAGTTCGACGCACGCCAAGGTGACCCTTGAGCCATTAGAGCGAGGCTTCGGCCATACTCTTGGTAACGCACTGCGCCGTATTCTGCTTTCGTCTATGCCGGGTTGTGCGGTAACAGAGGTTGAGATTGATGGTGTACTGCATGAGTACAGCACCAAAGAAGGTGTTCAGGAAGATATCCTAGAAATACTGCTCAACCTTAAAGGGTTGGCGGTAAAAGTTCATGGTAAAGATGAAGTTATTCTTACTTTGAGCAAATCTGGCATTGGCCCTGTTATTGCAGCCGATATCATCCATGACGGTGATGTCGAAATCGTCAAGCCGCAGCACGTTATCTGCCACCTTACAGACGAGAACGCATCTATTAATATGCGTATCAAAGTTCAGCGTGGTCGTGGTTATGTGCCGGCTTCTGCCCGAATTCATTCGGAAGAAGATGAGCGCCCTATCGGTCGCCTTTTAGTAGACGCGTGCTATAGCCCAGTTGAGCGTATTGCTTATAATGTGGAAGCAGCTCGTGTTGAACAGCGTACCGACTTGGATAAGCTGGTTATCGAGATGGAAACTAACGGTACTATCGATCCAGAAGAATCGATTCGCCGTGCAGCGACTATCCTGGCTGAACAGCTTGAAGCTTTTGTTGACTTACGTGATGTTCGTCAACCAGAAGTTAAAGAAGAGAAGCCAGAATTCGATCCTATCTTACTGCGCCCAGTAGACGATCTTGAATTGACTGTCCGCTCTGCTAACTGTCTGAAGGCAGAAGCAATCCACTACATCGGTGATCTGGTACAGCGTACTGAAGTTGAATTACTTAAGACGCCTAACCTTGGTAAGAAATCTCTTACTGAGATTAAAGACGTACTGGCGTCGCGTGGTTTATCTCTGGGCATGCGCCTTGAGAATTGGCCACCTGCAAGTATCGCTGATGAATAAGATCACAGGTTAAGGTTTTACTGAGAAGGATAAGGTCATGCGCCATCGTAAGAGTGGTCGTCAATTGAACCGCAACAGCAGCCATCGTCAGGCTATGTTTCGTAACATGGCAGGTTCTTTAGTTCGTCATGAGATCATCAAGACAACTTTGCCTAAAGCGAAAGAACTGCGTCGCGTCGTTGAGCCGCTGATTACTCTTGCCAAGACCGACAGCGTAGCTAATCGTCGTCTGGCATTCGCCCGTACTCGTGATAACGAAGTCGTGGCAAAACTGTTTACAGTATTAGGTCCGCGTTTTGCGAGCCGTGCAGGTGGTTACACTCGTATTCTGAAGTGTGGCTTCCGTGCTGGTGACAACGCTCCAATGGCTTACATTGAGCTTGTTGACCGTGCTGATTCTGAAACAGAAGCAGCAGCTGAATAATTTAATTATTATTTAGTGAAGCGAATAAAAAGACCGGATTTTTAATCCGGTTTTTTTACATCTATCGAAAATGGTAGTTATGAAATTACCGTTATAAAAATAATCTATCAAGCCATATCCTAGCCTTTCTATTTGTTATTCCATGCGTTTTTGCCTACTCTTGTGTTACATCATATTTATTTTCTGTTATTTCAGCATACTGCTATTTTAGTAAGATATGCTTCGCATTATATTTCAATTCTATTCTTTTGATTATTTGTTATGCTTATGCCATCAGTTAGAATGAGGGAATGATCCATGTATCGTATTGGGCAGGTTGCAAAATTAGCGAATGTGACAACAGATACAATCCGTTTTTATGAAAAACAGGGGTTGATGGATCATGACAGGCGAACAGAAGGCGGTTATCGCTTATATACAGAGCAAGATCTCCAACGTTTGCGTTTTATTCGTTATGCAAAAGAGTTAGGTTTTACATTAGACGCGATTACAGAGCTACTTTCTATTCGTGTTGATCCCGCTCATCACACTTGTGTTGAATCAAAACACATTGTTGATGCAAGACTTGCTGAAGTCGAAATTCGCTTGAAAGAAATGGAAAGAATGAGAGATTCACTGAAGATGTTAAGTAATGCATGTTGTGGTAGTGCTCATGAAAGTACTTATTGTTCTATTCTTGAAATACTTGAATCTGGAGCCACAAAACAATAATATCTGTACCGCATTACGTTTTATGTTCTTTAACAATTTAAGAGGTTTTTATGTCTAGCAAATATCAGCACCAGAAAGGTGTTATTAAAGATAATGCCTTAGCAGCACTTGTTCATGATCCACTATTTAGACAACGCGTGGAAAAGAATAAAAAAGGAAAAGGAAGTTATATGAGAAAAGCGAAACATGGTAAAAAGGGGAACTGGGAGGCCAGTGATAACAAAAGATTTTTTCAATTGTTATCACTGGCCTTTTAGTTTTTATTTTTGCTGATTTTTTAATAAATCACGAATTTCTGTTAATAAAGTTTCTTCTGCTGAAGGTGCCGGTGGTGCTTTAGGTGCTTCTTCTGCTTGACGGCGTGTCTTGTTAATTAATTTGATTGCACAGAAAATCGCAAATGCAACAATGGCAAAGTCAAAAACAGTTTGAATGAACATACCATAATTGAGTACAACTGCCGGCACATCCCCACTAGCATCTCTTAATACAAGACTAAACTGTTTGAAATCAATACCACCGATTAATAAGCCTAACGGCGGCATAATAATATCAGCAACTAATGATGAAACAATCTTACCGAAGGCTGCGCCAATGATGACACCGACTGCCATGTCAACAACGTTGCCTTTCATTGCGAATTCACGAAACTCTTTGAAAAAAGACATAACCACCCCTTATTTATCTATGCATAGATTTATTATGTAAAAATATAGTATCTAACATGATAATAGTAGACCATTATAAGTAACAATTACTATTATTCTTATTTCTACTTGGTCTTTATAAGAAGAATGGGCTAGGTTGGAAAAGCTTTTCTACTTCAGGGACATATTTTTTATCAGTGATAAACATAATCACATGATCTCCTTGTTCTATGGAGTGACTTGCGTTCGCAATAATAACATCTTGCTCTCTTACAATTGCACCAATGATCGTTCCAGGTGGTAGTTTTATATCTTGTATACGACGACCAACAACTTTTGATGTATTTTCATCACCATGTGCAACGGCTTCGATTGCCTCTGCAACACCTCGTCGTAATGAGGAAACGCTAACAATATCAGCTTTACGAACATGGCCTAAAAGTGCAGAAATTGTTGCTTGTTGTGGTGATATTGCAATATCAATAACCCCGCCTTGGACTAAATCAACATAAGCGCTACGCTGAATAAGCACCATCGCCTTTTTGGCACCCATTCTTTTGGCTAGCATTGCTGACATAATATTGGCTTCATCATCATTAGTCAGTGCGATAAAGACATCGATTTGTTCTATATGTTCTTCAGCAAGAAGTTCTTGATCCGATGCGTCACCATAAAAAACAATAGTATCATGGAGTAGTTCTGCAAGTTCTGTTGCACGTTGCTGATTATGTTCAATAAGCTTGACGCTATAATCTTTTTCTAATCTAGCTGCTAAACCTGCACCGACATTACCACCACCAACAATCATAATGCGTTTGTAAGGTTTTTCTAATCGTTGTAATTCACTCATTACTGCACGAATATGCTGAGATGCAACGACAAAGAAAACTTCATCTCCCGCTTCAATAATTGTGGAGCCTTGAGGTCGGATAGGTCTGTCTTGACGAAAAATTGCAGCAACACGAGTATCAATATGTGGCATATGATCGCGTAATGTTGATAGTGCATTCCCGACGAGAGAACCACCATAATATGCTTTTACCGCAACGATACTGACTTGGCCATCGGCAAAATTAACAACTTGTAAGGCACCAGGATATTGGATCAATTTATATACATAATCAATAACCAAATGCTCAGGAGAGATTAAGTAATCAATGGGAATAGCTTCTGGGAGGAAGAGTTTGTCTGCTTCACGAACAAATTCAGAGGCACGTATCCGAGCAACTTTATTGGGTGTATTAAACAAAGTGTAAGCAACTTGGCACGCTATCATATTGGTTTCGTCAGAGTTGGTGACGGCAACCAGCATATCTGCATCTTCAGCACCAGCTTCTCTTAAGATCCTTGGGTGAGAGCCATGCCCATTGACTACTCGTAAATCGAATTTATCTTGAAGTTGGCGCAAACGATCTGCATTAGTGTCAACGACAGTAATATCATTATTCTCCCCGACAAGATTTTCAGCGAGAGTACCACCTACTTGACCAGCGCCTAAGATAATAATTTTCATCGTAATTTCTCAGAGTATTCGATTAACAAATAGAAAAGAAACGCAAGATCTTAATGATCTTGCGTTGAAATAGTAGCGTTTTTTAGATCCGATATCATCTTTTATCACAAGATCATATTTTCTTGATCAATGCATAAAAGAAACCATCGCCACCTTTTTCTTCTGGTAAGCATTGGTGCTGATAATCACATTGTGCATCTTTCGTTGACGCTAAAAATGCTTCAACCTGTTGTTTATTCTCTTCAGGCAAAATAGAGCAGGTTGCATAAACCAACGTACCACCAGATTTTAAGTATGGCCAAATAGCGTGAAGGATCTCTTTTTGAATTTGAGCTAATTGCTCAATGTCTTCATTACGGCGAAGCCACTTAATATCTGGATGACGGCGGATAACGCCTGTTGCTGAGCATGGTGCATCAAGGAGAATTCGGTCAAATTGTATACCAGCACACCATTGTTCAGGATAACGACCATCACCACTTTTGACTACGGCATTAAGTTTTAAACGCGTAAGGTTCTCTTGTACACGTTTCAAACGTTGCTCATCTATATCGATTGCTAATACTTGAGCCTGAGGAGCAATCTCTAAAATATGCGTTGTTTTACCGCCCGGCGCCGCACATAAATCAAGGATCTGCTCTTTATTTTCTGGCGCCAATAATTCAGCACAACGCTGGGCTGAACGATCTTGAACTGTTACCCAACCATCAGCAAATCCTGGAAGAAGATTCACGTTACATGGGGTCTCTAAACGGATCGCAAAAGGGTGGTCATCATCAGCAACAGCGACAATTTCTTCCTTTTCAAGTAATGTTAAATATTCTTCTCGTGAATGATGGCGTTGATTTACACGTAACCACATAGGTGGTTTTTGATTATTACCTTCAACAATACTCATCCATTGTTCAGGATAGGCATGTTTAACACGGGCAAGTAGCCATGATGGATGGAGAAAACGATTTTCGCTGTTTTGAAAACGTTCATTTAGGATATCTTGTTGACGTTGAAACTGACGCAACACACCGTTAATTAATCCTTTTAACTGTGGTTTTTTTAGTGCCACAGCGCCATCTACGGTTTCGGCTAGAGCTGCATGAGCAGGAATACGAGTATAAAGAAGCTGATATAAGCCAACCATAATGAGGTAGTGTAAAATACGTTGTTTACCTTTTAATGGTTTATCCATGAGTTGCTGAATAATCCATTCTAATTGTGGCAATGTACGTAATACACCAAAGCAAAGTTCCTGTAGTAATGCTTTGTCTTTGTCTGAAACATTTTTTTGAAGTTCGGGTATGACGGTGCTTAGAGATAAGCCTTGATCTAATACTTGGTTAATTGCTTTGGCTGCAATGCTACGTAAGTTGTATGACGTTTTCATGATGAGTTAACGTTTAATATTGAGCGCCAGAGATGTACTACATTGGCGTGAAAAAAGGAAAACCCTGATAATAGTGTTAGATATCAGGGTTTAGAATAATTATTGAATGATTTTTCCAGGAGTGAACCAATCTCGCTTGGAGTTTAAGAAATCGGCAGAAGCCATAGGTTTCTTACCTGATGGTTGTAACTCTGTGATATTTAGAATGCCGTTACCTGTCGCAATATAAATACCCGTTTTATCTGCTTTTAATAAGGTTCCTGCAGGTTGATCTGTATCATCAGCAATAGCTTGTGCTTTCCATACTTTCACTGGTTGCTCGTCCAACATGAAAAAGCTCATTGGCCACGGATTGAATGCTCTTATGCAACGTTCAATCTGTTCTGCGGATAATGACCAATCAATTTTTGCTTCTTCTTTAGATAATTTTTGTGCGTAATTCGCTAAATTATCATCTTGTTTTTCTGCTTTTATTTTACCTGAGGTAATGAGATCTAACGTAGTTGTTAGAGCCTTAGGTCCAAGCTCTGCAAGCTTTTCATAAAGAGATGCACTGGTATCTTCATTCGTAATTGGGCACGAGGCTTTATACAGCATATCGCCTGTATCTAAGCCAACATCCATTTGCATAATTGTGACACCAGTTTCTTTATCTCCTGCCCACAAAGAGCGTTGAATAGGTGCAGCACCACGCCATTTAGGGAGGAGGGAACCATGCACATTAAGGCAGCCTAAACGTGGTATTTCAAGAACTGCTTTAGGTAAGATCATGCCATAAGCGACAACAATCATAATGTCTGCTTGTTGTGCTGCTATCCATTCATGATTCTCTTCTGGTTTTAAAGAGGCAGGCTGATAAACAGGAATATTATGAGTTAACGCCAGTTCTTTAACAGGGCTAATAGTCAGTTTCTTACCTCTTCCTGCGGGTTTATCTGGAGGAGTGAGTACTCCCACCACACGATGTTGAGTTGATAACAATGCAGCTAAATGTCGAGCTGCAAAATCGGGTGTTCCCGCAAAAATAATACGTAATGAATCAGACACGTTTTCTTCCTGTTTCAATTGAACTGTTACTGTCCTGCTTTAGCTCTTTTTTTATCTAGCTTATCGAGTTTTTCAACTTTTTGACGGATACGTTGGCGTTTTAATGGGGATAAATAATCCACAAATAATTTACCAACTAAATGATCCATTTCATGTTGAATACAGATAGCTAATAAATCATCAGCCTCTAACTCAAAAGGTTGACCATTGTAATCAAGGGCTTTCACTTTTACATGCTCTGCACGAGGAATAAAAGCGCGTTGTTCCGGAACAGACAAACAGCCTTCTTCTATGCCTGTATCGCCATTAGCATCGAGAAGTTCTGGGTTTATTAATACCAGTCTTTGATCCCTGGTTTCAGAGACATCAATGACGATAATGCGCTGATGGATATTCACCTGTGTCGCAGCTAAGCCGATACCTTCTTCCAAATACATTGTTTCAAACATATCATCGACAATTTTTTGAATTTCGGCATCAACTTTTTCGACTGGCTTTGCAATCGTGCGAAGGCGCTCGTCTGGATAATGTAATACGTGTAACACTGCCATAATTTATTCGGACTGTTTCTAAAATGTGAATAGGATTTAACGTCTATTCTAGACATTTATTGTCTAGATTGACAGTATTTGGTGTGTTTAGCACTCACCCTGTTTGCTAAAAACAATATTAGGATAATGCATGGATGCTAGAGAAATATGGATAAGGCTTAACGCTGTTTCAAGACTCCCCATTAATAAAGCGATTCAAATTGCAAGGTATCTACAATCTTTAACTCAATTAAATCAAGGGCTATTAATAGGTTGTGGTCTGTCAGAACAGCAAAGTCATCAATTCTTAAGACTTCATACAAATGCTGTCAACGATACATTAAAATGGTTAGATAAAAACGAATCATCATTATTAACGATTACAGATTCAGATTATCCACCCTTATTAAAGCAAATATCATCGCCCCCGCTTTTGCTTTTTGTTGCAGGGAATAGGCAGCATTTAAAAAGCACACAAATTGCATTAATTGGTAGTCGAGTTGCTACACCATATGGTTCCAAATGGGCAACTTATTTTGCGCAGGAACTAGTAAAGAAAGAGTTAACTATTACGAGTGGGTTAGCTCAAGGTATTGATGGTATTGGACATCGAAGTGCATTAAAAAATAATGGTATTACTATTGCTGTACTAGGAAGTGGTTTAGAGCAGATTTATCCGTCATTTCATCGTACTCTTGCGACACAAATAAAAGAATCTGGTCTTCTTATTTCTGAGCATTTACCTATGACACCGCCTTTAGCGCGCCATTTCCCTCAACGTAATCGGATTATTAGTGGGCTAAGTACTGCACTACTTATTGTTGAAGCTGGAATTAAAAGCGGTTCTTTAATAACAGCAAACTATGCTTTGCAACAAGGTAAAGAGTTGTTCGTGTTACCGGGACTATTGGGTGATATTCATTTTGAAGGTAATCACCAACTTATTAAGCAAGGTGCAAATTTAGCATCCTCACCTGAAGATATCTTTGAATATTTAAATAGCTCTTTGCAGTGGCTTACTTGTGTTAATGAGTATCAACAAAAACAAATTACAGAAGAATATACAACACTTATTAATAATGAAAAACAAGAGGCTAAAGTAGAACAATTTACACCAGAACAACAACAGGCAATGGATGTGATATTACCTTTTCTACGTTTTAATAAAGCAGTACCCATTGATATCATTGCTCAGGATAGTGGATTATCAACTTCTGAATTAGCTCCTCTTTTATTAGAACTTGAGCTTATTGAAAAAGTCGCTATTGTGGCTGGTGGTTATACTCGATTGGAATAAGTGTAATGAGGTAAAACAATGGCAAAGAATATGCCGTTTACACAACAACCTGAACAGGAAAAATGTCCTGAATGTGGTAGCGCATTAGTGATGAAAAATGGAGGACATGGCCCTTTTTTAGGATGTTCGGCTTACCCTGATTGCCACTATATTAAAACATTAAAATCACAGGGTGATGGGCAAATTATAAAAGTTTTAGAAGGGCAACCTTGTAAGTGTTGTGGTGCTGATTTAGTTTTGCGTCAGGGTAAATTTGGGATGTTTATTGGTTGTAGTAATTATCCTGAATGTGAACATATAGAACAAATTGATAAACCTGATGAAACCGTTATATCTTGTCCTCAATGCGAAAAAGGAAAATTACTACAACGTAAGTCTAGGTTTGGTAAGACATTTTATGCTTGTAACCAATATCCAGAATGCCAATTTGTATTAAATAACAAGCCTGTTAATGGTGAGTGCGAACATTGCCACTATCCATTATTGATGGAAAAAAGGTCTTCTCAAGGAGTAAGATTGGTGTGTGCCAGCAAATTATGTGGAAAGCAGCAAACAAAAAGAGAAGAACATGAATAACGAAGCATCACCTGTAAGCAACACTATAATCGCAGCATTAAAAAATAATAAAGTTATCGCATATCCAACAGAAGCTGTATTTGGGGTAGGTTGTGATCCTGATAGCGAGCATGCTGTTATGGCATTATTAATGTTAAAACAACGCTCAATTGACAAAGGGCTAATTTTAATTGCTGACAATTATGAGCAATTGAAACCTTATATCGACGATAGTGCATTGACTCAAACTCAGCGAGATAAAATGTTTGCGTCTTGGCCAGGACCTGTTACATGGGTTATTCCTGCCAAATCAACAACGCCAAAGTGGTTAACTGGAAAATTTACTTCTTTAGCTGTGAGAGTAACAGATCATCCAGTTGTTAAAGAACTCTGCCTATCCTATGGAAAACCTTTAGTTTCGACGAGTGCGAATTTAAGTGGATTACCACCATGTCGTACAGTTGAAGAAGTAAAAGAACAGTTTCAGGATACAATTTCTATCGTTGAAGGGAATGTTGGTGGTAGACAGAATCCTTCTGAAATTCGAGATGCATTAACGGGTGAATTATACCGACAAGGATGATTGTGATGGAAAAATATTTAGTGATGGGAAATCCTATCGAGCATAGTCAGTCTCCTTTCATCCACCAATTTTTTTCAAAACAAACAGGAATAGAGTATGGCTATGGGCGTTTACTTGTTCCTCTAGGTGAATTTGATAAAACAGCCTCTCATTTTTTTTCTAATGGGGGGCGAGGTGCAAATGTTACAGTTCCTTTTAAAGAAGATGCATTCCATTTTGTGGATAAATTAACGGATAGAGCGAAAGCATGTGGTGCAGTTAACTCTATTGTTAAATTGGAAGATGGCTCACTCCTTGGTGATAACACTGACGGGCAAGGGCTTATTTTGGATTTAGCAAGACTCGATTTTATTGTGCCTAATAAGGTTAAATCAGTCTTAGTTATTGGCGCAGGTGGCGCAACAAGAGGAATATTGCTTCCATTACTCGATTTTGATTGTGATATTACTTTAACCAACCGTACATTTGCTAAAGCTGAACAATTAGTAAAAGAATTTAGTCAGTTTGGAACGATCCGAGCAATAGCTACTGAAGATGTTGCCGATAGACATTACGATTTAATTATAAATGCCTCTGCATCCAGCATGACTAATGATTTACCGCCTATTCCTAACGATGTTTATGGTTTTGATACAGCATGCTACGACCTTTATTATCAAACAGGGATGACATCATTTCTATATAACGCATTAAAACATGGGAGTACACGTTTATCAGATGGATTAGGTATGTTAGTAGGACAAGCCGCTTATGCATTTGAACTGTGGTATGAACTTGTGCCAGATATTAATCCTGTCCTTAATGTATTAAGAGAAAGATTGAATCAATGAACCAATCCATTCAATTTCCAGATCGTGAAATATGGCTAGCTGAGAACAGGAGTGTTCTTTTTCCTATAATGATCAACGGAATGCTTTTTGATTGTCAAATTACAGAGCAAGAGCTTATTGAGCGTTTTGGTGTTGGGGAAGGAATTTTATTATTTAAACAAAATCGTTGGGATATTGAAGATGAATTTGAAGAGTTGGTAACGGAATATGAGTTATCAACTCTCCATCCTATCTATTCTTTATCAATGTCAGATTGACGAGTGGCTAAATAGTTATTTTTCCACCCTACATAATTATTAGCAGAATAGATAAAGTGCTCTATTTCTGCTGATGAAAGCGGGCGGATTTTTTTCACTGGACTTCCTAAATAAAGAAAACCACTTTCAAGTCGCTTTCCTGGTGGAACTAAACTACCTGCGCCAATCATTACATCGTCTTCAATAATTGCCCCATCAAGTAAAATAGAACCCATTCCGACTAAAACACGATCTCCTATTGTGCACCCGTGCAACATTGCTTTGTGCCCAACAGTAACATTATCGCCAATAATAAGAGGAAAACCTTCAGGATCCTTGGGTGACATGTGAGTGACATGAAGAACTGAACCATCTTGAATATTTGATCTTTTGCCTATACTCACGTAATTCACATCACCACGAATAACAACCATAGGCCAGATACTGACATCTTCACTAATGCGTACATCTCCAATCACAGTTGCTGTTTCATCAATAAAAACATCTTTATCAATAGAAGGCGAAAGGTGTAAGTAATTCCTGATTGTTGATTTCCCCATAATTTAACCTCGCTTTTGGTTTCACTTCATAATAAGAAAAGCATAGCAGCGGATAGGGCGGGCTGGCGAGAGTAATGATTTTTATACTGTAAGACTATAAAAATCGATAATAAAGGGGAAAGTTGAGTAACAGAGTGTGATTGATAGAATCTACCGAATAGACAATAACAAGATAAAGCGTATATTTTTTACACGCAAAAGATTTTTTTTGTATCAAAAATAGACGTAAAGTTCAAAAAGAGAACGAACAGAGAAAAAGTTGAAATAAATACTTGCGCTAATCCGAGAACTCCCTATAATGCGCATCCACTGACCGACGATGAGCTGACAACAGCCACGAAGGACAGCGAAGAGAAAAGAAAAAAGTTTGAAAAAACTCTTGACTCTTCAGGGGAATAACGTAATATACGCCTCCTCGCAACAACGCAGAAGACCGGAAACGGCAGCGAATGTTGCACTGCTCTTTAACAAATTATCAGACAATCTGTGTGGGCACTCGCAGAGACGATAT
>NZ_PENS01000027.1 GCF_003144325.1 Proteus terrae
GCCAGTTGCAATATGAGCAGCTAGAAAGATAACTACGACGCATCCTTAGCTCAGCTGGATAGAGTACTCGGCTACGAACCGAGCGGTCGGAGGTTCGAATCCTCCAGGATGCACCATCTTTTATTAGATATCTTAGTTTAATTATTTCTAGCAAAAACGTCAGACCTGCATCCTTAGCTCAGCTGGATAGAGTACTCGGCTACGAACCGAGCGGTCGGAGGTTCGAATCCTCCAGGATGCACCATATTAAAAGCCTCGCTAATTGCGGGGCTTTTTGCTTTCTAGCGTTCTCTTATTTTTCATCATATTACGTCTTTGTGTAGCACCAACTAATAATGCTAACATCATCTAATCAGCGACAATTTAGTGACTTTGCGATAAAGTAACTCCTATCTATTTACTAACATCAATCAACGCGGGAGGTCACCTTTGATCCCGGACGTATCAAAAGCGCTTTCTTGGTTGGAAGCACACCCTAAAGTTTTATGTGGAATCCACCGTGGTATAGAGCGTGAAACCTTAAGAGTTACGCCAGAAGGTAATTTAGCATCAACAGAGCATCCTATTTCATTAGGTAAATCATTAACTCATAAATGGATCACAACTGATTTTGCTGAGTCTCTATTAGAGTTTATTACACCTGTTGATGACAACATTGCACATACCTTGCATTTTTTAGGTGATTTACATCGCTATACAGCACGTCACTTAGATAATGAACGTATGTGGCCTATGAGTATGCCTTGCTTTATTGAAGCGGAAGATAAGATTACGCTGGCTCAATTTGGCACATCTAATGTTGGGCGTTTTAAAACACTCTACCGTGAAGGGCTTAAAAATCGTTATGGCGCATTAATGCAAACTATTTCAGGTGTGCATTACAACTTCTCATTGCCTATCGAGTTTTGGCAAGCATGGGCAAATGTAAAAGATGAAGAGAGTGGGAAAGAGGCGATTTCAGACGGTTACTTGCGCCTTATTCGTAACTACTATCGCTTTGGCTGGATCATTCCATTCTTCTTTGGTGCATCACCAGCAATTTGTGGATCTTTCTTGAGAGGAAGAGAAACGAATCTACCATTTGAAAGCACGCCTAAAGGCGCGAAGTATTTACCTTATGCAACTTCATTACGTTTAAGTGATTTAGGATATACCAATAAATCTCAAAGCGATTTAGATATCACCTTTAATCATCTTGAAACTTATGTCAAAGGGCTGAAAAAAGCGATTCATAAGCCTTCTGAAGAGTTTGCTAAATTAGGTGTTAAGAAAGACGGTGAGTATATTCAGTTAAACACCAATGTGTTACAAATTGAAAATGAACTATATGCACCTATTCGTCCTAAGCGTGTAGTTAAAGGTGATGAATCACCTTCTGATGCATTATTACGTGGTGGTATTGAATATATCGAGGTTCGCTCACTTGATATCAATCCATTTACGCCAATTGGTGTTGATGAAACTCAAATTCGCTTCCTTGATTTATTCCTGATCTGGTGTGTATTAGCTGATGCTCCAGAGATGAGTGCCTCTGAATTAGCGTGCTGCCGTTCAAATTGGAATAACGTTATTCTAGAAGGGCGTAAGCCGGGTCAAGTTATTGGAATGGGTTGTGGCGAAAGAAAAGAGCCACTAGCGCAAGTTGGTAAAGCCTTATTTGCAGATTTAGAACGTGTTGCTAACGTTCTTGATTGCTGTTCAGGCACTAAATATATGGAAGTTTGCGTTAAGTTAGAAGAAATGTTTGATAATCCTGAATTAACCTTCTCTGGCAGACTTTTAGATAAAATTAAAACACAAGGTATTAGTGGTTTTGGTTTATCTTTAGCTGAAGAATATTACCAAGAATTAATTAAAACACCTTATGAAACGTTAACTGATGAAGCTTTTGATCATGAGAGAATTTCATCCATAAAACGTCAAGAAGAGTTAGAAAAGAGTGATACCATTTCTTTTGATGAGTATTTGAAGATCCATGCGGGGACAAATACCGATAACGTGGCTTCCTAAACTTAGATAGAAAAAAGCCACACTAAGATTTGTGTGGCTAAAAAATTCTATAGAGAAATAGGGATGATAACAATTTGCGCGTATTCATTACTAAGACCTGGCTACTTGCAGAAAGTTTCATTTTTTCTTAAAAATATTTAAATTTTTCTTAGGAGGTTTTTTATGCCTTTATTGGATAGCTTTACTGTTGACCATACTCGTATGTCAGCACCTGCTGTACGCGTTGCTAAAACAATGAAAACGCCATCAGGTGATACCATCACGGTATTTGATTTACGTTTTACTGTGCCTAATAAAAAAGCCATGCCTGAGAAAGGAATTCATACATTAGAGCATCTGTTCGCTGGATTTATGCGTAACCATCTTAATGGTAATGGTGTTGAGATAATTGATATTTCTCCAATGGGATGCCGTACAGGCTTCTACATGAGCTTAATTGGGCAACCTGAAGAGCAACGTGTAGCCAATGCATGGAAAGCAGCAATGGAAGATGTTCTGAAAGTAAAAGATCAAAACCATATCCCAGAGCTGAACGTGTACCAATGTGGTACCTATGAAATGCATTCACTAACAGAAGCTCAAGATATTGCACGCGATATTTTATCTCATAGCATTGGCATTAATCATAACGATGAATTAGCACTGCCTGAAGAGACTTTAAAAGAGCTGCATATCTAAGTGATAGTCAATTAATGACGTTAGGGGACAATAGATCAGACAATTCGCATTCTGATTTATTGTCTCTTTTTTATTTCTATCTCCTTTATTATTTTTCTTTTCTCTACTCCATTGTTTTATTTTCTTATCTTCTTATATTGTTAGCACAGTAATGGATTAAATTTATGCTTAATACACGGAGTACACTTCTGTTATGGAAAATCACAAATTCTCATCACCTAAATTAGTGTTAGAGTTTTTTGTTCGAGAATTTTATTTTGTAGGCAAAGGCACATTACGTACTCAATTTCCTAAAGATGCCTTTTTCTATCAGGGGCGTTCTAAAGCACTTGAATATCGTTACTTAGAACGAGTTCACAAAAAGTATGTTAAACGCACTCAGTGCGAACTAGAGTTTATTATCAAGCCTGATTCGTTACTGTTCTCGTCCGAACTCAATCCTGAATTATTTGCTAAGATCACTAAACCACAAACAAACACCATAATGAAAATAAGTGGTGATTATCTTTATAAAGAAAAAGATGAAGAGCAATATCGTTGGTATTTTCAACAAGATGGAATTAAAACAAACAGTTATAGCGGTGAGAATTCACAGTTAAAATATGAAAATATTCGTAGCTTAGCTCCTCATCATTTTAATATTGAAGCGATAAACGATGAGGGGGCGCTTATTACTAATTTTCCGCGCAAGTCCCTTTCTCTTACTTTGAATAAAGGAGAGACGGCATGTTTTATTTGTAGGCGTGAAGAGTATGGCGCTGATTATTTTTATCAGCCCGCATTAAATTTAGTTATGTGGGTCAAGAATCATGGTTTTTATTCTGATTATCAACAATTAAAGCCAACAAAACTAATGCAAGAGCAAGCAATAGAGCCTTTCTATATGAAACCCGCCAGAGAGTTTGATTTTCGTAATAGCAAGTTACGATTTGAATTAGGATAAACAGTAAAAAATAGCGCCTTAAAAGGCGCTTATTTTGTATTTACTAATGATGTGGGATTGAAAGGTGGCGAATTAACGCCTTTTTGATGACGTTATCCTGAACTTCAAGTATCTCAAATTCATAGTCACTCACTTTTATTTTATTACCGACAACAGGTAAGTCACCTAGCTCTTCAATAATGACACCATTGATTGTTCGAGCTTCATCTTCAGGTAAATGCCAACCAAAAGCTTTATTGATATCTCGAATATTTGTTGTGCCATCAACTAATAATGAGCCATCTTTTTGAGGGATAACTTCTTCTGCTAAAGAAGGGGACATCGAGGTAGTAAAGTCACCTACGATCTCTTCAAGGATATCTTCAACGGTTACTAAACCTTGAATTTCACCATATTCATCAACCACAACACCCGCTTTTTCATTATTACGTTGGAAGTTGACGAGTTGCAGGTTTAACGGTGTGCTTTCTGGAATAAAATAGATTTTATCGGCAGCTTTCATCAGAATTTGTTTGGTAAACTCTTTTTTCTCAGTCATTAAGCGATAAGCTTCTCGTACTCGCAACATACCAATCGCATCGTCAAGAGTATCACGATAAAGCACAATTCGACCGTGAGGAGAATGAGTTAACTGTCTTACGATAGATTTCCACTCGTCATTGACATCGATACCAAAAATTTCATTTCTTGGCACCATAATATCGCCAATCGTCACTTTTTCTAAATCTAAAATCGATAGCAACATATTCTGATTTCTTTGCGAAAGCTTTGATTTAGATTCATTAACGATAGTTCTTAACTCTTCTTTTGATACCGCATTTCCCTGTATTACAGGGGATTTAATACCAAAAATACGCATCAGTATTAATGTGATTTTATTAAAAAACCAAACAATAGGTAGCATCAGTTTTTGCAAAGGAGAGAGAATAATGCTACTTGGATAAGCAACACGCTCTGGATAAAGTGCCGCAATTGATTTTGGAAGCACTTCAGCAAAAATAAGGATAACAAAGGTCAGCACACCGGTGGATATTGCTACACCAGCATCACCGTATAAACGCATACCAACAATGGTAGCTAGTGCAGACGCAACAATATTAATCAGATTATTGCCAATCAATACTAAACTAATCAATCTGTCAGGACGTTGTAATAATTTTTCCACACGTTTTGCAGAGCGGTTTCCTTGTTTTGCTGCATGACGAAGACGATAGCGATTAATCGTCATCATACTGGTTTCAGTCCCGGAAAAATAAGCTGAGGCAATAATCATACATACAAGTATGATAATGAGCGTAGTTGTCGACACATGCTCCAAAATTGAGATCCTTTTGCTACCCTAAAATAGAAAATTAATTAAGCACTAACTCTTGTAATAAACGATTACCAAAAAAAGCTAATGTTAAAATAATAGCGCCAATCAAATTAAAGATAATGACTTTCTTTCCTCTCCATCCTTCTCGGAAATGTCCCCATAATAAAATGATGTAAACAAACCAAGCAATGATAGAGAAAATAGATTTATGGATATTTTCTTTACCAAAAATATTATCCATATACACCAAACCAGTACATAAGGTCAGTGTCAGTAATACCACACCCACTTGTGTGATATGAAACATTTTACGCTCAATTGACATTAATGGTGGCATTTGAGGTGAGAATTTTAGTTTCTTATTTTTTAGTTGATAGTCAAGCCAACTAAGTTGTAAAGCATATAAAGCGGCAATTAACAGTGTGGCATAGCTTAATAAAGCCAATCCAATATGAATAAAGAGTGATGTGCTACTTTCAAGATGTGTAACAAATTCACCCGGCATCAATGCTGCAATAACAAGATTGACTATTGCGAAACAATAAACAATAGGCAGTAAGAACCATGCTCGGCCACGAGAAGCCACAATCGTCATAATAACGCAGACCATCAGACTAACAATTGCACCTAGATTGGTGAGTGAAAGGTTCTGTCCGCTGTGAGGACGGAAAATTAAAAATTTTAATGAAATGGCATGTGCAATCAGTGCAATTACCGCAAATAGTAGAGCTAATCCGCGGTATCCATTCTGCTCTTTTCGTAACAGACCGGGCAAAAACAGCACCAGACTGAGTAAATAAGCGCAGACAGCGACGATAGAGATTGATATAACGGGCATAGTTTCGCTTACATATATTGTTTGAATAACTTCCTAGTATAGCGCTAGGAGCATACGGCTCCAACTATTGAAGTCATTAAGCTTAAATCTCTATGCAGAGATCCGCGAGTCATCGTGATATAATCGGTGGCATACATGACCGATAAGCCCAACTTTAACACTGAGCTAAGATAATGTTTGAGAATTTAAGTGACAGACTATCGCGCACATTGCGCAATATAAGCGGTCGAGGAAGACTGACCGAAGAAAACATTAAAGAGACACTACGTGAAGTACGTATGGCTTTATTAGAAGCCGACGTTGCCTTACCTGTGGTCCGTGATTTTATCGCGCGCGTCAAAGAGAGCGCTGTAGGGCATGAAGTTAACAAAAGCCTGACACCGGGTCAGGAGTTTGTGAAGATTGTTCAAAATGAACTCGTCAATGCGATGGGGGAAGTGAATACTGACCTTGATCTATCAGCACAACCGCCAGCTGTTGTATTAATGGCAGGTTTACAAGGTGCCGGTAAAACGACCAGTGTCGCAAAATTAGGTAAATTCTTAAAAGAGAAAAAGAAGAAAAAAGTTCTTGTTGTTTCTGCTGACGTTTATCGCCCAGCAGCGATTAAACAGCTTGAAACGTTAGCCGAAACGGTTGGCATTGATTTCTTCCCTTCTACTGTTCAAGAAAATCCAGTCACAATTGCAAGTAATGCATTAAAACATGCACAACTTCAATTCTATGATGTATTGCTGGTGGATACAGCAGGTCGTTTACACGTAGATGAAGGCATGATGGAAGAGATCCAACTTCTCCATAAAGCCATTAATCCAGTTGAAACTCTGTTTGTTGTTGACGCCATGACGGGGCAAGATGCGGCAAATACAGCAAAAGCATTTAATGAAGCATTGCCATTAACAGGGGTTGTATTAACCAAAGTTGATGGTGATGCGCGCGGTGGTGCGGCATTATCAATCCGCCATATCACCGGTAAGCCAATTAAATTCCTCGGTGTTGGGGAAAAAACAGAAGCCTTAGAACCTTTCCACCCAGATCGTATCGCCTCTCGTATTTTGGGAATGGGTGATGTTCTGTCTTTGATTGAAGACATTGAAAGCAAAGTTGATAGAGCTCAGGCTGAAAAGCTAGCGACAAAACTTAAAAAAGGTGATGGCTTTGATCTAAATGATTTCTTAGATCAATTAAAGCAAATGAAGAACATGGGCGGCATGGCGAGTATGTTAAGCAAAATGCCGGGTATGTCTCAGGTGCCAGATGCAGTAAAATCACAAATGGATGATTCAATTTTAGTGAAAATGGAAGCGATTATTAATTCCATGACTAAAAAAGAACGTCAAAAACCGGAAATCATCAAAGGTTCCAGAAAACGCCGTATTGCAGCGGGGTCAGGAACACAAGTGCAAGACGTCAACCGTTTGTTAAAGCAGTTTGATGATATGCAACGTATGATGAAAAAAATGAAAAAAGGTGGCATGGCTAAGATGATGCGTAGCATGAAAGGTATGATGCCACCTGGATTTCCAGGCCGATAAAATCAAAAAACCTGAAAAAAAACGTGCTTTGGATTGCTTTTTTCGCCAAAGTGAGTAAACTTTTCGGGCTTTTTATATGACAACCGGACTCCGTTCCTCGATGGCGTCTGGTTGTTTTATTAACTAATGAGGATGTTATGGTAACAATTCGTTTAGCTCGTGGCGGCGCAAAAAAGCGTCCGTTTTATCAAGTAGTAGTAACCGATAGCCGCAATGCGCGTGATGGTCGTTTCATTGAGCGTGTAGGCTTTTATAACCCACTGGCAACCGGTAATGCAGAAGAATTACGTTTAGACGTAGACCGTGTTGAACATTGGGTTGCTCAAGGCGCAACAGTTTCAGAACGTGTTGCTGGCCTGATCAAATCAGCGAAGAAAAGCGCTTAATCTGTCGCGGTGGTAACAATGAGCGAACAAAAAACCTTAAAAGAGCCTGTAGAACCTATTGTTATGGGTAAGTTGGGTTCACCTTACGGGATCCGTGGTTGGCTCAGAGTTTTTTCCTCCACCGAACACGCCGAAAACATTTTTGAATATCAACCGTGGTTTATTCAGCGTCATGGACAGTGGGAAACCATTGAAATTGAAAGTTGGAAACATCACAACCAAGATATTATCGTCAAGCTAAAAGGTATTGATGACAGAGATGCGGCTAATTTCCTGACTAATTTTGAAATTGTCGTTAATAGTTCGCAACTTCCAGAACTTGAAGGTGAATATTACTGGAAAGATCTGATGGGTTGCTATGTAGAAACGGATAAAGGCTACGATCTAGGTGTCGTTACAGACATGATGGAAACGGGCTCAAATGATGTCATGGTAATTAAAGCGAATCTGAAAGATGCGTTCGGTATCGGGGAACGGTTAGTTCCGTTTCTTGATGGGCAGGTTATCAAGAAAGTCGATCTCTCAGCGAAAAAAATTATCGTTGATTGGGATCCTGGTTTTTAGATTATCCGGTTAACGGTTCTCAATAGTGGGACACAAAAATGTGGATTGGGGTAATTAGCCTATTTCCAGAAATGTTCCGCTCTATAACCGAGTACGGGGTGACTGGTCGGGCAGTGAAGCATGGTCTGCTCAATGTAGAATGTTGGAATCCCCGAGATTTTACATACGACAGACACAATACCGTTGATGATCGTCCTTATGGCGGTGGTCCCGGTATGTTGATGATGGTTCAACCTTTAAGAGAAGCCATTCATCAAGCGAAAGCTGCGGCAGGTGATGGAGCAAAGGTGATTTATTTATCACCTCAGGGACGCAAACTCGATCAACAAGGAGTTTGTGAACTGGCTACGAATGAGAAACTAATTCTAGTTTGTGGTCGGTATGAAGGTATAGACGAGCGTGTCATTCAGACTGAAATCGATGAAGAGTGGTCTGTAGGTGATTACGTATTAAGTGGTGGGGAATTACCTGCCATGATAATGATAGATGCAGTAGCGCGCTTTGTACCGGGTGTTCTCGGACACGCAGCCTCTGCGAAAGAAGATTCTTTTGCTGACGGTTTACTGGATCATCCTCACTATACTCGCCCAGAGGTTTTAGATGGTATGGAAGTTCCGGCAGTTTTACTGTCAGGCAACCATGCTCATATTAATCGCTGGCGCATGAAACAATCACTGGGTCGAACCTGGCTAAGAAGACCTGAGCTTCTGGAAAGCCTAGCTCTGACTGACGAGCAAAGAGTGCTGTTAACAGAGTTCCAACGGGAACATCTGTCAGGAACAGCAGAGTAAGTCTGACACAAGATGTCATTAATATCAGTTTACCTAGGGTAAGAGAGTTATTATGAGCAATATTATTAAACAAATCGAACAAGAACAGATGAAGCAAGATGTTCCTTCATTCCGTCCTGGTGACACTTTAGAAGTTAAAGTATGGGTTGTTGAAGGTTCTAAAAAACGTCTGCAGGCATTCGAGGGCGTGGTTATCGCTATCCGTAACCGCGGTCTGCACTCTGCATTCACTGTTCGTAAAATTTCTAATGGCGAAGGTGTTGAGCGTGTATTCCAAACTCACTCTCCAGTCGTAGATAGCATCACTGTTAAACGTCGTGGTGCGGTTCGTCAAGCTAAACTGTACTACCTGCGTGAGCGTTCAGGTAAGGCTGCTCGTATCAAAGAGCGTCTTAACGCTAAATAATACGCTTTCGCACATCCGAAAGTTATTGTTAAAAGGTCAGCATTTGCTGACCTTTTTTTATATCCCTTATATTAAAAAATATTGTTTATTAGTTTTTTCTCTTTTACTTTTTATATCCCCATCTTATTTATTCTTCTTATGTCGAGATTCATTAAAAGACAGGGTGTGAATTTTTATTTACATATTTGAGTTTTAATTTAATCCTCATCACGTTATTTTTATCTCGTTTTATATTTGTAACTAGCTGTTATTTATAATTTATTTGTATTGAAGATTATCACTGTAAAGATTGGATTACAATGATGTCAAATTTATTGAAAATATGGATTGATTTCTTTACATTGCATGTTATCTTATCTTTCAGACACACAAAAAATCACAATGACAGATATAAAAAAGGTAAAGATTATGATCATGCAAAAAGACGCACTCAATAATGTGAATATCAGCGAAGAGCTGGTTTTAATTACTCCAGAAGAGTTAAAACAAAAATACCCATTGAGTCGCAATGATCTGCATGCCATTGCTCAGTCACGTCAAACAATTTCTGAAATTGTTCAACGCCGTGATCCTCGCTTACTCGTGGTATGTGGGCCTTGTTCTATTCATGATGTCGATGTTGCGTTAGATTACGCAAAACGTCTGAAAGTCTTAGCGTCTGAATTAAGTGATAGTCTGTACATTGTGATGCGTGTCTACTTTGAAAAACCTCGTACAACCGTTGGCTGGAAAGGCTTAATTAGCGATCCATTTATGGATGGTAGCTTTGAAATGGAAAAAGGGCTACATATTGCCCGTAAGTTGCTGACCGAACTAGTACAATTAGGCCTGCCTCTGGCAACTGAAGCGTTAGATCCAAATAATCCACAATACTTAGGTGATTTATTTAGTTGGTCTGCGATTGGTGCTAGAACTACTGAATCTCAAACTCACCGTGAAATGGCATCAGGGCTTTCAATGCCAGTTGGATTTAAAAACGGAACAGATGGTAATTTAGATACCGCAATTAACGCGATGAAAGCGGCTTCTATGCCACACCGTTTTATGGGAATTAATCAATCAGGACAAGTTTGCTTATTACAAACACAAGGTAACCCTGATGGTCATGTGATTTTACGTGGTGGTAAAACACCAAACTACCATGAAGAAGATGTTGCTCAATGCGAAGCCCAAATGGTAAAAGCAGGATTAAAACCATCATTAATGATTGATTGTAGTCATGGTAACTCTAACAAAGATTTCCGTCGTCAAACGGCAGTGGTTGATTCAGTGATTGAGCAAATCACTAAAGGTAATGAATCTATCACTGGTATTATGTTAGAAAGCCATATTAATGAAGGCAATCAATCATCAGAGCAATCGCGTAGTGAAATGAAATACGGTGTCTCAGTAACAGATGCATGTATTAGTTGGGAAACAACAGAGTCAGTGTTAAGAAATTTACATGCTCAACTTTCTCCGATTTTGGCTCAGCGTGAAGCACAGTTAAAAAAAGTTAGTTAAGTTAGATAATCATAAAGAAAAAAGAGGCAAGCATAGATGGCTGAAGAATTACAAGGTTTGCGTGAGCAAATTGATCAGGTAGATAAATCACTGCTTTCTTTACTCGCAAAAAGAATGCAACTGGTAGCTGAAGTGGGTGAAGTTAAAAATCGCCACGGCTTACCGATTTATGCACCTGATAGAGAAGCCTCTATGCTTGCTTCTCGTCGTAATGATGCACAAAAGATGGGAATTTCCCCAGATTTAATTGAAGATGTATTACGTCGAGTAATGCGAGAATCCTATACTAAAGAGAATGATAAAGGATTTAAAACTCTTAACCCTCAACTTGGTAAAATCGTTATTGTGGGAGGAAATGGGAAAATGGGTAAACTATTTTCTCGTTTGTTTATACTCTCTGGTTATCAAGTTGAAAGCTTAGAAGCGGATGAATGGCAAACTAAGTCGCCAGCTATTTTTGATGATGTAGGAATGGTGATTATCAGTGTGCCTATTCATTTAACTGTTGAGGTTATTGAAAAACTTCCTGTATTACCTGAAAACTGTTTACTTGTAGATCTTGCTTCTATTAAAAAAGCCCCTCTAGAGGCGATGTTAAAAGCGCATAATGGGCCTGTTTTAGGTCTTCATCCAATGTTTGGCCCTGATGTACCTAGCTTAGCAAAGCAGGTTGTGGCATACAGTGAAGGACGAAACCATACTTCATTTGAATGGTTGTTAGAGCAATTAATGGTATGGGGAGCAAGAATTGAGGCTATTGCGCCAGAAGAACATGATAAAAACATGAGTTTTATTCAAGCTCTTCGACATTTTACTACTTTTGCTTATGGCCAGCATTTAGCAAAAGAAAAAGTTGATTTGGCAAGTTTACTGCGACTCTCATCACCTATTTATCGCTTAGAATTGGCAATGATAGGGCGCTTATTTGCTCAGGACCCACAACTGTATGCTGATATTATTTTGTCATCAAAAGAGAATATTGAATTAATTCGTAGATATCATCACTCATTAGGTCAAGCTATCGATCTATTAGATATAAATGCAAAGGGTGAGTTTATCCATTCATTTAATAACGTGAGTGATTGGTTTGGTGATTATGCTTCTCAATTTATGAAAGAGAGTGGTGTATTATTACAAAAAGCGAATGATAGCCGAATCTAGTTAAATTATTTGTTATATAAAAGGCCGAGCAATAAATAAATTGTTCGGCCTTTTTATTTTATTAATTACTCCATTTTTAGCTTATCGCCACTCATCATCACAAGGTGGCCAAACACAACCACTAGGATCTGAAGTATTACTATTACTTTGAGAATATTCATTTATTGATGCTCTATTTTCTTTTACTTCTTCATAAAAATGAGCGCTTGCATAACTAGTGAATAAAAATGAGAGTATTAGTATATATTTTTTATTCATAAAAGTTCCTTTTTAAATAATATGTTATAAGTCAATAGTCTTTGGGATCAGGACAAGGACTTACTGTGCAACGACTCAAATTTGATTGAGACGTTAATGAATAAGCGTAATAACTCTCTTGTGATTGAACTTCATCTACGTTATTAGTAAAAAATAGACTTAAAATCAGTATGATAAAAGTATTCATATTATCTCCCTATCATTTCAAAAATTTAATAATAGATAAAAACCACCTATTTTTATTCAGAAAATAAAAGTAGAGAAATATAAATATACATTTAAAAACAATGGGATAAATATCTAATTTTATCAATAGACTAATCCATCTTATATTTATTGTTATTTAATTGTTATTGTTGGGTTTAATTAAAGAATAATTAATGTTCGATATTGTCTTTTTATTAAAAGTTATTTGTTGATGAGATCTTAAAACTGAATGAAATTAAAAGGTATTATGAAAACTATAACAATGATCAAAAAAATGACTATAACAAATATCGTAAATTATATTTTATAAACTCTTTTTTTTGCAAGAAGTGCTAAAAACTCAATTGTATTATTTTTTATTTATATTCCGACGTGTTTTTCAAGGGGTAATTTATGGATTTTTTAATACAACTCGCCATTATATTAGTGTGTCTATTTTATGGGGCAAGGAAAGGGGGAATTGCATTAGGTCTATTAGGTGGTGTAGGTCTGGTTATTTTGGTTTTCATTTTTAAACTCCCTCCGGGAAAACCACCTGTTGATGTAATGTTAGTTATTATTGCCGTTGTCTCTGCATCAGCAACATTACAAGCATCTGGTGGGTTAGATGTTATGTTGCAAATAGCAGAAAAGTTATTACGTAAAAATCCAAAATATATTTCTATTGTTGCACCACTCGTAACTTGTACTCTTACAATATTATGTGGTACTGGACACGTTGTTTATACCATATTGCCAATTATTTATGACGTGTCGATTAAAAATAATATTCGCCCTGAAAGACCAATGGCGGCAAGTACAATTGGCTCTCAAATGGGAATTATTGCTAGCCCAGTTTCCGTTGCCGTTGTTACATTAGTCGCAATGCTCGGCGATGTAACTTTTAATGGTAAACACCTTGAGTTTTTAGATTTATTAGCAATTACTATTCCTTCCACTTTTATTGGTATTTTAGCCATTGGTATCTTTAGCTGGTTTAGAGGAAAAGACTTAGATAAAGATCAACGCTTCCAAGAATTTGTTTCAGTACCTGAAAACCATGATTATGTTTATGGTGATACAGCAACACTTCTAGATAAAAAGCTCCCAATGAAAAACTGGGTAGCAATGTGGATATTTTTAGGTGCAATTGCTGTTGTTGCAATATTAGGTGCTTTCTCTGAAATACGTCCTGTATTTAATGGTAAACCATTATCTATGGTACTTGTTATTCAGATGTTTATGTTATTGGCTGGCGCATCAATTATCATTATTTGTAAAACCAACCCTTCTCTTATTTCTAAAAATGAAGTATTCCGTTCAGGGATGATAGCAATTGTTGCTGTGTATGGTATTGCTTGGATGGCAGAGACAATGTTCTCTGCGCATATGAAAGAAATAGAAGCAGCATTGGGGCAATTAGTACGAGAATACCCTTGGGCATATGCGGTTGTCTTATTATTAGTATCTAAGTTTGTTAACTCTCAAGCGGCGGCTTTGGCTGCGATTGTTCCTTTAGCATTGGGTATTGGTGTTGATCCTGCATATATTATTGCATCGGCACCAGCTTGCTATGGTTATTATATTCTGCCAACTTATCCTAGTGACTTAGCTGCAATTCAATTTGACCGTTCTGGTACAACTCGAATAGGGCGTTTTGTTATTAACCACAGCTTTATTTTACCGGGATTAATTGGTGTAACAGTTTCCTGTGTCTTTGGCTGGGTATTTGCTGCGATGTATGGTTTCTTATAATTAACGTTAAATAAGAACGTAAAAGAAAAGCCAGATAGTTATATGCTATCTGGCTTTTATCTTTGTATGAGGTTATTTCACTTCAACAGGCACAACATTTTCTGAAGGGTAACAGCCTAATATTTTTAATGAGCGTGTTGTTTGTGATAAATCGTGTAAGGCTTTTTGCATATTGATATCACGTAAATTTGCTTGAACATCAATATAAAACATTTCTTCCCAAGGAGTACCATTAATAGGACGCGACTCGAGTTTTGTCATAATAATGTCGTATTTTTTTAAAATCATTAATGCATCAACTAATGCACCCGCTTGTTGTCCTGTTGCCATTAAGAAGGTTGTTTTAGCAGGAACTTGGTCTGAAACATCAATCGCTTTTCGCGCAATAACAATAAAGCGAGTTACGTTTATTTGCTGGTTTGCTAAATTATTGGCTAAGGGTTTTAAACCATAAAGAGAGCCACCGGCTTCACTACCAATAGCAGCAACGAGTGGCGATTGTGCAAGAGCTACTTTTTCCATTGCAGCTGCTGTGCTTTCGCAATATTCAATCTTCCAGTTTGGATACTGGTTTAAATAATGACTACATTGTTGGAAGGGTTGAGGGTGACTATAAATCGTTTGCAATTCTTCTGGACTGCTATCAACACTCGTTAAAAGCGCATGATTAATAGGGATGCGAATTTCCCCAACAATAGAGATTGATGTTGTTTGCAGTAAATCGTAAACATCATTAATTGCACCAGAGCTGGTATTTTCAATTGGCAGTAAACCGTAATCAGCTTGGCCGGTATCGACAAGTGTAAAAATGTCGTCAAATTTCTGACAAGCACAATCAACGAAAGTATCAAAATGGCGAGCTGCATATTGACGAGCGGCAATATGTGAATAAGAGCCTTTAGGCCCTAAATAAGCAATTCTAGCTGACTCATTAGGTGTTGCATTAAGATGTTGTTGTAGGATGGCTTGTTGCGTTAAGACAGAGTCTTCAATGATCATTTGAAAAATACGACTAATATAAAAACCATCTAGCCCAACGTTTTTTCCTTTCTCAATTAATAAATCAAGTAATTCACGCTCACGATTTTTATCTCTAATAGGGCGATGTGTATTCAATTTAAATTGAGCGACATCAGCAGATAATTGGCGTCTGTTTGCTAACAACGTTAGTAATTCTGAATCTAACGTCGTGATTTTATCTCTGATTGCTAATAAATCGAGTTTTTCCATGTTTAAGCCCTATACCGTTATATCATACCATCATAAATAAAAAAGCCTCCAGTTGGAGGCTATTGTCGTTCTTACTTTTCTTTCTGAAATGACAAAGCCTCTTAATGAAAGAGTAAAAAGAAAAAGAAGAAAGGCAAATGTGAATGTTTGTTCATTATATTGATTGGTAAATTATTTAACATATAGCTATCAAACATGATGATGTGAAAGGAGTCAAGAAAAATACAATAAAAAGCGCATCACGAGGATGCGCAGAGGCGTTTTGAGTCAGTGATTTATTCTAATTTTTAATCTTGCTTTACTATTTACATTTCATCGACAAGTAAATTCTCTTCTTTCAGGCTGTTATCAGCTCGACGAGATTCGTTTTTATGCTGAACTTTGTTTAATTGACGTTCAAGTTTTGCGAGTAAGTCATTAATTGCAACATACATATCGGCGTGTTGTGCATTAGCGACCAGTTGCCCATTTGGTATATGAATGCTGGCATCAACACTAAAACCTTTAGGATCTTTTGTAAGAATAATATGAGGATTGATTAAATTCACCTGCCATTTATTGAGTTTAGTTAGACGGCTTTCAATGTGTTCACGTAGTGCTGGGGTAATTTCCATTTGTTTGCTAGTAATATTTATAATCATATAGTTACCTCTTTATTACTCCGCCTTCGATAACTTCAGAATATCGTGATACACAATTTAAAACATGATCAAAATCACTTTTTGTTAGATGTATGTGTAACTAGTAATAGAAACGTGACAAATGATAAATAGCTGAAAAAGACCGCTTGTTAAGTTGCATTTATTCAGTCATATTAGAAAGGTTGGGCTGATGAAAAGTAAAGATAATTTAGCTAGAAAAGAATAAAAAAACAGCAGCGATAAGCTGCTGTTTTTGATGGTGATATTTTAGTTAGGTTGGATTTGCTGCGATCAATGAAGCTACTTTTTCAGCTTCTTGTGTCAGACCTAATTCTTTATAAGCGTTTTCCATGTAGACAAGCGCATCACGTGTGGCTTGTGTATCAGGATAATCACGCATCATTTGCTCTACTCTATTAATAACCGCGACATAAGCTCCTCGTTTAGTATAGAATTTCGCAACAGAAAGCTCATACTTCGCTAAACGGTTTTTAAGAAAGACTAGGCGTTTGGTTGCATCGGCGACATAAAGGCTGTCTGGATAGTAACGAACTAATTGACTAAAATCTTTAAATGCTACGATTGCATGTTGAGGATCACGGTCTGAACGATCAATACCAAAGAATCCTTGTAATGCACTATCATCTAATGCTTGAGCTGTTAAGCCACGCATATAAAGAACATAGTCGATATTAGGATGGGTTGGGTTTAATCGCATAAAACGGTCGATTGCAGAAATCGCCATTGGTAGTTCTGCTGATTTATAATAAGCATAAATCAGATCGAGTTGAACTTGTTGCGAGTAAGGACCAAAAGGATAGCGATTATCGAGAGACTCTAATTGTTTGATAGCCGCTCCATAATTGCCATCTAGCAATTTTTCCTGACTGGTTGAGTAAAGCTCAGAAGGCGACATATTGGCAGTAGCGTCTTTGTCTGAACTCGAACAGCCAGCAAGTAACAGGCTTACAGTGGCCGCTGCCACCAGGTATTTAATGCGTCTCATCACGTATTGATTATCCTCTGAATAGGTTTGGGGAGTCTCTCCGTGAAGCTCCCCTGAAATCGGTTACACTATAACTCATTTTAAATGAAACGGCTGTGCCGTCAAAACACTAACTTAATTAATAGAAAATTATTTATGTCTCAACAAATACGACTTAATGCTACAGTCGCAGATTCACAGCTGGGTCAACGCTTAGATCAAGCTTTGGCCGAAATGTTCCCTGATTATTCAAGATCTCGTATAAAAGAGTGGATCTTAGACAATAGAGTGCAGGTTAACGATAAAATCATCAATAAGCCAAAAGAAAAAATGCTTGGCGGTGAAAAAATTGAAGTCGATGCCTTAATTGAAGAGGAAGTTCGCTGGGAGCCTCAGAATATTCCGTTAAATATCGTCTATGAAGATGATGATATTTTAGTTATCAATAAGCCAAGAGATCTCGTTGTACATCCTGGTGCTGGTAACCCAGATGGCACCGTATTAAATGCATTACTTTATCGCTATCCAGAGATTGCTAATGTACCTCGTGCGGGTATTGTCCACCGATTGGATAAAGATACAACAGGTTTAATGGTTGTTGCAAAAACTGTTCCTGCTCAAACGCATTTAGTAGAAGCTTTACAACGTCGTGAAATCACCCGTGAGTATGAAGCGGTTGCAACAGGAAGAATGACGGCAGGTGGATTAGTGAATGAACCTATTTCTCGACATCCAACTAAACGTACTCATATGGCTGTGCACCCAATGGGTAAACCAGCAGTAACACATTATCGTGTAATGGAGCATTTCCGTGCTCATACACGTTTGCGTTTACGTTTAGAAACAGGCCGTACTCACCAAATTCGTGTTCATATGGCTCATATTCACCATGCGTTAATTGGTGATCAGCTTTATGCAGGAAGACCCCGTCCTTTAAAAGGGGCTTCAGATGAGTTACGTGAAACGTTACGTTTATTTGATAGACAAGCTCTACACGCAACGATGCTACGTCTTTATCATCCAATAACGGGTATTGAAATGGAATGGCATGCACCATTACCTGATGATATGGTTAAGCTTATCGATGTGCTAAAAGCTGACGTTGAACAATTTAAAGATGAAATGGATTGGTAAATGACTTCATTGATTTTTCCAGATTGGCCACAACCTGAAAATATTGGGTCTTGTAGTACCTTGAGAGAAGGAGGGATTAGTTTGCCACCTTATAATAGCCTCAACTTAGGTACTCATGTTGGTGATAAATTGTCTGATGTTGAAGAAAATAGACGCAGACTGTGTCAACAAGCTCAATTGCCTGAAATGCCACTATGGCTCGAACAAGTTCATGGCACACATGTTGTTACACTAAATACTGAGAAAAATAATGAAGTACAAGGTGATGCCCTTTACACCTCTACTGAAAAAAAAGTTTGTGCAATTATGACGGCAGATTGTTTGCCTGTCCTTTTTACAACTATTGATGGAACAGAAGTTGGCGCAGCTCATGGTGGGTGGCGAGGGCTTTGCCACGGTGTATTACAAAATACACTTGCGCATTTTAAAGCACCTAAAGATCAAATTATGGCATGGTTAGGTCCTGCAATTGGACCAACCGCTTTTGAGGTCGGTGCAGAAGTTCGGTTGGCGTTTATCGAAAAAAATATTGCCTTTGAGCCTGCTTTTATTCCCCACAATGGTAAATACTTAGCTAATATTTATATGTTAGCGAGAATAATCTTACAGGAAAGTGGAGTAACTCAGATTTATGGTGGTGATTTTTGTACTGTAACTGATCCATCGCGTTTTTTCTCTTATAGGCGAGAGCATATAACAGGGCGAATGGCATCATTAATCTGGATTAAATAAACTTCCTCTCAATGTTTTTCTCACTTATCTCAAATATTGATAAATATTTTTGCTCAAAATTTTTATTTTGAGCTTGAATATTGTCAAAATGACCTCATCTATTCTCCAGTTACGAATTTTACTTTAAATTTTACTTGGAGGTGTTATGCGTCTGGATAAATTAACCAATAAATTCCAGCAAGCTCTCGCAGACGCCCAGTCATTGGCACTTGGGAACGATAATCAATTTATAGAACCCATACATTTACTGAGTGCGTTATTTAATCAACAAGGTGGCTCAATTCGCCCTTTATTAACATCTGTAGGTGTTAATGCATCGCAATTTAACGAGCGGATTAATGATGCTTTGTCTCGATTACCTAAAGTCGAAGGTGCTGGTGGAGAGGTTCATCCCTCAAATGATTTAATTAAGCACCTTAATTTGTGCGATAAATTGGCACAGAAAAAAGGTGATGAATTTATTTCATCAGAGCTCTTTCTTTTAGCTGCTATGGAAACCGGTGGTCAAGTTGCTGACATGCTAAAAGCAGCCGGAGCGAATAAAGCAAGTCTTGAGATAGCGATTGAAAAAATACGTGGTGGAGAAACAGTGAACGATCAAAATGCAGAAGATCAACGTCAGGCATTGAAAAAATATACTGTGGATTTAACGGAAAGAGCAGAACAAGGCAAACTCGATCCTGTCATTGGTCGTGATGAAGAAATAAGAAGAACTATTCAAGTTCTACAGCGCCGTACTAAAAATAACCCTGTACTTATTGGTGAACCGGGGGTAGGTAAAACGGCAATAGTTGAAGGTTTAGCTCAACGTATTGTTAATGGTGAAGTCCCCGAAGGTTTAAAAAATAAACGTGTACTTTCTTTGGATATGGGCTCGTTATTAGCTGGTGCTAAATATCGTGGTGAATTTGAAGAGCGTTTAAAAGCCGTTTTAAATGATTTATCTAAACAGGAAGGTAGCGTTATTCTGTTTATTGATGAATTACACACAATGGTTGGCGCAGGTAAAGCCGATGGCGCTATGGATGCGGGAAATATGTTAAAGCCTGCATTAGCTCGCGGTGAGTTGCATTGTGTGGGGGCAACAACACTTGATGAATATCGTCAATACATTGAAAAAGATGCGGCATTAGAGCGTCGTTTCCAAAAAGTGTATGTGGCAGAGCCAACAGTAGAAGACACAATCGCTATTTTGCGTGGTCTGAAAGAACGTTATGAGCTTCATCATCATGTTCAAATTACCGATCCTGCGATTGTTGCCGCAGCGACTTTATCTCATCGCTATATTTCTGACCGTATGTTGCCAGATAAAGCGATTGACTTAATTGATGAAGCGGGTGCAAGCCTACGTATGCAAATGGATTCAAAACCAGAAGCATTAGATAGACTTGATAGACGTATTATTCAGCTTAAACTTGAGCAACAAGCACTGCAAAAAGAGTCTGATGATGCAAGTAAAAAACGTTTAGAAATGCTAAATGAAGAACTTGCTGAAAAAGAGAAAGAATATTCTGTTTTAGAAGAAGAGTGGAAAGCAGAAAAAGCGGAGCTTACGGGTACTCAGCATATTAAGTCTGAATTAGAGCAAGCACGTATTGCATTAGAACAAGCTCGCCGTAGTGGTGATTTAGCTAAAATGTCAGAGATCCAATATGGACAAATTCCGACATTAGAAAAACAGCTTGCCGAAGCTAATAAAGCTGAAGATAAGCATATGAAGCTGTTACGCAATAAAGTCACTGATGCTGAAATTGCTGAGATCTTAGCGCGTTGGACTGGTATTCCTGTATCTAGAATGCTAGAGGGGGAACGTGAAAAACTGCTAAGAATGGAACAAGAATTACATAGACGTGTTATTGGCCAGGCTGAGGCTGTAAGTGCAGTATCTAATGCTATCCGTCGTAGTCGTGCTGGATTATCTGATCCTAATCGCCCAATAGGTTCGTTCTTATTCTTAGGACCAACAGGGGTTGGTAAGACTGAGTTGTGTAAAGCACTAGCGAACTTCTTGTTTGATAGTGATGATGCAATGGTTCGTATCGATATGTCTGAGTTTATGGAAAAACACTCCGTTTCTCGTTTAGTAGGGGCGCCTCCAGGATATGTTGGTTACGAAGAAGGTGGATACTTAACAGAAGCCGTTCGTCGTCGCCCTTATTCAGTCATCTTATTAGATGAAGTTGAAAAAGCGCATCCAGATGTATTCAATATCTTATTACAAGTATTGGATGATGGTCGTTTAACGGATGGACAAGGTAGAACTGTCGATTTTCGTAATACAGTTGTGATTATGACATCGAACTTAGGGTCTGATTTAATTCAAGAACGTTTCGGGACAATTGATTACCCTGAAATGAAAACTATTGTGATGGATGTTGTTGGTCATCATTTCAGACCAGAGTTTATTAACCGTATTGATGAAGTTGTGGTATTCCACCCATTAGGTAAAGAAAATATTGCTGCGATTGCACAAATTCAGTTGCGTCGTTTATACCAGCGTTTAGAAGAACGTGGTTATCACGTTACAATTACAGGCGCTGCATTAGAGAAATTGAGCGAAGTTGGATTCGACCCAATTTATGGTGCTCGTCCATTGAAACGAGCTATCCAGCAAGAGGTTGAAAACCCATTAGCTCAAGATATCTTGTCTGGCAAATTATTACCGGGTAAAGAGATTATCTTAGATTTAGATGACAATAAGATAATTGCAAAACAGTAATAGAGCTTCTTTTCTATTGATTCTGATAAAGAAGAGATGCCATTAAATTGAAAAAGAGGCTTATATAAGCCTCTTTTTTTATGTTTTATGTCTTAATGAGGGAGAATAAAGATAATCTACAAATAGTGTTTTTTATATTTGAAACTTTTTTAGGCAAAGGTTGTCTATTATTTACACTAAAAAGAGCGATTTGATTACTAAGTGCGCTGTCGGAAAGTTTTTTTAAAATAATACTTGTCAGATTCAGAAAACTCCCTATAATGCGCCCTCGTTGTCACGGCAAACCACGCTAAGTGAGTTAGCCGAGAGAACCAAGAAAAAAAGTGAAAAGCCTTGAAAATAAACGCTTGACACCAAATGAGGAAGATGTAGAATGCACCTCCTCGCAACAACGCAGAAGACCGGAAACGGCAGCGAATGTTGC
>NZ_PENS01000028.1 GCF_003144325.1 Proteus terrae
GCCAAAGTAGCAAAGACACTGAGCTTGAACGAAGAGAAAGCAGCGTCATTTAGGCGCAGTCGGTAACAAGCCCTTATAGGGCAAGAGCAAACCACCCGTTTTACGGGTGGTTATGATTAAAAGCATTTATTGCTGTCTAAATTAAGTACGTTTCTTTTGTTGCAAAAACCACTTATCTAATTCATTTGCAAAAAGTTGACGGTCACGTTGACTTAAACTTGCGGGACCTCCAGTTTGAATCCCGCTTGCTCTCATCGTATCCATAAAATCACGTATATTTAGACGTTCCCGAATAGTTGCTTCAGTATAACGCTCGCCCCTTGGATTTAGAGCAACTGCGCCCTTTTCTATGACTTCGGCTGCTAATGGAATGTCAGCGGTAATAACCAAGTCATCTTTATTAGTACGGCGAACAATTTCGTTATCAGCAACGTCAAACCCAGCAGAAACTTGTAATGTACGTAAGAAAGGCGATGCGGGTACGATTAATCGTTGATTAGCAACAAAAGTAATAATCACTTTTTCTCTATCTGCTGCACGATATAACACTTCTTTGATTACTTTTGGACATGCATCAGCATCAACCCATATAGGCATAACAACACTCTCTTGATTATTTGGTATTAAACAGTCGGTATTAAATGGTCTGTATTTATGGCGTCTAAAATAACACATTAATCCTAACTAAGTGATTGAAGCTTTGCTCTTTCTCGTTTTTCTGACTGTTGATTAGCCCAGATGCTGAGTAATATTACGATCATGCCTAGAATTTGTAAGTTCGTTAATTGTTGCCCTAACAATGCCCAACCTAAAATAACCGCACTTAGTGGGCTTAAAAAGCCAAATGACGCCACAGAGCTTGGTCCTAATAACGCAAGCCCTCTAAACCAGAAAATATAGGTTAATGCTCCACCGATTAAGGTTAAATAAGCCAAACCTAAAAGGTTAATTCCTGTTAATGAAGGTAATGCGGGTTCAAATAATAATGCAAAAGGTAATAATACAGCGCCACCAGCAGTTAATTGCCAAGCTGTAAAAGTTAAAGGTGTAACTGGCGGTTGCCAACGACGACTTAATACAGTACCTGTGGCCATAGAAAATGCGCCGCCTAATCCTGCAATTATTCCGATAGGATCAAGTGCTGCATTCGGTGTTAATATCAATATTGCTACACCAAAAATACCGCCTAATGCGGCTGAAATAGATAACCACGACAGACGTGTTTGTAATAACCAACGAGATAAAAATAAGACAATTAAAGGCTGAACTGCCCCCACAGTTGCAGCGACACCACCGGGTAAACGGTAGGCTGAAATAAATAATAGCCACCAGAACAACGAGAAATTTAAAATCCCCAAAATAATGACACGTAACCACCATATACCTTGAGGTAGTTGTCTCATGATAATTAATAATAAAATTCCTGCGGGTAATGCACGTAATGCAGCTAGTGTCATGGGAACATTAGCGGGCAACATTTCCGTTGTTACAATATAGGTGCTCCCCCATACAATGGGAGCTAATGCCGTTAATAGTAATGTTGTGTATCTATTCATAAAATCACTCGTTTAATTGTTACCACACCAATTTATCTTGAGGTCAAGATAAATTGATAATACCTTGACGTCAAGATAAATAATTGACAATATGAATACATGGACAGAATAGATAAAATTACTAAACAATGGCAGCGAGAGCGCCCTGATCTTGATATTAGTCCGATGGGATTAATTGGTCGATTGGGGAATATAACTTTGCACCTTTCGCGCGAAATGGAGAAAGTTTTCTCTCAATTTGGCTTAAATACGTCAAGTTTTGATGTTCTTGCTACACTACGACGCGCAGGAGATCCTTATACCCTTTCTCCTGGTGAGATGTTATCAACACTGATGGTTACATCAGGCACGATGACAAATCGTATTGACCAATTAGAAAAAGCAGGTTGGGTTATTCGTAAAGTTAATCCGGAAGATGGGCGTGGTTTTTTAGTTTCGCTAACACCGGAAGGTCTGGGTTTAATCAACCAAGTAATAGAAGCGCACGTCGAAAATCAAAAACGTTTAGTCTCTGGTTTATCACAACAAGAACAACAAACATTAAACCAATTGCTTAAAGTTTTTCTTAAAACATTAGAATAGTTTTTATCCGCTTTTATTTTCTCCCATTTAACCTAACTCTCTCGATAATGAAGGTAAGAATATAAACCGAGTGTTTTTACTTACCTTCTTTTCTCTACTTGCTTAAAAACCCTTCTATCTGTGTCATTTCTGTTTATTTAAGCACCTAATATGCATGAGATCACACCTTTACGTTGATTTAAATCAAAGATGTATTCTATTTACCTTTTTGTGGTTGATGAATAGATAAACTTAAATTATAAAGCGAATGATAATTATTATTGATCTCATTAAGGTTCGCGATTATGTATATTCGATTTAAGCCTTGCTTCGTATTATCAGCTTTAACACTTTCACTCTTTCAATACACTTTTGCTAATAATATTTCGCCTGAAGAAGAAACTCTCGTTGTTACTACAACACGTAACGCATCTTCTTTATGGAATAGCCCTGCTACTATTCAAGTTATTGATAAAGAATCATTAACTCAATCAACCTCTTCTTCTATTGCAGACCAATTACGTGATATCCCAGGTGTTGAAGTCACGGATAATAGCCTCGCTGGTCGTAAACAAATCCGCATTCGTGGAGAAGCATCATCACGCGTGCTTTTGTTGGTTGATGGGCAAGAAGTGACCTATCAGCGAGGTGGTCAAAACTTTGGTGCTGGTATTTTAATTGATGAATCTGCACTAGAACGCATTGAAGTGGTTAAAGGCCCCTATTCTGTACTTTATGGCTCACAGGCTATTGGCGGTGTAGTGAATTTAATCACTCAAAAAGGTGGCGATAAGCCTTTTGGCGGAAATGTGAAAGTTGTTTATGACTCAGCCACAATGGGATGGCGAGAGTCTGCGTTAATTTCAGGTACTATCGGTGATTTTGAATATCGCCTTAATGGAAGTTATGCCGATCATGGCGATAGATATACGCCTGATGGGCGTTTACTTAATACGCATTTTAGAAATAACGGTCAAGGTGCATGGTTAGGTTATAAAGTGGATAAACATAAGTTTGGCCTTTCACTCGATCGTTATAATTTATCGACACAATCTTATTACGCGGATGAAGGAAAGTATCAAGAGTTTAGCGTTAAAGTGCCTAAACTTGAGCGTGAAAAAGTAGGTTTATTTTATGACTATGATGTGGATGCTGATTATTTCAAAAAACTTCATATTGATGCTTACACACAGCGTATAGAGAGAGAATTTGAGAACCGCGTGGGTGTTGTTACGCCAACAGATAGCCCAAAGATTGGGAATCTGACGGTTAAAAACAGAACCCAATCGGAAGATACACAGAATACTTATGGTATGACTGTGCAGGCAAACTTTACGTTACCTGCAAATAATGAGTTAATTTTAGGAGCTCAATATCAACAAGATAAAGTAAAACAAACCTCTGTTGGTCAAACATCTTCAAATAGCACAACAGGTTTTCCACCAGCTGTAAATTATGAAAAACAATCCCTATTACATAACCGCAGTAAACAAACCAATGTTTCTGTTTTTGCCCAAAATAACTGGAAAATAACAGAGGATTGGTCATGGACAATGGGCGCCAGACAATATTGGTTGAAATCAGAATTACAAGATGGTGATGAAATTGTTCATCATAATAAAACAGGAACAAGTTATAAGACATTGGGATCTGATCCTGTAAGAGATAACGCATTTATTGTGTCATCTAATTTACGTTATTCTGGATTCAAAGATACAGAATTACGTCTCGCGTTTGCACAAGGTTATGTTTTCCCAACGCTTGTTCAGCAATTTATGAACACGACGGCTGGCGGTGCGGTGACTTACGGTAATCGAGATCTTGACGCTGAACACTCTAATAATGTGGAATTTGGTGCGCGTTATAAAGGGAATAATTGGTATATCGATAGCGCGATTTATTATTCTGAAGCTAAAGATTACATCACATCTCTAGCCTGTGCAGGCGAATCTATTTGCGAAGGAAATAGAAAAACAGGACGAGCAGATTATTTCTATTATGACAATATCGACCGCGCTAAAACCTATGGTATGGAAGTGATGGCTCAATACCAAGGTTGGTCAATTACGCCTTATATTTCTGCCAATGTGATGCGTCGCCAATTTATTGGTTCAACATTGAAAACATGGGATACCGGCGAACCTACATTAACGACTCGCTTTGGCGTTAAACATTTATTATTGCTCAATAATATGAATTTAATGTCAGATTTGTATTTAAGAGCAGCAACAAAAGCGAAAGATCATAGCAACCCCGAAAACAAACAGCATTATGCCGGTTGGACAACGGTTAATCTTTCACTGAGTACGGAATTTGGCAATAACGATCAATACCGTATCAACTTTGATTTAAATAATATTTTAAATAAGCGTTATCAAACGGCTCATGAATCTATCCCTGCTACGGGTATTAATGCTGCGGTTGGTCTGACATGGGCATTTTAATTATGAAAAAAATAATGATCGCATTTAGCTTGTTATTGTTACCTTTTAACTTAATGGCAAAAGATAACAATAATAGTGAACGTTGGGTTATTGCCGGTGGCTCTATCACAGAATTAGTTTATGCCATAGGTGCTGGAAATAAGGTTGTTGGCGTTGATGAAACGACGTCTTACCCTGAACAAACGCAAGCATTGCCTCATATCGGATACTGGAAACAGCTAAGCACAGAAGGAATTTTGTCTTTACGCCCTTCTACTTTTGTAACTTGGGATGATGCAGAACCTAAAATGGTATTACGCCAACTGGCACAGCATAACGTAAAGGTAATTTCCTTACCAAGAACACCCGCCACATTTGAATTGATGCTTAAAAATATTCGTACACTAGCGATTTCATTAGATAAACAAAAGGAAGCAGAAGCATTAATTGATTCTCTTCAATCTCGTTTAGCCGTAATCAACGCTAAAAATAATCAAATTAAGCAAAAAGTAAAAGTGATGTTTTTTCTTTCACCTGGAGGTGGAATTCCTCAAGTTGCAGGAAAAACCAGTGTCGCGGATGCCATTCTTCATTTAGCTGGTGGAGAGAATATTGCCATGCACGAGAACTATCGTATTTATAGTGCAGAGGCGATTATTGCTGCCAATCCAGAATTAATTGTTATTACAACACAAAGTCAGAAAACCCAAACCGGTGGATTAAGGGCTTCTGAAGGGCTTGCTTCTGTACCTGGTGTTTCAATGACTCAAGCATGGAAAAACCAACGCATTATTGAAATTGATCAATCCCTTATTTTGGGAATGGGGCCTCGTATTGTAGATGCAGTGGAGTTATTGCATCAACAGTTTTATCCCGCTGATCCTGTTCATGATAATAAGTAGGAATGATTTAATAATGAAAGAGTTAGTCGCAACACATAGCATACAATCTTCGACTGAAATCGATCTTACTCCCCATTTTGCACTTGAGGGTGATAGCCCTTTTCGCGATAGACATGCCACAATGCCATGGAGAGGCTCTGTACCTATTGCAAAAGAAGAGCACCAATCAACATGGCAAGCTTTATTAGAAAGTAAAACACCTGCATGTAAACGTTTGTTGTATATCCACATTCCTTTTTGTGCAACTCATTGTACATTTTGCGGTTTTTATCAAAATAACTACCATGAAGAAGCCTGCACGCGCTATACCGACGCATTATTGCGTGAGATATCGGCTGAATCAGATAGCTTACTTTATCAGTCAGCACCAATTCATGCCGTTTACTTTGGTGGCGGAACCCCTTCTGCCTTATCAGCAAAAGATCTCTATCGTGTGATCACACATTTGCGCCAATCACTTCCTTTAGCACCAGATTGTGAAATTACGATTGAAGGCCGCGTTTTAAATTTTGATGATAATCGAATTGATGCTTGTTTAGATGCAGGTGCAAACCGTTTTTCCATTGGTATTCAAACCTTTAATAGCAAAATTCGTAAACGAATGGCAAGAACATCAACGGGTGAAGAAGCCGCTAAGTTTATGAAAGGGCTTTGTTTACGTGATAGAGCCGCTGTGGTGTGCGATCTGTTATTCGGATTGCCGGGACAAAATGCGGAAAATTGGCAAGAAGATCTCACTATTGCCCATGATATTGGTTTAGATGGTGTCGATCTGTACGCATTAAATTTGCTACCCAATACACCATTAGGTAAAGCGGTTGAAAATCAGCGAGTCACTGTGCCAACGCCGATAGAACGACGTGCATTATATCTTCAAGGCTGTGATTTTATGGAGAATGTGGGTTGGCATCAGATAAGTAATAGCCATTGGGCTAGAACAACTCGTGAGCGCAATCTCTATAATTTATTAATTAAACAAGGCGCGGATTGCCTTGCCTTTGGCTCTGGTGCTGGTGGTTCGGTTAATGGGTATTCATGGATGATTGAGCGTTCATTGGATAGCTATTATCAAAAAATTACAGATAACCAAAAGCCTTTAATGATGATGAGTCGTACAACTGACAGTGGTTTTCGTTGGCGTCATGAATTACAAGCTGGTATTGAGTGCGGGCGTGTTGATTTAGCCAAGTTAAGTCCGCAAGCGACTCTGCTCTCCCCTTTATTAAATCAATGGTATCAAGCAGGTCTTGTCGAAGATGATTTTCTTTGTATGAAACTCACCAATGAAGGTCGGTTTTGGGCAAGTAACTTGCTGACATCCTTACAGCAATTAATTTTGCAATTAAATACGCCTCGTTAATTTTATTACCCCGAATATTAATCAGAAGACGGAAACAACATCATGAATACTGAATTACAACAATTTTTAATGACTGAGCCTGATGGAACATTGGAAACTATTGCAACACAATTTAATACCACAGTGTTGGAGGTCGTGAGACATTTACCATCACGCTCATTAATGAGTGGCGAACAATTCGATACTGTATGGGATAGTGTGATGAAATGGGGTAATGTCACCACACTTGTGCATACTCAAGATGTTATTTTAGAATTTAGCGGTGAATTACCAAGTGGTTTTCATCGACATGGCTATTTTAACTTACGTGGCAAAAAAGGAATGACAGGCCATATTAAAGCTGAAAATTGCCAATATATTGCAATGATCGAGCGTAAATTTATGGGTATGGATACCGCCTCTATTTTATTTTTCAATCAAGAAGGCGTTGCAATGTTTAAGATTTTCCTTGGCAGAGATGAACATCGTCAATTATTGCCAGAACAATTATCAGCCTTCCGTCAATTAGCACAACAATTAAATAAGGAATAATTGCGCGTGAAAACATGGGTTATTTTTGGCGCTGGCGGTAAAGGTGTTGGCGCACATATTGCGGATATTGGTGTTACACAACAACGCTCTGTTGTGGCTTTAGTTCGTTCCGAAGAAGCGACTAATCGTTTAGAAGAAAAAGGGATAAAAACCGTTATCGGTGATGCGATTGATGCTAAAGCTGTTGAAGCTGTTTTAACATTAGCAGGAAAAGAAGCAGATATTATTTCCACAATGGGCGGTGAAAATGATTATCTGGCTCATCGAACTGTCATTGATACTGCGGAGAAAATGGGATTTAAACGTATGCTAATGGTTTCATCTTTAGGATGTGGTGATAGTTGGGGTGCCTTATCTGACAGAGCAAAAGCAGCGTTTGGCCAAGCCGTAAGAGAAAAATCATTGGCTGAAGTGTGGTTGCAAACCAGTCGTTTTGATTATGCAATAGTAAGACCGGGTGGATTACTGAATGGTGAAGAAACGGGTAAGGCTCAGCTTTATCAATATGAAGAGACTCATGGTTTAGTGAATCGCCGAGATGTTGCGCGTTTAGTGACTCAGATTCTTGAGGCTGATCTTCTAGATGACCAAGTTTATGCTGTAGTTGAACCGGATTTAGTACCTTCCAAATAGTTACTAAGTGGTTACTAAGTCGTTGCGTGCGCGGTGAATATATTAAGTTTTAAGTTAAGCTCACCATTAAGAGATAGCGTATTTGCGTTATCTCTTTTTCTTACTTTTATTATGGACAATAACTCACAATATGATGATTTTTTCTCTTACAGCCAAAATTCCTTAACAGACATTCGTCACTTTACTGTCTTAATAGGGGTAACTTATGGCATAATGCCGCCCCATTACCTTTTGTCATTCACTAATAATGAGTATTCGTCTTGTTAATCAGCAATAATATCACTATGCAGTTTGGCTCAAAGCCACTGTTTGAAAACATTTCTGTTAAATTCGGTGGCGGAAATCGCTATGGTTTAATCGGTGCCAATGGTAGCGGTAAATCAACCTTTATGAAAATTTTAGGTGGCGATTTAGTGCCAAGTAGCGGCAACGTATTCCTCGATCCTAATGAACGTCTTGGTAAACTAAAACAAGACCAGTTCGCTTATGAAGAGTTTACTGTGCTTGATACTGTGATTATGGGTCACACTGAACTTTGGGAAGTGAAGCAAGAGCGTGAACGCATCTATAGCTTACCTGAAATGAGCGAAGAAGATGGTTTACGTGTTGCCGATCTTGAAGTGAAATTTGGTGAAATGGACGGTTACACTGTTGAGTCTCGTGCTGGCGAATTATTGCTAAACGTAGGTATTCCATTAGAACAACATAATGGCCCTATGAGTGAAGTGGCTCCGGGTTGGAAATTACGTGTGTTACTTGCACAAGCCCTGTTCGCTGATCCAGATATTTTGTTACTGGATGAGCCGACGAACAACTTGGATATTGATACCATTCGTTGGCTTGAGCAAACGCTAAATGAACGTAACAGCACCATGATTATTATTTCCCATGACCGTCATTTCCTAAATATGGTATGTACGCACATGGCTGACTTAGACTATGGTGCGCTTGCTGTTCATCCGGGTAACTATGATGAATATATGTTTGCTGCAACTCAAGCACGTGAACGTTTATTAGCCGATAATGCGAAGAAAAAAGCACAGATTAGTGAATTACAATCTTTCGTAAGTCGCTTTAGTGCTAATGCATCTAAATCACGCCAAGCAACCTCTCGTGCTAAGCAAATTGAGAAAATTCAATTAGCTGAAGTTAAAGCCTCTAGCCGCCAAAACCCATTCATTCGTTTTGAACAAGAGAAAAAATTGTTCCGTAATGCGCTTGAAGTGGAAAATATCTCTAAAGGCTATGATGATAATGCCCCACTGTTTAAAGACGTCAATATGATGCTTGAAGTGGGCGAAAAAGTTGCCATTCTAGGTAATAATGGTGTGGGTAAATCGACGATGATTAAAACATTAGTCGGTGAATTAACACCAGATACAGGCCGTTTAAAATGGTCTGAAAACTCAAATATTGGTTATTATGCACAAGATCACGCAACTGATTTTGAAGTAGATATGACCGTATTTGATTGGATGAGCTTATGGATGAAACCAGAAGATGACGAGCAATCTGTACGTAGCGTGTTAGGTCGTTTACTGTTCTCTCAAGATGACTTGAAAAAATCAGTTCAAGTTTTATCAGGTGGTGAAAAAGGCAGAATGTTATTTGGTAAGATAATGATGCAAAAACCAAACATTCTGATTATGGATGAACCAACTAACCACTTAGATATGGAATCTATCGAATCATTGAATATGGCATTAGAACTTTATCAAGGCACTTTGATTTTTGTTTCTCATGACCGTGAATTCGTAAGTTCATTAGCAAATCGTATTATTGAAATTACACCTGAAAAAGTGACTAATTTCCAAGGAACTTACGATGAGTTCCTTGCGAAGAAAGGTGTCACACTTTAATTTCATAACCAAATTAAAGTAATCATAACCACCCGTAAAACGGGTGGTTTGCTCTTGCCCTATAAGGGCTTGTTACCGACTGCGCCTAAATGACGCTGCTTTCTCTTCGTTCAAGCTCAGTGTCTTTGCTACTTTGGC
>NZ_PENS01000029.1 GCF_003144325.1 Proteus terrae
AAAAAAAATTCCAGCTAACTGCAAATGAGTTTTTTTTGGCTTTTCCTGATATGGGAAAAGAAAATGCTGAACGACACTTACAATCAGCTATAGATCGATTATGGGACAGATCTATTATTATAAATTGGAAGGATAAAAAAGAAGAAATCCGTTGGATTCAAGGAAGGGCTAAATATTTTACTGGAGAGGGAAAAATAGAATTAGTTTTTTCAGATTTGATTATGCCATATTTAACTCAATTAAAAGGCCAATTCACCAGTATTGCTGTTAAAAATGTGTCTGCTCTTAAAAGGACATATAGCATACGAATTTATGAATTATTAATGCAATTTAAGAAGACAGGTGATCGACTTATAAGCGTCGATGATTTCCGGTCTATGCTCGGATTAGAGGAAAAATATATTCAATTTAAAAGATTAAATGACGATGTCATAAAACCGGCGATTCAAGAATTAAATGAAAAAAGCGATCTAATGGTTTTAGTTGATACTGTCAAAAAAGGTCGTAGAGTTGTCGCTTTACACTTCCAATTTAAAGAAGATAAACAAATAAAAATGGCAATCTAATGGCTCAGGTAAGCATTTCAGAAGCAGCTAAGCTAACAGGAAAGAGTCGCAGGACAATACAACGTTATGTCGCGACAGGAAAACTATCACTGTCACACAATAACACGACAGGAAAAAACATTGATATATCAGAACTAATTCGGGTTTTTGGCGAAATAAATAAAGAAGAAGTCACACCCAAAGACACCCCCAAAACAGTGACAATGTCACATTGTGACACCCCTGATAATGACAATTCAAAATTAGAAAATGAGTTACTGAAAAAAGAAATCGAGTTTTTAAAGCAACGATTAGAAGATAAAGATGCTCATATTGATAGTTTAAAAAATGCCATGCTATTAATCGAATCCAAACTAACGCCAACACCCGAACCTGTTGCACTGGTGACAACCAAAAAACCGTGGCAATTCTGGAAAAAATAGCCGTTTGATGCCATTTTCACCGCGAAACCGAAATCGTCATTTTGATAACAAATAACTAACACAAAAATGGGGCTTTTTACGGGGAGAAGATAGGGAGTTTTGAGCTGTTGAGGTGATTTTTTGAATGAGTGCCTAAGCGGGTGTGCGCTTAAGCACCTTTATGTTAAATAACCGTGTTTTTCTCAACTTTATCACTGTTCAATGATGAGCCTGTTTCTGTATCGTCAACCTTTCCCTATAATCCTTCCCATTTTCAATCTGTCATAAGGCAATGACATGCAAACTAAATTAATCAGTGAACTGAACAAAGTATTAAAAGCCTTCCCTCAATTCTGGAATGGCGAAGAATTACACCGCTCGATGGTGATTGACGCAATCAACCACAAACAGCCGGACGTTATAAAAGCATTAGTGGCAAATGAAAAAATCAAATCCGTTTACGGCAATGATATTGACGGTATTTTTATTTTTGATTTTGATAATTTATGCAAACTACTGAAATACAAAGAATACTGGGCAAACAGCTTCACAAAATACCGTAATAAAGTAGGATTAACCAGTGAAGGGAAATACCTTGATTACAGCTCTGACGTAGTGCTGGACTTTCCGTTTAAGGATTGTGTGCTTGAAGGTGGCATGACCAAAGAAGATCAGGGTAAAGATGAGGTTTACTATAATGAAATCATTGCTTGTGATGAAATTGACCGTCTATTTTCAGAGAAAATTTTAAAAAACACCAAGCGCTATACAAAGGATGGCGCAACGGAAAACGTTACTAAATTTAATGATAAAGATAACCTGATCATTAAAGGAAATAATCTAATTGCATTGCACTCATTAAAAACGCGGTACGCCGGAAAAGTAAAATTAATCTATATAGATCCACCATATAACACAGGCGTTGACAGTTTTAAGTATAATGACAAATTTAATCACTCAACGTGGCTTGTATTTATTAAAAACAGACTTGAGGTAGCTAAGGATTTATTATCTGACGATGGTAGCATATGGATAACTTTAGATGACGTAGAAATAAGTTATTTAAAAGTCCTATGTGATTCGGTCTTTGGTAGAGATTGTTTTGTTAATATAATTGCATGGCAGCATTCAGACAACAGCAACAATAACGCCCTTGTTTTCTCTGAAGATTTTAACCATATATTAGTTTACTCAAAGAAGCCAAATTGGAAGCCGGCATTCCTTGATGACCCAGAAAAAAGAAAACATTTTAAAAACCCTGATAATGACCCTAATGGCCCTTGGTTTGATGGAAATCCAGTGGGAAACCCAGGATTAAGAACCAACCTGCAATTTGATATAATCACGCCAAATGGGAATGTTATAAAACATCCTGCAAATGGATGGAGATGGTCAAAACAAACCATGGATGAGAAATTCAAAACTGGAGAACTAAGATACTCAGAGGATCAAACCAGAGTAATAAGAAGAAGTTATCTAAAGGATATGGGAGGACTCCCCCCCTCTAACCTATGGTCAAATTTAGAGCGAACCGGACATACGAGAAAAGCCAAATATGAATTAAAAAAATTATTCCCAGACGTCCCTGTAACAAGTCTGTTTTCAACACCAAAACCAGAACTTTTGATTAATCACATATTAAATTTAGGCTCATCTCGTAATGATATTGTCTTAGATTTTTTTCTAGGTAGCGGAACAACTGCTGCTGTCGCCCATAAAATGGGACGCCGCTATATCGGCATTGAGCAGATGGATTACATAAAAAACATCACCGTGCCACGCCTGCAAAAAGTTATTGATGGCGAGCAGGGAGGAATATCCAAAAACATCAACTGGCAGGGTGGTGGCAGCTTTGTTTATGCCGAGTTGATGGAGCTGAATGTCTACTTCGTGCATGAGATCCAGAAAGCACAATCCAACGAAGAACTGGAAAAACTCTTTGCGGTGATGAAAACAGAAGCACACCTCAATTATCAAGTAGCGTTGGAAAACGTGCTGTCTGCTGAGTACGAGATGGACGGCATTCCGCGTAAAGTCGCGTTCAGTGAACTGGAGTTGCACGAACAGAAACAACTGCTGATTGAGATCCTCGATAAAAATCAGCTTTATGTGAACGCCTCCGAGATAGACGACAGTGACCTGAATATCTCAGAGAGTGACAAAACCTTTACCCGCAGCTTCTACGGGATGGAGTAACAGCATGGCGAAGAAACCGAAATCCGCCGGCGGTGAGAAGCTGCTGTTTAACAAACTTAACCAATTTGATGAGCCGGGGCTGTTCCACGACCATTATGAGACGCCGGATTATATTCAGGCAAATCTGAAAGATACCCTGCGCCCGTATCAACACGGCGCGTTGCGTTACCTGCATTACACGCAGCGTAAACGGGATGAGGCGCAACTGCATTACCGTCACCTGCTGTTTCACATGGCGACTGGTGCCGGGAAAACGATGGTGATGGCGGGTACGATACTCTATCTGTTTAAAGAGTACGGGTATCAGAACTTCATCTTCTTCGTGCATACCGACGCGATTATCCAGAAAACCCGTGAGAACCTGCTTAACCCGCAGTCGCCGAAATACTTATTCAGTCAGGATGTGGAAATCGACGGGGAAAAAATCACCATTGCACCGGTGGAGACGTTCCCGGCCGCGCCGGAGCGCAACACGATTTACCTCAAGCTCTCGACCATCCACAAGATGCACGATGAGCTGAACAGCTACCGTGAAAACAGCATCACCTACGAGGATTTAAAAGAAATTCCGCTCGTGCTGCTCGGGGACGAAGCGCATCACTTCAACGCCGGTACGAAAGCCAAAGGAAAAGCGAAAAACTCATCGGAGAACGAGGAGCAGACTTGGGAGCGCACGATTGAGAACATTCTCGACCTGCGACCAGATAACCGCCTGTTCGAGTTCACCGCCACCATTGACCTCGCGAATAAAGACATCGGGCAAAAATACCGTGACAAAGTGGTGTATCAGTATGATTTAAAACAGTTCATGTCAGATGGTTACTCGAAAAAAGTCATGTTACTGGAAGCGAACCAGAACGACACTGACAAGATGCTCGATGCGGTACTGTTAAGCCAGTACCGTAAACTGGTGGCAGCGGATCACGATATCACCGGCTTCAAACCGGTCATTTTGTTCAAATCGAATAAAATCGCCATCTCGAAAGCGAAGCAGGATGAATTTTCGCAACTGATTGCCGCACTGACACCCGAGAGCGTCAGACGCCATCTGGCGAATAAAAAAGTACAACTCAGCTCTGACACCAGTATCTGGCACAAAGTGATACAGCGTTATGCTGACAGCGATTTGGTAACTGTTACCGGACAGATTCAGGAAGATTTTAACGACTTCAACCTGCTGAACGTCAACAAATCAGACCTGCTGGAAGAAAACCCCGTTCTGCTGAACACGCTGGAAGAAGTCGATAATCCGGTAAGAGCCGTTTTTGCTGTGGCGAAAGTCAATGAAGGCTGGGACGTACTCAATCTCTATGACATTGTCCGTATCAGTGAGCAGGCGAGCAGCAGCAAAACTGGCACGGACAGCGAAGCCCAGCTTATCGGACGCGGTGCGCGTTACTACCCGTTTGTTTATGACGGTAAACGCAGCTTCACCCGCCGGTTTGATAACAGCGCAAAAGCGTTAAGCGTACTGGAGCAACTGCACTACCACACCATCAATGAACCGGCGTATATCAAAACGCTGCACGCATCCCTTGAACAAGCAGACATTGACGCGCATCAGGATGGCGGCGGCACGGTTGAGCATGCCAGACTGAAAGCGGACTTTAAAAAATCCGCGGTGTATCAGACCGGGAAGCTGTATTTCAACGAAGTGGAAGAAATCGAGAGCAGCAGCCGTAACTGGGAAACGTACTCACTGGAAACGCGCTTTGAAATACCGTACCAAACTGCCGGTGAAGAGTCGCTGGACAACCTGACAGGAACAACGGGGGGCATTACAAAAGACGAACCGCTGGTATTGGATGCGCGTTTTTACCGCAAGGCGATGCAGAAAATCCGTTTCTACACACTGGATAACCTGCAACGTTTTTTCCCGAAGCTGACCACTATTCGAGAGTTTATCAACAGCAAGGACTATCTAGGCAAACTGGTCATCACTGTCACCGTGCCGCAGTCACTGGATTTCTCCGCCGTACCGGCAAAAGACAAACTGCATCTGCTGGAAACCGTCCTGCTGCGTATTGCAGAGAACATACGACGCAATGACCAGAAAGTGAAAGGCACGTACCGCTTTATCAGTCAGCCGGTGAAAGATGTTATCAAGGACTACAGCCTGCACATTGACCCGTCGGTTATCATTAACCAGAAAATAACTGCCACACAGACGGTCGGTAAAAAATGGTACGTGTATGACAATGCGATACTGAATCAGCTAGAGCATCGTCTGATAAAAACGCTGGAAACCTTTATGCCGAAACTCAAAGCCCGTTACGACGATATTTACGTGCTGCGTAACGATGAGCAGTCAACGCGCTTTAAGCTCACAGAATTCGGCGGTGTACGCGGTTTTATGCCGGATTTCATCATGATACTGACGCGCCATGCGGATAATACTTACTGGCAGGTTTTCCTTGAGCCGAAAGGGGATGATAGGTTGCAGGGTGACGCATGGAAAGAGCGAATGTTGGAAACCCTGAATGACCGTGAACGCATTGTGATTGATGAAAATGAGGACGTCAGACTGGTCGGGATTAAGTTCTTTGCTAACAGTCAGATGGACGCATTCGTCACCGACATGCAGAACAGGTTAAATGAGGGCGAACCACTAGAAACCACCTCGCTACTTTGACGACTTGCACGGGAAAACGGCGTATTCAGCGCCGTTTTTTTATTGTTTGATAATCAGATATGTGTCTTTTTTATCACCATATGACTGCCTTGTATCCACTTTCACACAAGGTTTTCCGTCACACGTGGAGATATCAGCCAGCGGGGCTTTTTTCTGCCAGACCGCTTCCATACGTTGCATTTTTGCAATTCGGTCATAGCCACTGTCGATAAAATAAAACATCCCCCAGAGACAGCCCCCCATGACAGCAACCATTGTCAGGGCGATATAAATCGCGGATTTCCACGTATAACGAGACATTTCACGTCGCATTGCACTCACGGATTCATTAGCTGCTGTAACCACCTGATTGAGTGCATTAACGGCGGGTTTCTGATGCACCAATCCCGTTTGTTTGAGTTCTTTTTCAACCTGAGTTAAAGCGGTACTCACCGATTGCCTGATCGTGTCGGTCATCTTACCGGAGGCACTGTCCAATTCATGGATCACCTGAGCCAATTGTGCTGTTTGGCGGCTTAATTTGGCGGATTCCGCCTGAAATTCTTCAATCAACGCCGCCACACGCTTTTCCTGCGCTTGCTGATGCCCAATCAGCGCCGCAATTTTTTTAATCTCATCACTCATACAAAATCCTGTTTATCGGGAAAATGACCAGCCTTTATCGGGCTTTTGTCGTTTCTGCTCGGCGAGTCGCTGCCGTTCTTTTTCCTGCTGACGCTGTTGCTCAGCCCAATACTCACGCTCCTGCTGCTTAACCATGTCCTGATGAATGCCCTGAAACTCCGCCATCGCATCGTTAACAAGGGACTGAAGATCGATTTCTTCCTGTATGTCCTTCATGGCATCACTGACCAGTGCGCTCAACTTGTCAGACTCTTTTTCAAAATCAAACGCTTTGTCTGAAGTCGCTTTCGACTGAGGCTCTGACGTCTGCTCGTGTTTCAGTGTCAGATTATCACGCTCGCTAAGGGCTTCCCGTAGCGTGGTGGTAACATCAATCACGCTGTTACATTCATCACGACAATGCTGAGCCTGTCGCTCCGCTTCTCTGCGCTCCATCAGGGCGTGTAACTGCGCGGGTTCAAACTGCCTGACCTGTCCTGCGCCAAAATGTCGCTCCGGCTCACGCTCAATCCCCTGTGCTTTCAGGGAACGCGCATCAACGCGGTCGATATGCTGATACCGTTCAAGATGCTTATTCTGTAAGTCAGCCCAGCGTTCTCGCTGGGCGATAAGGTATGCCTTGCGTTCGGTCGGCGTTTCGCCAAAACGAGCTTTTTTTGCGCCGCCCCGTTCAGGGTTTTTCGTGTTAGCCCGTTTAAAATAGGGCTGCGGGTCACGCTCAATACCGTCATTAAGCCGTTCAGAGAACATAATATGCGCATGCGGTTGTTCGCCGCCTTCAATCGCCGCTCTGGGGTTATGAATGGCAAATTGATAGGCGTGCCGGTCACCAATTTCCTGTTGAACAAAATCACGAACAAGCTCAAGGCGTTGTGCGGGTGTCAATTCACGTGGCAGGGCAATTTCAATTTCGCGGTAGGTACAGCCGTTGGCACGTTCAAACGTGTCAGCGGCTTTCCAAAACTCGGACGGTTTATGCGCTGCCCATGCGGGCATATTGCCGGACTCTTGATGCTCAAGGTCGTTGTCTTTTTCACGGGCATATTTTCCCTCACGCGCAATATAATCGGCATGGGAAGCGGCTTTGCCTTTCCCGCCGGTTTTAACGCTGAGATGATAAGATGCCATGCTGTTTTCGCCCGCTGCAAGCGCGCACCGTTTCTAAACAAAGTGAAGAAACGTCTAAGTGCGCCCTATCAATAAAAAGGATGATAGGGATTGTAGTGGAATTTGACCTGAGTTGCCAATCATGAGCATAATTATTTCATTCTAAAAACAGCATGAGTGGTAAAGATGAAAAACGAAAAACAGGCTAAATGGGTGGCAGACAGAGTGCAATATATCCGTGGTTTAAAAGCACCGAATGAGCAACAACGCTTATTGGTGATTTTGCACGATAAAGCGGATAAAACTGCCCAAGAAATAAAGACGCTCTCATTGTTAATTCAGGCGGAGCGGGCAGCAGAAAAAGCACAGGAAGCCCGCGCGAAAGTGATGAATCTTATTCAAGCAGAGAAGCGGGCAGAAGCCAAAGCCGCCCGTAAAGCGCGTGACCATGCCCTTTATCAATCAGCGGGGTTACTCATTATGGCGGGGTTAGTGGACAGTCAAACGGGTAAACCGGTAGATGACCCCGCGAAACTACTGGGTGCATTAGTCAGCTTGCATGAATTATCCCGTGATAATCCCAAATGGGAAGAATGGAAAATAAAGGGGCAAGCATTATTCAATCAGAAAAAGGAAGATTAGAACGGTTTTTGTCGGATCTGAGGGCGTTTTTAACATCCCGTTTTTTCGTCCGGTTTTTATCGCCAAACCGCTTCAAGTCACAAACAAGTTTGCGACTTGAAGCGGTTTACCCCTGAGAACGTCTGCCCTCTAGAATCCTATTCAAATGCTATGAACAATTTTTGTTACAAACTTTATCAACTAGCCAATAAAAAGATCTTTCCTCAAAAACGTAAATGGTTGAACATCGATAAATATACTGTTGTTGTATGTAACTAATTGTTTAAGAGTAACATTCTTAAACAATGCCTGTGCATGCCTTAAATTTCTTTACAATGCTTGGTAGTGTTATGGTTAATAAATTTATACTAAAAGTTTCAATTGTATATTCATATAAATCTTCATTTAAAATGAACTTGTTTCGTTCTTCATCATTTTCAGTGAATACATCCGTTAAATAGAAATAAAGAATAGTATTGTTATATGTTTTTAACATATTCTCTCCTCTTCCTTTATTAGAATATATAAATGGCAGTATTATCTCGTAATAATACTCAAAGGATTCTATTAACGTTCTCTTTCTAGCATCTAATATACGGTCATTCATTATAAGGTCATGTACTAGCAACTCTTTTAATTTGTAAAAAATATCCTCATTATCTTCGTATACCTTATTAATAGCGAGAAAGTATGCAGAGATAAACGATGTAAACATCAAACTTGCAGTTTTCAAGTCAACCTTTTCACACAATAATCCATTTTTTGATGTTTCAATCAAAAATGGAAATACACTTTCAACGCACTCCGTTTGTAGCTTTACTATTGATGCTCTTATATTTTTTGCTTTGATATTATCAAAAAATCCCATAATTAGTTTCCTATGTGGGGTATCGAATTCAGGGGAGGCTGCGTAGAACATAAGCACGCCTGTGGCGTGAGCATCGCGGCAGAGCCGCTCTATTTCTAGGCAATTCCTTTCTCGTCTTTTATACTCTGCTCCATGTATATACCCAGACCCGCTAAATTGCTATTTCAATACGATGACCTTTTCCTGAATCTAATTCAGACATAGCGACTTGCGTTTTTTTATTCGGGGTTTTTACCTCAAAAGGAAGTTTACCCTCGTCAGCAACACGTATCATAACCATACGGATCACATCGGAAGTATTCAGTCCTATCTTTTCAAGTGCCTGTACTGCACGGTCTTTAACATCCTGCGGGATTCGGGCTTTAACAGTTGCGTCAGCGATCATAACATCCTCCTAAATAATCAGGAGTTAATACAAAAACTCCTGTTGAATTATAGTTGTTGTGTACCTATTGTGACCACAAATCAATATTCTTAGAACAGGGGGGTAATACCCTCTAAAACGCCACAGAAAATCCATGGCGAGGTTTTATTGGTTCGATAATGGAATTTATCATCTAATACTGAAAACATGGCACAGAGGCGCAAACAACCACCTTCCTGATTGAGCCGTGAGCGAAGCGAACTCAATGACACGGAAAAAACAGCGGCGCAGTGGCTGGACGGTCGGAGACAAAAGAGAGGGACAGCGAGTTGCCCGAGCAAAGCGAGGGAGCTACTGAGGTGTTTTAAGACTGTTTTGGAAAGGAGCAAACAAAGTTTGCGACATCCTTTTAATTACCGAAAAACGTGATGTATCTGACAACTTTGGTTGAGTTATTCACAGGCATTTCCCTTTTTAACTTGTTTTTTTGTTTTTTATCTTGTTTTCTGCTGGTTTTATTTTATTTAAATCAATGTGATACACACCTATAGGTCGGTAAAATTACGGTAATAGGTCGG
>NZ_PENS01000030.1 GCF_003144325.1 Proteus terrae
CATCAGGAATGGGGTATTGGGGAACGCTCACAACCAATACAACTGGTGCGGGTGTTTCAAGTTTAATTGATGGAGAATCACCTTGGGTCTCAATGGGAGGCGCATTAGTTGGTTCAACATTCGGCTATGGAAGTACAAAATGGTTAACTCATTATTTTGATAATAAATTTAATCCTTGGTCTAGCGGGTTTAAAGATCGCCCATTAGTTGTAATGCCATCCATTACAGCTCCGCCGAGTGTATCAGTAGTACCAAGTATTGTTGGAAGTACAATTGGAGCTATTGGTTCCGAAGGTGCGAATAAAATAATTACAGAAGAGTTAAAATCAAAGGATGAGAAATGAAAATATTTATATACTTTTTACTTTGGTCTTTGAGTATGTGTGTAACTGTTTTTTTGACAATAATATTAATTAAAATTCTAGTTAAACTAATGTTATATTTTGAAAAAAACTCGTTTGTTTGGGAATTAAATGATTTTATTGATGCATTAAAAATAGGAGGAGTAATGGGATTGTTTTTAGGAGCCGTAATTTGTTTAGTTAACTATTTAGAATATAAAAGGCACTAATGTGATTTTACAGAATGGCTAATAAAATTAATTCTTAAATTACAGGGGGTATTGATAGATATAACTATTAAGCCCCACAGAGTACATCAATCCTTAACTCCTGAAATTAAAATTGAAGGATATTATGGAAAAACCAATATAACAGGGAAAGTGGACAGATTAGGTAATTTTATAGTAAAACCTGTAACTAATTGGGTTGGTAAAATAATAACAAAAGGCAATAATCCCGGATTTAATGAAGTGTTGAGAAAATATTCAGAGTCAGAGGTTAAGGGAAGGTCTTATATTATGCAGGAAGTATCCGAAAGTAAAATTTCTTCTGGAATGGGAAATACAGGAGGAAGTATTATATCCGAGCTTGGTGGTTTATTCATTCAGAAAAAAATAAATGAAAGTGAGGAAAATTAATGAAGGGTATTTTATTTTCGATCATATTAACAATTATATTTGCAGTTTCATTGTTTATTTTGTGTATCACAATGTTTCTTTCTATTGACGTATTTTTCTATTTTTACTCTAATGTTCCAATGTCTATTGGGCTTAATGAAATTAAACGCTCATTAAGAATTAGTATTGGGGTGGGAATAATTATGGGAATAGGTTTTGGGGTACTATATATAAAAGAAAATAAACTAAAATAATTTTTTTAGAATGAAATTTTAAACTTTGAACTATTTTAGATATTTTAACGTAAATTAATAATACTATGAATATAAAATTCATCGAATATTTACACTCAGTTTATCCGGAATTATCTATCGATATTAGTTATATAAGAGGATATTCTGATGAAGAAATCTCCAGCATGGAACGCCTTTATGATATTCGAATTACAGGGCAATTCTATGAGTTTTTAAGGTGTATGGGGCGCTGCAGTGGTGGTCTTTTTGGTGATGATCCACTAGTATTTTATCAAGGTCAGGAAACCATAAGAGGTGATATTTTATTTCAAATTGGTGCAAGAGAAGAGCTGACATCGATCCAATGCCATGATTTGTTAAAACAAAAACCATTTTTTATTTCAGTAGAAAGTTATACACAATATCTCTTTCTACTAACAGATTCAGATAATCCAGACCTTATATTTAATTATAATGAAAATGATGAATGTGTAGAGAACACGAATTGGGATCTGAATAGTTATTTACAGCATGTTATCAATGTTTATACTCGCCATTATCCTGTTGCGCCTCCTTTTGACCGACACGGTGAACTTATTATCATTTAAATAAAAATCCTATCTTATGAACTGACCCCAGTTCATTACAATAGATTTTTTATTTTGCACAGAAAATTCTTAGTTATGTAGAGGAATGCTACTTTATTGGTTTGATGATGAAACATATTTTATAGAATGCCTATTAATTATGGCGGATTACAATCATATAAAGCTGATGAAGTAAAAATCATTGATAATCAATTAGATTTTAAAACAGTCTTTTTTTCAAATGATGATGCAAAAAGCGTCCATCATTGGGCTTTAATCGAAGAATCATTATTAGATGACTTGCTTGAATTAGATGAAACCGCCTATAAAAGATTTTTAGAGATATTAAAATCTGAAGGTCAGTTAGACGATAATTTTTATTGATAATAGATCCCTGCATTCATAGGGATCTCCCTTACCCCCTCACTTCTTTGCTAATCGGATAATCAATTGTCCGGTTTGGTATACCATCACATACTGGTGGTAATCAAATGCCAGATCAAGGGCAGACTGATACTGGAGGAGATCAAATATCAGTCCAAATTTGGACAGATACTGGTGGTGACCAGATACCTAAACAGGAGGTTGGGATCCCAAATATAACCCTAAATTGCAAGGTGGGGCTATAAAAGGATTATATGGACTTTCGAAAGATATGAAACCCCATCCTTTGCCTGGTATTTTGGGAAATATAGGCTCTGCCTTTACAACAGAGACTACAAACTTTCTGATGCAAGAGAAAATTAAAGAAGTTGAGGAAAAAAATAGTGAATCAAAAAACTAATCAATTTGAATACTTTCTTGTTATGACTATTTTGTGTGTGGTAGTCCTGTTTATTATGGGACTGGTTATATACAGCATAGGTGAGTGTATTATTTGGTTATTGATTGGTGGAGATTTTATTTTTTCAATCGAGTTTTTAAAAAAGATTATTAAAGCAAGTCTATGGGCTGGGCTAGTCGTTGGAATAGGGATGTGGTTTATAGAATATAAGTTACGTAGATGATGTTAAGATCCCATCTCAAAATGGTGGGATCTTTCTTTTGGTTATCACTCCGTCTCAATAACCTTGGCTTGTTAGCCCGTGGTACTCATCAATCCTTTTAGAAACCAACGATAACGTTACTGAGCGTGATATTCAAAATCACCTCTTCCAGCAATAGAGGCAATCACGACAGGAAGTGGAGCATTAATGGAGTATGGATTAGGTAATTTTATAGCAAAACCTGTAACTAATTGGGTTGGTAAAATAATAACAAAAGGCAATAATTCCAGATTTAATGAAGTGTTGAGAAAATATTCAGAGTCAGAGGTTAAGGGAAAGTCTTATATTATGAAGGAAGTATCAGAAAGTGAAATTTCTTCTTGAGTAGGTAATATTGGTGATAGCGGGGCTGCGGAAGTTAGTGCAAGTTATATGCAAGACATAATTAATGAAACAGAAGAATAACAATGAAAAGAATATTTCATATTATTGTACTTATTATAGGATTAATGATTTTATTTACTTTATCATTATTAATTGTTGCAATAGTTACTTATATTAGCATAGATTTGTTCTTTTATTTTTATGTAGAAAGACCTATTTTACTTAGTTTAATTGAATTTAAACGAGCGTTAAGAATAAGCATAGGCGGAGGTATACCCGCAGGGATTGGCTTTGGAATTCTCTATATAAAGGAAAATAAAATATAATGATTTTACACTATTTGGTAAAAGTTTTATTTTTAATATATCACCTTGAGTTTAGCTTTAGACGAAATTAATAATACTATGAATATAAAATTAATCAAATATTTACACTCAGTTTATCCAGAATTACCTATTGATGTTAGCTATATGCGAGGTTATTCTGATGATGAAATAAAAAAAATCGAACGTTTATATGATATCGAAGTGAAAGATCAGTTATATGATTTTTTAACGAGTATAGGGCGTTGTAGTGGTGGTCTTTTTGGCGATGATCCTCTTCTTTTTTATAGAAATCAAAAAACAATAAGAGGAAGTATATTGATGCAATCAGGAATGAGAGAGGAACTCTCTGCTATTCAACAATATGATTTATTAGATAAAAAACCATTTTTTATTGCAGTGGAAAGTTATACTCAATACTTTTTTGTTTTAACAGCATCAGTTACACCTAATATCATTTATCAATATGATGAGAATGAAGAAATAGTCGAAGCTACTGATTGGGATCTAAAAAATTATTTGAGATATATAGTTAATGTTTATACTCGAAATTACGACGTGAAGACATCTTTCGATCAACATGGTGAACTAATTATTATTTAAATAGTATGACTAGTCCTGATATAGATTGACAACTTTTCAGGCATAAAACGCTCGATGTACTTCATCGGGCGTTTTATAGTTTAATGATAATTGTGGCCGTTTTTCATTATAGAGTTGAATTGATTCTTCTACTAATTTTCTTGCTTGTTCCAGATTACTCCCCCTCACTCAGCCGGATAATCAATAGTCCAGTTTGGTGATAGAGGAATTAGTGCGCTACAACCTAAAATCCTAATTTATTCAGCCACTTATTAATGATGGTTAGTTATAGACTAAGTTGGATTTATCTTCATTTGTAATAAATGCATTAATCGCACTATCTGGCAATAATCTTTCTGGTGCATTGGCAATGTAGATAACCGTGTTAGAAAAGGTGAATGGAATCGACCTTCTAATGAGCAACAAGAAGATTTTAAAGAAAAATTCTCTGATTATATCAAATGGTGATGATATGGATTTATTACAAAAAGAATGTATTGCAAGTGTAACTCTATATGATGTGAGAGCCTCCGAAGGTGAATTAATGGTTTACGAAGAATGCATCGATTATGTATTAGCTAATTGCTCTGATGCAGAAATACTCAAAATCACGGGCTGTGAAAATGGGGAAGAACTATCCTTTTACAAGGACGAACTTATTAGATTAATCAAAATGGTTGGAAATCCAGAATACCTTCCTGATAGGTACAAAGATTTATAAAAAATAATGGCATAGTGGCTATTTAAAGAGTCACTATGCCAACAAATTTTAACCTTTTACCTCAACCTCGTTACATGTTCTCAGTTAGGATCATCTGCAATAACAGAAATGACTAATTCAGAGATCCAAGAAATAATTAAAAATATTAATGAACAAAAAAGAGATGAAAATAATGAATAATAAAATTAATTCTATTGAATATTTTTTTGTTGTGGCTGTTTTATCTTCAGTTGTACTCTTTTTTATAGGAATATTATTCTACTTTTCAATTCATGGCATTTTTTGGTTATTTATTGGTGCTGATTTCTCTTTCTCATTTGATTCATTAAAAAAAATCATTAAGGTTGCTGTAGTAGGGGGAGTGGGTGCTGGTATTGGCAGTTGGTTCATAGAGTATAAATTAAGAAAATAAAATTATTTGAGTGGATATTTCTTCATTTTATGGTTAATAAGGTAAAGAGTATTTAATTAATATTAAATTTCAAGATATTACTTTTAAGAAAAAGATGCTAGATAATAAAAGTATTAAGATAAATTTTTATAAGAAGGGTGTTGGGAACGGGCTAATGACGAAAATTTAAAGAGTTAAAAATAGATTTTCTAACTATAGGAAGAAGTAAAATAGTTCCAAGTTTTGTAGAAAATAATCCTAAATTTACAATAAATATCTATCAAGGAACAATAGGAAAAAGACCATGAACAAGCAAACTCAAATTTGTTATTTTCACTCAGTTTATCCTGAACTATTTATAAATTGTAATAAAATAAAGGGTTATAGTATAGATGAAATAAAAAAAATAGAGAAACTTTATGATGTTGAAATAAAAGGTCAATTATATGATTTCTTAATATCTTTAGGGAGATGTAGTGGCGGATTGTTTAGTGATAATGCACTAATTTTTTATCGAGAGAATATGGGGGTTAGGTCGCATATATTTTTTCAACATTCGTTCTGTGAAGAGCTATTTAATCTGCAATATTATGATTTTCTAAAAGAAAAACCATTTGTATTCTCATTTGAAAATGAAACGCAATACTTTTTTACCTTAACTAAAAATGATAATAATGATTTAGTGTATCATTATGATGAGAACCAAGAAACTGTAATATCAACAGGTTTAAATTTTAATGAGCACCTTCGTAATTTAGTCAATACAGATACACGGATGTTTATTAAAGATATAACAGATGATCTTGTTGGTGAATTAATAGTCATTAAATAATGAATTAAAAGTATATCTATAAAAATTAATAATAATCCTAAATACTAAAAGTACAGTAAGATCTCTAATAATGAAATGCTGACTATTGACAGTCGGCATTCTTATTTTTATAAGCTATGAAAAGCTATTTTTTAGTATAGTACGTTTATTAAAATTAGCACTGTAAAATACTTAGTAATACAGAGTATTTAATGAAGTAAAAATCAAATTCAAGGTAATAGTGTTGAAAGTGATATTCAGCGCATGATAGCGCACGGCTTACTGAATGCAGGCCTTGCATTGGCAAAAGGCGAGAATGCAGTAGTACAAGCTTCTGGCGCAATGACAGGGGAAACAGTGGGTATTTTATCACCCTCACTTTATGGTAAAACCCCCGAAGAACTCACCGAGACTGAAAAGCAGAATATAAGTGCATGGGCAACGTTAACTTCAGGGATTGTTGGCGGTTTAATTAGCGATAATAGCACCGGTGTTGCCAATGCCGCCCAAGCCGGGAAGGTGGTGGTTGAGAATAATTATTTAAGTAATCGAGATGTTCTCGACATGAGACTTACACTGATAGAAGCGAGTAAAACAGGGGGAAGATAAAGAAAAAATTTATGCAAAATACCGTGAAATTAGTGAAAGACGTAGACAAGAAGCAATAGCAGATGGTAAAGAGGGGAAAATTCCAGAAACGATTGCTTCATGGGAAGAGTTAAAAACCGGAATTGATCAAGTAGATACTTTAAAATGGATAGCATGGTTTGATTCGTTAAGTACAGAAGATAGACGGCAACTGGTTAATTTCGTTAAAAATGAAAATGAACAAAGTGCTCAAGGTATTTTCAATTCTGCGACTTTTGGGGCAAGAGTTGCTTTAGGAAGCAAGGAAGGTTTTGATAGTATTGGTATGTCAGGGCCCTCTAAGGATTCTGGGATCACGGTTAGAACAACGGCGATTCGAGGTAATGAGAATAATAAAAAACAGACACCAGAACGAGATAATAAAGAGTCTCTGAATGACATAGATCCAGGAAAACAAGTCTCTGGTAGTAAAGGAAATTGGAATAAAGAATTAAATAAACCTAAACCAAACATGGTTTATACTGTTGATGAAAATAAAGTTTATCAGACAGATTCTTTAGGTAGAGTGACATCAGTTACAGCTACATTAGAATTAAATAAAAGTGATAGAAATGGTTACCAGCAATGTAAAGTTGGTAAATGTGGTGAAACTGGGGATGATGGTGGACATTTAATCGCGACAAGATTTTCAGGACCAGGTGAAAAAATAAACATGGTGCCAATGAATTCTAATTTAAATCGTAGTGAATGGAAAATATATGGGCAAGATCGTTAAAAGATAATAAAGAGATAATCGTTAAGATAGAGCCTGTATATATAAGGAATAGTGATAGGCCAAATAGTATTAACGTTACATACAAAATAGGAAATTAGCCCCCTATAGAAAGGACGTTTATTAATGACTCTAAAGGTGAAAAATGAAAACAGATCAGGAAATATATAATAATATAGGTACGTTATTGTATAACATAGCCCCTAATGAGGCTAAAAAGATAAATATGAGAGCTAATTTATCAGTTGAAGGTAATACATGTGAATATGAATATGATTATCTTGACAATGAAAATTCATTGAAATGGCTTACAGCTGGTGGTGTTGCAAATACACAGATGCTCCACAATTTGGTTGAACTGAGAAATTATTATATAGAACATAATTTAACTAATGATCTACCTATTTGGAAAGGCTGTGAAGTAACTTTAGATTTAGAAACAATGAAAATTAATATAGATTTTAAGTACGAAAATTAAATTACAATCTCGAACGCTATTGTGGATCCCAAAGGGATCCACCTTGTGACTTTACTCTCCTTCAGCTTCTTACCAATAATAGTCAGTTGGGAGTGGACAGTTGAAAGTGATATTCAGCGCACGATAGCGCATGGATTACTCAATGCAGGCCTTGCGTTGGCAAAAGGCGAGAATGCAGTAGTGCAAGCTTCTGGCGCAATGACAGGGGAAACTGTGGGTATTTTATCGCACTCACTTTATGGCAAAACCCCTGAAGAACTCACTGAAACTGAAAAGCAGAATATAAGTGCATGGGCAACGTTAACCTCAGGGATTGTCGGCGGTTTAATCAGTGATAATAGTGCAGGTGTTGCCAATGCCGCCCAAGCAGGGAAAGTGGTGGTTGAGAATAATTATTTAACAGCCAAACAAATAACTTCATGGCTTGAAAAGTATTATCTTGCTTCTACAGATGAGGAAAAGAAACATTTAGTTGAATTAGGAAATAATGTCGATGCAGAACAACAGCAAAAAGCGATAGAAACTAGGATCACTAAAGAACATTTGATTCAACAACAAGATGAATTAATTTTACTTATTCAATCAGCAGATTGTAATGCTCATTGCAAATCAATTGCTGAATATAGTATCAAAAAACTGGATCCTATCATTGAAAATTATAGTGAATTACAGCGTGGTAATAATATTCCACGAGCCGTTGTTGCAACGACAGCATTAGGTTTACCTATAATGAGTAAGGCTATTAGCCCTTATGTAGCGAGTTGGTTAGGTAGCACTACTGTTGCTAGCCGTGTGGTAGGTGTAACAACTACGGGCACAGCAAATTTAGCCATGCAGGTGCATAATATTAACACAGACCCAAAAGCGAGCTTTAGTTATGCAAGCTT
>NZ_PENS01000002.1 GCF_003144325.1 Proteus terrae
GCGGACGGAGCCGAAGCCAGTCGAAGATACCAGCTGGCTGCAACTGTTTATTAAAAACACAGCACTGTGCAAACACGAAAGTGGACGTATACGGTGTGACGCCTGCCCGGTGCTGGAAGGTTAATTGATGGGGTTATCCTTAGGGAGAAGCTCTTGATCGAAGCCCCAGTAAACGGCGGCCGTAACTATAACGGTCCTAAGGTAGCGAAATTCCTTGTCGGGTAAGTTCCGACCTGCACGAATGGCGTAATGATGGCCAGGCTGTCTCCACCCGAGACTCAGTGAAATTGAACTCGCTGTGAAGATGCAGTGTACCCGCGGCAAGACGGAAAGACCCCGTGAACCTTTACTATAGCTTGACACTGAACATTGAGCCTTGATGTGTAGGATAGGTGGGAGACTATGAAGTGTGGACGCCAGTCTGCATGGAGTCAACCTTGAAATACCACCCTTTAACGTTTGATGTTCTAACCTAGGTCCATAATCTGGATCGGGGACCGTGTCTGGTGGGTAGTTTGACTGGGGCGGTCTCCTCCTAAAGAGTAACGGAGGAGCACGAAGGTTGGCTAAGCATGGTCGGACATCATGCGGTTAGTGCAAAGGCATAAGCCAGCTTGACTGTGAGAGTGACGGCTCGAGCAGGTACGAAAGTAGGTCTTAGTGATCCGGTGGTTCTGAATGGAAGGGCCATCGCTCAACGGATAAAAGGTACTCCGGGGATAACAGGCTGATACCGCCCAAGAGTTCATATCGACGGCGGTGTTTGGCACCTCGATGTCGGCTCATCACATCCTGGGGCTGAAGTAGGTCCCAAGGGTATGGCTGTTCGCCATTTAAAGTGGTACGCGAGCTGGGTTTAGAACGTCGTGAGACAGTTCGGTCCCTATCTGCCGTGGGCGTTGGAAGATTGAGAGGGGTTGCTCCTAGTACGAGAGGACCGGAGTGAACGCACCACTGGTGTTCGGGTTGTCATGCCAATGGCATTGCCCGGTAGCTAAGTGCGGAAGAGATAACCGCTGAAAGCATCTAAGCGGGAAACTTGCCTCGAGATGAGTCTTCCCTGTCACCTTGAGTGACCTAAAGGAACGTTTAAGACTAAGACGTTGATAGGCTGGGTGTGTAAGCGTAGCGATACGTTGAGCTAACCAGTACTAATGAACCGTGAGGCTTAACCTGACAACACCGAAGGTGTTTTGTCTGAGAGACAAAGAGTAGATGAAGTAAGCTTGTTTTAAGATTGAAAATTGCTGGTTACGAAGAGAAATCGAAGTAACGGGTAATTAAACAGAATTTGCTTGGCGGCCATAGCGCAGCGGACCCACCTGAATCCATGCCGAACTCAGAAGTGAAACGTTGTAGCGCCGATGGTAGTGTGGGGCCTCCCCATGTGAGAGTAGGGAACTGCCAGGCATCAATTAAAGCGTTAGTGTTTAATAACATTAATCGCGCAAAGAATACGCGGAGCGGTAGTTCAGTTGGTTAGAATACCTGCCTGTCACGCAGGGGGTCGCGGGTTCGAGTCCCGTCCGTTCCGCCAACATTAAGAAACCTAAGTCTAATGACTTAGGTTTTTTTTTGCTTAAAAATTAGAATAAACCAAAAATTAATCAGAGATTTTTAAGTAAATATAACTATTATGTATAAAAATAATTACTTTTGTTGATTATAGTGTCCTTTTAAAGGGTGAGAGCGAAGCTTGCCTTTGGTATACTTCAGTTATAGCAAGAGATCTTGCTGTTTATCTGAGGTTGTTAATGGCGAAAAAACCGACTTATTCAGTGCGTTTTGTGGCAGGTCAACCTGTTGAAAGGATTGAGCCTAGCCCGCCTCTAAGTGAAAGAAAGGATACTCTGCCTATTGGAATGCCTCTTTATACAGAAGGCTCTCTAAAAATTGCGGTTTGGAATATTTATAAACAGCAACGACCCAATTGGCGTAATATGTTGGAAACGCTTTCAACAGATACACATTTGCTTTTGTTACAAGAAGCGCAAACCACACCAGAGCTTGTCCGTTTTGCTGGCACTCATCATTTAATTGCAGATCAAGTTCCTGCCTTGGCTTTTCAACAACACCCTGCAGGTGTGATGACATTATCAAGTTCCCATCCTATCTATTGTTGTCCTCTCAGGGAAAAAGAGCCCTTTTTAAGACTACCGAAATCAGCATTAATTACGGTATATCCGTTAATTACAGGTGATCATTTAATGGTCATAAATGTTCATGCGATTAATTTTAGTTTTGGTGTTGATGTTTATCAGCGTCAGTTAAGTAATTTATCTGTTCACATCATGCATCATAAAGGACCTGTTATTTTAGCGGGTGATTTTAATGCGTGGAGTCGCCCAAGAGTCAATGTATTAAAACGTTTTGCGAGAACGTTAAGGCTTAAAGAAGTTATTTTTGATAACGATTGGCGTACAAAAGCCTTTGGTAAACCGTTAGATTATATTTTTTATCGAGGATTATCATTGAATAAAGCTGAAGTCTTAATCACAGATGCATCTGATCATTATCCTTTAATTGCGACATTTTATTAGTGAGTAATTATAATATTAGTTAATATTAAATTTTTAATATTTGAATTGCATGTAATTATATTATCTATTGATTAGATATATTATTTTATAGGTAGTTTATCTATCTATTTAATCTATTTGTTATATTAATAACTTTTACTATAATTTTTCCGTCTATCTAATATTACTGGGTATAGGAAATAAAATGCCAACAAAAAATATAGTTATTATTGGCGGCGGTACAGGCGGAACTATTCTTGCTAATATCCTAGCTAAAAAGTTAAATGACGAAATATTTTCAAATAAAATCAAAATAACGCTTATTTCAGATAATCCTAATCATTATTACAAACCTGCATTTATGTATATTGCATTCAATCTTTTTTTAAAAGAAGAGCTAATGCGATCAGAAAGGAGCTTATTAAGACCTGAAATTGAATTTGTTATTGATAAAGCAGAACGTTTTGACTTTAATAATAAAGTTATTTATTGCGAGTCTAATAAAAAATACAATTATGATTTTTTAGTTTTGGCAACTGGTTGTGTTCCTAGCCCCCATAGAATTGAAGGTTTAAAAGAAGCAGGAAATCATTTCTACCAATATGAAGCGGCTAGAACACTCGCTGATAAGTTAGCTAAAATTGAAAAAGGTCGTGTATTTATTACTGTTAGCTTCCCTGAAACACCTAATGTACCTCATCAATGTGGTATTGCTCCTATGGAGACTACATTGATGCTGGATGAGCTTCTTCGCCAACGTCGGGTGAGAAATAATATTGAGATTGTTTATACCTATCCTACGGTTGCTCAACTACTAAGAAACTGTCTGTTTATGCAACAAGAAGTTTGTGAAGTTCTTCCTGCAGTATTCTCTGAGCGAGATATTAAAGCTAAACGAGGCTTTACGTTAAGCCATGTTGATCCTGATAAGAAAATCGCTTACTCAAAAGAGGGCGAGGCAGAGCCGTTTGATATCCTTATGAGTACACCGCCAATTACTGCGGTTGAGGCGATCCGTAACACAGGCTTAAGTGAACATAATAATGGTGAAGGCTGGTTACCTACTGATCCTGAAACATTGCAAGTTTATGGGTTAAATCAAGTGTATGTTCTTGGTGATACGGTTGATTTACCGATTAGTAAAGCCGGTGGTAGTTGTCATAACCAAGCTGGTGTGATTGCAAATAATATCTGTGGTGAGCTTCGCTATGGTTATCCTGCTGCGATTTATGATGGTCGAGTGCAAGCTGTCGCACAAATGGGATTATCTGCAGGTATGCCATTACAGTATGACTATAAACATGACGTAATTCCTACACCACCAACAAAGTTGGGTGGGTTATTGCGTAATAGTTATAACCGAGGCTTATATTGGGCAACCGTTAGAGGATTATTATAGGGGATACAATAATGAGTGAAAATAATTTAAGCCCAGCAGACATTCAACTTTTATCTGATGAAGATAAATTACATCTTCAACATTTATTAGAAAAAGCAAGACCATTATTGGCATTAAAAAGGTTTGATAATATCGTCGATTTATTATCTTTAATATCAGATTCAATAGATATTATGGATAATGCAACAGTTGAAAAACTTTCGGTTGCATTTGAAGAAACATTAATTCCAGTTTGGGAATTAAGTGCTGCTTATAATATGGCAAAGAAAGAATCTATTTATCAAGATAAAAAATATACATTAGGTTCAACTTTCGCATTATTAAGAAACCCTGATACCCTTAAAGGAATTTCAATTATTCTAAGAACAGTTCAGATTATCGGGGAAAATAACCAACGAATAGAAAATTAATTAATATTTAGGAGATATAATGACGCAAAGTAATAAACATTTTAATACTCAAGCAATACATTATGGTTATTCTCCGTTAGATTCTCAGGGGGCATTAGTGCCTCCTGTTTTTCAAACATCTACTTTTGTTTTTCCAACTGCACAATATGGTGCTGATTGTTTTTCAGGAAAACAAAAAGGGCATTTTTATTCTCGGATCTCAAATCCTACATTAGAGTTATTAGAAAAGCGTTTAGCTCAATTAGAAAATGGTGAAGGTGCTGTTGTATTTTCATCTGGTATAGGTGCAATTACTTCTAGTTGTTGGTCATTGCTTAAACCTGGTGATGAACTTATTGCTGATATGACACTTTATGGCTGTACTTTTACGTTTTTTAATCATGGGCTCGCTAAATTCGGCGTTAAAATAAAGCATGTTGATTTAACTAACCTAGAAAAATTAAAAGAAGCGATCACAGAGAAAACAAAACTCATTTTCTTTGAGACTCCGGCTAATCCCAATATGCGAGTGAGTGATATTGCAAAGATATCAGAAATTGCGCATCAGCATAATATTTTAGTCATGGTAGATAGCACTTATTGCTCGCCTTATTTACAGCAACCTTTAGGGCTTGGCGCTGATATTGTAGTGCATTCTATGACTAAATATTTATCAGGCCATGGTGATGTAACAGCAGGTGCAATTATTACTACACATGCCCTAGCAGATAAAATACGAGTTGAAGGTTTAAAGGATATGACTGGTGCTTGTCTGTCTCCTCACGATGCCTCATTAATTTTACGAGGTATAAAAACGTTAGGCATAAGAATGGAACAGATCTGCCAAAATGCACAGCGTATTGCACAATATCTTGAAGATAATCCTAAAGTCGAAACTATTTATTATCCTGGGCTAGCTTCATTTCCTCAATACGAACTTGCTAAGCGTCAAATGCGTTTAGCTGGAGGTATGATCGCCATTGAGTTAAAGGGAGGAATAAAAGCAGGTCGAGAGTTTTTGAATCGCTTAAATCTTTTTAGTCGAGCAGTGAGTTTAGGAGACTGTGAGTCTTTAGCTCAACATCCCGCCACAATGACCCATGCTACTTATAGTGCAGAAGAACGACAAAGGCATGGTATTAGTGATGGTTTGATTCGATTATCAATTGGTCTTGAAGATGTGAATGATTTAATTGCTGATTTAAAACAAGCACTGGTTTAGTGAAGATCGCATAATAAAGAAAAAGGCTGTGAATTAATCCACAGCCTTTATTGTTTAACTCAGAATTGTGATTTATTTCTGAGTCATTCTTGGTTTGATACCTACATAGTAGCCAATAGTTAAAATAGCTACCCATACCATACCGACAACCAATGCCATTCTGGTTGACTCAAAATAGCCTAAGATTGCGATAACAAACGCCATAAAGACGATAGTCAGTGCAGGAGCTACAGGCCATAGTGGTACTGGGAATTTCAGTGTTTTCACTTCATCTGCACTCATCTTACGACGCATCGCAACTTGAGAAAGTAAAATCATTAACCATACCCAAACTGTTGCAAATGTCGCAATAGAGGCGATTAAAACGAAGATTTGCTCTGGGATTAGGTAGTTAAGTACTACGCCCAGTAACAAGACAACAGACATCACTAGCACTGTCATCCAAGGCACACCATTACGAGTGAGCTTCATAAAGGATTTTGGTGCTTGTCCTTCTTGAGCCATTCCGTACATCATTCGACCAGCACCAAAGATATCACTGTTAATCGCAGAGATTGCGGCCGTGATAACCACAAGGTTTAAGATATTTGCTGCTGAATTGATCCCTAGATTTGAGAAAATCTGTACAAATGGGCTACCGTTATGGCCGATTTGTTGCCAAGGGAAAATGCACATTAGAATGAAAATTGTCAGTACATAGAATAATAAGATACGAAACGGTACAGCATTGATAGCTTTAGGAATGGTTTTTTCAGGATCTTTAGCTTCACTGGCTGTAATACCAATTACTTCAATCCCACCAAACGCAAACATGACAATGGCGAGCGAGGCGATAACCCCTTCAATACCATTTGGCATAAAGCCACCAAACTCCCATAAGTTAGAAATACCAATAGGGTGTTCAGTTTGTTGCCCAAAGCCATACATCATAATGACAACACCGCCAATTATCATGGCGATAATTGCAGTGACTTTAACAATAGAAAGCCAAAATTCCATTTCACCAAATATCTTCACATGGCAAAGGTTTAAGGCGCCAATAAAGCAAACGATGCCTAATACCCATATCCATTGATCAACATCTGGGAACCAGAGTTTCATATAGAAACCAAATGCCGTGACGTCAGCTAAACAGACAATCAGCATTTCAAAAACGTAGTTCCAGCCCGTTAAGAAGCCGGCTAAAGGCCCCATATAATGGCTTGCATATTGTGAGAAAGAGCCTGCAACAGGATGATGAACTGCCATTTCACCTAATGCACGCATAACCATAAATACTGCTGCACCACCAATAAGGTAAGCAAGCAATACAGCTGGACCCGCTTTCTCAATGGCAGCCGCAGAGCCATAAAATAAACCTGTACCGATTGCAGAGCCTAGCGCCATGAAACGAATGTGCCGCCCTGATAATCCTCGTGAAAGTTGATTCTCTTTTTGCATCTAAAGTATTCCCATCTCTGTCCAACGGAGGATATCTATCCTCTTTTTCAGTGTCTTCTCGCACGTTAGCTATTCAAAACAAACCATGTACCTTATCATAAAGCCTCTTACGGTGAGATAGTTATCTGTAATAATCATCAGCATTCATTGGATATCAGAGTTTCTTATGCAATACCCCATTAATGAAGTGTTTCAAACCTTACAGGGTGAAGGTGTTTTTACTGGCGTTCCTGCACTTTTTGTTCGATTACAGGGTTGTCCTGTAGGTTGTAGTTGGTGTGATACCAAACATACTTGGCAAAAAGAAGACCAAAAAAAAGTTCCTCTTGGTGATATTCCTATTAAAACGCAAGAAAGCGATGCTTGGGGAGAAGCCAGCGTTGCTCAGATTTTATCACTTTTCCAACAACAAGGTTATAGTGCAAAACACGTGGTTATCACAGGAGGCGAGCCTTGCTTATATGATTTACGCCCTTTAACCGAAGGGCTTGAGCAAGCAGGTTTCGCCTGTCAGATAGAAACCAGTGGTACTCACGATATTTTATGTAGTGAGAAGACTTGGGTAACACTTTCCCCAAAAGTGGGTATGAAGGGGGGCTTTAAGGTATTAACCAGCGCAATTAATCGTGCTAATGAGATAAAACATCCTGTTGGACGTGAAAAAGATATTGAAGCGTTGGATGCCTTACTGACATTACGCACAGAGCATCCCGCACCTGTTGTTGCTTTACAACCTATTAGTTGTAAAGAGAGTGCGACGGCATTATGTATTAAAACCTGCATTGAGCGTAATTGGCGTTTCTCAATGCAAACGCATAAATATTTAAATATTGCGTGATCGTGTTTTTAATATAAAAAATCAGCCAATAAAGGCTGATTTTCTTTTAGGTGATAACGGTTTAATGTTAAACCCGATTTACTCACCGCGATAAATACATCCTGCTGTACACGTCTCTTTCACCATCACCGCAGATAATAATGGCAATGACGGTTTTACTTGTTGCCAAATCCATTTTGCCAGCACTTCGCTGGTCGGATTTTCTAGGCCTTCAATTTCATTAAGGTAGTAGTGATCTAGACGCTCAAGAGTAGGTTTAAATGCGGCTTTCACATCAGCAAAATCAATAAGCCAACCTGAATGTGCATCAACTTCACCTGTTAGCTCTAATCTAACAAGAAAGGAGTGCCCATGAAGACGTCCACATTTGTGGCCTTCAGGAACATGTGGCAAATGGTGGGCTGCTTCAAACTGAAAATCTTTAAAGATGGTGGTTGTCATCAAAACTCTCTTGACTTAATTAGTAAAAAAAAGACACAAATAGTACGAAGTCTACCAGTGTAGCCGATTTAGCGTATCACGCCTAATCTCCCTTAATCTTAATGGCTTATTATGTTCCTTTTTGCTTATTGATTATATTGGTAAAGGAAACCGATAAATAAATTTAGCATTTAAGGTTATTAGATAGAGCTAACAGGTCTTTAATTCATCTTCTAGTCGTGGGATACCCTCTCAATATTAGAAATATTATCAAAGAACAATAAAGCACAGATAAGTGCTTCGCTTTTTTAAGGCAGGATAAATGAGCAATCAACCTCCATTATTATCAATGCTTCCATTAACACCGGAACAATTGAATAAATTACAGGATGCAACAAAAGATCTCTCAACAGCGCAGATTGCGTGGTTATCTGGCTATTTGTGGGGACAGCTTAATCCTTCTGTTGTATCCGCATCGACAGTGGTTACCTCTGCAACAGTTACCTCAGCACTCGTACCAGAGCAGGAAACCATTACATTGATCTCTGCTTCTCAAACGGGTAATGCGCGTCATCTTGCTGAACAGTTACGAGATAATTTGGTTGCTCACAAATTGAATGTAGAACTATATTCCGCAGGTGAATATAAGTTTAAGCAGATCCATAAAACAACAACCTTGATCATCATTGCATCTACGCAAGGTGAAGGTGATCCCCCTGAAGAAGCAATTGCTTTTTATAAATATCTGAACTCTAAAAAAGCGGCTGAAATGAAAGGAACGTCTTATGCAGTCTTGAGCTTAGGTGATACATCGTATGAGCATTTTTGTAAGGCAGGAAAAGACTTTGATGAGCGAATTGCACAACTAGGTGCAACACGTTTATTACCAAGAGTTGATGCTGATGTTGAATATCAAGCTATTGCGGATGAATGGATAGAGCAGCTTACAGGGATCTTAAAGGCAAAAGTTCCGACACAAAGTACACAAGTCTTACAACAAACACAGTCAGGTACAACAGATACGATTGAGGCATCTATTTATCATCGAGATGCCCCTTTTACTGCCACATTACTGACTAATCAAAAAATTACAGGCAGAAATTCAGATAGAGATATTCGCCATATTGAAATCAGCCTTGAAGGTTCTGATTTGCAATATCAACCAGGTGATGCACTGGGCGTTTGGTTTAATAATTCACCTGAAAAAGTTGATGAACTTATTACTTTGTTGTGGCTAAGGGGTGATGAACCTGTCACGTTAAAATCTCAAACATTCACCTTAAAAGAAGCGTTACAGAACCATTGTGAGCTAACTCAAAATAGCGCACCTATCGTAAAAGCCTATGCCCAATTGACGCGTCATGAAGATCTATTGTCATTAGTAGCTGATAAAACCAAGCTTCAGCAATATGCAGACAAACATCCTATTAATGAGATGGTACGCCAATATTGTGCTCAACCTGCTGCACAAGATTTTGTTGATATTTTACGTCCACTGACTCCTCGTCTTTACTCTATTGCATCGTCACAACAAGAAGTCGAAGACGAAGTACACCTTACTTTAGGAGTTGTACGTTACGACGTTAATTCTCGAGCTTATACCGGTGGAGCTTCTGGCTTTTTAGCGGATAGATTGAAAGAAGGCGATAGCATCAATGTTTTTATCGAAAAAAATGCGCATTTTCGCCTACCTGAAGATAACACCACCCCTATCATTATGATTGGCCCAGGTACAGGCATTGCACCTTTTCGAGGTTTTATGCAACAGCGCGATCATGACGCTGCAACAGGTAAAAACTGGTTATTTTTTGGTAATCCTCATTTTGTAGAAGATTTTCTCTATCAAGTGGAATGGCAACGTTATGTCAAAAGCGGTCTGCTAACTCATATCGATTTAGCATGGTCACGAGATCAAGCACATAAAATTTATGTACAAGATAAATTACGTGAACGTGGTAGTGAGATTTGGCAATGGTTACAACAAGGCGCTTATCTTTATGTCTGTGGCGATGCGTCACGAATGGCAAAAGATGTTGAACAGGCGTTGTTAGATATTGTGATGGAGTATGGCAATAAAAATATTGAAGAAGCAGATGAATACTTAAGTGAGCTACGCCTAGAACGGCGTTATCAGAGGGATGTCTATTAAATGAAATCACACACTCAAGCACCCTTAGTGGTTGAAGGGAAACTGGCTGATAGTGAACGCATGAAAAAAGAGAGTCATTTTTTACGCGGCACTATTACAGAAGACTTACAAAATGGTTTAACGGGTGGTTTTGAAGGCGATAACTTTCTATTGATCCGCTTTCATGGCATGTATCAACAAGATGACAGAGATATTCGCGCTGAACGTGCGGAGCAAATGTTAGAACCTCGTCATGCAATGATGCTACGTTGCCGCTTACCTGGGGGTATTATTTCGCCTAAACAGTGGCTTAGTATTGATAAGTTTGCGACTGAAAATACGCTTTATGGCAGTATTCGTATTACCAATCGTCAAACATTTCAATTTCATGGCATTTTAAAGGGCAATGTAAAACCTGCTCATCAAATGTTGGTGGCAACAGGTCTGGATGCTTTAGCGACAGCGAACGATGTTAACCGTAACGTGTTATGTACTTCAAACCCAGTGCAATCTTCATTACACCAAGAAGCGTATGAGTGGGCGAAAAAAATATCAGAACATCTGTTACCCCGCACCCATGCTTATGCGGAAATTTGGTTAGATAAAGAGAAAATCGCAACAACAGACGAAGAGCCTATTTTAGGAGAAACCTATTTACCACGGAAATTTAAAACCTCGGTGGTGATCCCGCCTCACAATGATGTTGATCTTCATGCTAATGATATGAATTTTATTACGATTGCTGAAAACGGGCATTTAGTTGGTTTTAACGTGCTTGTGGGTGGCGGTCTTGCAATGACACATGGCGATAAAAATACTTTTCCTCGCTTAGCCAGTGAGTTTGGTTATATCCCTATTGAGAAGACATTGGCAATTGCAGAAGCCATTGTGACGACTCAACGTGATTGGGGAAATCGAACTGAACGTAAAAATGCAAAAACAAAATATACACTGGAACGTGTTGGTATAGAGACATTTAAACAAGAGGTTGAACGTCGTTCTGGAGTAATTTTTGAGGCTATTAGACCTTATGAATTTACCCATCGAGGTGATCAAATCGGTTGGTTAAAAGGTGTTGATAATAAATGGCACCTAACTTTATTTATTGAAAGTGGGCGATTGATTGATACGCCAGATACTCCATTAAAAACAGGCGTGGCGGAAATAGCCAAAATTCATCAAGGTGATTTCCGACTGACTGCTAATCAAAATTTAATAGTGGCAGGTGTATTAGAGAGTGAAAAAGCCAATATTGAAGCGATTGCTCGTCGATATGGTTTGATGAATAGCCAAATTACACCACTGCGTGAACATGCGATGGCGTGTGTTTCTTTCCCAACTTGCCCATTAGCGATGGCAGAAGCTGAACGCTTTTTGCCTTCATTCACCGATATCCTTGATAGTTTGATGACAAAACATGGTGTGAGTGACGAGTATATTGTTGTGCGTGTAACAGGATGCCCGAATGGTTGTGGTCGGGCTATGTTGGCAGAAGTTGGGCTGGTGGGTAAAGCACCTGATCGTTACAACTTGTATTTAGGGGGAAATCGCATTGGGACACGTATTCCTAGAATGTATCGTGAAAATATTACCTCGCAAGAAATCATTGCAATACTGGATCCACTGATTGGTGAATGGGCAATTTCTCGTCATAACAATGAAGGTTTCGGTGATTTTCTTATCCGCACTGATGTTGTTAAACCTGTACTGAATTCAGCGATTGATTTTTATGAAGTGCAGGAGGCGGTATGAGTTTATTTCAGCTTGCTTCGCTAAAACAGTTACCTGTTGAAGAACAAACACATGCTTTGAGCGAGATTAATCAACAGCTAGAGCAATTAAGCGCCATTGAACGGGTTATTTGGGCTTTAGAACATTTGCCTAAAGCCTATGTATTAAGCTCTAGTTTTGGTATTCAAGCTGCGGTATGTCTGCATTTAATCACTCGGCAATATCCTGAAATTCCTGTGATTTTGACTGATACAGGTTACCTGTTTCCTGAAACCTATCAATTTATTGATACATTGACTCAGCAGTTACAACTTAACTTGAAGATCTATCGAGCTGAAATATCTTCATCTTGGCAAGAAGCGCGCTATGGCAAACTTTGGTTAGAAGGCATTGATGGTATTGAACGTTATAACCAGATAAATAAAGTAGAGCCGATGGAAAGGGCGTTAAAAGCATTACAGGCTCAAACATGGTTTGCAGGTCTTCGCCGACAACAAGCTAAAAGCCGTGAACATTTACCAGTGCTTTCAATCGCAAAAGGGATCTTTAAGTTTTTACCTATCGTTGATTGGGATAATAAGCAGGTCTATCAATATCTTAAAGAGAACGACTTACCTTATCACCCTTTATGGGAACAAGGCTATCTCTCTGTAGGAGATACTCATACAACCCGAAAATGGGAAGAGGGTATGAGTGAAGAAGATACACGATTTTTCGGCTTAAAACGTGAGTGTGGATTACACGAATAACGTCATTATCTACCAATAAATAATTGGGGGAATAGAGCTTATCTATTGCCCTTTTTGTCATTTTTAAAATTATAACTATTTGAAAAAACTTTATTTTTCCTTATTCCTTTCAGTTCCATCACATAGCTTTTTGTCATTTCATAACTTCTAAAGCACCTTTTATAGTCGTTAGTTATAAAGTGAACAACGAAGGTGAAATGCGCGTATGGATTACCTACCCTTATTTGTGGAATTAAAAGAACGCCCAGTGTTATTGGTTGGTGGTGGTCATGTTGCTGCGCGTAAAGCTTTGCTGTTGTTAAGAGCTGGCGCTCGCTTAAGGGTGATTGCACCTCAGTTGTGTGATGAATTACACCTCGCCTATCAGCAAGATAAAATTGAATGGGTATCAGCAAAATATCAATCTGAACATCTATTAGGAATGATGCTTGTAATTGTAGCCACTGATGACAGTGTGCTTAATCAGCAAGTTTATCTTGATGCACAAGCACGGCATATTTTTGTCAATGTGGTGGATTCACAACCTCAATGCTCATTTATTTTTCCTGCCATTATCGATAGAAATCCTATTTTGATTGCCATTTCATCAGCAGGAAAAGCACCTGTTTTAGTGCGAATGATCCGTGAAAAGTTAGAAGCCTTATTGCCAAGTTCATTAGGCGCAATGGCGACAATAGCAGGAAAATGGCGCAACAAAGTGAAACAGCACTTAGAGACTTTTCAAGCTCGTTGTCGTTTTTGGGAGCAAGCTTTCAGCGGTAAATTTGCTTCTTTAGTGGCAAGCGATCAATTAGCACAAGCAGAAGCCTTGCTTGAACAACAATTGAAACAAAAAGAGTGCCAACAAGGCGAACTTGCATTGGTTGGGGCTGGTCCCGGTGATGCAGGGTTATTAACACTGCGCGGTTTACAGGTTATTCAACAAGCTGAAGTTGTGCTCTACGACAGTTTAGTGAGCCCAGAGGTTTTAGAGCTTGTTCGCCGTGATGCTGACACTATTTGTGTAGGTAAAAGAGCGGGACACCATAGTGTTTCTCAAGAAGAAACCAATGCACTTATTGTGAAATATGCGCAACTTGGTAAACGCGTTGTTCGATTAAAAGGTGGCGATCCCTTTATTTTTGGACGTGGTGGTGAAGAAATTGAAGTTGCTATCGCGCATGGGATCTCTTTTCAAGTTGTACCGGGGATCACTGCAGCGAGCGGAGCTAGTGCCTATGCGGGGATCCCGTTAACCCACCGACAATATGCTCAAAGTGTCACCTTTATGACAGGGCATTGTAAAACGGATGGGATCGAGCCGGATTGGGCATCGTTAGCGCAAGCTAACCACACTCTCGCTATTTATATGGGAACAGCAAAAGCAGAGCTTATTAGCCAGCGTTTAATCAAACTAGGACGTTCTCCATTAACGCCTATCGCGGTGATTAGTTGTGGCACTCGTGGTGATCAGCAGGTCTTCACGGGAAATCTAACACAATTAGCGCAGTTAGCTGAAAAAGCACCGACTCCCGCTTTATTAATTGTGGGAGAAGTCGCTGCACTACATCACCAACTTGCGTGGTTTGGTGATAGATACGCTTATCAATCCTTACCGTCACTCCATTCACCTTTGGTTCATTTTGCCTAAACGAGGTTGTTATGAATGAAACACAGTTAACCCATCTTCAGCAATTAGAAGCAGAAAGTATTTATATTCTGCGTGAGGTTGTCGCTGAATTTGAAAATCCCGTCATGCTTTATTCAATAGGCAAAGATTCCTCGGTGATGTTGCATTTAGCTCGTAAGGCATTTTATCCCGCGAAATTACCTTTTCCTTTGTTGCATGTTGATACGGGCTGGAAGTTTCGAGAAATGTATGAATTTCGAGATAAAACGGCTAAAGAATATGACTTTGATCTTAAGGTTTATCGAAATCCACAAGGGGTAGAACTTGGGATCAATCCGTTTATTCATGGTAGTGCAAAACACACAGATATCATGAAAACCGAAGGACTAAAGCAAGCCTTAGACAAATATGGGTTTGATGCGGCATTTGGTGGTGCGCGCCGTGACGAAGAAAAATCACGAGCTAAAGAACGTATCTATTCGTTTAGAGATAGAAAGCATCGCTGGGATCCGAAAAACCAACGCCCTGAATTATGGAAAAACTATAACGGACAGATTAATAAAGGTGAAAGTATTCGTGTGTTTCCGTTATCTAATTGGACAGAACTCGATATTTGGCAATATATCTATTTAGAAAAGATCGACATTGTTCCACTCTATTTTGCGAAAAATAGACCGGTTATTGAACGTGATGGCACCTTAATTATGGTTGATGACGACAGAATTGATCTAAAACCAGGTGAGGTTATTACACAGCAAAAAGTAAGATTTAGAACCTTGGGATGTTGGCCATTAACGGGGGCAATTCCTTCACAAGCAGAAACACTACCCGCCATTATTGAAGAAATGCTGATTTCCACCAGCAGTGAACGACAAGGGCGTTTAATTGACAGTGATCAGTCGGCATCGATGGAACTGAAAAAACGCCAAGGTTATTTTTAATTGGAGGAAATATGGGACTTTTAGCTATAAAAACGAATCAACTTGTCGCGGGTGAAATCGCACAACAGGGCGGTGTAGAGCGCTATCTCAAGACTCAACAGAATAAAGGATTACTGCGATTTCTAACCTGTGGCAATGTCGATGATGGAAAAAGCACATTAATAGGACGTTTACTTCATGACACAAGGCAGATCTATGAAGATCAGCTTTCTACATTACAAAATGAAAGTAAAAAGATCGGCACTCAAGGTGAAAAGCTCGATCTTGCTTTGCTGGTGGATGGATTAGCGGCAGAAAGAGAGCAAGGGATCACTATTGATGTTGCTTATCGCTATTTTTCAACTTCAAAGCGTAAGTTTATTATTGCTGACACACCGGGACATGCTCAATATACCCGCAATATGGCGACAGGTGCATCAACAAGTTCACTTTCTATTCTGCTGATCGATGCTCGAAAAGGCGTACAAGAACAAACACGGCGACACAGTTTTATCAGCACACTCCTTGGGATCCGCCATTTAATCGTTGCAATCAATAAAATGGATCTAGTGGATTATCAGCAAGCAACCTTTGATTCGATCCAACAAGATTATCTTCATTTTGCCGATCAACTCCCAACGGATCTAACCATTGAGTTTGTTCCTATTTCTGCCCTTGATGGTGACAATGTGGTTTCTCCCTCATTAAATATGTCTTGGTATCAAGGAAAAACGTTGCTTTCATTATTGGAAAATGCGCCGGTTAAATTAGGTTCAGACGTGCAACCACTGCGTTTCCCTGTGCAATATGTGAATCGTCCAGATTTAGATTTTAGAGGATACAGCGGTACGGTGTCTTCGGGCGTGCTTTATCAAGGGCAACAAATCAAAGTACTACCTTCAGGAAAACAGACAACGATTAAACGTATTGTCACTTTTGACGGTGATTTAACACAAGCCAAAGCAGGGCAAGCAATTACACTGGTTTTGGCGGATGAAATTGATATTAGTCGTGGGGATATTATCGTTGATGATAACGATACAACCCCCAATATTAGTACTCATGCATTAATTGACGTAGTGTGGATGTCAGAGCAACCTTTAGTACAAGGGCATACTCTAGACATCAAGATCGTAGGCAAAAAAAGCCGCGTCAAAATAGAGAATATTCATTATCAAGTGGATGTGAATAAGCTTACTCAACAAGTTACGGATAACTTAAGTTTAAATGCAATAGGTAGTGTTGAAGCCTCATTTGAAGAGCCATTAGTGCTGGATAACTATCAAACCAATGCCGATATGGGCGGGCTTATTTTTATTGATCGACTAAGCAATGTCACTGTTGGTGCTGGACTTATTCGAGAAACAAGAGATAACGCGATACAAACCACGACACAATATGATGCTTTTGAAATCGAGTTAAACCAGCTTATCCGTCGCCATTTTCCCCATTGGGGAGCAAGAGATCTTCTTGGAGGAAAATAGTGGTGATAAGCAACGATATTGTTTGGCATCCCCATAAAATTGGATTAAATGAACGCGAATCACAACAAACACACAAAGGATGTGTGCTTTGGTTTACAGGCTTATCTGGCTCTGGTAAATCCACACTTGCCGATGCGCTAGAACAAGCGCTTTATCATTACTCACAAAAGCATTCACTCATCCATACTTATCTATTAGATGGAGATAACTTACGTTATGGATTATGTCGTGATCTTGGATTTAGTGCAGAAGATAGGCACGAAAATATCCGTCGTGTGGGTGAAGTGGCTAAATTGATGGTAGATGCGGGACTGATTGTCTTAACGGCTTTTATCTCGCCTTACCAAAAAGACAGACAACAAGTTAGAGATCGTTTTGAGCAAGGAAGATTTATTGAGATCTTCGTTGATACGCCACTTTCTGTTTGTGAAGCCCGTGATCCGAAAGGACTTTATCAAAAAGCAAGACGAGGTGAGATAAAGGAATTTTCAGGTATCGATTCGCCTTATGAACGGCCCATTGATCCCGAATTACATTTAGACGGCACACTTCCTATAAATACCCTTATCCAACAAATCACCACATACTTACGGCAAAAAAAAATTTACTGTTAATTTTATGATGGCATTAAATTATCTCTACACCCCCTCACACAAAAAGGGAGGATGTGTAGAGATAATGTATGTATTTAAAGTAAAATATGCATATTACGCCATACTATTTCAAATGCGACTTACGCATTAATTAAGAGCCCATTTATTTATAAATAACCCCCATAGCACTTCATCTTAATAAGAAAAAATTAAACCTTAATCTGAATTTTATAGAAGTCATCCACGTTTATAGTGAGGATAATGGGAATAATAATGTAATATATTCCAGCACTTTTGTGGCGTCTGTGGTTGAGTTGTGGGATGATTAGCCCATTAATCTTGGGGGTGGTAATGGGGAAATTAACAGTCTTACTTCTGATTTTACTTGGCTGGCTACAATATTCATTGTGGTTAGGTAAAAATGGTATCCATGATTACAACAAAGTAACTCAAGAAGTTGAATCTGCATTGGCGCAAAATACGCAGCTAAAAGAGCGTAATGATCGTCTATTTGCAGAGATTGATGACCTCAATGGCGGGCAAGAAGCGTTAGAAGAGCGTGCTCGTAGTGAATTAGGAATGATAAAGCCTAATGAGACATTTTTCCGTATTGTGAGCGATAAATCTCAACCACGTCGTTAATTTATTGAATTAATAGTGTGTCCTGATACAAATATCATAATGAATATAACAAACTCTACTCTTCCTATTGTTGCCGTTATTCCGGCAGCCGGTATCGGAAGTCGAATGCAATCAGTCTGCCCAAAACAATATTTGAAGATTGGCGGATTGACTATTCTTGAACATACCATTAATGCCTTATTGAAACACCCACGTATAACGCAAATTATCGTGGCAATCAGCCCTAATGACAGCTACTTTCACACTTTACCTTTAGCGCAAGATAAAAGAATAATTACGGTTGATGGTGGTGGTGAACGCGCTGACTCCGTATTGTCAGGTTTAGAATATGTCACTCAACATTTTCCTGAAAACACATGGGCATTAGTTCACGATGCAGCAAGACCTTGCCTACATTTTGGCGATCTTGATCATCTAATTAAACTCATTGATGAAAACGTGATGAAACCTCACTTTTGTGGTGGCATTCTTGCGACACCGGTTCGCGATACAATGAAACGTAGTCATCACCAAGATAACCATATTGAACAAACAGTAGAAAGAACAACGCTATGGCATGCTTTAACGCCACAATTCTTTCCTGCATTGTTATTAAAACAAAATATAGAAAATGCACTCTCTCAAAAAGCAACGATCACTGATGAAGCCTCAGCGATGGAGTTTGCTGGATATGAACCTTTATTAGTCAAAGGTCGTGCAGATAATATCAAAGTTACTCAGCCAGAAGATTTAGCGCTTGCAGAGTTTTTCCTCTCACGCCAAATCATCAGTATAAGGAACACATAATAAATGAGAATTGGACACGGTTACGACGTACATAAATTTGGTGGTGAAGGCCCTATTATTATTGGCGGTGTCAGAGTTCCTTATGAACAAGGGTTATTAGCTCACTCTGATGGCGATGTAGTATTACATGCAGTTACAGATGCTATTTTAGGTGCGGTGGCAATGGGTGATATTGGCACATTGTTTCCTGATACCGATCCCGCATACAAAGGCGCAGATAGCCGTGTACTCCTTCGTGAAGCCTTCTCACGGGTAAGAGAAAAAGGTTACCGAATTGGCAATTTAGATGTCACGATCATTGCTCAAGCTCCCAAAATGCTACCTCATACACCACAAATGCGCGTCAATATTGCAGAAGATCTTCATTGCCACGTTGATGACATCAATGTGAAAGCGACCACAACAGAAAAGCTTGGATTTGTCGGTAGAAAAGAAGGCATTGCCTGTGAAGCCGTTGTTTTACTAATGAAAGAGTCATTACCTGAATGAGTGATTTACCCGAACTCCGTTGGTTACATGGAAAACCACAAGCAACAGGTTTGTTAAAGTCAATTCCTGAAGATTTTATTGTCTGTGAAGATCTTGGCTTCACCCTTGATGGTGAAGGTGAGCATGTCATGGTGAAAATCAGAAAAACAGGTTGTAATACGGCTTTTGTTGCTGAAAAATTAGCAAAATTTGTTGGGATCCATCCTCGTGATGCCAGTTACGCTGGTCTAAAAGACAGAAATGCAGTGACTGAACAATGGTTTTGTCTGCGTATGCCGGGTAAAGAGATGCCTGATTTCAGCCAACTCGCTTTAGAAGGTTGTGAAATTCTAGAAACGACTCGTCAGCAACGTAAATTACGTATAGGAACACTAAAAGGTAATCACTTTACATTGGTGCTACGAGATATTTCTGATCGCAATTTTGTTGATGCTCGTTTGGCGCAAATAAAAGCAAAAGGCATCCCTAACTATTTTGGTGCTCAACGATTTGGTCGTAATGGTGATAATTTACGACAAGCCATGCGTTGGGCAACAGACGAAATCCGCGTAAAAGAACGAGGAAAGCGTAGCTTTTATCTCTCCGCAGCCCGTAGTGCGATGTTTAATCATATTGTCAGCAAAAGATTGGAATGCGATTTATATTCAAAAGTGATACTCGGTGATGCAATGCAACTTCATGGGCGAGGTAGCTGGTTTGTTGTTGATGAAGCAGAGCTGACTCAAACACAAACTCGTTATGAAGAGCATGATGTTCATATTACTGCACCTTTACCGGGTAAAGGTGATTTAGGTACACAATCACAAGCATTAGATTTTGAAACTGAAAATCTGGCAGAATATGAAGCCTTCTGGTCGTTAGCTCGACAAGAACGCGTTGATAATACAAGACGTGCTATCAATGTATTGCCAGAAAATATGTCATGGAATTGGGTAGACGATACCACTGTTTCTTTGTCATTCTTTTTACCTGCAGGAAGCTTTGCAACTAGCGTTGTACGTGAATTAATTTTATTAGGGAATGATGATGCTGAAAATATTGGTGAGTAATGACGATGGTGTGATGGCGAAGGGGATACAGACCCTCGCTAAAGCATTACGTCAGCGTTATGATGTACAAATTGTTGCACCTGATCGCAATCGTAGTGCTGCATCTAACTCTTTAACAATCGACAAACCTCTACGTAAGCAAGAGCTTGAGAACGGGGATATTGCGATTGTTGAGGGTACACCAACAGATTGTGTTTATCTTGGTGTAAATCATTTAGTGCGCCCTCGTCCTGATATTGTGGTTTCTGGTATTAATCATGGCCCTAATTTGGGTGATGATGTTATTTATTCAGGTACGGTTGCTGCGGCAACAGAAGGGCGTTTTTTAGGTTTACCTGCCATTGCTGTTTCACTTGATGGTGAAACGCACTTTGAGACAGCAGCTCAAGTAACTTGTGAAGTCTTGGCAATGTTACAACAAGTACCTTTAAGAGCCGGAAATATTCTCAATATTAACGTACCTGATATTCCTATTGATGAAGTAAAAGGTTTCCGTATTACACGCTGTGGTAGTCGTCATGCATCACAACATGTTTATACGCATACCGATCCTAGAGGAAATAGTCTTTATTGGATTGGGCCTCCAGGTGAAAAAAATGATGTGGGTCCCGATACAGATTTTGCTGCTGTTGATGAAGGTTATGTTTCGATAACCCCATTGCATGTTGATTTAACAGCGTATAAAGCACTTGATTTACTACAAAATTGGTTAAATAAAGCAGAGGTCAAAAAAACATGTTAAGTCGGTCAATGAAAGACTTACTGACAATGTTAAAACAGCATGGCATCAAGGATGAAAGCCTGTTGGAAGCAATGAGTAAAGTACCTAGAGAGCTTTTTATTGATGAAGCGCTTTCTCATAAGGCTTACGAAAATACGGCTTTGCCTATTGGCAATGGGCAAACTATTTCACAGCCTTATATTGTTGCCAAAATGACAACATTACTGGAATTACAAAGTACAGATTCTGTATTAGAAATTGGTACAGGTTCGGGGTATCAAACGGCCGTATTAGCAAATTTAGTCCATCATGTTAGTTCTGTTGAGCGTATAAAGATATTGCAATGGCAAGCTAAACGACGTTTCAAACATCTTGATTTACATAACATCTCGACACGCCATGGTGATGGATGGGAAGGTTGGTCATCAAAAGCACCGTTTAATGCCATAATAGTGACAGCATGTGCAACAGAAGTACCACAACAGTTATTGATGCAGTTAGCCGATGGTGGCAGGATGATAATACCTGTTGGTGAACAACAACAAATACTGAAGTTTATCCGACGTTTAGGTAATGATTTTCACTACCAATCTATAGAAACAGTTAGATTTGTTCCTTTAATTGCAGGCGAGTTAGCATAACTTCCAGATAAATCTGACCGTTTTTTATTACTGCTTTTTAATAGCTTGTCGTAATCTGCACTAATAAATGAAACATTTTCAAAAAATTGCAGTCTTTTTGTTTAACTCGACAAATTGCTAGATGCTAATGCCTTTTTAAAGGGAGAAGGAAGTATGAATTCAGAAAGCCCAATTAAGCATGTCCGCTGGGCAATCATGTGTTCGGTAATTGGATTTGCATTAACAGGCTGTGCAGATACACCTTATCGTCCTGCACCAATTACCTCTGTAAATGATAGCTCTTCAAATAATACGGTATCAACCGCACCTGTAATGACTAACAGTAATGCGACGCCTATTGAAAGAACTACCCCCTTACAATCGTCACCTCCTCCTTCAATTAAGGTGAACTCCGCTTCGTCTAATGGAGGCATGGTTCAGTCTCAAAACCAATCTCGTCCTCAAACATCTGTTGCAGCGCAAAATGTAAGTACTGATGGCTCTGGACGCATTGTGTATAACCGTAACTACGACAGTATTCCGAAAGGAAACTACAACGGAAATACGTACACCGTAAAACGCGGTGATACCATGTTTTATATCGCTTGGATAACAGATAGCGATGTAAAAGAGCTGGCATCAATGAATAATATTTCAGAGCCTTACAGTTTAAATGTGGGGCAGGTGCTGAATATTGGTAACCGTCAAGTCAATACGGGAACCAATACAAATGTGAACACATCCGTTATCAATCAACCAAGTAGTGCAGGTGTTCAAACGGCTCAAACGAAACCGACAAATAACACATCAATGGGGCCATTGATCACTAAACCGGCAACAACACCGCCGAAAATAACGACTCCTCCACCAACAACCAACACGAATACCACAACGACAGCGAAATCAGCACCAACAACGGTTTCTGGTAAGTGGATTTGGCCTGCGCAAGGTAATATCATCGAAAGCTATTCAAGTGCGCCAGGTGGTAATAAAGGTATCGATATCGGTGGTACAAAAGGTTCACCAATTGTTGCAACCGCAGCGGGTAAAGTGGTTTATGCTGGTAGCGCATTACGTGGTTACGGTAACCTCGTTATCATTAAGCATAATGACGAATACCTCAGCGCATACGCACATAACGACACCATTTTAGTGCGCGAACAACAAAATGTGAATGCAGGCCAGCAAATTGCCACAATGGGTAGCTCAGGAACTAGTTCTGTCCGACTACACTTTGAGATCCGTTATAAAGAAAAATCACTCAACCCAATGAGTTATTTGCCTAAGAAATAGGTAAGTGATTTTTTACACGTATAGTGAATAATCCTAAAGTTAAGCCCTCTCCTTTACAAAAAGAAGAGGGCTTTTTCTTATCTGTAATTAATTAAAATATTGAAACAAAATAAATTTTGTCTAAGTATAAGTGCTTATTTAAAGGTTATTGAAAATGAGAGGTCAATATAAAATTATAGATAACGTTAAATTAGACGGTTGATTCTCAACCAATGAATGCGTATGCTAAAAATTGTTATATAAAAAATGAATAAAGATTCGTTGTTATGAAAAGATGAACTATAAAACAACCTATTGTTTAGGTAGGTATTTTCTTTATTAGATTATCTTTTTAATAATAGTACGTAATATAAATTATTGGATATTATTTTAGTATTATGGATTTTTATTTGTTTTTTTAGATGTAAATAGTCACAAATAGTACATCAAATAGAGTAATTTTACGCATAGATAGATATACGTAAAATATAATAAAAAAACTGTTAATAACCTGCACTCAATAGTTAAGTTATATATTGAATAAAGAAAGAATAAAATTAACAGTAAAATAGATTATGTTATCTTTTATTTTGTAATTCGTTACAAGGGAAAATCAGTAAACCCGTTGTGTCGTGACACAGCGATAAACTGGTAAATAGACTTTAATTAGGAGTCGTTTACCTAAATTATCAAGGGTAGGAGCAGCTGATGAGCCAAAGTACGCTAAGAGTAGACGAGTTATATACAGATGAAATTGAAGAGAACATGGAAGAGTTCGATGAAGTTGCTGCAAAAGAGGCAGAAAATGAGTCTGATGCTCAAGATGAAATTGAACTTATTGAAGGAGTCAACCAGCGTGCGCTCGATGCAACTCAGCTTTATTTAGGAGAAATTGGTTATTCTCCGTTGCTGACCGCTGAAGAGGAAGTTTTTTTTGCCCGTAGAGCGTTGCGAGGCGATATTCCTTCAAGACAACGAATGATAGAAAGTAACCTACGTTTAGTTGTTAAGATCTCTCGTCGTTATACAAACCGAGGTCTTGCCCTGCTTGATTTGATTGAAGAAGGGAACTTAGGACTTATTCGTGCTGTTGAAAAATTTGATCCTGAAAAAGGTTTCCGTTTTTCAACTTATGCGACATGGTGGATACGTCAAACTATTGAACGTGCCATTATGAACCAGACTCGTACTATCCGCCTTCCCATTCATATCGTTAAAGAGCTGAATGTTTATTTAAGAACAGCAAGAGAATTAGCACATAAACTCGATCATGAGCCTAGTGTTGAAGAAATTGCGCAAACACTTGATAAACCAGTTGAAGATGTGAGTAAGATGCTACGTTTAAACGAACGTATTACTTCTGTTGATACTCCAATTGGTGGTGATTCAGATAAAGCATTACTCGATATTATCTCTGACGAAAATGAAGAAGGGCCGGAAGTAACAATTCAAAATAATAACCTCAAGGAAAATATCATAAAGTGGTTATTTGAATTGAATCCTAAGCAACGTGAAGTATTAGCACGTCGTTTTGGGTTATTAGGTTATGAAGCAGAAACTTTAGAAGATGTTGGTAGAGAAATTGGTCTAACAAGAGAAAGAGTTCGTCAAATTCAAGTTGAAGGACTGCGTCGCTTAAAAGACATTCTACAAAGTCAGGGATTATGTATTGAAGCACTTTTCAAAGCATAGTTAGCCACCCTTGTTCTGTTTATAGCTTTAATTGACAAATTGTTATTACCAAAGCCGATTAGTGGATTTACTAATCGGCTTTTCTTTATCTTGTATTATGCGACTTAAAACGATAAAACAAGACCGCAGTCTTGCACCTTATTAGCCTGATGAAAGTAATAAAGGAAGATATGAAAGATTATTTTTTAAACGTTAAATTAGAACGTTGCGATTTTAACCAAAGTAAAATCTCCCCGAATGGAATGGTGAGATTAATAGCATCAGGTAAAAACTTCTATCTTAATGAAGAGGATTTTTCTAATTCTCAAGATTTTCTTAAACGATTAAAACAAGGTGATGAACTTAAAATCTGTGCTGAATTATTGAAGGATGGCAGTTTTTGGGTGCAATGGATTTATCATGATACTAAAGGAAGGCTTGAGCCTGAAAGAAAATTCACGCTAACAGCAAAACAACAAAAATGGTTATTGCTTGCATTTATTCTGACGCTTGTTGGCGGTTATTGGAGCTATTTTTCGATCCTCTATCTTGAAGTGAATTTCTTTATCGTTGTTTCTATGGTTATTGCATGTGGCGCAGTGATGGCGGGGATCAGTTATATCGGAGAAAAAGCTTATCGCTATTTTCAGCGCACCAGACCCAAACATAGAAAGAGAATAAAGGCGTTAGATAAAGTTATAGCCAAGCAAACCTTGATAGCGCCAGATGGCGAGCGCCTCATTATTACTGGAATAAAATCAGCACCATTACCTTCATTGACTGTGATTAAAAAATCGTTTCCTCAAATAAAGCAAAGTAAAGTACAACGAGTTCGAGGAATAATACAAATTCATAGTAGTAATAGAATTAAAATGCATCACCGCAATGGTGAGACGGTGATAATGCAAGTATCCTGCCTGATTGATAATCATCCTTTCGTATTAAGTTATAGAGAGCGCTTATTTTATTCTGATCATAATCTGTTTCTTGCTGATGATGATGATGTTGAACTGTTCTTTTGGCAAGCTGAAGATAAGAACTCAGGACCTGTTATTTTGGGGGTTTATAATCATACAGATAATGGTGCTTATACAATATCAGGACAAATATATATTGGTCACCAGCGTACATATCGTTTATCACTGTTAATAGTCGCATTAGTCAGTGTTTTTATTTTCTCAATGGTCGCAAGTTTCTCTATTTCTGATGTTTATGATAATGGCAATTATTGGGATAAATGGGATTGGTATTCTATTGGTGATAGCTTTTTAGGTATGGGAATTATCTATGGCTTAATCATGAGTGGCATTGCTTTTTTAACTGCCTTATTTTCAAATCTTTATATTTTGTTATCAGAAAAAGGTAATAGCAGTTATCAAACCTATTTTTTACTTCAGCAGCAATGTGTTGAAAGCAAACAACCCCTGTATATTACGGAGTTGCGTCAATGAATCCTTTTTTCCGTAAGCCTTTTATCATTATCACAAGTTTATTTATTTTAAGCTTACTGCTTTTTTATGGCGTGCTTTTTCATGGATTCGCCTCTAAATGGCAATGGAAAAATGAAAGCTCTTCTGAATTATCTTCATACCCTTATTCTCACTATGATTGGCGTAATACTTTTTATGCTTCTAGCGGAATATTAATTAAAACTGAATCTGATCGTGGCCGATATGATGTAGATATTTATGGCAGACTTCACCGCCAAGATAACCAGAGAAAATATACGCTGTATTTTTCTGATAAAGAAGGCTTGCGCTTTGTATCACAAGGTCAAGGTAGCTTTTATAACGCATATTGCGTTGCCGATAAATGTGTTTTATTTACAGAGCAGGGACGGCAAACTATAGATTTAACAGAGTTTATAGTAGCAGATTTAATTCCTTGGCAAGAGGCTAACAATAGTTATTATCGTTTCCCTTTAGCGCTTATTGGTGGAAAATTACTCTTTTCACAAACAACATCGCAATTAGTATTAGTTGATAATAAGACGATATTAACAAGTTTAGATGAAGGTGAAAGCTGGGAATATTCAGTTAATACAGAAGATCTGGTGAAGCAATATTACGCTGAAGATTTCGGTGAGTTTACACAATTTCATTACGCTTTATCAGATGATTCCCTCATTATTTTTTATAACCACCATTACACAACAAATACGTTAGAAATCACGCTAAATTTAGTGAATAAAGAAGTGACAAAAACACGCTGGCTTCCTTTGCGTGTTAAAGAAGTTGCCCAAAATGCTAATGGTGATATTTATCTTATTACTCAACATGCTTATCGAGATTTCTATTCTGTTGTTCGACGTCAATCTGATGGCAATTTAAAGACTTTTTATGAAAGTGGTTATAAATATATAAATGGTTTAATGGTAAGTAATGACAGTTTAATTATAAATAAAGGTTATAATGATGATAAGGTTACACTAGTTTTTTTATTAAAAACAAATGGCTATACAATTTATGAGAAAATTACTGACGATATGATGTTTAATCCTGCTTTATCATCATTTGTTCGCTTATTTGACAACTATGGTGATGAAGACACTTTATTGTTATTGGGTGAGCGACTGAAATATAGCCATGCTTCAATTAATTAATGTTGTATTTATCTTTGATTATCTTCATTTGAAAAATTATAAAATAAGCCATAAAAAAGGCTCTGAAAAATCAAACAGAGCCTTTTTGCTATCAATATTTAGTATTTGTTATGACTTATTTTGCCATCTCTTTTAAACGATAGAGTTGTTCTAATGCTTGTCGAGGTGTTAATGCATCAGGATCGATTTTATCTAACGCTAATTCAATGGCAGAAGGCTCTGCTTCTGTTAATAACATCAGCTGTGACGTTTCAACATGACCAGAGCCAGTATGACCTGATAGCATTTCAAGCTCTTTTAGCTTCTGCTTAGCGCGACGGATCACCTCTTTTGGCACGCCCGCTAATGACGCTACCGCTAAACCATAACTTTTACTTGCAGCGCCTTCTTGGACGCTGTGCATAAAGGCAATAGTATCGCCATGTTCAACGGCATCTAAATGAATGTTTGCAGTGCCTTCAAGTTTTTCAGGCAGGGTAGTTAATTCAAAATAGTGGGTTGCAAAGAGAGTCATCGCTTTAATGCGATTTGCTAAGTTTTCAGCACAAGCCCAAGCAAGAGATAACCCATCATAAGTGGATGTACCCCGACCAATTTCATCCATTAAGACTAAGCTATTTTCAGTTGCATTGTGCAAAATATTAGCGGTTTCTGTCATTTCAACCATAAAAGTAGAACGTCCAGAAGCAAGATCATCAGAAGCACCGACACGCGTAAAGATGCGATCGACAGGGCCAATTAAGGCTTTTTCAGCAGGTACAAAGCTACCAATATAAGCAAGTAAAGTAATTAATGCGGCTTGGCGCATATAAGTACTTTTACCACCCATGTTAGGGCCTGTAATGATCAATAAGCGACGTTGAGGTGCTAATTGTAATGGATTTGAAATAAATGGTTCGCTAAGGACTTGTTCAACAACTGGGTGGCGTCCCCCAGTGATTTGAATACCTGTTTTTTCACTTAATTCAGGGCGAGTATAATTTAATGACTCAGCACGCTCTGCAAGGTTAGAAAGAACATCTGTTTCAGCTAAAGCTTCTGCACTAATTTGTAATGCTGTAAGGTGAGGTAGTAGCTTTTCAAAAATCTCTTCATAAAGCATTTTTTCGATAGCTAATGCTTTACCTTTAGAAGTTAATACCTTGTCTTCATACTCTTTTAATTCAGGAATAATATAACGTTCAGCATTTTTCAATGTTTGACGACGAACATAGTGCATAGGTACTAAGTTACTTTGCCCGCGACTGACTTGGATGTAATAGCCATGTACACCATTAAAGCCAACTTTTAGAGTATCAATACCCCATTTTTCACGTTCACGGATTTCAAGTTTATCAAGGTAATCACTTGCACCATCGGCTAATGCACGCCATTCATCTAATTCGGCATTATAACCAGAGGCAATAACACCACCGTCACGTACTAATACAGGCGGTGTTTCAACAATGGCATGTTCAAGTAATTCACATAATTCATCGAACTGGCTAATACGCTTTTGTAATTCTTTAATGTAAGGCATATCAGCTTGTTCAAGCACTTGATGAATATCGTGATATTGCTGGAAAGCATGGCGCATACGAGAAAGATCACGAGGACGTGCGGAACGTAGTGCTAAACGCGCTAAGACTCGCTCTAGATCACCAATTTGTCGTAAAAAAGGCTGCAGTTCAAAATAGAGAGGCTGTAATGCACTAATAGCATCTTGGCGTTTGATAAGTTGTTCACGTTGGCGCAAAGGCGAGTGTATCCAACGTTTCAGCATGCGGCTTCCCATCGGGGTAACACAAAGGTCAAGTACGGATGCGAGTGTGTTATCGCTACCACCTGCAAGATTCTGTGTTAATTCAAGATTTCGACGAGTCGCCGCATCTAAAATAATTGAATCTTGAGGACGCTCCATAGTGATGTTACGAATATGGGGCAATGCAGTGCGTTGTGTATCTTTTACATATTGTAATAAGCACCCAGCAGCACAGAGCGCCAAATGTGCATTTTCAACACCAAAGCCTGTTAAATCACGAGTACCAAATTGCAGGTTCAGTTGTTGTTTTGCTGTTTCTGGTTCAAATTCCCAAATAGGGCGACGGCGCAAGCCTTGCTGGCGCTCAATCAGTGCCATCGACTCAAAAGTTTCTGGATAGAGTAATTCCGCGGGATGAGTACGTTGCAATTCGGCAGTCATGCTTTCACTATCTGGCATTTCAGTAACACGAAAACGCCCTGATGTGATATCTAACGTTGCATAACCAAATGCGCCATTTTTATCTTGCCAAATAGCCGCTAAAAGGTTGTCTTGGCGCTCTTCAAGTAAGGCTTCATCAGTGACAGTACCTGGCGTTACAATACGAATAACTTTGCGTTCAACAGGGCCTTTACTGGTTGCAGGATCGCCAATTTGTTCACAAATAGCGACAGATTCTCCTAGTTGAACTAATTTAGCGAGATAGTTTTCAACAGCATGATGTGGAACACCTGCCATAGGAATAGGTTGACCTGCGGACTGACCTCGTTTTGTTAATGAAATATCTAATAAGCGAGAGGCTTTTTTGGCATCATCAAAAAACAGTTCATAAAAGTCACCCATACGATAGAACAGTAAGATTTCAGGATGCTCTGCTTTAATCTTAAGATACTGCTGCATCATTGGTGTGTGGGAGTCTAAGTGTTGAATGTCAGTCATGTTGTTGTCTGTCTTAACGTATTGAATTTTGAGTTATTTGTGAAAATCTGTTGTTACACCGCATATCGTTCTATTTCACAAGCATTGCGTGATCATATCACAAGGTTTCAGTTCATTGTTTTAATGATCCAAATATCTTTTTAGACCAAAAACCAAATAATTTTACACACTATAATATCGTTGATTCACCATTAATGACAATCTGCACTTTTCTGAAAACTCTTTATTTTTAATTTATTATATATTGATTTAAATGATGTTTTATTGCATTGATAAATAAAGTGATAGTACCTGCTTTATTGATTTTATATTAAAGCTTATTGCTCAGGCGTTAAAAGAAGGAATTGAAAATAGCTAATATAGGATATTTATAAATTCTTTAAAAAATACTTATAAATATATAACATTATATTTAAGTAAATATACGTTATCAATCAAAGCTCGATACTCTTAGCAAGAGTATTATTGAGATGCTTCAAATTAATTTAAGAAATAATAGCCATTAATTATTAAACTCATTATAGTTTATAGCGGGTTGATTACTTAATAATATAATGAGGGATTATGAAAAAGAACATATTGGCATCGATAATAAGTCTTTTATTAATATCAGCAGTGGGTTGTGATAATTCAAATGAAAATTCGAATACAGGAATACCTTCGCAAGATAAAAATAAGACAGAGCAAACAACACAATCTAAACCTGATTCAAAAAACACTCAATCTGATGAAGTTCAATTTAGCCAGAAAATTGAAAAAGGCAACTTGTGGTTAGCAACGTTTAACGAAGATTTTGGCACCATAATTCAGAAAAAAACTGGCAGAATTTCGGGAACAATTAACGTCAGTCTTTTAGATAACACAAAAACAGTTTTAACAAGCTTAAGTTCTGATAATGGCAAAACCCTTGATCTAACACCTTTCAAAATACTCGAAAATGAAGCAGAGACTGATCAAATAAAAAGAATGAAAGCGAACAGTGCGCTAATGCCTGTTAGAAGTGCTTTCTCTATGTATTTGAGCGAATCAGGTGCCGAACGCGCTCAAGAGTCTTTTGAATTTATGAAAACATTTTCTCCTACACTCCCAGAGCTAGATACTGTGGGGAATACTTATGGTGAAAGTTATGTTGATCTATATAAGAAACTGCTGAAGTTGGGCGATTATCTTGTTGTAAAGGAAACTTACCGTTTAGATGGCTTCGCACAAGCAAGTACTTTGTATGAAGATGTGAAAAATGCTTATGCCAAACTAATCGATGAGAAAGAAAAAGCCGCTGAGGCATATGAAAACTATTACCAAGCAATGCATATTGAAGAGCTTGAATTAGTGAAAAAAGAAGGCTTAGTTGTTCGTTATCAAATTATGCAATCATTGGATACAGTAACTAATACTCTTGATTCAATGAACCTAGATAAAATTGATGTGGCTGCACTCTCTGCTGCAATTACAAAAATTGAGGAACAATCAATTGAGTTAGGAAAAGTATTTGGTGATGAAGCATTGCTAAATAAAGAAAATATGAAAAGTACTGATTATTCAGTTAAAAAATATCTAGAATTATACCAACAACTTGTTATTGAGTTAAAAGTGTTAGAGAAAAAACTCAATGAGAATAAAGATATATCAGGTAGCATAAATACGATTTCAAATGAATATAAATATTTAATAGAGAATTATAATTCTCTAATAGCGAAGTAATATTTACGCTATAAAAATGTAAATCGCACTTTAATAGTGCGATTTCTTTTGCAAAACTCACTTTTTTACTGTGTTTTATTAAACATTAAATGATTGTTAGAAAAAGATGATACAAACTAATGCTCAGAAGAGTCTTGAAATAAAGTGGAATACTAGGAAAAAATATTAAGAATGTAGTCTGTCTTTATATAATAAAATTTAAAATTAATGATAAGTATTCATTCTTATTCTATATTCTTACTTTATTATAGTTACGCTATTTATTTTGCTCTTTGGCTTAATTTTACTGATAAGAAATACGTTTTTATCGGTGCAAAATAGGACTATCTATATGGACGTATTGCGTTTTTTACTTTCCTTCCCTTTTAAACTAATCCGTTTATTTGGATGGATCATTGTTTTTTGTATTCGTCTTTTAGAGAAGATACTCAGCCCATTTATAGGGAAAATACAATGGAGTACGCCTGTTTGGATTGACTTTTTTGCCCGCCATTTACGAAAGATCGAAAATGGTATAGTAGGTCACCCTAAAACCGCATTAGGTTCTATTATTTTTCTTATTGTTGCGTCGTTTGGCGGCTATTACGGTTATCACAGCTATCTCAATCGACCCGTTCCTATCGATGTCGCGCCTATCGTTGTACAAAATGTTAATGTGAAGCTTACAGGCCCCACACAAATCAATTATGCAAATGATAATCCTCAACCACAGAAAATCATTTTATCTTTTTCTCGATCCGCAGCACCTATTGCGCTTATTGATAAAGAGGTAACTGAAGGTGTGACATTAACACCTGCGATTGAGGGAAATTGGCAGTGGCAAAATGGCTCGACCCTTATTTTTACAGCCAAAAAGCCTTTTGCTATGGGTAGTGAATATAAAATTCAGCTCGATGAAACTAAATTATTATCGCCACAATTTTCATTGAAATCAAATAGATATGAATTTAAAACAACCTCTTTTGATTACAGGTTAGGAAATAGTGAATTTTATCAAGATCCTCAAAATCCATCACAAAAACACGCCATTATAAAGATCTCTTTTAACGCTCCTGTCGATATTCAGAGTTTTGAAAAACGCCTTTCAATGAAATATGGCGATAATGAAAAGCTGAAATATGTCATCAATTACGATAATAAAAAATTAACGGCTTGGGTTCACTCAGAGCAATTAACGCTAAAAGACATTAGTAGCAAGGTTTTTCTTAAAATCGAACCGGGCATAGCCACAACAGTAACCGCCAATACAACATCCAAAGAAAAAACATATCATGTTGAGATCCCAAGTCTATACAGTCTTAATGTTTCAAATGTAGAGAGTGAATTAGTTGAGTCTGAAAATGGAAAAGATGCACGAGTACTCATCATTTCATTAAGTGATGAGTTAAATGAAAAAGAGATAAAAAATGAGATTTCCGCGTGGTTATTGCCTCAACACAATTTAGAGTTAGAAAATACTGACATTCGCCAAGATGAAGACGATTATTATGATTGGAACTTGAATGATGTGAGTAAAACTATTCTTGCTCAGTCAGAGAAGCTAATGCTTGAGATGAATGATAATGAGCAAGAAAAGCAAGCCACTTTTGCTTTTAAATACAATGCACCAGCTTATCGCTATATATTGGTTAAAATCCCAAGCGGGATAACATCTGTGGGTGGATACCAACTAAAAGAAGATCGTTACCGAATCGTCAGTGTGCCAGATTATCCACAAATGCTGAATTTTGTTTCTGAAGGTGCTTTGCTTTCTATGACGGGTGACAAACAGATCACTGTTTCTGCTCGTAATTTACCGGGGCTACAACTTGATATAAAACGAGTGATCCCAAGCCAGTTACAACACATCGTTTCCTTTAAAGATAAATACTTTACTTCAACACGATTTGGTCGCCTTAATGATGAATATTTCACAGAACACTTTACTTATCAAACAGCACTAAATAATGAAGATAAAGGTGAAGTTCAATATAAAGGTATTGATTTAAGTCGCTATTTATCAGCTGATCCTAATGCTAGACGCGGGATATTCTTATTAAAACTCTCTTCATGGGATCCTAATAAAGCATCCAAAACAGACGAAGATGACGATGAATACTATGAAGATGATGACGACGAAGAGCTTTCTGATGCGCGCTTTGTTGTTGTGACAGATTTAGGGATCATTGCTAAATCATCGATTGATGGTTCTCGAGATGTCTTTGTGCAATCTATCTATAATGGTGCTCCTGTTAGCGATGCGAAAGTCTCAGTTATTGCTAAAAACGGAACAACGTTACTGAGTAAAATGACCAGCTCTGATGGCCATGTCGCTTTTCCTAATCTTAAAGATTTTAGAAATGAACAGACAGCCGTTCTCTTTTTAGTTGAAAAAGATGGCGATATTTCATTTTTACCAACAGATGCTTATTACGATAGACAACTTAACCTATCTCGCTTCGATATCTTCGGTGATGATACGCCAAGAGATCCGCGTACTCTTGATAGCTTCTTATTTTCTGATAGAGGTGTTTATCGACCGGGTGAAACCTTCAATATCGGTCTTATTACACGTACCTTTGACTGGAAGACAGCCCTTGAAGGCGTACCTTTACGCGTTGAAATTCGAGATCCTCGTAATACATTGATGTTAAATCAATCTATGGTATTAAACGAGTTTGGTTTCAATGAATTAAACTATACTACATCAGAAAACTCGCCTACTGGAGATTGGAATATCTATCTCTATTTAGTCGGTAAAAATAATAAAGATGCCAGCTTACTAGGTAGTACAACTATTGTGGTTAAAGAATTTGAGCCTGATTTACTTAAAGTTGCGCTTAATCTAACGCCAGATAGACAACAAGGATGGGTAAAACCTTCTGAATTAAAAGCTTCAATCGATGTACAAAATTTATTTGGCACTCCTGCACAAGATAGACGAGTTGTTTCCAAATTAACCTTAAGGCCAATTTATCCTAATTTTTCACGTTATTCCGATTATCGTTTTTATGAAAACCGTCGTAATCACGATAGTTTTGAAACCGATTTAGAAGAAACAACAACGAATGAAAAAGGGCTAGCGGATATTGATTTAGGGCTAACATCTTATGATGATGCTACTTATCAACTACAACTTATCTCTGAAGCATTTGATGCTGGGAGTGGTCGTTCTGTAACGGCTGCTGCGCGTGTTATGGTATCTCCTCATGATTATCTGATTGGTGTGAAAGCAGATGGAACGCTTGACTATATTAATCAAAATGCACAGCGCAATCTCAATTTCATTGCAATTGATCCGACATTAAAACAAATTGCTCAAGAAACATTAACGTTAGAACGCTATGAGCAAAAATATCTCTCTGTTTTGACGCGACAAAATTCTGGTGTTTATAAATATCAATCTAAACTCAAAGAAGTGTTTATTGATGATGTTCCACTTTCTATTGATGAAAAAGGAAGTTCTTTTGCATTAGAAACACAGACTCCGGGTAACTTTGTATTATTAGTTAAAAACAAAGAAGGTAGTGTACTTAATCGCATTAACTATACTATTGCGGGTAATGCGAATGTGACCCGCTCACTTGATCGCGAAGCAGAGCTACAGCTCACTTTAAACAAAGACACATACAAAGCGGGTGAAGAGATCGAAATTGCCATCAATGCTCCTTATGTTGGTAGCGGTATTATCACGATAGAGAAAGATAAAGTTTATTATTGGCAATGGTTTACATCTTCAACAACAAATTCGGTACAAAAAATCCGTGTACCTGCGCAATTGCAAGGTAATGGCTACATCAATGTTCAATTTGTTAGAGATATAAACTCTGATGAAATATTTATGAGCCCACTTAGCTATGGCGTTGTCCCGTTTAAAGTCAGTCGTGAAAATTTCCAAGCTCAAATCGAATTAGAGTCACCAGATATTATTAAACCGGGCGATACCTTACCGATTACAGTAAAAACAGATACTCCACAACAAGTTGCTGTTTTTGCTGTTGATGAAGGTATCTTACAAGTTGCTCGATATAAATTAAAAGATCCATTGGATTACTTCTTCCGTAAGCGTGCATTAGAAGTTGAAAGCACGCAAATACTGGATCTCATTTTACCTGAATTTAGAAAAATGATATCACTGGCTTCAGCACCGGGAGGGGATGCGGGTGAAGGTGTCGATCTCTATCTGAATCCATTTAAACGCAAGAAAGAAGCGCCTGTCGCTTATTGGTCTGGTATTACAGAAGTAGATGGAGAAGCCGTCTTTAATTACAAAGTGCCAGAGTATTTTAATGGCAAAATAAGAGTTATGGCTATATCTGTTACACCAAATCGTATAGGAAATACGCAACGCTATACGACTGTGCGTGATGATTTTGTATTAAGCCCACATATTCCTACTACAGTGGCGCCTAATGATGAATTTGATGTCACTTTAGGTATCGCAAATAATCTGACCAGCCTTAATGGTGTTACAACTAAACTTGATGTGGCGATAACAGCAGCACCTCAATTAGAGGTTATCGGACAGAACAATTATCAATTGGAATTAGGTGAGAAAAAAGAAACAGTAGTTTCCTTTAGACTAAAAGCGAAATCGCAATTGGGTAATGGCGCTATTACTTTCTCAGTGAACAACGAAGGCAAAGTGACTCAAAGAACGGTGAATCTCTCTATTCGCCCAGCTTCAGCTTATCGCACTCAATCAAGCTTAGGTCGTATGGATGGTAAAGAACAGAGTGTCACATATATTCGCCAAATGTATGATGAGTATGCAAAAAGGGATGCGCGTGTTTCTTATTCGCCTTTAGTGCTAAGCAGTGCATTGGCACAATATCTGGCTAATTATCCTTATAATTGTTCAGAGCAAATAACCAGTCAGGCAATACCGTTGTTATTCCATCAACGTAATCCTGAAATGAAGGCGATGTATTCACAAGATAAAATTCGCACTCAACTTGAACAGACAATGGCAACATTACTGACTCGCCAAAATGCTCAAGGTGCTATCGGAACATGGCGTTCAACACCATCAACTGATCCATTTGTGACTTTATATGTCGTTCAATTTTTACTTGAGGCACAAGAGTCGAATTATCCTGTATCAGATACGCTATTACGTTCATCCAATGAATATTTAACTAAACTTGCCATTAATGCAGGGCTAAATAATCAAGATGAACTTAGAATGCGTGCTTTTGCCGTCTATTTATTAACACGTCAAGGTAAAGTGACGACGGGTGAAATTGCGGCTATTCAAACGCGAATGCAAAAGAATTATCCAAAAACATGGCAAAGTGATTTAGGCGCTTTATATCTAGCGGCATCTTACAAAATGCTGAAAATGGATAAACAAGCGGATGAATTACTCAAACCCACATGGCAAGAGCTGAGCAAAGCTTATAGCAAAGCGTGGTGGTCACATAATTATTTAGATCCTCTGATCCAAGACAGTACAAGACTGTATTTGATTGTGAAGCACTTCCCAGAAAAAGCGGGAGATATACCGCCACAACTACTGGAAAATATGGTTATGAGCTTTAAAGAAGAGCGCTATACCACACAATCATCAGCAATGAGTATCTTGGCGTTAGAGCATTACACTAAACAGATCCAAAATATGACAACACCGACACAGCCATTAACGGTGAGTGTAAAAAGTGGTGAAAACCCACCAGTTGTTATTTCATCTATGACAAATGCCACTGCGATAGGTCAGTTTAAAGCAGGTACTAAAGAGATCTTATTTAATAATCCAACTAATAATGCTGCTTGGTATGTTGTGACACAATCTGGTTTTGATAGTGAACAACCTAAAGAAGCACTTTCACGAGGATTGGAAATTTCTCGTGATTATGTGAATGAAAAAGGTGAGGTTGTTAATAGTGCAACCTTGGGTGAAAAACTTTATGTGCACATAAAAATCAGAGCGAATGCAAAACAAGGTGTGAATAATGTAGTGCTGGTGGACTTATTACCTGGTGGTTTTGAAGTTATACAACAATCAATGGAGAATGTGGACAATCCTGAAGTCGAATGGTTATCGCCAACCGGTAGTAAAGGTACACGCTGGTCACCAGAATACAGCGATATTCGAGAAGATCGAGTCATTATTTATGGTACTGCAACTCAACAAGTACAAGAGTTCGTCTACCAAATTAAAGCCACTAATTCGGGAATATTCTCTATACCGCCAGCATTTGCAGAAGCTATGTATGACAGGGAAATTCAGGCATTAGCGATTGGTAAAGGCGCTATGACTGTTAACAAACCGATGCAAAATAATGGCAATGTAAAATGAAATTAGTTTGTATTTCAAGTGCTTGTTTCTGGTTATTTTAGAATGACGAGAAGCAAGCGAGTTTTACAAAACATATTGATGGGTGGCTTTTTAGTCGCCCTCTTTTGTGTAGGATTTCGCCTTTTTCCACATCCAGCACTATCAGAAGGCTTTTTATCTTCAACAGCCTACTATGACAGCAATGGAAATTTACTGCGTTTAACATTAGCTAATGATGAACGTTATCGATTGTGGACAGAGTTAGATGATATTTCGCCTTTGATGATAGATAGCGCCATGCGATATGAAGATCGCTGGTTCTATTATCATCCTGGATTTAATCCTTACAGTTTAATTCGAGGTTTTTTTGTCAGTTATGTTTATGGTGAGCGATTACAAGGTGGTTCAACGATCACCATGCAATTGGCTCGTATGCATTGGCAATTAAATACACGTACAGTAGGGGGCAAATTTGTTCAGGTATTACGTGCTATTCAATTAGAACTCAGTTATTCAAAACATGATATTTTAGAAGCTTATTTCAACTATGCACCTTATGGGCGAAATATAGAAAGTGTTGGTGCTGCAAGCCTGATTTATTTTAATAAAAATCCTAAAGAATTAACGTTACCTGAAGCGTTAACACTTGCCGTATTGCCTCAATCACCGAGTTATCGAATTGAGCCAAACAGTGATGGTATTAGCCTTTCTTTAATGAAAACGCGTAATCAGCTTTATGATTATTGGCTGGAAGAACATCCCAAAGATGCCGATTTATCTGCATTGTTTCAATTACCGCTTCGTCTACGCCAACCTGAAAAGATGCCTTATATAGCACCTCACTTAGTTGAGCAACTTGAAAAGCAGGAAAAGTTTAATCCAAGAAAGCCTACAACTATAGTTACAACCATTGATCTTTCATTACAAAACTTAGTTGAAAAACAAGTTGATGCGTTTATTGAACGAAATAAACACCTTGGTGTGAAAAATGCCTCGGTGATCCTCGTTGATACACGAGATATGGGCGTTAAAGCGCTAGTTGGTTCGGCGGATTATTATAATGCTGATATCCATGGGCAAGTTAACGGCACTAATGCGAAACGTTCACCAGGTTCAACATTAAAGCCTTTTATCTATGCATTAGGGATAGAGCAAGGCATTTTACATCCTCGAACAATTTTAAAAGATGTGCCTTCTACCTTTGGTAGCTACGCACCAGAAAACTTTGATTTACGCTTTTTAGGACCTATTTCTGCCACCCAAGCGTTAAATTACAGCCGAAATATCCCCGCTGTGTCGATAGCCTCTCAACTGAAAAATCCAACGCTTTACCAGTTTCTACAAATGTCTGGGATCAGTAATATGGCGAGTGAAAGACATTATGGTTTATCATTGGTATTAGGGGGTGGTGAAATTACAGCCCAAGAATTAGCGAAGCTCTATGCAATATTAGCTAATCGAGGACAACTTAAGCCGTTAAGAATGCAAAGTACAGATGCTATTGCTAAACCTCTTCCATTATTAAGTGAAGAAGCGAGTTTTATTACGCTGGATATGTTAAGTCAACATCGAAGACCTGATGATACTTTGGCGCAAAAATCAATGACATTGCCCGTTTATTGGAAAACTGGCACATCTTGGGGGTTTCGAGATGCATGGAGTAGTGGAATTTTCGGGCCTTATGTTTTAGTTGTTTGGATCGGTAATTTTGATGGTAAAGGGAATAGTGCGTTAATTGGAGCTGAAGCCGCAGCACCGCTATTTTTTAATATCATAGATAATATTGTTGCAGATTATCCGAATTTAAATGAGCCTAGATTTAAGCCTCCTGAAAATATTAAGCAAGTCGATATTTGTTTAGCGAGTGGTAATTTACCTACGCCATGGTGTCAACGGAAAGGTAAGACATGGTTTATTCCGGGTAAATCACCAATTAAAGTTGATACAATTTATCGTCCTCTAGCAATTGATAAAGTGACGGGAGAAGTTGCTTGTCCTCCATATAATGAAGACCAGGTCAAGATTGAGGTTTTTGAATATTGGCCTTCTGATTTGGCTAAAGTATTTGCTCAAGCTGGGTTACCAAAGCGAATACCACCTTCTACTGCCCACTGTAAAAATGGAGATATGGCTATTACAGGAATGCCTCCTCGTATATTATCTCCATTACGTAATACCACTTATACTTTAAGACGTGTTTCATCACCAAATACATCAATTGTATTTAATGCAACAACGGATAATGACAGCAATATTATTTATTGGTTTGTTGATGATGCTTATCTAGGGAATAGTACAAATCAGCGTTCAATAGAATGGTATCCCAAAGAAAGTGGTCGCTATCGTATTCGTGCAGTAGACGATAAAGGAAGAGCGGATACGCGAAATATTCGTGTTGATATTATTGGGGTGATTAACAAACAAGAAATCGAAGCACATTAACATTGAAGTTAAAGTCCGTAGGTTTTACTTAATGTTTTTCTTAACGCTAAAATATTAATCTCTATCGTTATCTTATCCTAACTGTTATTACCCTATATTGTTGCGAGATAATTATTAGGTAAAATATTGAAAAATTTATTTTATCTCGTGAGCAAGGAAGAAATAACCCGTATGAAAACTAGAATTCTAAAATTAGCTTTATTAAGTGCATTAGCATTACCGTTAGTGGGATGTGGTGATTCAACACCTAATTGTGATAGCACTGAAGCAAAGAACTTAGTGGTTGATATTACAAAAGATGAATTACGTGATCAAAAAATGGCGGCAGTGATCGATCAAATTAAGATCAAAGTAGAAAGCGTACGTACCCGTGAGCATGATGAAAAGAGAGATACTTATTCATGTGCTGCTGAACTTTCTTTTGAAGGTAAAGGCGGTAAAAACTCTATTCCGATTACTTATACCATTGAAAGTACAGATGACGGCAAAGAGTTTTACGTTAATGTATTTGGTTTGTAGTTGATCCAGAAAAAACCAGAATAGAAAGTAGATATATAAGTAACAAGCCTATATATCTACTTGTAATAAATTACACGAGATCATCCAGAAATTCTGGTGATGGAACAAAGAATAATGTACCAGTTACAGGGGTACTGAATTTAAGTAATTTATCCGTATGGCCCTCAGGTGTACCTGCAAACATATTTTCTAACATACGATTAGTTGTTGAAAAATAACGTGCATAACCAATAAAGTAAGTACCATATTCATTTTTAGATGGATTGGAAAAAGGCATATTGGCTCTGACAATTTTTAAATCTTCGCCGTTCTCATCTTGAATATTGGTGACAACATTGTGTGAACCGGGCTCTTTTTCTTCATCGGTTAATTCCACATCATTGAATTTATGTCTGCCAATGACTTTTTCTTGTTCGATAAGAGGCTGTTTTTCCCATGCTTCCATATCGTGAATATATTTTTGTACAAAGGCGTAACTACCACCTGCAAATTCAGGATCTTCATCACCAATAACGGCATAAGAAGCTCGTTCATCTTCATACTCTGGGTTTTCAGTTCCATCGACAAAACCAATAATAGAGCGCCCATCAAAATATCTAAATCCATGTACTTCATCGACAGGCGTAACAATATTCTTTAGCTTTTGGCTGATGATAGATGCTAATTCGTAACAGGCTGAAACTTTGAGTGCTCGAATATGGAAAAAAAGATCGCCTGGAGTTGAAACCGCGGTATAAGTATCACCTTTAATTTCTTTAAAGGTATTTAGCTCTTTGGGTTTAGGCTGATTGGGAAATAATGTAGTCCATGCATTTGCCCCGAATCCCATTACACAACTTGTTTCCAATTCAGGAAAACGTGTTCTCATACTACGTATCAGGCCAGAAAAATTATTACAAAAATCGATCAGTGTATCGCGGTTTTCAGGTGAATGGGTGAGGTTAAAAACTAAAAAATAAGCATTCTCACAGGGTGATTTCGTAACATCTTGGTATTTCATGGTGATCCCTAAATGACGAATAATAGATGAATAGTAATTAAGTTATATTTACAAAACATTGTTTTTTTAGTTTTACACCAAAAACCTCCCTATTACAAAGAGAGGGTTTGAGTTTTATTCAGATTTTTATCAATAAACATTATCAGAAATGCTATTGTTTTCTCTATTTTTTATAATGCTAATACACTGTATTAATTAATATTCTCATGACTTTGATAAACTAAAGATAGGTGCGGATGTTCCCATAAACTAGCTGGAGTGACAGTAGTTCTTTCCCACGGTATTTGCCCAATAAACCATAATTTCCAAAATTGTAATTTGGCATTAGGATTTTTGCTTAATAACTCTTGGAATGTTTCTATTTCACCTACACGAATAGAGAGTGCTGATTTATAAATATCAAAAACAAATTTAGAGCAAAACTGGCGGGAAGAGTCGTATTTAAAACCTGTGTGGTAAAGCTTATTTAATCTTTCAGGTACTTGTGCAACAAGTGCATTTTTTTGTTCGTCAGAGAGTTGTGTTGATAGCCGGCGTATTGCATAACGTTTGCCCGCAGAGCGGTTAATAAAGCGGGTTAATGTGGTTGTGGTTGAGAGCGGAACTCGGCTTTCGGCAACTAAATAATCCTCACCATTATGACCAATAATAATGCCAACATGATTACTCCAGCATAAAGAAGCTGAGGAAATTTGACGAAATAAAGAGGTACCAATACACGTAAATACGATATCACCAACTTCTAATTTTTGTGGATAATCAATTTTTATCATCATTATATGACCTATTAAATAGAAACATAATCACCATTCTTTGACCATAATAAATAGATAAGGCTTCTATTTGATAACTCAATGATCTCAAGATAAAAAGAACACTCGGATTTAAGGCGTTCTTAATTTTAAGAGAAAAATAATTATTTATTTAGAATAAAAAGATAAAATTAGAATATTAAATTAATATTTTAATTGAGTAATAAATATATATTTAAGTGAATTAACTTAGTTGCTCATTTGAAATATCATATTTCACGACCACACTATTTTCATAAAGTAATTCTGATGTAATTAATTGAGGAAAAGCACCCACATTGTTCTTAGTGTAAATATCTCGCCAAATTTCATTACAGCGATATACATGCTCTCCTTTTTTGATAAAAGAAGAAGATTTCTCATAAATATGATAACGATATTCCCTTGCTTCGCTACAAAGGAGTTCGCCTTCTAACTGATGCTCAGCTACATGTAATCTAATTTGGTAATCATAAGGCGTTGGATTATATAAGACTAAATCGACATAGTTATAAAAAATAGCAGCTCCGGAACCAAAAGGGAGTACTCGGCCTTCATCAGGGAAAGGATCAAAACTATGATTTGCCTTTTCAATCACTTTTAATTCAGAGTGTAGTGCTAACCAATGTATTAAATTACTAGCCTGACAAATTCCACCGCCTACACCTTTTTGTGCTTCGCCATAGGAGAGTTGCATACCATCAATAAAACCTCTTTTATAGCTAGGTTTACCGACTAAATAGCAAAAAGAGAAATACTCACCTGGTTTTATCACTACGCCATCTAACGCTTTTTCGACTAATTTAAGATTCGTTATTTTATTGTATTGTAATTGAATATCACTTTCGCCACGGCGACTAATTAATTTAGATGTATGTTTTAGATAACGGTAAGAAAGTCGTTGTTCTGGCTGAACGTCTTTGCTGTATTTTCGACCTGAAAAGTACCAGCTAAGAGAACGAAATAAACGACGCTGCGCCACTCTCAACGTATAAAGAATAGGGTGATAAGACGAGAGTGTTCTACGCATAAAATCCTTTTAAACAATAGAAAGAAATAAACGCGAGTATGATAACGATTTAATGAGGATATTGATACGCTGATATCCTTAAAATAATAGGGCTAGAAATTTAGCTACTAAATTTATTTATTGATATCTTTCGTTAAAATTTGAGCTTGAGATTGTAAAACAGATAAAAAATTCTTAGTGGCTGGAGAGATATATTTTTCTTTATGGTAAAAGTAACGAATACCTCGGCTAAATTGAATATCATCAAATGCAATTTCACATAGAAGACCAGATTTTAATTCTTGCATGATAGACAAACGAGATAAAATTGAGATCCCTAAACCATGAATAACACCCTGTTTTATTCCTTCTAAGCTATTTATTTCCATCACATTTTTGAGTTCTTTATTATTTTCTTGGATCCTATCTAATAAAAAATCACGAGTAGCAGAGTGCTCGGGTTTGATCAGAAAAACTTCTGATGCAATATCAGAAAATCTACAATGTTTATTTTTTGCCAACCAATGTTCAGGTGAACAAATAAGCACTAAGGGATCGATAAGAAAGGTATCAAGATGATATTCCGTCGGATCTAAATAGATATGATCTGACATGATCAAAAATTCTAATTCTTGGGTATCAAGCTTACGGATAAGTTGGGTTGAACTTGAAATATCCATACTTAATTTCACATCAGGATATTGCTCTCTAAACTGCGCCATAATTTGAGGTAATAGGTAAACGCCAACAAAATGGCTAGCGCCAAACTTAATTTCACCTTTAGAGGGATCATCAAATTGTCGCATATGCTCAGAAGAGGATTTTACCAAATTAATAATCTGAGTTGCGTACTGTTGATAAACCTTACCTTGGGGAGTTAAATAAAGCCGATTATTGATCCTTTCAAACAATGTTGTTTGCAACTCTTCTTCTAGTTTTCTGATTTTAATACTTACACTGGGTTGAGTGCAGAATAGGCGTTCTGCGGTTTCAGTAACATTAAAACCGTTGGCTAGTAGTAAAAAAGCATCAAGTTGGCTTAAATTCATATTAACACCATAAATTATTTTTATAGTTATAATATATTAATACAATTATCTTTATACCTCAATATTTCTATACTGGACTTCCTACCCTACACATTAAGAGGAATCGGTTATGGAAAAGACTGCGAAGCGAGATGACATCGCTAAACCAGCGCCATCATCACCAAAACAAAACGGTAAGAAAATAACCTTAAAAACCATAGGAATACCTTTAGCTTTATTGGTATTGCTCGTTTTATTTTTTATGCCAACACCAGATGGATTAAGTATTGAAGGGCAAAAAGCCATTGCTATTTTTTGTGCTGCGTTAATTTTATGGGTGTGTGGTTCTTTACCCATTTATTTAACCTCAATGCTCGTTATTGTTTTACTTCCAATAACGGGAACTGTCGCAAAAGAGAAAGTGGTTTTCGGTACATTAGGTTATGACGTTATTTGGCTGATGGTTTCAGCATTTGTTTTAACGTCCGCCATGATCAAATCGAATATTGCCAGACGCTTTGCTTTATGGATGATCACCAAATTTGGGCAAACACCCAAAAAAGCGTTATTTGTTCTTATTTTAATTAACTTCAGTTTAGTTTTCTTTGTTCCTTCGACGACTGCACGCGCAACATTAATGGTGCCTATTTGTATGATCTTATTAGAGATACATAAGGCGATCCCAGGAAAAAGCAATTACGGGAAATTAATGATGTTGCAAGGGGTACAGGCTGATGCTTTAGCAACATCCGGTGTTATGACAGGAACTGCTGCCAATATAATTGCGGTTGGATTTATTAATTCACAAGCTGGCGGTTCTATTGGTTATATGGATTGGCTAATTGCTTCTTTCCCATTGGCAATTGTTGGCATGACTATCTCCTTTTTTATTGGATTAAAATTATTTTCCTTCAAAGGTGAGGTGGATTTTGAAGGTTCACTGGGAAAATTAAAACAAGAACGCTCTCAGCTTGGTGCGCTTACTAAGAATGAGAAAAAAGCCATGTATATCTTTTTAATGGCGGTGTTCTTATGGGCAACAGAAAGCTATCACCAGGATATGTTTGGCTTCAAGATTAGCGTTTATATGACCGCTGTTATTGCTGCCATTCTTTGCCTGATGCCTCGTATTGGTTTATTAACGTGGAATGAAGCCAATATCAAATGGGATCTAATGATATTTGCAGCAGGTGCTTATGCGGCTGGTAACACCTTAGAATCTACAGAAGGAGCACAATGGCTAATTGGTAAAATGGTTTATGGGCTTGGGCTAGAAAATATGAGCACTACAATGGTTTATATTGTGGTTGTCTTTATCTGCATGTATAGCCATTTAATTTTTACCAGTAAAACAGTAAAAACAACCATCTTAATTCCAGCCATTATTGCACTTGCTAAAACATTGGGCATGGATCCGGTTACATTGGCATTAGCTGCGTCATTTACACTGACTTATACCATTACCTTACCACCACATTCGAAAGTAAATACTATCTATTTCTCAAGCGGCTACTTTAGTGTGTTAGAGCAAATGAAATATGGATTAATTACTTGTTTTGTTGGTGCATCGGTAATTTCTATTGCGATATTTACTTGGTTCCAAATTCTTGGATATGGTCTTTAAACCATTAAATTAAGGAATAATAATGAGACTAATTTTATTAAGACATGGTGAAACCTTATGGAATATGGAATCACGTTTACAAGGACATGCTAATTCTTGTTTATCACCAAAAGGAATTAATCAAGCAATGGCGATAAAAGAGAGTATTAAATTGTTATCACCTGCAAGGATTATTACGTCAGATTTAGGGCGAACAGTACAAACTGCAGAAATTGTTGGTCATCCTGAAGCAGTTAAAGAGCCATTATTACGTGAGTTAAATATGGGAGAGTGGACGGGACAACGAAAGCCAGAACTCATAAGACACCATGCAGATAAATACAAAAATTGGCGAGCAGGAACATATACGCCACCTAAAGGCGAAAATTGGTTTGATTTTTGCGATCGCATTGGTGCGGCATTACAAGGATGGGTGCATAAAGAAGATAGCGATTTATTAGCGGTTGTGCATAGTGGTGTTATTCGTGCCGCCTGCAAAGTATTCTTAAATTTGTCGCCTGAGTTTTTATTACCTGCAACACCGGGCACAATAACGATATTTAATTTTGATCTTAATTCTGACAAAGCACCAAAATTAGAAGCCTATAATATTGGCTCTTATATGCCAGACAAGAATGTCGCTGATTAAGATTAATAAGTAGTGGTTTTTAAATTAATCGTAGTAAATTAATGTATATAATTATCTAAAAAATACTCCGATATTAAATCAGAGCAAGGGAAACCTTGCTCTTTTTTTGTCTATAAAAAAATCATATTTTTTATAAATAATATTTTTATTCAATTTGTAACTGATAGGTTAAGACTAAATTTGTTCAAAAATAACACGTTAAGAAGTTATTTTAATCAAATGGAATAAAAAGTAGCTTTTATTATTAAGAGGAAATAATGCTTTTTTTCATTCACACCATATGCGTTATAAAATAAAATAAAAAATTATTTATTAATGAAAAATAGTATTTAAATTTTATTTTGATTTAACAATGTTGTATCAATATATGAAAATTTAAAATAATTAAAAATAAACTTCATTGATTAACTAATAAAGAGTCCTCTTGGTTTTAAATCCTGATTTAAATAAAAATTATGAATATTATACCGCTATAACCAAAACTTGTTTATTGTAAAAAACAATTAGATAATACTCACATACTGAGTTAATTAAGTATTTTTTAATTAATTTGGTTTTATTAATAAAAATTAATCGGAGAAAAAAATGAGAAAAAATTTACTTGCAACATTAATTGCTGCAACGACTATCTTTGTCACTAATAATGCGTTAGCAGCGGATGGTACTATTGATTTTACAGGGGAAATTATAGATAACGCATGTGAATTAGCGGCGGGTTCTGATGCTTTAAAAGTTAATTTAGGTACCGTCTCTAAAAAAGCATTACCAAGTACAGGAAGTACTGCTGCAGCGACAAAATTCACAATTAAATTAATTAATTGTCCTAAAACAGTGACCACTGCATCTGTTAAATTTGACGCAGATTCATATGTAGGTGATGACAGTGTTATTGCCCTGAAAAAAGAGTCGGGTGTAGCAACTGGAGTGGGTATTCAAATTACGGATGATGCAAATGTTGTAGTACCTTTGTTTACAGCATCTAAAGCCTATCCATTAAAAGAAAATATTGAAAATAATTTAGATTTTAGAGCTCGTTATATTGCTAAAACAGATTCTGTTACTGCGGGTTTAGCAAATGGTAATGCAACATTTACTATTAACTATAACTAAATAAGATTAAATATAAATTAAGGTTTAAAAGGACTTGAACCTTATTATAAAAATACAGTGGTGATAATATGAAGTCTATTATTGTCTTTTTAATTTCTATTCTTTTTTTTATTAATCAATCTTCTGCTGGTGTTATTATTGGCGGAACTAGAGTTATTTATACAGAAGGGAATAAAAACGTTAGTATTAATGTTGAAAATCCAGATAAAATCCCCTATTTGATCCAGTCTTGGATAGATGATGTTAATGAAAATAAACAGTCAAAATTTACTATTACTCCACCTTTATTTAGATTAAATCCAGATAAGGCGAATACGCTGAGGATTTTTTTAACTGAAGGGAATTTGCCTAATGATAAAGAGTCTCTATTTTGGCTAAATATAAAAACAATACCTGCTACAGAAAAAACAGAAAATTCATTGCAGATTGCTTTTAAGACTCAAATGAAATTAATTTACCGACCTGAAAATTTAAAAAAAGTGAATTTTGAGGAAGAGCAGAAAAAATTAATATGGTCAAAAGTTGGAAATAAAATCAGTGTGAATAATCCAACACCCTATTATTTTAATTTCCAGATGATTAATTTTAATGGGAAGTCAGTAAATGATGTTTCTTATGTTGAACCTTTTTCAAAAAAATCATTTGATATAAATGATAGTAATGAACATGGCACGATAAGCTGGGAAGTTATTAATGACTATGGTGCTAGCGTAAATTTATCAGAAGTTAAAATATAATAAATTATAAATTTAGGTTTTAATATGAAAATTAGCAAGATATGTATTAGCCTAATTTTATATTTGGGCTATACGGCTTTATTATATGCGGAAAACGACAAATCAGATAATATCTATTTTGATCCTGATTTCCTTGAGTCATCGGATAAAGAGAGCATCGATTTATCTCCTTTCGAAAATAACCAGCAATTAGCGGGAAATTATTACGTTGATGTCTATGTAAATACTAATTTGATCCTAACTAAAAATATTAGATTTGAAAAAAATAAAGACAATCAACTTATTCCATGTTTATCAATTGATGATCTTAATGATTTTGGTGTTAAAACAAAGGATTACCCAAAGCTATATACAATGGCTGATAGCTGTGTGAATTTATCTGCGATACCTGATGCTAAAAATGAATTAGAGTTTGATTCTCAAAGATTATATTTGAGTATTCCTCAAATTGCTTTATCTAAGTATCCGCGAGGGTATTTAGATTTAAATAAGATAGATAATGGTATCACTGCACTTTTACTTAATTATAGTTACAGTGGGTCGAAAAATTACGATCGTAAAGATAATAACTCAAGTGAAACATCTCATTATATAAATTTAAGACCTGGGTTGAACTTTGGACCGTGGCGATTGCGTAATTATACCACCTGGTCAAATTCAGATAATCAATCAGGAAAGTGGAATACTGTTTATACTTATTTATCGCGTAATATAAATAAGATAAAAAGCCAATTAATGTTAGGTGATGGTGTTTCTCCGTCTGCTATTTTTGATAGTGTGCCATTTAGAGGTGCTCAATTATCAACAGATGATGATATGTATCCAGAAAGTTTAAGAGGTTATGCTCCAGTTATTAGAGGTATTGCGCGCAGTAATGCCCAAATTACTATTAAGCAAAATGGATATATTATTTATCAGACAGAAGTCGCCGCAGGACCTTTTGAGATTAATGATTTATATCCCACAGGGAGTAGTGGGGATTTATACGTCACAATAAAAGAATCTAATGGGAGTGAACAGCATCAAATCGTACCATTTGCTTCTTTGCCTGTTTTGCAGCGTGAAGGCTATTTATCTTATAGTGTGACGGGAGGTGAATATCGCTCTTATGATAAGAATGTGGATAAAACTAAGTTTGGGCAATTTACATTAATTTATGGCCTACCTTATGGAGTGACAACTTATGGTGGTAGCCAATTAAGCCAAGACTATCAATCTTATTCTTTAGGTGCAGGAAAAAACTTAGGTGTTTTTGGTGCAATTTCTGTCGATATCACACATGCAAACTCAACCTTTAATAATGGTACTAAGCAACAAGGTCAATCTTATCGTTTTAGATATAATAAAAATCTGAATAATATAGGAACTAATATAGCATTAGCAGGTTATCGTTATTCTACAAACGGCTTTTATAGCTTATCAGAAGTCTTTGATAGTTTCCGACGTACTAATTATATTCCTGAAGTTGAACGTCGTCGTAATCGTGCTGAAATTACGATTAACCAAAATCTAGGTGAAGGGAATGGTTCTTTAGCAATTGGCTATATAAAAGAAGATTATTGGAATAGTAATAAAAAGACACAGTCTGCTACGTTAGGTTATAACAATAGTTGGCAAGGGATCAGCTATGGAATGAATTATACTTATAATAAGAATACAAATCGTTACTCTTATATTTCAGGCGAGAAAACACAAAGTGAAAACGAACATTTATTTGCATTTTCGGTGAGTGTGCCTTTTAGTGTTTTTGACGATACTTTTTATTATAACTTTAATACAAATAGTAGTAGTAATAATGCAAGTACTGGAAGTGTCGGAATTTCTGCATCTCAACTCAATAATAGATTAAATTGGAGTGCACAACAGGGATTTACCAATCAAGATCAAGGATCTTCTGGAAATATCAATGCATCCTATAAAGGTCAACTAGGTGATATTACGGGGGGATATAGTTATAGCAAAGACAACCATAATCTTTATTATGGGGTCAATGGTAGCGTAGTTGCTCACTCTGGAGGAATAGTCATTGGACAACAACTGGGTGAAACGTCTGCAATTGTTGATATTCCTAATGCAGGTGATGTTGCGATACTAAACCAAGCGGGTGTCAAAACTAATAGTATGGGTTATGCATTAGTGCCTTATGTTACACCGTATCGCAAGAATACCTTAGAAATTGATACATTAATGCTGCCTGAAAATACAGAAATGGAATTGACTAGCCAAACGGTTTCGCCTAGTCGAGGTGCTTTAGTCAAAGCTGATTTTTCTGCTAACGTGGGTTATCGCGTATTGATGACGATTAATCTTGCAAATAAAAAACCAGTTCCATTTGGTGCTCAAGTTATTTTTAAAGATAACAGCCAATTGAATAGTATTGTTGGTAATGATGGAGAGGTTTATTTATCGGGGTTAGAGCAACGCGGAAACTTAACTATTAAATACAACAATGAAACATGTCATGTAAATTATGATTTATCAGGTGTTCTTGATTATTTAGGACTCTATAAAATCAGTGTGACTTGTCAGTAGTAAATTTAAATAGCATTAAATTTAATATATTAAACCCAGTTATTTCTTTTATAGCTGTCGATATTTGCTACGCGTAGGAAAGTGAAATGACTATATTAATAAGATTTTTTATTTTAATAACCAGTGTAATAATAAGTTTTCCTTTACTCGCAGGGAATACGGTTACTGTTAATTTTTCTGGAAATATTAGAGCAGCAACTTGTAATATTTCTGGAGGAAATAATATTAATATTGATTTAAAGGAAATGCCTGCAAATTTATTTAAGACAACAAATTCGAGTTCGGTGTGGAATAATTTTACGATTAAATTAATTGATTGTTCACCCACAATAAATCAAGTAAAGCTAACATTTACTGGTACACCAGATAATGCTGATGTCAATAATTTATATAAAAATGAAGGAACTGCAAAGAATATTGCTGTGCAATTGCAGAATGAAAATAGTAATGGATTAATACCATTAGGTAATCAAAAATCACTGTATATCGCGGTTAATGGTCAGTCATCAGTGAATATTCCTTTAAGAACACGGGCATTTAGTAAGCTTGGAAATGCCACTCCAGGTACGGTATCTGCAAAAATTACAGCAACCATAGTCTATAGGTAGAGGCAGAATATTATGTATAAAATCATACCATTATCCCTATTATTTTTATGTTCTCCTTTTGCAGTAGCAAGTGTTGTTAATATTAATGTTTATGGCTCTGTGATTGCATCACCTTGTGAATTAGAAACAAAAAATTATTTAATTGATCTTAACAAAATAAATATTAGAAATATTAAAAATAATCAAAAATCAGATTGGGTTGATTTTTCTATAAGGTTGAAAAATTGCCCAATAACAACGAATAAAGTCACAATGACCTTAAAAGGAACTGTTGATCCTAATTATCCAGAATATTTTATTAATAGTGGTACAGCAAAAAACACGGCATTAAATATTGCGACTCAATTAAATAAAAACATTATAAAAAACAATGAAAAATTAATAGTGAACATTAATCAGCAGACACACAATGCTGAATTTCCTTTATCGGCAAGAATTATAGGTTATGGAAGTAATATCACTGTGGGTTCATTTAAAAGTCATCTTGAACTTACACTTCTTTATAATTAACGAATAATAAAGGAAATAAAAATGAGTCATATTTATCCTGCCTCAAAAATGATTGGAAAAAAAATAGCTTATTATAGAGTTATGAATGGGTACACTTTAAGTGAGCTGGCGGAAATAATTGGTATCAGTCAACAACAGCAATCAAGATATGAACGAGGTATTAATAGAGTTAGTTTGGATAGACTTTATCAATATGCTCGTGCTTTTGATATTTGTTTAAGCCAATTTTTTATTTTAGATGAAGAAGAACAAAAAGAGATGAAAACTAAAATAATAGATAAATTAGGAGATAAAAATGCGCCATATAAGCATTAAGTCTATTTTTTTATTAAGTGGGAGCTTATTTTATTCTACATATGCTTTTTCCGCTTGTATTCAAAACCCGAATCTAAGAAATATTAGAGTGGATATACCGAATAGAGTTTATTCAATTCAATATGATGATATGGGGACACGTGTATTAGATGAATTTCGTATAAATTATAAAAATGGACCTATAAATACATTTTCTGGTAACGATGGAAAATGTGGTAATTCAATAATAGTAGGTACTTATATTAATGGTTGGGTACCTAATGCTAATAAAATAGTGCAGACCAATATTCCGGGTATTGGTATACAAGTTAAACTACATGAATTAGGATTATTAAATTTAACTCACAATAATATAATAGATCCATCAAATAATCATTATACAATAATAAATCCATACTGGACTGTTAAAATATTAAAAACAGGTAGAGTTACTGAATCAGGAAGTGTAAATTGGGGAATGCTGGCTAAAGTTGTACAAAATAACACATTACCTAGAAATAGTACTTGGAATATATCATCATTATATTTACCGTTAAATGCAATAAGAGTAAATTCCTTAAAATGTACAACTAAATCATCGAGTTATAATGTTAATATGGGCACTTGGTATGATACCCAATTTAAAAATATTGGCGATGTAAGTAAAAATATTGATATTCCTATTACGCTAAGTTGTGCTGCAGGAACTAATATTAAAGCCACTGTAACGAGTAGTGCTGGATATATTGATATAAATACAGGTAAATTAAAGTTATCGGGTACAAATGCAGCAACAGGAATTGGGATTCAGTTATTAGATAAAAATAATAATCCTATTAAATTAAATACTAAAAATAGTTTGCAAAATCAGGTTGCATCTGGCGATTATATTTTTGGTTGGAAAGCGCGCTATATAAAAACAGGAAGCACTATAACACCAGGAAGTGCTAACTCAATTGCTACGGTAAATATTTTGTATGAATAATTAATGAGTGTGTTTTTGATATTATCAATTTTATTTTTTGGAGATGTTATGAATAAAAAAATATCAAGATTAGTTGGCGCTAAAATTAGAGAATTAAGAATAACACACAGTATGAGTGGCAGTGAGTTTGGTGCTTTATTGGGAATAAGCCAGCAACATCAATCTCGTTTTGAAAATGGTGAGTCAAACATCCATGCAGAAAGTATTTATATATTATCCTATCTTTTTGATGTCGATTTAAATTACTTTTTTGATGGCGTTCAACATACCGTTGAGAAAGACAAAATAGAGAATAAAAAAAGTCATTATCAATCAGAGTCAATTATTGTAAGTAACGATATCTGGCGTTAACTTTATAAGATGCCTAACAATAAGCTAGGCATCTTGTATTTGTTTTATTTAAGGCTATTTTTAAACCTTACCAATATCCCAGTACTTTCCACCATATGCTACCAAGGGTTATCCAAACGATAAGGTTAACTACACTCATCACGAATCCTGTTTTCCACCATTCGCCCAATGTGGCGTAACCTGAACCAAAAATAATGGGAGCAGTACCTGTACCATAATGGGTTAATGACATCATTAATGAAGATGAGAATGCTAAAATAAGCCCTAATAACATTGGTGGTGCGCCAAGGGCTAAGCCTGCGGCATAGAAAGCGGCAAACATTGCAGTAATATGGGCGGTAGTACTGGCAAAGAAATAGTGAGAATAAACATAAATTAGTACCAGTAATATCATGCCACTGACCCAACTTATTCCCATGCTATCAATACTTGCCCCTACACTGAGTGACAACCATTTAATTAGTCCTAATTTTCCTAAGAAGGATGCCATCATTACTAATGCAGAGAACCAAACTACGGTATCCCATGCACCTTTATTTTTTAAAATATCATCCCAATTTAAAACGCCTGTACATAATAAAATAGATAAGCCAATAAATGCCGCAGTCGTCGCATTAACGCTAAATCCATCACCAAATAACAATGCAGGAACACCAGCCCACATAATTAATAATAAGGCGAAGACGGCAAGCGTTATTTTTTCAGGTAATGAAATAGGCCCTAGTTGTGCTAAACGCTCTTTAGCGAAATGAGGTGCATTAGGAGTGCTGGTTATTTCAGGTTTATAAAGTAGATAGATAACAATAGGCATTAAAATTAATGAAACGATAGCGGGTACAAAAGCCGCAATTGCCCACATCGACCAACTAAGCTCATGTGTGGGATCTGTTTCACTAATAATTAAACTGACAATGAGTGGGTTGGGAGCCGTTGCTGTAATAAACATGGCAGAAGTAATAGGATTTATATTGTAGTTCACCAAAGAGAGATAACGACCTATTTTACCACTTGTGCCATCTTCTGCTTTAGAGTTAAAACTGTCTGATATTGAACGCATAATCGGGTGAATAATTCCACCACCACGCGCGGTATTACTTGGTGTTACTGGGGCTAATATTGTTTCAGCAATAGCCAATGAATAGGCTATTCCAATGGTTTTTTTGCCAAATAGTGAAATAAAATAATAACCAATTCGAGCACCGAGTCCGGTCTTGTTTAGACTCATTGATACCATAATGGAAATACCAATTAACCAGATAAGGTCATTGGAAAATCCACTTAATGCATCACCGATAGCAGCTTTGGTTGAGTTAGGGTTAGTGACCCCTGTAACAGCGACTAATGCGATAGCAATAATAGAAACAGCACCGATAGGGAGAGCTTTACCAATAATAGCGGCGATAGTACCAACAAAGAGTGCTAATAAGTGCCAAGCATTGGGATCAACACCTTGTGGTACGGGAATAAGAAACCAGATAATAAGGGTAATAGAAACGGCGATTAATGTAGGTATGGGTCGTAATGGAGTTAATTCGTTCATTAGGTTATTCCATTAGGTTGCAGGTTAAATAAATAATCGGAAGTAAAAAGTAAAACTAATAAGTATTTTTATTAAGGATGATCTTATTAACATATTATTAAATATTCATTGATTAATGTCATAAAAATAAAATTATTTATTAACTTGTTTTTAAAATAAGTTTTTTTATGTAACTTGATGTTATTAATATGCAAAGTGATTATCTATCTTTATGTTTTATAATAAATTTTACTAAATCAATCAAAGTTTAATAATAAAAACAAATTTCAGTGATAGGTGGTAATAAAATTAAATTATGGTATGTGAATTAATTCAATGTCACATTTGTAATATTAATTTAATTGGTTTTTTTTGAATTATGATATTATCTTAGATCGCCTTTATTTTATTAACCTATGTGATTATAATGTTATTAACAAAAGTTGAATAATGGAAAATAGTAATTACAATTATTTTCTCCATAACATCAATAACTGAAACAATTCAGCTTAATATGTAAAATAACCTAATGGGTGATACACAATGAAGTATGATTTAAATGACCTCTACTATTTTGTGAAAGTCGTTGAGTTTGGTGGTTTCTCTCAAGCGGCTGAAACATTAGGAATACCTAAATCTAAGCTGAGTCGCCGTATTGCTGATTTAGAACAAAAGCTCAATGTTTCTTTAATATATCGTTCTACGCGACAATTTCATGTCACCAAAATTGGGCAAACTTTTTATCAACAATGTAAAAATGTGGTTGCAGAAGCTGAGATTGCGGAAGAGGTTATTTGTTCAGCACAAGGGCATCCTCATGGCACAATTAAACTCTCATGTCCTGTCGCATTATTACAAATATATATTCAAGATATTTTGGTCGATTTTATGGAAAAATATCCGGATATTAATATTCAGATATTAGCTATTAATCGCCCAGTTGATGTGATTAGTGAAGGCCTTGATCTTGCATTACGAGTCAGAGCATTGCCGCTAGATGATTCAGGTTTAACAATGAAAATTCTAGGTTATTCTCGGCGAGTATTAGTTGCTAGCCCATTGTTATTTCAAGGGAGAGAGATCCCAAATTCCCCCGAACAACTTACAGATTATCCCATTTTGGCAAATAGCGAACATTCCCAGCATTATACACTCACACTCACTCATGAAGATGGTGCGGTTTCTACACAACATGTTACGCCTAAATTAGCCACAACCGATGTTTTGACTCTTTATAAAGCAACATTAAAGGGATTGGGAATAACAAGATTGCCCTTGAGTGTGGTTGAAAAAGAGTTACAAGATGGCAAGTTAATTGAGGTATTGCCATCTTGGCGCTTTCCTAAAGATGTGGTTCATGCTGTTTATCCATCAAGAAAAGGGCTATTACCTGCAATCCAAGTCTTGTTGGAATACCTTGCTGATAATATGTCACCAATGAAAGAGTAAAATTGATATAAAAACGGCTCCGAATAGAATAGGGAGCCGTTTGATTTCATTGTTTTTGTATAAAATAAAAACGTTATTCGTTAGGTATACGACCAAATTTACCTTGGTTAAAATCATCAATGGCTTGTCTGATTTGTGCTTCGCTATTCATTACAAAAGGGCCATAACCTACAACAGGTTCATTAATAGGCTCACCACTGAGATATAAGATAACAGCATCTTCAATAGCTTCAAGATTAACAGAGCCTCCTTCATTATCTAAAATAACCAAATCGCCAGTTTGTAATTGGGTTTGATTATCAAGATAAACACTGCCATGTAAAACCACTAAACCAACATAACGATCTTTTTTCGTTAGTAATGTGGTCGATTTTGCACTCTTTAATTGAATATCCCATACATCAACAGGCGAAAAGGTTTTTGCTGCGCCTTTCGTATCGTGATAATGCCCTGCAATAACGCGAAGCTGCCCTGCATTATCAGATAAAGGCAATACAGGGATCGCACTTTCTTTCAGTAATTGATAACCAGCAGGTGCTGATTTGGCATCTGATGGGAGATTAACCCATAATTGCACCATATCTAATACACCACCTTCTTTGGTAAAAGCATCAGAATGGTATTCTTGATGCAAAATACCCGATGCCGCAGTCATCCATTGGACATCTCCGGGACCAATAACACCGCCTTCACCCGTTGAATCATGATGTGCAACTTCACCTTTATAAACGATAGTGACCGTTTCAAATCCTCGATGAGGGTGTTCCCCGACACCACGATTATGTCCTTGAGATGCAGGAAAATCAGTAGGCCCTGCTCTATCTAAAAGTAAAAATGGGTTTAAATATTTACCATGATTACCATAACTAAAGAGTGAGCGAACATGAAAACCATCGCCAACCCAATGTTGACGAGGTGCTTTATAAATACCTATGATCTTTTTCATAAAATGTTCCTATAAAATTTCTATAGGGCTTATTTTAGAGCGGCTAATATATTTAAGTAGTGCCAAAAATAGATTTCATCATCCTAAAAATAGGACAATAATAAAATGTTTCAGTGTTCTATTTTTAGAATAGTGTTTATCAGAATTGCTACTACCGAGCTTTTAATTAATTGATTATTGTTTATTACAACGAAAGAGAAACGATATGAAGATATTTTTTTCTAATATTGTTCTTCAATCATGTTAATGATCAACTTTATTAATTAAAAGGAATAAATAAATGAGCACTCCAGCAAATTTTAATGGTCAACGCCCTGTAATTAATCCAGAAGATGCGGTTATGTTATTAATTGATCATCAAAGTGGTTTATTCCAAACAGTGGGTGATATGCCAATGACTGAATTACGAGCTCGTGCTTCAGTATTAGCAAAAATAGCAACATTAGCTAACATGCCTGTTATTACAACGGCTTCTGTACCACAAGGTCCTAATGGTCCATTAATTCCTGAAATTCATCAAAATGCTCCTCACGCAAAATATATTGCACGTAAAGGTGAAATTAATGCTTGGGATAATCCTGAGTTTGTTGAAGCCGTTAAAGCCACAGGTAAAAAGCAATTAATTATTGCGGGTACTATTACGAGTGTTTGTATGGCATTCCCTGCAATTAGTGCCGTTGCTGAGGGTTATCAAGTATTTGCAGTGATTGATGCATCAGGTACTTACAGTAAAATGGCGGAAGAAATTACCTTGGCTCGTATTGTTCAAGCTGGCGTAGTACCGATGGATACCGCAGCAGTTGCTTCTGAAATTCAAAAAACATGGAACCGTGCTGATGCAGCAGAATGGGCGCAAGCATATACCCAGATTTTCCCTGCTTATCAGTTATTAATTGAAAGTTATAGCAAAGCTCAAGATGTATTAAAAAATAACGAAGTTTTGGATTCTCAGCGTTAATTAATTTTCAACTCTCTTTGTAATTTATATTTTCTGTGTTTAAAAACGCCTATAAAGTTTTTTCTTTATGGGCATTCTTTTATAAAAATATATTAGGAAACTATAATGAAATTTATTTTATCTGCCATAATATCATCATTATTACTTGTGCCTACAGTACAAGCAAATGAATATAAACTTGAGCCAACACACACTAAAGCCATGTTTTATATTGATCACTTTGGAACTTCAACCAATAGTGGTGGTTTTTATGAAATTGAAGGGAATTTAACGTATTCACCAGAAAATAATAGAGGAAAAATAAACGTTTCTATTCCAGTTAAAACATTAAATACGGGATTAACGGCATTTGATAATCACGTAAAAAGTGCCGATATCTTAGATGCAGATAAATATCCAACAATTCAATTTTCTTCAACACAATGGCATTTCTCTAATAATAAGCCCACATTTATTGAAGGGTTATTAACCATGAAAGGAAAAACACTGCCAATTCAATTAACGGCAACTAAATTTAATTGTTATGAAAGCCCTGTATTTAATGCACCTGTATGTGGGGGCGATTTTGAAACGACCATTAAACGTTCAGCTTGGGGTGTAGACTTTTTAGTTAAAGAAGGGATGGCTGATAATATGACATTAAAAATTCAAGTAGAAGCTATTAAGCAGTAACTTAAGTCATATATTAAATATTCTTTCTATTTTAAAAGCCTTATTAAATACAAGGCTTTTTTTGCTATTTTATAAAATTAAATGCAATTAAAAATAAAGGATAATTTAAAAATCTAAGAAAGAAAAATAGCTTTTTTTATTTGTTGATAATAATAATTTATTACTGTATGTTATGAAATTGTAACTTACAAATCAGTTGTCTTTGTTTTATTTGAAATTTATAGCTTGGTAATTGTTTCTTGTTAGTTAAATCTCTTTCTGAAGTTTGTGGTTTTATTCCAAAATTAATAAACTTTTCTCATCATAATTTATTTAATAAATACCGTTCGATTAAATAAAAATTTTTTACAATAAATAAGTGTGACTTCTATCACTCTACATTTTGATATTTCTTCAGTATGTTTATACGCAGAGATTAGAAATTAATAAATCAGACATTTATTTATATTGCTTAATAACTTAAGCAAATAGGCTTCTTATTATCAAAAAAACGAAATGCAAATAAATATGTGCTGTTACATATATTAAATGCGTTAAGGATATCATAATGATCCATGCTTTTATTAAAAAAGGGAGCTTTCAGGATTCAGTAAGCCTGATGATTATTTCCCGAAAATTAAGTGAAGCCCCAGAGGTGGAAGAAATTTCCGTCATGATGGGAACACCAGCGAATAAATCTCTTCTTGATGTCACCGGTTTCTGGCATGACATGTTTAACGAAGCAACACCGAATGACATTTGTGTTTCGATTAAAGCGGAATCAGATGATCCTGCGATTATCGATATGATTTCTACTGCGTTAGAAGAAGCATTAGCAGAAATTGCAAGCGGTCAAAAAGGCGGTAACAAATTAACGACAGTACGTAGCTGGCGCACCGCTAAACAAAAAAGCACTGGTGCCAATATGTTGCTTATCTCTATTGCCGGTGAATATGCTGCTGAGCTAGCGGATACGGGTTTAGAAGATGGCTGTAACGTTATGCTGTTCTCTGACAACGTATCTATTGCAGATGAAAAAGCATTAAAAGAAAAAGCAGCAGCCAAAGGTCTGATTGTTATGGGGCCTGACTGTGGTACGGCAAATATTGCAGGTGCTCCTCTTGCTTTTGCTAACATTGCACCGAAAGGCTCAATTGGTATCGTTGGCGCATCAGGTACAGGTATTCAAGAAATTACCTCTCAAATCGTTTTACAACGCCAAGGTATTTCTCACTCAATTGGTTTAGGTGGTCGTGATTTAACAGAGCAAATTGGCGGTATCAGTGCAATCACTGCTATCAATATGCTGGCGGCTGATCCTAATACTCGTGTTATTGCCTTTGTTTCTAAGCCACCAGCACCAGCTGTTCGTCAAAAAATCATTGCAGAAATGAAACGTCATAATAAACCGATTGTGGCTCAATTCTTAGGAACAACACCTGAGAAATTCCAAGACGACAATATCTATTTCACTCGTACTTTAGATGAAACTGCACGTATTGCGGCTGAATTAGCGCGTGTTGAAGATATCGCAGCAGAGTTACCAAAAGTAGCTGGTAAGAAAATCATTGGTCTTTATGCCGGTGGTACGTTAGCTGCTGAGTGCGCCATGCTGTTATCTGAAAAACTTAATGTTGAAGTCGATAACGAGCATAAACAAGGCACGATGTTAGATGTAGATGGCCACAAAATTATCGATATGGGTGATGACTTCTATACACAGGGTAAACCACACCCAATGATTGACCCATCTACACGTAACAAATTTATCAGTGAGCTAAGCAATAAAACAGAAGCCGGCGTGTTACTGGTTGATTTTGTTATTGGTTATGGAGCAACTCAAGATCCAGCTGGCGCGTTAATTCAGGAAATCAAGAAACTGAATGAGAAACGTGGCGAAGCTAATCCACTAATCACTATCGCAACTATCACTGGTACTGAAGATGATCCACAAAACCGCAGCGAACAGCAAAAACAGCTGAAAGAAGCGGGCATTATTGTGATGGATACGTTGCCAGAAGCCGTTTTATTAGCAAAAGAATTAATCCAGCCACATCCAGCAGAAGCACATGCTGAAGTGTCGCCACTGCTTAATGGGATCTCTGTGATCAACGCAGGATTACGTAGCTTTGCAGACGATCTGCAATCAAGTGGCACTCCTGTTGTTCATTATCAGTGGGCACCTGTCGCAGGTGGCAATAAAAAATTGGCTGAAATATTAAAGAAATTGAAATAAGGAATTGCAGATATGTACTCAACTATCGAACAAGCGAATGAAGCAGTTATCGAACGTATCCGTGAAGCCCGTCCTCACTGGTGTGATGTTAGCTTAGCAAAAGAAGTTGTTCCTACTTTAGAGTCAGGTAAAAAATTACTTCACGCAGGTCCACCAGTAACTTGGGGAGAAATGAGCGGCCCTGTTCGTGGTGCATGTATCGGTGCTTCTTTATTTGAAGGCTGGGCAGAAACTGAAGAGCAAGCATTAGCCATGTTAGAAGCAGGCGAAATCGAGTTTATTCCTTGTCATAACGTAAATGCAGTAGGCCCAATGGGTGGTATTACTTCTGCTCATATGCCAATGCTGGTTATCAAAAACCACATTCATGGTAACTATGCTTACTGCAATATGAACGAAGGTATCGGTAAAGTGATGCGCTTTGGTGCTTACGGCCCAGATGTGCAAGAACGTCTACATTGGATGCAAAAGAGTTTAGCGCCAGTATTAAAAGCAGCGATTGCAACGTTTGAAAACGGTATCGATCTAACTGCAATTATGGGGCAGGCAATTACGATGGGTGATGAATTCCACCAACGTAACATCGCTGCATCTGCACTGTTACTGCGTCAGCTGGCACCTGTATTAAGTACATTAGATTTTGAAGATGCTGAAATCACAAAAGTGACTAAATTCCTGAGCATTACAGATCAGTTCTTCCTGAACTTAGCAATGGCTTACTGTAAAGCGGCGATGGATGCAGGTGCTCAAATCAAGCAAGGTACTATCGTCACTGTGATGACTCGTAATGGTAGCAACTTTGGTATCAAAATCAGCGGAATGGGTGACCAATGGTTTACCGCTCCAGTCAATACACCGCAAGGTTTATTCTTCTCTGGCTTTAGCCAAGCAGATGCAAATCCAGATATTGGTGACAGTGCAATCACTGAAACTTTCGGTATTGGTGGCGCAGCAATGGTTGCGGCTCCTGGTGTAACACGCTTTGTTGGTGCATCCGGTGGTATGGATGCAGCACGTGAAGTGACTGAAGAAATGGCTGAGATCTATCTTGCTCGTAACATGATGTTGCAAATTCCAACTTGGGATTTCCAAGGTGCATGTTTAGGCTTAGATGCGCGTCGTGTTGTTGAAACAGGGATCACTCCACTGATTAACACTGGTATTGCACATAAAGAGCCGGGTGTTGGTCAGATTGGTGCGGGTACTGTACGTGCACCTTTAGGTTGCTTTGAAAAAGCGATTGTTGCACTTGCTGAAGAGCTAGGTATCGACGCTTAATCTCGTTTTCTAACGACAAAGCACAGCAATAAAGGGGGCATTATGCAAATTCAAGCACTTCAAACCAGCCAGCATATCACTGACTTTGAAGGTGAGATTAAATGTGTGGGCATTTATGATCATGCTTTGAATTTCATTTGCCCTCAGCAACGCTTAATGACTTTTCATCGTGAAGGAAGAGGATTAAGCCCGATGGGGTGGTTGCTGAAGCAAGATGATTTTGATTATTTTGCAAAACAGTGCTATCCCTCGATTGTGATGGATCTTAAAAATCATCAAGCAACACTAACAAATAAACTCACATTGATCGCAGGTCAAAGTGAGAATTTGCGCTTGCAAGATAAAGCGGATTTAGATTTACGTTGGTTAGAAAGTTTTTTTTCTCTGTTATCACCCTCGATTGCAACGGGGTTATATGGATCATTGAAAAATTACCGTCAAATCGCGCAACTAAGTGAAATTAAGTTATTAACTAAGCTGTTTCATAACCAACTATTAGGCAATGCAGTTAACTGGGCTATTTTTACAGGGAAAGGCCCCGGGTTAACGCCAAGTTCAGATGATATGCTGGTGGGAATGTTATTTGCGCATTATTTAGCAGAGCCTGAAAAGAAACTTAATAATTTTTTTAATAACACACCACCTTTATCTGAATTGACCACTATTGTCAGTAAGCATTATTTGGAATATGCCACACAGGGAATATTTTCTACCTATCTCATTCAACTAGGTAAAAAAATAAAGAATAAAGAGATTATTTTTAAGGATATGTTGGAAATACTCTCTATTGGTCATCATTCTGGAGCAGATACATTACTGGGATTATGGATTGGTTACCAAGCTAAAAAACAACAACAGCATATTGATTAAATTTTTTTAATAAAAGAATTTATATAAACATTCGGATACGGATAATTATGAAAACAATTGTTATTGCTTTAGGCGGAAATGCATTATTGCAACGCGGAGAAGTTTTGTCTGCTGAAAATCAATATAAAAATATTGAATTGATGTCAGAGACAATTAATAAATTAGCCAAAGAGTATCGTGTTGTATTAGTACACGGTAATGGGCCTCAAGTTGGATTGCTTGCACTGCAAAACCTTGCATATCAAGATGTTCCTGCATACCCGTTAGATATCTTGGTGGCAGAAAGCCAAGGTATGATTGGTTATATGATGATGCAGAAAATTAATCAAAATCATCCTGAACAAGCTATTACAACGGTAATGACTCGAGTTTCAGTTGATATTAATGATGAAGCATTTAACGATCCAAGTAAATTTATTGGCCCTATTTATGATGAAGCTGATAAAGAAAAATTAATTGCGAAGTATCAATGGACATTTAAACAAGACGGTAAACATTATCGCCGTGTTGTTCCATCTCCAACACCGAAAAAGATTATTGATATCGAGGCAGTAAGACTTTTATTAGATAAAGGTCATATTGTTATTTGTGGTGGTGGTGGTGGTATTCCAGTCAACAATTCAAATAATGAGTTTATTGGTAGTGAAGCGGTTATTGATAAAGATTTAACTGCGGCTTTAATTTCTCGTGAATTAAATGCTGAGCACTTTGTTATTTTAACAGAGGCAGATGCTATTTATAAAAATTGGGGTACACCAGAACAAGCTGCAATTCGTGAAGCAACACCAGAAGAACTTGCACCAATGGCTGTCGCTGATGGCGCAATGGGACCAAAAATTATGGCAGTGAGTGATTTTGTTAATGAAACAGGGCAACAAGCTCATATTGGTGCATTACAAAATATTCAACAAGTTATTGAAGGTCAGTCTGGCACTTTAATTTATAAGTCTTAATAAAAATGCTTTCAGGAGCGTCATTATGAACGATGCACAAGTGAATGAGAAAGGCAAAGTCCCTTATTGGGTCAAACTGACCATTATCTTCTTCTTTGGTTGGATTGCACTGTATGGTAGCCGCGCTATTGTCGGCCCTTTAATGGTCAATATTGGTGCTGAGTTTGATCTTACTAAAGCTCAACTCGGTTCTATCATGAGTATTTTCTTTATCGGATATACTGCACTTAATATTCCATCAGGAATGATAGGTGACTATTTAGGTAAGAAAAAAGTATTAGTAACAGGGGTTGTTCTCTTTGGTGGATTTACCATTATTGCGGGGATGATGCCAACTTACGTGACCTTTATGTTTGCATGGGTCATGGTGGGGATATTCCAAGGCTTCTATTATGGCCCTCAGTATGGCTTATCTTCAGAAGCAATACCGAAGCATCGTATTACATTAGGTAGTGCGATTATCAATAGTGGTATGGCATTTGGTCTGTCTATTGGTTACTACATTTCAAGTATTTCTGTCGGTGAGATGGGAATGAGCTGGCGTGCTCCGTTCTATATCATTGGTGTGCCAATTATTATTATTGGTTTGGTGATGTTATGGATCATCAAAGATAAGCCAAAAGCACAACCTGCGGCAGAAAGTGGCGCTCCAAAACAGAAAGTTAAACTGACATTTAAAGATCTATTTGGCAATCGCAATATCAACCTTGCATATGTCACTATCTTCTGTTCAATCTATGGCTTCTTTGTATTAGTCACTTGGTTACCGTACTACTTAGAAACTGAGCGTGGAATTACAGGAACTCAAATTTCAACTATCGCATCATTAATGCCATGGTTTGCTATTCCTGGTTCACTTATTTTTAGCTGGGTTTCAGATAAAATTGGTCGTCGTAAACCTGTATTACTGATCATGTTACCGCTGTCATTAGTCGCTATTCTTGCTGTACCAATGTCAGAATCAATGCCTGTGTTAATTGGTGCTCTGATCCTTTACGGTATTGTAGGTAAAATCAGTACAAACCCAGTCCTTGTTGCTGTAGTTGCTGATAACTCACCGCGACATGCACTAGGTACATCGTTTGGTGTTTATAACTGTATCGGTATGTTAGGTTCTGTTTTTGCTCCAACATTAACGGGTTTCTTATCAGACAAAACAGGTAGCATGGACTCAGGTTTCTACTTTGCAGCTATTCTGATTTGTATCGGTATTGTGGCAAGCCTCTTTATTAAAGAAAGCAACAACAATAATGAAGAAGCAAAAGCGTAGCACACTATTCAGATAGTCACTGAATAAACAGTTAAAGGGCAAACTTCGGTTTGCCTTTTTAATTTAAAGGATCGTAAAACGATTGCACACTAGGATGATTTTGCTTAAACAACTCCACTAAATAGCTCACTACAGCACCTTTTTTATCTTCACACCATGCTAATGAAAGAGGGGAGTTATGACGACGGTTTTTCACTTCTTTCGCAATTAACTGTCCGCTATCTATAAGTGGTTTGCATAAACTTAATGGCAAAAATCCTATTCCTACGCCTTTTAAGTGACAGGCTAATTTGGTATGTAAATCAGGCACACGGATCTCATGCTGACCCGATAAACGCCATGCTGTACGTTTAGAAAGATGGCGAGAGGTATCTTCGACGTTTACAGCAGAATACATACGCATTTGGTCATCACTTAATACACCACTGATATTGGCTAAAGGATGATTAGGCGCGACAACAAATTGCCATTGAATTTCGCCCATTGCACAAATGTTAATATTATTCTTAAGAGATTCATTGCCAGTAACGCCGATAGCAAAATGATAATCTTCGTTAATAAGCGCATCCCAAACACCCATATAGACTTGGCGAGTGATATGAAACTGGGTAGAAGGAAAGCGTTGATGAAGACAAGCCAACATACTGGCAACTGCGGTGCGATCATAAAGCAGATTATTGATGACAATGTTGACCTGATGTTCGACACCCGCGTTCATCTGCTGAAGTTCCACAGGCATTGACTCTAACCATACAATCCATTGACGACATTTTTCTAATAGATATTCGCCCGCAGGTGTCAGTGTAACGGTTCTTGTGGTGCGATTAAAAAGTTGGGTGCCGATATTTTCTTCTAATGTTTTGATACGGTAACTAATTGCTGCTGATGTTTTATGAAGCACATCGGCTGCTTTGGTAAAACTTTGGCAATCGGCGACCTGTATAAAGGTTCGGATCATTTCTTGGTCTAACATATTTTTTGTCCTGGTAATAAGAGAGGCAAAATATCAGCAGATAACGCTGAACTAAAAAAAGCAAAAAAAGTAAAAAAGCAAACAGAGCAAAGCTTACCTATTTTTTCTGAGGTCTATACCGCAAAGTAAGACAACTTCTTATCGTGTTAATGGATGTTATTATTTTTGGCTTATTGTTGTTCGCCGTATGAAGTGTTGATTATTTATAGATAAGCGATAAAGCATACTAACAAAAATTTCATCAGATGATGGGCGCAAATAAGAATATCTGTATTCTATTTGTGTGATTGCTTTCACGTTTCACTCATCCTTTTACTGATGAAGTTAAGATATCAGTAAAAGGCAGTGAAGATCAGAATAAAAATTAAACCAGTATTAAATGGTGATAAATAGAGATCACGCGATTTTAAATGGGTAAGTAAAGAAGAGAAGGTGAGTCAGGTTAAGTGCAAAGTGAAATAGCGTTGAAACCCAAAGTCGACCACTCCACATCCACGCTAATCCATAAATAATACCTGCCAGTGAAGCAAATATGATCAACAGTAATCCGCCTGCAGAATGTGCTAAACCAAAGATAATGGCTGCTATTAATAGCGCGACATAAGGGGGAAGGTAACGTGATAATGTTTGCTGAATAACACCTCTAAATAATGCTTCTTCAGCAAGTGATACAAAAAAGAGATTCGCGAGAATAAATGCAGGTAGCCACGATGGTAAGTGCAATTCAATTGCCAATCCTCCTAGCTTTACAGCGATCAATAATAATGCAGGAATGGCAATAATTAGCATTGCCCAATGTAATTTATTTGCTTTTTTTAATGGCGCGCAGACAAAAAGTGTAGGAATAAAAATCAGAAAAATAAAAGGTAATAATGCTTTATCGGCATTGAAATAAAAAGAAAAAGGGGCGCTTTTCATACCTATAATGGCATGTGAAAGGTAACGTAAATTGTTAAAACCAGGAATAAGGTGAAAAGTTAATCCACTGGCAATAATGACAAGTGCGAGAATGATGATAGCTCTAAGTAGAGGCTGTTTTTTATAGCGAGAATAGGCGAATGCGAGTAAGAGAATACTAAAAATAACTGGCAAGGTTTGCCATGTAATAACACCCGTTATAAATGCGCTAAGTGCTGTAAATATCAATGTAATAAACGCAAGCTTACGATTGAAACCCAGAAATAACAAAGAAAAAGCAAGAAGTAGCCAAGTGATCATAATTGTAAAGGATCTAAAATAAAAAGGAGCGCTAGGGTAAAAGATAGCAGCCTTCTAAGCTATCATTATAAATAAAAATGGAGAGAAATCAGACCTCTTTATTCGTTATGTTTTTATTTAATTATTTGATTTATATGTAAAATGGTTCTTTTGTATTTTTAATCTAAAATTAAAACAAATGTTTAATTTATATAATGATAGTCAATTAGTGATATTAAATTAGCATGAGCGAAATAGGGCGTATAAAAATGCCGATGGTTTTAATATCGGCATTTGAGCCTACATCGGGCTAGTTTACATTTGATTAAACAAAGTAAAACTAAACATAAAAATAGCGAATAACATGGAAGAAAATAGGCGCTGCAAAGCAGAGAGAATCCATTCTATCCATCATGCCACCATGACCTTCGATCATCGTACCAAAATCTTTTACACCACTGTCTCTTTTGATTGCTGACATGCATAAACCACCAGCAAAACCGGCCAATGTAATTACTAAAGAGAGTAAAAATGCCGCCCACCATGAGAAAGGAGTTGCCCACCACAACATCATGCCAATCAGGCTGGCAGAGATAATTCCACCAAAAAAACCTTCCACTGTTTTATTTGGGCTTAATTTAGGTACGATAGGATGTTTGCCAAATAATTTACCAAATACATATTGAAGTACGTCAGAAACTTGCACCACTATCATTAAAAAGAGCAGTAAATTGATATTACGACCTTCAAAACCTTCTATTGGTAACATTAAAAGTGCTGGTGCATAACTTAGGCAATAAATTGCTATCATCACGCTCCACTGTACTTTTGCCATACGTTCTAAGAAGTGGCGAGTATCACCTGAAAGTGCCATACGTGTTGGTATTAATAAGAAGGCGTAAACTGGGATAAATACCGCCATTAAGTTATACCATTGCACGCCAACAAGAATGTATTGGATAGGTAAGATAACGAAGAAGCACCAGAAGAGCGCTTCATGATCGCCACGATGTGTGGGGGTTAAGGTGATCAGTTCGCGTAATGCAAGCCATGAGATAATGGTAAATAGGACGACAGATCCAATCGCCCCAATTCCTATGGCAACACCCGCGATAATACACATTACCCACCATGCGTTGATCCTTGAATTAAGATTCGTGATAGTGGAGGTTGGGCCTTTTATGGCTGCTAAAATAGCACCAATAATGCTGGCAATAATTAAAAAAGAGAAGAGCCCGATAAAGATCCATAGGACTTCATTATTAATACGTTCCATTGTGTAGCTCCTCTAACGCACTTTTCGCTCTTACCAGAAACTCTTGTTTACTTTCATTTTCATGAGTGGAGCCAATAGGGGCACCAAAAATCGCACTGCAAATAACAGGAACAACTAAGCGAGAACCTTTAGGAAGGACTCTATTTAAGTTTTCCAGATAAATAGGGACTAATTGCACATTTGGATTTTTACGAGAGAGATGCCAAAGACCCGCTTTAAAATCTTGAATAGATTCGCCGTTACCTCGAGTACCCTCAGGAAAAATAATTAAAGAATCACCTTGGTCTAAAATTTCTTGCATCAGAGCAAGTGCATTGACTTTATTGGGTGTCGATGATGCCGAGTCATTAGTGGGTTGTTCTACGATCTCTTCGCAAGAATTTTCTTCTTGTGGAAAATTCATTTTGGCAGCATGACGAGGGATAAGAATAGCTCTAAAGATACGACGAGATAAATAACGGCGTAAGCGGTTTTTATTCCAATAATCTTCAGCGGCAACCGGATGAACATAAGGGCGAATATTGGGTGAAAGACAAGACCAAATAACTAAGCCATCAAGATGACTAGAGTGGTTAGCGTAATAAATACAAGGCGTATCTTTCGCAATAGGAGAGGTTTGTTTCGCGCGAATACCTGTTAAGAATCGACAAATAGAGACTAAGACGGATGATACCACTTTTGCATCTAAAGCAAGTTTTCCATTTTTCATTAATCAGACACCTTGTGCTAAATCCCGTAAAATTCGACGGGTTCTGAAAATTGTGGTCAGCGTTGAACCTAAAATAATAATCCATAATGAAATAAAAAAGAGCCATATTCCCCAAAGACTAGGAATAAATGCAGCAATAACGGCAACAGAGGTTAATAATGCCATTCGGTGTTGTTTTGCCATTGGGCCTGTAAATTGTTGATCTAATCCACAAGCACCGCCTAAGACACGAACATAAGCGGTCATTACCGCAAAAAAAGCGCCCACCCAACTTAATGTAATGGCCATAGAAAAGTCAGAAGAAAGCCCATAACCGACACCCAAAATAATTAAAGTATCGGCAATTCTGTCAGGTAATTCATTATAGACAGCACCTACTGGGCTTTTCATGCCCCCTTCGACGGCAACCATACCATCTAATAAATTACAAATTAGGCGACCTTGGATCATGATAGCTCCAAGGATCAATAAAATTGAGCGTAATAATCCAGATGTGTAAAAGAGAGCACAAAAGAGTGATAAGCCTGCAAGTAATGCAAATACGACGCTAAACACAGAAATACCATTAGGGGTTGCCCCTTTTTGTTGTAAATAGCGACTGCACTTTGTGGCCCAGTTTGTTTGCCTTGCTTTTATAGGACGACGGTTTTTATCTTGAGCGTTCATTTTTCTTTGTAAAAGGCGAGTTAGGAGGGGATAGCATAAGGGCATTTGTGCAAAGTGAGAATAAGAATAAACGTATAAATTTATCTTATATTTTTTTTATAACGATTGATTCCTTTTTTTTATGCTCATATTAAGACTATAAATCAATCATTAATAATTATTTACTTTTCTAGGTGTTAATACTTATTCTTGGCTAGTGTATTTTACTTACATAAAAGGATCATTTTATGATGCTCTTTATTTGAGTGTTATTAAGTAGAGATGTTAAATGATGTATTACATTAATTAAACTATAAAGAGAATAAATTTCTTAAGTAAAAGGGAGTATAAAGGGAAATACTTATTATTATTTCTTATTTTACTGTTTAAATAATCGCAATTAAAACACTTCGATTAGAATATTCTTATAAAGAATTTTTTGTTTAAATCAAAAATCAAAACGCATAAACAGTCTATAAATGGGCATAAAAAAAAGAGACAAGAATTTCTTTTGTATTATTTTTTAATCGCTAATAATTTTCTTCGTGAAATAAGAATAAAGAAAATGAGAAATTAAAAATGAGAATATTCATCTTTATAATAAGTAAAAAATGATTTATATCAAATGAAGAGCTTCATCTTTTCTTATATTGCTATTGTTAATAAAAAATAATCATAATAATTATTAATAATAGCGATTATGAAAATAATATATACAAGTGTTTTTGATTGAGATTAAACGAACACTAATGAAAGGGTGGCATCAAAATAAGTTGCCTCCCTTTCTATCGTAGAATGGTGTTTAACGTATTAATTATTCCCATATTAGGTGTAATTCATCCAAAATAGAATATTTTTAGAAGTACAGCTTTCTCTCATTAATAAAATATAATGAAATTAAACAGGTCATATCGTTATATCGTTAGATAATACAACCCATTGATAAATAGAAATCACGTTTTAAATTAACTTGCTCTTAAGTCATATTTCTTAAAGAAATCATATTCTTGAACTAATTGTGGTAGTGATCTTATTTTCAATTTTGTATACATATTTGAACGATGTACTTCAACAGTACGAGGCGATAGAGAAAGTTTTTCTGCTGCTTCTTTGCTCGTATTTCCCTCAAGGATCATCTCCATAACTTCTTTTTCTCTATTAGATAACTTACTAAATTTATCTTTTAGAGATATATATGTTCGGAATTGCTCAACTTCACTTTCATAATGTAAGAAAGATTCCGAGACAATATTAAGAAGTTCATTTACATTTAGAGGGCGAGTTAAATATTCAAAAGCCCCTGATTTAAATGCGTTACGGCAACTCTCAATGGAACTATCCCCTGAAATAATAATAACAGGGATGATGTTTTTCAATTTGTTGAGTTCTTTAATCAGTGCGATTGATGGCGCTGCACTGCTTTTTGTATTAATTATGATGCACTCTTTATGAGCTCCTTTTGTTGATGAAAAATAGTATTTCAAGAAAGCCTGTTCATTTGAATAGGTTTTCACGTTAGCAGCTAAAGAAGAAAGAACTGCTTTAAGTTGAACTTTTGTACTGTCATCTTCAAAAGTGATTAAGTGGATTATTGATTCCATATGTTGCTCCTGGTTTTACTCTGCTCTTTCACTAAAAGTGAATGAGTAACGAAATTTGACTAATTTATAAGTTTTTTTGTGTAGGGTGACATTCACGCAACGGAGCCATATTCAGAATATATCAAATTAAAAATGATTAATACTTCTGTATTATATTATAGATAAAATATCAGAACTTTGTTTTGTTTCAATATTTGTATTTTATAGATAAGAATAATTTATTTCTATAATGAAGAAAGGAGATAACTATTATTAATTGTAACTAAGTTTTTTCTCGTAAGTGATTTTAACTATATTAAACTCATTTAATAAGTAAAAAAATAATATATTTAGGTGTCTTTTTATGAGGAAATTAATAGTCGTATTTAGTTACAATACAATTCCCTTTGTGGCTTTTTGACTTTACTTCTTGTAAAATAGCACTTTATTTCTATTGATCCTTTTTAATAAACCAATCGAGCCAATGCTATGGCGTCACTGAAAGATGTAGCTCGACTTGCATCCGTTTCTTTGATGACAGTCTCAAGAGCGATTAATAACCCTGAGTTATTAAAACCAGAAACACTGAAACAAGTCCAAAATGCGATTGATCAACTTAACTATGTTCCAGATTATTCTGCACGAAAAATTCGTGGGCAAGGAACAAAAGTATCATCAATTGGTGTTCTGGCAATTGATACCGCTACGACACCATTTTCTGTGGAAATGATTTTATCGATAGAACAAACTGCAAGAGAATTTGGCTGGAGTTCATTTGTTGTCAATTTGACTGCACAAGATTGTTATGAAAATGCCATTTGGCAACTTTTGGCTCAACGTCCAGATGGTATTATTTATACCACGATGGGGTTGCGTGAAATCACTGTGCATGAAAAGTTGCTTGATAAGAATTTAGTGTTAGCAAACTGCTTGGATAAAACGTGCGCTTTTCCAACTTATATTCCTGATGATTATCATGGGCAGTATTTTGCGATGAAAAAAGTCATCGAAAAAGGGTATCGCCGCCCTTTATGCTTCTATATACCTGAAGAGTCTGTAGCAGGCCCTATTCGTCGTAAAGCTGTTGAAGATGCTTGGCAAGAGGCTGGGCTACCATTGGCGGATCTACAACAATATACGATGATGTTAGGAGATGAACATTATCGTGATGTGATTGAAATATTGAAAAAGCATTGTATTCAGCAAAAAGCAGATTTTGATATTCTCATTTGTGGTAATGACCGTATTGCATTTCTAGCGTATCAAGTTTTACTTTCTATGGGGTTACGCATTCCAGAGCAAGTGGCTGTTTTGGGATACGACAATATGATTGGTACAGGAGAGTTGTTTTATCCACCATTAACAACGGTACAATTGCCTCATTATGAATTAGGTAAAGAAGCAACGTTGCATATCATTCAAGAACGGAAACATAGAGATACGATACACGTACCTTGCCAATTAGTTGAACGTGAGTCTATTTAAAGACTCACGTCTTACTTATCTTATCAATATCAGTAAATACTATTTAACTGCCAATATTCACCATTAATCAGTGTTGCATCACCATTAATGGCGAAAAGACGTAAAGTTTGAATATCTTGTTGATCATAATATCGGCTGCTAAAGGTGAATTCACCTTTGTTTACAAAGATTTCAATTGATGAGCGATCAATGAAAATGCGTAAATTCAATTCACAACCTTCAGGTAATGGAATACTTCGAGCACCACTTATATTGTGCTGAGGATAATGACGATTAAGAACTAAACGGTGTGATTGATTATCAACAAAGAGCTCAAGCCCTTCACCTAGCCATAAGCCAAATTTTTCAGCGTGGCTGTCTAAAGATAATGTTAAGTCAAGTTCGATCGCAGGAGTATTATTGATTAGCTCTATGGATTGATTACTGAGTGTTAATGGCTGGATAGTCTGTTTTTCTTGGCGTAATGATTCGACTTCTTTAACGGGGATCATGCGTAAGCGATTTTTGGATTTATCAAAAGTGATTTCACGAGGGAGTGTAAAACAGCCAGACCAAAATTCAGATTTTGAAGGCATGGGCGAATTCCACATATCCATCCATCCCATAGAAACGCGACGGCCATCAGGTGTTATAAATGATTGTGGCGCATAATAGTCATGGCCATTATCAAGTTCAATAAAATGCCCTTGTGGTTTAAAGAGTTGGTTTGGCGCCCACTGGCCAATTAACGCACCTGATTGAAAGAGATTGCGATATTGATATCCTTCGGCTCGTTTTCCTTGTGGTGAGAAGACGATTGCAAATTCGTTTTCTTGGCTAATAGGGAAGAAATCAGGGCACTCCCACATATAGACATTTTTATCATCCGTTTTTCCTAAAACAGTGTAATCGTTGTTCCACTGCTGACCTTCCACAAATAAGGTGTCACTAGAGAAGAGTAGAACTTGTCCTTGATCTTTTTCATCACGAGCACCGACAACCATCCACCATTTGCCTTCTTGATACCAAACTTTAGGATCACGAAAATGCATATAACCTTTAGGGGGTTCTAAAACGATCCCTTTTTTCTCAAAATGAATGCCATCTTCACTGATAGCAACACATTGCGCTTCATAGATTTGGCTATCATCACCTTCGTCTGCTAACCAGTTGTGTCCTGTATAGAAAAGATAGAGTTTGCCTTCATGACTAATTGCTGATCCTGAGAAACAACCACTTTTGTCGTAGTCATCTCCTGGGGCTAACGCAATAGGTTGGTGTTGCCAGTGGATCATATCTGTACTTGTAGCATGCCCCCAATGCATTGGCCCCCAATCTTGAGAATAAGGATGATGCTGATAAAAGGCATGATATAAACCATCATGATAAATAAGACCATTAGGATCATTCAACCAACCCGCAGGTGCAGCCAAATGAAACTGGGGATAAAATTTATTGCCTCGTTTTTCAATCAAAGTACTTAAGGCTTTTGTTGATTGTTCTAAGCGGTGTTTCATATCATTATCCTTATTATATATCAGAGTTATTAGTGTGTTTTTAAGAGCATAGAAAGGGTAAAGAACAGATGTAATCACACTATTACTCTTATTGTTAACGATAACATTCTGAGTGAAAAAATACGATGTATGAGATTGACTTTATCATATTACCTAGTTATGTTAACGTTATCAGTGTGGATTTACGAGCAATATCTTTATTTATTCGTTATGAATAACCATAAAAACAGAATATAGTTAAGAAAAATAATTGCTTATCTTCAGGAGAGATTATGAAAGTCTGGTCTTTAGGTGACGCTGTTGTTGACTTGATCCCATTGCAAAACATGCAATATGAAGCATGTGCTGGTGGTGCGCCAGTCAATGTTGCTGCTGGCGTTGCCAGGCTTGGTCAACAAAGTGGTTTTATTGGGCGTGTAGGTGAAGATGCGTTTGGCCATTTTATGCAAAAAACACTGTTTGATCTGGGTGTCGATACTCATGCAATGGAATTTGATGAGTTTCACCGTACCAGTACTGTTCTTGTCTCTTTACAAGAAAATGGTGAGCGTGATTTTACTTTCTTAGTTGCTGAGTCTGCTGATCAATTTTTAACAGAAAAATCTTTACCTGCATTCGAAAAAGATATTTTGCATTTTTGCTCTTTAGCATTGGTGAATCCTATTTGTCGCTCGACCTTAGATTGTGCAATCAAAAGCATTAAAGAAAGTGGTTCACTATTGAGTTTTGATATTAATTTACGACCCCAAATGTGGCGTGATCATGAAGAAATGCGTGAAATTATCGATAATTATGCGCATAAAGCAGACATATTAAAATTATCAGAAGATGAGCTCACGTGGATGACACAAGAAGTGACATTGAATAATGCACTTAAAAAATTAGAAAATTATCCCGCTCGTTTAAAAGTGATCACTCAAGGCTCTAAAGGCTGTTTAGTTTTAACACCAAATACTCAAGTTGCATTTAGTGCCTTTACTGTTGAATGCATTGATACAACAGGTGCTGGTGATGCCTTTATGTCCGGTTTGTTAGCCGCGCTTGCTGAATATGGTTTTGCTGAAGATGAACAATACCTATCAAAAATAGTGACGCAAGCAGCTGCTTGTGGTGCTTTAGCTACCACTCAAAAAGGGGCGATAGCTGCAGCACCAAGTCGTAAAAAATTACATGATTTTGTTCAGCAACAGCCACCTTTGCATGTTAGGGAGATTTTCTAACAACTCATCTATTTTTCTGGTTGTGGTTTTTACCACGGTTTTCCCTTAATGGTATTTTCCTATTCTCCATTTATAACTACTTTTCTCGGAGTGGTTATTTATGGAGATTTTTTTATCTCGTCTATTCGGCTATATTGGTGTTTGATCAATCAATCAGCGATGCTGATCATATTGTTCTATCTGTTTTAAGCGTATGATATTAAATCTTATTGACTTTTATTGATGGAACATTAAATGTGGGCTCAATCGGGCGCGGTATTAGCCATTTTTTCTTATATTCTTTGGGGAATAACCCCTCTGTTTTATCGGCTGTTACCAGGAGCACAACCATTAGAGATGTTGGCTCAGCGTTTGATCTGGTCTATCCCTCTTTTATTACTCGTACGACTTTTTATTAAAAATAGAACACGATGGCGCGTGGTTTTACAAGATAAGCGCTCTGTTTTTATGTGCCTGTTTAGTTCAATGGCTATGGCTGTTTCTTGGTGTACGTTTACTTATGCGTTAACACATCAACAAGTATTAGAAGCGAGCTTGGGGTATTTTATTAATCCGCTTTTCTCTATTTTATTAGGTGTGATATTTCTTAAAGAAAAGCTTAATTCAGCAGAAAAATGGGCTGTTGCCTTAATTTGTGCGGGTGTGGGCTATCAATTGTGGATGTACGGTGAATTACCTGTATTGGCTATCATGATGGGGGGCGCATTTGCTGTATATGGCTTAATCCGTAAGTTTATTCGTTTTGATGTGATCACCTCTTTATTTATGGAAACACTTTGGTTAATGCCATTAGCCATTGGCGCCACTATTTGGTTGTTTTTAACAGAGAAAAGCGCACTACCTTCTGCGGATAATCTGACTCGTTTTTATTATATTCTCACTGCACCAGTCACTATACTGCCGTTGTTGTTTTTTACCGCAGCCGTCAAACGAACCACATTAACTGTAATTGGATTAGCACAATATATTGAGCCTACTATTCAATTTTTACTGGCTGTTTTCTTATTCCATGAAGTTTTTGATGAAGTAAAAGGCGTGAGTTTCTCTCTAATTTGGTTAGGGCTTTTATGCTGTATCTTAGCTCTTATCCGAAAACGCCTGAATTATCTAAAAATTCAAAAAGGAAAACGCAGCCAAACGGTGTAATTGTATTATTTCCCTGTTTGATTATTTTTTTGTCTGGCTATTTTTCTATCAAGCTAAATCCGTTATGCTATATGAAAAGCAATCGTTTGCGTGATTGTGGTTTTTATTAATGGTGAGGATAAAAAATGACTGTGCTGGGTACGGCTCTTACGGCAAATGCAACAAAAGTGATGTTATTAGGTGCTGGTGAATTAGGCAAAGAAGTCGCAATTGAATGCCAACGCTTAGGCATTGAAGTGATTGCTGTTGATCGCTATCTGAATGCTCCTGCTATGCATGTTGCTCATCGCCATCATGTTGTAAATATGCTTGATAGTGATGCATTAAAGCAAGTTATTGAACAAGAGCGACCTGATTTTATCGTTCCAGAAATTGAAGCTATTGCAACAACATTACTGGTTGAATTAGAGCAGACGGGGCAAAACATTGTTCCTTGCGCCCGTGCGGTAAAGCTGACTATGGATAGAGAAGGGATCCGTCGATTAGCCTCAGAAACATTACATTTACCTACGTCAAACTATCAATTTGTTGATGATGAAGTGAGTTTTAAAAAAGCCGCTTTAGAAATAGGCTTCCCTTGTATTGTAAAACCCGTCATGAGTTCATCCGGAAAAGGGCAAAGTGTTATTCGTAATGAAAATGATTTGGCTCAGGCTTGGACTTACTCGCAAGAGGGAGGGAGAGCAGGAAAAGGACGCGTTATTGTTGAAAAAATGATCCCGTTTGATTTTGAGATCACTTTGCTGACTATTCATGCTGTTGATGGTATCCATTTTTGTGCCCCTATTGGTCATCGACAAGAAAAAGGGGATTACCGAAGTTCGTGGCAGCCTCAAAAAATGAGTGATATCGCACTTGCTAAAGCAGAACATATTGCGAGTAAAGTGGTTGAGAACTTAGGGGGCTATGGCTTATTTGGTGTTGAGTTATTTGTTCAAGGTGATGAGGTATTCTTTAATGAAGTCTCTCCTCGTCCTCATGATACAGGGCTCGTAACATTAATCTCTCAAGACTTATCAGAGTTCGCGCTTCATGTCCGTGCTTTTTTAGGTTATCCCATTGGTGGTATTCGCCAATTAGGCCCTTGTGCATCAGCTGTTATTTTACCTGAGCTTTATAGTACAAATATCGTTTATTCTGGTATTGAAAAAGCGTTGAAGGCGGATCGCCAAATTCGCCTTTTTGCTAAACCTGAAATTGCTGGCACTCGCCGTTTAGGTGTTGTACTTGCTCATGCTGATACAATAAAACATGCATTAGATGAAGCAAACGCAGGTGCTAACGCTATCATTGTAAATGATGCCAGAAAATAGCCGATATAACATAAGGTTACTTACCGCTAAGATGGGAACTTAGCGGTAAAAATCCAGATTTAATAAAATACGTCTTAGCATAAGGAGATAATATCTCCTGATATAAACTATAAGCCTGAGAATGAATAAGCGTCGCACAATAGTGCGCGATAACATTAAAGGGTTTTGGAATATCGAAGATCTTTAATTCAGGAAATTTGCTTAATTGTGTTTGGTAATGCTGGTAACCAATAAACGCGTCTGCTTGGTGTGTGGCAATTAAATAATGTGCTGCCATTCTACCTTGAGGAATAGTAAGTGAATGCTCACCCCCAACCAAAGAAAGTGCTCGTATTTTTAATGCCTGACTTAACTTTGGGTCAATCTGCGCGATATTATCAAATAGTTGCCAACTATAATCCCCTGAGGGATCTGTTTTTGGTGTGGATATCCCTAATTTTAATGCAGTATTTGATAATACGCTAAGCCAGTTATCTTCTTCATTTACATCATTACGACGAGCTGTAATACAAAGCTGATTGGCAATAAAAGGAGCATATTGTAGTGCAAAACCTTTATCAATTAATTGCTTTGCATTATTTTCATCAGCAGAAAGAAACAAATGACAGGTTTCCCCTTGTTCAATACGTTGGCGCAAAAGCCCGGCAGGTCCAAATGTAAGTGTCCACTTCTCGCCTGTTTTTTGCTGATGATGCTCAATAAAAGCAGGTAGTGTAGTTTTTAAACTACCTGCTGCAAAAAGGGAAAATGTCATGGTGTTATATCCTACTCTTTTCCTTGATACTGAGTACGATAGAATTTTTTATACCAATCATTAGCTGCTTTTTGCATATCGATATCGCTAAATTTTTCAGGATATATTTTTTTTGCCATCCACAATTCACCTATTGCCATAGCTTCAGGCATTGGGTATCCCCATGCTTTCGCATACTCAGGCATTAAGTAAATTCGGTTATTTTTAACAGCGCTAATGACTTGCCAACGTGCATCTTGTTTGATTTCATCGACAACTTGAGGATATCTGTCTTGAATAAAAATGACTTCTGGATCCCATGCAATAACTTGTTCTAGCGAGACTTGCTTATAACCTTTAACGGTTGATGCGGCGACATTAAATGCACCTGCATGTTCCATCATTAACCCAGTATATTTTCCTGAGCCATATGTTGTTAAGTCTGGATTCGCCATATAAGCCCGCACTCGTTGCTCTTTAGGAACATTTTGTAAGCGCTGACTAACTTGTTCACGTTGTTTAAAGGTATCGTTAACTAATGCTTGTGCATTTTCTGATTTATTGACGATATCACCAATCAGCAAAATACCTTCTTTTAACCCTTCGTTATAGGCTTGCTCTTCATTTTGTAATGTTGGATTCAGTGTTGATTTATCATCATTAACTTCTTTACGTAATGAAATCGCCACAACAGGAATACCAAGAGCAGAGATCTTATCAATCATCTCTTTAGGGGCATAATTAGTAACAAAAACGACTTGAGGTTGCAGCTTGACTAAGCTTTCAGCATCAAAACTGGTGAGATCGCCGACTTTAGGTGTTTTTTCTAGAGATGGTGCTAGTTGTGCATATCCATCGCCAAGTTGTTGCTTCCAATTGGACATCACACCAACAATTTTATCTGTGGCATCTAGTTGAACTAATAAGTTCAAAGTTTGGTGTTGTAAAACCACCGTTCTTTCTACTTTGTCTGGAATGGTAACAGTGCGACCAATTTGGTCTACGATTTGTCTATCTGCATAAGAGAAAGAAGAGAGGGAGAGTAAGCCAATACCTAGTAAACAGTGTTGTAATAAAGCTTTCATAGTCATAAACCCAAGTTAATATCGCTGTATAATAAAATATACAACTAAAATATACAGCAAGTATTATTTTGGCTCAAACTTTAATCATATAAGGAGCTTAATCACTTTTATTCGCTTAATTTTTTACTCGACCCTTGAAACTTGCTTAACTATCCCCACTTTTTACTCATATTGATTTTTTTCGCCAAATTAGGATTAATTGAGGTAAAAATGAGTATGAAAGGTCAGGAAACAAGAGGATTTCAGTCAGAAGTTAAACAACTTCTCCAATTAATGATCCATTCTCTTTACTCCAATAAAGAAATTTTCCTTCGCGAATTGATTTCGAACGCATCAGATGCGGCTGATAAATTGCGTTTCCGTGCATTATCAGATGCAGCACTTTATGAAAATAATGGTGAGTTGCATGTGCGCATTTCCACTGATAAAGAAGCTCGTACTCTGACTATCAGTGATAATGGTATTGGTATGACTCGCGATGAAGTCATTGATAATCTGGGTACTATTGCAAAATCAGGCACTAAATCATTCTTAGAATCTATCGGACAAGATCAAGCTAAAGATAGCCAATTAATTGGTCAGTTTGGTGTCGGATTCTATTCTGCGTTTATCGTTGCAGATAAAGTGACAGTACGCACTCGTGCAGCTGGCGAAAGTGCAGATAAAGGTGTTTTTTGGGAGTCTGAAGGCGAGGGTGATTACACCGTTGCTGATATTGAAAAAGCAGATCGCGGGACTGAAATTACGCTTCATTTACGTGAAGGTGAAGATGAGTATCTAGACGATTGGCGTCTGCGTAGCATTATTAGTAAATATTCTGACCATATTTCTCTGCCTGTTGAAATTGAAACAAAAAATGAAGAAGATGGCACAGTAACATGGGAAAAAATTAATAAAGCACAAGCCCTTTGGACTCGTAACAAATCTGAAGTAAGTGATGAAGAGTATAAAGAGTTTTATAAGCATATCTCACATGACTTTGCCGACCCATTAAGCTGGGTACATAACCGTGTAGAAGGTAAGCAAGAGTATACAAGCTTATTATATGTGCCTTCAAAAGCGCCTTGGGATTTATGGAATCGTGAACAACGTCACGGTTTAAAACTGTATGTCCAGCGCGTCTTTATTATGGATGAAGCTGAGCAGTTTATGCCTAATTACCTGCGTTTTATTCGTGGGTTAGTGGATTCTAATGATTTACCGCTAAACGTTTCACGTGAAATTTTACAAGACAGCTCAGTTACACGTAACTTACGTAGTGCATTAACTAAACGTGCATTACAGATGTTACAAAAACTGGCAGAAAACAAGCCGGAAGAGTATCAAGCATTCTGGAAAGAGTTTGGTTTAGTCTTAAAAGAAGGCCCTGCAGAAGACTCATCTAACATTGAAACAATTGCTAAATTACTACGTTTTGCATCAACGCATAACGATAGTGATGCTCAAACAGTTTCTCTGGAAGATTATGTTGGCCGTATGGTCGATGGTCAGGAAAAAATCTACTACATCACCGCAGATAGCTATGCCGCGGCAAAAAACAGTCCTCATTTAGAGCTGTTCCGCAAAAAAGGTATCGAGGTACTGCTGTTATCTGATCGTATAGATGAGTGGATGATGAATTACCTGACTGAGTTTGATGGCAAATCATTCCAGTCTGTCAGTAAAGCGGATGAATCTCTTGATAAACTTGCAGATGAAGAGAAGCAGGCTGAGCAAGAAGAAACAGATAAACAATTAGCACCGTTCGTCGAACGTATTAAAACCTTGCTAGGAGATAAAGTTAAAGATGTAAAATTAACGCATCGTTTAACAGATACTCCAGCAATCGTGACAACCAGTGCTGATGAAATGACAACACAAATGGCTAAATTGTTTGCAGCAGCAGGACAAGAAGTGCCAGAAGTGAAATACAACTTTGAGCTGAATCCAAATCACCCATTAGTGAAGCAAACAGCCGAGCTAACGGATGAAGCATTATTTGCGGATTGGGTAAATTTATTACTCGATCAGGCATTATTTGCTGAAAGAGGCTCTTTAGAAGATCCAAACCAGTTTATTCGCTTAGTGAATCAACTTTTAGTTCAAAAAGCGTAACTGTTTTCGTTTTCAAATATTTAAACCACGTTTATCTGAAAAGAGAGCGTGGTTTTTTCTTTTTCGATAAAAAATAAAATGCAATCGCTACTGTGATTTCTTGAGCGATGACCTCACAAAATGGTATGGTAATGCGTTTTCGAGTTTAAATATAAAAAATTAAATGCAAGGGGATTTACGCGATGCGTATCATTCTGCTAGGCGCTCCAGGCGCTGGTAAAGGCACTCAGGCTCAATTCATTAAAGAAAACTATGGTATCCCACAGATTTCAACTGGTGATATGTTACGTGCGGCAGTAAGTGCAGGTACAGAACTAGGACTGAAAGCAAAAGCACTGATGGACAATGGTCAGTTAGTTACTGATGAATTAGTTATTGCGTTAGTTAAAGAGCGCATCAAACAAGACGATTGCCGTAATGGTTTCTTGTTGGATGGGTTCCCAAGAACAATTCCACAAGCTGATGCAATGAAAGAAGCGGGTATCAACGTGGATTTCGTACTGGAATTCGCTGTACCTGATGAAATCATTGTTGAACGTATTATTGGCCGTCGTGTTCATGCACCATCAGGTCGTGTTTATCATGTGAAATTTAATCCACCTAAAGTGGAAAATCGTGATGACGTGACAGGTGAAGAATTAACAACACGTAAAGATGACCAAGAAGAAACTGTTCGTAAACGTTTAGTTGAGTACCATACTCAAACTGCACCGTTAGTTTCTTATTACCAAAATGAAGCTAAAGCAAACAATGCGAAATACTTCAAAGTTGATGGTACACAAAAAGTAAGCGAAATTAACGCTGAACTGAAAAGTATCCTTGGCTAATTTCGTCATTGTGATGACTAATCCCGGTTGAGCCGGGATTTTTTTTATCTAAATAAAATAGGGGAAAAGAACAATCCAATAAATTGACAAGCACAATCTATTATTTTCCTTTATGCTTCTACTCTTTGGTTATCCTAATAAAATAACTCTAAGGAGTCATAGTATGAATGATGCTAAGTATGGTGTTCTTTTGGTTAATCTTGGCACACCTGATGAGCCGACAACGGGTGCTGTTCGACGTTATTTAGCACAATTTCTTAGCGATCCTCGTGTTGTTGATGTTTCTCCTTTGATTTGGAAACCAATATTACAAGGGGCGATATTACCGTTTCGCTCACCTAAAGTGGCTAAGTTATACCAACAGATTTGGATGGATGAAGGATCACCACTTTTAGTTTACAGCCGAGCGCAACAACGTGCTGTCGCTGAGCGATTACCTAATATCCCCGTAGAGTTAGGGATGTGTTATGGCAATCCATCGCTAAATGAAGGGGTTGAAAAGTTATTACAACAAGGTGTTGAAAAGATTATTTTGTTACCGCTGTATCCTCAATACTCTTGCTCCACTTCTGCTGCGGTATTTGATGGTGTTAGTCGCATTTTTAAAGATATGCGCACAATACCTTCTCTTCACTTTATTCGCAGTTATCCTACTCATCCGCTTTATATCAAAGCGCTTGTCACCTCTATTGAGAAAAGTTTTCAGCAATATGGCAAACCCGATCGTTTAATTCTCTCTTTTCATGGTATTCCTGAGCGCTTTATCAAAACGGGCGATATTTATTATGATGAGTGTTGCCTCACAACAGAAAAACTAAAACAGCAATTAGAAGAACAGTTAGGTTATCCTAAAGAGCAAGTCATGCTGACATTCCAGTCACGCTTTGGTCGTGAACCTTGGTTATCGCCTTATACGGATAAAACGATGGAAAAGCTGGGAAGTGAGGGGGTTGAACATGTGCAGGTTGTATGCCCAGGATTTTCATCTGATTGCTTGGAAACATTAGAAGAAATTAATGAACAGAACCGAGAATTCTTTATTCATGGTGGTGGCAAACAGTACGAATATATTCCGGCATTAAATGATGATCCAGAGCATATTGACTTGCTAGAAGCGATGATCCGTGAGGTATGCGAAAAATAATTACTGAATTCTATAAATAAAATTATCGGATTTGATGATATATTAATTTGAACATATTTCAGTTATATATAAACTTATCTTTTCTCATTTTTTAAGTCTTTTAGTGGAAATCACTAAAAGTGCTGATAAACGGACACTGCATTACATAAATTTAGGCAGGAAAATGAATAGTAAGCTTTCAAAACCACAATCTTCAGAAGTTGATAAAGGGAATTTTGATGACTTTTATCTAAAACAGAACGATGAAATCGATCTTTTTGAATTATTTTCTGTTATTTATAAATCAAAATTTGTCATTATTGGTATCACGTTATTATTTGCTATCGTTGGCTTTACTGTTGCAAGCTTTTTACCACAAAAATGGACGAGTCAAGCTGCAATTACCAAGCCAATGCTTGATGAAATGAAGCAATTAAGAGCGACATTGACTGAACTTAGCTTAGTGGATGTTGATACGGGTGTTAATGGTTCTTCCGTTTATCAAAAATTTATCAATAACTATAACTCTCGTGTTTTGCGTGAAGAGTATTTGATCAGTACGGATTATTACAAAAATTTGCTGGCTAAAATGGAAGATCCAACACCACTGGATAAACGTAAATTAATTGAAGAAATCGTAACGAAAGATATTAATTTAAAAGCTTCAGATGACAAAAAGAATGAAGAAGAGTTTAGTGGTGAAATTAATTTAAGCTTTACAGCGCCAACCCCTGAAGAAGCTTACGATTTACTTTCTGGTTATATTCGCTTTATCTCTACCAAAGTACGTGTAGAAGTAAAAGACGAAATTGATGATCAAATTGAGCGTAAATTAAGTTTCGCGCAAAAAGCCTATGAAATGGATTTAGAGCGTATCGCTAATGCGCGTAATGTTAATGTGCAACGCTTAAAATATGCGTTGGAGATTGCTAATGCGGCAGGAGTAAAAAAACCAATTTCCAGTGAAGGCGCACAAATTAAAGATGATCCTGATTACTCTATTGCCATGGGTTCTGATGCGTTAAGTAGTAAATTGGCTATTACAGAAGCTATTGTTGATCCAACAACAGTAAGTACTGATCTGAAAAACCGTTTATACAATATGAAGCAACTAGAAAAAGTAAAATTAGATGATCTTCAATTTGTGCCGTTCAAATATATGTTGAAACCTTACGAACCGACTAAAAAAGATGCACCTAAACGCGCTCTGATTTTAGTTGGCACCGCTTTTGTTGGTTTCATTCTTTCTGTTATGGGCGTCTTACTGAGCTACATGGCAAGAAGTCGTCGTAAAACTGCATAAAAATATCTTTAAATAAGTAGGTGTACTGACGTACACCTACTGTCTCTCCTATAATATTGTGTTAACATTGCGCATCTTTTTTAGCTGTGTAGCATCGTTCACAATGAAATTCCCTGGCAAACGAAAATCCAAACACTATTTTCCCGTTAGTTTACGAGATCCTCTATTACAACCCATCATCAATATGACGGAGAGCGAATCCTCTCGCGCTTATATCGTGGGTATTGACCAAACATTGGTTGATATTGAAGCGAAAGTTGATGAGGAGTTTATTAACCGTTATAACTTGAGTCAGGGACACTCTCTTGTTATTGAAGATGATGTCGCAGAGGCACTTTATCGTGAATTAACAGACAATAATCTGATAACACACGAATTTGCTGGTGGCACCATTGGCAATACGCTACATAACTACTCTGTATTGGCTGACGACCGCTCTGTGTTATTAGGTACTATGTGTAATAACATTCAGATTGGTAGCTATGCTTATCGTTATTTATGTAATACCTCTAGCCGTACTGACCTTAATTACCTCCAGGGTGTTGATGGCGCCATTGGGCGCTGTTTTACGCTGATCACGGAAAATGGTGAACGCACATTTGCTATTAGCCCCGGTCAAATGAATCAGCTTAAACCTGAAAGTATTCCGGAAGAGGTGATCGCTGAAGCTTCTGCATTGGTATTAACAGCTTATTTAGTTCGCTGTAAACCCGGTGAACCGATGCCGTTGGCAACCATGAAAGCAATTGAATACGCGAAAAAATATGATGTGCCAGTTGTTCTCACCCTTGGTACAAAATACGTTATTGCAGATGATCCACAATGGTGGCGTGATTTCCTAAAAGAGCATGTGTCTGTTGTGGCAATGAATGAAGATGAAGCGTTTGAGTTAACAGGGCATTCTGATCCTCTGTTAGCCTCTGATGTTGCTTTAGAGTGGGTAGATTTAGTGCTTTGTACCGCTGGGCCTGCAGGGCTTTATATGGGCGGTTATACAGAACATAGCTTTAAGCGCCAAACCACACATCCTTTATTACCGGGAGCGATTGCTGAATTTAATCGCTATGAATTTAGTCGTGCTATGCGCCGTAAAGATTGTGATGAGCCAGAAAAAGTCTATTCTCATATTGAGCCTTATATGGGTGGCCCAGAAAAAATCATGAATACAAATGGTGCGGGTGACGCAGCATTGTCAGCATTACTACATGATATTACAGCGAATAGCTATCATCGTATTAATGTGCCAAATTCAAGTAAGCATCCTCGGACTTATTTAACTTATTCATCGTTAGCGCAAGTGTGTAAATATGCTAACCGAGTGAGTTATCAAGTGCTAAGCCAGCATTCTCCACGCTTGACGCGCGGTTTACCTGAAAAAGAAGACAGCTTGGAAGAAGCTTATTGGGAACGTTGAGTTTATATTGTTTCTAAGTCTTGTTTTATCCGAGTGAAATAAAAAAAACCTATCAACATTTATTGATAGGTTTTTTTATTGACTTAAATTTTATGGGGCTAAGTGGTTATTTGTGTTTGATTATTGCGCTGCACTAGGTGCAATGATTTGTTGGCCATTTTCAGGTGTATCATCAATAGCACAACCAAACTCAACTTCTTTAATTAGCATATCTGCCATTGCAGTTGCAGTTTGATCTTCATCGATAATGACGTGATTTGCCCCTTTCTCAAGGATAAAAGAAGCTTCTTCATCGTAGTTAGCGCGCACGATAATATCGTCAAAATGAGCACGAACAATGATATTTAAATCAGGGTTCATACTTCTTGCTGTTTCCGCGATATCGGCTGCTTCATAACCATTAGGTATCGTCAGTAATAAAGATTTAGCACAATCAATTCGGGCTAAAGCAAGAGACTCTTTAGTTGATGCATTACCCAGTACTGTGTTTAAGCTTTTCTCTTTTAATTCAGCGAATTTATTACGGCTATTTTCGATAATAACTAATGGAATAGATTGAGCTAATAATTTCTCCGAAAGCATGCTTCCTGCACGTCCATAACCGACGATAATGGCGTGGCCACAAATATCAACAGGGACTGGCATCTCTTCTTCAAGCTCTTCTTGTTGTAGTTGCTCCACTTCTTCTTTGGTCTCTGTTTTTGCCAGATAACGGTCTAATAAAGAGAACAATACAGGGTTTAGCATAATAGAGACTAAAGCACCGGCTAAAACAAGGTTGCGCGCATCGGGTTCTAAAACGTTCAGTGCCACACCAAGACCAGCAAGAATAAAGGCAAACTCACCAATTTGAGCAAGGCTGGCTGAAATGGTTAAGGCAGTGCGTCTGGAATGTCCAAACATTCGCACAAGGACCAATGCCGCGGCTGATTTACCAATAATAATGATAGCCAGTGTCGCTAAGATACCTAGTGGATGCTCAATTAATACCATTGGATCAAATAGCATACCGACAGAAACAAAGAACAGTACAGCAAAAGCATCACGCAGCGGTAAAGTATCTTGAGCCGCTCTGTGGCTTAACTCAGACTCATTAAGAACCATACCGGCAAAGAATGCGCCTAATGCGAAGGAAGCATCAAATAAGGTTACAGCGCCATAAGCGATACCTAAAGCAAGAGCGAGTACACTCAGTGTAAATAGCTCACGAGAGCCCGTTGCCGCGGTTTTAGCTAAAATCCAAGGAATAAGTTTACGACCAACAACCATCATGATTAAGATAAAGGCAACAACTTTACCGATTGTAATACCTAAATTGATCATGAGTTCAGAAATACTGGTTTGATCGCTACTTTCCAGCATATTGGCAACAGCGGGAAGTAGTACAAGGGCTAACACCATGGCTAAGTCTTCAACAATCAACCAACCAATAGCAATTTGACCTCGTTGGCTATCAATCAAGCCTCTTTCTTCAAGTGCTCGTAAAAGCACAACGGTACTTGCTGTTGATAGACACAAGCCGAATACTATGCCACTAAATAAACCCCAGCCAAAAAATGCCGATAATCCCAGTCCTAATAATGTTGCGACTGCAATTTGAGCAATAGCACCTGGAATAGCGATGGCTTTTACCGCCATCAGATCTTTTAACGAAAAGTGTAAACCCACGCCAAACATTAGCAGAATAACGCCAATTTCAGCGAGTTCAGGAGCGAGAGAGGTATCAGCAACAAAGCCGGGAGTAAATGGACCAGCGAGTACACCCGCAGCAAGATATCCTACTAAAGGTGAGATTTTTAGCCGTTGAGCGATCATGCCTAAAATATAAGCAAGTGCTAATCCACCAACAATGGTGGTAATGAGGGGTGTTGAATGCGGCATCAATTCTCCTTCTTTTTATAAAACTACATGTATCGGGGGGCGAGTATATAGCAGGCTGATAGTTTAACGTATTCATGCAATAAATTCGCTAAAAATTATTGATTATTTATAAAAATAGCAAGTTGATTGAGTTTTTTGATGCAAATGCATTTTTTTATGTTATTTTAATCAATCTTACCTTTTAAAGTAAGAATTACCCTGTTACTGGTTCATTTAGATAACAGGGATAATTACAAGTTACTCGGTTTTATCTACCCCAATGTTAGGGAGAAGAATGGTGAAAATGCCTAATAGTGGTAAATAAGCACAAATATGATAAACATATTCAATACTCTTCTGATCTGCAATATAGCCTAAGACAGCGGCACCAATACCTCCCATCCCAAAAGCAAGCCCGAAGAAAAGCCCTGAAACCATGCCTGTTTTACCCGGTATTAACTCTTGAGCATAAACTAAGATAGCAGAAAATGCTGAAGCTAAAATCACACCAATGAATACAGTAAGTACGCCAGTCCAGTACAAGCTGGCATAAGGGAGTATCAGTGTAAAAGGTGCAACTCCTAGAATAGATCCCCAAATAACGTATTTTCTGCCAATTTTATCGCCTACAGGGCCACCAATCATGGTGCCAGCAGCAACAGCAAAGAGAAAAACAAATAGGTGAATTTGTGCATTTTGTACTGAAACGCCAAATTTATGTATTAAATAGAAAGTATAGTAGCTACTGATGCTTGCAAGATAAAAATACTTAGAAAAAATCAGAATAAGTAAAATGGCTAAAGAGCCCAAAAGGGTTTTACGTGGCAATACGGCTTTGTTATTTAGTGCTTTAGGTTTTTTTTTCTGAGCTTCTTGTTGAATTTTATACCAACGGCTAACTTGTAATAGCACTACAATAGCCAATAAAGCAGCAAGGGAGAACCAACCGACATTTCCTTTGCCATAAGGCGCAATCAATAAAGCCGCCAAAAGAGGGCCTAAAGAGCTACCTAAATTACCCCCGACTTGAAAGAGTGATTGTGCAAGTCCGTGTCTTCCTCCTGATGCCATTCTAGCAACACGAGATGATTCAGGATGGAAAACAGACGAGCCAGTACCAACTAATCCCGCAGCAAGTAATAACATTGGGAATGTATCTGCAAAGGCGAGGAGAATAAGCCCTGTCAGCGTAAAACCCATACCAATAGGTAATGAGTAAGGCTTAGGATATTTATCAGTATAGAGGCCAATAAAAGGCTGTAATAAAGATGCTGTAATTTGATAGGTCAACGTTATCATCCCTATTTGCACAAAACTGAGTGAAAACTCTGATTGCAACATAGGGTAAATAGCTAATATCAATGATTGGATCATATCATTGAGAAGATGCGAAAAACTGATAGCAGTTAAAATACTAAAAACGGTATTACGCTTATTGGCTTTTCGTTGTAAAACATCGGTTTCTTCTATGGGAAGCGTTGGATCGGCATTGCTCATTTTAGTTCCCTGTCACATTATTTTGTTAATAAATTGTTTCTATTTTTATTGGTCTAGTTTACATCTATTTAGAGTTGAGTGCTTTTGTGAGAAATAGAGTTTGATTCATGTCTCAAAAAAACTATCGGATCAATGAAATAATAAAAAAATTATATAACCTACGTCATAAAATACAGCAAAAGTATTTAACTTCTGTCTTCTTTTTCTACAGTAGAACCATGGCAGAACCTTCTCAATAAATAATATACATGGGGATATACCATGAGCTTATCTTTTAAATTATCAGCATGCGCATTAACAGTTTCTTTAGCGATGGCGCCTGCGATGTCTCAGGCATGGGAAAAGGATAAAACCTACGAAATTACTATTTTGCATACCAATGATCACCATGGCCATTTCTGGCATAACGATCGTGGCGAATATGGTTTAGCGGCACAAAAAACGGTTGTTGATGACATTCGTAATGAAGTGGCTAAAAAAGGCGGTAGCGTACTGCTGTTATCTGGCGGCGATATTAATACTGGTGTACCAGAATCTGATTTACAAGATGCAGAGCCTGATTTTAAAGGTATGAATCTTGTAGGTTACGATGCAATGGCACTGGGTAACCATGAATTCGACAATCCATTAGATGTTTTACGCCAACAAGAGAAATGGGCAACATTCCCATTCTTATCTGCAAATATTTATCAAAAAAGTACGGGTGAGCGTTTATTCAAGCCTTACACCATTTTTGATAAGCAAGGTGTCAAAATTGCAGTATTAGGTTTAACAACGGATGATACCGTACGTATTGGTAACCCAGCGAACTTTCCTGATACCGAATTCCGCAAACCTTCTGATGAAGCTAAAAAAGTGGTAGAAGAGCTGCGTACAACGGAAAAGCCAGACATTATTATTGCAGCAACTCATATGGGTCACTACGATGATGGTAATCACGGTTCTAACGCACCTGGCGATGTAGAAATGGCGCGAGCCTTACCAAAAGGCTACCTTGATATGATTGTGGGTGGTCACTCACAAGATCCAGTTTGTATGTCTCAAGAGAACAAAAACTACAAACAAGCTGATTATGTGCCAGGAACACCTTGTGCACCAGATAACCAAAATGGTACATGGATTGTTCAGGCTCATGAATGGGGTAAATATGTTGGTCGTGCAGACTTCGAATTCCGTAATGGTGAATTCACGTTAAAACATTACCAATTAATCCCAATCAACTTAAATCAAAAAGTGAAGAAAGACGACGGTACAACTGAGCTTGTTTACTATACAAAAGAAATTCCTCATAACCCTGAAATGATGAAACTGCTGACGCCTTACCAAGAAAAAGGTGGCGAGCAATTGAATGTTAAAGTGGGTGAGGTTGTTGGTAAATTAGAGGGTGATCGTAGTAAAGTTCGCTTTGTTCAAACCAATATGGCACGCCTATTATTATCAGCTCAAGCTGAACGTGCAAATGCAGACTTTGCCATTATGAGTGGTGGTGGTGTCCGTGATTCTATTGAATCTGGTGATATTACTTATAAAGATGTACTGAAAGTACAACCATTTGCGAACGAACTGGTTTATGTTGATTTTAAAGGTGAAGAAGTCGAGCCTTATCTGTCAGCTGTCGCATGTATGAAAGTAGACTCTGGTGCTTACGCACAATTCTACAATGTTAGCTTAACTGTAGATGCAGACTGCAAAGTTAGCGATGTTAAAATTGCTGGTAAACCATTAGATAAAACTAAGACTTACCGCATGGCGACATTAAACTTTAACGGTATTGGTGGTGATGGTTATCCTAAGATTGATGTTCATCCTGCATATGTAAATACTGGTTTTGTTGATGCTGAAGTATTAAAAGGTTATATCGAAGCACACTCTCCATTGAAAGCTGCTGATTTCGAACCTAAAGGTGAGATCGTTTATAAAAAATAAGCTCAGCAAATCATGATGATATAGATAAAAGGCGACATTAATGTCGCCTTTTATTTTAGGTCTAAATTACGTTAATTTCTTATTTTGAGGATGCGCCTTAAAATAAAAAATCATTAATGATTATGACGCTTTACGAATAAGTGCAAATTGAGCACCTAATACAGAACCTAAATCTTTTGCTGATAATTCAATATCTAAACCACGTTTGCCACCAGAAACAAAGATAGTGTCAAATTCAAGGGCTTGTTCATCAATTACTGTCGGTAGGCGTTTTTTCTGACCCAATGGGCTTATTCCACCCACTAAATAACCCGTTACCTTTTGTGCAATCTGTGGATCTGCCATATCTGCTTTTTTTGCCTTAAAGCACTTAGCAACGAGTTTTAAATCTAACTGACCAGAAACAGGTGTTACTGCAACAGCAAGATTCTTAGCATCACCATTTAAAGAAACTAACAGTGTTTTGAATACTTGGCGATTATCCAAACCTAATTTTTCAACGGCTTCATCACCAAAATTATGGACATTCGCATCATGCTCATAAGGATGAAGGATAAATTTGATTTTTTGTTTTTCCAGCAAATTTACAGCGGGAGTCATAGCTATTCCTACTTATAAGATTAGAACTATATTTTTATTCTTGGTGCGTTAATAAATCGATCAAATTCTCTTCACCAAATAAATGAAGGGCACCTACAGTCACTACATAACGACCAGCCGGTAATTTTGATAATATACTTACCCATTTTTGGTTACGGCTTTCCATTAAAATATCAAATACAGCTTTACTAAAAGTATTCGGTAAAGGTGGCTGTTTCTCTCTACTATTATAATTTAACCACCAATTGATCATGATTTGCAATGTACGCGCGTTCTCGTGCCAATTTTTTAATGTGTCTTCGAGCAATTGCTGACCATCCTCAGGAAAATTCAATAATAGTGCGACTTGATCCTCAATGCCTTCGAGTTCAATAATCCTTTTTTTGTATTCATTAGCATGTTGGATAACTTGATAATCAATGCCGTATTGCGGTTGTAATCCAAGTTGGATCGCTTGGGTAGATTGTAAAATCAACGCAATTTGCCAAAGAGGCTTATTCTCAAGTTGATAAAGCGAGAGGGAGAGATCTTCACAATGACGTGTCACTTGAGAAAAAAGAGGTGTATTTAAGCGCGTTTCTAGTGACTCTCTAAAAAGAGATGCTTGCTTAAAAGGTTGAACGTCAGTTGAAATATCAGCTTCAACAATAATAGCATCTGAATTTTTTATTTCATTGATAAGCACGTTGGAGAGTGGTGACATTGTAGGAACACCCATATGGATACTACCCACAAGGTGTAAAGAGACATTATTAGGCAACGTAATATCAACAGCGGGATAAGGGTAATGGACCGTATTTTTTATTCCTACCCAATGTTTGATTTTCTGAAAAATACCCGTCATTGATATGCTCCTTTGAGTATAGAATCGCAAAGTTTTAGCATAACGGATTTGAACTGGAATGAAACAACGAAAACTAAGCTTTACTTAGCTTTCGCTGTTTTTACGTTATTTACCAGCTTATGCCAACACCACCTGCTGAGACCCAATTTGATTCATTCCATGCGGTAGAGGCTCTCACTTTAATATTTTCGTTAATACGGTATTGCATACCCCAAGCAAGCGCTGTTGCATTACGATAATTACCAATGCCAATAGCAGTACTAAATGTGGCAGAATCAGTAAAAGGTAAATTACTCATTGCGGCTACAGAAGCAATACCTTGATTGGCACGTTTCTCAACTTTATAAAAGCGGTTTTGAGTATCTGATTTAAAATGTTCAAAATTAGTTTTTAGATCTTTAAATTCATTTCTTGCTACTGATTGCTCAATATAAAGAGTAGAAAAATGATTTTTTAATGAAAGATTACTCCCATTAATATTTAGATTATCAATATATTTTTCTTTAATATTATCAATACCTTTTTTGTTGGTTTCGATATTTTCTTTATTAGCTTTGATATCGCTCGAGTTGGTGTTTATTTTGTTTCTATTGCTGGTAATATTATCTTTGTTAATGTCAATGTCAGTTTTGTTGGTAATAATGTCATTTTTATTAGTGGCAATATTGTTTTTATTGATGCTGATATTGCTTTTGTTAGTGTCGATTTGGGTTTTATTGTTTTCAATATTACTTTGAATAGTATTATTTTTAGTCTCTATTCTATTTTTGTTATCATTGATTTCATTTGCATGTTGATCTAGTTTAGCTATTGTATGATGTATTTTTTCATTTAATTCATTATCAGTTTTTTGTCTTTCTCGATTGTCTTCGGTTCTTTTTTTCTCAACATTTGCAAACTTTTCTATGACACTCTCTTCTAGTTTGAAAATTATTTCTTTTGAATGAGGTGGAACTTTCATTCCTCTTTCTATATTTGCATTTAGCTCACTAAGTTTCGAGCTTGGTTGGTAATGTCTTTGGATTTCAATAGGTTTTTTAATGATGTCATCTATTTTATTTTTATTAAAAGAAATCGTTTCTTTTAATCCGGAATATATATTTTCTTTTTGTTCTGAAAAGTTAGAAAGATAATTCAATATCGCTGTTTTAAAATCAGGTGGTATACTATCTAACTTTAGTGAGTTATTACCTCTTTGGTTATCTGTGATGAGAACTTTCTCTATATTTATATTTGTATTTTCTTGAGATACGTTTTTTTTATTTCTTCATTCATCATCTTTATTATTTCATCTGTGATTTTGATGACTTCAATATGTTTTTTTGAAGATGCTTCGACATCATGATAGATATATATATCACTTACAAATTCATCAAAAATAGGTCTGGTAATGTCATTTTTCATGGGATGTGAGTTTAGATATGTAGAATTAGAATCGGTGTTGTTAGGGTGACTATTTGCAAGATGGCTGTTTTCAAGTAAAATAATGTTTTTATCGGTTGTTGTTTCTGAAACAGAAAAAGCATTTATAGAATAAATTAAAGATAAGCAAAATAGGGTGGTGTTTTTTAATTTCATGATTAATTCCTTTTGATATATATTCCTTTGTTACTTTTTAATTTTAAATTCAGAAAAACACACTGGCAATAATAATATCTTTTAAAATATTTTTATGGCTATTTTATATAAATATTTAATTTTATATATGAATAATAAAGTTAATGAAAAAATTATAATATATTGCTATTCTAGCGCTAAGAGGGCGGAGTGATGACTCTCTTGTATAATGAGAAATTCCTCTTTGACTGGCCGATAGTAATATCGGCTTTTTTTTTAACCTTTTGATAAAGTTAAAAATCATTAAATAAGAAGTCAAAAATAAGATAATAAAAAACCTCTTTAACTAATAAGCAAAAGAGGTTTCAGGGAAATGCTTAATATATTATTAAGTATTATTGCTTGGGTTTGAATCGTAACAAGCGATTCGCATTACTCACAACGGTAATTGAAGACAATGCCATTGCTGCACCTGCAACAACTGGATTTAACAGTGTGCCGGTGAAGGGATAGAGAACGCCCGCTGCAATAGGAATACCTAAGCTATTATAGACAAAGGCACCAAAAAGGTTTTGTTTCATATTACGTAGTGTACCTTTTGAAATTTCAACAGCATCAGCAACACCATGTAAACTGTGACGCATCAACGTGATTGCTGCTGTTTCAATGGCAATATCACTACCACCTCCCATTGCAATACCGACATCCGCTTTGGCTAATGCTGGGGCATCGTTAATACCATCTCCAACCATTGCAACACGACGTCCTTCAGCTTGAAGCTCAGTAATCGCTTGAGCTTTACCTTCTGGCATCACTCCCGCAATAACCTGATCAATACCCGCTTCTTTTGCAATTGCATTGGCAGTAATTGGATTATCTCCCGTTAACATCACGAGTCGATAACCTTGATTATGTAAACGCTGTAATGCACTTACGGTATCATCTCTAAGAGGATCACGAATAGAAAGTAATGCCGCAATTTTGCCATCTAGTGCTAATAAAACCGGTGTAACACCTTTAGCTGCTTGTGTATCAATCAGAGAATTAACTTCATTAATATTAACACCTGATTCGAGCATCAATTTAGGGTTACCTAAAAGTACTGTTTTACCCTTGATTTCACCACTTAATCCCATACCAGCTAATGTACGGAAATTATTTACTTCTGGTAAATCAATACCTTCAGCGCGCGTTAAAATGGCTTTAGCTAATGGGTGATTAGAACCATTTTCCAGTGATGCCGCCAATGCAAGTGCTTGAGTGTCATCTACTTGATTGAAAGTATGAATTTCAGTGACCTGAGGCATACCTTCTGTCAGTGTTCCTGTTTTATCAAAGACTAAAGTATCTAGATTACTGGCTTGTTGTAGTGCATCTGCATCACGAACTAACACACCATATTCAGCAGCACGACCGACACCCGAAATAATGGACATAGGCGTCGCTAGACCTAAAGCACAAGGGCAAGCGATGATAAGAACAGTTGTGATAATCACAAGTGCATAGGTAATTTGTGGAGAAGGGCCAAAGAAATACCAAATAGCTCCTGCAACAAGCGCAATAGCGACAACGACAGGTACAAATACACCCGAGATTTTATCCGCTAATTGACCTATTTCAGGTTTACTGCTTTGCGCTTGACGAACTAATTTAATAATACGAGCCAGTGTTGTTTTACTTCCCACTGCTGCAGCTTTAAAAAGAACAGAGCCATCTTGGACGGTTGTTCCGGCATGAATAGTGTCACCTACTGTTTTTTGCTGTGGAATTGGCTCGCCTGTTAGCATAGCCTCATCCATCCACACTTCACCTTGGATAATTTCACCATCAACGGGTACTTTATCACCTGTTGCTAAACGTAAAGTCATTCCTTGTTTAACATCAGCCAATGGCATTTCGACTTCACCGTTTTCAGTTATCACTCTTGCTGTTGGTGGAGTTAAATCTAATAGTCGTTCTAGCGCTTTAGATGAACGCTGGCGCGCTCTTTGCTCAAGCATATGTCCCAGATTGATTAACCCGATAATCATCGCACTAGCTTCATAATAGAGATGTCGAGCTTGAGCCGGGAACACTTCTGGCCATAGGTTTACGGTAATGGAATAGAGCCAGGCTGTTCCTGTTCCTAATGCAACGAGAGTATCCATTGTTGCACTGCGGTTTTTTAAACTCTGCCATGCGCTACGATAGAAATGACCACCAGCAACAACCATAACAAACAGTGTCGCAATACCAATACCTAACCAGATGCTGTGATTGGCCTCTGTTAGCATCATATTATCGCCGATCATTCCCCAAATCATGACAGGAATACCAACCGCTAAGGCCAACGCAGCTTGCCAGCGAAAACGCTTCATATTAGCAACAGCAACTTCTTGCTGACGTTCTCTGCGTTTTACATCGTCTTGAATAATTTCAGCGCCATAACCTGCTTTTTCAATGGCAGTCACAAGTGCATCATGGTCGATGTCACCCGTTACTAATGCACTACGTTCAGCTAGATTCACTCGCACATTTTCAACGCCATCAACGGATTGTAATGCTTTATGAACCTTGTTTACGCAACTCGCACAAGTCATACCATCAATTAAAAGCTGAACACTGTCGTCATCGTTAGTATCGATTTCAACGTTATTATCAATATCAGCATTCTCAACTGGAATATCACAAACAGCCGCTGACGATGCTTCCAGTTGTGCATGCGTTTGCGTCAGCGGCTCAGTTTTTGGGAAATCAGTACCAGCTAGTTGAGCTTCAAAACCCGCTTCTGTAATAGCGGTAATTAAGGTTTCAGCGGTTGCAGAACCAGTCACTTTAGCATGTGTTAATTCAACTTCAGCTGTTTCAACACCCGCAGTATTTTCTAGTGCTTTTTTAACTGAACCGACACAGTGACCACAATTTAAGCCCGATAGAGTTAAGTGAATTATGTTATCAGCAGGCGCTAAACTTGCTTGAAAACCTTCAGCCGTAATCGCTGAAATTAAAGTATCCGCATCTGCGTCACCAAAGATTTCAGCTGACTCTTTTGTTACATTAACGGCTGCAACACCTTCAACAGCTAATAATGCTTTTTCAGTTTTACCAACACACTTCATGCAGTTAAGTCCGCTTAGGCTTAATTTTACATCAGGTTGTGTTGCAACACTTGCTTCATATCCTGCATCTTCAATTGTTTTGATTAAGCTTTCAGCAGTTGCATCGCTGTCAATTTTAGCGTATTGAATAGTCACAATTGCCTGCTCTATGTCATTGCGAGCATCAAGTGCTTTTTTTACACTGTTGACACAGTGAGAGCATGAAAGTCCTTTCAATGAGAGTATTATAGTTTTTGCCATGTTAATTATCTCCGTCATAAAAGCGTTACCTCTATTATTGCGCAATATTCGGTAACTTGCTTTCTTTAAAGGTTTTTTCTTATCAGAGATAAAGGCTAAACCTTTCCGCAAGGGGAAGGTCAAGGGGGAATTTTGAATATTAGTGAAATCGCAAGTAAAACAGGATTAACGGCTAAAGCTATTCGGTTTTATGAAGAAAAAGACTTGATAACACCACCAGAAAGAGGTGAAAACGGCTATCGTTATTATCAGGCTCAACATATTGAAGAATTAACTTTATTGCGCCAAGCAAGAGAAGTTGGCTTTAGTTTAGAAGAGTGCCGAGCTTTATTAATGTTGCTAAGAAATCCTTCTCGTCATAGTTCAGACGTGAAAGAAGCCACCTTAAAAAAAGTGGCTGAAATTGAGAAAACAATTAATGAGCTTAATGCCATTCGCCAGCGATTACTTTTGTTGGCCAGCGAATGTCCCGGTGATGACGGAGCAGATTGCCCGATCATCAATCATTTGTCGGGGGGATGTCATCACCAGAAACAGCCGGTTTAAGTGCAATCACTCGTAAGGTAATACCATCAATCTCGGTTACTGTTACCTTATCGCCTGCAAGTAATGGCGTGTCTGAATAAACACGCCAACTACCATCAGCTAATTTAACGCGACTAAAACCGTTTTCCGTATCTGATAATAAAACAGCATGAACACCAATTAGTTGATGACTTTTCTGATTTAAGTTCTCGGCTTCTTTTGATTGTTTTCTGCGTTTAAGCCAAAGGTGCCAAAAAATAGCACTAATAACTGTTAATATCGCAAATAAAACACCTTGAATAGGCCAGCTAATAGGCAATATCCATGTGATCAACGATACACATAGAGCAGCCATTCCTGACCATAAAAGGTATCCTGCTGTTCCTAACATTTCTGTAATTAACAGCAAACCACCAAGACAAAGCCAGAAAAGTGCAGGTTGAGCACTAATCCATTCAATCATAATTAATTGCTCTTGTTGCCTGAGTCACTTTTTTTGGTATTGAGTAATTCAGAAATACCGCCAATAGCACCCATAAGATTACTTGCTTCTAGTGGCATCATAATAACTTTACTGTTATTAGCTGAACCAATTTGAGACAGCGCATCAGTATATTTTTGAGCAACAAAGTAGTTAATTGCTTGCATATCACCTTTTGCGATGGCCTCAGATACCATTTGTGTTGCCTTAGCTTCAGCTTCTGCTGCACGTTCACGGGCTTCTGCTTGTAAGAATGCAGATTGACGCTCACCTTCAGCCTTCAGAATTTGCCCTTGTTTCTCACCTTCAGCTTTCAAGATAGCAGCTTGACGAATACCTTCAGCTTCAAGAATGTCGGCACGTTTAGTTCGCTCAGCTTTCATCTGCGCATTCATTGCAGAAATCAATTCTTTTGGTGGGCGGACATCACGAATTTCGATACGGGTAATTTTGATACCCCAAGGGTTTGTTGCATCATCGACAATCAGTAACAGGCGACTATTGATTTGGTCACGCTGAGAAAGAATTTCATCAAGCTCCATTGAACCTAACACTGTACGAATATTAGTGAGTGTTAAATTAATAATGGCAAGCTCAAGATTATTGACTTCATAAGCAGCTTTTACAGGGTCGATCACTTGAATAAAGCAGACGGCATCGATGCTGACGTTGGCGTTATCACGAGAAATGACTTCTTGAGAAGGAATATCAAGCACTTGCTCCATCATGTTGATACGGCGCCCAATACGATCGACAAAAGGTATAAGGATTTGAAGACCAGGGGCTAGAGTACGAGTGTAACGACCAAAACGTTCGACAGTCCACTGATAACCCTGTGGAACGGTTTTAACACCACATAAAACTAAAATAATAGCGAATAAGATGATAATACCAATGCCTATTTCCATATACCTGTCCTAAATCTGCTCTAATAAGAAAATAAAATTAATAAAGTAAAGAATACACCATGCGACGATATTTAGACGCCAAATTATCATTAGTACCTAATGCTGATAAAATATCCATCAGGGTTTTCTTAACTTGTCCGTCACCTGCATTTAGATCTTTTTTGATAAAGCTAAATAGCAATTCTAACGCTTCTTCATTACGAGCAACTTCATGTAATTTTAGTGCAAGCTGAATAGCAAGATCGGTATTTTCAGGCTGTTGATTAAAATCGTTTTGTAACTGTTGAATTTCAGGCGTATCAGCAGCCTGTTTTTGTAATTCAATTTGCGCTAACAAACTGTGGTAGTAACTATCTTGATCTTGTAATGGGATAGTCATTAACAAGGTTTGAGCTTCTTCATTTTTATTTAAAGAAATTAAAGCACCTGCTAGCGCAAGCGTAATTTCACTATTTTTAGGTGCGAGTTGATGCGCTTCTTTTAGCAGAGGTAAAGCATCTTCTGCTTTTCCTTCAGAAAGTAATTGTGCGGCTTGTGCCGCTTTCAACTCTTCTGGTTTAGGTAATACATTGGCTAAAACTTGGCGAATTGCTTCTTCAGGTTGAGGGCCTTGGAAACCATCAACTGGGCGACCTTCTTGCAATATATAAACTGTTGGAATAGCACGTAGACCAAACTGTGAGGCAATCATTTGTTCAACATCACAATCCAATTTTGCCAAAATAAATTGATCAGCAAATTCGGCTGCCAGTTTATCTAATGTTGCGCCAAGCTCTGCACAATGAGGGCTACGTTCTGAATAGAAGTACATCATGACCGGTTTCGTCATGGATTGTTCTATAATTTGTTGAATATTTGATTCATTTACATCAACAATATGTGCAGTTGCTAACATTAGCTTGTCCCTTTTTGAGAGTTTTAAATATAGATGCGATTTATAAAGCTATTTTATTAATAAGTAAGGGTGGATACTGAAAAATCAAGCCTTGCCACTTTGGCGACTGAGAATTGTATCCATTAAAATATCAGGTAGAAAGCGCTTTAGTATTCTGACAGCGTAAGTTAATAAGGTTACGGGATAACGTATCTTAGGTTTTGGGCTTTCTAAAGCATGAATGAGCTTTTTCACGACATCTTCAGGCGTTAATGTGAAACGACTGGCAATCCCCGGATTTTTTACAGGTTTATCTTTTTCAGCTTGAGCGACATTCTCAGTGAAACAAGTTCGTATTGGGCCTGGCTCTATTAAACTCACCTTAACTCCAGTATGCGCTATTTCCATTCTTAGCGCATCAGACCATGCTTCTACAGCATATTTACTGGCTGCATAAGCACCTCGACCTGGCGTTGAGATAATCCCCATTACAGAACTCGTTTGAATAATACGTCCTTCTCCATGAGGTAACATTGCAGGTAGAAGTAATGTAGTAAGCTGATGTAAACCAAAAAAGTTAGTCGAAAACTGTTTTTCCATTTGTTGGCGAGTAATGGCATCTAATGGGCCATAAACACCAAATCCGCCATTATTAAATAATCCATATAAACGACCGTTTGTCAGGCGAATAACTTCTAGTGCTGCATTTTTAACACTTTTTGGATCATCAAGGTCAAGATGAATAGGTTCTAATCCCAGTGTTTCCATGCGTTCAAGGTCTTCACCTTTACGGCAAGCAGCAAGAACTCGATAGCCTCTTTTCTGTAGTGCTTTTGCTGCACAGAGTCCTATTCCACTGGAACTTCCTGTAATCAATACCGTTTTTTGCATAATTTTACAATTAATCTCGTTTAATCTACGTCAACTACTGTCAGAATAGTCTAACGTGTTAGGTAAGGGGATAATGTTTCATCCATCCACTGCGTAATAAAAGGCTGAGCATCTTCATTGGGGTGTATGCTGTCATTTTGCATCCACTCAGGCTTATCAGCGATTTTCTCCATATAAAAAGGAAGCAGAGGAAGCGCATTATCTTCAGCGAGTTTTGGATAGATAGCTGAAAATGATTGTGTATAACGTTTACCGTAATTAGGTGAAATCATTATTTGCATAAAAAGTGGCGTTGCACCGGCATCTTTCACTTGTGTAATGATGTTTTGTAATGCCTCTTTTGTTTGTGCAACAGGGTATCCCTGTAAACCATCATTTGCACCTAATTCAATTAAAACCCAGCGTGGTTGATGCTGTTTTAATAAATCAGGAAGCCTATTTTGTCCCTGAAAGGCTGTTTCACCACTAATGCTTGCATTAACAACATTAATTTCAGGGTAGGTTGTTTTCCATTTATCAGCAAGGCGTTGTGGCCATGCGTTTTCAATCGGAAGACGGTATCCTGCACTCAAGCTGTCACCAAAGATCAAAAAGGTATCAGCAGCAATTGCCTTAAAGCTAAACATCATCATAACGATAAGGAAAAATGTATGTCGACGGAAAAGGTTCTTGAAGTTCATCAGTTAACCAAACAAGTAGGACAAGGTGATAGTCAGATCTCTATATTGCAGGGTGTTGAGTTAGTTGTCGAGCCTGCACAAACAATTGCGTTAATTGGTGAGTCAGGATCGGGTAAATCGACCCTGTTAGGGATCATTGCTGGATTAGATGATGGCACCTCTGGCAGTGTACATTTGATGGGGGAAGATCTCACAAAAATGAATGAAGAAGAGCGTGCCAAGTTGCGTGCTGAACATGTTGGTTTTGTTTTTCAATCATTTATGTTGATCCCAACATTGAATGCACTTGAAAATGTGCAGTTGCCCGCATTATTAAAAGGTGAGTCAGAAAAGCACAGCCATGCGCGTGCAGTTGATTTACTTAAGCTGTTAGGGTTAGGTGAACGTTTATACCATATGCCAGCACAGCTTTCTGGCGGTGAGCAACAGCGCGTTGCATTAGCAAGAGCATTTTGCACTCAACCTGCCATTCTTTTTGCGGATGAACCAACAGGGAACCTTGATCGTAAAACTGGCGATAAAATTGCTGACTTGTTGTTCTCTCTTAACCGAGATTATGCAACAACCTTGATTTTAGTGACTCATGACAATGAGCTAGCTGCTCGTTGTCAAAGACGATTACGATTAGTTGATGGACAACTTAAGGAGGAGTCATGATTTGGCGTTGGTTTTGGCGTGAATGGCGTTCTCCTGCATTATTAATTGTTTGGCTTTCTTTAGCGCTGGCAGTTGCTTGTGTGCTCGCTTTAGGGCGGATAGGTGATCGCATCGATAAAAGCATTTATGCTCAAAGCCGCGATTTGATCGCTGGTGATTTAGTCTTACGTGCATCTTATCCTGTTGATGAAAACTGGCTTGCTGAGGCGAAGAAGGAAGGGTTAACCCTCAGCCGTCAAATGCAATTTACTACCATGTCTTATGCGCCTGAAGGTGATACACCTCAGCTTGCGTTGGTGAAAGGCGCAGATAATTTATATCCATTGTATGGTGAGTTAGAAACAGAGCCAGCAGGCTTAAAGCCTGAAAAAGGGACGGCCCTTGTTGGTGCTAGATTACTTGAATTACTTGATATAAAAGTCGGCGATAATATTGATGTAGGCGATGCTTCATTTACTATCAGTGGTGTATTAATTCAAGAGCCAGACAGTGGGTTTAATCCTTTTCAAATCGCCCCCCGTATTTTAATTAATCTTGATGATGTGGAAGCAACTGGAGCTGTGCAACCCGGAAGCCGCCTGACTTATCGCTATATGTTTGCGGGCGATGAAGCGGTGATTGATAGTTATCAGCAACGCTTCGACCCACTATTAAAGCCAGATCAGCGTTGGAATAGTTTAAAACAAGATAGCGGGGCACTTTCACAATCAATGGAGCGTGCAAAAAACTTTCTTTTGCTATCAGCTCTATTGACATTATTGCTTGCTATATCAGCGGTTGCTGTTTCAATGGCTCATTATTGCCGGACTCGTCATACCTTAATCGCGGTATTAAAAACACTAGGTGCAGATAAACGGGCATTGAGAAAGTGGATCGTTGGGCAGTGGGGGGTGATCTTAATTGGTGCTATTGTTGTAGGCTCATTAGTCGGGCTTGTTTTTGAGGCAATATTGCTACAAATTTTAGCACCAGTGTTACCTAAAAGTTTACCTGAAGCGAGTTTCTTACCATGGGTATGGTCAGTGGGTTCCTTGTTGTTAATAGCTTTATTAACAGGATTAAGACCTTATTATCAACTAATGGCGACACAACCTTCTCGTGTATTAAGAAGTGATACCACGGCACCTATCTGGCCTCTTAGTTACTATTTACCGATTGTAGGCTTAATTATTGTTGGTGCTTTGACGCTTTTTGCGGGAACGGGCGTTTTACTCTGGTCAATTCTATTTGGTGTTGTTGTTATTGCTTTTTTATTGGGGGGGATTGGTTGGCTTGGATTGTGGGTGTTAAAGCAGTTTAAATTTCGCCAACTCAGTGCGCGCTTAGCAGTAACTCGCTTGTTGCGACAGCCTTTTCAGACCATGACTCAATTGGCTGCTTTTGCACTTTCATTTATGTTGTTAACACTATTGGTGCTGATCCAAGGTGATTTATTAGATAAATGGCAAAAACAGTTACCCGAAGATAGCCCTAATTACTTTCTGATCAATATGTCTGCACCTCAAGTTCAAGAAGTTAATACCTTGTTGGCAAAGTATAACGTTGAACCAACGGATGCATTTCCTGTGGTATTAGCGCGCTTAACGCAGATTAATGAGAATAATGCTAAAGAGTGGGCAGATAAACGTGATGCTGGTAATAACACTGTTCGTCGAGAGCTTAACTTAACGTGGCATAGCGAGTTGCCAAAAGATAACGTGATTGTTGAGGGAACATGGCCTCCAGTGGGAAATGGTGTTTCTCTTGATCAAGGTGTTGCTGAACAACTCGAAATTAAATTGGGTGATGAATTAACATTTGTTGGTGATACTCGTGAATTTAAGTCGATTGTTACTAGCATTCGCCATGTTGATTGGGAAAATATGCGTCCTAACTTCTTCTTTATCTTCTCTGAAGAAGGGTTAAGTAATCAGCCAGAAAAATGGATGAGTAGTTTTTATTACAATGGTGAAGGGACGTTAATTACGGCACTTAATCGGCAATTTCCAACTGTAAGCGTATTAGATACAGGCGCATTAATTCAGCAAGTTCAACAAATCTTACAGCAAGTCAGTCGAGCATTGGAGATTATGGTTGGATTGGTAATGATCTGTGGTGCGTTATTGTTAGTTGCCCAAATTCAGGTAGGAATGACACAGCGACGTATTGAGCTAGTGGTATATCGAACATTAGGCGCAGGTAAGTCATTATTAAGACAGACTCTTTGGGCTGAATTTGCATTATTAGGTTTAATGGCGGGATTAGCTGCGGCGATTGGTGCGGAGGTTGCATTAAGTTTATTACAAATATCGGTGTTTAATTTCCCTTGGCAACCGCAATGGGGAATGTGGATCATTGTACCTATTGTTGCTGCACTATTACTTTCATTATGTGGCAGTATCTTAGGGATCAGATTGTTGCAAGATAAAGGGCAGTATCGACGAATTCAAGGCGAATAGTTGAAATAAGTTGGGCTTATAAATAGAGTTAAATAAAAATGCTGATGTTATTAAATATCAGCATTTTTTATGGGAAAAGATAAGATAATTATTCTTTTATAACATAAGCATAAATGCGCTTACTGCCATCATCTTCATCATAAATATAAACTCCTTGAAGCTCAGTTGAAAAACCCGGTAGCTGATTAATTGTGACTTCAAGTGCCTGAAAATAGCGTAAAACAGCACCATCCCAAATTTCACCAGGCACAGCACATAAAACACCAGGTGGATAAGGTAAAGCACCTTCTGCGGCAATTCTGCCTGCTAATTTATTTAAAGGTAAAAACTCAACATTACCACGAACGAACTCAATATTAGCTTGTTGCGGGCTTAGTGCTCGCTTAGGAAAATGATTTTTTCTAAACATCTGTTTTTGCAGTAACTTGATATTATATTTGACACAAATATCATGCATTTCCTGACAGAGTTGACGCAATGTATAACCCTGATAACGAGATTGATAGCGACGACAAACAGAAGGTAAGATTTGTTCTAATGGCACATCTTCAATTAAGTACTTTTCAAATTGAACAATCAAAGAGATTAAGCGATCAAACTTAGCTTGATGCTCGGCAGGAGTCAGTAAAAATAAGATTGAATTAAGGTCGCTTTTTTCAGGAATAACACCGTGCTCACGTAGATAATTTGCCAAAATAGATGCTGGCACACCAAAGGATTCATATTCCCCTGTATGAGGTTCGATACCCGGCGTTGTAAGCATTAATTTGCAAGGATCAACAAAGTATTGATTGGTGGCGTAACCTTCAAATGAGTGCCAATTATCATTAGGAATAAAATTAAAGAAACGCTGATCGTGAGCGATTTCATCTGTATCGTGATCTTGCCAAGCAAGTCCATCAACCACTTCAGGAATAAATGGCTTAATAAACTGACACTGTTTTAGTAATGATTTACGAGCTTCGATGCCTTGTTTTACGCAATTCATCCACATGGCTTCACCACTCTTACCCGAATGCATTTTTGCATTGACATCAAGAGCCGCAAAAAGGGGATAAAATGGGCTGGTGGACGCATGCATCATAAATGCATTATTCATGCGCTTATGGTTAACATAACGTGATTGCCCTTTAAGGTGCGCATCTTTTTTATGTATCTGCGAGGTTTGTGAAAAGCCTGCTAATTGTTTATGAACTGACTGAGTAACTAGAATACCGGGATCGTCTTTATTAAGTGTGAGTAACAAAGGGGAACACTGTTTCATCATCGGAATGAATTGCTCATAACCAACCCACGCAGAATCAAATAAAATGTAATCACAAAGATGACCAATTTTATCGACAACTTGTCTTGCGTTGTAAATCGTACCGTCATAAGTACCCAGTTGAATAACGGCTAAGCGAAAAGGGCGCTTATCAAATTGGCGTTCTGGCGTAATTTCTGCGATTTGTTGGCGTAAATAGCCCTCTTCAAAGCAATGTGCATCTATACCCCCGATAAATCCAAAGGGATTACGAGCAGTTTCTAAATAAATAGGTGTCGCTCCGGCTTGAATTAACGCGCCATGATGATTGGATTTATGGTTATTTCTATCAAATAGCACTAAATCATTTGGTGCCAATAAGGCATTTAAGGCAACTTTATTAGAAGAGGATGTTCCATTTAAAACAAAATAGGTTTTATCGGCATTAAACACTTGCGCTGCGAAAGTTTGGGCATCATAAGGCGCACCTTCATGAATAAGTAAATCACCCATTTCCACATCAGCATTGCAGAGATCAGAGCGAAATAGATTCTCACCAAAATATTGATAAAACTGTTCGCCTGCAGGATGACGACGGAAAAATTCTCCGCCTTGATGGCCGGGACAATCAAACGCGACGTTCTTTTCGGCAACATAATTCACTAAGCGTGAAAAAAATGGTGTTGTCAGACTCTTTTCATATTGCTGCGCAGCTTCATTAATTAACGTACTATTTTTTTGATGCGCACTTTTATCTGTAATTACAATCCCTGAAACTTGATTAAGTAATTCAGCACTGACTGTATCATTAAGATTAACTGCAATAAATACGGGGAGTTGAAAGCCTGTTTGATGAATGCGATATAGTTCGCCAGACTCAATATCTGACAATGACAAAACTACTGCTGACACTTGCGTTAAATTTGCATCAACAATATCAACAATCGGACGTTCACAATAAAAATAGTGTGAAAGAGTAGGGTGACACGCCAACTTCATTTTTTTCATTATACTCGCGTTTTTATCAATAGAAGAATTGGCGAACAATATACTTGGTTGTGAATGTGATTGAAATAAATTAAAAGATAAATTAGGTGGTTTTATGCATTTGAAACGCATAATTCACCACTTTGGCAAGTGGGTGAATGGATAAGTTTATGAGAAAATAAACTTATCCATTTTGTATTATTGGGTAATTGGAGAAGGTTTTTCGATATAGACCGTTTGAGATGGAAAAGCAAAATCAGCGCCATGTTTATGCACAATCTCAATTATCTTTAAATAGACTTCTTGCTGAGCTTCAAGCCACTGCGCCCATACTGTTGTTTTAGTAAAACAATACACCATGATATTGAGTGAAGAGTCTGCAAATTGATTAAAATAGACTAACAAAGTTTGTTGTGTATCGATTTTGTCATTTTGCATCAGCATGGTGCGAATATCTTCAACGATCACGCCAATTTTATCTGAATCTTCGTAACGTAAACCGAGTTCAGTTTCAATACGTCGATTAGTCATTCTTCCCGGGTTTTCCACACTAATAGAGGAAAAAATTGAGTTAGGAATATAAAGTGGTCGATGATCAAACGTGATAATTTTGGTAATACGCCATCCAATTTCAACTACTGTTCCTTCAATATTACGATCAGGAGATCGAACCCAATCACCAATATTAAAAGGACGATCGAAATAGAGCATGACCCCTGAGAAAAGATTACTTAATACATCTTTACTTGCCATGCCAATGGCGATACCACCTAATCCGCCAAATGTCATTAAGCCGGATAAGCTCATACCAAAATGCTCACCGAACAATAAAATGATAATGACAAATAGAGTGATTTTAAATATGCGAGAAATAATACGAGCAGAAGTAGGGTCACTACCTTTTTTAATTTGAACTTTTTCTAATCGATTAATTAGTAAGAAAAACTTTCTCATTAAAATTAATGCAATGCCGACATAGGTGAAAAAATTAATCATCCTAAAGGAGATAAAGTGGAGATTAAAATCGACCACGGCCATTTCACAATATTGGCTTAAGATAAGCACTAAACTACAAAGCAAGATAGCTTGGCTGATATGAATAATAATATTTCTGCGGCGTTTTTTCTTTTTGTCATGAAAAAAAGATACGGCGACAAAACCAACAAAACAGGCTAAAGCTATGCCAACACCTATTGAGTATTTTATTATTAATGCATCATTCATCAGCTTAATGTCTCCTTAGAAAATGCGTTCTTATAATACGAAACTCACTATCTTGCTTATTTAATGGTTACTTTTCTTGTTCACTTGCATGCTGAAATTTAGGATAGACTGGTGGTTTCATAAACAGTGTTATCGCTAAAATCAGTAAAACAGGGATGGTTAAAATCAAGAATGCAGGTGTAAAACTACCTGAAATATCTTTGATTGCTCCAGCAAAGAAAGGTGCTAAACAAGCCAGTGTTGAAATTAAATTCATCACTGAAAATAGCTCAAGGTAAGGAGAGCGGCCAAAATAATTAGCAAGTAAAATACTTGATGCTAAGAATGTCATGCCATAACCGATACCGACACAAACCGTAAATAAGATCAGGTAAACCCAAGAATTAGCCATGCTTAGTGCGAGCAACCCAATGATAATAATACTTAAGCTTGCGATAAGTAATTTTTTAGGTTCTAACCATTCACCAATAGCTCCACCAGCTAGGCGCGAGAAAGCGTTAATAAATGCCATACTACTCAATAGTGTTGCGGCAATGGTTTCACCAAAACCATTTTCAATAATATGTGCAACAGCAAAACTATTGACCGTGATCCCACACCATAAAAAGGCTGTATAAGTCGCAGCAATAACATAAAATTGCCATGTTCTTAAAGCATGACGAGCCGTCCAAATCTCTTTAGTTTGATAGATACGTTTTGTGGTTTGAAGTTGGCTAATTTTTTTTGCGTGCTCTTGCTCTTTAGTGCCTTCGCGTAAAAATAAAATAGTGAGAAGAGTAACGACAGTAAGTGTGATCGCTGAAATAAGCCAGTGCATTCGCCATGTATGCCATAAATGGGTTGCTAAAAAGTAGATCCAAGGCCCAGCAACACCACCTAATCCACCAATGGTAAAATAAACACCAAAGGCAAAGGACTGTTTTTCAAATAAGCGGGAAATAACATAAGTACCGGGTACGGTAGCCAGTAGCGTAAAACCAATACCTAGCAGTGCAGTACCGAGAAAATAACGTGCAATAGTGTATGTTTCATAAAGAAAATAGAAACCGCTGACAAAAATGATTAATCCGATAAGAAGTGTAAGACGAACACTTAATTTACGGATCAGCAATGTAGGTAAAAAACTTGCAAGACCGCAGGTTAATCCTAATAACGTAAAGCCAAGGCCTGCTTGAGTCCAGTTCCACTCTAGCTCGTTTATCATACTAGGAAGAACAACGCCTAAAGAAGTAAATGTGGTTGCGGTAGCTAAAAAATACACAAAGCCCAATAATATCAGCATACTCCACTGATAAACGGGCCCAAAAATCTGTTGCGTGGCTTGCATCCTGACTCCATCAAATGGGTGCAGTAACCTGAATAATCAGGAGAAAATAGCGAATAACAGACCTCATTATTTAAGGTCTGTTCGTTTAAAGGCTATTATTCTCTAACTTTATGAGTCGGACTGCTAGCTTAATTTTTCTAAAGCCCATTTGATAGGGTATTGATAAGCATCATCAAGCATCAAGCTTAAGGATTTGAGCGTCTCTTTCAGTGGTTGATTATCGCGATGTACAAGATTGAGATGACCCACTTTGCGGACAGGGCGAACTTCTTTTTCATACCAATGTAAATGAACTAATGGTAATGAAAGCCATTGAGGGTTGACATCAGTACCAATCAAATTAACCATTACAGCCGGTTGGCAAACTTCAGGTTTTGGCATAGGTAAATCTAAAATTGCACGTAGATGTAACTCAAACTGGCTAATTGAGGCCCCATTTTGTGTCCAATGACCACTGTTATGAACTCGAGGGGCTAATTCGTTAATAAGTAATTTATCACCAACGATAAAGCACTCCATCGCCATTACACCTACATAATTGAGCTTATTAAGGATGGCGGTCAGCATTTTTTCAGCTGATTGTTGTAGTTTTGACGCAGGTGTTGGTAAGGCGACACTCATGCGTAAAATGCCATCTTGATGCAGGTTGTGAGTCAAAGGGTAGAAAACACAATTTCCGTTACTATCTCTTGCACCTACTAATGACACTTCACCTGAAAAAGGAATACCTTGCTCAACAATACACTCACCATAAATTTCAGCAGGTAATTGTTGTTCTTCACCGGGATGAATTCGCCATTGACCACGACCGTCATACCCACCAACACGGCGCTTCACAATAATAAAATCACCCAATTGAGCGAAGATATCAGGCCATTGTGTTGGTGATGTTAATGGTTGCCAAGGTGCTGTTGCTAAACCTAGCTCATCAAGGAGTTGTTTTTGAGGTAATCTATCGGCAAGCAATGGGAAAATGTCACGGTTTACAAAATTAGTATGACGTTCTAATTCTTTGGTGAGTGCAGTTTCAGGCCAGCGTTCAATTTCAGCTGTGATGATGCTTTTTTGATAAGGAACTGCTTCAGGTTCTGCATCTAATCCCACTGGATAAACTGCAATTCCTAAAGGTTCACCGGCTTGTCTTAGCATTCGCCCTAGTTGGCCATTTCCAAGAACACAAACTGGCTTCATAGTGCCTCCCTTGGATCAGGGTTATTTAAGACATCATCAGTTTGTGCAGTACGCCATGCTGTTAGTGCTTCAAAAATAGTAGGGGAGTGTAATGCTAAAATTTGAGCGGCTAATAAAGCGGCATTGGCGGCACCAGCTTTACCAATCGCTAAGGTTCCCACAGGAATTCCTTTCGGCATTTGTACAATAGAGTAAAGGCTATCAACACCGCTTAATGCTGCACTTTGAACAGGAACACCTAATACAGGGACGAGTGTTTTTGCTGCGAGCATACCCGGTAAATGGGCAGCACCGCCTGCTCCGGCAATAATGACATCAAAGCCATTACTTTTGGCTTGTTCTGCAAAGCTAAATAGCTTATCAGGGGTACGGTGTGCAGAGACAATCTCAACATGATAAGGAAGTTGTAGTGCGTCTAGTACATCAGTGGCATGAGACATTGTTGCCCAGTCACTTTTAGAGCCCATTACAATAGCGATACGAGCGGAAGAGGTATTTAGACCAACTTGAGAAGACATTACTTAACTGCTCCTGTAAGCATAAACGGATATAGCCTAATAAACTGAGCATGATAGTATCACGCTAATACGCATAGGAAAACGTTTGCGTAAAGAAAAAATAGCCTTTTTATGTAGAAAATAAGCAAAACAACTTAGAAGGGAAAATGAATAAGTTCTATTTTTTCAGCCGTTACTTTAAACATAGAACCTTCAGTATGCCAAGCACCTAATACACCACGATAATGTATTTTATCATCAATATTAACAGTATGAATTGCTGGACGATGAGTATGACCATGGATCATCCATTCTGTATTGAAATGCTTAAAAGTATCAATCACTGCCTGCGGATTAACATCCATAATAGCATCAGACTTATACTGATTTTCGTGCTGGCTACGTGAACGCATTTTGTCAGCGATACGCAGTCGAATAAATAGAGGCAGTTGTAAGAATAAGCGCTGAATAAATTTATTATGCACTTTTTTACGGTAACGTTGATACGCTTCATCATCTGTACAAAGTGTATCACCATGCAAAATTAGGATGCGATGCTTCTCAATTTCGAGTACTTTTTCTTGTGGAAGTAAGGTGATACCACTCTCTTTTGCAAAACGAGAGCCAATTAAAAAATCACGATTTCCATGAATAAAATAACAAGGTACTCCTGCATTTTTTAGCGTCATCAGAGCTTGAGCAATTTGTTGATGCAAAGGATTAGGATCATCGTCACCTATCCAAAAATCAAAAAAATCACCTAGGATATAAAGAGCTTTTGCATGAATAGCTTGTTCTTTTAAAAAGCGAAGAAAACCGGCAGTGGTTGCCGGTTCATGTTCACTTAAATGCAGGTCTGCAATAAAAAGCGTACACATAAAAAGTGAGGCTTATTCGCTAACCGTTACACTTTTAATGACGATATCTTCACGAGGAACATCTTGGTGGAAACCGCTACGACCTGTGGAAACAGCTTTAATTTTATCAACAACGTCCATGCCTTCAACAACTTCAGCAAAGACACAATATCCCCAACCATTTGCGTTTTCAGCACGGAAGTTTAAGAAATCGTTGTCTGCAACGTTGATAAAGAATTGAGCAGTAGCAGAATGTGGATCGTTCGTACGAGCCATTGCTAATGTACCGCGGTTGTTTGCTAGGCCATTGTTTGCTTCGTTTCTTACAGGCGCTTTGGTCGCTTTTTGGTTCATACCTGGTTCAAAGCCACCACCTTGGATCATAAAACCATTGATGACACGGTGGAAAATAGTGTTATCGTAGAATCCTTCTTTACAGTAGTCTAAAAAATTTTCTACGGTTGCAGGTGCTTTGTCTGCAAATGTATTAATCACGATATCGCCGTAATTGGTATGAAAAGTAACCATATTCAGATCCTAATATAATTTTAGCTTTACCCAGATTTGGGCATAAACAACAGTCCCGTTTTTATATCACAGTTGCCTAATTTAGTCAGTATGCATCTTTTTCTCGTTCTGATTTTTCTTGCTAAATAAATCAGTAATAGAGAAAAAAACACTTTTCGCTAAAATTTAGCCACATAACAGAAGTTTGATTGTTCACTATCAACGATTGAACAGTGAAAATAAGTGTTAAGCGGAGTAAGATAAAGGTACTAATCTTGAGTTTGCTTTGTCTTCAAGATCCAATATCCTAATAAACATTCATGTTATAGTAATTGTTATTTTCTTTTATATAAAAACGTAATAAACACGTACAGTTGAAAACGGGAACGTCCACTGATGCTAAAGATTTTTAATACTCTCACTCGCCAAAAAGAAGAATTTAAACCTATCCATGCAGGAAAAATAGGTATGTACGTGTGTGGCATCACTATTTATGACTTATGCCATATTGGTCATGGACGTACATTTGTGGCTTTTGACGCCATAACCCGTTATCTGCGTTACTTAGGATACGATGTTAACTATGTTCGTAACGTAACGGATGTGGATGATAAAATCATCAAACGTGCGATTGAAAATAATGAAACATGTGAGCAATTAACGACTCGTATGTTAGCTGAAATGCATAAAGATTTTGATGCATTAAATATTGCTCGCCCTGATTCAGAGCCGCGTGCAACACACCATATTGCTGAAATTATAGAATTAACAGAAGCGTTAATTAAACGTGGACATGCTTACGTTGCCGACAATGGCGATGTGATGTTTGCGATTGATACTGATCCTGATTATGGTTTACTTTCTCGCCAAGATTTAGAGAAACTACAAGCCGGTGCTCGTGTTGAAGTGGCTAACGTAAAACGCAATCCAATGGATTTCGTCTTATGGAAAATGTCTAAACCGGGTGAACCAAGCTGGGAGTCTCCATGGGGAGAAGGCCGCCCGGGTTGGCATATCGAATGTTCTGCGATGAATGGTAAAGAATTAGGACATCATTTTGATATTCATGGTGGTGGTTCAGACTTAATGTTCCCTCATCACGAAAATGAGATAGCACAATCAACTTGTGCCCATGATGGCCCTTACGTTAATTACTGGATGCATTCTGGTATGGTGATGGTAGACAAAGAAAAAATGTCTAAATCACTTAATAACTTTTTTACTATTCGTGATGTATTGGCTTATTACGATGCTGAAACAGTGCGTTATTTCTTATTATCAGGCCATTATCGTAGTCAACTTAACTACACTGAAGAAAACTTAAAACAGGCTCGTACTGCATTAGAACGCCTCTATACTTCATTACGTGGCACTGATGCAGATGCACAACCTGTGGGTGGTGAAACGTTTGAAGCACAATTTATTGACGCAATGAACGATGATTTTAATACACCAGAAGCTTATTCAGTTTTGTTTGATTTAGCTCGTGAAGTGAATCGCCTAAAATCAGTTGATATGAATGCAGCGAATGGCTTAGCCGCGGTATTACGTAAACTTGCTAAGGTATTAGGTTTATTAGAGCAAGAGCCTGAATTCTTCTTACAAAGTGGCGCTAAAGCAGATGATGCTGGTGAAGTTGAAAAAATTGAATCGTTAATTCAACAGCGTAATGATGCTCGTAAAAATAAAGATTGGGCTGCTGCTGATGTTGCTCGTGACGCATTAACAGCGATGGGGATTGTTTTAGAAGATGGTCCTCAAGGAACAGTTTGGCGTCGTAATAATTAATACAATGATTGAGTAGTTACACTTAATACATGTTTAATATAAAAATATCGGATATTTAATATCCGATATTTTTTGTCTGATGATTAATTTATTGACTAATAATACTAGTTTTTCTTTCGTTATCTTTTTGTTTATCTTCAAAATAAGAAATCACATTTTCAGAGAAAAAAAGCCGATGTGTTAAGATAACGATAATAGAAAAAACAACAAAGCCAATCTCTGACATATTTGTTAATGACATCGAAATACTAAGCATAAAAAAGAGCGAAATAGATAAACATACCCATGAAATTTTCAAAAAAGAGTAAGCATTTCTACTATTTCTAGCTAGTTTTATCCATGCTGTAACTTGCATTATCATTGTTATAATTAGACACAGCATGATGAAAAAACCCACTAGCATTGTTTGGCCGCCACCCATTGCCATTGCTAATAAATAAATTGGTGCCCCGGCAACTAATATAAATAAACTTACACCTAAAAATAATACCGAAATAACTTGGATCCATAAAAGTACTATGGGCCTTTCCATAACTTCTCCTAAAAACAGAAATAAGTTTTTATTGGCTTTAGAATATCTTTATCAAATTTTATTAAAGTGAAGTTTATCGAATAAATAGAAAAAATAAAGTTTGATTTAATAATAAATAAATATTAATCAATTTAAGAGATTCTATTTTAGAGCTTTATAACATAGCGTTAATATATTTAATGAAGGCAGTGGTAATTCTACTTAATATTATTCAACTTACCACCGAATGTTATTACTTATAATTTTAGAGGAGTTAATTCTACTTCTGCCATCATTTTTGCTAATTGTTCACGATCGTGAATACCAACATTGGTTTGGCTTACAGCAAGCGCAGAAACAGCAGTAGCTAGACGTAAGGTGTGCTCACTGGTTTGTCGCATCATTAAACCATAAATTAAACCACCCACCATTGAATCTCCAGCACCAACTGTACTTACAACATCACATTTAGGTGGTTTTGCCATCCATGCACCTGATGCATTTACCCACATAGCACCTTGTTCACCTAATGAAATAACAACATGGGCAATACCTTGCTGACGTAATGTTTGTGCCGCTTGTACAACATCAGAAAGTTCAGGTAAAGGTCTGCCTGCCCAAATCTCTAATTCATGATGATTAGGTTTAACTAACCAAGGAGAGGCTTTTAATCCTGCGACAAAAGCATCTCTGCTACTGTCGAAGATCAAGCACATACATTCGCGACGTAAGCGTGTCATCCACGCAGTGAAATCATTGAGATCAACACTCGGGGGAACACTACCGCTGACACAAATCATATCAAATTGACCCGCCCAACTTAGCGTGTCGTTAACAAAGCGAGTCCAGTCTTGTTTTGTGATTTCAAAACCTGAAAAATTGAAGTCAGTCACTTTGCCATTAGGCTCTGTGAGTTTGACATTAATACGAGTACGGCCTTCAACCATTTGAAAACGGTTAGCGATACCGGAGTCACTGAACTCTTTTTGGAATCCATCTTGGTTTTCTTTGCCTAAAAAACCGCCAACAGTAACATCAACGCCAAGGCTTTTTAAAACCTTAGCCACATTGATGCCTTTACCAGCAGCATGGAAGCCAGCCGTTTTAACACGATTAACTTCACCAAGTTCAATGGGATTACTTAAACCAACAAGATCATATGCAGGGTTAAGTGTGATGGTTGCTACTCTGCGTTTCATGCTAGTTCCTTACCTTAAATAAAAGAACAGGCATCGGTTTTTGCTGTAATTTAGCAAAGACAGAGATACCTTGAGTGGGTAAGTCGAGCATAAAATCTCCTGTTAGATAAAGGGCAAGAAAGACTTAAATATCACAAAATAACAACTAAAATAGTGCTGTTAGGCTGAATCGTTTCAAATTATAACCTGTAATTTAGTACAAACAATGTTCTTTTGCCTAATGAAAGTAGAAATAAATTAGATCTAAATCACATTTAAGGGCATTTAAACATGAATAAACGGATAAAAATATCAATAAAAAGGGTTGTTGCTGAAGTTTTACAGTAATGGTTAAAAAGTGTTATCCATATATAAAATAATAACTTATAGCATTTCTTTTTATCTGTTTTTTTATAAAATGTACAATTTGCTGAACTGCGAAAGGAGATTATAACCATAGATCGGCTTAAAAATGATGATCTAAATTTAAATAAATTAAATTAAATTTTATTATTTTATTTTAATTCAATTGGTTATATTGATTTTTCTTTTTGGAATATGACTAAATAAGAAAAAAGAGGGAGAAAATGCGAATTAAAGGCAAAAAAGGATTAAAAAGAAAAAAGCGAGGCTAAGATAGCGACGCTTTTTCAATATTAATTAATTTGCTGATTATTTGCTGACGCTAACGGAAAACTCACCAAAGGTGACCACTTTTCCTGCAACAATTTTACAGCGTTTACGGGTTTCAACTTCGCCGTCAACACTCACTAAACCTTCAGCAATGACACTTTTAGCAGAAGCTCCGCTTTCAGTCCAACCTTGAAGTTTTAATAAATCACAAAGCTCGACATAGTCATGCCCATCTAATTGAAATGTTTCCATCGATTAATTATTTCCTGTTTCAGGGTCGTGATACTCTTCGCATGCTTGCAAAGTATTTTGAATAAGTGTGGCTACTGTCATTGGACCTACACCACCAGGGACAGGAGAAATCCAGCCCGCACGTTGAGATGCTGCCTCAAAATCAACATCCCCGACAACTTTACCACTTTCAAGACGGTTTATACCGACATCAATCACGATTGCACCCGGTTTAATCCACTCACCAGGAATAAAGTTAGGCTTACCTACCGCCACAACAACTAAATCCGCGTGCTCAACATGAAAGCGCAGATCTTTAGTAAAACGGTGAGTAACCGTTGTTGTACAACCCGCAAGTAATAGTTCTAAGCTCATCGGGCGACCAACAATATTTGATGCACCAATAATAACGGCATTTAAGCCATTCATAGGAATATTACAACGCTCTAGTAGTGTGACAATACCACGAGGTGTGCAAGGGCGTAATTTAGGTGCTCGCTGGCATAGGCGACCGATATTGTAAGGGTGAAAGCCATCCACATCCTTATCAGGATGAATGCGTTCTAAAACCTTAACATTATCAATTCCGGCAGGTAAAGGGAGCTGAACGAGGATACCATCGATGGTGTTGTCTGCATTAAGCTGGTCGATAAGATTTAATAAATCAGCTTCACTGGTAGTATCTGGTAAATCATAGGAGTGAGAAATAAAGCCTACTTCTTCACAAGCGCGACGTTTACTTCCAACATAAATCTGTGATGCTGGGTTATCACCCACTAAAATAACAGCTAAACCAGGCGCTCGTTTTCCTGTATTAATACGTTGTTTTACTTTTTCTGCAACTTCACTTCTGATGGTCTGCGCAATCGATTTCCCATCTATAATTCTTGCTGACATCTATACATCCAAATTATTCAATTACGGTATTGGTCTATTTTGTCAGATCAAGAGCAATCTGTCAGTCGAATACTTGCCATATTTTGACCATATAGTTTGATATCGTTGAAAAAGCGTTGACTCTCAGAATGTTGAACGTATAATTCACACCCGTTATCAGCAGTGATTGCTGACGTCTAAGTTCCTCTAGGCGCCCTTAGCTCAGTTGGATAGAGCAACGGCCTTCTAAGCCGTAGGTCACAGGTTCGAATCCTGTAGGGCGTACCATTTAAAATCAAACGCTTACATTCATTTTAGATTCTCTACTTTTCTCAAGTGGGACGGATTTGGGACGCAAGTGCCAAAAATACTGTCTATTTGCTTTGCATGTTCAGTTAAATGATTGGGAGCTAGGTGTGCATACCTTCTAACCATATCAACTGATTCCCATCCGCCCATTTCTTGCAATACTGAAAGCGGAACTCCGGACTGAATTAACCAACTCGCCCACGTGTGGCGCAGATCATGAAAGCGGAAGTTTTCTATTCCTGCTCTTTTTAACGCTGCCCTCCATGCCGTGTTAGAATCAACTCGCATTTTCCTAACGCTTGGCGTTAATGTTCCGTCTTGTCTCTTCTTTGATTCAGTATGAACAAATACCCATTTGTGATGGTTTCCTATTTGCTCCTTAAGAACCTGACAAGCAGTGTCATTTAAAGCAACACCAATTGCTTGGCCTGATTTGCTATCCTCTGGGTTTATCCATGCAACTTTCCTTTGCATATCAATTTGACTCCACTCTAAATTGATAATATTTGATCGCCTTAATCCAGTGGCTAATGCAAATGTAACTACGGATTTCAGTGGTTCAGGGCATTCTTGAATCAGTCTTTTAGCTTCATGATGCTCTAACCACCGAACCCGCTTTTCTCTGATTGTTGGAACTTTGATAACTGGAGATTTTTCTAACCATTTCCAGTCACGTTCAGCAGCTCTTAACAGAGATTTCATGATGGCGAGATGCTTTGCCTTGGTGGCATTGCTGACAGGAATATCAGTAAATGCAGGAATTTCCTTTCCCTTTCTTTTTGCTGATCCAACTTGTTTTTCCCATCGCTCCCTTGCTTTTCTGTTTACCATCTTATTGATAACGGAATATATTTTTGCTTCTGTAATATCCTTAAGTCGGTATCCTTCAAAGTGATCTAACCAAAAAGAAAGCCGACCTTTATCGTCATCCAGTGATTTTTTGTCCGCTTTCTCTTCAATCCATCGAACTATAGCCTCTTCGAAAGTAACATCAGGGAAGTCACCAAGACGTTCTATGCGCCATAACTCGACCTTTCTTGTGTCGTGCAACTCCTGCGCGAGCTTCTTGTCCTCTGTGCCAAGAGATTCCTTGATTCTTTTACCGCTTGGCGTCGTGTAGTTTCCGTACCATATTTTACCTCTTCTGAATAAAGACATGACTTTCCCTCTCGTGTCTCACCAGCGTTCACTGGTATATTGTGAATTGATTTATTAGCTGCCGCAATACACGCAGCTCTCGTAAATAGATATGGTGAGTTTTTCTTTGATGGATCCTTTCTTGTGTATGCAATCAATCCTAGCTTGCACCAACGAGAAAGGGTATCTTCTGATATACCAATAAATTCCGCAGCTTCTTTTCTAGGTATGGTTATTCCTTCCATTCTTCTCTTCCTTTTGCAGATTTCTGATGTATTGGCACATAACATCTTTGGTATTGTACTTTGTGTGATTTAATGGTTTAAACTTCGGTGTGTATTTATCGAGGATCTGAGTGGTTAGTTTGTCGTTTGGTATTCCATGGCTTCTTAGTTCGATTAAGCATTCCTTTGCTATTTGTCGTCGCGCGTTTTCCATTGCTTGTGCATTCATAGCCTTTGCCTTTTATTACGCAAAGTGACCATATATGATTTACGACAGTTTTCTATTTCGACTGGGTAGATATTCTTTCCTATCTTTATTTTGTGGCTAACGATTATTCCTGTTCTATTATATTTCTTTTTATGGGCTTTCAGTGCCTCATTAATAGCAATCCTTTCTATGGGTGTGACTTCACCGAGAATTATTAATCTCATAATTCACCTATGCTATTTTCCATTCATTTAATATTCTATTGCCGATATTAATTATTAAACCCTATATCCTTTAACCGATATATTCCCGTTTTTCTTTCTAACTATCCATACTTGCATATCATTAAGAGAATAAGCACATTCTTTATATTTAAGGTCAATGAAATTAGATAAGCACCAATGTGAGTATGCAATTAATTCAACATCATCTTTATTTTTAACTGTTGTTGTTATTCTCATTCTCCGCATCCTTGATTAATAGAAATAATTCCATAGCCTTGCGATAAAAATTATCATTGTAATTTTCCAATCCATTCCACACGCTTAACTCTGGGTATTTAGCGCAACTAACATCCCACGCTATTCCATCATGAGTTATAGATATGAGGTTATCTTTAATAATCGGCATTGCGTCAGATGGGTTATTGCAGGGGTCGAATGTGCCATACACATTGTACTCATCGGTATCACCTAAAAATCCAATTAACTCTACCGTTTTTGCATGTTCGTTGAGATTGTAATCACATGGCAAATAATGACTAGCAACCTTTTTATTAATCTCGAAGTCAGATAGTTCGGTGTATTTATTCATTATCAGCCTCTAATATTTCATTAATAGTATTTCTGATATCAATTAAGTCTTGTTTTGTAACGTCCATATTCCAAGATGGAGTATTTAAAATAAAACAATCCTTTGTTGTAGGTTCAATTTCAATGCAATCTTTGTAATTTTCTAGTCCAGCATAATATTTATCTTTCATTCCATACCTCTCCACAAACAACCTCAATATTCTTCACTGACATTAAATATTCAGCACGTTTATTGCATTCCGATTGCGTGTATATATCTTCCGTTACAGGTACAGCAGAACCCTGTATTAGCATGAGTAATACATATCCGATTATTTGCATGGTTATTTAGTTTTATATGTGTGGGCTACTTTGAATTTAGAGTTTAAGCTATTAGCTCTTTTTTCCGCATCTACAATTGAAATAAATCCTTTTTCAATCATATTTCCATTTAATAAAATAACTGGTTTGCCGTTAATTATTTCTGCCTTATATTTATCATTCATTTTTTATTTTCACTCCATTGCTGATTAATATATCCGCGCATACGTCAAAGCCTGTATTTACCCCATCTTCATATGAGTAAAAGCTTGGTTGGAATTTATATGGTAGCTCGACCTCCAAACTCTCGCGTGATGCTTGCCATATATCAAACGGAGAAATATCGTATAAATCCTTTCCGTCAGACCATTCTTCAAACTGCTGTCTTGATTTATCCATCACTCCACCTTTCTAAACTCAATAACCCACGCCCACGGATTAGATGACCAACTGTCAAAACCATAAATTGATTCCCACAACTTTGAAAAAATATACTTGGACAATACCGAAATATTGGTGATACCTTCAGCAATAGCATCTTGTTCACTTATATCCTGCAGTCGCTCTACGCGAACATTAGTAATTTCTAACGTAATGCGCGAATATCTACGAGGCATGTGTATAGATGGAGTCCACTTAATTTCTTCATACCATCCTTCCTCTAAATCAGATGGTTTATGTGTAGCTTTATATGCAATTGTTGATTCCGTGCATACCCCTGTTTTAAATGTTTCACGAACCCAAAGGCGATCACCAACCTTGCCAAGAGGACAAGGAAACCAACCGCTGGTATCGTTATGTAAATCGCCAGCCCATCTGAAATTAAAATCATCCTGTTGTACGGAAATAGTTTCTCCTGATAGTGTGCAAGGCTGGTTGTTCATTACTCTACGAGTTTGAGTTTTACGCCCATCGAGAATGGCACGAACCATTTCAGCATTAAAAATAATTCCACGCTCTTTCATATTCATTCCTCTTCATTGCATCCCTGCGAGTTAAATTAAGCTGTCCGTAGCTTTTCGATTTCAGGGTAACGCGAACGAATTAATTTAAATGCCTCATCTAAACTAATTTCGCCCTCCATTCGCTTATCGAACTTATCGAACCAAGCTTGAATATCTTCTGAATTCCCGTCACTATCATCTAGGTCATCAAAGATGTTTACATCAGTTCCCCACTCTAACGCGCCAAGTAGCCAGTCCTTAGCTTCAATTGTTTTTCCTTTCTCGATTAAAAAGGATGCAATTTGAATAGTTAAGGAGAGCCTTACCATGATGCATACATCAATATTTGCCATTGCAGCTCTGCCTTGAAGTGCGTTAATTTCTTCTTTGAGTTTATCTGTCATATCTATCTCCTGTTTGCATCCTTGCACTGAGTCCGTGGTTAATTGATGTTTTTCTTTATTAGGTAGGAAAGAAAACGCAATGCTCGTTGATAGAATTCAGGTCTATCATCCCAAATGTTGTAGCCAGCATATCCAGTGTCGGATTCTGGTTTTTCAGATGGGTATTTCTTGAATATTCTCGCTTTGGCTTCAGCTTTAATCGCAGCTTCCTTGCTGAAATATCGCCTATTCCTAGCTGGCGAGTAATAGACTTTCACCACCTTAGTAGTTACAGGCATGGTTATATCCTTTGGTTAAACGGGCGGTTAGGCACCTTGACCTACTTCTTCAAACTCACCTTCAAATACAGATGAGTTTTCCTGATCGACATTAGCCTCTGCTTTTTCATCAAGAATGACTGCTTTTTGCATTTCAATAGAAACAGGTAGGTATTTAAAAAGACGGCGAATAACTGTTTTCTTCGCCATTTCTTCCCAATGAGAAACCCAAGGACCATTTTGTCCTGCCTTGCTTGACGTCCTTACTTTCTCAATTTGGTTATGCGTCATGACCTCAAACTGAACACCGCCATCTTTCAACCTTGCGACAGCGTAAACGTGAGTAATTGGTGAGTCCTCATTTTCACCCGGTACGTGCGTTAAGTTTTCATTCAACCCGTACTCAAAGTGGAAACTATCACCTTGTCTTACTGTTCTTGCCGAAATACTTACTATCTGACCTGAGCGACGAGCAAGATCAATCATTCCTCGGTAGCCGATAATTAACTGCGCATCAGTCCTGACAGTTACCCACTGATTACCTTGTTTTCTTTTTTTCTCGAAAGGTAGTATGTATGCATGCCCCAGTGCGTTACCAGGCTCTAATCCTAACTGCGAGCATTGAACCACAGCACCAACAAAACTTTGCATATCACAATTGGCTAATTCTGGCGTTTTTCTAATTTCCGTTGTCACAATGCGGATCATTCTATCCGGTGCCATGTGACGAGGAAGTGCAGCTGCTAATTGTGCTTTCATATTTGGCTTGTTAATAAACTCAACCAGCATTTGATCTTTGGTTTTTTCCCTTACCTCTGTACCTTGTGTTTTTTGTAAGTCAGCTTGAGCTAATGGTGGGTTACTCATTCCTTAATTCCTTAGCCCAGTAGGGCAGTGATAATGTGCGTATGCCTGCCCATTCGTCCGTTTTTAGGCATTCTGCATACGTTCTTAAATTTTGTTTGTAGGTTGTTCGACCAATATCTTTCGCTTGTTGGTCTAAATTGAAAACTCTAACGGGGTATCTACCACAGTCGATAGTCGTGCTTACAACGAGGAAGACAAAGACAGGGGATTCGCCTGTTAATGATTTATATCCATCAGAATAAAAAGAGTCCTGTACGTGGTAACGATATTCGTACATAGAGCGGTCAAATCGTTGAATGTCAGCGGAACTTTTTACATCAACAATCCAATGGTGATCTTGAATGAGCTTATCTGGTCTACAACGACAAAGAATATCCGTATCTTCATCATTCCAATAAATGCTACTTTCAGCTACTCCATTAGCTTCTAAGCACCATCTTGCGATAGGGTGTGCTATTGCACTATCTCTCATGAGCATCAACTTCCTGTTATCGTCATGAGTAATTGGTGTGATACCTTCTTTTTCACACATTTCGAGAAATTCCTTTTCCTCTTGCTTCCCTGCGTTTGTTCTACGATTTACATCAGGGCCTATCTTGTATCGCTTACTGTATTCATCTGGTTCTAGCAAAAGACAATGGATAGCAGTCCCGAAATCCAATACCTTTATTTTTTCTTCATCAACAGGGGCTTTCTTGCTCCAAATATATTCGGCCGGCATTTCGCTTATTAAATCCAACTGAGATTTACTGATCCCTAATCCATGGTGATAGTCCTCATTTGAAATGTCATAATAGATACCGGGTTTCATCCTAAAACCTCCTTATCTATACCAATCTGAATCGCTGTTTTAATTCCATTTAAAACCGCATCCAGCGCCTGAGGGCTAATTTCAAATACCGGGTTTAACTTCCTTGCTAAATCCATGCACAGTAGTTCTTCTGGTAGGCTATCCATAACCTCATCAACTGATATTTTCTCTTCCTGAGAATTAACAAACGCCTCTCGTTCCATTTGGCGTTCGTGCCAGTCGTTTCTGAGTCCGTATGCGTTGGTTAACATAAAACCCCCTTAGATAAACGCGCGCTCCTTGCGTGTGTTAATTTCGTTTTGAATCAGGCGGGTCTTTTCTTTGCTGATGCCCATTTTCCATTCGAAAACCAAATCATCTAATTGATCATCAGTTAGTTCAGACTCTCGTAATAGTGCGAATATCTGATGCTTTACGTGCTTCTGTTTTGCGTTCATTCTGTACTCCGTATGCTTTTTTTAATGTTTCGTTTGCTTCGCTCCATCCGTTCTCATCCTTGAGATAACGGGCAATTCCAGCTTTGCTTTGGGCTACACGTAATTTGTATTTATCAATATTCATGCTTACCTCTGGATGTGCGAAACCCTCACTTATCGATTGATAGCGATTGTTATTTGGTTTCTCTGGTGTTGGTGCGGTGGGTTACTGCTGAGGTATTTCTTTGATATCTAATTCCGTGATGTTTGCCTTAGCTCCAATTACTGCCCATAGATAAATGTGCTCTGCACAATCGCCTTCATCCTCTGCTTCAATATCTTTTTCCCAAGGCTTACCATTCCATTTGCAAGTTACTTTAAACATTGGCATGTCATACTCCCTCCGTTATTAACTAAACACGATGCTAGTCGCCTTCTGGATAAAGCATTTCCTGTAATTCTTCGGGCGTTGGTTTTTTCCAGTTTGTTATCTTCCCTGTTTCAATGTCGATGTCTAACATCAGATAATCACCGTAGTGGTCACCGGGGAAAAAGTTAGGAACATAGTAGCTATAGTTTTCTACTTTATTCCCGTTAGCATCAAGAATGTCACAGTTGAAGCTATCAGAAACTTTAATGCAGGTTCTTAGCGTTTTAATGTCAACCTTCGCTTTTGTATTTACTTCAATTTCCATCTCTATCTCCTATCTATTAATCAACTCACCAACCTATTGATAATCCACACTCTCGCAGTGGACGCGCTCATGCCCTTGAGTTCATGCCGCTCAATCGCCCCAACATAATTAAAAGGATTGAATTAATGGATGTAGGTTTATTTATTTCTTCGATTAAAAATGCCCTTGGTGCTCTTTCTACTGTTCAAACTAATGAGGTACTTAGAGAGAGAATCACTTTCATCTACGAGCAGATTGAAGTAATTCAAAAAGCCAACGAAGCCACCGAGAAAGAACTTGCCGAGCTTAAAATAAAGAACAGCGAACTTGAGAAGGAAGTAGCGAGTTATAGGGAAAAGGATCAATTTATCCAGCATATGGGAGCGACCTTTAGAAAAAATCCCTCTGGCGGCTACATTCGGGCTGTGTATTGTCCCAACTGTCTTAAATCTGTCGGTTCCTACTTTAATGATTTTCCGTTTCATTGCGAATCCTGTGGTTGGTCTTCCTCATTTGAGGGTGGAGAATTAGACTCTGTTATTTCATCAATTCCTGAGTAATCAACACTAAGCCCATCCGTGGGCTTTATCTCGCCGTAACCCCGAACTCACTGCTCGGCTGTTTTGTTTTAACTCCTGAAAATACTGCTACATTAGGTAAGCAACAGTTGTCTCCACTTGGATAATGCTTTGTTGGTTTGAGAGAGAGAACAGGGCGTTCTTTCTTCTCTTTCACTGAGTTAGCTTTAGCAATCTCTTCTTCTTTCAGTTTGTTAGCTCTGAAAGATGCATATCTAGCGTACTGGCGCGCTTTGAATGAGTTGCTGTTAACTTTCTTAACGCTAACTGGTGTTGGATTGCCTTTAAATTTCTTTGGTGGTTGATAGTAAATTTCCACATATCCTCCGTTATTCTTTTACTCACCATAGGTCACTCATTGAATGACCTATAATTAGTATTAAACACCTGACCTTGTCCGCCGCTTGCCCGAGAATGCCATGCCCCCTTGAAGGCTGGAGATTGTCGAGGAGCTGAGTTATGCAGATCTCTCCGCTCAACGCCAAGTGTGATATCCAAATTGTTAAAGAACATTAGGCTGTATTTCATGTTGCTTGCCTTTGATGTGATTAAATGTATACGATAAGTAGACGCATGTAAATACTAAATGTAGACATTTGAGATAAATAAAAGTCAACTATCTGTATTTTCAGATAATTTATTTTCAAATAAATCTCAGATTGGAATGCAGATCACTTCTTTGGAGGGGAGAGGGCACAAAAAAGCCCTCGCGGGGAGGGCTTTTTATAAATCTATGGGTCTACCAGTTATTACGCAACTTTTTTACTACGTTTAGTAGCTGCACGTTCTTTGATTTCGCTCATAATTTTTTCAAGCTTTAATGCACTGGCATATAATTTGTTTAATTGTGTCATAGTATGTTCCTCATCATTCCATCACATCTTGATTGATGCAGTGGCTTACCTCATTTAAGTTATTCAGGATTGTTCCACATTGGGGTTATCAATGTATTTTTTCTGATATCATCATGCGCTTTATTGCAAGCATCGATATTGAATTTCTCAACACCAATCAGCAAGGATTCAGCGTATAACAAACCTTGTTTTACATTTTGTAGGAGCATTCTGGCTGAAATTGCATTTTCATCATCGGAAGATAAAAGATGTTTTTCGTATGCATTCGCATATCCATTCATTTGAGAAACTAATTTTTTCAGTTGCTCAATTGATGGATCTGTTAACTCATGCATTCCATCAATACCAAATTCTACAAATAATTCAGTTAAATCGTTTAGTGTATTTCTAACAATATTAACTATTTTTTCAAATCGAGCCTGTTCAATTTCAGTCATATTAAATTCTTGCATTTGTAAATTTACATTTAAACCACAAGCAAAGGTGAAATAGAACTAAGCTTAAAAATTGTTCATACACTATATATAATGGTTCTAGCTCACTTTTACAAGTGATTCACTGGAAAAACTGTGAATAACTTTTCTTAGTGGAGCGATAATTTACACTATGTGAATATAAAAATTAAGATGTATTTCCCTTATTTATGATCGATTTATCAAAACCTGTTGATAAGGCGAAGAAAATATTTTTACCTTAATGTCCACACCCTAAAACGTGTCGTCAGGCCATTGTGACTTGATTACCTTACCTATGATTGTGCAGTTCCCGTTAATAGGGATCAGGTCATAGCGTGGGTTTAATGGCTCTAGATACTCAACTCCACCTTCTCTAATCAATCGCTTGAATGTGAACTCATCATTCAGTAGACGAGCAACACAGAAGTCTCCGAACTCCACCTCTTCCTCAGGATCAACCAAGATAAGCATTCCTTCTGGAAAACTTGGTTTACCTCCTGGTGGTGCTGTCATTGATTGACCTTCAACTTCTAACCAGAAAGAACGCTCACTGGCTTTCTTCGCTGTCGGTATCCACGACACAGCATCTTTCTGAGTATATGAGTTAAATTCTGTTGAGAAAGCGCCAGCCTGTACCTTAGTGAAGAGAGGGTATTCATATGTTGGCGGCTGATGACTAATATCTTCTTTTTCGATACTAATCGAGCCATCTGAATTAATAACTGCGTTATTTACACCAACAAATGCCAGTATTCCCGCTATATCATGCAGAGATGGTTCTCTCTTTCCTGTCATCCAATGGCCAACAGCACCCTTCGAAACCGAAAAGCGCTCAGCTAAATCATCATAAGTAATGCCTTTGTCCTTCATCAAGGATTTGGCTAGTTCGTACCATTTCATTTTCATACCAAGATTATACGTTATGTATACATATATGTGGACACACAAAATGTATACTTTAATGTTGAGTTATCGGATACTTTATGTATACTAACCTAATTGCAATAAGGAGGTTCTAATGAACAATTTAAGTCGATACAGAAAAAAATTGGGAATCACCCAAAACGACTTAGCCAAAGAGCTTGGATGTACAAAAGGAAATGTCAGCCATTACGAAAATGGTAGACGTAAAGCTGACTTAGACGTTTGTAGAAAGCTCGTTGTTTTCTTTAATCAAAAAGGTGTGAAAGTCACTATTGATGATTTATTTCCACCAAAAGTTGCTTAGCTTTACCCGCTCTTTAAAAATTCACGCCATGCCTTTTGACTTCAATCGGCAAACTATTATCAACAATCCGCTCATATGGAATGAGCCATGGATCATTACTGCTGTTCCCAATATGGGAAGTAATCTAAGAAGGAATTTAACAAATGGAACTATCAAAAACTATCAAAGTTGAATGTTCGTCAAATGAATTGATGAGCTTCTATCTAAAACAAATGTATTCAGTCGGAAATAACGGGCTGGCAAAAATGCTAGGCGTTCATCCATCAACTTCGAGTCGTGATAAAAATCGAATATTTGAGCTTGCTTGCAAAGCAATAACAGAGCTTGGATTGCCACCTGATTCAGTCGCTATTAGTGAGAAACCAACAAAGGTTGTCATTGAAGGTGATTACGCAGAGAGATTAATTCAGATGCTTGAAGGGAAGGGGAAGATTAAAAGAAAAACCTCAGCGGTAACTGAGGCTTCTCAACAAATGGACTTAATTTAACAACAACCCAATGAGGTAATTATGAATCAAATAACTACTTTAGTAAACAGTGGTGAATTAACCATGAGTAGTCGTGAAATTGCAGACCTTACAGGCAAGAGACACGACAATGTGATGGCTGATATCCGTAAGATGTTGGTTGAAATTCAATCTCCTGAAAAGTTAGGAGATTACATAGACACTAAAAATAGAACACAGCAAATGCTTCTGCTTAACAAAGAAGAATGCCTATGTTTGATTTCTGGTTACAGCATCAAGTTAAGAATGGCAATCATTAAACGCTGGCAAGAACTTGAATCTCAAAAATCCCTCATACCTCAAACGCTGCCAGAAGCTTTACGACTCGCTGCTGACTTGGCAGAGCAAAAACAAATCGCAGAACAGAAATTAGCAATCGCAGCGCCTAAGGCTGAATTTGTTGATCGCTATGTTCAAGCTACTGGATTACTGGGTTTTAGAGAGACAAGCAAACTGTTAAAAGTGAAAGAGAACTTCTTTAGAGAGTTTCTACTTTCAAAACGAATTATGTACAAACTGGCTGGTAAATTAACACCTTACTCAGAACACCTTGAAGCAGGGCGTTTTGATGTAAAAACAGGTGAGAATCAAATCAACGGTCACGCTTACACACAAGTTAAATTCACACCTAAAGGAATTCAGTGGATCGCTGGGTTGCTGGCTAGAGAGCAATTGGAGGCAGCATGAGTAAGGGAATAGGGATAAATAAAAAGGAAATTACTCACGGAAAGTATGGCTGTAAATGTGCTTACTGTGGAACACATCTCTCAATCAATGAAATGCATATAGATCATGTTGTACCAAAAAAGTTAGGCGGTAAAAACAATATAAAGAATTTAAACCCATCCTGTCAGAGCTGTAATTCAACTAAGGGAGCAAAAAGCTTAGAGGATTACAGAATTCACTTAATGATAAAAAAATCTAAGTTCTCCGGTGTTATCAACGTCTCACAATGGAGAGACCTTTGTCGATTAGGTGTGTCAATTCAATTACCAAGTCATTCATTTTATTTTGAGGAGATTAATTATGAGCAGAATAGCTACTGATTGGGCATGGAGCCTAGACTTAAAAGCTCCTCAAAAAATACTGATCTTATCTTTAGCTGATAGAGCTGATGAGTATCACTGCTGTTATCCAAGTATACAGCGGTTAGTAAAGGATACAGGTTTAGATAAAAAGACTATTGGTAAATGGATAAACCTAATGATTGAAGATGGTCTGATATCAGATACAGGCGAAAGGAAAGGGCCAACAAAAAGAGTAAGAGTTCTACGTTTAAACATTGAGCCTGAATGTACCCAAAAACGTGATGATCCCAAAAGTGGGAATGTACCCAAAAACGGGTCTTTGAATGTACCCAAAAACGGGTCTTTGAATGTACCCAAAAACGGGTCTTTGAATGTACCCAAAAACGGGTCACAGAATCAGTCACTAGAAACAAACAATGAACCAAAGAAAAAGGGATTTGATGCGAAGAAGGAATCTATCCCTGATTGGTTGGATCGTGAAATTTGGTTCAACTGGATTGATTACAGGAATGAAATTAAAAAACCTATCAAAACTAAAAAGACCTTTGAGTTACAGGTTAAGTTTTTACTGGAATGTCTCGAAGGGGGTTATTCTCCTGAGGAAATAATTAATCAATCCATAGCTAATGGCTGGCAAGGGTTGTTCAAACCTAAAAATAACCATCAGGCAATAACATCTCAGCAAGGTAGCTGGAACACGCCGGAGGCATGGAGGGATTTCATTTGAAAACCAATTTAATGGCGGTAATCAATAATCGTGATGCTGGCGCTTTAGCCAGAATGTCACAGGGAGATATCACAAAAAAAGTAGTCAATTCAAACGCTGAAAAGATGGTTGATTCACTATTCAAAAGTTTAAAGCAACTCTTTCCTGCGTCAGTTAGTACCGTTTTTAAAAATGCAAATGACGAAATGGACGCTAAGAGACAATGGATCGCCGCATTTGCTGAAAATGGAATTACTACCAGAGAGCAACTTCAAAACGGCATGCGACATGCTAGAGCAAGTGATAACCCTTTCTGGCCTGCTGTTGGTCAATTTATCAAGTGGTGCAAGGAAGAAGATTATGTAGCTCTTGGTTTGCCTGACGAGGATCATCTTTACGAACTATATCGAGAATACTGCAAAATGCGTGGCTGGCGTGAAATGAAATGGCCATCAAACGCTTGCTACTGGATGGTTACCAAAATTTACTCTGAGATGCGAAGTAAAAGTCTAACGGATAGTGAGGTTAAGAAGCTTTGCGCCAAAGAGTTGCGGAGTATGACAGCAAGAATTAAATCAGGTGAAACTATTCCAGCGCCAGTGCTTCAAGTCGAACACAAGATCACACCAACAAGTCGTAATAAATCACTGTCAATAATCGCAAGTTTGAAGCAAAAGCACGGCTTCAGATAGCCAAAAGGAATTTAAAAATGAGCAAACACAGATTTGGTAAACCATATGTTAGACGTTTACGTCCTGATGATATTCCAGAATCAGAACAAGCTAAGTGGGCTATTAGCTATATAAATCATCCACAACACCACTTATCAACGACTAAAGCGTATGCGGTTTGCATGTATGGGTTTAAAGGTGTTTTTCAGGTGTGCCTATGCAAGAGATCATTAATGAAGTTAGTAAAAATGACATTGAATGATGCTTAACACGCAAGAGGATTTTTAGATGAAAGGAATATTGTTTCACAAGGATTATCCATATCCAGATATAGACTACTGCTACAAAAATTACGATAGATTAATTGATAACCAGCAGTGGATAAATAACCCACTCATAAATATGTCAGAAACCTCTCTTAAAATTAAAGTTACTCCACTGAGAAGAAAAATGGATAGATGCTTTCCAAGGGGTAAGGCATACATGCGAGTTAGTATGCGTGAAATTACGGCTGGCAATTAAGCGAGGTGTTGAGTGATGATTAAATTATTGAGAAAAGGGCTGGATGTTCCAACTGAGTATTTCAACTGGACTGGTGTTAATGGCGGGCGATTATTGCTAGGAAGAACACTACTAGCCATTCACGGTAAAAAAACAGTGCGAGTATTTCCAATATTCCCATCATTAACTAAAGGCGCTTGCCTTAAATCTGATGGTGTTATCTGTTTTCTGCCACCAAAAAACAAAGGCGTAATTATTTACAGCGGCATTTTCCAATTAATCAAAGGAGTGCTAACTAATGCAGGGAACTAATTGGGTTAAGACAAAGGACAAATTACCAACCGAAGGCGAGGCGGTAATTGTTATCTATGGCGAACATATCCAGAACATAACATACGAGCTAATTTCATGTGGTGTTGACTGCGAAGAACTTAGATGGATACCACACAATAACAGCGACTATGATTCGGCTCCATTGGAAACATTCGACTACTGGATGTACATCAAAGACCTGCCACTCCCACCAATGCCAGAGGGTGAGTGATGGAATCACCACTTGCAAGAATGATTAAGCAACAGTTATTTGACGCCAATGTCGACAGGCTTGTAGCGCTCAATGATGAACAATGGGATTTCATACTGAATGACCAAGATGAACGCGCATGGTCTGGCGGTAATTACTACGGTCACGATTATGACGAATGGGAGATTTTAGTTGCCCACAATATCAAATATGTGAAAACAGGATTACGGGAGCCGTTGTTATGAACAAACTCAAGAAATGCCCGTTTTGCGGGGGTGAAGCTAAATTAGTTGGTTACTTCCTAATGGAAGCCAAATGTAGAAAGTGTAGAGCTTCTTTACCGCCAAAGGAAAGAGAAGAGGCTATATATGCATGGAACAGGAGAGCTAACAGTGAGTGATGAAACATACAAATGGATAGTAGCCACGTTATCAATGATGGGCTACGTGTGGATTGTTACACAAGCGTTTTGCTGGTTCGCAAGTTTGATATTCAGAAAGCTTTTCAAGCGTAAGTCAAAAGAACGAAAGAAGGCTGCAATAGCTGAATTTTATGAGGCTTATGAGCTTGATAAAATAAATGAAAGTCAAATGGTAAGAGTCACAACAAAACACGGACTTGTTATTGTAATTTATCGAGAGCCAAAAGGTGACGATGAATAGGAGGCTAACTTGGAAGCAGATTTTCTCTTCCACGAATCAACCAAAAATACCGCATGGCAACACCTCAAAGAAGTTCTAGCAACAAACCAACCACACCGAATCATTATCAAGCCTTGGAAAAACAAGCGTTCACTATCTCAGAATGCCACTTTTCATATGTGGTGCACAGAGATAAGCAAATATCTATGTAAGAACAACGCCAATTACACACCTGAAACCGTTAAGGAGATGCTTAAGCATACATTCCTAGGTTATGAGGTGGTCGATATGGTTGACGTTACTACACAGCTTACAGAGCGAGTAAGAACACTTCGAAAAACATCAAAACTTGATACAGGTGAAATGTTCCACTTCATGGAGCAGGTTGAACGCTGGGCGGTAGGTATAAATTGTTTCGTGACGATACCTGATAACAGTGAGTATATGAAATTGAAAAGGGAGCAGGACAAATAATTATGGTTAAGAGAAATAACGCACTAGAGAACATGAAAAAGTGGATGGAAGTCATTCCTCAATGCTTGCAAACAGAAAGCCAGAAAACCTTTGAAGATGAAGTCGTTAGTCTTGAGTTGGAAATGACTAAAAAGAAGTTTGTGAAAAGAGGTTTTCTACCTCCTGAATTTAAAAGTGAAAGTGAAAAGCGTAGGTGGCTAGAGGCAGTGGTTGAGCTGGAGCGCCTCGATAAAAAATTGAATCGAGCGCAAAAAGAGGTAGAGCGTTTAGAAGAAAGTCGCCGTGAGCACATTAACCGCAACAACTTAAACAGGAAGTGATTATGACTGAAGAACAATACAGGACTTATGCGCGAGTGATAGTGGTTGGTCGTGAATTTATCTCGTTTAATCACAACACTATTTCAGCGGTAACAGGTTTAACACCCGCAAGAGTCGGAACGATTCTAAGAAAGTTACTTGCATTCCAGTGTGTAGAGCATGTTGAAACAAAGAGCCGTAAACGCACTCGCCCAATTAATAACTACGCAGTAACAGATGATGCAATTACTCGACTGAGAAATCAGTTTGAAAAAGAGCGACTGGCTAACCTTCCACTCTTCCCAAAAGCAAAGAAAGTTGAAGTAAAGAAGCCTAGAAAAGTGCTGGATGATTTTATGTGTGGATTGTCATTTGTTGATAAAGCCAGCGTGTCAGGTATGGGTAATCCGATGTTGATGAAGTTTTATTCATTATTGAGTGGGGTGAGAGTGTGAGTTGGAAAAGTCAAATTGAAGGTCTGAATATTGACCAATTAAAAGATTTCAGGGAAGTGATAAGCCGAGCTATAACACAGAAACAGCGTGAGAAAATGAGGTTGATATGGCGTGTACGCAATCGCTGGAATACCTTTGGTGACTTTCGTGAAGATGATTATTTAGGGGCTGTTAACCGCCTTGTAGAAACCGCCAATAAACTCAATGCTGATGGTGATACTTACTCAATGTCAATTTCAATTGAGCAATGGCCGATTCCTGAGTCTGAATATGAGGATTGGTTTAAATGAACTGCCAGTCATGCAATAGACCACTAACGGATGATGAAATTTACGTGTGTAGCAAGTGTGCTGATGAATACGCTCATTTGGAAGTGATGGATAAAATCAAAGGAGAGGGAGATGCAGAAGCTAAGGCGACGGCGCTGTAAAATATGCCGAGAATGGTTTATTCCAAGGCAGAGTTTTCAAAATTGGTGTAGCCCGGAACATGGATTTGAATTATCCGAGCAACGAAGAAACAAAGATAGAGAAAAAGCATTAGCAAAACTTAAAAAGGAGAAACAGAAAAAAGAACGAGAAGCAAAAGACAAACTCAAAGCCCGCAAGTTAGCAGTAAAACCCCTCTCATATTTCACCAAACAAGCACAGGCCGCATTCAACGCATTTATCAGAGAAAGAGACAAAGACGAGCCTTGCATCTCATGTGGGCGTTTTCACGAAGGTCAGTATCACGCAGGACACTATCGAACAACCGGTGCTAATCCAGAGCTTAGGTTTGATGAAGATAACTGCCATAAGCAATGCGCCCCGTGTAATAACCATCTATCGGGAAATATCGAAAACTACACTCCTCGACTAATAGAAAAAATTGGTCAGGAACGTTTCGATCGATTGATGGGTTCACATGAATTGCCAAAGTGGAAACGCGAGGATTATGAGCGGATACGTGATCACTATCGGAAGAAGTTAAAGGAGCTGAAAGATGTGCACTGACTTAATCGCAGCTATTGAAGAAGCAAGATATTTAAAATCCAAATCAGGCGGTCGAGTTAACTTCTGTGTAATGCAGATTATGGACTATATGGAAGTGGCCAGTGGGTTAATGGATGGTGTCAGGGTTTTATATACAACCGCGAATGATGATTATCACACAGTATTACCGGAGGCGAGATGAGACTTGCAGATTTACCAAAATATTTTTCACCGAAAAGCATTATGTTTAGTGATTCTCCATCTGCAACAGCGACTGATAATCTAACAATCACTGATGTAATGGCCTCGCTTGGTTTGGCGACCTCTAAAGCGAGAATGGGGATTGAGTTGTTTTTGGCTAAACAAGGGATCAATCAACCAACTGAAGCAGTGGAGAGCATTCATCAATATGCAATAACTCAGGCTCACAAATATAGTGCTATTGGAAAACTTAGTGAGAATGATAGAGGAACACTTCTGCAAATACTCGCAAATTATGCATTTCAGGATTATGCAAGAAGCGCAGCCAGTAAAAAGGCATGCCCTGATTGTGACGGCGGGTTTATTGAGGTAGAGGTATTTACCACTAAACAGCACACTCACTTTGCAGCTAAAGAGATTATTAAATTCAGCAAGAAAAGGGGAGTTAAAATAACTCCATCTGACTATTCAAAATACAGGGAGGTTAGAGAAAAAACTAAGGTGATCTGCAAGACCTGTAATGGGAAAGGTGAAGTGAGTCATTCGTGCCGATGTAATGGCAGAGGTGAAACTTTGGATAAGGTGGAAACGAAAAAACAAGGAATTCCAGTTTTTAAAACTTGCCCTAAGTGTTCAGGTCGTGGCTACTCAAGATTGCCGGCAGAAGATGTTAGGCGAGAGATATGCTCACAATTGTTTGCACTGCCAGAAACAACCTGGCGTAGAAACTTTAAACCATTCTACGAGATGTTGATTCAGGAATGCTTTAAGGAAGAGGCTAATGCAGAAAAAGTTCTGCAAAATGTAACAAAAAGAGAAAATGAATACATAAATTAGCTTGTAAATAGAAATAAGTTGATCTTTTGGCGGAGATGGGCTATCGTGATTCTAACGATGGGTTATTGCCATTTCGTTAACGTTAAAAGAATTCAAGACCTCGCTTCGGCGGGGTTTAAAGTTTACGAGACTTGAGGTTTGTGTTTATTCCTCCAGTATCGTTATAGTTGTCTTAAGCAAGTACGGTCGCGGGGTATTGACATCTCCGATCTGAGTGTTATCCCCTGCAAGGGATTATGCTTAATGAAATCCTCACTTCGGTGGGGTTTTTTGTTATCTGGAGTTTATATGTATGACGAATACGATGCTTTCGACGAGCATCCTGATTTTTAATTCCCCCGAATTCGAGGGAATAAGTTATTGATATTGTTCCAGAGTGCTTATTTGCATTGTGGTAATCCAACCATCCGGAATTACCGGATAGTTCACATTCAGAAGATCGCTTAGGCGGTCTTTTTTCGTATATGCCGACCACAGAATCAATCACAACACCTCACATTCACACAAGAGCTGTGAGTCGGTGTTCTATTAACTAATTCCTCCAAATAGGGGGTGAGTATGCAAAATATGAAAGAAACCCCTGAGTTTTGGGATCAAGTATTCCAAGTTATCGCCTCTCATAAGGAGCAAGGAATTAGCGCGTCACTAGCAACTGGTATGGCAATTCTGCGTGGTAAGTACAACGGCGGTGGCTGGAAGAAAACGTTATTTGATGGTGCTATGTGTGCGTTGTTTGCATGGTTTGTAAAAGACCTCTTGACGCTACTTGGCCTTAATCATGAATTGGCATATCTGGCTAGTGTATTCATTGGGTACGTCGGCGTGGATGGATTAAGTAAACTCATTAAGGGTAAGGCAGGGCTGAAAAGTGAGTAAGTTTAGATTAAGCAAACGTAGCGAAGAAAACCTCCGTGGCGTTCATCCTGATTTGGTTAAGGTAGTACATCGAGCATTAGAAATTACCGATATTGATTTTATGGTGATTGAAGGTAAGCGCAATGAAGCCCGTCAACGACAATTAGTTGCAAGTGGTAAAAGCCAAACGATGAATAGTCGTCACTTAACTGGTCACGCTGTTGATTGTGCTCCACTGGTAAATAACCAGATCCCATGGAACGATTGGTCATACTTTAAAAAAGTAGCTGATGCCATGATGCAAGCGGCGAAAGAGCTAGGTGTCGATATCGAATGGGGCGGTAACTGGAAAACATTTAAAGATGGCCCTCACTTCCAATTAACTCATAAGACATATCCCGCATGAACACGCTAACTAAGGTATTAGCTGGACTACTGGCAATATCTGCATTCTGGCTTTGGTGGGTAATAGGTGACTACGACAAATTAAGCAAAGATTACAACACAGCAACCAATCAGTTATCTCGCCAAAACTCAATCACAGAAAACGCCAACCGCACATTCAGGATTATCAATAATGTCTCATCACTTAATAGCGAAGAGCGGAATAGGTCAGCCGTGGATTCTGAAAAAGTTAAAACGGTTATCAAAACTGTTCTTGTCAATAATGATTGCGCCAATACTGCTATTCCTAGTGACGCTCTTATCAGGATGCACGACTATTCAGAAAGAATACGTGCCAGTGGAACATATAGCGATACCGGCACACCTAACCGCTGATTGTCTACTGCCATATATACCCGAACAAATGACGTGGGGAGAATCGTTAATGTTAAACATCTCCCTGTTATCGGTTATTGAGCAATGTAATTCAGACAAGAAAGCAATACGGGAAATTGAACAACAACGAGCCTCGCAATAGCGGGGCTTTTTAATATCTAAAGGAACATAAAATGCAACCACATCAACAACGAGTCGTGGATGAGAAACAAGAGTTAGACGACAAGATCACAAAGCTAATGGCATTTATTGGTGGAGATACCTTTAAATCTTTAGAGCATCGTGATTGTGAGTTATTAGGTCAACAGTTAGGTCATATGCGCAGTTATTCTGAAACACTTTCTCTGCGCATTGAACGTTTTTAATGGAGAAATATCATGGCAGTAGAAGGTTCAGAGAATCCAGTTAAATTCCGTGAAGAACTGGATAAAAGCATTCCAAAAGAATAAAAAAGCCCAGCACGGGAGGCTGGGCAATACTAACAATATATCAATAAAAGTGTAGCGATAGCTACTTAGTATAGCTTAAGTAAATATATATATATCAGCAATTAGATAAGTCGTTTATCCATTAAGGAGAGTGATCATATCTTGACTGCTAGGAACAGACTAGAAGCGACCTGATTAACGTAGTGATACGTGATGATGGTTGCGATTAACTTCACACAGGAACATCAAATGACAGAAATTACAGCACAGAATCAAATGCGCTTAGAGCTATTACGGTTAGTTGGCAACGATACCGCGGCGGCTCAAGCTGCTATCGAGTTCGTAAAAGATGATGCGCTCAAGTTTGAGTTATTCAAAGACGCATACAAAACATGCCAGACAGAAGCTCAGTTTGTATCACGAGCACAGAAAGCCGCACGAGAAGCTCAGGAAGCACTCGACCTATTCACGCAATAGTTAATTACACAGCTCATTTACGAGTGGGCTGGATAATTGATTAAAGGGGGATATATGAAATTACATAAAAAAGTAAAAGTCCCCATATACGGACTTAACATTCATATCTGCGCTACCGAGGATGTTGCAGGTAGTATCTATGGGCCTGGCATACATAGTTCATCAAATATGGGTCAGGTTGTTCAGATTGAAAACACAAAAACTGGTGAGATGCTTATCCTCATTAGCTTTAAAGATATCGATTGTTTTAATGCCGACACTATATCTCATGAGTCAGTGCACGCCGCATGGAAGGTGTTAGAAATAGTTGGCATTAAAGTAGACTACGAAAATCATGAGGCGTTGGCGTATCTAACTGGTTGGATTAGTAATGAGATAAATAAGTTTTATTACAAAATTAGTGCTAATGATTAGGTGGATATATGGCAGCACCAAAAGGAAATAGATTCTGGGAGGTTAGAAGTAGTCACGGAAGAAAACCCATATTCGAGTCTCCTGATGATTTATGGAACGCTTGTTGTGAATACTTCGAGTGGGTTGAAGAAAATCCACTGTATGAAACTAAGGCGTTTGCATTCCAAGGGGCAGTGACTAAAGAGACATTGCCTAAAATGCGAGCCATGACGCTATCAGGGCTTTGCTTGTTCATCGATATACACGAAGACACATGGCGACTGTATCGAGCCAGAGAAGATTTTATCGAGGTCACTACGCGAGCTGAGAAAGTTATTTACGATCAGAAATTCTCAGGCGCAGCCGCTGACTTGCTGAATGCAAATATTATTGCTCGTGATTTAGGTCTCAAAGACAGACAAGAGGTCGAGGATGTAACTCCAGATAAGGGAGACCGTGACAAGAGACGCTCTCGAATTAAGGAGTTATTCAACCGTGGAAAATCTGGATCAGATACTTGATAACCTGAGTGAAGAAGAACTGTTCGAGCTACAAGAGTTATTGGAAGAAGAGGAAGAGTACAGAAAAACGCATCGCTTATTTGAATACTCTCCCTATGACAAGCAAAGAGAATTTATTGAGGCTGGCAGTGATTACTTCGAGCGCTGTTTTATGGCGGGTAACCAGCTGGGTAAATCATATACAGGTGGCGCCGAGGTTGCATTCCACTTAACCGGAAGATATCCGGGCACTAAAGGCTATCCCGAAGATGGTGCATGGAAAGGCGAATGGAAAGGTAAGCGGTTCCTTGAGCCTAATGTATGGTGGGTTGGTGGTGAGACCAACGAAACAGTAACCAAAACAACTCAGCGTATCTTATGTGGTCGAGTAGAGGAAGCAGGCGAGATAGGTTACGGCTCAATTCCAAAAGAAGATGTTATTAGTTGGAAAAAATCACCGTTTTACCCAAATCTTGTAGATCACATACTTATCCGACACCGCAACGCCGAAGGTGTGGAAGATGGGATGTCAATCTGCTACTTCAAACCTTACTCTCAAGGTCGAGCTAGATGGCAGGGTGACACAATACATGGCGTGTGGTTCGATGAAGAGCCGCCATATTCCATTTACGCTGAAGGACTCACCCGCACAAACAAATACGGTCAGTTTTCAATTCTAACATTCACCCCGTTAATGGGTATGTCCACGGTAGTAGAGAAGTTTCTCAAGAATCCATCTAAAGCTCAGAAAGTAGTCAACATGACTATCTATGATGCTGAACACTACACCGAGGAAGAGAAAGAACGGATTGTTGCTTCATATCCTGAACATGAAAGAGAGGCTCGTGCTCGTGGTATTCCAACAATGGGTAGCGGTCGAATTTACCAAATACCTGAAGAGTCTATTAAGTGCCAGCCTTTCGAATGTCCTGAACATTTTTACGTTATCGATGGTCAGGATTTCGGCTGGAATCACCCACAGGCTCATATCCAGTTGTGGTGGGATAAAGATGAGGATGTTTTTTATCTCGCTAGAGTGTGGAAGAAATCGGAAAACACAGCAGTTCAAGCGTGGGGCGCTGTTAAACCCTGGGCTAATAAAGTTCCTGTAGCATGGCCGCATGATGGACATCAGCACGAGAAAGGCGGTGGTGAGCAGCTAAAAACTCAGTATGCGGATGCTGGCTTCTTAATGCTAAAGGAGCACGCAACATTTGCAGAGGGTGGCAACTCAGTAGAGTCAGGCATTAATGAATTACGTGATCTGATGCTTGATAACAGATTTAGAGTATTTAATACCTGCGAGCCATTCTTTGAAGAGTTCAGGCTATATCACCGTGATGAAAACGGAAAGATAGTCAAAACAAACGACGACGTGCTTGATGCTGTTCGCTACGCTTACATGATGAGGCGCTTCGCTAAGCAGTTGCGTGATATCAAAAAGCCTAAAGAAAAGAGAATTCCCGCCCCAATTAGACCTATTAGGAGATAGAGATGGTCGACAGAAACGAGCGGCTTGAGAAAATACTTCGCAAATTCGACCTCGATTACTCTGCATCTGAAAATGCCAGAATGGAGGCGAGAAACGATTTATTCTTTAGTCGCGTTAGTCAGTGGGACGACTGGCTGGAAAACTATGTCACATTGCAATATCGAGGTCAGTTTGACGTAGTGCGCCCAATGGTTCGTAAGCTTGTTGCTGAGATGCGTAAGAATCCTATTGAGGTTCAGTATCGACCGAAGGATAGCGCGCCAGCCGATGCCGCCGATATTCTTATGGGCATGTATCGAACTGACATGAGGAACAATAGCTCAAAGATTGCCGTTAACGTGGCAGTGAGAGAGCAAATCGAGTGTGGTTACGGTGCTTGGCGTTTAGTTACTGAGTACGAGGACGATAACCCAACCAGTAATAACCAGATTATCCGACGTGTTCCAATGCATGAGTCTTGCACTCACGTTATTTGGGATTGTAATGCTAAGGCAATGGATAAGTCGGACGCTAAGAATTGCACCATCATTCACGCGATGAATGTTAATGGGTGGGAAGAATTTGCTGAACAGTACGGGTTAGATCCTAGTATTCAACCATCATTCCAATCACCGAACAATGACTTACTATTCACTTGGTCGAATGGAAAGACAATTCATATTGCTGAGTATTATGAGGTAGAGGAAAAGAAAGAGTTAGTATTTGTCTATCGTGACCCGCTAACTAATGACCTTCAAACTTATTCAGCAAAAGAAGCGAAAGAAAAGATTGATGAACTGGCTGATGCTGGTTATGAAAAAGTAGGTGAGCGCAGAGTTAAAAAACGCAGAGTCTATAAGTCAATCATCACTAGCACAGGTGTCCTGAAAGATAGAATGCCGATAGCTGGCGAGCATATTCCAATTGTTCCTGTGTATGGTGAGTGGTCATTCTTTGATGATAATGAACTGTATGAAGGAGTTGTCAGATTATCAAAGGATGCTCAACGACTGCGTAACTTCATCTTATCCAAGTCTGCTGACACCGCTGCTAAGTCACCTAAGAAGAAGCCTTTCTTTTTCCCTGAGCAAATAGCAGGGTATGAGCACATGTTTAGTGGTGAGGATGACTATCCCTACTATCTACTCAACCGTACTGATGAGAACAATGCTGATCTTCCCCCTTCACCTGTTGCTTATATGGAGAATGCCGAGGTTTCACAAGCAGACGCACTACTCCTAGAGGTTGCAACCGAAGCTGCTAAGTCAACAGCTCGTGTCGGTGTTGATACTGAGGCGGCTAATGGGCAAGTAGCGTTTGATACTGTCAATCAGCTTAATAGCCGGATCGACCTAGAAACCTATGTATTTCAGGATAACTTAGCTATCGCAATGCGTCGTGATGGTGAAATTTATGCATCAATTGCAGCTGAGATATACGACACAAATCGAACAGTAACAACAACCGCCGAGGATGGAGGTGAGAGTCAGATTGAGCTAATGCAGGAAGAGTTAGACTTCCGCAAAGGTGAAATGATTGTTCGCAATGATATCCGAGGCAAGTACGAAACATTTACTGATGTAGGACCATCTTTCCAATCACAAAAAGATGCTGCTAGAGCTGAGATAGGCGAGCTTATCACCAAGGTTCCAGTAGAGCATCCAATGTGGAATGTCATGATGCTGACATATGCAAATATGATGGAAGGTAAAGGCGTTGAATACATCAGAGATTACGCCAACAAGGAATTGATTGTTAATGGCTTGAAGAAACCAGAGACCGAGGAAGAACAACAATGGTTGATGGAAGCTCAGCAAGCAGCACAAAGCAATCAAGATCCAATGATGGTGGCAGCACAAGCCGAGCAGAAGAAAGCAGAAGCCGAACTGGTTAACGCACAGAATCGCATGGCTGAAACACAAATCAAAGCATTTACCGCTCAGAATAATGCACTTGAATCACAGGCTAACACTACATTGACATTGGCTAAGGCTGAGGACTTGAAGCAAGGCGCAGTGATGCAAGCAATCAAACTTCTGAACGAGGTTGCACAACAGCAACAACAAAACATTCCTACCGACAATAACGTCGAGAATAATCCTCAATCCATGTAAGAGAGTTAAATATCATGAGTACAACCACCGAAATTCAGAATAACTCTGAAGAATTAAACCTGCCCGACGATCAGGCGGCGGCATCCGTAGAAAGTCAGTCTGCTGAAAATGCCAACTCAGCAGCAGGACAGGAGGAAGGCTTCGAGATTATCCTGAAAGACGATGAGAAAACACAGGAAGGAAAACCAAGCAATAATGCTATCCAAGCAGCGAAACGCATCGCTCGTAAACGTCAGCGAGAAATTGAGCAACAGATAGCAGCAATTGAAAATGGCGAACTTCCTGAAAACTTGCGGGTAAATCCTGAGCTACCAGAAATGCCTAAGCTGGATGATTTTTTATCTGACGAGGCACTCGGTAAATATGACTATGATACGCATAAGGCTAACGCTGCGTTTCAGGCTGAGTTGCTGAAATGGCAAAACAAGGCTTTAGATGCAAGAAGTAAAGCTGTGGCGGATCAGGGTCGTAAAACTCAGGAATACACACAGCAAGGTCAACAAATCGCTAATGCAATCAAGGCTCATTATGATGCGGCTGAGAAGTTAAACCTGCCTGACTATCAGGAAAAGGAAGATTCAGCGTTGCAAGTATTACCTCAAGGTGTTTATGAGGGTATCGCGCAGAACTTTCCCGAAAAATCAGCCGCTATCATTTACTACCTAGGTGCAAACCCTGAAAAAGCACAAGATCTATTTAGCAAAAATCCAGTTCAAGTCACTATCGAACTCACTCGATTAGCTGATCGTTTAACTCTCAAGCCTCGCGGTACACAACGTTCATCTGCACCACCCGCTGACGAACCTATTAGCGGTGATGTTACGGCGGCAAATGTCGCGGCATTACAAAAGCAAATGGATGATGCAGCAAGTAAAGGTGACGTTCAAAAGTACCGCGCAATCAAGGCTAAATTACAAGGAATAAAATAATGGCTTTAAATGAAGGTCAAATCATCACCTATATGGTGGATGAAGTAGTAAACACTATCGAAAATAACTGTCCAATGGCTCAGCGTGTAGGTAAATACACACCTCCAGCTGGTGATATGCAACGCTCACAAAACACTATCTGGATGCCAGTAGAGCAAGAAGCGCCAACGCAGAAAGGGTGGGATTTAACAGATAAAGAAACTGGCATCTTGGAATTGTCTGTTAAATGTAACATGGGCGTTCCTGATAACGATTTCTTCGGTTTACGTGCTGATGATGTTCGTGACGAAACGTCTTTACGTCGTCGTATTCGTGCATCAGGCCTTAAGCTGGCAAATAACGTCGAAACATCCATTGCTAAACAGGCCGCTGAAACGGCATCTTTAATTGTTACTGATGCTGAATATGTTTCCGCTGAAAATAAGGCTTGGGATATGATGTCTGACGCAGAAGCTCTTATTTTTTCTCGCGAGCTAAACCGCAGTCAGGGATTAAGTTACTTCTTTAATGCGGAAGACTACAAAAAAGCGGGCCTTTCTCTTGTTGGTAAGGATATGTATGGACGTATTCCTGAGGAAGCATACAAATCAGGAACTATCCAAAAGCAAGTTGCTGGTTTTGATGATGTCCTCCGTTCACCTAAATTACCAACTTTAACCGCTGGAACAGCAACGGGTGTTACTGTCGATGGTGCTCAGAAGTTCAAACCTGAGGCGTGGAAAGAAGATGTAACTGATGGCAACCGTGAGAACGTTGATAACCGCACAGCAGTAGTTAAAGTTAGTGACGGTTCAGCATTTAAACGCGGTGATAAGATCAGTTTTGCTGGTGTTAAGTTTATTTCGCAAATGGCGAAAGACTTACTGACTCAGGATGCAACGTTTGCGGTTGTTGGTGTTGAAGGTAACAACATTACCATTATGCCTAAGCCAATTGCACTTGATGATGCAGATTTAAAACCAGAACAACGCGCATATGCCAACGTGAATACATCTCTTGCAAATGGCGCGGCAATTAATGTCCTTAACGTGAAAACGTCTAAGACAAACATCTTCTGGGCTGATGATTCAATTACTCTGTTATCTCAACCTATCCCGCTTAACCATGCGCTGTTTAGTGGCATGAAGACAGAGGCATTTAACATTCCTTCTGTTGGTTTAAATGGCGTTGTTGCATATCAGGGTGATATCTCAACACTGGAAGGTAAATGTCGTATTGCGGTTTGGTATTCTGCATGCACCAAACGCCCTGAAGCAGTTGGTGTTGGGCTGACTGGTCAAAAATAAACCCTCGTTGTTATTCGGGAGCTTCGGCTCCCTTTTTTTATTGGAGATACCCATGTTCGTTAAAAAGCAATTGCCATCTTTGCCAGCTACTTATATTCAGGCAGGTAGTTTCCGTAGCGATAAGGATAAAGAAGGATACGCCAGTCAAATTTTTATTGATGGTGAGGCATTTAACTTGGCTGATGGCGAGTTGGTGTATTTACTGACTGATAATGGGGTAATTATTGATTCAGTAATGGGGGTAAGAAAATGAAAACGATGCTTTATAAAGCTAATGGTGATGTGAAAGTTTGGGGGATGAGCCTTCAAATTATCACTGTCAACGATGATGAAATTGAAAGTCATTTGAAAGATGGTTGGTGTAAAAATCCAAACGACACCAAGAAGAAGGCTGAAGATAAACCCGCTACCAAGAAAAAGGCGGTGAAAGATGCAGATCACAACGAAGGGTGAGTTAGTCATCGCGGCACTGCGTAAACTAGGTGTTGCTTCTGATGCTACATTAACCGATATCGAGCCACAGTCATTAGAAGATGGCGTGGTTGATTTAGAGTCAATGATGTATGAGTGGTTTGAAGATGGTGCTGGCATTCACACTGGTTATAAGTTCGCTGATGAAGATACACCTATTGACCAAGGTGATGAGCACGGGTTGCACAAGCAAGCCATCAATGCGGTCATCTACAACCTAGCTACTCGTATCGCTCCCGATTATCAAATTATCCCACTCGATAAAGTTATTACAACTGCTAGATATGGAAAAGAAAGACTCATGCGCGGTTGTGCTTTAAAGAGAGCTAAAAATGCCAGATCTCATCATCCAGATGGTTTCCCTATTGGCTCAGGTAATCGCCTATTAACGATGACTGGTCAACGATACTTCCACAGGAGAAAACCACATGACAAGGATTCAGATCCCTCTTGCTAGAGGTTTGCGAAAAGACCCGCACACAGCAGATTATATTGATGGTCTTCCTGTTAATATGTTGGCAACACCGAAAGAAATATTGAATGCGTCAGGATATTTGCGTTCGTTCCCTGCACTAGAAAAGCGTCATAGTGTTGATGGCGTGTCTCGTGGTGTTCAGTACAACACGAAAAACAACACGGTCTATCGAGTATGTGGTAACAAACTTTATCGTGGACAGAATGCTATTGCTGATATTCAAGGTAAAGATAGGGTGACTATGGCGCACTCTGGTTACAGTCAAGCAGTAGCGTCAGGCGGTAAGTTAAAACTCTATCGCTATGACGGTGAGGTCAAAGAATTAACTAACTGGCCTGAGGAAAAGGTAATTACCGAAGGCTATAAACGTGACGTTAAAAAATGGACTCACAAAGAAGGTAATGATGATTTTGTACCGCTCACAAAGAATGATCTAGATGGGTTCTTAACGTTAAAAATCACGCCTAAAACTTCTGATGGTAAAACCGGTAATGAGATGCTTATCACTGAGCAAATGGTAGGCGTTAAATTATCTCAGCAGGAAGAAGATGATAAACCTTATCTTACTGATGTTCTGGTGGAAGGTGTTAAGCGTGCTGGCGGTAAAATTACAGTCACGTATAAAATTAACCTTGCTAAATCTAGCGAACAAACAGCCAAAGACGTTACTGAATTTGCAATGACACAAGAAGTGTTAGAGGTAGTTGAAAGATACCCTCAATACGAATTAGGTGATGTTGTCGATGTTGCTCGTAATCGTGGTCGTTATATTTGGTTACAGAAAGGCGGTGAAAGGTTTGGCGTTACTGACTTAGAAGATGAGTCAAAACCTGATCGCTATCGTCCATTCTACACTGCTGAATCTCAACCTGACGGCATCATTGCTATCGATTCTTGGCGAGACATGGTGCTTTGCTTTGGTTCGTCAACCATTGAATACTTCACTATTACCGGCTCAACGAGTGCGTCACAAGTAATATATGCGCCACAGCCATCTTATATGGTTCAGATGGGTATTGCTGGTCGTGATGCTAAGTGTAAGTTCGGGGAATCATTTGCATTCATCAGCAACCCAGCAAACGGCGCGCCATCTGTCTATATCCTTGGCTCTGGTTCTGCTAGTCAAATATCTACAGCAAGCATTGATAAAATAATTCGTAGTTATACACCTGACGAGTTGTCGCTGGCGGTTCTTGAGACTATTCGCTTCGATGGTCATGAGTTACTCATTGTTCACTTACAGCGCCATACACTTTGCTTTGACGCAGCGGGAAGCCAGCAATATCCGCAGTGGTGCATTCTAAAGTCTGGACTGTATGACGAAACCTATCGTGCAATTGATTTTATGTATGAAGGTAATCAAATCACTGTTGCGGATAAAACCGAGGGGATTGTTGGTAATCTTGCCTTCAATAAATCATCTCAGTATGACAAGCAAGTAGAGCATATTTTATACGCACCGATGGCTAAAGCCGATAACGCAAGGGTGTTCGATTTAGAGCTTGAGGCATCAACAGGCGTTGCCCAGATTGCTGATAAGTTATTTCTCTCCGCAACGACTGATGGCATTAACTTTGGTCGTGAGCAAATGATTGAACAAAACTCACCATTCCAATATGACCGCCGTGTGTTATGGCGACGAGTAGGAAGAGTGAGGAAGAATATAGGGTTTAAGGTTCGCGTTATTACTAAGTCACCTGTAACACTGAGCGATCTATCGATGAGGGTTGAATAATGGCAAGTGAAAACCTTTCTAAACCCATAGAAATTCAATCCGCTTATATTGTTCCAGATATCCTACCTACTAATTTCAGTGAAACATATCGACGCATAGTGCTTAGTGGTGCTGATGATATGGCAAAGGTAGCTGGTCGTGCAAATGAGGCTGGTGCTGAGGCTTTTGATGCTCAATCTAGAAATGATGAGCAAGATATTGTTCTTGAAGATCATGAAGAGAGAATTGGAAAAGCTGAAACAAAGATAGAGATACATGAACAACGACTAAATGATCATGAATTAAGAATTACTTCTGCTGAAGAAAAGATAATTGAGCATGAAATCAGGCTTAATGACATTGACGTTAAAGTTGAAAATCATGAACAGCGAATAACAACCGCCGAAAGTGACATTGATTATTTAACCGAAAAAACAGCAGAGATTGATGCAGATTATGTGTCCCTGTCGAAGTTGACCAAGCAAACTCTTAAATCTCCTATCGATGTTTCAGCATCCTACTCAGTAAACGGAACTAAAGTTGTTGGCACTCGTGTTACTGGCTTTACATCAGCAACGGGTACAGCACTTAAGGGATCGTTTAATGCTAACCAGTCCTACTCATTCAGTGCTGATTACACTCGGTCAGAAATACAAACCCTAGCAAATGGGTTAATTGAGGCTAGACAGAGAATCAAGGCGCTAGAAGATGCACTTCGCTCACACGGATTAATAGACTAATGGAAATTAAAATTATTAATAACCCTATTCGGCTATCTGAGTTTTTAAATGATAAGTCGAACACGGGAAATATCGTTGATAGCAATGATCAGTACTTCATTAAACCTGATGCGCTTTACTTGGGTATTTATGAAGGAGTTCTATTGGTTGGTGTTTTCGAGGTGCGTAATTTTTGGCATACGGTTGTTGAGTGTCATGCCATCTTTGATGCTGGATTCCGTGGCAAGTACGCCTTTGATGCACACAAATTATTCTGCAAGTGGTTGCTGGAAAATAGTCAATTCACTAACTCAGTAACTATGGTTCCAGATACCACAAAATACGGTCGCGTTATTGTGAAAATGCTTGGTGCTATACGTGTCGGTCATTTAGATGATGCATATATGAGTAACGGCAGGCCAGTAGGTGTCACCATCTATCAACTAAAACGCGAACAGTACGAGGAGTTATTAAAATGCTGATTATTTCAGAGAAATTCAGAAACTCACTGCTACCCATGCATGGATATATGAAAGGTGGTGGTGATGGTGGTGCAGGTGCTCAAGCTGATGCGACTCGCGAAGCCACGGCATTACAGCGTGAAATGTGGCAAACGAACATGCAAAACCTTGCGCCATTTACTCCACTCGCTCAACAGTATATTGGTCAATTGCAAAACTTATCTTCTTTAGAAGGTCAGGGTCAAGCATTAAACCAATACTACAACTCTCAAGCATTTAACGATTTATCAAACCAAGCACGTTATCAGCAATTAGCCAGTGCAGAAGCTACCGGTGGATTAGGTTCAACAGCAACAAGCAATCAACTTGCATCTATCGCCCCTACGCTTGGACAAGGTTGGTTGGCTGACCAAATGAATAACTACCAGAACTTAGCCAACGTTGGTCTTGGTGCTTTGCAGGGGCAGGCTAGTGCCGGTCAAAACTACGCAAACAATATGGGGCAATTGCTACAACAAAATGCAAATGCTCAAGCAGCTATGGCTAATCGACCGTCATCTATGCAACAAGGAATGATGGGAGGTCTTGGTGGTGCTATGGCTGGCGCTCAACTTGGTAGTGTTGTTCCTGGTCTTGGTACTGCGTGGGGAGCTGGTATCGGCGCTGGCGTTGGTTTATTGGGAGGATTGTTCTAATGGCTACATGGCAACCATCAGTTAACTCAGGTGGGTTTCTTGGTTCGATAGGTCAATTTAATGATAACGCACCGAGAGCCAGTGATGCAAATCCTGTTATTAACTCAATTAATCAAAGTAATGAGCTGGCTCGTTCTGGTGCTAATAACATGGGTCTGCAAGCATTAAATGGACTTGTAGGTCTTGCTGGTATCTATCAGGAAAATAAAGCCAAAGAACGTCTTGGTGAATTCCAAAAAGCATGGGGTGAGGCGTACGCGAATAGTGATCGTGATGGCATGAGACAGTTGCTGGCTACTTATCCTGAATACGCTCAAGCTATCACTGGCGGTATGCAAGGTGTTTCCGCTGATGTTCGCGAATCTTTGGGTAACTTATCATCTGGCTATCGCAATGCGGTAATGAATGGTAATGCCACTGATTACGTTAGACAGAATGCAGATACATTTCGTCGCCTTGGCATTGATCCAATGGAGGCTGTATCTATTGCAGAGAAAGACCCTAAAGCGGCTGTTCAATTAGCTGATCATATTGGCATGTCATCATTAGGCATTGATGATTATTTTAACCTACAAGATAAACAACTTGGCAGACAGATTGACCAAGGTCGTTTAGATGAGCAAATCAGAAGCAATCAAGCTGGTGAAGCACTAACAAGAGAGGGTCACCAGGTACAGGTTCGTGGCCAGAATATTTCTAGGGCGAATGCACTAACATCAGCCTATGCCCCAACCTCTGCAATGCAAAACTACTCTCAATATGCTCAGATGTTAAAAACTGACCCAGAAGGAGCTAAGGCGTTTGCTCAAGCTGCTGGGATAAATCCATCAGAAAAGAAATTATTTAAAGTTGAAGAAGCTCCTGATGGAGGAATAATTAAATATTATTCAAATGGCGATGAGGAGAGGGGCTCTATAAATCAACCTGTTCAAATTGATGGAATGGGGAATCCAATATCTGTAAATCAAGCCAATAGAATAATGGAAAAATCAACAGGTGAGCAAAGAAAGGCGGCTGGGTTTGCCTTTAGGGTTAGAAATGGTATTGATACAGCTAACTCATTAGTAGATTCTGGAAAAGTGTCACCGCAAAGAGCGGCGGCTATTAATTCAGCCCTAAGGGATGGAACATTTGCAAGGATGGCTTTATCTGGTGATGAACAGTCATACATAGCATCAATGCAGGATGCAGTTTTAGCTATTCTTCGTAAGGAGTCAGGCGCTGCTATACCTGATTTTGAAATGGAGCGTTATTTTAGAACATACACCCCCCAGTTAGGTGATGAAAGCGCTGCTGTAAAAACAAAGGCTAGACTTCTTGAAAATCAATTCAAGGCAATTAGAGCAGAATCAGGCAAGGCATTTGATGCCATGATGGTTATCAATTCTGGATATGAAACACCACCTAACCAGCAGACGAGTAACACTAACGAGCAACAGCAACCTCCAAAAACAACTGTTGAAAATCAGCGGGGAGGTCAGTCAGGCTCAATCTCAGAAGGAACTACCGCAACCAACCCAAAAACAGGGCAAAAAATAATTTTTAGAGGTGGTCAATGGCAACCGATTTAGGATTACCTGATGGATTCGTTTTGGATGAGCCTGTAAATAATAGCCTGCCAGATGGTTTTGTTTTAGATGAACAACAAGAACAAGGCCTTCAACCACCACAGCCAGAAAACAGCTATATCGCTGGCATGAAACAAGCCAACCAGAACCTTTCTCAAGGGTTACAGCAATCGTCTGATGATGCTAAAGGCTTCCGTGAAAGCGCAATAGATGCCTTTACTGGTGAAAGTAAGATGACTCCCGAAGTTCAAGGGCTAGAGGGGATCATGTCATCACCAGAAATGAATGCATTTAATACTGATGCAATGAAAGCGGCTTGGGTGCAAATGTTCGGTAATGATAACGACTTTGTAAAAGTTATCAGCAATATGGGTGGGCAGGTATCTCAAGATGAGAAGGGAAATTTACTGGTTGATTTACCTTCTGGTCGCTACGCATTAAATAAGCCGGGCCTATCATCTGAAGATATCATGCCATTTATCGCGAACGCAGTTGCATTCACTCCAGCGGCTAGAGCGCCAACAATTGTTGGCGCAACAGCTAGATCAGCAGGAACGGATTTAGCACTGCAATCATCTGTTAATATGGCAGGCGGTGGTGATATTAATCCGTGGCAAACTGCATTGTCTGCTGGTATTGGTGGTGGGGGAAAGGCTATTGAGCGCGGGCTTAGCGGTCTATCTCGCGCAACAAGTGGAAATATCGCGCCAGAAACTCAGCAGTTATTAAGGAATGCTGAGCAAAATGGAATAGATGTACTGACAACAGATGTTTTGCCACCAAGAACGTCAGTAGGAAGGCAGCTTCAACAGGCAGGCGAGCAAAGTATTGGTGGTACTGGTAACCGCAGGGCAATACAAGCAGAGCAAAGAGAAAACTTTGTCGAGTCTATTCCACAGATGATTGAACAGGAGTTCGGTATTTATGCTCCACATGTTATGCAGGGAGAGGTTAGCGCAGGATTACGCAGAGCTAAGGATATGCACGGTGGCGTGATAAATAACATTACTCAACAAATGACAGGTGTTCCAGTCACACCAATCAGATCTATTCCAGCAATTGATGAGGCATTACAACGGATAGGAAATGGTTTAGCTCCAAATAACGCAGCTGTGCAAATACTAACGAACCTCAGAAATAGGGTTGCAAATGGCGCTAGCTTTGAAGAGCTTCGTAATTTACGAACAGAGCTTCGTCAAAGTCTACAGGGAGATAACTTAGCTATGCCAACAGCTCTTGAGTCTGCATACAACAGAATAAATACTGCCATGACAAATGACATGAATAGATCTGTTGGTCAGAACTTAGGTGCTGGCACATTAAACCAGCTTCGTCATGCTAATAACGAATATCGAAACATAGCAAGAGGGATAGAGAAAACAGGGTTAAAACGTGCATTGGAGAAAGGTGATATCACTCCAGAGCTAATCAATAATATTGTTTACAGTAAGCGTCCTAGTGACATCGCTAGAATATTCAACATGGTTAATGAAAATGGCAGAAACCAATTGCGATCTGCTTATTTGACTCGTGCCTATGAGAAAGCTAATGGCTCTCCTCAGAGGATGGTTACTCAATTAAATCAGTTAATCAATCAGTCAAATAGTCAGGTGTTTAATACAGTATTTAACCAGCAGCAACGCAGGATGGTTGAGGGAATGCGTGATGTTCTCGAAGCGACAAGAAGAGCCAGCACGGCAAATCAAGTTACTCAAACAGGCATGTCACTGATAACTCCAACACGAACAGCGGCCACATTGTTAACCGGAGGAACCTCTCTTGGCATTGAAACTGGAACCGGTTTAATCGCTAGAATGTATGAATCACCAGCGATAAGAAACATGTTATTACGCCTACACAACACACCACGAGGAAGTACTGCCAGAGATAGAGCGATAACTAATATAATCAATACTCTAACTGCTACTGGTCAAGCCGAAAGCAGAAACTAATCAACTAGGTTATGGACAACCTAAAAAATAACAACACCGCTTAATTGCGGTTTTTTTACGTCCAAAATACACCAGATTAATCTGGTGTGACTACTCACGCTCGGAGAAAGCAATGTCAGATATTATTCCTAATGTCGTAGTGTCAATGCCGTCACAATTATTCACTCTCGCAAGGAAATTCCAAGCGGCGAGTAATGGTAAAATTTATATTGGAAAAATTGATACCGATCCAACACTACCAGAAAATCAAATTCAGGTTTATTTAGAAAATGAAGATGGTTCTCACATTCCTGTACCGCAGCCTTTAATTATCAATCAGGCTGGATTCCCTGTTTATAATGGTCAGATTGCTAAGTTTGTGACAGTTGAGGGTCACAGTATGTCTGTGTATGACAGTTACGGATCGCAGCAGTTCTATTATCCGAATGTGTTGAAGTACGATCCTGACCAGTTTGATATAAAAACAACTCCAGTGATAAATAGTAAAGTACAGTATTTTGATGACATAGAATCACTAAGAAACAGTGAAAATATAAAATCTAGATCACTATATGTTATTGAGTATTTCAAAGGATCATCTATTGGTGGTGGGTGTTTTTATATAGATTATGACGATAAGTTATCACTGGATAATGGCGGTACAGTGATAGTAAACAATGATGGATTCAGAATAAAAAGATTAACAGATACCATTAGACTTTCTGAATTTGGAATATTTAATAACTCACCATTAGTTACAAAGGAAAATTGTGAGGCTGCATTTAAATGGGGGTTTGAAAACGGCTATACTAAATTTGAAACATCTATATCAGAAATAACTTTAGACTTTCCGTTACATATAAAAATTCCTGATGATTATATTTATGACTCAATAGAAATTAATTCATCAGGTGTTCATAAATTTAAGTATGATTTGGTTATACAAATCCCTGAGTGGCAACATAAAAAGACTGATTACCTATACGCAATATTTGGGAATGGCAAGACTAGAGTTAATATAAATCTTAATTTTGATAATTCTGGAATGGGAAACTCAAAACCAAACACTAGAGGAAAAACAATAGGTTTGAGGATTGATGATTGCCCAAATTCATATTTAAATGTATTTGGTAAAAATAATAATGGATATGGTGTCTGGATTGTATCTAGTGACAATACAGAAATAAAGTTAGTTGGTAGAAATTTAGATGGATATCAATCTACTGACGTTAAAGATGATTCTGGTAATTTAGTGGCATTTGATGATTACGGGGATGCTTTGTATATTGTGTCAAATAATATAACAGTATCTTATTTGGATGTTAGAACAGACAGAGGCGGTAGAGCTGGTGTTGTTTTTGAGGGGACATTCACAAAAAGTGAAAGCGTTAATGGTCAATTAAATAATTTTAACATTGTTGGTTATGATAGAGGAGTGCACATAGAAAGCACGAAAGAAAATATGGGAAGTATATTTATCAGCAATGGAAGATTGTTAAACAATAATACTCAAATACTTTCTTTTAATGGTAATTCGGATAAGGTTAAAAACAGAATAGATGTTTCAGTAGATAACGTTCAATTTTTATATGATCATCAAATATCACCATATATCACTGAAGGCAGAGATTTTTTTTCCAGAGGTGCATTCATGTTATCAGGCTCAAACATGAATTCATCAAACTGCGTCTTTGGAATGAATGATTATCCCAGTGTTATTTCTGGAAATGGTACTTACAAGAGCGTTAATGACACGTACATGTTAGATTCTAGCGGGTTACAATTATCTTATGGAAGTGTTGAGATAAATAACTTAAACGCAAGAGCTACAAAAAAAGACTTTAAATTTAATGGAAATACTCTAATAAGAGATAGTGTATTTGGTGGTAATGTGTATTTAACTGAGATTTGGGGGAGATATCACATTGATAATGTTACATTTTCAGGAAACAACACATCACCATCAGGACACTTAATATTTCCATATATTCGCAGAGCTGGTTATTATTCAAATATTACATTTGATTATGTAATAGATTATGCTATTGATAATAGGAATGAAAATAGTAAATTTAACCTTCCATTAATAAATTATATCAGAGTGTTATCTGGTGATGATGCTGGAAGATTGTTTTTACCAACAAACACAACAACAAATAACAGATATATAAGATCAGTGCCATCATACACATTGTTTGGAACGATTGAGTCTGAAGTGGTATAAATGTTAGCCCTGATATTCAGGGCTTTCACCTAACTATTTAATATATGTCTCGCCTTCTTTATTGACCACTTTTCTACTGTTGAGTAAAGAATGAAAGATATTAAGATTGAAAATGATAATTGCATCACCACCAAAGACATACCGCTCTTCACTTGTATTGAGTTTATATTATTTAATACAAGAAGAGATATTGGGTGTGATATATAGAATGAGTATGATATATCACCAAGTAATGACAGGATCATTATCTTCTTAAATCCGTTTACCTTTTCAATTAGAGATAATGACACCAAAAGAATAAAGCAAGGTATACCTATTGACATAGGGCCATGCCCGCTAAATAAGAAAATGCCAGATATTGAAAATAATGATAAACATATTAACACTCCATATATTTTTGTGGCTATTTCCTTTGTTGTTATGTTGTATATTTTCGCGGCAACCATCCCCATTACAAACTCAAAAAACATTGGGCTTGATAATAATGACAACACTCCTCCATCACTCCATCTGGAATATGGATTAATTAGTGATTGCTTTGACGATAGAAAGTACAATGTAATAACCATTATAAATATAAATATTGAACATAATTCTGCTCTATATTTATGTGATACCATCATTGATATTGAAAAAATAATATAAAAAACAATCTCGTATGTTAACGTCCATGCTGTTGTTATAATGGAGAATCCAAAGAAAGGAGGAACGCCATCAAAATTCAGAGGAATTAGAAAAATAGACTTTGTTATTTTTAATATGTCTATACCATATCCTTTGTTTAATATAAAAATATTTACAATTAGGAATGATAACAAACAAACCCAGTACAGTGGGAATATCCTAAAAAATCTCTTTACATAAAAAGATTTCATGCTGCGGCTGTTGTTTGTCGATATATATATAACAAATCCACTAACCATAAAAAACAGGTCAACTCCAAAATAACCATTTCCGAACAATATACTTCCAAGATCTCTCTGAGCGTACGTGTTATTTAAAAGCCCTCTTGTGTGATACATAAATACCAGTAGAGCAGCGATGCCTCTCAAGTAATGTATTGAATAAATCAAACTGCTTTCTTTTTTTTCCATAATTTTATTCTTAAAAAAATTTAACGAATGATATCATTTAGAATTATTTAAATCACTAATCACTCTGTTTTCAAATACTGCACCGAATTCGCATCAGGCAACTTCTTACTTCTCTCACGATAAAACGCTAGTCGTTCATTAAAGTACGCTCTCAAATGTGCTGGCTGTTGTCGTTCAACTTCGGATGCAACAACTGGCATATTGAGACGTTCTTTATATGCGACACCACTTGCGGCTAAATCGACATTTATTTTATCTTTTTCTTCTTGAGTTAGGTTTGCGAGGTTCATAACAGATCCGGTTAGTTTTTGGAGAGTATAGCAGGGTGTGGATATTGATGGGACGTATTTGGGACAAGCAACATGAAGTAGCCTAAGGCAACTTCAAGTAACTTTAGGTAAGGTGGGACGTGTGAACGCTTGGTGAGACTGTATTTAGTTGATATTAAAGCATAATTCTACGCTCTTCTAAGCCGTAGGTCACAGGTTCGAATCCTGTAGGGCGTACCATTTAAAATCAAGCAGTTATTCTCCTTTAAATTCAACTAGATTTCCTCCTTGTGTCATGTTTGTGTCGTTATCATTAAAACGCCATCAATTTTGCACGCATGCTCTGTTTTCTATTAGGCTATAATCGGGCAGTAGCGATCATGTTTTTTATACGACAAAAAAGACCTGCATCAACACGATGATGATCTTGATTAAGTCATTTATTGATAACATTAATGGATTGAAAACATAAAAAAATAATATGGTTATGTATGTTAATCCCATTTTTCGGTATGACTAAGGATGAGTCTGATGTTGTTTACACTCCTTTAGAGTTATTGGAGATGACCGTTGCGAATAAAATCCCAGATAGCAAAACGCCCATTTTGGATAAATCTGATAGTTCTAAAATATTATTTACTGAATGCAAATCAATAGCGAAGACCGTAATTTCTAATTTCAGTAATGCTTACCCAACAGTGATTGACGTTGATAGTGGAACATACTTTAAAGTAAGAATCGGATCAGTAAATGAGGTGTTTATCCTAGAGTGCGTTAATGGTGAAAAACGAGTTTACAGGGCTAAATATAAACCCAAAAGTAATTAGTTTTTATGTGGAATAGCTGATTATTTGCAGAATAATAATGATGATTTTCGGACACGTTAGAAAACCCATAAAAGCGAGATGGATAGCGACAAAAATAAACGTTGAACCCTGACAAATCTTAACATTTTTTAATGCCAAAAACCTAAGGGATCCTAAGATTATTACTGGGGAGATATTAACAATTGTAAACGTTTGGATGATAATATTTGATAACGTATTTCCATGAATGCCATTTCACGAAACCTTATGTCATTGATATTTTACTACTAGCCAAAACTAGTCTTGCTACTTCATAAAACTTCAGGTTGAAATTAATTATCTCTACAATATATGATGTACTAAAATGATTAGATTAATAATTTATTTTCCCAGAAATACTCTTGTACGTTTCCATTTTTTCATAAAGAAATACTAAAGTAATACAACGTTTGATAAGGCATGCTATTTTCAAATATTTCAACAACTAGAGCTATCCATAAAGCCCTTATGAAATCAGCCTTCGGTATTCTGATATCTATTGATGTCTATCAGAATTTGAACCTATCTAATTCCTAATGTGAAAGCGATGCCATGAGCATTGTCACTTGATAGATAGCCAATCCCTGCTTTTATTTTCACTTGGTTATCATAAAATTTAATAGGAGTTTCTAATGCAAATGAAGTATTGTTAATAAAACCAAATGATAATTCTCTATAGCCTTCTCCATAGAATCCACCAATATCATTGGATAAAATTAAATTAAAATTTACACCATTTAAGTTAATTAGGTCATTCATAATATATTCGCCACCAATAGACCATGTCCCTGTATTATTATTGATGTTTAGTTTTTTTTCATTGCCAAAGCTATTAGTAAACATATATGATATATGACCATATATATTAAATTCATCATTGTTATTTAATTTGTTATTATTTCTTAGCCCAAGTTTTGGTGTTATATGAAATGTATTTATGCTCCAATCTAATAAACCCTCTTCACGCAATATCTCTTTCATTTGTTCATTACCATGAAATGAAGATTTATTATTCATATTTGAATAACCAAATTCTAATTCATTTTCTATGCTAAATTTTTCATTTATTGGGTAGGTGATTTTTGGGGTAGCAGATAGGCTAAAAACATCCCAATGAGCACGCAGGTTACCTAGAGAGTCAATATTGGCTGGTGAGGATTTAATTTTAAGATAGTTACCGTTTAATTTCATAGATAAGAAATAATCTTTTGTTACATAAAGATTTTTGAATTCATAGGGTAAAGAATATTTGTCATAGCTAAGTTCATTTGAGTTTAGTTTTGACGCGCTAATATCATCAGTCAATGAAAGAGCTAGTAACTTTGCATAGGCTGCATTTAGATTTTCATCAGCATAAGTGCTACATGCATATAATGCATAAAACAAGAATAGTAATTTTGAAGATAATGATTTCATTATATATTCCTATGATTAAGTGGTAACACTATGATGCTTTTATTCATTTTTATTTTCATTATGTTAGCTTAGTAAGCTAATTGAAAGAGTAAAATAGCAATAAGTAAATTAAAAAAAGAGATTTGCTAAGGATATATTACAATATTAAATTCACTGTAAAAAAATAACACATTATGATGATAACAATATGAGTACTTTAAACGTAAAAACAATTAAGAATATCATATTAATAACAGCAATAAAATACTATAAGAAACGACAAGAAAAATAATAAGATTATTCGCAAAATTAACTTAATTCAGATTTTTGTGATTATGTTCAATAGATAAATGAAAATGAGTTAAAAATAGATTTAATAAAGAGTAATGTTGAGATGGTTTTATCTATAGAGAGTTAATTAATATTGTTTGTTTTATATTATTAATGAGGGGTCGGATATAAAATCTCTAATACTAAAAATATTCAATTAAATACGTTTAACTTACAAGGTGTTAATAATTGATTATTTTTTTTAACAAAGAAATCAAGCGATTGATTTTATAAATAGATGAGGTTTTATTTAAATAAAAGAAGATGAAAAATTGCGATATTCTTTAACTAAAATAGTTTAAATATTAAATTAGATAGCGCTAAACAATATTGTTGCATTCTTATCTAAGATTACGGCGTTTCTTATTTCTTGAAACAACAATCTCATTTGATGACAAAGTTGTTTCAGCCCAAGCATTTAGCATTGGTGACATTATTTCGGGTGTAATCAACAAACTTTGTGGCGATATTCCTAATATTAAAGCAATAGCAATAAGCTGATCGACGGTTATCTTAAGATGCCCATTTTCCAAACGCGAATAGTGTTGCTGACTGATACCAAGCCTTCTTGCTATCTCGATACCTGTTATTTTTAGCTGCTTTCTTTTCTGTTTAATTCTCTGACCTACAACAATATTAATTGAACTCATATTAATCCCTCTTTTTAAAAGAGATTACAGTAAAAATACTTAAAGATCGATATGAGCGATCAAAAATAGATTATTAATAGTTATTATCTATCAGTTTTTATTTATTAAAAGATTTAAACCGTTTTACCTAAATCAAATAATTAGATAAATTACATTAGTTTTTAGCAGTATTTTTGTTTGTTAATGACGAAATAAGAGTGTTGATTAAGAATAATATGAGTTAATTGGAGGTTAGTGAGAATGGAAGGCTCCATTTTGCAGTGCTTGTTTGAAACGATGGATGATGATCCGTATCCGATAAGAATAAGTTAATTTTTTTTAAATGGTTATTTGATTAATCTATTGGTTATTCAGATTTCTATCATAAAATAGTGTTTTCTTTACCCCTGTTTTCCATTCAATGAGATATGTGTTTTGATAGAATTTATATTCTTGATTGTCATCGTTCAATGCATTTCGAGGATACTATTCTGTTTAAGCACAAAAAACCACGGTATTTCAGTATTTATAGAGCTACTGTGATAAGGTTTTAAATATAATATTAATAATACCAAGACAGTAGGAAGAAAAGATGAAAAAAGGATATTGGATTACATTATTTCTACTGACTTTATTTTTCATTCTTATTTTTTGGATATTAAAAGATATTAAAAATACAAAAGAAAGAGGTTACATCTACACTGAATATAATGTTTTTTATTATTATTTTAATACTTCCTCTGTGATTAAATCAGTACCTAGAATATCAAATAATTATTTTTTTACTGGTGATGGCATTATTGATAGAGGATTTAGAAATAGTAGTGTGACATTTTGTCTTATTAATGATTGGAATAAAGCATATCAACAATTAAGAGAGTATACTGATAAATTAGATTTTCCAGTTTATTATGGAAATCCTAAAGTAAGAGATAGTGAGCAATATCTTGAGGTTTATAAATATGATAATTGTTTACATATAACTTATTCTGAAAATTATTTTTGATATTAGAGGGGGGGAGTATTTTAGTTAATTTTATGTGGTTATTTAATAACAGTAGAGAAAGCTTTTGAAAAAATTTTATTTAAGTCATCAGTTGAACGTTGTGCTGAGCGCTTTTTAGAGGCTGTGAGGCTATTGGAATCGAATGTAATTCGAGATACAACCGAAAGGAAAGGGCTACCGCATAGGCTTTTTCTTTAGAACTATTATTAATTTTAGCCATTTATTTTGCTTCTTATTTTTTTATTTAGATGAATTCTCACATAAAATAAATTTGTTATAAATAGGTGAGCACTTAACTTAATATTTTTTTATTTCTCTTTTTAAAAATTGGTTATATAAAGAGATAAATATGATCTTAAGTATGGTCATTCCAACTATCTTCTTATTTTCTTCTGAATCACCATTGAATAACCATTCCCTTGTTATGTTTCTTATCATTATCTCCTTTTTATGTATTCAATTTATTGTTTTAGTAACATTAGTGATTTTGTGGATTATTTGTTAACCAATTTATTTTATCCAGCTTGTTTATTTGTAGTTTGAATGTGTAATCAACCTATGTTTAACAGATGGTTTGTAGGTCTTTAATAGTGAAAAATTTTATATTTTGATGAAAAAACCAAGAAAACAACTAGTTTGATATGCTCTCATTTTACTTAGTGTGCTTAAATAATCGATAAAAAACAAAGTTATAATTAATCCCCTTGTTTGTATAAGTAAATTAAATAGTACGGATTTTTAAGAAAAAAACAGATGAAAAGATTTACAAATACTTTACTAATAGTTTACAAATGAAATAAGATATCGTTATTATTTTAATGCTAATAATTCATTGAGTAAAAGGAACGTGTAAAATGGCGATATCTAGAAGAAAATTTATCATTGGTGGAACAGTAGTGGCTGTTGCTGCTGGTGCGGGTATTTTGACACCAATGTTAACTCGCGAAGGGCGCTTTGTTCCGGGTACGCCAAGACATGGCTTTGTTGAAGGTACTGAAGGTGCTTTACCAAAACAAGCTGATGTTGTTGTTATTGGCGCTGGTATTCTTGGCATTATGACAGCGATTAACCTCGTAGAACGTGGTTTATCTGTTGTGATCGTTGAGAAAGGTAACATCGCCGGTGAGCAATCTTCAAGATTCTATGGTCAGGCGATTAGCTATAAAATGCCTGATGAAACGTTCTTATTACACCATTTAGGCAAACATCGCTGGCGTGAAATGAATGCAAAAGTAGGTGTTGATACTACTTATCGAACACAAGGTCGCGTTGAAGTTCCTTTTGATGAAGAAGATTTAGTTAACGTAAGAAAATGGATTGATGAAAGAAGTAAGAATGTTGGCTCAGATATTCCATTTAAAACCAGAATTATTGAAGGTGCTGAATTAAATCAACGTCTTCGTGGTGCAACAACAGATTGGAAAATTGCAGGCTTTGAAGAAGATTCAGGTAGCTTCGATCCAGAAGTTGCAACCTTTGTTATGGCTGAATACGCCAAAAAAATGGGCGTTAGAATTTACACTCAATGTGCGGCTCGTGGCTTAGAAACGCAAGCGGGTGTGATTTCTGACGTTGTCACTGAGAAAGGTGCAATTAAAACTTCTCAAGTTGTTGTTGCTGGTGGTGTTTGGTCACGCCTATTTATGCAAAATCTCAATGTTGATGTTCCAACACTGCCTGCATATCAGTCTCAACAGTTAATCAGTGGCTCACCAACGGCACCGGGTGGTAACGTTGCTTTACCGGGGGGAATTTTCTTCCGTGAACAAGCTGATGGTACTTATGCAACCTCTCCTCGTGTTATTGTGGCGCCAGTAGTGAAAGAATCCTTCACTTACGGTTATAAATATCTGCCATTATTAGCTCTACCTGATTTCCCTGTGCATATTTCTTTAAATGAACAATTAATCAATTCATTTATGCAATCAACACATTGGAACTTAGATGAAGTTTCTCCGTTTGAACAATTTAGAAATATGACTGCATTGCCTGATTTACCTGAGTTAAATGCTTCATTAGAAAAATTAAAAGCAGAATTCCCAGCCTTTAAAGAATCGAAATTAATTGATCAATGGAGTGGTGCAATGGCTATCGCACCAGATGAGAACCCAATTATTTCAGAAGTTAAAGAGTACCCAGGTTTAGTGATTAATACTGCAACAGGTTGGGGTATGACAGAAAGCCCAGTATCAGCAGAGTTAACGGCCGATTTATTACTTGGTAAAAAACCTGTTTTAGATCCAAAACCATTTAGCCTTTACAGATTCTAATCGATATAGTTTAGAAAAAACTTCAAATTTGAAGGTGACTCCATAAAATTGGGGGCGTTTATTCAGTAGATTAAAAAACCTGATTTCGATATTTAATCGAAATCAGGTTTTTTATTTTTTATAAAATTATTATTTAAATAAAAGGCGTGTTTTTTGTACTTAGGATATATCTAATTCACGATTATGATTTATTTATATTACATTAATTCATAGAAGGAAAAATAAGTTTATATTTATTTTTATAAGTAAGTCCTAATTTGATAGGTGGGACATAATGAGGAAAACACATTTAGTAGGCATAACATTACTTTTTTCATCAGCTGCATTAGCGACAGAACCCCAAGAAACAAGTGCAATAAAAGAGGAGGTAAAACCTTCACGTCTAATTTAACTATTGTAAGTAAAGATGACCTATCTGGATTAATGGATGGAATTGACGAAGAACGTCAATCTGGTAGCAGTGTAGACGGAGCAGCCATTATTTATGATAAAGATAACCTGAAAAAATACACAACAGTTAGAACGCTTTTTGTTGAGTCTATAGGTGGAAATAATTATTTAGTCACTCTTGCTGTTAAAAATAACTCTGACTCTCTTATCCGTTTAACAAGCTTAAATGAAAAGAAAAATATTTATGCTAAAGATGCTGATGATTTTGTAGAATATTTAGGTGGTATTCAAGAAGATGTAAATATTCCAAGTAAGACAGCGATAAAATTGCGCTTAATTTTTAAAGATGCAGATGATGAACCCATAAAATTGCGTTTTTATGATGAGGAAATTGAATTAAAGAAAAAATAAAATACTTGCGGTTTTATTTTAAACCGTAGATATATACTAGTATTGAAAATTTTTATAAAAAACAAAGAATGAAAATATTATAAATATTATAAATATTATAAATATTATAAATATTATAAATATTTAATTTATTTTATCTAATAAGTAACCAATCTATATTTTCATAAAATTTATTGTTTATTAATAATAAATATGTCCGCATAAAAAACATTGATTGTATCTATGGTTTTTAGAGTAAATCTCTCTTCTTCTATAAAATCACAACTAAAAATCATCTAACTTATTGATATTTATTAATTACACATTCGATATTTAATACTATTGTGTTATTCTAAATTTGACGAATGTTAAAATAACATATAGATATGTAAATTATTTTAAATTTTAAATATCGGAATAACCTTATTAACAGAATTAATAAAAGTAAGTAATGTTACGGTTATCCAACAACTAATGATTAAGTCTTTTCAGTTTATAGTTTGATGGTCTATAAACTATAATTCGGTGTTTTATCGATGTAATCATCTAATAAAAGAAGGAGAGTAAAGGGATGATTAACACCAAAGTTGGGAATAGAATCAAAATGATAAGAAGACAATTGAAAATAACAGAAAATGAGATGTCTAAAAGGTTGGGAATAAGCATGCTACATTATTCTCAATTAGAAGATGGGCATCAAAAAATAACAGTAGATCAATTGATTACTATTTCTTATATACTTGGTGTTACACCTCAAAGTCTTATCTTAGAAGCCACTAAAACAGATTTTATGGTTTTTGAGGATAAGCAGTCGATAACGCAGCCAAGTGAGATAGTTATATTTAGAAAGAAGAAAGTAGTTTAAAAATAGTGTTGTAGTATTGTTTATATTGAATTCTGATAAATATATTGAATCGTTTTTTAGTTGCTTTAATTAAAATTCTATTTCTCAAAACTCAATGACTAATAGAACAAAAGCCATCTTATTATAGGATGGCTTTTGTGTATTTAATGGCAGGATGTTGTACCTGTTATATGATTTATAGCACCGTTTCTGATCAACAGTCTCTGCATATCTTTAAGATTATTTTGGCAAGCATAACTTAACGCACTGTGGTTATAAGAGAATAATGATTTATCTTGCGTTGTAGTAACAAGATTAACATCTGCACCTTTAGAAATAAGGTATCTTACAGTATCAAGACGATTATTTCTGGCTGCAATCATAATAAATGTTTCACCATCGTCTTCTACTCTTTGGTTATTGAGCTCGATATCGCTTCTCATTAAGTCGTGAATTTTTTTTACCACATTGACATTATTTCCTAAGACTGCTGATTTAAAAACATTATAAACATTGTCTTTATCCGTAGCCCAAAGGCTTGCACCTTGAGAGATGAGATATTCTACCATCTCTTCATCACCAATAAACGCAGCCCATCCTAGAGCTGTTTGTTCTAGGCTTCCCGTGTCTTTTGCTTCAATATTTTGACCATTGGCAAGCATCTTTTTAACTTCATTTAAATCACCATGTTTTACAGCATCAAACCATAGTGCATTCTTGCCTGTACTTGGTGAAGTATAGAATACCCGATGTGGTAAACGTGATTTATTAGCCAACTCAATCATATCAGAATAATTTGATTTAAAAGATTGATACTCTGGTGGATTATTTTCATTAATAATCAATGCTTGTGCGCCAAAAGAGATCAATGACAATGAAATAACAAACATTTTTATATTCATTTAAACACCTTACAATCTAAATAATTAATAAAACTTATTACAATTAGTTTATTAAAAATTAATATTTATTAGTGTTGACAATTGAAACAGAATGTAATTAAGGTGTGTTTTAGTAATACGTATTTTTAATAAAGATAAATCTTATTAATTGATTTGTTGCTTTAGTGATTAAATATACGTATTTTTACTTGTATTTTATTGAATATAATGAGAATTATTTATTTTTAGTCATTATATGACAATTTAATCATGCCATACACTGATGGCTTAACACTGTGATTTTATTATTATCTTCTTTTTTAGTTATTAATTTAAAAACTATTCTGTAATAACTCGTTACTTTTTATCGCATTTTCGCCATCTATTTAATGATGATTTTTAATTTATTAATATAAAATTGAGTTATTTAATTATAATTCAGATTGAGTACAGATAATCTCCTTATCTTGATACTGACTATTCTCTACTTTAAATTTCATTTCTAACATTGGGATCTCAATATCATTTTTAATTTTGCTATGGAATTTACATGAAGGGAAATAATTTTCTTTATCAAAAGATAATTTTATATAAAAATAGCCTTTTCCACGGGAAAAAATCCTAAAATCTGCGGAGTATAACTGATAATCTGAATAACGCTTATCTATTTTTCCATAATCTATTAATGGTAGTCTGTACCTTTCATTACTAATGGTTACGGGGATCTTAGATGTTATTTTGTACATGGTGTTATCACGGTAATCAAGATTTAATGATGTGGTATATTCCTTATCATCAGGTAATGTAAACTCAATCACACCAATATTTTCTTTGGAGAGTAGAAGGTCTTCTTGTGTTAATGTAATTTCTGTTTTCATTATTATAGTTTTTCTGTTTTGGTAATACTTATTTACCTCTTTACTCCTTTCTTGATTTATTCTAATTAAATCTATAGGGCCAATAAAGATAAGTCCTCCATAAGGTGAACCCATAATGCAACCACTTAATAAACTAACAATGATAATAAGGATCAATCTTCTTATAAAGTACATATTTTTCCTTATTTAGAACGCAATAACGAATATCGATTTAATAGTTGTTTAAAATGATTATCTATCTGTTGATATTCATAGTCTGAAACTGCATTTTGTGTTGGTTGCTTTTCAAGTAAGCGTAGCTCTTCTTCTAAGGGTTTAGCTTGATTGAAATGTTGGCGAGCTTTGAAAATAATAGATTTAAGTTCAGAGCCTGTAATGTAATTTTTAGGATTACCATCAAAGCTATCTAACCTTTGGCTTAATCCATCAAGTTCAGTCATGCCTTTAGACCATTGATTGAGTTGTTCATCCGTTGTGGCATTTATTTTTAGATTATTTTTCCAGAGCTGCGTAAATGATAAAAGCTCTGGATTATCTTCATACTGTGCATTCAAATAACTGATTACTTCAAGTCCATAATTTTGTGCCCATGTGGGAGAAAGTAATGCGAGTTCATCTAAACGTTGTTGTATCACGTCAATCTGTTCAGAATTGAGCGTTCTTATTATGTTTCTACCATTTGCGGTTTGTTGTTCAATAAGAGAGCCTGCGTGGGCATTAATGGTTGGAATATAAGGAAATGCATCTGTTAGATTGTTATTTTTTAATTCAGATAACCAAAAATAAAATAGGATAATAAAAAATAAACTACTGGTTAGTGTGCCAATTAAAATCCCTCGCCATAACTCCTGACGATATGTCTTTTTTATGGGAGGCTGTAATGAGATGGAAGAAGATATATAGGTTTTGGGGGGTGTAATACTTTCATGAATATTTTTGGGTGTAGATAAAATCACATCGATAATTTCAGATGGCTTTTCTTCTTTATTGACAGTGGAGGATAATTCAGGAATATTAAAATTACTATCTAATGTGTCTGCATTCTCTAATTGCTGTGCTTGAGCAATAACTAAGTTCTCTAAATAATCAAATTGAACAAGATGTTTAATTTCTAAAGTTTGAAGGTGATGATTGATATTCTTTAATAATTCTTCAATTTGATAAAGAATAGATAAGTCGGAATAGACAAAAGTTGTACCACGAATACCAGAGACTAACTGTTGGCTTAAGGATGAAAGAATATTGATACGAGTATGTGTTTGTACTGGCCATAATGTTTGCCAATGTTGAGTCAATAGTTTATGAATAAGGTAAAGCCCTTCATTTAGGCCATCAAGTCCAGCTTGGTGTTGACGACATACGACAAACCAAGAGGCGGTCTGAAGATCGACACCATTTTGATTAAATAAAGAGATACACAATTCATGGACATACTGCCAATTAATATCTGGGCGAGCTGGATGAAAACGTTTATCAATTTCTTCTTTAATAGCAAGAAATTGATTAAATACACGAGGATCACCTCCAATTGAAAGTGAATCTAAGTAAGAATTCATAGTTGCCTCAGTTAATTTAAGGTCTCAATAATATAAAAATAAATCTAAATAAAGAAAATTAAGAATAAATAGAAAGAAATAACATCATGATAAATAAAATTGTTTTTTTAAATGGTGGAGAAATATTCTTCCATCAGGTGAAAACTCAGTACCATAACGTATAAGTCCTCTTTCATGTAATTCAATATCTAAAGAATAACACAATTTTCCAAATTCATTTTCAGGTAATATACCTAGTGTTACTGATTTTATTCTAGGTTCATATTTTAGTAATGTTGTTGATAATATAGACATTACTTTATGCGAACTTCCTGGTAGTCCTTGAATTATTTTGCTCATATCAGGTAAACCGTAATCAGGCAGATGTTTTAGTGTTCCTGCTCGTGAATTTAATATTCGACGAATATTATCCATAACAGAAAGAATAACCTGATCTTCTTCTGATATAGAATCAACAGGTAACCCACCTGAAAAATAACCCGTTAGCATTTCATAAAGAGAGGGTTGTGGCATCGTTATTTTTTATCCAAAGGTTGTAATGTAAGAGTATTTTCAGCAAGTTCAATTTTTCGTGCTTTATCAGGATCGAGTTCATTTTTAGGAATAACAATTCGCCAGTTATTTTTAGCTTCATCTGGTGTGTGAAACATTGTGGCAATAGCAACAAATTCGGTTTCTTTCTCCATTGGCATATCGAGAGAAATAGATTCTCCTGGTCGAATGCGTAGATCTTTTTGTGCTAATAAAGAGGATTTTAAAACATCATTATTTTGATTAAATAGTGAGAGGTAATCACTATTATTAAAAGTATCTTCTGACTTTAGTTGGAATACTCGAACAATAACGGAAAGTGATGAACCATTATCATCGGTATTAAGTGCTTCTCTTGCAATAAAATCCAAATGTAATGTTTTGATTTGTTTATAAAAAATAGATTTAGTTAAAGAGACAGTACCATCACTGATGGTTTGAGTTAAACCACAACCTGCGATTGCAAATGTTACTATAAATAACAGTGCCAATCGGTGGGCGCGAGAAAGAAATGTTTGCGATTTAAAATTGATAATTGCCATATTCATCACTTTTATAATGTTGAGTGCGGGGGGTTAGATATTGGTAAAAGCCAAGTCCAATGGTGATAAAAGACGCTGTTAGTGTTTCAATCGGTTTGTGAGGTCGCATGACCGCGGTTCTACCTAATTGCACGCCTTGGTTTTTAGAAGTACTCAATGTTGCATCAGGTAATAAATTTCTAGGTAATGTTAAACGGAGTCGCGCATTAACCCTTGATCCCAAATAAACGCGAAGTAGTGCCATAAAGTCTTGATAAATACTGCCATCAGGTAACCAACCTTTTGCTTCTTCCTTATTTTCAGTGTGTAGTTTTATTAATACTTGGCTATTTACATCAATAGCATAGCGACCTAAAACGGGCTTATTTTCTAGTGTTATCGGTTGTAAGCACGACATGGTTATGGGGGGGGCGAGCGCAATTCTTCGAGGATCATGAGGCACAATACTGACTTTTGTTGATGGCGCTAATAATTTTACTAACGCGCTAATACCTTCGGCTGTGCGTGTTGGTAAACGTAAGATCCCTAATAGCGCTAAAAAGCGAGATAGGGGGGATTGCACATGATTAGCACAGCCCGGAATACCTAAACCAATTAAGCCATAAAGATATTGCGATGTTTTATCTGATCCTCCTTCCCCAAACGTGGCGGGATAAGAGTATTTTCGCCAGATCCGATAAAACTGAGTTGTAAGGCGATGGTTAAAAATATCTAAAAAATCAGTGAGTGAATCCGTACCATCTCGATATTGTGCAATATCGTCAAGGTAAGATGTTGGAAGTGGTGATGTGATACCATAAAGTCCCAAAAAAGTAGTATGTAAGCTTGGTACTGTACTTTTTCGGTATTTATCTAGAGGATCAATCCCTTTGATCTCTGTCGCAGGAAAGCCCATACCACGATGTGGTCGAAAGCGAATGGGATCGGTTTTTGGATCATGAGAACTTCCTAATTCAGGTAATTCGGGGCTAGTTTTTTCAAGTAATTGACAAAAGCGATAAAAATTCACATAAGGTAATTTTTCGCCTAACGCCTGAATTAACGGGGTAGCTGTGGGTTGTGGCTTTCTTTCCATTGAATTCGTTTTCCTGTTGGCAAGATAATCAGAGTTAATTGATTAAAAAGATGAACATCGGCATAAAGTGCAAAAAAGCGATTAAGCATTTCACCAAATAAATGAATATCACCTTCACCATTAAAGCCATTGCTATCAATCGTGACTTCGATATCAATACCTCGTTGTAAAAAACCTTTTTCAAAGCGTTCAATTAAATGATGTTCAACATGAATAATGGCATCGAGTTTTCGATGGTTCATATCATCATCTCGCCAATCGTAAAGTGCGAGAGTGCCTCGCAGTACTTCAGCATTATCCATCATGTTTAGAAAGCTTGAACCTAAATGGCTTAGCACTCGCCAGTGGAAACGATCTTCTGAAGGAGGATAAAGAGGAAGTGTTGGCTTACACAAATTACATACAGTGAGTGGGATCTGTAAGGTTTGTTCTGTTCTATCAAGCAAGGTACTTTGTAATGCTTTGCGCGGTAATTGCCCATTAGTGCCAGTGAGTTGCAATGAAAGGGTTTCTGGCTGAGTTGCTAAATCAATCTCTTGTTTTTCTCCCCCTAATATAAGCCAAGTATCATGAAGTCCCGTAACACCACGTTTTACTCGGGTATGATAATAACGTTCAGGTGCGTTATGGCGTAACATACCTCCACGATGGCGAAAGCTGGTAAAGGGTACATAAATCGCTTCATTTGTACGTTGAGAGCCATGTACGCTATCAACGCTATAGATTTCAGTGTGTCCATCTTGAACACGACGCGGTCGTAATAAATATTCGCTTTCTAATCCATTAACAGTGAGTGGATCAGCTTCTATATTGAAAAGGTTAATAACGGGTACGCAATGTAAACGGATATTTTCCTCATTTAATGTAAGAGAGTTATCCCATAATGTATTGAGAACAATATCTAATTCAAATTCAGGTGTTTCTTCAGGAAAATGAATATCATCTAATCCATTAAGTGAAACAAACATAAACTTTTCACGGAAAGAAAAATATTCGAGTAATAATTGATAGCCACTAAATGTGGTATCTCCTTTAGGCCAAAGAGTGTCTGTATCCTGAAATCCTCCCGGTGAAAAATAGAGAGGAATTACTATTCTATCTTTTGATTGAGGGAGTTTTAGATAAGTTTTTGCAACTTGTTTAGTTAATGCTAAATGCAGTGCATTGGTTGTCGGAATATCGCCAGATAAATAAAATGAGAGTTTATGAAGGTTAATTTCAGACCAATTAATCATTTCACTGCATTTAAATTTCAGTCGAATAGTTGAACGGCCATCTGGCTCAGTCGTTAAGTTTACAGCGACAATTTTTATTGGATTAAGCGTTAAATCTTGAGTTGTTCGATAATGACAAATCGTTCTTTTAGGGCCAATAGGGCGAGAAAGTACCTCAAATTGAGCAGGAACCTTATCTGCTATTTTCATTTTTTGAATATCTGGGGCCAATTCAATAATTGATAGTGAAGGAATTGTTTGTAAATAGTGAGGCCATAATAAGCTGACAAGACCTTCTGTTAATTCAGGCAAATCATCATCAATTTTTTGTCTTAATTGCCCCATTGAGAAAGCAAAGCCTTCAAATAAGCGCTCAACAAAAGGATCGGGCGTACCTGCTTTATCTAAATCGAGCATCGCAGCTCTATCAGGATGTGCTTGTGCAAACTCTTTGGCAGCTTCTCTAAGATAACGCATTTCTGCATCAAAATAGCGAAGGGTTAAATCGTCCATTAATTTGATACCTTGATTTGTCGAGTAAAAGATTAGGAATATAAAATCGCAGAGCGAACGGGATCGATAGCGGTTAGTTCACTGAGTAGCAATTCCATTTGTTGTTCTATGTGGGACTTATCTGAGATGTTGCGTTGGATTTTTGCTCGGTAAAGGTGAAGTTGTCGTGCTTTCACTTCAAAAATATAGTTAGGCTCCCATTGTGTTAATGACATCGAAAGCGCTTTTTTATCAAGTTCTCGTAATAAGTTTAATGCCAAATCGTGACGAGCAAATTGTTCTGCTACTCGCGCCATAACGAGGTTTAATAACCATTTTTGCCTTGAAGTGCTGATATCAGGACGGTGTTGTAGCCATTTTAATGCAACCTCTATACCTTCATTATCCGCTTGAGTGATAGCTTCAGTTTCTAATGCCAGTATCGGTTCATCTTCAGATTGATGAGAGTAACTATTTGATAACCCTTGCATGGCATCAAAATTTTCTTCCATAACATGTTGTTTGATCCAACTTAATGTTACTTCGTCAGCAAAGGGCGTACCGTCTTCCCATGATAATTTTTCTAAATCAGGAAGGCGGATAAGAAACTGTTTTAAATCGTTTTTTATAATGTCAGACCATGCATTCCAAGGAGCAGGTGATTTACTGAGTGCTTGATAGAGATACCATTGCACATCTAACCAAAAATGATTAACACCTTCTGCAAAAAGCTTATCAGCTTGTTCTGCAAGTTCACCCCAACTTTGTTGTAAATAGAGACGTTTAAGTTGTGCTCTTGCATCAGTTCTTGGGGGAGAAAGGCGAGTGCAACCTTGCTGATCTTGTGGGGGAAGTTGATGAAGCGTGTCCCATCTCACTACTTTCATTAGTCTATGTCCTGCTAACCAGCCGCTAGGTTGATTGCGTAAGTAGTTAGCAAGCATTTTAGATTGATCTAATAATTCACGACCTGATTGTATTGTTTCTATTGGCGTGCTTTGTGATAAAGAAGAAGGCGTTGAAGATGGGCTATAAGTAGATTCATTTCTGCTGATATTTTGTGGTACTAATGAACTTGTGCCACCCGATTGAGCAAGGCGTTTTTCGAGTGCTTGATGTAATCCTGCAAGCTGTGGTCTTTCCGCTTCACTCCATGTTTCAAGCTCCGTTTCAATGGTGGCTAATAAGGCGATAATACGTGAAAATTCATGACGATCGACTTCAGGATAAAGAGATAAGCTATCTAAAACGCGTTGTCCTGATAACCACTCTAAAGCAGATTTTCTACTCGTGGCTCGGCTAGGTAATAGCGTGTCGTGATAGCGAATAAGCAACCCACTTAAAAGCCCTAAAGAATCGGCAAGTCCGTGTTCACCTTCTTTGTGCAAGCGTGCCCAAATATAATAAGTGACAACGCGTACATCTTTGCAGGAATTGAGCAGTAAGTTTTCAGCAAGTAAACAAATTAGCTCAGTATCTGCTCCAGAGAGCTTATTGACTTCTTCTTTCATTCGTTCAAAGTCATCTTCATAACTGGGATCATCACCCACAGGTTGGTTAGGGGTGATCGGTAATAACCAACGATCCCACAAAGCAATTTGTTGTTGAGCAAGTTGTTGCACTTTGTTTGTATCATCAGCAAAGCATGATGAGATTAAGGTATCCAATAAGGACATAGTGAGCGTATTTCCTTTTGAGATATTAGGGATGTGATTTTTATTTAATCTAAAAAGATCTTTTCTGGTAAAACAAAATTGCGTAGTTGCAAGAGTGCGATTGGACCCTCGCCCATTTCAGTTCTTAAGGTGTAATTGAGGGATTGCCCATTTAAGGTTTTCCAACTGACAGAGTAACTACTGGTGCTACCGGCATAAGGGGTAATTTTGGCATCTTCCAATAAACGAATAATGCCCCAGACGCCACGATAATCACCATAAATACGTGTCCCAGTGTTGGTGGTGATCCAGCTGAGTGATGCACCAGAGGCAACCGTATCCGCTGGCCAAACAAAGCGTTGCCATTGCGGTTGTTGGTTATCATAGATAAGAGATTGTTTATCTATCATTAGGTGGGTTTGCATAATGTCAGGTGATGTACCTGGACGTAACTCAAAGTAAAGACGCGCCTCACCATTCGCAAAAACCACATCCCCTAGGTAGCTTAATTTATCTAAGGCTTTTAAGAACTCAGGGTTAAAGGTTAAACCTTGTGCATTTGTGGTATCGGGTATCCAATGTGTACCTTCTTTATGTAAAACACCGTTAAGATGAGTTTCAAGGAAGCGCTGAATACGACCATTATCAGGGCGTAGATATTGCGCCATTAAAGGTAATGAGATTTCACTTTGTGTATTTTTGAGTGGATAGCGACCACCGAACGCCATATTCCAGTCATTAACCACGGCATTTCGCCATTGAGTGTTAATACCTTGCGAAGTGGGCGCTAATAACTGTTGCCATGCTTGAGACATGGGTTGCACAAGCAATGTATCCCCAAAGCTATTCCACTCTTGCCCAAAGCTTGCTGCAATCAAACTGCCGTAATCTCGAGTTTCTGATAAATCGACCGTTTTTCCTTCAAAAACACTTCGAGCCAACGCTTGAGACATGGCTTGTGGATCAGGGGCATTAACAACTTGTTGAAGTTTTAAGCGAACTCGAGTCACGCGTGTGAGGTAGGCTTGCAGGCTTAACGCATCACTGTTTTGCGCTGAAGATTGAGGGTCGGTAAAGGCCAGTATTGGCGCAAAAACAGGCTCTAGAGGGCCGGTAAATTCCGCTTTTTGACTAATAACCGGCTGTTGTTCTTTGTTTAATAAATCTTTGGCTGAGTTAACAAAAGAGTCTGCTAGTTTTTCTTGTTGGCGACCAGTTTTGCCTTGATAAGAAAGTGTATTCATTAAGGCAATAATGGGGGATTGTCTGACATCGCTCATTAAGGTGAGTTGATCAATAGTATCGGAGAGACTTTGTGTTTCTCGCCACTGTAAGCCATTGAGAAAGCTTAACCAACTGCCTGAAAAATCATTAAAATAGCGTTCTGTGAGATTTTGCTGGAGCTTTTCAGGTGAGATATCAATATCGGTCTCTTTTTGTGTGTCACTTAACACCCAATCTATTTCTTCTCGTCTCTCATGAACGGCTTTTTTAATCGCGGGTTCAATCGATTCTTCCCATGCTTTACGCGTAAAAATACCGGGTACGGTTTCAGTGGTACTGAGTAAGAAACTGACATCGGTATCCCCCGTCATATCATCTAAGGTCATATCCGCAAAGTTATGCTGTGCTTGTTGTAAGATTTTTTGGTAAAGCGCAGATTCACCATTACGTTGACCAATTTGGCGAATAAGAATAGTTCGGCTTCCGGCAACTAACGTACGATTAGGCTTGATTGTCCATTCATGGTGATAAGGTAATTGAGAGGCATAGAAGGTTAATAATTCCGTTCCTAATGTTTGCCATTCCCCTTCTTTTAATCCGTTATAGTCAGGCCAAATACTTAATGCACTTTCAGTGAAGAATGCAGGGTCAATACGAGAAGGATCACCCATCATCAAATAGGCTTTTAAGGCTTGATAAGCGGATTGAGCGCCTTCAATTCGTTCCGCACTGTCAGGTGGGAACCGCATAAACGCGTGAAGATAATTTTCAAGATGTTGTTGGGTTGAATCGCGTAATAACGGCAACATGGATTGGCTATAAACCGGCCATAGATGACTAAGCAATGCGTTATTACTGCTTAATCCAAATCGTAACCAAAATGGGACAGAAGTTTTCTCTCGATAGCTTAATAAACCGAGTGTTTGTTGTAAGCCATATTGTGCCTGTAGGCGGGCAAATTCAGATTGATGATTGTCTGTTGCCAACTGCGCTTGTTGCTGACTTTGGGTAATTAATTGGCGATTCATAAAATAAGAGACCACCATTCCAATTCCCCACAGCGTCATAGCGATTGCGACGGTATATTGCAAAATACGTTTGGAATTTAGACCTAAAGGCGAGGCTTTTAACTGATAGGGTAGTTGTGAATTTGCTGTAATTAACGCTTTCCAATGGGGATTGGATGTCCACTGATTATTCTTTGATAAAGTTGCAGACACATTATCATAAATAGGTGTACTAAAGAGTACGCCAGCGAATGGCAATGAGCGATAACCCGATAAAAGTGGTGCTAAGTTATTGGCGAGCTTTTCACATCCTTCATGTTGAAGAAAACACGCTAATGCTAGTAGGTAAGTTTGAGTTGGGTTATGCAAGACAGCGTGTGTGCCTTGTTCCATTAATGCGGGTAAAAGCGTTTTTAAGTCATTAGAAAGTGTTTCAGATGTCGCTTTTAAAGGTGCTGAATAAAGAACTGTGGGCGCTTCATTTGTTGTTATTTCACCGTTGTTACTGATATTCCAAAGCCAAATGGGGGCTTGCCAGCGTAATTGACGAAAGAGCTGGTGGAAATAACGGCTAGCGGTATCTGTATTGGTCGGATTTAAGTGATTAAATAAGGAATGACCAAGCGGTTGTTGCGATAAGTTATTTTCTGACACCCAAATAACCGCATCGAGCGGACGACGACGGCGCAGTTGTTTTAAATCTTGGATTAAATTTTCATCAATACTTTGATGGATATCGCCACCATAGATAAGCAACGTTCCATTGTTTTCTTGCCAGATATCCGTTGTTAGATTAGGAGTGAGTTTTTCTATAGAAGTCGAGGTGCCGATGAGGAGTATGCGTATTAAATTTTTTGAATTACGTTGACCATATTGTTTAAATATATCATCAATAAATGAATTATTTTGTTTGTTTATTTCTGGTAATGTTTTTGTATTATATAAGAATGGTTTACTGAGTAATGGAATGACTTTTTTCCAACCATAAATAAAAAAAGGAAAAGCTAATAATAAAACAACCCAATTGGAAAAAGTAAAAAATACAATTTCTTTAGGTGAGTAACTGGTTTCTAATATTTCATTACCAAAAAGGTAATAAAGCATACTTAGTGTAAAAAGGGATATTGTAAGAACAGTAGCATAAATAATAAATAAATCCCGAGTTGAAGAAAGCTTATCATTGATTTTCATCTTTGAGAATAACCCCTGCTATATATTGATCGTTACAATATCCAGAAATCCATCCACAACTATTAACATCGTTATGCATGCAGTGTAGAGCAGCAAACGAAATAGCGATAAATGGTGATGAGCAAGTACTATCACCGAAGTAATCCTGTACAATATTGTCGGCTGAATAGAGTGATGTTGATAAAAAAGCATAAGATGCTTGAGTATTAATCGATATATTTATTTCTGGTAATTTCTCCATCCCTGAATATTTAATAATTTGAGACGCTAATTCATTAGCATTTTCATTATTTGATATTTCACAACGATGTAAATGATAGGCTTTTTTATCAGGAAGTATTGTCCATAAAAAACCAGTTTCACTTAATTTACCTGCATTGATATCATCAAAAATATTAGAACCGCCAACAAGGTTGTAATGTTCTGACTTATAATGAAGATAGTAGTTATCAATAATGATATCTAAAGAATCTATTGAATCGATAAATATGGTTTTTAATGGTGGTAATATATGATGATCTTTTAGATGCTCAATAAATTTATTTAGACTACCTTGACTACCTTTCCAGTAAAAATTATCTATTTTGATATTATCAATATTATTTTCTTCAGTATTTATAAAGTGATTAGCTAGTAATTTAGCAATCATTTCTTCTCTGTTTTTTTTATCTCCGATGAGTGCTGAACAGGGAATGCACTCTTGCTCCTCCTCTATTATAGAAGATGGAGGTATCGGTTTATCTTTTAAAGCCTGATGCCATTTATATTGGTTTTCACCCAAAGAGCCAATAACAACTGAATTTTTTATTGGTATTGAAGCACTATGGTATAACCACCATTTTTTACTGTCTTCATCAAATTGTTTTTTAAATAACTCATTGTTATGATTGTTTAATACTTTTAAAAATAAATAAATTAAAAATAAGAATGATGAAATAAAGATAGGAATGATAACACTAGAGATTAAAATAAAATATTTATTCTCTACTTTACTATTTGATAAAATAATATTAGTGAAAAAAAGAGAGAAACCAATAAATATCAATAACCACTTTAATAGTTTTTTCCAATTTATCGGTTTGTCTTGGGTAAACTCAGGGTAACGCGGAGGATATCTCACGATATATCTCCTGATCTTTTAGAGATAAAGTTAAAATAAATGGGATTAATGCTAATTTAAGCAATTGATAAGACTTTTTTAGTATCAATAACTTGAGTTAAACTATTTATAACACCTTCTGTTTTTTCAACAATAGATTGAGCTATGGCAATTGATTGTACAGGGCCCGCATTTTTAGTAGGTTTAACATCTTCAGGATTAAGGGGAAGTGCTAATCCTGTTATTGCATTTACTACTTCATATTCCATTGACATAACGCCTAATGTACCTGTAAAAGCACCTAGTGCATTTTTAATGTTTTTTTGCCTCACTACATACGCCATACCACCAATAAATGTGGCTATACCAATTAATTTTCCCGCTATTGCGACAGGTGATAAAAATTTATTTGTTTCACTATCAGCATAGATCATTCTATAACTAAAATAGCTTGCCCAAGGTTCTCTAGATTGTAATGCATCATGCATAAACCAAGCACGAGAATCATGAAATTGGTTATCAAATAAATCTCTTGTTAATAATGCATCAGGATCAGGAGTGTTATTTTCTTTAAATAAAGGAAATCCATAACCTTTTTTATAAATATCATCACCACTTTGTTTCATATGAAAATATTCAGCTTTCTCATCGTCAGTATTTACTAAGCACATTATATTAGTTAATAAATTATCGACAGAAAACTGTTTCCAATTTCTGACTTCTCTTCGTTCATCGTAATAGTCCGCTTTAAATTCTTCAGCACCTTCTCTTAATTGTGTTTTACCTAGCATGGGCTCATAAATACGAGGCCCCATAAGATCTCCTGGTGAAATGGTATCTGTACCTTGTTTTATTTTTTCTTTCTGTTGTTCTTCTATCTTCTCTTTAGTTTTCTCCCATTTTTCTTTATCTTCTTTGATCTTTTCAGTGCCATGCTGTAATGCATTTTTATAAAAATCTTGATTAAACAGATTCATATCGGCATATCTATCGATACGCCAAGCTGTCATCCATGCCATTTGTTTTTCGACGACTTTTTCTAATGTTGTATTTGCACGGCAAGCATTGAAAGTTTCCGAAAAATGAGTAGTAGTCACTTGAGGTAATTCTAAAGTAATTTTTCGCCATGCGTTAAAGCGTTGAATTAGAATTGGGTTGATTTCAAATAAATTGAGAATTTCTGGTTCTACAAGCTCACTCATATTCTTTTTTGAAACTGTTAATGGAGATTTTACCGCCACATTAAGGGGGGAACCCGCTTGAAATGCTGAAAGATAAAGGTCATGTAAGACGATTTGTGAAGCTAACATTGAAGGATCATTAAAGGCTTTTCCTTGATCTCCTACCAAATATCCCCCTCCAATATCGGAGTGAACACCTGGATAAACCACTTCTTCAATATCGGATATTTTGGGATAACGGCCATAATTATTACCATTAATATTCTTATTATTCACAGATGTATCTGCTTTATTTTTTTCATTCTCCCAATTTGAGGGTCGTCTTACTGTATCTAGAGGAAAACAGAAACGTTGCTCATGAGCAGAAACAAAATGGCGACAGCACTTAATAAAGTTAGGAAAGATTTTTTCACTGGGGAGTTGTTGAGTGCCATTTGCCCAATCCATATGACCTGAAAAGAAAGGTGCTAAATGCACTATACCCACAGAGGGCACCGTATCCAAAATACCAAAAAATTCAACTTTTACATTAATACCACATAATTGCTGAGCGGGTTTATCAGCGCCTTCAGGGGTATCGAATAACTGTGTTACCCAATTAACAAAGGTTCTTGCTTCCGCCGCGCCACGTGAGAAACCGTAAACATAAAGTTTAATCGTTAAAGTTTTAGGTTTAAGTTGCAATCCTTCAATAATCTCTTTTTTATTAATTAGAGAATGGATAACCGCACGGCGACGATCTTTACCACTAATAGGGAGATATGTTGGGGTTGCCATATCTTTCAAATACATTCTACATTCAGATATCTCTAACCTCTTATTACCAGAAGCTACACTTAATGTATTGGCTAACATTAATAATGCCCAATTAATACGATTTTCTCCCCCTGTTGCAAATATTAAGCCCATATTAGTAAAATTATATTCTGCTATTTCAGGGAAGGCAGTACCAACACCGGGCATATAATATTTAAAATATTCTCTTTGTTTTTTATCTGGGTTATTTTCATCTTCATACGTTGTTTCAAATAATCGGGTAATATTGGTGGCGGTTTTAGGCTCAGCCGCCATATCTTTTTCTCGATTATTATTGGTGCCATCAAAAAAGAAACTAATATGCAGATTTCGACAGCAGTTATTTTTTACACTAGCAAGGCTAGAGTTATGATTTCGTTTCTCTTCTTCTCGTATTTTATAATTATTTTCTATTTGTTGTTGAGATAATTCCAATCGCCCATCATCAGGGAAATGATTAGGTACCCAAACTGGTTCTGCTTTTATTTCTTCAAACATACGGTGGGCTCCTTCATATTATGAGGTTCATTAATCGGGTATTCAGGATCACCATAGCTATAGCAAGAAGTGGTAATTTTCACCTCATTACAAGGTAAAAAATGAACATCGACACCACACACTTCTTTATCATATTGTGGGATTGGCACCCAAGTTTCGTGACTGGAGGTATTGTCGCGTAACTCTTGTTTCCAACGTTGATAAGCTTCTACTTGACTAAATTTAGGGGCAGGAGAGAGTTTATTTTTATCCACTTTATTCCATTGAATATGCGCGACTAAATTAGGACGCCATTTTTCGGGGATCATCACACAACAGACCGTGCCGCCAATACTGCCATAACCTTCATTAATCGAAAAACCGGTAATACTGTATTGAGTGTGGTTATAGCCTTGAAGCCCGGCTCCCAAGAGGGAGTTTTCTGGTTTTGTGCCCCAAGAGCCCGCATTGGCACAACCGGAAAGTAACAGAGAAATGATCAAGAGCGTGGCAAGTTTAGGGTAAGTGTACCAAAAGGTTATTTTTGAGGACATACGGTTGGCTCCTTCATTTTCATTGGTTCGGTTATTGGATATTCGGGGTCGTGATAGCTATAACAGGAAGTAGTGATTTTCACTTCATTACAAGGTAAGAAATGCACTTTGACGCTACAAGGTTCATCATATTGTGGGATTGGCACCCAAGCTTCGTGACTGGAGGTATTGTCGCGGAGTTGTTGTTTCCAGTGTTTATAGGCTTCTACTTGGCTAAATTTTGGAGGTGGTGGAAATTTGCTGGTATCGACAGTTTCCCATCGAATATGCGCGACTAAATTAGGACGCCATTTTTCGGGGATCATCACACAACAGACCGTGCCGCCAATACTGCCATAACCTTCATTAATCGAAAAACCGGTAATACTGTATTGAGTGTGGTTATAGCCTTGAAGACCTGCTCCCAAGAGGGAGTTTTCTGGTTTTGCACCCCAAGAGCCCGCATTAGCACAACCGGAAAGTAACAGAGAAATGATCAAGAGCGTGGCAAGTTTAGGGTAAGTTTGCCAAATGGTTATTTTTGAGGACATACGGTGGGCTCCTTCATATTATGGGGTTCATTAATCGGGTATTCAGGATCACCATAGCTATAGCAAGAAGTGGTAATTTTCACCTCATTACAAGGTAAAAAATGAACATCGACACCACACACTTCTTTATCATATTGTGGGATGGGCACCCAAGCTTCGTGATAGGTCGTATAGCGGTCTAATTCTTTTTCCCAGTGATTATAGGCTTCGACTTGATCAAAATCAGGAGCAAGAGGTATTTTGCTCTTATCGAGTTTCTCCCACTTTATGTGAGCGATTAAATTAGGACGCCATTTTTCAGGGATCATCACACAACAGACCGTACCGCCAATACTGCCATACCCTTCATTAATCGAAAAACCGGTAATACTGTATTGAGTGTGGTTATAGCCTTGAAGCCCGGCTCCCAAGAGGGAGTTTTCTAGTTTTGCACCCCAAGAGCCCGCATTGGCACAACCGGAAAGTAACAGAGAAATGATCAAGAGCGTGGCAAGTTTAGGGTAAGTTTGCCAAATGGTTATTTTTGAGGACATACGGTGGGCTCCTTCATATTATGGGGTTCATTAATCGGGTATTCAGGATCACCATAGCTATAGCAAGAAGTGGTAATTTTCACCTCATTACAAGGTAAAAAATGAACATCGACACCACACACTTCTTTATCATATTGTGGGATTGGCACCCAAGCTTCATGACTGGAGGTATTATCGCGTAGCTTTTGTTTCCAGTGTTTATAGGCTTCTACTTGGCTAAATTTTGGAGGTGGTGGAAATTTGCTGGTATCGACAGTTTCCCATCGAATATGTGCGGTTAAATTAGGGCGCCATTTTTCGGGGATCATCACACAACAGACGGTTCCGCCAATACTGCCGTAACCCCCATTAATTGAAAAACCTGAAATTTCAAATTGAGTATGGTTATAGCCTTGAAGCCCGGCTCCCAAGAGGGAGTTTTCTAGTTTTGTGCCCCAAGAGCCCGCATTAGCACAACCGGAAAGTAACAGAGAAATGATCAAGAGCGTGGCAAGTTTAGGGTAAGTTTGCCAAATGGTTATTTTTGAGGACATACGGTGGGCTCCTTCATATTATGGGGTTCATTAATCGGGTATTCAGGATCACCATAGCTATAGCAAGAAGTGGTAATTTTCACCTCATTACAAGGTAAAAAATGAACATCGACACCACACACTTCTTTATCATATTGTGGGATTGGCACCCAAGCTTCATGACTGGAGGTATTATCGCGGAGTTGTTGCTCCCAGCGATTATAGGCTTCGACTTGGTCAAAATCAGGTGCTGGTGGAAATTTGCTGGTATCGACAGTTTCCCATCGAATATGTGCGGTTAAATTAGGGCGCCATTTTTCGGGGATCATCACACAACAGACGGTTCCGCCAATACTGCCGTAACCCCCATTAATTGAAAAACCTGAAATTTCAAATTGAGTATGGTTATAGCCTTGAAGTCCTGCTCCCAATAGGGAGTTTTCTGGTTTTGCACCCCAAGAGCCCGCATTGGCACAACCGGAAAGTAACAGAGAAGAGGCGAGAACTAATAATATTATTTTTAATTTAATCATTTTATCCACTTTATTTTTATAAAATAAGAATGACATATAAATAATTAATTTATGATTTGATACTTATATTAGAAAGTGAACTTACTAAAGTACAACCACAAGCACAATGGTGCCCTTCTAATGCAACTGCTCTTTTATTTATTGTTGAATTTTTTGCGCCTTCAATAATTCTATTTTCACCATGCTTATTACAAATAACCTTATCGCCAACACAAGCAACAGACTTTCCATATGCTAAATAGCTTCCTGTAATCACTTTTCCACCATAAGGATTTAAAGTATCTCCGACTCTAATTATTTTTTTCATTTTATGTTCTTTTTAAGCGTGAATTTTAAAAATAGTAATCTGAGTGGGTTAATTATTAGAATAGTATTTGCGAACATATTCTTCTATTGTACCCAAATGGTCACTATTATTGGCTTGAATAGCAAGAGCATATAGATGGTTGAAATTTTCTTCTTGAGTTATCGATGTGTTATTAAATTCAGAATATGCTCTTAATTCCTCTGCATCACTTATACAGCCAATTTTATTAATTTGTTCATCGTTAAATTGCATTGTTGGAAAAGACTTATCTTCAATCTCTGGATGATAACTCCCTAATAACCAACTCATATCATTGTCTCTATCTAGCAAGCCCCAAATAAAAGTAATATCAGTGAATCTTTTTTTTTGCTCAGGTGTGAGAATATCTTTTACTAGTGTCGGAAATACCCGTGTATCATAAAAGCGAAGTAAGCAAGATTTAAAGCCCCATTCAATTTCTGCAAGAGAAAGTAGAAATGTAGATAACATATTAAATGGAAGAGGGGATGATGTTATTAATAATCGAGGCTCTGAATAAAGTAATTCAAATAGCTCTTCTAATAAGATTAAATGTGTACTTTTATTCCACTCAATACGAATAAGTAGAGGAGCTTGTTCTAAAAAACCTTCTTCCGGCATATTAGTGAAAAGCGAAAACCATCTAATATCATTATCCATCTTGATTAAAGCTGGAACGATGGGATTTTCTAACCCAGCTTGGTCAATAACAATATCGAGATAATCTAGATGTGTTTTTTCTGAGATCAATTTTAATTGTTTTATCCATTGATCCGTTATTTCTTTTGATGGGGATTGTAATGTATTATTCACGGATAGCGACTCCCATAGCATTTTCTTGGGCTTTCTTTAAACACTCTTTACAAACAGATTGAGGAAGGTCTGGTAATGGGAAATCTTCACTCGCTGGCTCACTCCAAATATGTTGCCCTTTGAGGCTTAAACGACTCGGTGTATGAATTTCAATTTGGCCATCAGGCATTATTTTAATATATCCACCGCCACAGCCTAAAGTAATTCCATTTTTAGCAGTTAATTGAATATGACCTTGAGTTGATTGTACCGTAATATCTTTAAGTGCCGTTGCTTCGAAGATATCGCCATGTGATTCTAATTCAAAAGGACCTTTTCCAGAGACAATGCGTATTCCTTCTTTTTGAGACAACATCGAGATTTGTTGATATGCATTTACTGCTATTTTCTGTGTACTTGATAGGTGCATTTCACCTTTTGTTTGAGCATAGAGTGCTTCAACACTTTGCATAAGTAGTGTTTCATTGGTAACAATACCTATTCCTTCTGGTGCATGCATTAAAATAGAAGGTGATGCTAGTTTATCGGTGTTTTTTAAAAGATTATCTAACCCTTCTTTTTCTGGTTGGAGATTGTGATGTGCTTGTGTGATTTCTCTACAATCATCTAACTGACTTATTGCTCCCTTGACTAAAGATATTGCAGGGTCCATTGCCAGCACTTCACCACCTGCTTTGGTTTGATTATCTGCACTAATAAACAATCCTTTACCTGCTCTTATTGCTCCCCAACTATCAGTGCGTAACTCAAAACCTTCACCACGTTTATCACGATTGGCATCGACAATATGACCTAAGCTTAATTGAGATTTACCCCCATATTCGGTACTGAGTTTAATATGCTCTTCACCGCGTTTATCTTCCATTCGCAGCTTATTATTTGCAGGAGTACGAATAACGTTACGTGTATTGTTTCTATCCGTTACATGATCGGGATGGCGCGAATCATGCAATGCATGGGCGATATAAGGTCGGTCTGGGTCGCCTTCATGAAAGGCGATAGCGACTTCAGTACCTTGAATTAACGGAAAATGCATCCCATAGGTATCACCCGAATAAGGTTTTGCCAAGCGAACTGGCATACTTTCATAGCCCATGGGTTTTTCATCACGGTCGGTATCAAATTTTACCCAATAAAAACCATGTTCATTTTGGTGGGCGTAAATATCGTTATCTTTTGCACTCGTAATACGCGCAGTCAGTGTGCCTGTAATAATTGGACGAGGTTTAACAACTGGACGCCAACAAAGTGTTTCACTGTAAGGAATGGCATTAAATCGCACTTGTAGTGCTTTTTCCCGACCACCACTAAAGCGTAGGCGAGTGATTAAAATAGGTGATTGAAACACTGACGGTAATGATGAAGGTATTGCGTTATCAGTGATAGAAAGCACTTGGAGCGGTGATAAAAAGTCGGCATTACTTTCACCTTTTAAGCGGGTTTGCCGAGTAAGAAAACGTTCATGATCGAGTCTTGCCCAAAAGTTAGCAGTTTCTGCTTCAGGTGTGAGTTTATCGCCACGAGTAAGATGTCTTGCTTGGTAATGATAAACTTCACCATAGTGGATTTCATCACCTTCACCACGTGTCATATCAGCAACCGCAGATAATAATGTGTCTTGCGCTTGTCGATGGTTATAGTCTTTTGTTAATACATTTTGTTCGACCACTTGATGGTGTAATGATAATCCCCACACACTTTCTTGGTGGTTATCGCTCATACCGGAAGGGCTATTGAGTGGTAATGTTTTATCAAATATATAAGCACTTTGGCGATCGGCAAAATGGATAACTTCAGTTTGTGTTTGGTCTTGCAAATAGAATGAGTAAAAAATACCAACTTCACTTAATAGTCGTTCTATAAATTGACGATCACTTTCATTGTATTGATTAATTTGCTCGCGTTTGGGATATTCATTTTTAAGTGTAAATTCAAACTCCCAATCTTTAAAATTATGCTCACGTAAAATTTGGCTTACAACATCGGGTACAGATTGATTAAGAAAAAATCGATGAGAGCGGATTTGATGACGTAATAATGCAAAGACAGGCTCAATAACGAGTTGATAACGTGCTTCATCCACAGATCCAGATAAACGCCGAAATTGTGTGATAACACCATGAACTTGTTTGGTGATAGGCTCTTGCGTTGCCAAATCGGTAATACTGTTAATTGGCGGTGTAAAAGATAGGGTTGCACTACGACGCAAGAGTTGTTGTGGCTGTAAATCTTGAGCTTGGCAAGTAAAGGTAATTTGATAATGGTAGGTATCACTTATAGCTTCGCGTCCTGTGAAGTGTTCTACATCAAATAAAACATCACATCCTTGTACATTAAGATGATAGCGATTTTGTCCATTAAGTAGAGTCTGAGTTGTTTTTTTTAAGTTCATAGCTGAATTATATAAACACATCCCGTTTGTTTATTATTAACAAACTTTCGGTGTTTATCCTTGTGAAGGAGTTTTAATTGATATAATAACGTTTAATAATTGTAGATATTATTTTTCAATAATTACTTGTAAATCTTGCATAGTATTATTTAATTCTTCTTTTTTTTGTTGCTTAATAAGTTCTGATATTTGATTAACTAAATAATATGTTGGAGGAGGGAGTTTAGTTATATCTATAGGAGTTTCTTTTCCTGTCGATAAGTCTACAAATATAATTCCATATAAAGGTTTATATGCTATACCTAGTAGTATTATTGTATCTAAATAACTAGATGTTCCTTCAGGTTGCATAATTAATTGCATTGATTTATTTGATTTGTAACCAAAGTAGATCATTCTTGATAAAAAATAACTACTAAAAGGCTCACGAATACCACTTTCAGAGTGCATAAACCATGCACGGGAATCATGTATTTGATCATCAAGCAAACTAATAACGTTTTTAAGGTCTACATCTTGAGTTATTTTTCTCATTGATAAAGACATTATTTTTCTAAATATGATACTACTAATCGCTTTTAAGCTTAAGTATTCTTGCCTTTCATCTTGAGTTGTAGCTATGTAAACAAGCTTATTAGTAGATTGAAATGCTTTTAGTAAATCTGATTTTAATATAACGTCAGATGGAAAGGTTATTTCAGGGGCATTTTGACATTTTTCTAGATTTGTTTGGTATATTGATGAGCTTTCACCATGTACTTTTTTAAACCATTGTGCCTCTTGTTGACATTCTACTTTTGATTTTTGGTTTATTTTTATTAGAGGTGTAGGTCTGGATACTCCTTTTAAATCTTCTAATTCAAATTTAAATTCTAAAGATGCCTCCCATAACTGACCTCTAGCATTTGTTGCATCAAAAAGTGGTGGCCCTATATTTTTATCACTTGGTTTCCAATTAGAAAGGTCGGTTATTGTCTTTTTTTCTTTATCTCTGAGTGATGTTTTCTCAGCGATATCTTTTGCTTTTTTCTCATATTCTAGAGCTAACACAGCTGTAGCTTGTCTTGAAAACTTAGCATCATAGGGTTCGACTGAAATGTCAGGGTGTTGCGGTGCATTTGTAAAAAACGGTTGATACGTTAAATTAATTTCTTCACTTTGTTTTGTACCATAGCGGCCAATTCTCCAGGCTGTGATTAAAATAAGCTGAATTTCCATAGCATATTCTAAAGTACTCGTTACAAAACGTGGGGGTATAAAACATAAGGTTTCATTACTAGTAGCAGTAATATGATTAGATAAAGCAGGCTGTTCAGGTAAAGTATAGTTTCGCCAAGAATTGAATTTATTAACTAAATCTTCTGATATTGCAAATTCCTCTAGTGTCTCTGTAGATATTGTCCGAAAAAAATATTCATTTTTAATTTCTGGTAATTGTATAAAAATATCTTCTCTAATCGCTAATGGTGCCCCGGCATCAATTGCTGAGGCATACATATCATGTAATGTTATTTGTGATAATAACTCTTCACTGCCATTCATTGCTTTACCTTGATCACCTGGCGGATAACCTCCACCAATATCAGAGTGTACTCCTGGGTAAATGATTTCAACAGAATTCAAGGGATAATGGCCTTCTGGTGTCCGAATTGAGTCAACAGTAAAACATTGTCTCTGTTCATGGGCGGCAACAAGATGACAAACATTTTTGACAAGTGACGACTTTGGCAACTGCTGTGTACCACTTGCCCAACCATTATGCCCTGTAGCACCAGGAACTACATTAGCTAATCCCACTGCGGCAACAGTGTCAAATAAGCCTAGAAATTCAACGGAAACAGGTAAACTATAAATGGTTCCCAAAGGACACGGTTTTTTCCATGCGTGAGGTAACTCTTCAAAATGATAATTTAAAGATTGATTAAGCCAGTAAACAAAAGTACGTGCTTCTGCTGCACCTCGAGAAAATCCATAAGCGTAAATTTTTAAAGCGACAATATGCGGTTTTACTTTAGATATTTTCCATTTTAAAGGTTTAAGAAAATCGTTTAATTGTTTGACGGGATTATAGGTTTTATTAAATTTACTGTATGCGGAACCAACGATTAATCCTAGGCTACCCATAGCGGCGGCTCCAGTAGCACCATAAAAAGTATCAGTAGAGTCTAGATCGGTATTTATCATTGATTCAAAATTTAAATCTGTGCTCATTTCTTTAAGTAAGGCTCGTTTATCTGCTAAAGAGAGACCATCACCGGTTACTGCATGGTAAATAGCATCACAAACTTGAATTAATCCCCAACTTATTCGAGCTTCGCCACCAGTTGCAAAAATCAATCCATCAGAATAGTACTGATCTGTACCGATATCTGGAAAAGGGGTACCAACACCAGGAATATAATAACTATAGAAACCCTTATTCTTAACTTCATTCTTTTCAGGAGAAGAGGCATGATAAAGCTTAGCAACATTAGAGGGATGAGGTGGAGTTGACGCCTCAGTATCATTATAATTATTATTATTAGTACCATCAAAAAATAAACTCACGTGTAATGTTTTACAACATAACGCTTTTTTTTGTTTTTTAGCGTTTTGATAATATTCTTTTTCTTTATTTGTTAGTTTTTCATGATTAGTGCGAATTTGTTCTTTTGTGAGCGCTAAACGCCCTTTTTTAGGAAATAGAGGTGGAGCCCAACAAGGATCACCTTGTGATCTTATGGTTAAAATATCTTCAGTGGCTTCTTTTTCTTCTATCGTTTTAATAAAAATGGAGTTTAATTGTTTGGGCATATTGCAGGCTCCTCCATATCATCGGGTTCATTGACTGGATAGTCAGGGTGTCCCCATGACTTACAAGACAAGGTGATCTTGACTTCTTGGCAGGGAAGAAAATGCACTTTCACATCACAGGGGTCGTTATATTCGGGAATTTCTACCATTTTGCTATAACGACGGTAATTGGCTTTATGTAACCTCATATATTCTTTGTAGTAAGGATCATTAAATTCAGGAATATCACCAGGGTAAGCATCGGGATCGACCTCCCATTCCACTTTGACCCATTGATTCGGCGTCCATTTGGCGGGCACGACAATACAACAGGTTCCGCCACCCCCTTTGCCATAGTAGCCATTGACCATAAACCAATTTACAGAGGTACCTTTGACATGGTTAAACCCGTGTAAATTCCCAGCAAGGTAGTCATCTTGTGGTTTTTTCTTGGGGAAAAACAGTGAGCTCACGGCAACAATGACAAGAATAACACCAATGACAATAACTTTTTTACGGGTTATTTTTTCGAGCATATTGCAGGCTCCTCCATAAAGCTAGGCTCTTTTATAGGATAATCAGGATGATTGGTTGCATGGCAAGACAGGGTGATTTTTACTTCCTGACAAGGGAGAAAATGGACATCAACACTGCATGGCTCATCATATTCAGGGATTTCAACCATTTTTTGATAATGGCGATAATTGGCTTCGTGTTTTTTCATATAAGCATCAAATTTGGGATCTGTCACACCCGGTGAATCTGTAGGGTATGCATCAGGATCGACTTCCCATTCCACTTTGACCCATTGATTAGGTGTCCATTTTGCCGGCACCATAATGCAACAAGTTCCGGCTGCACCTTGCCCGTAATAACCATTGACTTTAAACCAATTCACCGCAGTCCCTTTCACATGGTTAAAGCCGTGTAAATTACCTGCTAGATACTCCACTTTCGGTTTTCGGATAAAGAGCAAATAGATCGCAAGAAGAGCAATGATTATCCCAACAAATACGAGTTTTTTGCGGGTTAATTGTTTGGACATATTGCAGGCTCCTCCATTTCTAATGGTTCTTTTATTGGATATTCGGGAAGCCAAGGGGAATAACAAGACAGGCTAATTTTTACTTCTTGGCAAGGGAGAAAATGGACTTTGACACTGCATGGCTCATCATATTCAGGGATTTCAACCATTTTTTGATAATGGCGATAATTGGCTTCGTGTTTTTTCATATAAGCATCAAATTTGGGATCTGTCACACCCGGTGAATCTGTAGGGTATGCATCAGGATCGACTTCCCATTCCACTTTGACCCATTGATTAGGAGTCCACTTGGCGGGCACCATAATACAACAAGTATCATTAGCACTTTGGGCATAATAGCCATTGACTTTAAACCAATTCACCGCAGTGCCTTTCACATGGTTAATACCACTCATACTACCGGCTAAATACTCCACTTTCGGTTGTCGGATAAAGAGAAAATAGATCGCAAGAAGAGCAATGATTATCCCAACAAACATGAGTTTTTTGCGGGTTAATTTTGTGGGCATATTGCAGGCTCCTCCATCTTTGTTGGAACCGAAATAGGGTAATTAGGGTGTCCTGGGGAATAACAAGATAATGTGATCCGAACCTCTTGGCAGGGAAGAAAATGCACTTTAACATCGCAAGGATCGTCATACTCAGGAATTTCTACCATTTTGCTATAGCGACGATAATTTGCTTCATGTAGCTTCATATATTCATCGTAAGTAGGATCATTAAATTCAGGAATATCACCAGGGTAAGCATTGGGATCGACCTCCCATTCCACTTTGACCCATTGATTCGGCGTCCACTTGGCGGGCACGACAATACAACAGGTTCCGCCACCCCCTTTGCCATAATAGCCATTGACCATAAACCAATTTACAGAAGTACCTTTGACATGATTAAACCCGTGTAAATTCCCAGCAAGGTAGTTGTCTTGTGGTTTTTTCTTGGGAAACAACAGTGAGCTCACCACAATAACGATGAATGTGAAAATAATTATAGTGAGCGTTTTACGAGTCATTTTGGCGATAGATCTTAGTTATTGTTAGTTTGGCAACTCATCACTAAAACTCAATGTAATACCTTCTTCTTCATTAAAACCTAAAATGACATATTGTGATTTTTCAGCATTGGCTTGGCGTAAAAGGAGTTGCTGGCTAAGAATAGGGAGAATTTGTTGATTAAGCAGGCTATCGATATTTCGCGCACCTGTATCTGGTAATAAACAGGCATCTACAATGGTGTCGTAGAGGGCTTCTTCGACAATACCTGTTAATCGATAGTGAGTGTAAAGTCGCTTGATCACATTTTGTAATTTCATCTCAACAATAATGCGTAGTGCCGTTGCATCAAGGGGACGGTAAATTAATGTTTGGAAACGAGCCAGTAGTGCAGGTTGAAAATGATCACGTAAAATAGGGCGCAGTGTTTCTTGTAAATCGCTATCTGTACTTAATGGTGACTCTTCCAGTTGTTGCATTAAATAATCACTGCCTAAATTTGCGGTCATTAAAATAACGGTATTACGAAAATCAATTTCACGACCTTCACCATCACGCATAAAGCCTCTATCAAATACTTGATAGAAAAGATTGAGAACATCGCGATGTGCTTTTTCAACTTCATCTAATAACACAATGCTATAAGGGCGTTTTCTTACTGCTTCGGTTAATACACCACCTTGACCGTATCCAACATAACCTGGAGGCGAGCCTTTTAATTGACTGACAGTATGTGCTTCTTGATATTCAGACATATTGATAGTGATTAGGGATTTTTGACCACCAAACAGACATTCCGCCAGCGCAATGGCGGATTCTGTTTTACCTACACCACTTGGACCCACTAATAAAAATACGCCTTGAGGGCCGTTTTCAGATACTAATCCTGTTCTAGATGCACGTAGACGTTGTGCTAACGCGAGTAAAGCACTGTCTTGTCCAACAACATATTTTGATAAGTTACTTTCTAGCTCTAATAGGCCGATTTGTTCATCTTTAAGAAGACTTGAAAGTGGAACACCTGTCCAATCGGCAATAACCGTTGCTACTGTGCGAACGTCTACATCAGGGTTTAAAAGTGGTGCTTCTTGTTGTAATTGTGAGAGTTGTTGCTGTAACTGTGCCGATGTTTCGGTATTTTCGGGATCTTGTCTGCTTTCAATTAGCTGATAGATAATCTCTTTTTCTTGCTCAAAACGCTGTTCTAAGGCTTCAAGTTGAAGTGCTAATTGGGCATCTTGAGAAGATAAATCAGATAACTTGGTTTGATTGGTTAAATTACCAATAGTGATGTCATCAAGTATCGCTTTTTGTTCTAGTTCAAGCGCATAGCGCTTGGCTTTAATGCGAGTGAGTTCTTCAGGTAAGGTATCTAAACTCATTCGAATACGCGCACTGGCAGTATCAAGTAAATCCACCGCTTTATCAGGAAGTTGGCGACCAGTTAAATAACGGCGAGATAAAGTGACTGCAGCTTTTACTGCATCATCAGTAATGTGTACGCCATGATATTTGGCATAACGAGATTTTAATCCTCGTAACATTAAAAAGGCTTTTTCATCATCAGGCTCGTCAACTTTAACGATTTGAAAACGACGTTCTAATGCAGCATCACGTTCAAAATATTGTTTGTATTCAGACCAAGTAGTTGCCGCGATAGTTCGTAATTCACCGCGAGCCAATGCGGGTTTTAATAAGTTAGCTGCATCAGCACCACCGGCTTGATTACCGGCACCAATAATTGTATGCGCTTCATCGATAAAAAGTAGAATTGGTGTGGGTGATTGTTGAACGGCATCGATAACATTTTTTAAACGCTGTTCAAACTCACCTTTTACTCCCGCCCCCGCTTGTAATAGACCTAAATCTAGAGTGCGTAATGAGGTGGTTTGTAAACTGATAGGAACATTTTTTTCTGCTATACGTAACGCTAATCCTTCAACAAGTGCGGTTTTACCTACACCGGGCTCTCCAACAAGAATGGGGTTATTTTTACGACGGCGAGAGAGAATATCGACCATTTGACGAATTTCGTCATCTCGACCAAATACAGGATCAATTTCACCCAGTCGTGCTTTTTCTGTCACATCAAGAGTGAATTTATTTAATACTGCCTGTAATGCGTCACTAAGAGTGTGACCAATAATGGCGTTATCTGTTGTTGAAGATGGCGCATTGGTTTCATTATGTTGATTAAGAGGAGCTTCAGGTAAATGATTATGTGAAGCCAATTGTTGAACTTCTGGTCTTTCATCGGATTGGGCATCAAGTAGAGGTCTTAATCGTTGTAGTTGTGTCTCACCTAATGTCATTAAAGGCCAAAGTGCGTCGAGTGGAACTAATGCAGGTTGTTTTGTCATTGTGTGTAATAAATGTACACTGCGAATTTGTTCGATATCTTCATCAAGAGAAGCAATGACCCATGCATTTTTAATTAATTCTAGTAAGGATTTGGATAATTGAGGTCGGCTACGTACAGAGCGGGGCAATTTATCAATCGCATCAAGTAAGCTTTGCCAAAGTGCAGATAAATCCCATTCGTAGCGACGTGCTAATACAGTGATATCACTTTCGCCAAGTTCTAGAATTTTTAATAGCCAGTGTTCAATAGTTACTTCTGCGTGGGCACGGGTTTGGCATAATGAGGCCGCCGCTTCTAGCGCTTTTGCACAATAAGGATTTAACCGACGCAATAGCATGACAGATTGATTTTCCATATTTTCTCCCAGTAATGAAGTCCCTATTGAGGGAATTTAGGTACGCTACCGCCCTTAGCCGTAGACCGAGGCTCATAAGGTATACTCGTCATATTTCAAGTTGTAGCGTTGTTGGCTATGCTCATTCGCACTAGCCACATACTCCAGCTCCTCGTCATATTTCAAGTTGTAACGTTGTTGACTATGCTCACTCGTACTAGCCACATACTTTTGTATGTTCCTAGAGACTCATTCCTTTGTCGCCTAGCTACACCTTGAACTATTTAGAGTATTTGCTCGTTGTGCTTCAAATAGTGTTATTACAATAATTTGCTGTTAAAACAGGCGGCTAACCGCCTGTTTATTTTGGTTTTACGCAGTAGCGCGTTCATTCCATGAATCTGAATGAATGATATTTCCGTCTTTGTAAGTCCAAGTGATTTTTTCGTAACGCAATTCAACTTCTTCAAGGTGATTGTGTTTTTCTTTAGTCGGATCTTTGATGTTGTGCATCTTAGGAGCCACTTTGACTACCTTGACGTTTTCAAGCGTAGTGTTGAAATATTCAACTTCTTGGCCTGCATCATCGATGCGATACCATTTAAACTCTGCTTTTTTCAAGGTTTGCCCAGTTGTAACTGCCTTGTATAAATACGGGCTGGAAGCATCAATTTCTTTTACGAAAATAAATGGAGTATGGATACGTGTACCGGTTAATTTGCCGGTATTGTTATCTGTTGGAATGTACAAGTTGTGATCTTGAGCGACGACTTCGATACTACCTTCACGATCTTGAACATTAACAGAGCCTTTGATATCCGCATTACCGTCATCTTTTAACCAGAGGTATACAGGAATAGCCATAATTACATCTCCTTTCTAGGGTTTAGTTGCCACCATCCTTCAGTGGCGTAAGGTCATCAGCTAATACCTGACAAGCATCGGCTTGAGGTATCAGGCGAATTTCAACTCGACGATTACGAGCCCGACCATCGAGTGTTGAATTGTCTGCAACAGGCTGATGCTGACCATATCCTTGCACTGCAAAGCAAGATGGTGCGATATCACTGGTTTTGATCATCCAATCACGCACGGCTTCAGCTCGTTTAAGAGAAAGTTTTTGGTTTAAATCAGGATTACCGGTGTTGTCGGTGTAGCCTGAAATGACAATTAACCAACCCGGTTTGGCTTTTATATTGATAAGCGCATCAACAAGTACTTTGGTGGCCTCATTTTTTAATTCGTATTGACCAGATGCGAAGAGGGCAAGGCTATCTAACGTCACCATTTCAGGAACTTCTTGCACGATGATAGGAGCTGGTGGCAGTGGTGGAGCCCATGAACTAAGCAAGGCGTGCAAGTAAGGTAAGATGTTATTGCCTTGATATAACGCTAAAGAGTAGCGAGCAGGAATACCTTCTCTTTGCCAATGAGAGAGAAACGTTGCATCTGAAAGTAACTGTTGATAAGCCACTTTTTTAGGTTCTAAATTCTCATCAGTAATACTTTTAAAGTGGTTGATATCATGACTGTTATCGTAAATTAATTGCTTGTTGTGATGGTAGCTACCTGAGAGAGCACCAATAAGAAATAACCCACAAATTACGCCAACAACACCAAAGGTAGTTTCTATTTTTAGTAAATTGACATCGTGAGAGAGTTTATTAATCACAATGTCCGGTAGCGGTAATTCGTCGCTGTTATTTGATGCATTGGTAATAGTCGGAGATAACGTAGTTTTGTGGTGAATAAATTGAGCCCAGCTGTTATCTGAAATGTTAGGTACGGTCGTAAATTGCATCGCCCAAGCAACAGGAATAAGGCTTGGAGCACCAGATTGAGCAACAGTGAGCAAAGGAATAAATTCACTTTTTAACCAAGCAAGTAATTGATCAAGCCAAAGTGCCATAGTGAGCTGGTTTTCGGTTTGTTCAGTATTTTGTGACAACCATGTTGAAACAGGTTGTGTCGCTAAATTATCAGAGATAACCAGTAATTCTGGTTGTTCACTTAAATAGGTTATCCATGGTGTAGTGTCATCAAAATGTGAATTGAGGTAATTAACTGGGGAGTTAAGATAAAGCGTCACCCAAAAAGGTAATGTTTTACCTACTTTTTTATTGCTTTCATGAATAGCGCGACGCCAATTAAGTATTTCTTGAGTCACTTCTTCTTGTTGTAATAGTTGTTCAGGTAATAAAGCGTATAACAGTGACAATCGGCGTAATTGTAAGGGAGCAATATCAACAATATGTTGAGTGATGTTGATCAAATCGATAGGAGAAGAGGCACAAATATACCAACCTTTAGCTGTCTCTCGATAGATTTGATTTTCATGAAAAAGAGCTTGTGATTGACCACAAACAATAATAACTGCACCTTGATAATTATCAGGAGGGAGCTGGTTTGTAAGTGCATCTTTAAGGTAAGGAGTACTTTTTTGTTGGCGGAAAAACCAAACACACAAAGTCAGTGTGACGATACAAATAAATGCCGTCAGAAAAAAGGAGATCTCTTTACCAAAAGACCAAAATCCCCAAAGCAACCACAATAATAAGCTTGCTGAAAACAATGTAATACACTGTTTTATCCTGTTTTTTTGCATCACTTTCCTTGAATTACCCATTGTTGAAGTAAATTTTCTAATGACACAGAAAAGCCCCACCAGAGCATTGCAATCACCACAATTCCCCCAAACCAACCTAGCCAATAAATATGGCGGCGATTCATTCGATGCTTGGGTTTCATCACTAAAGGTAAATCACTTGATAGTGCATAGGCGGGAAGTTGGGTGTTAAGTAACTCAATTATTTGCTCTCGCTCTGGAGCATCGGTTTGGCGATATTTGCCGACAAAACCAAGCGTAATAACACGATGAAAACAGATAAGCACATCATGGTTTGGTGCGGGTTCATTTAATAGATCACGTAACCTATCCCATAGTTTGTCACCAGCTTCTAACGTATTGAAATACTTGGCTTGTAATGGGGATTGTATCCACTGTAAATAGCCATCATCACGCTCAGTTCGGTTCATCACACTTTCATCAATTAAGGCACACTGTGCATAAAGCATGTTTTCAATGGCGGATTGGGAATAGCCTTTTTCTACGAGCTGTTGGCGTGTTTTATCAATATGTTCACAGACGCGCCGATAGAAAGCTTTACCATCAGTAATTTCGGCACCTTGACGCAGCTGGCATACCATTAACCAAGTATCAGCAAAAAGCATATCAACCATGTTATTTTTAGCTGTTCTTGTATTCGTTATCATGAGCGAAGCACCGCAAAAAGTTCGAGTTGAATTTCACCTAATGTTCCCGGTACATAAAAGGCACAATGACCTGAAGACAACATGGCTTGACCTGCAGGATTATTAAGTTCAAGCGCAAAATAGTGATTTTCTAAACGCAGTGGGATAGCAGCAGGAACATGTGTTAACGGTTGTAGTGGAATACCGTTAAGTGCAACGTTAACCACACTAGCAACATCGTCATTACTGCCTGCTTTACAAAGCAATGGAAATTGCGTGATCAATAAATGAGCTGGTAATGCAGAACGTACGGAAAGATAGAAATCAGCGTCTTCGCGTAAGCGAGGATCATGCAATTCACCACGCCAGAAAGGTCCTTCTTTATCAAGGGCAATACTAATCACACGTGAAGGTAAACTCGCTTCTAATAGGGTATTAAGTAAGCTAAATAAAGGTGGAAAAACTTGTTCAGGGAATGAGTGTTGATAAAGAGGGATATCACCATTTTCATGATCGAGTGAAAATGTCAGTAGTGCACCCGCTAAACGTACTAATTCACGATAAAGAAGTTCAGGGTGGCGACCCATTGATGAGAGTAATTCGCTTAATACTGGTTCAGCGCTATTAATCGCATTGAGTAGCCAAAAAAGCGAGACATCAGCAACCGCAAAATCTGCCATTTGCTCATTATTTTCTCGACGCATAGTCATTAGGCGACGGCGCTTTGCGACTAAGCGATGCATGAATTCTGAAAACAATATGGTTAATTCATGGCTCGCACTACAACTTAATAATGGTGGAATAAAATGCTTATCTATTTCCCATGCACCTTGTGCATTGCGAATTAATCGAGACACCGGACAAGTCATATATGCGCTATTTTCTTCATGGGCATAACGCAAAGTAATACTGTGGCGTAATACAGCGATGTCCGTTTGTTCTTGCCCAATCAAATCTTGTACTTTCATCCACTCTTGATAGAACTGTTGTGGTCTATCAGAGCGGCCTTCTTGCATAAGATTGCCACCATTGGCTTGCAATAAAGGTAATGCAAGAACGATATCAAGTGCTTGATGTTGAGAGTAATGGCTGAGTTCATTGACTGGCGGTAAATTGTCAGCCAGTGTCGTATCGATTAGTGTTCCATCAGGAAAACGCACAATTAATTTTTGTGCGCTAAGGCGTGAAATAGTTAAAGCACTTTCATCAAATTCAGCACAAATCACGCCCCATGTTGATGCAATCGTCATATTGGCGATAGTGCTAATGAGATAGCTATCCCATCTTGCTTGTTGTTGAAATTGCTGAGGAGCCAAAAAGGCCCCATCACTCCAGAGGGGGCGGTATATTTTCATCCGTGCTTCACCTTATGCTTTCGCTTTTGGCATTTGAGATACTAACGAGAGATCAACATCCATTCCTTCCACTTGGAAGTGAGGAACGGCATACAGTTTCACTCTGAAAAACCCTGGATTATCTTCAATATCTTCTACAACCACTTTGGCATCGCGAAGTGGGTGAGAAGCTTGTAAATCATCACTTGGATCAGTCATTTCAGTAACTAAACTACGAACCCAATTGTTTAATTCGAGCTCTAATAAGCGACGATCTTTTGTGGTACCGATGTTTTCACGCTGAATTAATTTCAGATAATGAGCAATTCGTGAAAGGAGGAAGATATAAGGTAAACGAGCATTGATACGGCTATTTGCAGTTGCATCAGCGGTATCATAAATAGCGGGTTTCTGCGCAGAGTTTGCTGAGAAGAAACAAGAGTAATCACGGTTTTTGTAGTAGGACAAAGGAATAAAACCGAGATTAGCAAATTCAAATTCTCGAGTTTCAGGGATCATGACTTCAGATGGAATTTTGACCTGACTTCCTGTTCCTAAATCATAAAGATGAATAGGTAAATCTTTTACAGCGCCGCCAGCCTGAGGACCACGAATTTGTACGCACCAACCATTATTAATAAAGCTTTTAACCATATTGGCAGCAAAAGCAAAGGTTGCATTTGTCCACAAATATTTCTCATGATCTGGGCCTTTTACTTCTTCAATATAGTTAAAACTGCGTACAGGAACGGTTTCTGGGCCATAAGGTAGGCGACCTAAAACGCGGGGCATTGTTAAGCCAATATAGCGGGCATCGTCAGAGTCGCGGAAAGATTTCCATTTGATATATTCAGCACGGTCAAAGTAGTTGCTGATGTCTTTAATGGCAGCGACTTCTTCCATAGAGTCTTTACCAAAAAATGCAGAGCCAACAGAGCCAACAAATGGCATGTGAGCAGATGCTGATATTTTTGCAATATTGCGTAATAGTGCAATATCTTGTGGACTACGATCAAACTCATAATTAGAGATAATCGCGGCAATAGGTTCACCACCAGGGGTGTCATATTCTTCGATATATGTATGGTGATAAAGGCCACTTTGAATAGTTTCAGGGCAATCTTCAAAATCTTGGCGTAAATCGTCTTTGGCGACATCAAGTAATTCGATTTTTACATTTTGGCGAAAATCAGTGCGATCCACTAAGAATTTTAGTCCACGCCATGCTGATTCTATTTTTTGGAAATCGGCATGATGCATGACTTCATCAAGTTGCTCACTAATTTGTCTATCTAAATCTGCAATATGGTGATCAAGTAGATTTCTATCTAAACGTTCAATTCTTTGACCCGAAGATTTCAATCGGTCGAGAAAAACTTGAACAGCGACAGTAACGCGCTCATTTGCTGTTGTATCTGCCAGAGCACTATTGTCTTGGAAGATATTAATATCACTCACCTGAGAAACGGGTGTGAGGTTGATTTTCTCAAAGAGTGAGGCGTAAACACCGCTATTGGCGGGCTCATCAAGTACAGTTGTTGTACTTTTCGAAATACTTTCGCTATTAACTGACATAAGCATAATCCTGTAATGATAAAACCCAATTAGTCTTTTTTCGGTGCGAGTTGAGATAACTCTTCGCGTAATTCATCACTTAATGCAGGATCTTTAAGGATATTTTCGAGTTCACGGCGAAAAGTGATGTTATCAAGGAGGTTAGATTTCAAATCACGTAAGAGATTACGCATTGCTAACATGGCGCGAAGTTGCGGTATTTGGCGAGCAACTTGTTCTGGTTCAAAGTCTGTCATCTCTTTAAATGACAGATTGATACTTTCCTCACTACCATCATTAGCTAATGTGTTTTTTACAGTAAGGTTGACGGAAGGGGAAAATTCAGTAAGAACGCTGTTGAAGTTATTTTTATTAATGTTGACCTTTTCCCTTTCTGAAAGAACGCGTTTATCCTTTCCGTTGCTGTAATCACCAATGGCCAATAGTTTTAAAGGCAGCTCAACTTTTTTCTGTGCACCACCTGTATGTAAGTCGAGTTTTATATTTACCCGCGCTTTAGGAACTTCATTTTGAAAACTATCTGACATAATAAAATCCTTATATTAAACGAATAAAGGATCTCTTGAGAGTGGGAATATTAAGTAATTTCACTACCAAGAAATTTATCTTAAGGTATTCTTTTTATATTCAATAAAATTAAATAAATCAATTTATCTTAATGTTTTTAAGAAGTATCTCTAAAATTAAAATGAAATAGAAAGAAAGAGTGTTAAGAATTATTAGAGATATATTCTATATAAATATCAGAATATGATTTTTATATTGTATTTTATTTGAATTTTCGATGGTATATTCCTATATTGAGTCGTTTTAGTTATCTTAGTTAGTATATGTACATAGCAATACACCTTATTAATAACAATTAGGTATAATAACTCATGTTACTTTATTTGTGTGCGGATAATAAAAAAAGGAAATAAAGAAATAGAAATGAAGAAAGTGAATTAAAATAAGCGTAATATTTTACACTTATTATTTTATAGTGATTAGTGCTTATTTTATTAAGTATAAACAACCAAAATAAAAAGTTTTTACTTGTATTATTATTAAAATATATTGACCTCGAATTGTTACTGTTTTATCTGTTTTTTATAATAAATAACTATTTTTATAAACATAAATTAAAATTATTCATTTAATTTTTTATTTCTGATTTATAAAATTAAAAATAATTTATCAATCTCCTTATGACAGTATTTTCTGCCATAAATTGAAACAAAATAAGTGTTAATAATCTTTTTTTGATGAATTAACGTACAGTTTTTTTTATGTATGCATAGAGAGAAAGAAGCAGAGAATAATTAATGACTAGATTAGTGTTTATAGTGTTATAGACAATGGCTTTGATAGGTATAAAAAAGGGGAGTTAATCCCCTTTATATCGTTAATAATTAATTTAGCTATTTTAGGTAGTCTAATGGCCAGTGTTTAAAATAAATATGATTAGCTTGCCAGTCTACTTTTTCTGTATTGTCGCTTAATAAATGGCGAGCTACGGTAAAGGCAAATTCAAAACTTACGCCTAATCCTTTTGCACTGATAAATTTACCATCTACAACAACATCTTGATCAAGATAATTGCCATCGTCATATTTATCTGCCAATTTATCGCCTGTGCTGTAATTACGACCTTCAAGAAGATGATGTGCTGCTAATACTTTTGCTCCAGAAGAGCATAACGCACAAATATATTTATCTTCGGCAATATGACGTTTAATAAATTGAATAACATGCTCGTTAGCGCATAAACGATCGGTGCCTTTAGGGCCACCCGGCATCATTATTGCGTCATAGCTGTGTGTCATTTTTTCAGTTAATAGAAAATCAGCACTGATTTTAGTTTCAAAATAAGTATTTAATACCAAGGTATCCATGCAAGAAAGCACATCAACATGAATATCAAGACGGCGCATGATATCAATAAAAACAACAGCTTCACCTTCTTCAAATCCATCAGCTAATAAAACGGCAACCTGTTTCATTTTATTTATCCTTTATCTGTTTTTAGTAATGAGTGGATACTCTGAATATGATTAACAATGGTTTCTTTATCTTGTTTATCAATCGTATCAGCTGTGGCAATCCAGCTTCCTCCGCAAGCAACAACTTGTGGAATAGCAAGGTAATCACTCACGTTATTTAAACTAATTCCACCCGTTGGCATAAATTGCATTTGTGCGTAAGGTGCCGCAAGTGCTTTTAATATTTTTATACCGCCAGAGGCTTCTGCTGGAAAGAATTTAACTAAGGTTAAGCCTCTTTCAAGAGCAACTTCTATTTGGCTTGGACTGTTAATTCCCGGCACAATGTCGATGCCATTATTTAGACAATAATCAACTGTACTTGGGTTATAACCTGGCGAAATGACAAAGCTTGCTCCGGCTTCTTTTGCCATATCTGCTTGTTGTGCTGTTAATACTGTTCCTGCGCATAAAATAAGCTCAGGAAAATGCTCATGCATTAGCTTAATCGCTTTAACTGCCGCAGGTGTACGAAAGGTGATTTCGGCAACAGGTAACTGATTTTGGGTTAGAATTTCACCCAGCCAGATTGCATCTTCAGCGCGATTAATTTGGATCACGGGGATCACTTTCAGTGAGGAAAGTGTATCAACAATTGACTGTGTCATAGTTATCCTTGATTAATGTATAGAATGAATCGGTGACTTTATGAGGGATGATGGCGCCATGATGTTGAATAACGAGCCCGGCTAATGTATTTCCCCATAAACAGCAAGTTGGTAAGCTGTGATTTTGTAGCCAAGCAGCAATAAAGCCAGCATTAAACGAGTCGCCTGCAGCGGTAGTATCAACAACAAGATCAATCGGTTTGGGAGAGATATAGCCGGTATCTATGCCATCGGACCAGAAAGCGCCATGAGCACCGAGTTTGACAATCACGTTTTGATTACCCCATTGATGAAGGCGTTGTGCAATATCTTGTTCTGTCAAAACGGGTTGTTGCCAAAGCATTTGCTCATCATCACCCGTAACTAAAGCGATATCGCTAAGTCTGTACAATTTTTCAAACCACTCTTGTGCATGAGGTATTGAATCCCATAAGCGAGGTCGATAATTTGAATCCACAATTAAAGTAATCCCACGCTGTTTAAGGTGGATTAATTGCGCGAGTAGAGACTCTTTTCCTTCCGGCGTTAAAATAGCAAGAGAAATTCCGCTGAGATAAATCACACTATTATCAGGAAGTGCATTAAGATGTGCTACAAAGCGGACATCAGTTGCAATATAACGTGCTGCAGCATCATTACGCCAATAGTGGAAGCTACGCTCACCATAAACATCAATTTCAATGGCATATAGGCCGGGGATTTTTTCGGGAATAGTAATAACAGATTGGCAGTTAATTCCCTCTTCTTCCCATGCTTTTTGCATTAAGGCACTGTAAGTATCAGTGCCTAAACCTGTCATATAGTACGGATGTAATGTAGGGATAAGTCGCGCTAAGTACAGCGCTGTATTTAGCGTATCACCACCAAAGCGCTGTTGTTGTGGTAAAAAAGGTTGACCACTAAGCTCTATCATACATTCGCCAATAATGGCGACAGCTCTATTTGTTTTCACAGTTTCCCATCACTTTTACAGACACGAATTTTATCTGCAACCACTGCTTTCATTGCGGCTTTACCCGGTACAAGGTAATGACGAGGATCACTTGCATCAGGGTTATCCAAGAAGTACTGCTTGATTGCGTTAGAGAAAGCTATTTTCAGTTCAGTTGCGACGTTAACTTTGCAAATACCCAAGTCAATACAACGGCGCACATCTGCATCAGGAATACCGGACGCACCATGAAGCACTAAAGGGATGTCTGTTTTTTGACGAATAATTTCTAAGCGAGCAAAGTCGAGATGAGGTTCATGTTTGTACATGCCATGTGCTGTACCGATTGCAACGGCTAATGAGTCAATTCCTGTTGCTTTGATAAATTGTACCGCTGAATCAGGATCGGTGAATAAGGCATCTTTTGTATCAACGATAAGATCATCTTCCTGTCCTCCAAGACGACCTAATTCAGCTTCTACAGTGCAATCCCAATGATGGCAGAAATTGACAACTTCTTTGACGATGCGAATATTTTCTTCGAAATGAAAATGAGAGGCATCGATCATAGCGGATCGCACACCTGAAATAACTTTATGACAGATATCAGGAATATCTTCATGGTGATCTAAATGTAGGGCAACAGGGATACGATATTGTTCTGCGGCTTGCTGACAAATAGAGATCAAATAATCACTACCTGCATAAGCAAAGGTGCTTGGTGTACCAGCTAAGATAACAGGTGATGCCATTTCAGCAGCCGTTTCCATCACAACTTGAATAGTTTCCAAGTTATGAATATTAAAAGCAGGCACAGCATAATTTTCACGCTGTGCTTTATTGAGCATATTACGAGTAGAAACCAGATACATGTTTGCCTCTCATCTTTCGTTTAATTACGAATTATAATAAACGAAAGTAATAGAAAGGTAAAAGATCTAAATCACATTTTTATTGCCTTCGTACTGAAAGCAAATGAAAGATAACTAGAAAAAATGGGCCATTTTAGAGCTATAACTGGTGATCCCTTTGCGTAATAAGTTGTTTTTTGGTCGTCTTGATTGTCCTATCACGGTTTCAGCGACTTTTTGTGCTAAGGTCTGTTTTTCTAAACGGCGAGTTAACGGTGTTTGTTTTTCCGTATAATCTTCACAAAAAATGACACTCACTTCTTGTGTTGCTTTCACTCCAGTTACTAAAGCTTGGATAGATGGAATTTCGAAACGAAAGTTATCTTTTTCGATAGGCAAAGGAAGTGAAGGCGTTTGCCATAAATTGATACGATCAGCACAATAAAGCGCGATAATCACGGCGCGTAATGACCAAAAACTACTAGCAGGACCACTGTAGTTATCAACCAAACGAGGATCGTGAGTAAATAAGCCTTGAGTAGGGGCGCCATTTTTTAATGCGCCTTGAGAAATGAAATAACGTAGACTACTTTCAAAAGCGCGTTTTGCCTCGCCTATTTTCACTGAAGGACAGTGTAAATCGACACCTGCTAATAATGGAGCAGAAACCGCAAGGCGATAGCAGGCACTACGACCAAAAAAAGGAATACCTTTTGGCGTCATAAAATAAAGGTAGTGCTGATTAAAGGTATTAAGTGATTGAGTAATAAATGTCGTATCAAATTGAGGATCAATTTGCGCTAACCAATACAACGAATAGTAAAAACCCCACGCATTGTAGTAATCATAATTACCTTTTGCACCATCACGAAACCATCCATCGCCAACATAAAACTCTTTTAATCGTTCATAGCGCCAATGGGCAATCGTGTCTTTTCCTGTGAGTGCTTTAATAACGAATTGGACGGTAAGAGGGAAGAAATGCCAGTTATTATCGACAATCTTGCAGTGATTAACTTGTTCGAACCAAGCAATAATTTGTTGTTGTGTTGCGAGTGTTAATGTATCCCATACCCATTCACGGCTTATCCAAAGAGTAAGTGCTAAATCAGATGCTTCACAAATTCGTTGATCGTAATCTTCAAGTTTTCCCCAATATCCTTTATGAAGTGGATCAGTGCCATGAATAAAGCTTTGTTTGATCATTGAAGGTAAGTTGAAAGATTGCTGATTTAATCCCATCAACATACTTTTTTTGCTACTAACAGTCCATGCAGCAAGTAGAGGAAGTACTCTGCTAACACCTTCAAGAGCATCAGTTCTTGCCGTTTGTTGCCCTGGACTTCCTGGGTAATAAGCATGAGAGTAACCCCAGACTTGGTAATGATGAAAAGCCTGTGTGACATACTGTGTCAGCATTTCACATAAAGAGAAAAGCGACCGATTTTCATCATTAAAAAAGTCAGTGATTGTTTTATCATAGCGACGATAAGCCGATTTTCTGACTAATCGTCGAATGATATTTTCCTTAAATAAGCGTTGGTAGATTTCTACGTTTGGGTGCTCATAAGGGAGTTTGGGTCGTGCTGAAGATGCAATTTTAATAGCCATTTTCGTATCTCAGAAAAAAGACGCATCCTTGCGAAACAAAACGGAGGTTGAATATTAAGGTTTTGCAGAATCCACTAATATTTGATAGTGATCTTGTCCCCAAAGAACAGGCTTTGGCTTATCTTTGATCCACTGGTAATACGCATTTTTTAGCTCTACCACTTTTTGTGGATTTTGTTTGGCAAGATCAATAGATTCGGACGGATCGTTTTTATCGTTAAAAAGTTGAGGCTGATTTTTCCCGTCATCATAAAAATAGAGCGCCCATTCACCGTCACGTACAGCCCAAGCACCTTTAGAGAGTTTTTCTAAATTAGGATTTGTAGGCGGTGTTTTACGTTGATAGGTTATCCATTGGTGATATCCATGCCAAAACTCTTGGTTTTCTTCGCTGTAATGTTTAGTGCCAGGACCTGCCCAATAAAGGTAGTTGTGAGGGGATTTTGTTGTTTCACCTTTCAGTAAAGGCATGATGTTTTTCCCTTCAACATTTAGATTGCCAGGAATAGTAATACCTGCTGTTTGCAGCGCAGTCGGTAAAATATCAAGTGCAGAGATCATCTCATCACTTTTTGTGCCAGCAGGAATAGTTCCGGGTTGATAGGCAATAAAAGGCACTCTAACGCCACCATTAAACATTTGCCCTTTAAAGCCTCTATCCATCGCATTCATTGGCATTGGTGATTCATTAACTGCGCCATTATCTGATAAGAAAAAGATCAGCGTGTTTTCTAACTCACCGTTTTCTTTTAACTTTGCAATAATTTGACCAATTCCTTCATCAGCTGCATTTAAGGCTGCGAAGTATTTGTCTGCTTCAACATTACCAGTATCAAATTTCTCCATATATTTAGCGGGTGAAGCTTGTTCTAGTGGAATATGAGGAACACTGTAGGAGAGATTAATAAAGAAAGGTTTATCTTTGTGTTCATCAATAAATTTTAATGTTTCATCTGTTAAAAGATGCGTGGTATAGCCCGGAGCTGGGACATTGACACCATTACGCCAAAAAGCAGGCGAATTCCATAAAGCTACACCTGATGCGTAATAGCTAAAGTCATAATCAAAACCACGCTCATGAGGAGCATAACCTGCTTCTGGCGTTGAAATCATGTTATCGTGATAATCACGTGTTTGCTTACTTTCATTAATTTTCGGTTTGCGAATAACTTTTGCATTATGCCATTTACCAATACTGGCGGTGGCATAGCCATTTTCTTGGAAAAGTGAAGGTAATAGTTTGATATCTTGGGGAATACCTAAAATGGCATCGTCATTACTGTAAGTACCAAAGCTTGCTGGAGAGCGCCCAGTAAAGATACCCGCTCGGGAAGGGCCACAAACAGGATGGGCAACAAATGCATTGGTCATTTTAGCGCCATTTGTGGCCATTTCACTGACATTGGGCATAGCAATGCGCGCCGCTTCTACCATTTTATTTATATCGCCTTCATAACGTGGCGGTGTGGATCTTTGCGCTAATGCATTAACATCTAAGGTATCCAGTACAAAATCAAGTTGTCCTGTACCTAAATCATCCATCACTATCAGTAAAATATTCGGCTTTTCAGGTGTACCACCTGCATTGGCTGATATTGGGATGCTTAAACACGACGTGGCAATCAGCCCCGCGAGTAAGCTTTTTTTAACAGAAGGTAAGATCACGGATTGTCTCCAGAATAAACAAGATAAAATAAAAAGAGTTACTTTAAGTAGTTTTTTTTCATCGCAGGAAGTGCATCACTAGCAAGACCTCCGCGTGAAATAGCTTGTTGCATTAATTGCATGCCTATCGCGGTATGGTGAAATATTTTTTTATAAGAGCGACATAGGTAGTTATGGCGATGTTTTTCGCCTTCAATAGCAATAATGCGATGTTTAGGGCAACCGCCATAACATAAGCTTTGCACTTCACACTGTTTGCAAAGGCTAGTTTGTTTATCATATTTATTTTGACCAAAGCGCTGTTGCTGTTTTGATGTAGCTAAATGAGCAAGGCTATTTTGATGAATATTGCCCAAATTATTGGCGGGATAAACATAGTGATCACAAGAGTAAACATCACCATTGGCTTCAATGATCAATGCCTGACCACAGGTTTTAGATTGAATACAAGTTGATGCGGGATAACCCATCCATGTGCCTAATAAACTATCAAATAAGCGGATATATATTTTCCCGATATCGCCTTGCCGTACCCATTCATCAAATACTTCAGCCATAAATTGCCCATAGCCTTCAGCTGGAACAGAAAATGGCGCTAATTGTGCATTAGGGCCCGGAGCATAATGTCCTCCGTGAGTATGAGGAAAGCGTCTATCGACTTCGACAATGGGAATAAATTGAAAGAAAGTGGAACCTAATTCTTTTAAAGCTTGATAAGTTTCTTTTCCTTTATTCCAGTTTTGGTCATTAACAACAGTGAGTGTGTTAAATTCGACTCCATATTCATTGAGTAACTTAATTGCACGTTTTACTCGTTCAAAAGTAGGGCTTCCATTGACCGAAATACGATATTTATCGTGAACAGCTTCAATACCATCAATTGAAACGCCTAATAGAAAGTGATTATCAGCAAAAAATTGCGCCCACTGGCGATTAATGGCGATTGCATTGGTTTGTACACTATTTGTAATCGTTTTGCCGTTAGCAAATTGTTTTTGATATTTGACAACTTTTTCAAAGAAAGCCAATCCTGCAAGCGTTGGCTCTCCGCCTTGCCAAGAGAAATCAATCTGATCGCCACCGTGTGATTGAATATAATCTTTAATATAACGACGCAGCACACCATCAGGCATGACTATATGACCAGCCTCTTTTTCTTCATCTTGAAAAATATTTTCTTTTTCCAGATAAAAGCAGTATTCACACTTAATATTACAGTGGTAGCTTGTAGGTTTTGCCATCATATGAAAATAAGCAGGTTGATTTAATGCCATTAGTCATTTCCTGAGTTTCTTTTTTATCCTGTTACATTACGTAAAATTTATCAAAACAAAAGAGATTAAAATCACAAATACGAAACATCGAAAGTAATTGAAAGTTATTTTCGAAAGATTAGAGTGTGGGTTTTCGATTTTAGTACTTTCGGTTTGATACTATTTCAGGATTTATTGACTATTTGAGCTATTTATCTTGATTTATTTTTCGAAAATAAATGAATGCAGTGAAGTTTTACTCTGTATTTTTTGATATATAGCTGTATTAAATCTATATTATTGTGTTTTACATAGCGATATATGGTGTAATCATAAGTATAGTGTTGCGTTATATCATTTTATTTATTGGAAACTGATGGCCTCAAGGCTATTATTGAGGCTACACGAAAATAATCGTAAGCAATCGATGATGATTCGAAACTTTGTGAAAGAGATCAAAAGTTTTGTTTTTTTGCATTGTCGGTAAAAATTAGCGTAGTAAACTACATTCGAAACCAATCGAAAGAAAGTCCTTTGGTTTCGTAAGGAGACGAAAGTGAAAGCGGCAGTTGAGAGGCGTATGGAAATCCTCGATATGGTAAACCAACAAGGTAAAGCCAGAGTCGAAGATCTCGCTGAATTATTTAAAGTCTCAAGTGTCACTATCCGCAGCGATCTAAGTTTTCTTGAGAAAAATGGTTATATCGTTCGCTCTCATGGTGCAGCAATTCCTAATACAGGATTTATTGCCGAATTGAGTATCCACGAAAAACGTGGGCAAAACGCGGGCATAAAAACATTAATCGGGAAAGCTGCCGCAACGCTGATAAAGGATGGAGACACCGTCATTCTTGACTCGGGGACAACTACTCGCGAAATCGCGACACATTTAAAGTCGCGCGAAAATGTAGTGGTCATGACTAACGGTCTGGATGTCGCAATGGAGTTAGCAAATACCTCAGGTGTGGAAGTATTAATGACCGGTGGTGTATTGCGAAAAAGTGCGTTGTCTTTTTCAGGCTCACAAGCTGAAAATAGCCTTAGAAATTACCGGTTTGATAAGGTTTTTCTGGGGGTTGACGGATTCGATTTACGCGTTGGTATTACCACACACAATGAACAGGAAGCTAGTCTTAACCGTTTAATGTGTGATATCTCAGAAACGATTATTGCGGTTGCAGATTCTACGAAATTCAGTAAATGCAGCTGTCATATGATCAGAGAATTTGGTGATATTGATATATTAGTGACCGATTCAGGTATCCCTGAAGAATATATTCAGGAACTGAAAGAGCACAAAATCGAAGTGATTATCGTCGACGATAAGGCATCGTAATTTGCTAACTCCATTAGCAACACCGCCGGTGTTGATTATGGAGTTAGTATTTAATGCATCCTTTAGAAAAGATTGTTCAGCAACACAAATCAGGCAAACAGAATGGCATTTATTCTGTTTGTTCTGCCCACCCTTTAGTAATAGAAGCAGCTCTATTACAAGCGCTGGATAATGATTCCTTTCTGCTAATTGAGGCCACCTCTAATCAGGTTGATCAGTTTGGTGGTTATACGGGAATGACTCCCGCTGACTTCTACAAATATGTCATTGAACAAGCTGAAAATGTGGGTTTTCCTATCGAGAAACTTATTCTTGGTGGTGACCATTTAGGGCCTAATCGTTGGCAACATCTTAACGCTGAAGAAGCGATGGCAAATGCAGATGTGTTGATTGCACATTATGTTGCCGCGGGTTTTAAAAAAATTCACCTCGATTGCAGTATGTCTTGTGCTGATGATCCTATTCCTTTAACGGATGAAATTGTGGCGTCTCGTGCAGCACGCCTTGCTGTGATTGCAGAAAACACAGCAAAAGAGACATTTGGCACAAGTGATATTGTTTATGTTGTTGGTACAGAAGTTCCCGTTCCGGGCGGTGCCGCTGAAGAACTTGATACTGTTGAAGTGACTTCACCTGATGCTGCACGTAAAACATTAGAGTGCCATCGCCAAGCTTTTCAAAATATGGGCGTTGGTGATTGTTGGGAACGCGTTATTGGTCTGGTTGTGCAACCCGGCGTTGAATTTGATCATACGGGTATCATTGATTATCAATCAGAAGAAGCACAAGCATTAAGCCAAGTGGTAAATGATTATTCTCATCTTGTTTTCGAAGCACACTCTACGGATTATCAAACTAAAGAAGCTTATAAACAGCTAGTTCATGATCACTTTGCTATTTTAAAAGTAGGGCCTGCATTAACTTTTGCAATGCGCGAAGGTTTATACGCACTTTGTTCTATTGAAGAAACATTATTCCCTCAAGAACAGTGCTCTAAATTACGTGAAAAAATGGAACAATTGATGTGCCGTGAACCGGGCTTTTGGCAAAAGTACTATCATGGTGATGAGCGTCAACAAGCCTTTGCTCGAGTATATAGTTTTAGTGATCGCATTCGTTATTACTGGCCGGATGCTGAGATTAATGCCGCCATCGACACATTAATGGATAACTTATCCGTTAAACCTATTCCATTACCGTTACTAAGCCAATATCTGCCTTATCAATTTACCCAATTTAGAGAAGGCATGATCGACGGATCACCTGAGTCTTTTGTTATTGCGAAAATTCGTGATGTGTTATCGGTTTATGCCGATGCGTGCTATGTCCATTAATTGAGGGAAACCATGGAATATTTAAGTTATCAGACCGCTCAATTAGAGCAACTGAATGCATTTTGGACTGCAAAAGAAATTGAGCAACAACCAGAATGTTGGAAGAAAACATGGCAATCAGTAAAAGAAAAACGTGCTGATATTGAAGCCTTTCTAAATGAAGCGCTGGCAGTACCTCATGCGCGAATTATTTTGACTGGAGCGGGTACGTCTGCATTTGCTGGGAAAGCATTGGCTCCTATTTTAAGTGGTCATACAAAACGTCGTGTCGATGCGATTGCAACAACCGATTTAGTGGCTGATCCACAAGAATATTTAGCAGAAGACATTCCTACTTTATTGATTTCTTTTGCACGTTCCGGAAATAGCCCTGAAAGTGTGGCTGCATTAGATGTTGCGACTGAATGTCTATCACAATGTTATCACTTGGTGCTGACATGTAATGCAAGCGGCAAGCTTTATGAGTATTGCCAAAATAACAGCAGTGCATTGGCATTGTTGATGCCTGAAGAGTCCAATGACCGTTCTTTAGCAATGACCTCTAGCTTTTCATCCATGATGATGGCTGCGGTAACTATCTTTTTAGGTGATAACGTTTTTAGTGATTCGATTGCTCCTTTTTTTAGTCACTATAAAGCGCAGTTTAATAAAGCAAATCAAATTATTAGAGATAAATACGCGGGTAAGTTTAAACGGGTTATTTATCTTGGAAGCGGTGGATTGCAAGGTTTAGCGCAAGAAGCTGCGTTGAAAATGTTAGAGCTTACAGCGGGTAAAGTGGTTGCGAGCTTTGATACTCCATTAGGTTTTCGACATGGGCCTAAGTCTATCGTAAATAAAGAAACTTTAGTGGTGATGTTTTTCTCTAATGATCCTTATACACGTCAATATGAGACTGACTTATTACGAGAGGTTATTCACGATAATGCATCAGGCAAGGTGATCGCGATCACCGCACGAAATGATAACTCTTTCTCACCAGAGAGTTTTGTTTATATTCCTGCGTTAGAGAACTGTTCTGATGTGGCGCTATTGTTCCCTTACTTGATGTTGGCGCAATCATTCGCATTTCACAGTTCCATTGCACTAGGGAATACGCCTGATAACCCATCTCCGACAGGAGAAATCAACCGTGTTGTACAAGGCGTCACAATTTATCCGTTCTCACACAAAAAAGACGACACACAGTCTGCTTTAAATTAATAAAATATAATAAGAGAGCTAATCATGAACACACCGAATATTGTCTGGACCCGCATTGATGAACGTTTACTCCATGGTCAAATCCGTATTACATGGGGTAAACATACAGAAGCAAACCTGATTTTAGTGGCTAATGATGATGCAGCAGAAGGCCCTAATGCCGCATTTATGCAAGCAGGAATGAAAGCATCAGCAGGTGGTGAATACGCTGTTCGCTTCTTCTCTATTCAAAAAACTATTGATGTTATTAGTAAAGCATCTCCTCGTCAGAAAATTTTTGTTTTGTGTAATAACCCGAAAGATGTTGCCCGTTTAGTGGAAGGTGGCGTGCCCATTACTCACTGTAATGTTGGCAATATGCATTTTCATGAAGGGAAACGCCAAATTGCGAAAACCGTGTCAGTCAATGATGCCGACATTGAGGCGTTTAAAAGCCTCGTTGCAAATGGGGTCACTTGCACAATCCAAAACACTCCCGATCAGACACCCGTTGATGTGTTAGCGCTCGCATCAGCCTGATAATTTCCTGAACAAAAAACCTGCATTAGCAGGTTTGAGGATTATTTATGATTTTTGAAGCTTCTTTAGTGGCTTTATGGGCCTTTTTTTGCGGTATAGATAAGTATGACGTTGCATTAAATATTCACAGACCACTCATTACAGGGCCTGTTGTTGGTCTGATTATGGGTGATATGCAGGTTGGATTGATTGCAGGTGCAACGTTAGAACTCGCGTGGTTAGGATTAGTTCCTAACGCAGGCGCTCAGCCACCTGATGTGACTTTAGGTACGATTGCTGCGGTTGCTTTTGCGGTAATGACAAACCAATCACCTGAAGTTGCTATGGGGATTGGTATGCCTATTGCGGTGTTAATGCAAATGCTCGTGATTGGTTTCTTTGCTATGACGGCTTTCACAATGGGGAAAGCGGATAGATATGCGGAAAGAGCTGATGCTGCCGGAGTTTCTCGGCTACTTATTATCACAATTACGGTACGTTCATTACTCTATGCTTTAGTCGCCTTTGTGACGGTCTACTTTGGTGAACATGCGGCTCAATGGATTGATGAGAATACTCCAAAAGTGTTGCTTGAAGGCTTAGGCATCGGAGCGAAAATGGTTCCTGCTATTGGTTTCGCAATGTTGTTGAAAATCATGTGGTCAAAAGAAGTTGCAGGTGTGTTCTTCATTGGTTTCGTGATGACAACCTATCTAAAACTCCCAATTATGGCGGTCGCTATTTTAGGTGCATCAGCCGCCGCGCTCTACTTCTTCTTTAGTGGTAATAACAAAAATACAAGTCAGCAGAATGAGGATTTCGAAGATGGTATCTGATAATAGCACCGCATTGAAAACGCAGGATAAAACAGAAACGGGTTCTTTGATTGATGGCATTGACGAATATCAAGATACCACTGTCAGAAAAGTTATCACTAAAGGCGACCTTTGGAAGTGTGCATTCCGCGGTTTATTTATGGAAGGTAACTTTAACTTTGAACGTATGCAAGGTGGTGGATTTGCCTTCTCGATTATCCCAGCCTTAAAGAAAATTCATGGGAACAATAAGCGTGACTATGCAACATCACTGAAAAACCATCTGCAATTTTTTAATGCCAGTCCTAAGCTGTTCACCTTTTTATTGGGTACAGCCGTTGCAATGGAAGAAAACAAAGAAAAACCATCGACTGTTAACGTCATGAAAGTTGCGGGAATGGGGCCTACAGGGGGGATCGGTGATGCTATCGACCATATGACCTTGATGCCACTGACATTAGCGTTGGGCGCATCTATTGCAATGGAAGGTTCGATTGCGGGACCTTTTGTTTTCTTCTTTTTATATCAAATTGTGCACTTTTTAGTGTATTTCGGGCTGATGTTTATGGGTTATCGCGCGGGAACCGCTGCGATGGTCAATATGAGTGATGCCACTGAAAAGCTGGCTAAAGCCGCCAATATTATGGGGATTTTTGTTATCGGTGCGCTGAGTGCAACTTTTATCAAGGTGCAAACCACCGCCTCGCTGGAGCTGGGAGGAAAGGTGGTTGAATTACAAACTGCGCTCTTTGACAAAATTATGCCGAACTTATTACCTCTGTGCTTAGTTTTTCTTATGTACAAAATGGTGAAAAGCACCGGTTTTTGGGGCAAGCCTCCGGTATTGATTTTCTCAACTCTTGCATTTGGCGTTGTCGGTCACGTATTAGGGTTCTTATAACAGAAAGCCTTTATAGCCGTCGTTATTGTCAATCGAAATACATTATTAACTTGCTATAAACGGGCAGGAGGGTCTTCTGCTGCCCGCAAGGAGTCACTCATGATTGGTCTTATTGTTTCAGGACATCTTAATTTTGCCTCTGGTATGGCATCAGCTGTAAAAGCGATTGCTGGCGAGCAGGAAGATATCGCATTTATTGATTTTGTTGAGTCAATTTCTCCTGATGAACTTGAAGAAAAAATGCGTGAAGCGATCAACTCAATGTCATGTCAGCAATATCTATTCCTAACAGATTTACCAGGTGGAACCCCTTGTAATCGTGCAATGGCCATTATGATGCAAAATCCTGCCGTTGAAGTATTAGCGGGTGTGAATCTACCGATGATTGTTAATGCAGCTTTCGAACGAGAAGGATGTTCAATATCAGAGTTAGTGCAAATATTACGCGAAATAGGTCAAGACAGTATTCAAGATATTCGTGAGCAATTGGCACAAATAGACAGCAATGATGTTGAAGAAGAAGACGGTTTATGAGCCAGCAATATGCCATTTTAGCCGATCGAACTTTTACACCAGAAGGTATTCGTTATCTTTGCTATGTCCGTGTTAAAGGCGATGTCATTGAGTCAATCACTACGCAAGCACCAACAGATTGCCCCATTATTCGCCTAAAAGGGAAATCGTTATTACCCGGTTTTGTGGATATTCATATTCATGGCCGTGAAGGTGCCGATGTAATGGATGCGACTCAACAAGGGTTACAAACTATTGCTGATGCTTTAGTGAAAACAGGTGTAGTTGCATGGGTTGGTACAACTGTTACTGCGCCTATGGATGATATTCGCCAAGCATTATCACAAGTACGTGAGTTTTTGTCGGAACCACAAACTTCTGGCGCACAGTTACTTGGGAGCTTTTTAGAAGGGCCTTATTTTACTGAGCGCCATAGAGGCTCTCATCCTGTGAAATATCTAAAAGCACCAACGATATCAGAGCTAGAAACATTGCTTGAAAGTGCGGGGGACACATTATTGCGTGTCGCTGTTGCGCCGGAAGCACAAGGTTCGATGGAGGCGATTGATTGGTTGGTCAATCGAGGCATTAAGCCTAGTGTGGCGCATACAGCGGCAACTTATGAACAAACATCAGATGCTTTTTTACATGGTGCTGATTGTGGCGTGCATTTGTATAACGGAATGACGGGACTTCATCATCGTGAACCGGGATGTTGTGGTGCCGTGTTGTATCACAATGTATTGGCGGAATTGATTGCAGATGGCATTCATGTTCACTCCGTTATGATGCAATTAGCGTATCGCATGAAAGGTTATCAACAACTCGCTTTAATTACAGATTGCATGCGTGCTGGGGGATTACCTGACGGTGATTACACGCTGGGCGCTCAAACAGTTAGCGTCTCCCAAGGTCAGGCAAAAACAGCAGATGGCTCTTTGGCTGGGAGTACATGTAGTTTAGACAGTGCATTAAGAAATATGGTGCAACTAGCACATGTTCCTGAATGGGAAGCAGTACAAATGGCAAGTGCGATCCCAGCTGAGTATCTCGGTATCGGCGACAAATTGGGTTATATCAAAGTTGGGCGACAAGCCAGCTTTGCTGTGGTGGATGAATGTTTTCATCTCACCGATACATTCATCAGAGGAAATCATATTTACTCTGTATCCGGGGAAAATGTATAGCTTTTCAGTTATGCACCCATCAGTAAAAATGAGGTATTTATAATGGAAATTCGTCAGCCAATTCATAGTGAACATGCTAAAAGGCTTGATACAGAAGGACTTCGCAAGGAGTTCCTGATAGAAAACCTATTCTGTGAAGGGGAAATGAATCTCACTTATAGCCATATAGATCGTATTATTGTTGGCGGTATTGTTCCTACAACACAGCCTTTAGCATTAATGGCGGGTAAAGCCTTAGGCGTTGATTTCTTTTTAGAAAGACGTGAGTTAGGTGCCATTAATATTGGCGGTGCTGGTAAAGTGGTTGTTGATGGTGATGTCTTTGACATTGGTCCTCGTGAAGCGATTTATATCGGAATGGGCGCTAAAAGTGTCGAATTTACCAGTGACAGTGTAGAAACGCCTGCACGTTTTTATATGAATTGTGCACCAGCTCATCATACTTACCCAACACGCAAAATAACGCAGCAACAAGCATCACCAGAAAAAATTGGTAATGCAGAAAACTGTAACGTTCGTACTATTTATAAATTCTTACACCCTTCAGTTTTGCCAACATGCCAATTATCTATGGGGATGACGGTTCTTGAACCGGGTAGCTTATGGAATACCATGCCTTGCCATACTCATGAACGCCGTATGGAAGTGTATCTCTATTTTGATATGAAAGATGACAATGTGGTTTTCCATTATATGGGAGAGCCAACGGAAACTCGTCATTTGGTTGTTCGTAACGAACAAGCAGTGATAAGCCCTAGTTGGTCAATTCACTCTGGTGTGGGCTCAGCATCTTATACCTTTATTTGGGGAATGGTCGGTGAAAATCAGGTCTTCCACGATATGGATCATGTGGCAATGAAAGATCTGAAATAACCATAAATAGTTATATTTTCTTCTTACCCTACATATAAAAAGGTGTGGCTATAAAGCCACACCTAAGAGGTTATTGTTATGAATTTATTCGATTTAAATGGCAAGGTTGCTATTGTTACAGGTTGTAATACCGGGTTAGGTCAAGGTATGGCTATTGGTTTAGCCAAAGCAGGTGCAGATATTGTTGGCGTTGGGATCCAAGATGCACCAGAAACTCGCCAACAAGTAGAGGCACTGGGGCGCCGTTTTCATTACATTACGCAAAATTTAATGAAACAAGATGGATTACAAGCGCTGGTGGATGAAGCCATTTCTGTTATGGGGCGCATTGATATTTTAGTAAATAATGCCGGTATTATTCGTCGAGAAGATCTTTTGGAGTTTGGTGAAAAAGATTGGGATGATGTGATTGATATTAATCAGAAAACACTATTCTTTTTATCCCAAAAAGTGGCTCGCCAATTTGTGAAACAAGGAGAGGGTGGCAAGATAATTAATATTGCTTCTATGCTCTCTTATCAAGGTGGCATTCGTGTGCCTTCTTACACCGCAAGTAAATCTGCAGTAATGGGACTAACTCGCGCATTGGCGACTGAACTCTCTCAGTACAATATCAATGTAAATGCAATTGCTCCGGGCTATATGGCAACAGATAACACGGCCGCTCTGCGTGCTGATGATGCTCGTAATGCCGCTATTGTAGAACGTATTCCTGCTGGACGTTGGGGAACACCTGAAGATGTTGCAGGTCCTGCGATTTTCTTAGCCTCTAAAGCCAGTGACTATGTTAATGGATACACCATTGCCGTTGATGGTGGTTGGTTAGCTCGTTAATTTCATGGAGAAATAGGATGGAACACGCTAATACAGAGACTTTGCAAAGAGAGCTTGTATTACAAAACATGAAGCGAGTGTATCGTTATCAATCGGCTAATCAAGTTCGCAGTGTTCGTCGCCGTAGTGGTAAAACCCGTTTTATTAAAGACACAGATTGGGAACGTGGTGTTTTATGGAGTTGTGTAAGTGCAGCATGGCAAGCTACACAAGATGAAGAATATCTTAATGGCATATTGAATTACACATTACATACAGGGTTTAGAACAGGTCCTAATGCGCGTTTTGCTGATGATCATGTTTGTGCACAAGCTTATCTCGCTATTAGCCCGCTTTTTGAACAACCTGAAGTGATTGAACCAACAATCAAAGCATTTGATATCATGCTCAATGAGCCAAAGCCTGGCCGTGAAGATTGGTGGTGGTGTGATGCACTTTTTATGGCGCCTCCAGGATTTGCTGCATTAGCCGAAATCACCAATGAGCGACGTTATTTAGATTATATGCACACAGCTTATTGGGATGCGATTGACCATTTACGTGATCCTAAAACAGGGCTTATCTTCCGTGATCATCGCTATATTCCTGATGGTCAAGGCAATGAATTGCGTGAAGCTAATGGTGAAAAAGTATTTTGGAGTCGTGGTATAGGTTGGGTTTTAGCTTCGATACCGCGTATCTTAAAATATATGCCTGATGATTATCATGGCCGTGAACGTTATATTGCATTATTTAAAGAATTAGCGACCTCCATCCTAGATTATCAACATGAAGATGGTTTTTGGCGGACTAGTTTACTCGATCCTGATAATTTTCCTGCACCAGAAAGTTCAGCAACAGCGCTATTTTGTTATGGGTTAGCATGGGGAATTAATCAGGGAGTATTAGAGAAAGATGTGTATTGCCCCGCATTAAATAGAGCATGGTCAGCATTACAAACCTGTATTCATGACAATGGCATGATAGGTTGGGTTCAACTTCCGGCATTTAACCCTCGTGAAGTGAAGTTCGAACATAATATGGATTATGGTGCTGGTGCTTATTTATTAGCAGGAAGTGAAGTTTTAAATCTTTTGTAACATTGCTAGAGCTTTGATATTGACGCTTTGTTGTTTTTCTTGCGCTTTACATGCCTTCCGCGCAATATTTTCCTATCTAGGATGCCGACCAAAAATAAGGTCGGCTTTTTTATTTTTAATATAATAAGAGGTAACAGATTACTGTTACCTCTTATTATAAATTTGGGTGCTTAGATTAAACCGTAATCACTTAATGAGAAAACTGCGGGGGATTAATCCCCCACAAGGCTAGTGTTTATTATTGATAAACTTAAACTGAACATTTATATATTCACTATTAATGGTGAAATTCTCGATTGGATTATTGTAGAATAAAATTATCAGTAATACCGTGATATTTATACTAATAACAATCACACTAATCAGAGAATATTTGTTCATCTTCTTGACAGCTCCTTTATAAGGAGGCAGAATCAAATTGTTAGGGTTTGAGTCCGCCTCGGTGAATATAAAATATATTTTCCGGGGCTTTTCTCTTTCTGGTGTTTGCAAAATGCTTGAACCAGATTGATCCAAGCACCCGCGCAGAGGATAACAAAATAAACATCGAGCACAACACATTTATTCTCAATAATAAAGCTATCGATTTGTTTTTTCTTTTTTAAATAATTAATTTATTCGTTAACTTGTTTTTAATTTTTTAATAAAAAAGAGTCTCGATATTTTTATACCGAGACTCTTTAGTTTATAAAGTTACGAAATTTACTTAACTAAATTAATAACAGTAGGTGTTGCCTGTATTGTTGTTGTCGTAATAAGAGTGTTGTTATTGTGGTGCTTAATAATAACACCGGGTTGAGGTGTCGTTAATTTCCATATTCCTTTTACGGTAATAGTACTATTTGTTGATTGCGATTCTGCTGTAAGCCAATGACGAGAATAAACACTAACTTCGATTTGATCACCTTTATCATCAAATTGATCTTTTTCTCTACCTTGATATAAATTTAAATCAGGATTAACAATACTTAATGTTAATTGCTGATTTTGTATTTTAGCCATGACCATAACCGGCGCATCACTGGATAATAATGTTGCATCCGCTGACTTTAACTTAGTGGCTTCAAAAAAAGCATATCCCTCTTCTTGGGTTATTTTATCTTTTACCGCATGAAGCTGATCATTATGTTGTAATACTGTGTATTCGGGAGCTTTATTATTTTGTGCTTCGATAGCTATTGCATATTCATAATTTGCATTACTCGGTGCTTTACCATGAGAAATAACAGCTGTTGCAAATAATTGTTCTGTTGGTTTTGAATTTCTATCATCAAGTGAATGTTGTTTTTGATAACTAAACTCTACGGTTTGTCCTTTAGTCAGCTTATATAAATTACCGGCAGGATCAATTAAAGTATCTGCATTATTTAAAGTTAACTGAGTACCTAATTGATTAATCTCTTTGCCATTAATTATCACTGATTGTAATTTAGGAACAGCGAACTGGAATAGTGTTGTTTCTGTTGAATGTTGCTTATCATCATTTTCAATACCTGAGCCTAAAGCGATCACTCTATTATCAAATAAGAAATAGGATTTATTTGCCTTCAAGCTCTGTTGTTGATATTTACTGTGGCCATGTAATTTCATAGCAAACATACTGTTGTTATTTAATGTATTGGCACCAGAATAACTCTCAGTTGAAAGCAACATTTCTTCAATACCCGCACTAGGTAATTGATTAAGTTTTGCCTCAAGTTCGTTATATGGAAGATGAATTGTGGTTGTTCCTGGGTATCGATTCCAATCCCATCCGGCATGGCTAAACCCTGATTGAGTTAAATCAGCTGGAATAATTTCTAATTGTCCATATTGTAAATAGCGTCCATAACGATTGTTATTCTCATAACTTTCATTACCAACAAGATAGCGACTAAAACCACGAGCAATTGCAAGCCAGCTTTGTTGTGGTGACTGGGCTGATGCTCTGCGTTGTATTGCCATTGACGCATAATTCATTGCCCATGCACCAACAGGTTCATTTTCAGCCTTAATACCTTCAAAATGTGCTTTGTTATCTAATTTTGCATAAGCGGCAGATAATGTGGGATCTAACTTCTGTTTACCATCAGGAGTTCCTGCTAAGGCCATCCATTTAAATGGAGCTATCCCAATTTTATGTAATCCTGTGGGATGACGGCCACTTAATACCACAGGAATTTGTGTCTCTTTAGTGTAGATCCGCATTTTTAAAAGAACATCTTTTAAACGCTCATGAGCTGAAGTTGATAAGCGAAAAGGAGAGTCACTTAATGCATAAACACTCGGTGCTAAACCCCCAAATGCGTCTTTAGCGTAGGCTGGATAATGTTGTGAATGATGAAAAATAGAACCATCGGATTTGAAACCACCGGCAACGCCTTTTGAACTTAGTATGGTTTTATTGAGCCAGCTTTGCAGTTGTGCTAAAGCTTGTTGGCGTTGTTGATAATCTGGCAACATCAGTAAGCTTTTTATCATCCACTGTAATTGAGTATTGAGAATATCAACGTTCGCATCAACGATTTCATCATCTTTTTCGAAAATTCGTCCAGTGGCGTTGTACCACATCATCGCTTGTTGAGTGGGTGCTAAAAGGTTGTTTTTTGCGAGAATATGACGACCAATAAACCATGCATCAAAAAGCTCTCTGGTTTGATAGCCAACATGAGTAATAATTTGATAACCACTACCTCGTGTAAAACCTTGTTCAAGAACGTAACGAGTTCCTAATAAATAGAGATCTTCTAATTTTTTTCGATCGGTTGCTGATAAGGAATTACTACGCAAGTAAATAGCAGTTTGAAGAAGTGTTTTACCCACATCTCTTAGCATATTAGCATCAAGCAATGCTTGTTTTGTCTCATCACTAAATACACCTTCGACTTTCATAAAGTTTTGCCGGTTAGGATGATCTAGTGCTTTCCCTGTTATTGAACCATCAGCGTGTTGTGTTAATTCTAATTTTTCCCAGAGCGCTAAATTTTTATTTAGCATGTCAGAGGTGATTTTTTTCTCACTACTAATTCCCTGATAATACTCAAAACGCTGGTAAATTGATGCCATCTCAGCTTGATCGTCATGAAATTCGGTATCGAAATTTAGAGTTGGATAATGCGCTTTAAACATCTGATCGTACATCAGTAAAGCACTCCAGTTTTTACTGACCATGGTATTTACTGCATTATTTACGTACGGTGTTTGATAGTCAGGAACTGCCCAACGATTATCTAAAGGTACACTCATAATAATTTGATCAAAAAATAGAGTTCCAGCCTGATTTGGGGCAGCTATCACTAATTGATCAAATTGACCTGTTGCTGTGCCTTGCATATCACGAAAAGGAATTGCAATACCTCTCCATCCCGTAAAATCAAGTTGAGTATCGAAACTTAATACAATTTTATTATTTTGTTTAAATGCAAATGTTAATGGGGAAGATTGAGGTTTCTCATTATAAATCCACATCATAAAAGTGAGTGGTGTCGCTGTATTTTTATCATCTTGGTAATTAACAATATTATTTAGTGTTAATGTTGTTTGTGGTTGATATTGCCATTTGAGTGATTGTTCACCATCTTTAGCATGCTGTTTGCTCAGTGATAATTGATTATTATCTGAAGTGGTGAGGGTATTAGGTATTTCACTCTCAAAGAGATAAATATCACCGAAAGTTTCATGGGAAAGAGAAGGTAATGCCTGTGTGGGTAATGATAAACATAAGCTTAATGCTATTGCATGTGCTAAAGGATTTTTTATTAGCATAATCAGATTTCCTGCAAATAAAAAAGGAACGCAAGTGCGTTCCTTTTAGTGATATCAAGAGAGAGGTGAAAGTTTGATTTCTTGTGGAATACCAAAGTAACTGGTAAACGTTAGTTCAGTGTTATCACCTGAAACGTTATATTTTACGCCACTATTTTTATCAGTAGGTTGCCATTTCCCGTTGATGGTGACATTGATAGTAACGGCAGTTGCTGCTTTCTGACGTGTCATGTTTAAATCTGGTGTAACAGCACTAACAGTGAGTGTATTTCCTTGATGATGAGTCATCACAATCGCAGGTTTATCAACCTTTTTGATCCATTTATCTTCGATTGAAGCAGATTGATAAAAGGCGTATCCCGTCACGTTGCTGAGTTTATCGTAAATAATATGAACATCTTTATCTTTACGAAGAACCTGATATAACCCATTATTTTCACGGAATTTTTTAGCCATTACTCCCATTTTTTCAGGAGTTGCATCTAAAAAGACCATATACTCATAACTAGAATCTTTAGGTTGAACACTGTGATCAATCCACGCTGAACTGAAGTTTCCTTCTGTTGGCTGGCGGTTTTTATTTTCAGCCGAAGTCTGGTGTTGACGACTGATATTCACTTTTTCAGCTTGAGTAATTAAATAACCATTACCGTTGCTATCAATTAACCAATCACCTTGTTTTAGTGTTGCTTGATAAGGAAACGCTTCAACTTTTTGTCCATTAATCCAAATGGTATTTAATGATGGCGTTATGGCATGTTGAAATAAGGTTGTTTCAACATCTTTATTCTTATCACTGCTATTTATATTGCTGCCAATAAAAATTAAGTGGTTATCAGCAGCTAATACACTCTTTTTCGCGGTAAAATTAGGATCAAAACGCTCAAGATTAGCAGGATAAATCAGATCGAATGCCATCATGCCATATTGACCTTCAAGAGCTGATGTTCCGCTAAATCCACGCTCGCCACGTTGCATTAATGTATGAGGTTTAGGGCTGTCTAATTCTTTAAGAGGAAGGTGAATTGTGGTTGCCCCTGGCATCCTATTCCAATCCCAACCTTCTTGCTGATAGCCCTGTGAAAGCTGCGAACCATTACTCACTATTTGAGCGACACCATGACTTTGATAACGACCATAACGGTTATCTTTGTTATAAATTTCAGATGACCAAACATTGGTATTATAAGCTTTCAGTGTCACCATTTTATCTTGCCAGCGATGAATACCAAAAGCCCCGCCATTAAAGGAATAGAAACCTTGAGGCAAAGCAGCTGGCGCAATAGTTTCTCCAAAAATAGCATTCGATTCGCTTTGTGTTTTATCACTTATTGCAAGATAAATAGACGCGAGTGTTTTATCTGGAGACGGTTTTGCAGACATGGCAAGCCAGTAGTAGCCTTGTGCGACGGATTTTAACGAAGGTGAGTTAAAGGGGTGTCGCCCAGCAAGAGGTAACCCAACTTCAGGGTTACTGTAAATCCACGCTGAGACCATTGCTTTTTTCAGGTTATTCCAACCGCTTTCACCCACTGAAAATGGTGTGCCACGTAGTAAATAAATGAGCTGAGAGGCATTTTTAAAGGCAGGGAAAGAGTAACCTGGATAGTTACCTTCATGGCGCCACGCCGTGCCATCAGGACGTAAACCATCTTTACCGCCTGGTGGTACCTGAGTTAACGCCCCTGTGATGTAATGACTGAAAGTATTAACTAAGTTGATGCGCTTTTGATCATCAGGCTCTAGTAGTAATAAAGCTAAGTGCTGACGAGATAAGGTATTGAAATAGTCTAAGTCTGAACTATCTGCTCCTACCTTCATATCAAAACTACTTTTAAACTCTCGTGAATACCACAGTAATGAATCATAAACTTGAGTTTGTAGATTTGCTTCTTTTAAGGCATCAGACATTAATAGTGTAGAAATGTACCACCAACGAGAACTGTACCCCCAGTGATGGGTTGTGACTAATGCACTTCCTTTAACAAAGCCTTGGTCTAATAAATGCTTTGTCATTAATAAGTACATTTGTTTTAACTGGGCTTTTTGTGACGGATCTTTTTCAAGGACATAAGCACGGCTGATATTAAACATTAATGTTGTGTAGTTACCAAGAATGACATAATTATCAAAAAGTGGCTTATCTTGAGCATTAAGGTTTTCTGGCTGATAAATAATAGTTTGTTTATCTGTGATCAGATGTCGCCCTTGTATTCCACCATCCGCTAAAGTGCGAATATTGAGTGCATCAAAGTCACTTTTTAATTTACTAATATTTTCTTCTAGCGCGAGATTTGTCTCTTTTTCACCACCGACAAATTCATTAATCAAGCGTTGACGAATAAGATCAATCGCCGCTAAATTTTCAGGTGTCACGGGTAACTGAGGTTGTACGTTATGAAATTGGATCTCAGGCTCTGATAAGCGTGTTTTAACTTGATAATCAGACCATTGATAGCGAGCATCATCGATAGAAAACATAATACGATCGATATAGATTTCACCCTGACCTACATTTGATGGGGCTTTAAATCGAATGCTATCGACATTAGCACCTAAAGAGCGCCCAATGCTGTCTTGAGTACCATCAGAAGAGGTATTCATTGCATTTAAGGACATCTCTCGATTTTCAAGATCATTATTTAAAGAGATCCCAATAGCACGCCAGCCAGTGAAATTTAGTTTTACTTTAAAACCCGCTTGCGCTTCGCTCGTTGAATTCAGCTTCTCTCCAAAATCGATAGTAAGATAGCCATCAATGGGTTTTTCATTATAAAGCCAAAATGATAAAACAGGTGTTGATGCACGTCCCCATGCTTTAGACGCTTCTTTATCTGTTGGGACAATAAGTTTTTTATGCAAAGTAAAACTGCTGCCACCTTTCCATTTCCACAAAAGGGATTGGCTTCCCATAACACTACGTTTATCAGATAACGTCAGTGTTGAGTTTTTATCTGATGAAAAGTCCGCTAATGGGTTACTTTGCGCAAAGTGATAGATTTCTGACTGCATCAGATGTTTAGGATCAAATGCAGGATTGCTGGTAGCTGCAAGTGCATTATAAGGGGCTGATAATAGCCCCAGTGTCATAGCAAGTGCAGTAAAGCGAAATATCGGCATTATTTTTCTCCTTAGAAACGTTGGCTAACGGTGAAGCCAATACGTCCTTCATTGAATTTGTCATAACGCTGATATCCCATTGTTGTGCCTAAATTTAACGATTGGGTAATATCGAGATTTGCCCCTAATTCAGCACTAATAATGTCGCCACCAACACGATTTCCTTTAATATCGAAGGTACTTCCTCCAGTATTAAAATATGTGAGGCTATGACGTTGATTAATATTATTGTCACCTGCAATATCTTTGAAATAACGCAGATTAAGGGATGGAGTTAATTTGCCATAAGTGGTTTGATAGCTATTCCATAAAGCAACTGAACCACCTAATTGATTAACAGCATAGCGTTGACCATAAGTTCGCATAGATAATGCAGAGCCTGTTTCTTCCCATGAATCAATATTTAGCCATTGATATTGGTAAGTCAGCATTGGTTTAATATGGATGAAATCAAAATCAAAATAGGTTCCAGCGTTAATTTGATAACCTAATTGCACACCAGAATAGTTGCCTTTTGCTTTGGTATTTCCTTCCCATCCAGTATTACCACCGATATCTCGTTCGCTATCGACAGTGTAATAACCAATATTTAAATTACCGTTTAGGAATAATGTGTCACTATACCAACCGGTGTAAGGCATAAATTCAAAATGGTTAATTTCTTTACTTGCGTTACGTTGTTTGGCATCAGCTTTTGCGTAGTTATAAGCAAAAGAAACACCGATAAGAGCATCTTGATTAATTTCGTAATCAGTACCGATTTGAATGCCAGTACGGTAGGTGTTGTAACCGTTAACTCCACCTTGATTACTTTGCGTACCATAACCGTACAGCACATTAGCCCAGCTATTCCAGCCAGCTTCTCTTTCTTCAATTGGTAATTGGTTATCATAGCGTAAATAGCGATGAGCAATATTATTGCGCATATCTTCAACCATGATTAATCCCGCTTGAATATCACTACCATCAGCTATAGGGGCTAAATCATTCGATAATGCAGCAATATTATTATCGTCATTTCCAGCTGCGACTAATAGACTCAGTGCTTCATCTGAAACTTGGCTACGCGTATTATTAAATTCATTTAGTACAGTTGGAATAACAAAATTAGCTGCTGCTAATCCATTTTCACTAACACCACCACGTTCGGCAGCACTAATAAAGTTATTACCACCTTCGTAGCTAATACCATAACGCGCAACTAACTGGTTACCACTAACACCACCGCTAATATTAGGTGGTGTAGTTTCTAACCATGAATCTGTTTTTTCTAATAAAGGAGAAACATCGGGTGCAATAGCATTTGCATCTGTAACCGTAATCCCAGCTTCATCTTTAATGGCTGAATTGGAAGAAATTAAAACAATATCTTTATTTATGATGTTATCGACACTGGTGCCTTTAAAATCTAGCTTGGCTTGGCTACCTTTCTTAAAGGTGACATCACCGTCAACATGAAGAATGGTTTCATCGGTATTGGTATTGTCATCAAGGCGGAAAATAAGCTGGCTATTTTCCTTATTCATGAAATTACCTTCCCAGTGGATCGTTCTATCTTTTCCTTGGATAGTTAAATTGCCGTGGTTTTCAATTAATGGAACACCTGTAATTTTATATCCATCAAATAGGGCATTTTGAGCACCACCTTGATAAGCGAAATTTATTTTAGTATCCGCATGGCTATTTCCTAAAACATCACCGTGGATCTCACCATTTACATCACTTCTAAAACCTGTTTTCAGTGTCCTAAAATCAATGGCTGCGGTTTTTCCACGAATAATGGCACCGTCTCTGATATAAACTCCCGTGCCTCGTTTAGGAAAATCACCTTCAACCAATATGGCTGTACCATTTTCACTGGTCACATTAGCGCCATTTAAGTTGATATTACTGCTAAAAGAAGCCCCTTGATTTATTTTGATGGCACTGGCTCCATCACCAGTAACAGTAATATTTTTTGTAATTGCTTGAGCTTTGTATTCTGTTGATGAGCCATTAAATACAACACCATCACCTTGAGAAACAGTAACATCTTTATTTATTTGAGCCGTATTCCCGTCATTAATATTAACTGTTTCACAGATATTTAAAGTAGGATCACATTCTGCCGCCCATGCTGAACCATAAATAGCTGATAAAATAGCAGCGCTCAAAAGTAACAATTTTTTATTTTTCACAATATAACTCCATAAACAATTATATGGTTTTAATTATTAGAATGTTGCTCGGAATGAAACTTTGAAATAATCCTGAGTTGATTTACTACCATCGTTTTTATTTTCAACTCGTTCATTATAATATTCCGTCATGACTCGCCATTGAGGTGATATTTGATAAGCCATTTGTAAGGTATAACGTGTCATATCTTTTTCGATATAAACGCCTTTATTTGTTCTATCTTCTATTTTCCCGAAAATAGATTTACGCATTGATGGAGAAACAATTAATCCTATTGGAGTTGTCCAGTTTACATACATACGTAATTGTTGATTATGGTTTGTTTCTTTTGTGTCGTATTCTTCATGTCGTATTGCTTGTTTACCACCATCAAAATAAGCCACAGTTGTATTAATATTAGGAGTGACAAAATAACGTAGACCTGGTTCAATTTCCCAGCCTAAGTAATCCGTATTTGTGATGCCATTACTGCGTTTGTCTTCTTTCTTTTGTAAGCCAAATAAAACGCTACCCGTTAAAACCCAATCTTTATTAATTGGAAATTGGTAATTAGTTTTTGATTCATAAAAATCAATAGTTAAGCGGCTACCATTATCATAATTAGTTAGATCTTGACGTACTTTTAAACCGGGTTGGATCCAACCATTATTTAATTTAAAGCGATAACTACCCTGTAAATCATAACGCTGATAACGATTTTTATTGTCATGCTCACGTTGACGAAAACCAACATCAAAATACCAGTTAGACTTATCTGGATTAATATTGAAATCTACACGATAACCAGCATAGTTATTTGATGTATCGTAATCTGCCGTTTCCCAAGAAAACATGGCATTGACATTAGCTGCCTGAGAATGAAAAGAAGTTAAACCTAAGCCAAGAAGAGGTAAAAAAAGAGCAATACGAAGTTTGTTCATGGTATATATCCAATTCTTTATTCGCTTTTATTTGTGTCAATTTTTAGGTGTAGGACATCTTTCCCTTTACTTTATTAAAAGGATTTTTTATATCAGCGAATTGGGTTTATATATAGCGCCATAAAACTATGGCGCAGATATTTTTATTATTTTTCTTTACATGTCGATATTGTTTTATTTAATTTATTGGTTGTTGCCGTAATAAATTCAGTGGCGCGCCAAGAATCTCCTGTTTTTTCCAACCAAGGGGTTAATTCTTCTTTAATTAATTTCTCAATTAAAGGCATATTATCTTTGGCAATATTTTTCATTTGATATGGATCGTTCACATTGTCATATAAAGTATATTTCAATGGTTGCCCATCTTGTCTATCTATAACCAAAGTATGAGTTTTGGTTCTTACACCTCGTTTACCAAATGAAGGTTCACCATAAGGAATAAAGAGATAAAGCTGAGAGTTTGCTGTGTCGCCTTTGCCTGTGACTACTCTATCTGCAAGATCAGTACCTTCTACTGAATCAGGGATCCATTCTGATAAACCAAGTAGCCCTAAGATTGTCGGATAAATATCAGGTGCTGACATTAATGCATCGTCAGTACCTGGTTTAATTTTACCTGGTAAACGAAACATCATAGGAACACGCATGGATTCTTCATAAGGATTATTTTTTGTTGCTTGTCCATTTGCCCCTAAGCAACTACCATGATCAGAGAAGAAAACAACGAGAGTATTATCAGCAAGGCCTTGTTTTTCTAATTCATCTACGATGCGACCAAATTGCTCATCAACACCGTTGACCATTGCCATATATTCTTTGAAATATTGAGGGCCATAGCCTTCTTGATATTCAGTATCCCACTGTACATTAGGGCGTGTATTGAGCTCTTTTGATGTCTTACCTTGATAAGCATCGAGGTATTTTTTCGGTACTTGATCATAAGGTGAATGAGGTGGATTCATTGAAACCACTAATGCAAATGGTTTTGAATTATCTCTAAATTGATTGTTTTCATTTTTGAGGAACTTGATTGCCATATCAGCTTCATGTTCAGGCCCCCATTGATCAATGTAAATTGGTTTATCACGAGGTGTATCGTTTGCCCAATACATTGGTTTTAAATGTAAATCGTAAGTACCATAAGAATACCAAAAATCAAAACCATGGCGTCTATCTGGTGCAGCCCATTCATTCCAATAACGACCTTCCATTGGGTTGTTGTAACTTTCAATAAATGGTTCGTAAGGTGCATCAAGGTGCCATTTTCCGATATAGCCTGTGCTGTAGTCGAGTGATTTTAAAACATCAGACCAACATTTTGCATAAGGAGATAAATCAATACCTACTTTGCCACCATAATCGTGAGCATTTCCTGTAATACCATTACGAACAGGGTATTGACCTGTCATAAACATGCCTCGGAATGGAGAACAAAGAGGGTAGTTTGAAGCCATCTGCGTCATTACTTTGGCTTGCTTCGCAAATTTATTCAAATTAGGTGTAATTGAAGGGTCTTCCCCCATAAACTGTAATGCGTGAGCACGCATTTCATCTGGGAAAACAATTAATAGATTAGGGGCATTCTCTGGACGCGATCGCGTGTTAGAAGCTGAATTTCCTGAATTAGCAATAACAGGGGTAGAAACAGTCATTGCTGCACCGCTGGCTGCGAGTCCTTTGATAAAAGTTCTGCGGGAAACAGTCATTGCTTCCTCCTATTTTACGTTTACTTTCGAATTGGTGTCTTTTATCTTATTTATACTTTTGTATAAGATCAAAAAGTAAGTTAACGAAAGATCAAGAATTGAAAGGGAGATCACAGAATGATGTCAAATTGTAAGCAATTTGACAGCCAAAATAGGAGTTGGAATATTGTTAAGAATAGATTAACTTTTTATTGTTTTATGTATCGTACTGATTTATATGGTTATTGTTTGTTTTGTGATGGCGATAGCAAAAATACTTAAAAGCCTCCATTTTTAGCTAGAAAACTGAATAAAAGAAAGTGTAAGTATTTTTCTTTCGTTTGTTTTCATTGTCCTTTAATGACCCACCAAGATGTGCCTTTAAACTCAAAATTTTTAACGATCTCCATACCTAGTTTTTGATGTGCTTTTAGTGATCGAATATTTTCACTATTCACAAATGCAATAGGATGCCCGCCATGTAAAGAAGAGATTTGCTGGTAGAGATCTTTTAATAGAGATTTTCCACGATGCAATTTATCTATACAAACAGGACCGTAAAACCAATTATTTTGTGTTATTTCTGGAAAGTGTTGATTAATAGCTTGAGCAATTGGAGGGATCGAAAAAGAGGTAACAGGAAAGCTAAAAACAACAGCCACAATATTTGCTTGATAAAGTGCAATGATGGCGTTAGTGCTACTTTGATACATCGCCTCAACTTTATTTAGAGGGTATTCGCCATATAATCCACCTTGCTGAGATTCAGAATTTGCCTGTAATAATAGTGCGACTGCATTAATATCTTTAGCGGTCATTTTTTGAAATATATAATTCATTTTTTATTCCTTTTTTCTCTAGCTTATAATCCTAGTATATAAAAAATAGTCTATATTACAAAAAATATATTAGAGATACTAAAGTTAAACTTATCGATCTCTCTTTAAATGGCTCATTTTTATTAAATTGCTAATTACGTTTTTTATAAACAAGCGGTAATATTACTTAGATATTACCGCTTTAATTATAAAGTTATTTTTTAATAATATTCTGATTATAGAAAAGAAAATCGATTACCAACCATAAGCTAATCCACCACCAATAATAATTTCCTTTTCACTATTAATGGAGGAGTTTAATCGAAATGCAATATCATTATTCGGTTTATATTGTACACCTCCAGCAAATGCTGTGCCTGTTCGATAATTACTAATACCGATTCCGCCACTTAAGGTGTGATGAGTAAGATAAGGAATGCTAGTCATTGCAACAGATGAAGCAATGCCAGCAAATACTTTCTTCTCTAACGCGATAATTTCTTTATCTAAATTTGCAATTGAATCTGTGATTTCAGCTTGTCTTTTTCTATAATAATTATCAAAATCATTAACATGGGTTTTAAGATCACTGATATCTGTACTGACAGTTCTTTTTAATTGATTAATGGCGTTAGTTGTTGTTATTCTATTTTTATCTACCAATTTCTTAGTTTGAATAAGATTTACTGCATCTGTATTATTTTTACCATCACTAATATTGACTAATCGAGAAGTATGATTATTTTCAATATTACCAAATGACACTGTGTTTTCTTCAGTTGCTAATGAATTAGCTCCTATAGCAACTGAATGTGTATTTTTAGCTTGGCTATTTGTTCCTATTGCAATTGAACCGTTACCAGATGCTTTACTTTTTTCGCCTAATGAAATACTGGGAATATTTACGATTATTGGTTCTTCTTTATTTTCTTTTATTGAATGCGTATTTGAATAGGAGAAAGCTGGAAATAAGAAAACAATTAAAAATAATTTTTTAAATAGCATTTAATTTAATCCTTTAATGATCTTTGGTGGTATGAATTAATGCTAAATGATTGCTTTTCTCATCACAAATGAAACATTCTGGATTTACTCTTAAAAATAGTTTTCAATAAGATACTAAGCTATTTAATATTTTATTAATAGTTGAGATAATATTCAATTAAATAGCATTTTAAAAATTATTTATTTTATGAAAAACTGCACCTTAATTAAGGTGCAGTTTGGGGTAAAATATCATTAACGTTTTTTTCTAAAAGCAAAAGCGACGGAAATTGCTTGTAGTAAACACATTGTTGACGTTTGAGAACGAAAGGTTTTTATTTGAGCTTCTTTAACTGTTAAACAAACATCGCTTAGACTCGCTAATGGGCTAATTGGACTATCAGTAACAATAATCTGTTTTGCTTCTTTGTAAGTCGCCATTTCACACATTTTTTGCATTTCATCTGAATACGGGTGGAAGTGAATGCCAAAGAGCACATCACGATGTGTAATATTTCTCAATTGCTCTTTGTACATCCCTCCTAAACTGTTAACAAAAACAGTCTCACAAGAGATATGCGAGAGAGCATGAAAAAAATAACTTGCAGCACTGAATGAGTGATGAAAGCCACAAATATAAATTGTTTCAGCGTGTTCCAGTAATTGTAATGTTTTATTTAACATTTCTCTGTGAGTCTGATTTGCCAATTGTTGCAATGAATGGCTATTTGCTTGCGCAAATTCTTGCAAAATATAGGCAGGCTCATTCAGATTAGGAGGCTCCTCTTTATATTTTTGTTTATAAGTTAAATTTTCATTTTCGTTTACCATTTCATTCATCAGATGATTTTGAAATAATTGTTTCATTTCATTAAAGCCATTGAAATGAAAAGCATTGGCAAAACGAATTAATGTCGATGGAGGAACATTTGCTTTATCTGCAAGGATCGCAATTGTATCAAATGCCACACTGTTTTTATTATCAAGTAGATAATGTGCAACCTGCTGTAGCCTTTTACTTAATCCATTATAGCGGGAGCGAACTTGTTCCTGTAGTTCATTCAGATTTGTTGCAGTAGACATGGTGCCCTCAATAAAAATACTATTGTAATTGTAGTGTTTTTTGCTTGGGATTTGAATGTTTTTAGCTAATAGTAATTAAAATGAAATATAGAGTTAATTCCAATTAAATGAATGACCTAAAGGTAATTATTTGATGTTTAAAACTCTATTTTATTTATTCTTTATTGCTTTTATTATCACTTTGTGAAATTAATTTTCTTTATTTGAAATTAAATGAAATTATTATTTCGTTCGTCTAAGTTGATATTAATAAGGATATTGGATTTAGTTGAATGGATTATACGTATTTGACATTATTCATTTTATATTATTGGGAATTTAACTTAAATTTTTATTTTTATTTGGTAATGTTGTCTCTATTTAAAATGTGAAGTGTTTTAATATCTTTGTGCGCGATGATTGATATTTATAATACGACGCTTGTTTTATTTGTTAATGATAGTAATTTATCACTATCTTAATTTAAATTTATTTTTATTGGTTGAAATTTTTATATGCAAAACGATCACTCGTGGATTAATTTATTAATGCACTATTGTCATGATCACTACTCAGAAATGATGCCTGTTATATTTTTTGTTTGTATTGTTGGTATTATTTTTGGTGTTGTACGTGAAATGCGCTGGTTATCCGTTTTTTTTACGGTCCCTCTCATTATTATCGTATTTTGTTTAATAAGTTCTAATTTAGAATAAGTGAAAAATACAATTGTTTTTATGGTTGGACAATTGTTGTATTGATCTTATTTAGCTTCTTATTTTTACTTCTCTATTTATTCTTTTTATTATGTATATAAACACCTGCTAATACACCTATCTTATTGTGAAAAAAACTGATCCAACAATGTCATTGATTAGATAATCAACAGAGTGACTAATAAGAGCTCATTACTTATTGATTATTATTGATAATGATAAGCAAATTATTTGTTGAATTATGGGCTAACAATTTATTCTCAATACACTAAACTAGATAACATTATTTTAATGAATTAGAAACTATTGGGTTTTTATTATGCAATGGCGAAATAATGTGTCTCGCTATGGTCACTTATCACTCCTTTTACACTGGGGGTCTGCGCTGACTGTCTATGGCATGTTTGCTTTAGGGCTGTGGATGGTGACGTTAGGATATTATGATAGCTGGTATCATTCTGCACCTGAAATACATAAGAGCATTGGTATTCTTTTATTTATTATTCTGATAGTACGTGTGATTTGGCGTTGGGTCTCACCACCTCCTAAAGCTTTATCAAGTTACAGTCAATTGACACGCATTAGCGCTCATATTGCACATATGCTTCTATATTTAATCTTATTTTCTATTCTGATTAGTGGTTATTTAATTTCAACCGCAGATGGACAAGCTATATCTGTATTTGATTGGTTTTCTGTACCTGCCATTTTTACAGGGGAAGCCGAACAAGCGGATTTAGCTGGTGATATTCATCTTTATCTAGCTTGGGCAGTGGTTTTGTTATCGCTGTTACATGCGGCTGGTGCTTTAAAACATCATTTTATTGATAAAGATGTCACGTTAAAACGCATGTTAGGAATGCGAACTAAATAATTAAACTTATAAAACGAAATTATGGAGATAACAATGTTTAAGAAAGCTTTATTAGGTTTAACCGCAAGTGCGTTGTTATTTAATGCAAGTACTGCTTTAGCAGCAGATTATGCTATTGATAAACAAGGCCAACACGCATTTGTACAGTTTCGTATCCAACATTTAGGCTATAGCTGGTTATACGGCACTTTTAAAGATTTCGATGGTACATTTAGTTACGATAAAGAAGATCCATCGAAAGACAAAGTTGATGTTGTGATTAAAACAGGAAGCTTAGATACTAATCATGCAGAACGTGATAAGCACTTACGTAGCGCTGATTTCTTTAATGTAAGCAAATATCCTGAAGCTCGATTTGTTTCAACTCAAGTCATTCGTGATGGCGAAAACTATGTAGTTACAGGTGATTTAACATTAAATGGTGTGACTAAACCTGTTTCATTAAATGCAAAATTAATTGGCGAAGGAACTGATCCTTGGAAAGGTTATCGCGCTGGTTTTGAAGCAACAGGTAAAGTGAATCTGAAAGAGTTTAATTTTAAATCAGATTTAGGACCAAAATCACAAGAAGCAGAATTAATTATCTCTGTTGAAGGTGTAAAAAAAGCGTAATTAAATGCTTTTTTAAGGCAATAAAGCCTCTTATTGCCTAGATGATTTATAAACCGATACTTTAACGTATCGGTTTTTTTATGCACAATTATGATGAATGATCTTATACTTAAATAATAATTCTTATTTTTTAATAGGATTAATATTTATGTTGAGGCTTTATCTATTCTAAGTCGGTGCAAAGAAAGGTCATAACAAAGAAGCCATCCATTCGTTTAACAGGAAAGAATCATAATGAAAAAATTACGCCATACTTTTTTGGGTACTCTACTTATCTCTGGTTTTTTCACAGTAGGTATTACTGATGTTGATGCATGTACTCGGCTTGTTTATTTAGGCGACAATAATCAAATTATTACAGCTCGCTCGATGGACTGGAAATATGATATAGGAACAAATTTATGGGTATTTCCACAAGGAATGCAACGCTCTGGAGAAGCTGGCGATAACTCGATAAAATGGACATCTAAATATGGAAGTGTGATTGCATCAGGTTATGATATTTCTACGACCGATGGTATGAATGAAAAAGGTTTAGTGGCTAATTTATTGTGGTTGGCTGAATCAGATTATCCAGCGTATACCAAAGAAAAACCGGCGATTTCAATTTCTGCATGGGCGCAGTATGTATTAGATAATTTTGCTTCAGTTGAAGAAGCTGTCAATGCATTAGACAGTGAGCCTTTTATTGTATTAACAGATAAAGTTCCTGGACAAGATAGAATGGCAACGTTACATCTCTCGCTTTCAGATGCAACGGGAGATAGCGCTATTATTGAATATATTAATGGTAAGCAAGTGATTCATCATAGCAAAGAGTATCAAGTGATGACGAACTCTCCTATTTTTTCAGAACAATTAGCGTTGAACAGTTATTGGCAACAAATTGGTGGAACCGTGATGTTACCGGGGACTAATCGAGCCTCAGATCGTTTTGCTAGAGCTTCTTTTTATGTGAATGCCATTCCTAAAGCTCAATCGAGTAAAAAATCGCTTGCCAGTGTATTTGGTGTGATCAGAAATGTATCTGTACCTTATGGACTAAGTACGGCTGAATCACCAGAAATTTCATCCACACGCTGGAGAACTGTCGCTGATCATAAAAACCAATTATATTTTTTTGAATCAGCATTATCGCCAAATACCTTTTGGGTTAATTTAAAGGAAATTGATTTTTCAAAAGAGAGTGGGAAAGTGATGACATTACCATTAGGTGAAGAGCAGTCGATAATCTATTCTGCAAATGCGACAAGTCATTTTAAACCCGCAGAACCTTTTAAATTTCAAGGATTAGATAATATTCCTTTAAATAACTAGCTGAGTATTTACGATATCTAATATGAAATTATCCGCAATACTGAATGTAATAGAGACATCTAAAGTGACAAGAAAAATGATGTCTTTATTACTTATCTTAAATGGTACTTTTATCATTTACTCTATTTTGCTGTCTCGTGGTATTTATCTGGATTGGGAAATCCATGGGGTTTCAGCATGGCTTAAATCTTTAGGTGTATTAAAACTTCTTGATATACCCAAGGTCATGTTAGCTTGTGCCTTAATCTTGCTTTCAATATTTATGTATCTGGGCGCTAGAATTGCGTGGTGCGTCTCGTTGATTTTATTAGCCACCATTATTTTTCTTGATGTTGCTGTTTATCAGCAAATGGGTTTTCAATCCTATTTTTCTTTTATTTTAGCTATTGGGTTGCTGATGAGTTGGCGTGCATTTCCGCATCATAGTTTAACTAGTGCTGGCTTTGTGGCTTTTATCTGTATCCTTTCTTTGCTGTTATTCTCAATGCTGGGAAGTCTTTATATTGGTGATGAGTTTAAGCCACATATAACAACGCTGATGGATGCGTTCTATTTTTCTATTGTCTGTATGACGACGCTAGGATTTGGCGATATTGTGCCAGTTAGCACGAATGCACGTATTTTTACTCTTACTGTTGTTATCTTGGGAATAACTGTTTTTACCACGTCCATTGTGTATGTCATGGGATTTCTTGCGCGTGGTACTCGCGATATTGTTAAGAAGAGGATAGCTAAAATGCATAATCATTTTATTATTATTGGTTCATCGGTATTAGCTTCTCAATTAGAAAAAGGGTTAAGAGAGCAAGGGAAACAGGTTATTGCGATTTGTACCGATAAAAGCAAAGCTTCTTATGATGCGCAAGCCAATATTATTGAAGGCGATCCTACTAATCTTAAAACATTACTATCTGCCAATATTGCAAAAGCGAGTTGGGTGGCGACTTTATCTGAAAGTGATGCAGAAAATACCTTTATTTTACTGACTATCCAAGAATGTTCTAATGTTAATGCCAAATTGATCACTATTATTAATCAAGATGAGAATAGAGATAAAATCAGTCGGTTACGCCCAAATATGCTGTTTTCTTTAGCATCATTAGGTAAAGAAATTATGATGAAAGTTTTGTGTGGTGAATCTATTTCTTCATCAGATGTGACTGATTTGCTTTTAAATAAATATTTAAAATCATAATTTTGATAAAACCTTCTTTACGAAAGATAATGATTACCATAAGATGTATTTAGAATGCATCTTAATTGAGGTTGAATTATGGAACTTGTAAGTTATAAAACAATGCCTGAGTGGACTCGTACATCCATTCCTTTAGCGTTATTAGAACGTCACAATACAAAGGAAGGCACTTATGCCCAAATGCGGGTATTGCAAGGTAACATGACATTTGTTGTTTTTAATGATGATGGTTCACAGATTTCAGTGGAGTGTGATACTGACAATCAGCCACCTTTAATTCAACCTCAACAGTGGCATAAAATAGATAAAGCGAGCGATGATGTTCGTTGCCAACTCTCTTTTTTATGTGCTCCAGAAGATAAGCTATTTAAAGAAAATGACTTATCATTACCACATTCTGAAGTACGTTATATGGCAACATTTACCCAGCCTTGTAAGGTGTTAGATTTAGGTGCTGGTCGTGGTCGAAATAGTTTCTATTTGGCATCTCAAGGTTATGATGTAACAGCGTTAGATATTAATGCCTCGCATATTGATGCTATTGAAACTGTTAAAACCAAAACAGGGTTAGCGGTAAAAAGCGGCTTATATGATATTAATGAAGCTTCACTGACAGATAAATACGATATTATTCTTTCAACTGTTGTCTTGATGTTTTGTCAACGAGAACGTATTGAAAGTATTATTAAAAATATGCAGGAATGTACCAACTCTAATGGTATTAATGTGATTGTTTGCCCTGTTAAAACGCCAAATAGTGATCCTGCTGAAATCCCATTTAAAACCTTTTTACGTCCAAATGAATTAGCTGATTATTATAAAGAATGGGAGATTATTAAATATAATGAAAACCCAGGGCATTTACATAAAACAGATGCAAATGGCAATCGTATCGCCCTAAACTTTGCTACTTTAATCGCACGTAAAAAATAGTTAAGTACAATCGTCTCTTTTTAAATACCCCAAATAATTGGGGTATTTTTTTATCTGTTTAAGCGAGTTTTATTGTTGTGGTAATTTATCGTTTTTAATGTCATTGGCTTTGTTTGTTTGCTCTTTTTCCTCAGATTTTTGCAATATTCGTTCTAATAAAACGGTATAAATAGGGCGACCACCTAATAGTTGTGCCAACATTGTTGCACCTAAGCAGGTAATGATCATCGGTAGGATAAGTTGATAATTATCAGTCATTTCTAATACGAGGACGATCCCTGTTAGAGGTGCTCTTACGGTTGCTGCAAATAAAGCTCCCATTCCAGCAATGGCAAATGTACCAATTTGAATTTGATAATCAGGGAAAAGTAAGGTTGCAGTTAATCCGAAGGCGCTACCAAATAACGTACCTAATGCCAGAGTTGGGGCGAATATACCGCCAGGAGCACCTGAAGCAAAACTGATAATGGATGTTATGGTTCGTAAAACAAAGAAAAGTAATAGGGCGATAAGAGAGTATTGTCCTGTGCTTAATGCTGGAATAATACTAAATCCACCACCGGTTATTTCAGGAATAATTAATGCTAATAAGCCACAAAGCCCGCCGATGATCCCACCTGTTAAAACAAAACGTGATGTTTTATCTTGATAAAAATGTTGAAACTGGGTTTGAATATAAAAAAGTAATTTACTGAAAATAACGCCAATAATGCCAAATAACATACCCAAAACTAAATATAACCAGAGTGTGTTTAGTGGTGCAGATGAAAACTTACCGATATGAATAATACCGCCTTCACCATTAAATAGGCGAAAAACAATGCAAGACATAATAACGCCAATAAAAACTGCTTTAATTGAAATAAGGCTGTATTTAAATTGAGGACGCATCTCTTCAATAATAAATAAAATACCAGCTAGAGGGGCATTAAAAGCTGCGGTTAATCCTGCTGCGGCTCCGGTAGCTAATAGAGTATGGCGTGACTCTTTATCTTTTACTTTAGAAATATCATTTACGAGCTGGCCGATATTGGCACCCAATTGTACTGTTGGGCCTTCTCGTCCTAATACCATACCAGAACCTAACGTCCCAATACTGGCAATAAATTTTACAGGCAATACTCGCCACCAACGAACTGGGCGAATATCTATCATGGCCCCTTCAATTTCAGGTATTCCGGATCCCCCTGATTCGGGTGAAAATTTCTTGACTAAATAATATCCAAGCATTGCCAGAATAGAGGAAAAAAGTAATGTACAGATTGCTAGGATATAAGGATTAGTAAAGGTTTTAATAAATTCTTCTTGTCGAAAATGAATCACCCAACTAACACTTTTTTCAAATAAAACACCCACTAGTCCAGCCAAAGAGCCAACTATAGCGGACAATAACAGGATTTTTAGTGGTGCAAGATTGGTTTCTTGCGCTTTTCTGAACAGATTAAAGCGTCGTTCATTTTGGCTGTTTTGTACTGATTTATGATTATGCATAACTTTGATTGAAGTATTGTAACGATGAACCTAATGATAGCGTAATTTAATAATGAAGTGATATTTCTCACATAACTAAGCCAATTTTAGAGTTAGTTGTTTTTTTTTCTAGCATATTTTCCTTTTTTCATCTTTAGTGTAATTGATAACAAAAAATACATATTTAGATAACATTTGGACGAGAAAGGGTAAATTATGGATTTCATCACAAATATATTAAGCGCTATAAATGGCGTGGTATGGGGAGTTCCGATGCTTGTCGGCATTCTCGGTATCGGCCTTTTTATGCAGTTTCGACTTGGCTTTTTACCTATTAGGAAGTTAGGAACAGGGTTTAAGCTTTTATTTGAAAAAAATGACAAAAGAGGTGAAGGGCAAATATCGCCATTTAATGCCTTAATGACCGCGCTTTCTGCCACTATTGGAACTGGTAATATTGCCGGTGTTGCAACAGCTGTTGTCTTAGGTGGCCCCGGTGCGTTGTTTTGGATGTGGATGACCGCATTAGTGGGAATGGCAACCAAATATTCAGAAGCCGTGCTTGCTGTACGTTTTCGTGAAGTTGATAAATACGGAAACTATGTCGGTGGCCCAATGTATTACATCAAAAATGGCTTAGGTAAAAATTGGGTTTGGTTAGGCACTGTTTTTGCTGTTTTTGGTAGTTTTGCAGGATTTGGTATTGGTAATACAGTGCAAGCAAACTCTGTCGCTGATGTACTGGAAAGTAACTTTGGTATTTCGACAACAATAACAGCTATTGTGCTCGTTGTTTTAGTCGGTGCTGTACTCATTGGAGGCATTAAGCGTATTGCTGATGTTGCCGGTAAATTAGTTCCTATTATGACCGTTGGCTATTTTGGTGCAGGTATTGTTGTCCTCGCACTGAATGCGACTGCGATCCCAGATGCAATTGTCCTTATTGTTAAATCTGCGTTTACACCTGTTGCTGCTCAAGGTGGTTTCGCGGGTGCAGCTGTTTGGGCTGCGATCCGCTTTGGTGTAGCGCGTGGTGTTTTCTCAAATGAAGCAGGATTGGGTAGTGCGCCAATTGCCCATGCGACAGCAAAAACACAAAACCCTGTTCGCCAAGGTTTGATTGCGATGTTGGGGACTTTTATTGATACCATCATCGTTTGTTCTGTTACAGGATTAACCATTATTATTACAGGACAATGGTTAACAGGGCAAAGTGGAGCAACATTAACCGCCGCATCATTCTCTACGGCTATTCCGGGTGGTAACTATATTGTGGCAATTGCATTAGCCATTTTTGCTTTTACCACCATTTTAGGCTGGAGTTTTTACGGTGAAAAATGTGTGCAATATCTTTTTGGACCTAAAGCGATTATGCCATTTAGGGTTGCATGGCTAATTGCGTTACCAATTGGTGCGACACAATCGTTAGAGTTTGTGTGGTTGTTAGCCGATACACTCAATGCAATGATGGCTATTCCTAACTTAATTGCATTGGCTTTATTAAGTCCTGTTGTTTATCGCTTAACAAGAGAGCATATAAAAGATGTTAACGCCGATAATATTGAATTAGATAAAGAAACTCACTCAGTGAGTAAAAAAGAAGCTGAAGTAGAGTAACTCGTTCTTACTTATGAGCTAACAACACAACATAAAACCGTATGCTTTATAGCGATAAGTATGCGGTTTTTTTTATGGTAATAATGTGGGGTTTGAGGAAATTACAGATAATAAAAAGCCTTCTGGGGAGAAGGCGAAGAGATGAGTATAGATATTATATTTATAAGAATTTAGAAAAGAGAGAAAATTTTATTCTTTCATACTGATAAAGATGTTTTTCACTTGGCTATAAGCATCTAACATCATTTTATGTGTTTCACGTCCTAAACCTGATTTCTTGTACCCCCCAAAAGGCGCGTGAGCAGGGAGTTCGTGATAAGTGTTAACCCACATACGACCGGTTCTTACTGCTTTTGCAACTCGTAAGGCACGGTTAATATCTTGAGTCCAAACACCACCACCAAGGCCATATTCAGAGTCATTCGCCATTTCGATCACTTCATCTTCATTATCGAATGGAATAACACATAACACAGGCCCAAAAATTTCTTCTCGGGCAACACGCATTTGGTTTGTTGCGTTGATGATGATAGTTGGACGAACAAAGAAGCCGTCATCATAACCTTCACCAGTAATACGCTCACCACCGGTTAAAACAGTTGCACCTTCTTTTTTCGCGAGTTCAACGTAGCCTAAGATGGTATCCATTTGATCTTGGCTAACTTGTGTACCCATTTGTGTATTCGGATCAAGTGGATCGCCGACACGTATACTCTCAAATTCAGCTTTTAATGCTTTCAAAAATTCATCATGAATATCTTTATGTAAGAACAAACGTGAACCTGATTCACAGGCTTGTCCTTGGTTCATCAATATTGCCAATGCTGAATATTTGACTGCTTTTTTCATGTTCGCATCAGGGAACACGATATTGGCTGATTTACCGCCTAATTCCAATGTTGCTGGGACCATTTTTTTCGCAGCAGCTTCTGCTACGGTATAACCCACATTGGTAGAGCCAGTAAACGCAAGTTTATCAATATCTTCGTGTTCTAAAATAGCTTGTCCTACAACAGATCCGCGTCCGGTAACAATATTAATCACACCCGCGGGTAATATTTCATTTAAAATACGACCTAGCTCTAATAATGAAAGGGAAGTCAGTGTTGCTGGATTAATAACCACTGTGTCACCCGCTGCAATCGCCGGTGCTAATTTCCATGCTGCCATTAATAATGGGAAGTTCCATGGAATAATTTGCCCCACAACACCAATAGGTTCGCGAATAACAAGGCTAATGGTATTTTCGTCTAGGACGGCACTTTCATCGGTATGAGAGCGTATCACGCCTGCAAAATATCGAAAATGGTCAATAGAGGCAGGTAAATCTATGTTTTTCGACTCATTGAGTGGCTTACCATTATCTAATGACTCAATCCAAGCAAAGCGTTCTTGTTCTTGCTCTAAGCGATCTGCGATTTTTAATAAGAGGGCTTGACGCTCAGCAGGTGACGTTTTACTCCATGTTTTGAATGCCTTACGTGCAGCACTGACTGCGCGTTCAACATCTTCAGCACTACCCGATTGGTATTCACTTAATAATTCACCCGTAGCTGGGCTATAGGTTTTCGTTGTTTTTTGCGATGTACTAGATACCCATTCTCCTCCAATTAGCATTTTGTAGCTTTCTAGAGGGCGAAATTCTGATGGAACATTATTTAATTTAATCATTTTTAATCTCCAATGTAGGGATGAGTATCATCCAAATGTGTAGTTTCATTTCGTAATACTCGTGCTAATAACATATCTCAATTGAAATAATTTTATTAGCTATTGATGCAATAGGTGATATTAACTATAAAAAATAGTAATGAATATTGCTGTTCTAACAAAAATGAATAAACTTAATCGTTTCATCTCTCAGTCTTTATATGATTAGATAAAAAACAACCATCAATAATTGTTAAATATTCCTTCTCATTTAGTCATCATCGGCACAATGCAATAGCACTCTCTTTTTTGGAAAAATTATTTTGAGGCTTAAGCAAAATCAAAGGATAAAAAAAGAGATATTAAAAGATTTGCTAAAAATTGCGTTAGATCAAACAACATTCAAATTGTTCAATATTGCACTTTCTCTCTTATAAAAATGGCGTATTCTTATGTTGCATATAGAATGCAACTTATAAAAATAAAGCGTTATCTTTTATTAGAAGGAATACGATATGTATTGTGTGCAATGTGAACAAACAATGAAAACGCCTGTAGGTAATGGTTGTGCCTATGCGCAAGGTATGTGTGGTAAAACAGCAGAAACTTCAGATCTTCAAGATTTACTCGTTGCAGTATTAGAAGGACTTTCAGCGTGGGCTTTGGCTGCGCGTAGTGTCGGTATTATTGATCATGATGTAGATAGCTTTGCTCCTCGTGCTTTTTTCTCTACGTTAACTAACGTCAACTTTGATTCTGATCGTATTGTCGGTTATGCGAAAGAAGCTATCTATTTCCGTGAAAGCTTGAAATCTCGTACTTTAGCGAAAAATGCAGCAATTCAAGTCACTAATCCAAGAGCTGAAATTCAATTAGCCGGTAGCGATTTAGACAGCTTACAAAAACAAGCTCAGCTTTTTGCTTTAAATGCAGATAAAGCGCAAATCGGTGATGATCTTCATGGGTTACGTATGCTGTGCCTGTATGGCTTAAAAGGGGCTGCGGCTTATATGGAGCACGCGCATGTTTTAGGTCAGTATGACAATGAAATTTATGCAGAATATCATCGCTATATGGCGTGGTTAGGCACTGATCCTTCAGATATGAATGAGTTGTTAGAAAATGCGATGGGCATTGGTCAAATGAACTTCCGTATTATGGCTATTCTTGATAAAGGCGAAACTCAAGCTTACGGCAACCCTACACCCGTTACTGTTAACGTTCGCCCTGTTGCAGGTAAAGCTATTTTAATTTCAGGTCATGATCTGAAAGATCTGCAAATGCTTCTTGAGCAAACTGAAGGTAAAGGGATCAACATTTATACTCATGGTGAAATGTTACCTGCTCATGGTTACCCAGAACTTAAAAAATACAAACACTTAGTGGGTAACTACGGTAGTGGTTGGCAGAATCAGCAAATTGAGTTTGCAAAATTTCCTGGCCCTGTATTAATGACTTCAAACTGTATTATTGACCCAAATGTAGGTAATTACGGTGACCGTATTTGGACACGTAGTATTGTTGGTTGGCCGGGTGTGAAACATATTACTGGTGATGATTTCTCTGAAATGATTGAACAAGCACAATCATTAGAAGGTTTCCCATACAATGAAATTGAGCATTTAATTACTGTCGGTTTCGGTCGTGAAACACTATTAAATGCTGCTGATACTGTGATTGATTTAGTCTCACAGAAAAAATTACGTCATGTTTTCTTAGTGGGGGGTTGTGATGGTAGCCGTGGTGAACGTAGTTACTACACCGATCTTGCAAGAGAAATTCCACAAGATTGTTTAATTATGACCTTAGCGTGTGGTAAATACCGTTTCAATAAACTGGATTTCGGTACTTTAGAAGGCTTACCACGCTTACTTGATGTGGGTCAGTGTAACGATGCTTACTCAGCGATTATGCTAGCCGTTAACCTTGCTGAGAAATTAGGTTGTGGTGTGAATGACTTGCCACTGTCTTTAATTCTCTCTTGGTTCGAGCAAAAAGCGATTGTTATCTTATTGACTCTGCTTTCATTAGGCGTGAAAAACATTTATACCGGTCCAACAGCACCAGCGTTCTTAACTGACAATCTGCTGGCGGTATTAAATGAGAAATTTGGTATGCGCTCTATTACTACACCAGAACAAGATCTTAAAGATATTCTTTCTGCTTAATGTTTTAAATTCATTATCATTACCGAAGCCTGCGGGCTTCGGTGAAGGATCAATATCCATGACGATGCCTACTTCTCTTTGTCCTAATCGTATGCAAGTTCACTCTATTAATCAGGAAACACCTGAAGTGTGGACGCTAAATTTAATTAATCATGACTTTTATTCTTATAAACCGGGCCAATTTGCACTGGTGAGTATCAATAATAGTGATGAAACATTGCGCGCTTATACCATTTCATCTTCTCCGGGATTAAGCCCATTTATCACCTTAACCGTTCGTCGTTTAGAAAATGGCATAGGCTCAGGTTGGTTAACATCACAAGTAAAACCAGGTGATTATCTTTGGTTATCTGATGCTCAGGGTGAGTTTACTTGTGCGGGTAAAGAAGGTGCGCGCTATTTAATGTTGGCGGCCGGATGTGGTGTGACGCCGGTTATGTCGATGACACGTTGGTTGTTAAATAATCAACCTAAAGCGGATATCACGGTTATTTTTAATATTCGCGAGCAAAGTCAGTTTATTTTTGAGAAAGAGTGGATCGAATTAGCAAATGCATATCCATACAATCTCAATTTTATCATGATGCCAAAATTGCCTGATAATAAAGGGTTGTTTAGTGGACGCATTTCTCAAGAAAAATTAGCTGCATTAGTCCCTGATATTGCGAGTCGTACTGTCATGTGCTGTGGTCCAAATAGCTATATGGAAGACACAGGACGTTTTGCAAGAAATCTTGGTGTACCTGCTGAGAATATCTTTATGGAACGTTTTGGTGATGAGCCTGTTTGTGTTGATGAAAATGAACAATTAACCATGACTATTCGTCATCCATTATCACAAATTAAAGTTCCTGTTGGTGTAACTTTATTATCAGCAATGGAAGAAAATAAAGTTCCTGTCTTTGCAGCTTGTCGTGCAGGAGTTTGCGGTAGTTGCAAAACTCGCATTGCGAGTGGTGATTATGATGTCAGCAGTACCAGTACATTAACGGCTGAAGAGATAGCTCAAGGTTATGTCTTAGCATGTAGCTGTCGTTTAAAAGGAGATGTTGAGCTCGCTTAACCTCTTTTTATTAAGTATTCCCTTCTATTTTCCTGTTTTTTTGCCCTGTTAATTTATTAACAGGGTTTTTTATGTCTATTCCTCCCATTAAAAAAACGAATAATCTGGAAAATGCTTCCCTTTATTTTAAATTAAAGATGGTTTTTATTTATTCAGAATAATAAAAATATTGGAAATGATGACTCATTAAAAATATATTTTAGTTAGTGGGGAGTTTCCTTATAAACATTCTGCTATTATTTAAACTATTGACTGGGTAGGGGGGATATATGAAAAAATTGTTAGTTATTTGTTTGTTTAGTGTCATGTTATCTGGCTGTGAAAAACCTCAACAAACCCTTGATGGCTCTAATGTAGAATCGCTACGTATCTCAATTGTTGAAATGCGCAATTCACTCCCCCTTGATGAACAAACGCGTTTTGATGAAGCAATAGAATTAGCTATTCTTAATGATATTAATTTTAATGATTTAGTTATCGCAGGGCGTCATAAAAATGCGGATATTATCACTCGTAAAATGTGTCAATCATTAGATGGTAAAACGGTAAAAGAGATATTTTTGCAAGCAGAAGAAATAAGAGTACAAAAATTAGCATTTAAATAATCAATTAATAAACAAATTCCTTCTTAGTATACGATTTTAACTTTCGTAGGAAAGCTTCATTTCTTTTTTATATATTAATTTCTAATGGAATTATATTATTTAATTGTATGATGAATGTCGTGAACTATTTTTCAATAGAACTTAAACAAAATCGTTATCGGGCTTTTCATTATATTGTGAGTGGTTATAATGCGCGCCGCATTCGCAAGAAAAGTGCAGTATCTCGTTAGGCGAGGCTCCTATACAAACACAGGTTACTGATCTGACGACGTCGAGAGACGCCCAAGATTAGGACAGGATATATCGACCGAAGGTATATCCCCATGTAACTTCCAGTATTCATCGGATACGTTGTATAGTGCTAAAACCGAGACGTGTAGATAGCTTTTGCATTCTCGCTTCTGGTTTCGCCCCTATGGAGAACTGATTTGCTAAACACAAACAGTAATAGGGAACCACAAAAATGAAATTCAATACTCAAAACAAAATGGATGCTGTATTAGTTGCAGATGCATCCTTAAACACACCTAAAAACAACTCAACTCAAGACCAATACAATCGTTTAAAAGATGATGCAACTGTTAGCGCATATATGAGCCAGTCCTATATTGCCATTTCTGTCGCTGATTCTGTTGAAAATGTGAAAGCTCAATTGGTTAATGATTTAAAAGATGAATTAATTCCAACCTATTTATATGTAGTGGATAAAGATAACTATCTAAATGGGATTTTGCCCGTTAAATCATTATTAACAGCTGCGAATGATCTATTTGTTTCTGATGTGATGCGTCAAACCTTTTTTTCTGTTTCACCAGAACAGAATCGTCATGATGTTTATCAACTGATTAGCCATAGCGGTTTAGACAGCGTACCGGTGATGCATTTTGGAAAGTTAGTCGGTGTTTTACGTCCTCAAGATATTGCTGAATTAATTGAAGATGAAAATACATTGGATGCACAAATGCAGGGTGCAACCTCACCTTTAGAGCAGCCTTATTTAGAAACTAGTCCAGTGACATTATGGCGTAAACGTGTTGTGTGGTTATTGATGCTGTTTGTGGCAGAAGCGTATACTAGTACGGTATTACATGCCTTTGAAGACAGATTAGAAGCTGCGATTTCATTAGCTTTCTTTATTCCATTGCTAATTGGTACAGGCGGGAATAGTGGTACACAGATCACCTCAACATTAGTACGTGCTATGGCATTAGGGGAAGTGAGCTTACGTAATGTTTGGTCTGTATTAAGAAAAGAGATAACCACATCCATAATGGTCGCACTAACTATGGGTATTGCCGGTTTTGTGCGTGCTTGGTTTTTAGGTGTGGGTATGGAAGTGATGATTGTTGTTGGCTTAACTCTCATTTCAATCACTGTTTGGAGTGCGATTGTATCGTCTGTAATTCCAATGGTATTAAAGCGTTTAGGTATCGATCCTGCGGTTGTTTCAGCACCGTTTATCGCAACCTTAATTGATGGTACAGGTCTTATTATTTACTTTGAAATCGCATCTCATGTGATGAGCGAGTTTGCTTAATACAATCCCACATATTTATTATCAAGATAAAGCCGATGTGACTTAATCAATACATCGGCTTTATTTTTATCTACACGAGTTCGTGTTCTATAAATTGTAAAATTGACTGACAATGACGGCAACGATATTGAGTTTCACCACGTAATACCTTGTTATGACGCCGAATTGTAAGTTGATGTTCTTCTTCACATTGGCAAGCATAAGGAAAGGTCTTAGCTTTAACGGCGCTGACATCAAAATGATGAGTACGTTTAGCTGAAACTTGTAATACAGTTTCCATCATCCATTTCCACTCTTTCCCATGAGGTGCTACACGACCAAAATGGCGATTAACTAATAAATGCGCTAATTCATGAGGAATAACTTCTTCAATAAAATTCTGTTTATTTTCAATCAATAATGTAGGATTAATACGGATTTCCCAATTTGCATAATAGGCACTGCCTGCAATAGTTCCTCTCTGATTATAATGTAGAGTAGGTTCTGGGTAATTTGTATTAAGATAAAGATTAGCCTGCTGCAATTTTTCACGCAGTGTTCGCATAACGCTTTGCACTAAGGCAATGGGGACTCTTACCGTTTTCATGTTACAGAGCATATAGCGCCTTATACAAACACGCAATAAAAAGAAAACTTGCACAATATATAAATTAACATATTATTAAAAAGTATATTGATTATGGAGTTTACCATGACACAACGAGTTCAACCTGATTTATTAGATGCAATGAAATTGGCGGCTAATGAAGCGTCTAGTATGCTTAAGACGTTAGGAAATGGCGATCGCCTCTTATTATTGTGTCAGCTAAGTCAGGGCGAAAAAAGTGTGAGTGAATTAGAAGAGAGTTTAGGTATTCGTCAACCGACGCTTTCTCAACAGCTAACCGTTTTGCGTAATGAAGGGTTAGTGAATACTCGTCGTGATGGAAAACGTATCTTTTATTCTATTGCTGATGAAAAAGTTCTTGTGCTACTCAATACGCTTTATCAGCTTTATTGTCCGATAGCAGGTTAATGTATGAATATAGATTGGGTTCACTTTACGCCTTTAAGTGCGGCAATTGGTGGGCTTATGATAGGTGCAGCTGCCGCCATTTTACTGTTATTTAATGGCCGCATTGCAGGAATAAGCGGTATTTTAGGTGGTGTGTTATCAATAAAGCAGCAAGGAAATGGTTGGCGTTGGGCATTTTTACTTGGCATGCTAATCGCACCTACTTTGTTTTATTTTTTTGATAAACCTTTATCACCAGTAATTGAAACGTCGCCTTGGATGCTAATTATTGCCGGGGTGCTGGTGGGAGCAGGCACTCGTTTAGGTAATGGTTGTACTAGCGGTCATGGTATTTGTGGGTTAGCACGATTATCTCGTCGCTCGATGGTGGCAGTTTTAGTCTTTATGGTGACTGCATTTATTACCGTTTATATTCAGCGCCACGTAATAGGAATAGGAGGCTAAGAAAATGACTAAGTTTGTTGCTTTTCTTTGTGGTCTTCTATTTAGTGCAGGATTGATTGTTGGTGGAATGAGCAATCCGCAAAAAATTCTAGGCTTTTTGGATATTACAGGAAACTGGGATCCCTCTTTATTGATCATTATGGGGGCAGGATTGCTTGTCAGTGTGATTGGCTACCAATTAACACGCCGTAGACAGCAAAGTGTTTTAGCGTGTCCTCTAAATATTCCGACCAATAAAGTGATTGATAAACCACTCGTGTTGGGCAGTGTATTATTTGGTCTTGGTTGGGGATTAGCTGGAATTTGCCCAGGGCCTGGTTTGGTATTAGCAGGTGCTGGATTTTATCAAGGTATTTTATTTGTCCTTGCCATGATAGTGGGTTGGTTGCTCGTTGGGCTTTTTCGTAAAACGCAATAATGACAACTTGCTATCATAACTTTAGCGAATATGTTAAACGGGAAGCCTGTGCTTCCCGTTTGTGTATTTAATACATTTGAGCGTTATTTAAAATCTGCATAAGGAATAAGAGGATTTGGCGGTAAATCTAAATCACCATTCCAACCATCAAATGAATAACGTAAGTACATTAATGCATGGCTTGGGGTATAGTTTTTTGCTTGTTGAATATCAATAGCCGCACCAATAAACCAATGCGGTGTAACTCGATGTTCGACTAGTGCTCTTGCGGTATAACCAAAACCATTACTGGAGTCCCCTTCATCAACAGCATCACGCTCTTGATAATAAAGTCTCATCATCTCTTCTCGATCTTCAGGGCTAAATCCATTGATATAGCGATTGAATTTATCGGGCGAAATGAGATTTTGTAAAGGATAGCGCTTCCTGTCATCTGTTTGGGAGTAAGACCAAGAAAGAGAGCCTGATAATTCCCAAGACCAATTTTCAGTGCGTTCACGATAATTAATCGGGATCCCTAAAGAGGCATATTTTTGAGGGCTATAATAACCACCTTGACCTAAAGTGTATCCGCTTAAGTCTTTATCATAATGCCAAAGCATTGTGCTTAATCCGACGGAAACGCGGCGATTGTTCTCATTGATAAGTTTGTAATAATAGCCACCCATTCCTCGAACACTGCTATTATCTTCAACGTTTTTACCCGTCAGTTTATCAACAGAAACCTCGCCCCAATAACCGTCTTTTCCGCCTAAGTCATAGCTTCCGCTTAAACGAATACCGGTTCTTCTCACTCCGCCCCATGTTTGGTTAGTCCAAATATCTCGTTGACCAGCAAAAGCCAGTTGAGAGCTATTTACTGGACGACGGTGAACATCAAATGCCCAGCCAACATTAAAAAGATCATGATTATAGGCGATTTTACCGACCCAATCAGTTACTTCGAAACCCAGTGGTGTTGTACCAAAATCCCATTGCCATTGACTATTTTCCCAGCCAATTGCGGGGCTCACACCAAAGGATTTTTGCTCTAACGGGAAACAGCCTGTACGATAACAAGTCCCAAATTTAGAGTCATAAGGTGATGTACCCAGTTTGCCACTGCTGAGATTAACTAAATCTGCCCGCCAAAAGAAACGACCATCATAAACAGGGTGATCGAGTTGTAACATCGTGGTGTGAGCGCGTAGTTTCGAATAACCTTTGCTACCACTAGAGCCCCAATAATCATGTTCAAGAGTAAAACGCCACTCTTGTTGACGATAAAGAGTGTGAGCATCAGCTCGTAGGCTTCGAGATAACCAGTTATCTTTTTCGTCATTACGCATTAATGTGGTGTACTCAATATTATCTTTTGGCAATCTATCTGTTATTCCATCCTTGATCATCGCTTGTTGATAATAATAGTGGGCTTGTTGACTATGTTGCTCATCACGCTGAAAACGAGCAATATCGCGCAATACTAAAGGATCAGCACTGTCCGGCTCTGTTTCGATTTTTTGCGTTAAATATGCAAAGTAATGTTGTGCTTTTTCTGTATTACCCACCTCTTTTTCTGCATTAGCAACGCGTCTAAGAGAATTGCTACTAAATTGATTGGGTGAAAGGGTTTCAATTTTAGCAAGATAATATTTTGCTTGTGTTTTTTGCCCTTGTTCTAAGACAATATCTGTTGCGCCTAATAATGCTGATTCATTGTTAGGCTCTAGATTTAGAACGGTATGATAATAACTTAAAGCTTGTTCAAGGTTATTTCGCTCTTGAGCCCAGTCTGCTAATAGCAAATAAGTCTGAATTTTCTGCTCTGGCGGAATATGAGCAAAAAGATAATCAACAGCTTGTTTTTCTTGTCCTTTTGCGCGTAGAGACTCTGCATGCGCTAATATTTCACCAAAACGTAATTGACTATCTAACGCTTTCATACTCTCACTACGTTGAGACAAAGGAATTGTTTTTAGTGTATTGAGTGCTTGAGGTTCTCGTCCTGTTTTATTGAGATATAGCGCATAGGCGTAAAGACGAGATGGATCATTAGGGAGACGGCGATTAAGTTGATTAAAATACTCTTCAGCTTCAGAGTCTTGTTGAGTTATTAATAAATCATCAGTAAGGCGATAAATATTCCAAACATCATTAGGATAATCTTTAGCAATTGCCTTACGTTTTTCAATCGCACTAAGGTATTGCTCTTTGTGTTCATCATCAGAGGCTAAATCTTGTCTTATGCCTGAGATAATATAGCCATAATCTTCAGCCAAATTTTTATATTGTCTTGGTGTTAAGCTATTAATAAATTGCTGAGCTTTATCATGTGACTGTTGGCGATAAAGTGCTGCGAGACTATGTAAAGTTGCGGGGTGATTAGGATGATATTTTAAGGCTTGTAAATAATGGCTTTCTGCAACATCCAATTGGTGCTGTGCAACGGCAATGTTACCTAAACCAATATAAGGCTCGCTTTCATAAGGACTTAACTTATTGAGTTGATTAAAATATCGTTCAGCTAATTTATAATCTTGCTTTAATAGCGCTTCATCGCCTTTTGAAAGTAAATGCCAATATTGATTAGCCTGAAACATGGATCGCCATTGACCGCTATTATCATGATTGGGTGATAATTTCAGCGCTTGTGAAAGATAATAAATAGCCGCACCACGTTGATTTGCGCGAGAATAACGCACTCCTAAAGCACCTACAACATCCGCATTATCAGGTTGTTGTCGTACTTTTTGTTTTAAAGTCGCAATAGGCAATGAGGCAACATCTGTTTTAGGTTTTACAGTGGAAGCCGTACTGGTTGTGCTTGTTGTAACTGTCGATTTTGATTGTTGCTGATAGAGATTGGCTATTTTCGCATTCTGAGGATATTGGCGATAAATATGATGAAGCCTATCTACCTTATCATCATGAGATGATTGCATAAGCACTTGAATATATTCCAGTGCTAAAGTCTCATCAGGTGGCACTCCGCGATAAATTTCATCGTATAAATTTAGTGCATCATCATAGCGTCCAGCTGTACGGTAAAGTTGAGCTCGCTGTAATTTTTGCCTATTAACATCCGTTGTCAGTGATAAAGTTTTTATTGCACGTTGATATTGCTCTGATTGAGGAAACTGAGTACCTAATTGAGTAAATAACTGTTGTGCTTTTGCATTATCTTTCTGTTTAACGGCAAACTGAATTTGCATTAATAAGATATTAGGATCATTGGGTTTAATTAACGCTAAACGATGCAACGATTGAGCCACTAACGCTTCATTTCCCGTGGATGTTCCTAATCTTACTTGCTCTTGCAAAAAGACTTCCGTTGCCTCTTCGCTGGCTTGTGTGACAGGCAAAATGCCTGTCAGCAAAAAGAGAGCAATAACAGAGTGGCGATGTGTGTGACCAAATTGCCACATAGCTTAATCCTTAGCCGCTAAACGACGTTGGCTTCTTATTTTCATTGCTCGCCAAATAAGAAGAGAGACAAGAATAATGCCGATAATTGCCGCTAAACCAAGCCATATAGGGTGAGATGCAAACACATACCAAACTTCTTCCCACCAAGGTAAATAACCGACGAAATAAGTGTCACCCACACGTAAGCTATTTACACCAGACTCTCTGACTAATACCACTGAACCATGCATTGCATCGCGCTTACCGCTATCACTAATTGCCTCATTTAACAGTTTGTAACCTTGTGTACTATCAGCTAATAGAGCGACAACGCTACGTTGTGAAAAGAATGGGGATTGGAAACCAATAATTGCACCCATTGAGCCTTTAGACGTCAGGGAGATACGGCTATCAGGACGTTTATCAGTGGGTTGATAACTTGTGTGGCTAAAGATACTGATCTCACGAGAAGGCAGAGTAATTTCACTACGTGCTTTATCAATCAGTACATTCATCTGTTTATCATTATTTAATGCAGGTGGAATTGTGCCGATAAGTAGCAAATCTACATCCCTTTTTTGCACATCCTCTAATGAATCGGTTAATGAAACATTCAGTGCAGGATAACCTGTTTGAGCACCGATATTCCCGGTTGAAATTAATAGAGTAGACAACTGAGTTGGAGATGGTTGCTGATTAACAAAAATCAGAGTTTCGGACAGATCTGCATAACGGCTAAATGGGAAGCCTGCGTGGCTGTAAACCCGCAAGTCAGGCAATGCAATATAGTGTCGATAATCACCGGTGAAGTTAAAACTAGATAAATCATCAATTGCCACTGCATTTGGAACAGGTTGATAAGTAATACATTGATCTACTGATCCCCCCGGAATTGGATTGGTATAATCAAAGGCAAATGTAATTTGGTTACGTTCACCTAGTTTTACAGCAGGAATATTCAATAAATTCTTATGCTCAATCCAGCCCTGAATAAGCGGTAAATAAGCGATAACAAGATTATCTTTTTTATCTTTCTCAAGAGGATAAGCTTTAATGAAATGGTCGTTTACTGAGATAGACATACGAGAGGCATCTTGAAACGCAGGTGCGGTATAACGATAACGCAATTGCATTTGTAATCCCGTATTATTAAACATAAAGAGATCAGGCGGTAACGTCATATTCAACGTAATAGGATTCGGTTTTAATCCGCGAGATTGCAACTGGCCTTCGTAGTCTTGCAATGTATTAAAATAGATAGGTTTATTCAACTGTACCCATTTGGGCGCATCATAAGGCTCACGAGGGATCAATTTTTCTACTTCATTAATTGTAACGATATTTCCTCTGAAAATAACTTGTCCACGGGCTATTCCGTTTACGGCAGTGATCAAATCATTATCATCCCGTCCCATAATAAGAAGTAATTTAATATAAGGATTGGTTGGGTGTGTCAGCATTTCGATAGTTGGCGCTTTAACATCGGGATGCTGTTTTAAAAATACTGGTTTTTGTTTATTAGTTGCAAAAACAATACTGTGTTGATTTGGTAAAGCATCATAATAAACAGGGTAATTTTGCTTACGCCAATCAACTTGAGTACCAAACCAAGAAGAGAGTATAGCAGCCGCCTTTTGTTGAACTAAATTAGGTGATTGATTGAATACCATCGGCAGTGTTAATTCACCAAAATCACGGCTGTCAAAAAATGGCTCTGGGAAGTACGCTAATTCATTACCTAAACGGAGTGAATGAAAGGTCAAATTTAATTGACTACTTTTACTCACATCAAGCCAGAGTGTCGTATTTGCTTGGTTTTCACAAATTTCACGATAATGGCCAATAAAAGAGAGTTTTATATGATTAAAATCTTGAATAAATAAAGGATCAATTGGGATCGTAATTTGGTTTTTCTTACCTAAATCTTCCTGTTTTAAGGTAATAACTCCCATCAATTCATCATTCAAATAGACATTAAGATGAGATTCCACAGGAAGGAGTGACGGAGATGGTGTAAATTCTAAATCGAGAGTCGCTTTTGAAACATATTCATCACTACGTACACCAAATTCTAAATAGCCGTCAGGGCTAACACCTGTTAAATGAAGAGCGCCATAACTAGGTGCTGTCTCTGCAAATTTTAATATCTTCTGACGAGTAGAAGGTATGACATCAGCAGAAGGCAGTTGTGTATTTCCAATACCTACTTGAGAAATAACTTCAGGAGCTGCTTCAGTTAGTGTAACGGGGGGGGCTGAAATATTAGTTTGCGCCTCTTGCGTTTCATTTCCATGAACCGAAGAAGTGAGCATAAATAAGGCAAATATGAGAAAACGTTTTTTCATTATTGTTACCCATGATCTTATTGTTTATGAATAAATTCCCAGAAAACTGAGTTTTTCCTTCAAGACTGATGAAATATTTGTGAAACATTAACGCGTTGAGGGAGTAACGATGAAAGCCACAGCAAAAACAAACCGAGTAAGCGAAATGTGGCGTAAATAAAGTAAGGTGCACGCTTTAACAAGGTGTTATAACCTTGCATGCTGATAAAAATAATGTTCTTGAGACTGTTTAAAGGCCTGTCGGCTGGGAGTTCGTTTTGCCAATCAGCCCATGTATCGGCTCGCTCAAAAGTACAAGCGGTAAATTGGATAGCTTTTTGTGTTGTCATTTCAAGAAGTTGTAATCCAATAATTTGCCCATCAATACGTGAAATATTGGCATTAAAGGCATGTTCGCGCTGATTTTCACTGAGTAATAGAGTGATGTTTTCATTTGTAGAGAGTGAAAGAGTGACATTATCAGGTAATAGAATGGCACAGCTATTATCAGAAAAATCATAGAGATAACAGCGATAGAGAGAGCCATTATTTAACAGCAACATAGCAGGAACTTTAACGCGAACGCGAGGGAAACGGCGTTGTTGCTTTGTTTCGACAGAAACTGCAATTGCAACACCGAGTAAGATAAGGTTATAGCAAACCCACAATAAACACATCACAACAGCCCAAACTTCATCAGGATCGCCTGTTGCAATACGCCAAAAGGCAAACAAAATACCCAGTAAATTTAGGTTGAGAAAGAGTAAATAAGGGCGGTTAATTCGCCAATCGACAAAGCCTTTTTCCATCACGCCACCCTTGCCAGTAACGTTGAAAGTTCCTTTATGAGGAGAGAAAAGAGTACTCAACACTGGGCGGGTGGTGTACCACGCCAAAATCGTTTCATAAACTTCACCCCAAAATGAGTGGCGATAAGTACCTTGTAACTTCGCACTCGCGAGTGAAATATGGATCAAATACGGCACAACATAGAGGGCGATGGCAACCGCAGGCGCATAAATGATATAGGCATGGAAAAAAAGAAACGTCAGCGGTGCAAGTAAGAAAACCATCCGTGGAATGCCAGAGAAAAAGTGCAACATGGCATTTAAGTAACAAAGACGTTGTGGCAGGCTCAAGCCTTTACCAAAGAGTGGATTATCAAGTCGGAATATTTGCACCATTCCTCTCGCCCAACGAATGCGTTGACCTATATGAGCGGATAATGATTCTGTCGCTAAACCAGCGGCTTGTGGAATACGAATATAAGCTGATCTCCAGCCATGACGGTGTAAACGTAATGAGGTATGTGCATCTTCTGTAACTGTTTCAACAGCAATACCACCAATTTCATCCAATGCACTACGACGTAAAACGGCACATGAGCCACAGAAAAACGTTGCATTCCAAGTGTCATTACCATCTTGAACTAATCCGTAAAAGAGAGTGCCTTCATTCGGTGTTTCACGGAAATTACCTAAATTACGTTCAAAAGGATCGGGTGAGAAAAAATGGTGAGGTGTTTGTACTAAAGCCATTTTTTCATCTTTTAAAAACCATCCCATCGTAAATTGTAGAAATGAACGTGTTGGAATATGGTCGCAGTCAAAGATAGCGACAAATTCGCCAGAAGCGAGTGTTAAGGCATGATTGATATTACCTGCCTTAGCAAAATCGTGTTTTTCTCGTGCGATATAACGAATACCCAATTCTTGAGCAAATGCTTTAAATTCAGGACGATCACCATCATCAAGCAGATAAATAGTGAGCTTATCTTTAGGCCAATCTAAATTTAAGCTGGCATAGATTGTAGGTTTAACAACTTGTAAATCTTCGTTATAGGTAGGAATGAAAATATCAACGCTTTGCCATTGTGTAATGTCTTCAGGCATAGAAACGGGTTTTCGATGCAGTGGCCAAATACATTGCATAAAACTGAGGAATAACACACACCAGGCATAAGTTTCAGCCAATAAAAGCAGTAAACCGCAAAATAAGCTAAAATTATCAATCCAATAAAGGGTTGATTGATAACGCCACCAAATATATCGACATGCAATTGTTAGTGCCAACATAACCATTGCGATTGAAGAGAAACGTCCTGGAATATCACGGATAGCTAAGGCAACTAGCCAAAGGACAATCACAAAAACAAACTGGAACGTAAGATCAAACGGCTGAGTGATACTGAGCAAAATAAAGAAAATGGCAGAAATAGCGATGACGAAATAGAGAGCATACTGCCAAAATGGTGTGGCTTTTTTCTTATAGTCAATGATGTCAATTGCGATAGGAGTGATATGAATAAAGAGTTTTTTGTATGTCTTTCGAATATAGGAAATCAGTTGTGTGGGTTTTTTAATCAGCAAATGCGCGACATAATGACAAGCTAGCCAAATGCTTTGCAACAAATAGCGTAGAGGATCAAAAACTTTGGGGCAACGAGGATCAATATGAGGATATAACTCTCGTTGTTTTCTGGCAATTCTCCGCCAAAAAGGAGATTCCATCCGTAAAAAAAACCACATAATGCCCATAAATAGCTCGCTAATAATAGCCGCGCTACGAGATGCACCGTTATGGCGATAAAACTTGTAGTAACGAATAAGAATATGTTGTGTCATATTCTTTTCGACTTTTTTCGTGGCATCGTAAGATGATGGCATTATGGCTGTCCTTCTTTCCTCTCAAATAACGAAAAACACCATTGAGCGAGTTGCGATATTTCTTCTACTAACATGCAATTAGCTCGATAATCATATAAAGGTAAACGTGAGGCACAGGTTTCTAGCGAGGCTTCATCTCGATGAAGAACGACAGGGCATAATGGAAATGGTGTTGTTTGCCAAAATTGATAAAAATCTTGGTGAATTTGGCTGGTGGCACGAAATTGGTTAATCAGTACGTATTCAGTTTCAATAAATTCGTGCTGGTGAAGGCGAATATGGCAGTTGCTTTCTGCCATTGCTACAGTGAAAAAAATATCCGCTTTTTCTATCCAAGGTGTGAAAAGAGTGTCTTCTACATGCTGTAAATCCATTAAAATAATGGCATCAGGGTGTAACTGAATAAATGTCGTTAAAAAATGGGTAAGCTGTTGTTTTGCTGAAAATGACAATTGTAAGAGCAAATTATCCTTCATATTAACCAAACCAAAAGGTAACACTTGGTAGTGTGGTCGATAGTAAAAAATACTCTCCTCTATTGGTGTTTCTGCTAATAATGCCTGACTTAATGTGGTATTTTTTTGCTGTACAGGAAAATAAAAAGATAAAATATTCTCGGTACAATTATCAATAATAAGCACTTCTTTATTTTGTTGGTTAAATTGTCGAGCAAGGGCAATTGCTGTGGACGTTGTACCCACTCCACCTCTGAGTCCTTTTAATACAATAAGTGGCATAGTTAGCCTCATTTAGTCATGTAATGAAATGCATTAAGTAATGGCCATCGATAAATAAGCACACTATTTTGTTCTTCTTTATTGATATCCTGATAGTGATAATTATTTAATGAAAATAATTTTTTTAGTTTATCAATGTCCTTATTTAGATTATTTTTTTCTATTTTCATATTTGAGTTAATAAAACTTTCATTTTTCATTTTAATAACCTCTGGATAAAAGAAAAATAAATTTCTATCAAAATTAAAATCTCGATAAAATAGTGGTTAATTAATGGTGTGTTATATTTATTTAAGCTTTCTATTTTAGAGTATGCTTTAAAATACATTATTTCAATTACGTAAAAACACATAAAATAGATATTTATTGTCTTATTTTCATAAATGATGACTATTGGTTTTATTTTTTATATTTTATTGGTTTTTTTTAATTACGCTCACTAAATAATAACTGAAAGAGTTTAGCTGCAAAATAAAGCAATAAAAAAGAAATGTAAATTAGCTGTTTATAACAATATATTAAACTATTCAAATCCGATAATCGTTATTATGTATTGATCTATATCATTTTTAATATAATAATCATTATTTTTAGTCTTTTAGTGATTGTTTATGTTCTTATATTTGGGTTTTTGTTTACTTGTTGATATTTATGTTTGTTGGTTGTTATGTGTTGTTATTAATGTGTACTTTGTTTTGTGTTTGTTTCGAAATATAAAAATAAGATAACTCTGTGTTTCATTATTTAATGTAAATAATTCATCACTTTTAAAAATAGACGCTATTATATAAATAGAACGTTGAGTGTTTTGTTTTTAAATCCAGCTTAAATAAGTTGGCTATCGCAATTGTCTTTCTTTTATATAAGAGGTCAGTATTTCCTGGCGAGATTTTCTTTTTTGTTGTTTTTTATTTAAGGGTTTTTACTTGGTTTTAAATAAATATTCTCTTATATGTTTATTTAGTAGTTAATTAAATATCAGAAGTAATAAAAAGACAGATGTGAGTAATCATATAACTGTCGAATTGGATTCATTTATACTAAAGAGTAGGAAATCAAAATGAACAAATCTAATACAACCCAGTTCGATTTTTTACATTACTGGCATGGGTTGGGAGCATGGAATTTCTATTTTTTATTAAAGTTTGTTTTACTTTGGTATGGTTATTTAAATTTTGATGCTTTTAGCAATTTACTTTTTCTAGCCTTTTTATTGTTCCCATTACCAAAAAATATTTGGCATAAAATGCGTAATTGGGTCGCTATCCCAATAGGGATAATATTATTTTACCACGATACTTGGTTACCCAGTTTTTCAACGGTTCTTGCACAAGGTGGACAGCTTAAACAGTTTTCCTTTGATTATCTTGTTGAGTTAACTGTTAATTTTATTAATATCAAAATGATAGGTGTCGCCTTTATTTTGTTAGTGGGCTACCTTTTTATTGAACAGTGGGTAAGGGTATCCGTTTTTATTATTGCGGGGGTGTTGTGGTTAAATCTTGGTGGGTTTACTCATTTTTCTCAAGGTGTGGTGCCTGCTGTTTCCGCTAATTCTTTTACGCAAGAAAGTAACATTAGTACAGAAAAAAACACGGTAGTAGCTAAAGATACTGAAGTATTACCAGCATCAGTTGAACCGCAAGTTTCCTCCGAAGTTGTACCAACTAAAGAAGTAGAGACTGTGTCTATTAATACCGTTTATCCACCACAAAAACTGAAGGCCACTAATAAGGTATTGGATGATTGGTTAACTCAGTTTTATGGTTATGAGAAAAAACGTATAACACCATTTCCTGCGCAATTAGCAGCCAATGCTCAGCCTTTTGATATCTTAATTATTAATATTTGTTCACTTTCTACTGCAGATGCGGCAGCTATTGGACTACAAGAACACCCTATTTGGGGTAACTTTGATGTGTTATTTAGTCACTTTAATACCGTATCTTCTTATAGCGGTCCCGCATCATTAAGATTATTACGCGCGAGTTGTGGTCAGACTTACCACTCTGATTTATACGATCCCGCAGATGCACAATGTTTACTGATGAATAATCTGGCTTCGTTGGGATTTGCCAAGAAATTGGTTCTTGATCATAACGGGAAGTTTGGTAATTACCTCAAAGAAATTCAGCAACTCGGTGATCTTAATATCGCCTTACAAGATCAAGAAAATCTTTCTCATCAAATTACCGCATTTGATGGCACCAAAATTTACAACGATAAGGAAACATTACAACGTTGGTTGAAAGCGCGTGAAGAGTCTAATGAGAGTCGCTCTGTGACCTTTGTGAACTTGGTATCATTACATGATGGTAACCGTTATGTAGGCGAAAATAACACCGCTGATTATGGCAAACGCGCTTCTACATTACTTGATGACTTAGATGGCTTTATGAATGAGCTAGATAAGAAAGGAAGAAAAGTGATGGTGGTGATTGTGCCTGAACATGGTGCCGCGTTACAAGGCGATAAGACACAAATGTCAGGTTTAAGAGATATTCCAAGCCAAAGTATTACTACCGTTCCTGTTGGTATTCGTTTCACAGGAATAAAGGATAGAGCACAATTTTATCCTCCTGTGATTGTCGATGAACCTAGCAGCTATTTGGCTATCTCTGAACTTATTTCTCGTAATGTGAATGGTGATGTTTTTAACCAATCTGTTATTGATTGGAACGCCTTAGCCAGTGAGCTTCCTAAAACTGCCAATGTTGCGGAAAACCAAGCTACGGTTGTGGTTGATTATCAAGGACAGTCTTATATCAAGTTAAATGGAGGTGAGTGGATTAACTACCCTAACTAACTTTTTATAGGAAACAGTTTCATCATAAATCTATGTTCTCGTTTTCTCTTATTGAGATCCCCGTATGATTGCGGGTTTTTTTTTATGAGTTTGATAAATAGAAGCCAATAAAAAGACCACATCTATAAAGATGTGGTCTTATCAATAACGTGATGTTATTGGCAAAAGATTTATTTTAAGCCTGCTGCTTCACGTAAGATTTCAGCTTTGTCTGTTGCTTCCCAAGGGAATTCAGGGCGACCAAAGTGACCGTAAGCAGCCGTTTTTTGGTAGATTGGGTGCAGTAAATCTAACATTTGAATTAATCCGTAAGGACGTAAGTCAAAGAATTCACGCACTAACAGAATCAGTTGTGCTGTTGGAACTTTTTCAGTACCAAATGTTTCTACCATAATTGATGTTGGCTCTGCCACACCGATTGCGTAAGAAACTTGAATTTCACAACGATCTGCTAAACCTGCTGCCACGATATTTTTAGCAACGTAACGAGCTGCATAAGCTGCTGAACGGTCAACTTTCGATGGATCTTTACCAGAGAAAGCACCGCCACCGTGACGAGCCATACCGCCGTAAGTATCAACAATGATTTTACGACCGGTTAAACCACAGTCACCCATTGGTCCACCGATAACAAAACGGCCTGTTGGGTTGATGAAATACTTAGTTTGTTCATTTAACCATTCTGCTGGCAGAATAGGTTTAATGATCTCTTCCATCACAGCTTCATGCAGATCTTTTTGTGATATCTCTTCAGAATGCTGAGTTGATAATACAACAGCATCAATACCAACAACTTTATTGTTGTCGTATTGGAAGGTAATTTGGCTCTTCGCATCAGGACGTAACCAAGGTAAAGTGCCGCTTTTACGCACTTGTGCTTGGCGTTGAACTAAACGATGAGCATAAGTAATTGGTGCAGGCATTAATACGTCAGTTTCGTTGGTTGCATAACCAAACATTAAACCTTGGTCGCCAGCGCCTTGTTCTAATGGATTTGCACGGTCAACGCCTTGATTAATATCAGGTGATTGTTTACCAATCGCACTGATAACTGCGCAGGAATTAGCATCAAAGCCCATGTCGGAACTGGTATAGCCGATTTCACGAACAGTGTTACGTGTAATTTCTTCTATATCGACCCAAGCTTTGGTGGTAATTTCTCCGCCTACCATAACCATGCCTGTCTTAACGTAAGTTTCGCAGGCAACACGTGCTTTTGGATCTTGTTCTAAAATTGCATCCAGAACAGCATCAGAAATCTGATCTGCAATTTTATCTGGATGACCTTCTGAGACTGATTCAGAAGTAAAAAGGTGTGTAGTCATTATATCTCGTTACCTTAATACAAACGGTTTAAGGATGGATGTTTTAACATCTAGACGTCTATTTTATGACTCTTCTCTCTTTAATTCCAGTTTTTTTTAATCAAATATAGGGATAAAGCAGAATCAAACAGTTAATCTTATTTTTTATTGCTCACTATTTTTGTATCAAGAAAATAGGGGGAGAGAAAAAAAAGTTTTTTGTACTTTTTGCTTTGCATTTTTAACTAACTAAAGGTATAACCTCGCGGTTACTGTGAAATCTGAACACAGTGTAAACCGCAGGATTTCTGATCCTGTTTCTCTGTTAGGGAAATGGCTTATAGGTTTAAGCCATGTGTGGAGTGAATGGGTAATGATCCATTGTCTACAGGTTAGTCTTTTCAAAAACCAAAACAGTACTCGTCAATACTATACACGTAGTATATCTAGAGTGATTTCCTCTTTGAGCTCCTTCTCTTTAGAGCGAAGTTGTCTGTTACTTGCCAATAGGTGATTGTGTTAACTCGTTATAGGTTAACTCGAGAACTTTCTACTATTATGTCCTGCGTATAGCTGGATAATCATATAAAAAATATATAGTGAGTCATTACTTCCAACTGTTATTTATCAGTCGTTTCAGATTTTTGTCGGATAATTGACTACTATGATGACAGGCAAGGTATAAACTCATACTCCCTAAGGAGAATGTCATGAATGATAACATCGCTCGTAAGATGCAGCAGACCTATAACATTGCATATTGGGGGGGCGGTTACTATTTAGCGAATAATCGGGGAAATATTAGCGTTTGTCCTAATCCTGATGTTCCTGATGCAACTTTTGATTTAACCGAATTGGTTAAACGAGTTCAAGAAGAGCAATCGAACCTGCGTTTACCAGCGCTTTTTTGCTTCCCTCAAATACTACAACATCGTTTACGTTCGATTAATGCCGCGTTTCATCGTGCGCGTGAATCCTATGGTTATAAAGGTGACTATTTTTTAGTTTATCCAATTAAAGTTAACCAACAACGTCGTGTTATTGAGTCATTAGTAAATGCAGGAGAGCCTTTAGGTTTAGAGGCTGGCTCTAAAGCAGAATTAATGGCAGTACTTGCTCATGCCAATATGACAAGTTCTGTGATTGTTTGTAATGGTTATAAAGACCGTGAGTATATTCGTCTAGCACTCACTGGCGAAAAACTTGGGCATAAAGTTTTCTTAGTTATTGAGAAAATGTCTGAGATTAAAATGGTTCTTGAAGAAGCTGAACGTTTAGAAGTTATTCCACGTTTAGGTGTTCGCGCTCGTCTTGCTTCGCAAGGATCAGGAAAATGGCAGGCTAGTGGCGGTGAAAAATCAAAATTTGGTTTAGCCGCGACACAAGTTCTGCAATTAATTGATATGTTACGCCAAGCTGACCGCTTAGATAGCCTGCAATTACTGCATTTCCATTTGGGATCACAAATGGCGAATATCCGTGATATCGCAACCGGTGTTCGTGAATCTGCACGCTTCTATGTTGAACTGCATAAACTGGGCGTGAATATTCAGTATTTCGATGTGGGTGGCGGTTTAGGTGTGGACTATGAAGGTACACGATCACAATCTGATTGCTCTGTTAACTATGGCCTTAATGAATATGCGAATAACGTTATTTGGGCGATAGGTGACGCATGTGATGAAAATGATTTACCACATCCAACCGTTATTACTGAGTCAGGTCGTGCATTAACAGCACACCATACTGTATTAATTTCTAATGTGATCGGTGTTGAACGTAATGAATTTACGGCAATTACACCACCTGAAGATGATGCTGCAAGACCGATTGCAAGCCTTTGGGAAACATGGGAAGAGATGCAAACAAAGGGGCATAGCCGTTCATTACGTGAATGGTTACACGATAGCCAATTAGACTTACATGATGTGCATACTCAATATGTTCACGGTATGTTAAGCCTGACAGAGCGTGCATGGGCAGAAGAGCTGTATTTGAATATCTGTCGTCGTATTCAGTACGATTTAGATCCAAGCAATCGCGCCCATCGTCCTATTATTGATGAGTTACAAGAACGTATGTCAGATAAGTTCTATGTTAACTTCTCATTGTTCCAATCTTTACCTGATGCATGGGGTATTGACCAGTTATTCCCTGTATTACCTATTGAAGGGTTAGATAAACCACTTGATCGTCGGGCAGTTTTACTCGATATCACTTGTGACTCAGATGGTATTATTGACCATTATGTTGATGGTGATGGTGTTGAAACAACAATGCCAATGCCAGCTTATGATCCTGAATATCCACCAATGATCGGCTTCTTTATGGTAGGAGCTTATCAGGAAATTTTAGGCAATATGCATAACTTATTTGGTGATACGGCAGCTGTTGACGTTTACCTTGATGAGAAAGGCAATCTAACTTACGTGCAAAGTGAAGAGGGCGACACAGTTGCTGATATGCTTCAGTACGTTAAGTTAAATCCTACCGTGCTGTTAGAGCGTTTCCGCACCCAAGTAAAAAATGCACAGTTAGATGAAGCGTTACAAGAGCAATTCCTGACTGAATTTGAAAGTGGTTTATACGGTTATACGTATCTGGAAGAAGAAGAGTAATTCTTCACTTTCCAATGCAAGAGTGATGTTATTAAACATCACTCTTTATCTATCATATTGATTTGTATGTTGCTTATTTTAAATAAGTAACAGAGGTAATAGCATGAAAAATAGTACGTTAGGTAATGAGACTGATAATTCATTGATCTCTAATGCATTTGGTTTTTTACGTTTTCCACTGAATTTTCAGCCTTATAGCAGTGATGCAGATTGGGTTATTACGGGTGTGCCTTTTGATATGGCAACATCGGGTCGTGCAGGAACTCGTCATGGACCAGGCGCTATTCGTCAAATTTCAACGAATTTAGCATGGGAAGGCAATCGCTGGCCGTGGGATTTCGATATGCGTGAACGTTTAAGCGTTGTCGATTGTGGTGATTTAGTGTTTAACTTCGGTGATGCGCAAGATATGAGCGATAAATTACAAGCTCATACAGAGAAGTTATTAGCCGCAGGTAAAAAGTGCTTAACGTTTGGTGGTGACCATTTTGTCACATTGCCTTTATTACGTGCCCATGCAAAACACTTCGGTAAGATGGCATTAGTTCATTTTGATGCGCATACTGATACTTATGGTAATGGGAGTAAATTTGACCACGGTACAATGTTCTTCCATGCACCAAATGAAGGATTAATCGATCCTAACCACTCTGTTCAAATTGGTATTCGTACTGATCATGACAGTGATAATGGTTTCACTGTATTAGATGCTGCACAAGTTAACGATCGTGGTGTAACTGATCTTGTTGATCAGATCAAAGGTATTGTTGGTGATCTCCCTGTTTATCTGACTTTTGATATTGACTGTCTTGATCCTGCGTTTGCACCAGGAACAGGAACACCGGTTGTAGGTGGTTTAACAACAGATAAAGCACTGAAGATCTTACGTGCATTACAACCGTTAAATATTGTCGGCATGGATTTAGTTGAAGTTTCTCCAGCTTACGATCAATCGGATATTACAGCACTTGCAGGTGCAACCATTGCTCTTGATATGTTGTATCTGCAAGCCGCAAAAAAATAATTTCTTTTAATTTCAGAAATTAAAGACAAAGCGATATCTGTTAGGTATCGCTTTTTTATTTTCCTTCTATCTATTAATAAGTTAAGCATTTTTTGCTAATAAATAAACTTACTTCTCAAATGTCTTTTCTGCTCTTTTTAGTGCTTATTTTATCATTTATAGAGTACTTATTCTAAATGATAATTATTTATAGAGTGTTTAATCGCTATTATTGAGTTTACTAGCGAATGATCGTTATTTTGTCACCCGCCTGTTTAATTGTTACTGTTAATCTATTAACAAAATTCTTTTTTAGAAGAATTTTTTCATCTGTAAATATTCAGGAGAAAGACAATGGCTTTGAATGGTAAAGTAATTTTAGTTACGGGCGCTGCTCAGGGAATTGGCCGTGGCATTGCATTGCGTTTAGCAAAAGAAGGTGCTGATATTGCTCTGGTTGACTTGAAAGCAGATAAGTTAGCGGATGTTGCAAAAGAAATTGAAGCTCTCGGACGTAAAACAACAATTTTTGCTGCTGATATTAGTCATCGTGATGAAGTTTTTGCTGCTGTTGAACATGCTGAAAAGGCATTAGGTGGCTTTGATGTGATGATCAATAACGCAGGTATTGCCCAAGTTAAGCCTCTGGCTGACGTAACACCTGAAGATATGGATAGGATCTTCAAAATTAACGTAAATGGCACCATGTGGGGGATCCAAGCAGCATCAGAGAAATTTAAAGCATTAGGTCATAAAGGTAAAATTATTAATGCTTCTTCTATTGCAGGACACGATGGCTTTGCAATGTTAGGCGTTTATTCTGCAACTAAGTTTGCTGTACGTGCGCTGACACAAGCCGCAGCAAAAGAGTATGCTAGTGCTGGTATTACTGTGAATGCATACTGCCCTGGTATTGTAGGCACAGATATGTGGGTTGAAATTGATGAGCGATTTGCTGAGATAACTGGAGCACCAAAAGGCGAAACCTATAAGAAATATGTTGAAGGTATTGCATTGGGTCGTGCTCAAACCCCTGATGATGTTGCTGCCCTCGTTGCTTTCTTATCAAGTGATGATTCTGACTATATTACAGGCCAAGCAATTTTAACTGATGGCGGTATTGTTTATCGTTAATCAATAAAATAAAAAGTTATTTATCAATACCCTGTGTGATTTAAAATAATGACACAGGGTTATTTATTGCGGGCGATTTATAACGAAATTAAAGCTGAAAATAACGAGCAAGCAGAGGGGCGGTAAAATTCTTTTTTAAATAGAAGCCTCTGGGTAAGGTCATAATACGTTGCCCATCTTCACCAATAGCTTCTGTTAATGCTTTGCTGTTTGCGGCTTTGGGACGGATTTGTAAGACTTGCCCGTGACGTGCGGTAATGCTTTCTACTTTACCTAACACAATCATATCCATTAGCTCTTCCCAATCATGACGTAATAGTTCTTCTTCAGTACTATTAGGGCTCCAAAGTAACGGAGAGGCGACGCGACGTTGTGCTAATGGTATTTCCCTTTCTCCTTCAACAGGCACCCATAACACTTTTGAGAGCTTACGTTTTACATGGCTATTTTCCCATGTAATACCGCTGTTTCCAGTCAATGCTGCGACACAGACAAAAGTGGTTTCTAAAGGCATACCCAATCTATCAATTGGAATTGTTTTTAGTTCAATGCCCAATTCACTGAAATCTTGTTCAGGTTTGCTACCCGCACTTGCGCCTAAATAATATTCCAACAACATACCTACCCAACCTTTATCTCTTTTAAGATCGATTGGGATAGGGAGTTGTGCAAAAGTGGCAAGTTCACCAAAAGTATAACCCGCAAGCGCTTTAGCTCGTTCGAATAAAACCTGCTCATTTTCGGGGGCGACTGGTGGCTTAAACATAGTTATTATCTTCTTGTATAAATAATAGACAGAAAAAACGGGTTGTTGATAACGTATTTAGCTTTATTTTATTTAAATCATAATAGCATGATATATCATCATTTTTTTGAGTTAATTCGCTAATTGAAATTTATAATTCCAAGTTGTGCACGGTTATCCTGAAATCATAAACAGGCTTTTACACTAGGTTATCCACAGCTTTATGGGATAACTCATAGAAAGTGAGATCACTGTTCTGATTTACAGCCTTGACTTTTACAGATATTTGCCAAAATTATCCTATTTTGTCTAACTAATCGGCATAACCTGTGGATAAAACACCCTATGGTTATTTTTTGTACGATTTAAGCGAGAGGGTCTTTTAATTGTTTTATCCAATCGCTGAAATAGGCATTAAAATTTGGCTACTAATTTGAATTATAAGTGATATTTTAAAAATTGTATCAACAGCCTTTCTAACAATACAAAAACTATACCCTGATTATCTCACTCTTTTTCACATAGATATCCACAGAAAAAGTGAATAAATCCCCTAAGTGTTTATGTGGGTGTTTATAACTTTCAAGGTTTCTGTGAATTAACATAAATAATGGTTAATTTGAACACTGAAAAGAGACGATAACCTATTTTAGCTTTGGTGTATCGATATCAGGCGTAAACCATGCTGATTTAAAATCAAACCAGCCAAAGGTATTCATTTTGACACCTCGTATAGTTCTCTGCCCTTGTAGCTCTAATAAATGATGAAATAGAGGATAAAGCCAAATATCTTGTGTTAATTGGCGACACCACTCTTCCAGTGGCAAGGATTTTTGGTGCCATAGTGTGAGCTCTTGTGAAAACGATGCTCCCAGACATTGGTGAAAGAGGGGTAATTCATAAAGTGCGGCAAAAATTGAGAACTCTAAAGGTTTATAAAAATTTACTGTCGCTAACCAAATATCACTGTCAGCTTGACCGTAATACCATTGTTCATAGTCAAGCACTTGAATGGTAAGTTCGATCTCATACTGAGATAAAATACTTTTTATTAAATCTGCAATAGTGCTGTATTCATGATGCTCTTTATAAAGAGTGACTGTCAGTTTTGTTAATGAAGCCGGTTTGGGATGTTGGCGGATTAATTTACTGTGATGCCAATGAAGTAATAACCCATAAGCAGGAGACCAATGGCGTTGATAGAAAGGATCACAATGCGTCAGCATATTAACAGGGGTTAACACACTGCTTAACCATTCCCTTATTTCAGTCTGTTGACACTGCTTTGAGCGACTATCATAGAGCAGAAAATAACACCCTTCCTCTTTACGGCTTTCTAGCGAATCTTTATTGGTATCATCATCTGTTAAATGAATAGTTGAACAGACCATTTTGTTATTCAGTTCTGGAACTACCCAAATATCAATTTCATCTAATAATGCCCGTAAGCCAAAATAGCGATTAAAGGCTTTGATTTGTAGCTTATGTTTATCATTGGCTATAACCTGATAGGCACCCGTACCAATAGGATGTTGTGCAAAAGAAGGGAGTGATGCCCATTCTTGCGGTAAAATAACAGCTTGTGGACTCCCTAATAACGTTGCAAATTGCTTATCAGCTTCGCTTAAGAAAATATCCAGCACATAAGGTTGAGGTGAGGAAATTTGTTCTATATGCGCATAAAGAAGATTGCAGTGTTTCATTCTCATTAAAGAAGCACTGATATCTTCAAGGGTGAGCTCACGACCATGATGGAAATAGATAGAAGGACGCAAATAAAACCGCCAATGTTGCTCTGTGATCATTTGCCAATGATGAGCTAACTCGGCTTCGACTTCCCCATTTTCCTCTTTTAGATGCACTAATGAGTTAAATATCTGACTCATTAAATGCAATTCAGAACGTCTTAATGGTGTTCCCGGTAATAAATTTCTAAAAGGACGATAGTAAATAATGCGCAGTAATTGTTGACCAGGATGAAAGCTTTTTTCAATCTGTGAAAGCACCATTTGGCGCACTGAATCTTTATCACCCATTAACGCGACAAGCTTTTCAATATCATTCTCTGCTATCAGTCTTTCAGCGCGATTTTGTTGGATCTCAAGTGCATTAGAGTGAAAAATAAGCGTGGATTTTTTACCTCGACCAACTTCTGCTTGCCAATTTATCCAACCTATTTCTTGCATCTTATTTAATAAAGAGCGGACATGACGACGAGTGCAATGCAGGGTTTGTGCTAATTCTTGTAATGTTGTTTCGGTTGCTTTTCCCTGAAAGGCTTGCCATAAGCGAATAAATTGTAATTCTAAGCGGGGTGAGGTCATAAAAGAGGAAATCCCTTGATAAAGTGATCAATTTTAATTTCCTTATATTAGACCCATAATGATTGCGTTTAAAGTTAGCTCTCATGTTAGTTATCACAAATTACGAATACTGACAGACTCCCCCATTTGAGCATTCGGTGATTACCGGCCAGTGATGATTGATCACTGGCTTTTTTTATTGGTTATTTATAAGAAGGGTTTTGTTGGGACAAAAAAAGCCGTAAACGAATTTACGGCAAGAATGACAAAGTAAACATCACAGAAAGTAGAAGAAGGTGAAAATTGTTCTAATTAGCGCATAAAGGCAGGTTGTTTTGCCTCGTAAGCACTAATATCATCTTGGTGTTGCAGTGTTAATCCAATGCTGTCTAATCCTTCAATCATACAGTGACGGCGAAATGAGTCGATTTCAAAAGAGAAATGTAATTCACCCGCTCTGACCTCTTGTGCCACTAAATCTACGGTAATGGGGGTGCCTGCATGTTCTTTTACCCAATCAAATAATTGTGAGACTTCATCATCACTTAATTTGATTGGTAATAATTGATTGTTAAATGAATTCCCGTAAAAAATATCAGCAAAACTGGGTGCGATAACAGCGTGAAAACCATAATCAGTTAATGCCCAAGGTGCGTGTTCACGAGATGAGCCACAACCAAAGTTTTCTCGTGCCAATAAAATAGAAGCACCTTGGTAAATTGGCTGATTCAAAATAAACGCAGGATTAGGCTGAGTACCTTCATCATCCAAAAAACGCCAATCATGAAATAGATGCTTACCAAAGCCAGTACGCGTTACTTTCTGTAAAAATTGCTTAGGAATAATGGCGTCGGTATCCACATTTGCTGCATCTAAAGGAACCGCAATACCCGTGTGTTGAGTAAATTTATTCATCATGTTCTCCTTTAAGATGCCACTGCAAATGTACGAATATCTGCAAAATGACCATTAATCGCTGCTGCTGCCGCCATTGCAGGACTAACTAAGTGTGTTCGACCTCCACGACCTTGGCGGCCTTCAAAGTTACGATTGCTGGTGGATGCGCAACGTTCGCCCGGATTTAATCGGTCGTTATTCATCGCTAAACACATTGAACAGCCCGGTAAACGCCATTCAAAACCTGCTTCAATAAAGATTTTATCTAAGCCTTCTGCTTCAGCTTGTGCTTTAACAGGGCCTGAACCCGGAACTACAATCGCCTGAACATGAGAGGCAACTTTATGGCCTTTTGCGATTTCAGCGGCCGCTCGTAAATCTTCAATACGTGAGTTTGTACAAGAGCCAATAAAGACTTTATCGATAGCAACATCTGTTAAGTTGACACCTTCATTTAATCCCATATAAGCCAAGGCTTTTTCAGCAGAAGCGCGTTCTACAGGATCGTTAAAGCTATTTAATAACGGGACTATTTGGTCAATAGCAATAACTTGCCCAGGATTGGTACCCCATGTGACTTGTGGCGCAATATCAGCAGCATTAATAGTGACTGTGGCATCAAAAGTTGCATCATCGTCAGACTTTAAGGTTCTCCAATAAGCGACAGCTTCATCCCAAGATTGATCTTTAGGTGCAAATTGACGCCCTTTTAAGTAGTCAAAAGTGGTGTCATCAGGTGCGACTAAGCCTGCTTTAGCCCCCATTTCAATCGCCATATTGCATAAAGTCATTCGACCTTCCATGCTTAATGCTTCAATGGCTTCACCCGCAAATTCAACGATATAGCCCGTACCACCTGCACTACCTAATTTGCCGATAATGGCTAATACGATATCTTTCGCAGTGATCCCAATAGCGGTTTTACCCTGAACTTCAATTTTTAATGTTTTAGCGCGAGACTGTTTTAAGGTCTGAGTTGCTAAAACATGTTCGACTTCTGAAGTTCCGATCCCAAAAGCTAATGAACCAAAGGCACCATGAGTTGCAGTATGTGAGTCACCACAAACAATGGTCATTCCCGGTAAGGTTAAGCCTTGCTCTGGCCCCATTACGTGAACAATCCCTTGATAAGGATGATTTAAGTCATACAGCGTCACGCCAAATTCTTGGCAATTTTTCATCAACTCTTGCATTTGAATTCTCGCCATATCACCGCAAGCATTAATATCTTTAGTTTGTGTTGATACGTTGTGATCCATTGTTGCAAAGGTTTTATTCGGTTGACGAACAGGGCGACCTTTTGTTCTTAATCCATCAAAGGCTTGAGGTGATGTCACTTCATGCACTAAATGTCTATCGATATACAAAATGGGTGTTTCATCACTCACTTCTCTGACAACATGTGCATCATAAATTTTTTGATATAATGTTTTACCCATGTTATGCCCCTTCACGAATATACTGAGCGATACGATCACCCATTTCGGCAGTTGTGATTGCGTTGCCATCACCCGCTAAATCTGCAGTGCGATAGCCTTTTGCTAATACTTGTGTGATAGCATCTTCAATGGCTTGAGCTGCATTATCTTCATTAAAGCTATAGCGTAATAACAGTGCAGCAGACAGAATTTGTGCAATAGGATTAGCAATGTTTTTACCTGCTATATCAGGCGCAGAGCCTCCTGCGGGTTCATATAAACCAAAGTGCTCTTCGTTAACACTGGCAGATGGCAACATTCCCATTGAGCCTGTGATCATTGCGCATTCATCAGATAAAATATCGCCAAAAATATTAGAGCACAGCAATACATCAAACTGAGATGGATCTTTAATTAACTGCATTGTCGCGTTATCGATATACATATGTTGAATTTCAACATCGGGATATTCTTTTGCTATCCCAGTGACAACTTCACGCCATAAAATAGAGCTTTGTAATACGTTAGCTTTATCAATAGAGGTTACTTTATGACGGCGTTTACGTGCCGACTCAAACGCAAAGCGTGCAATACGTTCAATCTCATAACGATGATAAACTTCAGTATCAAAAGCACGCTCTTGTGCACCTTCACCTTCACGACCTTTAGGCTGACCGAAGTAGATACCGCCTGTTAATTCACGTACACATAAAATATCAAAACCACGCTGGGCGATATCAGCACGTAATGGGCAGTAGGCTTCTAAGCCTTCATATAAGCGTGCAGGGCGTAAATTACAGAACAATTTAAAATGCTTGCGTAATGGCAATAAAGCACCGCGTTCTGGCTGTTCATTTGCAGGTAAATGTTCCCATTTAGGGCCACCGACAGAACCAAATAAAATCGCATCAGCTTGTTCACAACCTGCTAAGGTATCTACTGGCAACGGTGTGCCATGATTATCAATGGCAATGCCACCGATATCGTATTCTTTTGTTGTGATATTAAGTGAGAAACGCTCACTGATCGCCTTCATCACTTTTTGTGCTTGAGCCATGACTTCAGGGCCAATACCATCTCCGGGTAATACTGCAATATGATAATTTTTTGACATAATTAAACCGCTTCTTGTGTTGTATGTTGTTTGCGTTTTTCTATTTCGACTTGCTCTGAGCGCCAAATGCTATTGATAACGTGGATCATGGCATTCGCGGATGAACCTACGATGTCAGTTTCTAAACCCATTCCATGAAATTTACGGCCTTGATATTCAACAACGATGTCAACTTGTCCTAAAGCGTCTCTACCTTCACCTTTAGCGGTTAATTGGTAAGTGACTAATTTTAATGGATAACCTGTTGCACGGGAGATGGCTTGATAAACTGCATCAACGGGACCATTACCGGTTGCTGCTTCAGTAATTTCTTTATTACCATGAGTAATACTGACACTTGCGGTAGCAACGGTTGATGAACCAGATTGAGTATTAAAATAGTTCATTACAAACTCATCAGGCTCTTGTTGCTGTTGTCCCATAAATGCTAAAGCTTCCAAATCGTAATCAAAGACTTGGCCTTTTTTATCGGCTAAACGTAAGAAGGCCGAATATAAAGTATCCAAGTTATAATCTGTTTCGCGATAACCCATCTCTTCCATTCGGTGTTTAACTGCAGCACGGCCTGAGCGAGAAGTTAAATTCAATTGCACTTCTTTTAATCCGATAGATTCCGGTGTCATGATTTCGTAGGTTTCACGATTTTTCAAAACGCCATCTTGGTGAATACCTGATGAATGCGCGAATGCATTTGAGCCAACAACAGATTTATTAGCATGAATTGGCGTATTACATAATTGGCTGACTAATTGACTGGTACGATAAATTTCTTTGTGATTAATTCGTGTTTGAACATTCATCATTTGTTCACGGACTTTTATCGCCATAATGACTTCTTCTAATGCACAGTTGCCTGCGCGCTCGCCTAAGCCATTAATTGTCCCTTCTACTTGTCTTGCACCTGCTTGTACTGCGGTAATTGAGTTAGCAACTGCCATACCCAAATCGTCATGACAGTGAACAGAAATAATGGCTTTATCAATATTGGGAACACGCTCAAACAAGTTGGTGATAATGCCACCAAATTGATAAGGTGTTGTATAACCTACGGTATCTGGAATATTAATAGTGGTTGCGCCAGCATTAATTGCGCTTTCAACAATTCGACATAAATTATCGATATGAGTACGACCTGCATCTTCGCAAGAGAATTCCACGTCATCGGTGTAGCGACGTGCGCGCTTTATCGAATTCACGCCCATTTCAATAATATCTTCGAATGATTTTTTTAATTTGTGTTCAGCATGCAATGCTGAGGTTGCCAAGAATACGTGGATACGAAAAGCTTCAGCGACTTTTAAAGACTCTGCTGCAACATCAATATCGTTATCAACACAGCGTGCTAGTGCACAAATGCGGCTATTTTTGATTTCTCGTGCAATGGTTTGTACAGATTCAAAATCACCAGGAGAAGAAACAGGAAAGCCCGCTTCAATGATATCCACACCTAAACGCTCTAAAGCGTAAGCAATTTGTAGCTTCTCTTTTACGCTTAAGCTCGCCTGCAATGCTTGTTCGCCATCTCTCAATGTGGTATCAAAAATAATCACGTCGTTGCTCATAATCTGTTCCTTTCTCTTTTTATTTGCTGTTTGCGCTCTCCCAGGTATAAAAAAACCCGCGACTAGCGCGGGTTTTCTCTCTAAGGGCAGGTGTGTTTCACTTTTTACCCATAAGCCGACCGCGCATAAAAGTTGCGAGTAGTAGTAGGCTTGATAGTAAAATTGCGTTTAACATGAAACATCCTTAGATAAGTTCTCAATAATCTGTATTTATTGATACCTAATACCAATAAAGATGTCAAGCGTTGGAATTTATTAATTTATTTATCAGTGTTATTTATAAAATTTATATAGTGATTCTGACTAATATCTAAATTTTTACTAATGATTATAACTATTAAGTATTCATTGATTGGGTTAATGTTCCATACGTTGTTTGAAAAAGAGTGAAATGAAAAATTAAACGATTGTTTGCTTTTTTTTTAACCAGCTAGTTGAGAGAGAGAAAAGAGCCAGTTAGAGAAGGGATGATTGAGGAATGTGAGCAACGTTTTGAATGTAAGAATAAAAATCATTGTATTATTAATGATGATGGCTATCAGATACCTATTTTAGGAATGAAAGTACATTATTTTATTATGATTTTTATCATACTTTGTTTTATTATTTGCAAGGCAGAAGGTAAAACAGGTTGTAATATATATTGATATAATCATTTTCTATACATGTAATTTTAATGTCAAATTTCATCACTTATATGAAATACGTTTTTTTATTGATATGAAACTTATGTGTTTAGTTATATTCATGGATGATTAATAATAAATTTTAATAAATAGTTTAAGTAATAGTTGAAGCCTATCTATTATTAATAATATCTCGGTTAATAATATTTATTTTGCTATTATGATAACATAGTGGAGTAAGAAATGACGGATTACACATCAGCAACAGTTACCAGCAGAGAATCAACAGATATGCATTTACGTAATGTTGATCTTAATTTATTAACGGTATTTGATGCTGTTATGCAAATGCAAAATGTCACCCGTGCAGCGCAAGTTTTGGGCATGTCACAACCTGCAGTAAGTAATGCAGTATCTCGCCTTAAAATTATGTTTAATGACGAATTATTTGTTCGTTATGGACGAGGGATTCAGCCTACGTTAAGAGCTAAACAACTTTTTGGTCCAGTGAGACAAGCCTTACAATTGGTTCATAACGAGCTTCCAGGAGCAGGATTTGAACCAGAACAAAGTGAGCGTATATTTAATTTATCTATTTGTAGCCCTCTCGATATAAAATTAGCACCAAAAATAGTTGAACAAATTAAAAATGAAACACCTAATATTAACGTTAATATTAAATCTTATTTAAATAGCAATATAGAACACCAATTAAAATATCAAGAAGTTGAATTTTTTATTAGCTATAAGGAATTTGAAAAGTCTGAATTTCATTCACAACCACTATTTAATGATGAAGTTGTTTTGGTCGTTTCTAATAAACATCCTCGTATTAAAGAGAGTGTAACCCAAGAGATGTTATTAAATGAGCAACATTCCATTGTTTCTTTAGATGATATTGGTTCATTTAGTACATCTTATTATAAAAATACTCAATTGGAAGATTTAATCACTTATCAAGGAACCGATTTAAATAGTGTATTAAATATTGTTTCTAGAACTTATTTGGTTGCCATTGCACCAAAATGGTTAGTTGAGAGTTATTCTGAACAATTAGATATTAAAGCCGTGTCATTACCTTGGGAAAAAACAGAGCGTCCATGTTACTTGATTTGGCATGAGTCAACAGCGCGTGATAAAGGCCACTTATGGATGAAGAATTTATTAAGTGAAGTTTGTCAAAACTAGAGTGTTTTCGCTCATAATTAGTATTTATTACTAATTATGCAGAAATAGTGGCAGATAACGTTAGTTACTCAGCTAATGACCAAAATGGCGTTTATGCAGTTAGATAAACTAAATTAGATTGCTGTCACTATTTTTGCTCTTTCTTTGTAATAATGACTCTTATTTGTATTATTACTATGTTAAACCTATTTTTTACAATAATATCCCTCTCATTCTATTGTCATTGATTAAGTTATGACCATTACCCATTGTTATTTATCAGCTTTTCTTTTTAGCTTTTCATAAAAAATAAGATCATAAAATTTAATTACCTCACGGTGATGAGATAGGCTTTACTGACAAAACTTTTCATAACTCACAATTTTACAAATTTATGTAAAATTGAATTCCTTTATTTTGGCGGATCACTTAGACTTTTATCCGACTCAGCGAACAAGTGTAAGCTGAAATTGTAAGAGAGAGATTTTCTCCATTTCAGTTTCATAACACGGTCGCTTTTCCATAAATAGCAGGAAAATTATGATAACTAATAATAATCTTCATGATTATCATATAATTAGAAGATTGCAGATGCAGTTTTTGCACAGCGGGAATAAAATTGCTTATCGTCAGTGGGATGCTAAGCGCAATATCGAAATGTCATGGGAGTTGGTTGAAAAGAAAACACATGCGCTCTCAAATGCATTGTTAGAAATGGGTGTAAATGTCCAAGAAAACATTGGGATCTTTTCTCAAAATACCATTGATTGGTCTTTGGCTGATATTGCTTCTTTACAACTACGTGCAGTCACCGTTCCTCTTTATGCAACAAGTAGTGTTGAACAAGCCGCTTATATTTTAAATGATGCGAATATTCGTATTCTTTTTGTTGGCGACCAAAAGCAATACGATATTGTTTCTGAATTATTAGCGTTATGCCCTCAGCTTGAACATATTATTGTGTTTAACTCCGATGTTGTGTTAAACGAAAATACACCTTCATGCTATCTGGAAGATTTAATTAACCAGACACAATTTCAGTATGACGAAGTGTTAAAACAACGTATTAATGAATGCAGTTTAGATGACCTGTTTACTTTGATTTATACATCAGGAACAACAGGTGAACCTAAAGGCGTTATGCTTGATTATACGAGTTTGGCATCACAGCTTTATCTTCATGATGAGCGTCTATCATTATCTGATAAAGATGTTTCGCTCTGTTTTTTACCTCTTTCTCACGTTTTTGAACGCGCGTGGAGCTTCTATGTGATGCACACTGGTGCGGTTAACGTGTATTTAACAGATACTCATGCTGTGAAAGAGGCTATGAGTGCGGTTAAACCAACAGTGATGTGTGCTGTTCCTCGCTTTTATGAAAAAGTGTATAGCGCTATTCAAGAGAAAGTGTCTCAAGCTTCTGTGTTTCGTCAATTTATCTTTAAATGGGCGATAAAGCAGGGCGAAAAACAGCGTGAAGCACAACTGAATCAGCGTCAGCAAGGGTTTATTTCCCGCTTATGTTATCGCTTTGCAGATAAAAAAGTATTAAATCCATTGCGTCAAATCCTAGGTGGGCGTGTTCGCTTTTTACCAGCGGCAGGGGCTCGTTTAGATGATGCAGTGATACGTTTCTTCTTGGCTACCGGTATTAATATTAAATACGGCTATGGTATGACAGAAACCTGTGCCACAGTTTCATGCTGGGAAGAGAATAAATATAAGTTAGGCTCTATTGGTACACCATTGCCGGGCGTTGAAGTGCGTATTGGTGCGGAAAATGAAATCCAAGTACGTGGCAGCATTGTCATGAAAGGGTATTTCAATAAACCTGAAGATACGGCGGCTGCCTTTACAGAAGATGGTTGGTTACGTACTGGAGACGCAGGCGCACTTGATAGTGATGGCATGTTATTTATCACGGAACGTTTGAAGGATTTAATGAAAACGTCAAATGGTAAATATATTGCACCACAAATGATCGAAGGAACATTAGGGCAAGACCGTTTTATCGAGCATATTGCGGTGATTGCTGATACGCGTAAATTTGTTTCTGCACTTATCGTGCCTTGTTTTGATGCATTAGAAGAACATGCGCGTGTATTAAATTTAAAATATCAAGATCGTATGGAATTATTACGCCATACCAAAATTAAAGAGCTATTTGATGAGCGTTTACGTGAAATGCAAAAAAACTTTGCAGGTTTTCATCAAGTTAAGCGCTTTACTCTTCTTGCTGAAGGCTTTTCAATGGAATCTGGTGAGTTAACACCAACATTGAAACTTCGCCGTAAAATTATTTCTGAACGCTATCGAAACGAAATCGAATTAATGTATCAAGATTAATTTTAATTGATGAAAAAGCATCTAAATGGTGCTTTTTTCTTTTGAAATTACTTATTGATAGATAACGATGATTGAAATAATTGATAAAAGACATAAACGGAAACGTTGACGCATACGGTTTTATCAGTAAATTGTGTTAAAATGCAAAATCAGATCAGCATGATGACTGAAATTCATAGCAATATGTAATAAATAACACATTTAATAATTAAAAGAGGCTAATGTGAAACTGGATGAAATCGCCCGCTTGGCTGGTGTTTCACGAACAACAGCAAGTTATGTCATTAATGGTAAAGCTAAACAGTACCGTGTAAGTGACAAGACTGTTGAAAAAGTGATGGCGGTGGTCAGAGAGCATAATTACCACCCGAACGCTGTTGCCGCGGGATTACGTGCTGGTCGTACGCGTTCTATTGGTTTGGTTATTCCTGATTTGGAAAATACCAGTTATACCAGGATCGCAAATTACCTTGAACGACAAGCGCGTCAACGCGGTTATCAATTATTGATTGCCTGTTCAGAAGACCAACCAGACAACGAAATTCGTTGTGTTGAGCACTTACTGCAACGTCAAGTTGATGCCATTATTGTTTCAACAGCTTTGCCACCAGAGCATCCTTTCTATCAGCGTTGGGCTAATCGCTCATTACCGATTATTGCATTAGACCGAGCATTAGAAAGTGAGCATTTTATCAGTGTTGTTGGTGATGACTTAGAAGACGCCAAAATGTTGGCAACAGAACTAAAAGCATTCCCTTCGCAATCTGTACTCTATTTAGGCGCACTTCCTGAACTCTCTGTGAGTTTTTTACGTGAACAAGGTTTCCGTAATGTATGGAAAGATGATCCTAGAGAAGTTACCTACCTATATGCAAATAGCTATGAACGAGAAGCTGCTGCAGCTGCTTTTTCTGAATGGTTAAATAATAATCCAATGCCTGATGCATTATTCACGACTTCTTTTGCTTTATTACAAGGGGTTATGGATGTGACACTACAACGTAGTGGTCGTTTACCAACACAATTGGTTATTGCGACTTTCGGTGATCATGAGTTATTGGATTTCCTTGAGTGTCCTGTTTTATCTGTCGCTCAACGACATCGTGATATTGCAGAGCGTGTATTAGAACTTGTTCTTGCAAGTCTTGAAGAAGAACAAAAACCACAAGCGGGTATTACACGTATTCGTCGTGATTTATGCCGTCGAGGCAGCTTGGGACGTGCACGTTAATTGATGTCACTCTGTTGATAATTATCTGCATTTATACTCATCCCTGTTTTATTAAATTAAAACGGGGATGTTTTATTTGATTTAAGAATGTCGAATAGCTTAGAGAATATTAAATTTAAGATTAATCTTAAGCCTTTTTTTACTATTTCTCTCATTTTACTAAGTTAATAGATTAAATTTTGATATATCCATAAGTGATATTGCTTAAGTTTAATAAGTAATTAATTTTATTTTGGGAAGCTTAAGAAAAAAATAAATAACTATCTTCATGATATTGAATTATTTTTTTTCGTCTTGCTATTTTTATTTATATAAAAGCAACCCCAAATTATTATGTTGGCTAAAGGTAAATGAACTGCAATAAATTAGTTTTTTATAATAAAAATCATGATTTACTGATTATGATTTCTTTATCTGTTTTTCCTCCTTGTAATCGTTATAAATAATTACTTTTCGTGATTAAAAATAGAATTGGCAAAATAATCTCTATTAATCATAGTGTTAATATTTCTCTTTTTATTTTTGTCGATAATTTAAACATTTCGGTGTGCCTATCAAATTACTGTAAATATAAATAAAGCTTCCTATATCTGGCTTGACAACGTTTTCATACCATCCGTAAACTCTATTTGTGGGGATTTGTGGGATAATGTGGTGTAAATTACAAAGCTGGGGGTAATGAGGATGTTTCGTGGAGCAACACTCGTTAATCTTGACAGCAAAGGGCGAATAACAGTTCCTTCCCGTTATCGAACAACGCTGAGTGAGATTTCTGAAGGTCAAATGGTTTGTACCATAGATCTCAATCAACCGTGTTTATTGCTTTATACCCTTCCTGAATGGGAAAAGATTGAGTTAAAATTAGCGGCTTTGTCCTCCATGAACCCTGCGGAACGTCGAGTTCAACGTTTGTTATTAGGTCACGCCAGCGAATGCCAAATGGATAGCGCAGGACGTCTTTTGTTAGCTAGCACGCTAAGACAGCATGCGGGGCTAACAAAAGAGGTCATGTTAGTCGGTCAATTCAATAAATTTGAATTGTGGGATGAACAGGTCTGGTACAAACAGATCGAAAAAGACATTGTAGCCGAGCAAACCTCACAGGAACCGTTATCGACACGACTATTGGATTTATCACTTTAAATAATGACAACAAATAATTTTAGTCATACCAGTGTATTACTGGATGAAGCTGTGAATGGCCTGAATATCAAACCTTCAGGTATCTATATCGACGGAACATTTGGCCGTGGGGGGCATTCCCGTTTAATTTTATCTCAATTAGGTGAACAAGGTCGCTTGATTGCGATAGACAGAGATCCGCAAGCCATCGCAGTTGCTAATGAAATTGATGATGCTCGATTTTCTATTGTTCATGGGCCTTTTTCAAATATTGAACAGTATGTTAATGAGCTCGATTTAGCTGGAAAAATTGACGGTGTATTACTGGATTTAGGAGTTTCTTCTCCTCAACTTGATGATCCTGAACGTGGTTTCTCATTTATGCGTGATGGGCCTCTTGATATGCGTATGGACCCAACATCAGGGCAATCAGCTGCACAATGGCTGATGACAGCAGAAGAAGACGACATTACATGGGTATTGAAAACATTTGGTGAAGAACGCTTTGCTAAACGTATTGCTCGCGCCATTGTTGCTCGTAACAAAACAGAAGAGCCCTTGACTCGAACCAAGCAATTGGCGGATTTAATTAGCGATGCAAGCCCAGTAAAAGAGCGACATAAGCACCCAGCAACACGCAGTTTTCAGGCAATTCGCATCTATATCAATAGCGAGTTAGATGAAATTGAAAAAGCACTAAAAGGTGCCGTTTCTGTTTTAGCCCCAGAAGGGCGTTTGTCGGTAATTAGTTTCCATTCGTTGGAAGACCGATTAGTGAAGCGCTTTATTCGAGATGAGAGCAAAGGACCTGTTGTTCCAGCTGGTATTCCTCTCACAGAAGCGCAGATAAAAGAGTTAGGAAGTGCTCGCTTATCGAGTATTCACAAGATGAAACCGACTGGCGTGGAAGTTGAAGAGAATCCACGGGCACGAAGCTCTGTATTGCGTGTAGCACAACGTATTGAGGAATAAATGTCTACTGAACGACACTCACTACCGGGAGTTATAGGGCAGGATTTACTGCGTCATGGCAAATTACCTGTATGTTTACTGATTGCTGTGATCATTTCTGCGGTGTATGTCGTGACGACAGCACATAAGACACGTTTATTGACAGCAGAGAAAGAGCGTTTAGTGCTGGAAAAAAACGTATTGGAGATCGAATGGCGCAATCTCATTCTTGAAGAAAACGCTCTGGCAGACCATAGCCGAGTAGAGCGTTTTTCAAGTGATAGTTTGGGCATGATCCATGTCGACCCAACAAAAGAGAACATCGTGGTTACTAAATAATTAAGGCAAGTATGAAATTTTCACGTTCGGCAAAAGCGAAAGCAAAGACAAAGTCAAATGCCAAACTACGCAAACCTGAAGAAAAAACAGGATTTGTGAGTTGGCGTTTTGCGTTGCTTTGCGGTGGCATTGGTATCGCTTTAGCTTCGCTATTAATTCGTGTTGCCTATTTACAGATTATTAATCCCGATCCCCTTATTCGTGAAGGGGATATGCGTTCTTTACGGGTGCAAAAAGTACCAACGGCAAGAGGCATGATCAGCGATAGAATGGGGCGACCTCTTGCTGTCAGTGTGCCTGTTTATGCTATTTGGGCTGATCCTAAAGTTGTATTAGATGCAAATCCTGATATGACGGATTCTCGTTGGTTAGCACTTGCTGATGCACTGAAAATGCCAGTGAATCAAATTGAGCAAAAAATTGTCACAACGCCTTCTGCTCGCTTTATCTATTTGGCTCGCCAGGTGAATCCTGAAATTAGTGATTACATTAGCAAACTAAAAATCACTGGGATTAATATGCGTCAAGAATCAAAACGCTATTATCCGTCAGGTGAAGTCACTGCTCACATCATCGGCGTAACAAATATTGATGGTGATGGCATTGAAGGTGTTGAAAAAAGCTTTAATCAGTGGCTGACAGGTGCTCCCGGTGAGCGTGTTGTTCGCAAAGATGGTTTTAACCGAGTTATCGAGAACATCGCTCAAACAGATAGCCAAGCTGCTCATAACCTGATGTTAAGTATCGATGAACGTTTACAATCTGTGGTTTATCGTGAATTAACTAATGCGGTTATTAAGAATAAAGCAGAGTCAGGAACCGCTGTTTTAGTTGATGTAAATACCGGTGAAGTGCTGGCGATGGCAAACAGCCCATCGTATAACCCAAATAATTTAACAGGTACACCTAAAGACGCGATGCGCAATCGTGCTATCACCGATATTTTTGAACCAGGTTCTACCGTAAAACCGATGGTTGTGATGAGTGCTCTTCACAATCATATTATTAAAGAAAATAGTGTTGTGAATACTGTTCCTTATCGTATTAATGGACATCAAATCAAAGATGTAGGGCGATATAGTGAGTTATCGATAACAGGAATATTACAGAAATCGAGTAACGTTGGTGTTTCACGACTGGCGTTAGCGATGCCTGCATCTGAACTTGTGGATGTATATTCACGATTTGGATTCGGGAAGCCAACCAACTTGGGGCTGGTTGGCGAAAGTAGTGGCATATTTCCAATAAAAAAACAACGGTGGTCCGATCTTGAAAGGGCCACCTTCTCATTCGGATATGGGCTAATGGTAACACCGTTACAGTTGGCGCGTGTCTATGCAACGATTGGTAGTTTTGGCATTTATCGTCCTCTCTCTATTACAAAAGTTGATCCTCCTGTACCAGGAACACGTGTCTTCCCAGAACCTGTGATGAAAACTGTCGTGCATATGATGGAAAGCGTTGCATTGCCCGGTGGTGGTGGTGTGAGTGCGGCAATTAAAGGTTATCGTGTTGCGATTAAAACAGGGACAGCGAAAAAAGTAGGGCCTGACGGAAAATATATCAATCAATATATTTCTTATGCGGCGGGTGTCGCACCTGCAAGTAGTCCTCGCTTTGCGTTGGTTGTGATAATCAATGAACCTAAAGCAGGTAAGTACTATGGAGGCGCAGTATCCGCACCGGTGTTTGGTACAATCATGGGCGCAGTTTTACGTACAATGAACGTAGAACCTGATGCATTGACGCCAGACGATAAAAATGAATTTGTAATTAAAAAAGAAGAGGATACAAGTGGCCGATCCTAATTTAAGTGACCTATTAGGGGCACTCGGGATACAAGCACCGTCATTGATGCTCAAAGACATGACACTCGACAGCCGAAAAGCGGCGAGCGGTGATCTTTTTATCGCCATTAAAGGTCATGAAACTGATGGTAGACGCTATATTCCTCAAGCAATTGCTCAGGGTGTTTCTGCGGTATTAGCGGAAGCACAAGATGTTGCAACGCATGGTGAAATCCGTGAAAGTCACGGTATTCCAGTTATTTATATTAATAATCTTAATGCAGAGCTATCAAAATTAGCTGGGCATTTCTATCATCAGCCTGCGGAAAAACTGAAACTGATTGGTGTTACTGGGACTAACGGAAAAACGACAACAACACAATTGTTAGCACAGTGGGCACAAGGTTTGGGTGAAACCAGTGCTGTGATGGGAACAGTAGGTAACGGACTTTTAGGTCATGTTGTTCCTGCGATGAACACCACCGGATCAGCGGTTGATATTCAATTAGAGTTACAACAATTATTAAATCAAGGTGCGACATTGACGGCTATGGAAGTTTCTTCTCATGGTTTAGTTCAAGGTCGTGTCAGTGCGTTGCCTTTTGTGGCGAGTGTATTTACGAATTTAAGCCGAGATCATCTTGATTATCATGGTGATATGGCAAATTACGAAGAAGCAAAATGGTTACTGTTTTCCACGCATCAAAGTGGTGAGAAAATCATCAATGCAGATGATGCTGTTGGTCTAAAATGGCTGTCTCGTTTACCTGATGCTGTTGCAGTAACAATGGAAAATAAATTGCCACAAAATTGGCAAGGCCGTTTTGTTAAAACAACCCATATTAATTATCACGACGCAGGCGCAACCATTCACTTTAGTTCTAGCTGGGGTGATGGTGAAATTGAAAGCCCACTAATGGGGGCTTTTAATGTCAGTAACCTCTTGTGTGCTTTAGCAACATTATTGGCATTAGGATACCCATTAAGTGCTGTGATTAATGCTTCATCTGCACTCACACCTGTTTGTGGTCGCATGGAAGTGTTTAGCGCGGATAATCGTCCTACAGTTATTGTCGATTATGCTCATACTCCAGATGCTTTAGAGAAGGCTCTTCAAGCTGCTCGTTTACACTGCACAGGTAAGCTTTGGTGTGTATTTGGTTGTGGCGGAGATAGAGATAAAGGTAAGCGCCCACTAATGGGTGCGGTCGCAGAAGAGCTGGCTGATAAAGTTATCATCACTGATGACAACCCGCGTAGCGAAGAGCCTCAAGAGATTATCCAAGATATTCTTTCAGGCTTAATGGATCCGGGGCGTGCGATTGCTATTGAAGGCCGTGCTGAAGCAGTCACTAACGTGATTATGCAAGCAGATGCCAATGATATGATTTTAGTCGCAGGTAAAGGGCATGAAGATTATCAGTTGGTTGGCTCTCGTCGTCTTGATTATTCAGATAGATTAACCGTTGCTCGGTTATTGGGGGTGATGGCATGATCCCTCTATCTTTAGAAAATATTGCACAAGTTACCAAAGGCACATTGAGCCATATCGCTCAAAGCCAAGTGGATCAACTTATCATCAAATCGATTTCAACGGATAGCCGTAAAATTGATGGAGATTGCCTGTTTATTGCATTAGCGGGTGAGCGTTTTGATGCTCATGATTTTATTGCTGATGTAAAAGAAAAGGGCGCTGTCGCAGTTTTAGTTAATCGTGAGATTGATGTTGATTGCCCGCAAATCATTGTGAAAGATACCCATCTCGCAATGGGGGAAATAGCAACACATATTCGCTCGCTAAGTCATGCTAAGATTGTTGCGCTGACAGGCTCTTCTGGAAAAACTTCCGTTAAAGAGATGACCGCTTCTATTTTGCGTCACTGCGGTGAAACCTTATATACGCATGGCAATTTAAATAACGATATTGGCGTACCTTTAACGCTTTTTCGTTTAACACCTGAACACCGTTTTGCAGTTATCGAATTGGGTGCAAACCATATCGGTGAAATCGCCTATACCGTAAATATGGTAAAACCAGATGTAGCATTGGTAAACAACCTCTTTTCTGCACATATTGAAGGTTTCGGCTCACTGGAAGGTATTGCTCAAGCTAAAGGCGAAATCTTTTCGCACTTAAAAGAGCAAGGTACAGCCATTATTAATCTTGATAGTAATGACTTACCTCTGTGGCAACATCATTTAAATGCGCGCCAAACACAATGGTCGTTCTCTTTATCCGCACAAAGCAACGCAGATTTTTATCCTACAGATATCGTTGTTAAGCAATTCATTACAAATTTCACCTTACACACACCAGAAGGTTGTGTTGATGTCACTCTTCCATTGCCGGGGCGCCATAATATTGCGAATGCGTTAGCTGCAAGTGCACTTGCGTTATCTGCTGGGGCAACGCTTGAAGATATTCGCCTTGGCTTATCGACATTAAAAGCGGTACCAGGAAGATTGTATCCTGTTGAGTTAACTTCAGGAAAGATGGTGTTAGATGACACTTACAATGCGAATGATGGTTCGATGATTGCGGGCTTACAAGTGCTCTCTCAATTACCGGGATATAAAATTTTTGTCGCTGGGGATATGGCTGAATTAGGTAAAGATTCAGAAAAATGCCATCGCGATGTTGGTCGTTTTGCTCACAGTGTTGGTATTGATAGTGTCTTTACTGTTGGGCATCACAGTCATTTTATTAGTGATGAAAATCAAGGTGGTCAGCATTTTGCATTTAAAGCCGACTTACTTGCTCAATTAATTCCATTATTACAGCAGCATGATGTTGTTTCAGTTTTAGTAAAAGGTTCACGAAGCTCCGCGATGGAAGATATCGTGAACGCATTAAAGGAGTGCTTTGAATGTTAGTTTGGCTAGCCGAATATTTGGTTAAATATCATACATTTTTTAATGTGTTTTCTTATCTGACATTCAGGGCGATTGTTGGTTTATTGACGGCATTAATTATTGCTTTGTGGATGGGGCCTCATCTCATCGCATGGTTACAAAAAATGCAGATTGGACAAGTGGTTCGTAGTGAAGGACCTGAGTCGCACTTTAGTAAACGTGGTACACCAACAATGGGCGGGATTATGATCCTGTTCTCTATCTCCATCTCTACACTATTATGGGCAAGATTAGATAACCCTTACGTTTGGTGTGTATTGCTGGTTTTAATTGGCTACGGCGTAATTGGGTTTGTTGATGATTATCGCAAAGTTGTTCGTAAAGATACCAAAGGCTTAATCGCACGTTGGAAATATTTCTGGCAATCCGTATTAGCACTTGTTGTGGCATTTAGTATGTATGCCATTGGCAAAGATACACCAGCAACACAGTTAGTCGTTCCATTCTTTAAAGATGTCATGCCTCAATTAGGCATGCTTTATATTTTACTGGCTTATTTCGTCATTGTGGGAACAAGTAACGCCGTTAACTTAACGGATGGTTTAGATGGTTTAGCCATTATGCCAACTGTTTTTGTTGCCGCTGGTTTTGCATTAGTCGCATGGGCGACAGGTAACGTTAATTTTGCAAGCTACTTAAAAATTCCTTACTTGATGCATGCGGGTGAATTAGTGATTGTCTGTACCGCTATCGTTGGTGCGGGCTTAGGCTTCCTTTGGTTTAATACTTACCCAGCTCAAGTATTTATGGGTGATGTAGGCTCTCTTGCCTTAGGTGGTGCATTAGGAACGATTGCGGTGTTATTACGCCAAGAATTCTTATTAGTCATTATGGGCGGTGTGTTCGTAGTTGAAACACTCTCCGTTATTTTACAAGTCGGCTCATTTAAGTTGCGTGGTCAGCGTATTTTCCGTATGGCTCCAATTCATCACCATTATGAATTAAAAGGCTGGCCTGAACCTCGTGTTATTGTCCGTTTCTGGATCATCTCACTGATGTTAGTGCTTATTGGTCTGGCGACATTAAAGGTACGTTAAGATGGCAAATTATCAGGGAAAAAAAGTGGTTGTTGTTGGGCTTGGAATAACAGGCCTTTCCTGCGTTGACTTTTTTATCCGCCAAGGTGTTACACCTAAGGTTATTGATACACGCCAAAAACCAGGAGGCTTAGATAAGCTTCCTGCTGACGTCGAATATCATACAGGCAGTTTTCATCAAGCATGGCTTAATGATGCAGATTTAATTATCTCAAGCCCTGGCATCGCACTTTCAACACCCGCGCTTGTTGAAGCGGCAAATCATGGTGTTGAAATTGTCGGTGATATCGAACTGTTTTGCCGTGAAGCCAAAGCACCTATTGTTGCGATTACTGGATCTAACGGTAAAAGCACTGTGACAACGCTAGTGGGTGAAATGGCAAGTGCGGATGGTATTCGCGTTGGAGTCGGTGGCAATATTGGTGTTCCAGCGCTGACCTTATTAACCGAGCCTTATGATTTATATGTATTAGAGCTATCAAGCTTTCAGTTGGAAACGACTTATAGCTTACAAGCCGCGGCTGCAACGGTATTAAATATTAGCGAAGATCATATGAATCGCTATCCGTTGGGATTAGAGCAATATCGTGAAGCAAAACTGCGTATCTACGATAACGCTAAAACCTGCGTTTATAACGAAGATGATGTATTAACGCTACCTTTAGCAGGTAAAGATAATCGCTGTGTTAGTTTTGGTGTTGGACAAGGTGATTATCAGCTTGATAACACAAATCGCATTTTAAAAGTGAAAGGTGAGAAAGTCCTTTCAATGGCTGAAATGTATCTGTCAGGACAGCATAACTATACGAATGCATTAGCGGCATTAGCACTTACTGACGCAGTGGGTATTTCTCGTAAAGCAGCAACTGAGGTACTGAAAACGTATCACGGTCTTGCTCATCGTTTTCAATTAGTTTATTCACATCAAAATGTACGTTGGATAAATGACTCGAAAGCGACCAATGTGGGAAGCACAGAAGCAGCATTACGAGGGCTTGAAGTTGAAGGTACATTACACCTTTTATTAGGTGGTGACGGGAAATCGGCTGACTTCTCTTCTTTATTGCCTTATATCAGCGGTGACAATATTCGTCTGTACTGTTTTGGACAAGATGGACAAGCATTGGCAAATCTACGACCAGATGTCTCTTTATTAACAGTGACAATGGAAGAAGCCATGCGAGCCTTGGCACCGACTGTAAAATCAGGAGATATGGTGTTGCTCTCTCCTGCATGTGCAAGCTTAGATCAGTTTAAATGTTTTGAGCAGCGTGGTGATGAATTTGCACGTTTAGCAAGGGAGCTTGGCTGATGAGCATATTCGCAATGCGAAGATTAAAACAGTGGCTAGTGGGCAGTTATCAAACTGAGAATACGGCATTTGTGCCGTATGATCGCACTTTGCTCTGGTTTACTTTCGGATTAGCGGTTGTCGGCTTTGTTATGGTGACATCGGCTTCAATGCCAGTAGGTCAACGTCTTGCAGAAGATCCTTTCTTATTTGCGAAACGTGATGGTATCTATATCGTTGTCGCATTTTGTATTGCGTTAATCACCATGCGCATCCCTATGGCAATTTGGCAACGTTATAGCAGCTTAATGCTGTTTGGCTCGATACTCCTTTTATTGGTGGTATTAGGTGTCGGAAGTTCGGTTAATGGTGCTTCACGCTGGATTGCAGTGGGGCCATTTAATTTCCAGCCTGCTGAATTATCAAAACTCGCACTGTTTTGCTATCTATCGAGTTATTTAGTTCGAAAAGTTGAAGAAGTTAGAAACAACTTTTGGGGTTTCTGTAAGCCGATGGGGGTGATGTTAATACTGGCTGTTTTATTGTTATTACAGCCAGACTTAGGAACGGTTGTGGTTTTATTCGTCACAACATTAGCGTTGTTATTTTTAGCGGGCGCTAAAATTTGGCAATTCTTAGCTATCATCGGCTCAGGAATTGCAGCTGTTGTTATGTTGATTATCGTTGAACCTTACCGTGTTCGACGCATTACTTCTTTCTTAGAGCCTTGGGAAGATCCCTTTGGTAGCGGTTATCAGCTTACACAATCTCTAATGGCTTTTGGCCGTGGGGATTTACTGGGACAAGGTTTAGGAAACTCAGTACAAAAATTAGAATATTTACCTGAAGCGCATACCGACTTTATTTTCTCTATTCTTGCTGAAGAACTTGGTTATATCGGTGTGGTTTTAGTGCTTTTAATGGTATTCTTCATCGCTTTTCGTGCGATGCAAATTGGGCGACGTGCGCTGATCCTAGATCAACGTTTTTCAGGCTTTTTAGCTTGCTCTATCGGGATATGGTTTACATTCCAATCATTGGTCAATGTAGGCGCAGCGGCAGGCATGTTGCCAACAAAGGGATTAACCCTTCCTCTTATTAGTTACGGTGGTTCGAGCTTGATTATTATGTCAACCGCCATCGTGATGTTATTACGAATTGATTATGAAACACGTCTAGCACAAGCTCAGGCGTTTGTAAGGAGCCCGAAATGAGCGAGCGTAGACGCCGTTTAATGGTTATGGCTGGTGGTACTGGGGGGCATGTATTCCCAGGACTGGCTGTTGCTCATTATCTACAATCCCAAGGTTGGGAAATTCGATGGTTAGGAACGGCGGATAGAATGGAAGCCGATTTAGTACCTAAACATGGTATCGAAATTGAATTTATTCGTATCTCAGGCTTACGTGGTAAAGGGATTAAAGCGTTAATCGCAGCACCTATTCGTATTATTAAAGCGATTTTCCAAGCTCGTGCCATTATGAAGCGCTATCAGCCAGATGCTGTACTTGGTATGGGTGGCTATGTTTCAGGTCCGGGCGGTGTTGCTGCTTGGATGTGTGGGATCCCTGTTATTTTGCATGAGCAAAATGGTATCGCTGGATTAACCAATCGTTGGTTATCTAAAATTGCGAAACGTGTGTTACAGGCTTTTCCGGGGGCATTTCCTAAAGCACCTGTTGTTGGAAATCCTGTTCGTGAAGATGTATTGGCACTTGAAGCACCTTCAGTACGATTAAAAGAGAGAACAGGGTCTATCCGTGTACTGATTATTGGTGGTAGCCAAGGCGCTAGAATTTTAAATCACACCTTACCTGTAGTTGCAGGTTTGTTAGGTGAACATGTTACAATCTGGCATCAAGCAGGAAAAGGTGGCGAAAGTGATACAAAAACACGCTATCAGAACGAATTAGCAAAAAATTCAGTTAAATCTGAATATAAAGTTACTGAATTTATTGATGATATAGCGCAAGCTTACCAATGGGCTGATGTTGTGGTGTGTCGTTCAGGTGCATTAACCGTCAGTGAAATTGCCGCAGCGGGATTACCCGCTATTTTTGTTCCTTTCCAGCACAAAGATAGACAGCAATATTGGAATGCACTACCGCTAGAAAAAGCGGGTGCCGCACGAATTATCGAGCAAAATGATTTAACTCCAGAAGTCATTGCACAAACCCTGAAAAATTGGGATAGAGAAACTTTGTTAGCAATGGCAGAGAAAGCAAAAAGTGTTGCGATTACGGATGCCACAGAGCGCGTAGCAAATGTGATAATCGAAGTGGCAAAAAAATAAACGTAACTTGTAACCATTAACTTAGAGTGAAGAAGTAAATAGTGAATACACAACAACTGGCAAAATTAAGATCGTTTGTGCCTGAAATGAGAAAAGTTAAGCATATTCACTTTATCGGCATCGGTGGTGCGGGTATGGGGGGAATTGCTGAAGTGCTGGCTAACGAAGGTTATAAAATCAGCGGTTCTGATTTAGCACCAAATGTAGTCACACAACAGCTCGTTGCCTTAGGCGCAACAATCTATTTTAATCATCGCCCTGAAAATATTCGTGGCGCAAGTGTTGTTGTGGTTTCGACAGCAATCAGTGCTGAAAACCCTGAGATTATTGCAGCAAGAGAAGCGCGTATTCCCGTTATCCGTCGTGCTGAAATGCTGGCTGAATTGATGCGTTATCGTCATGGCGTTGCGATTGCTGGAACTCATGGTAAAACCACGACAACAGCGATGATTTCAAACATTTATGCGCAAGCGGGTTTGGATCCTACTTTTGTTAATGGTGGGCTTGTTAAATCGGCTGGTACGCATGCTCGTTTAGGTTGCAGTCGTTATTTAATTGCTGAAGCAGATGAAAGCGATGCATCGTTTTTACATTTACAACCAATGGTTGCTGTTGTTACGAATATCGAAGCAGACCATATGGACACATATCACGGTAATTTTGACAATCTAAAAGAGACGTTTATTACCTTTTTGCACAATTTACCATTCTATGGTCGTGCTGTGATGTGTCTGGATGATGATGTGATCCGTTCGATTATTCCTAAAGTGGGTCGTTACATTACAACTTATGGCTTTAGTGAAGATGCGGATGTTCGTATTACACATTATGAACAAAAAGGTGCTCAGGGCTTTTTCACTATTTCTCGTGAAGGTATGCCAGATTTACAAGTTGTCTTAAACGCACCTGGTCGCCATAACGCATTGAATGCGACGGCCGCGGTTGCTGTAGCCACAGAAGAAGGCATTGCTGACGAACATATTTTAGCCGCATTACTTAACTTCCAAGGTACTGGACGTCGTTTCGACTTCTTAGGTAACTATGGTCTTGAGCATGTTAATGGCCAAGAAGGTGAAGTCATGCTAGTGGATGATTATGGTCATCATCCAACAGAAGTTGATGCAACGATTAAAGCAGCGAGAGCAGGATGGCCAGACAAACGTCTAGTGATGATTTTCCAACCTCATCGCTATACACGTACTCGTGATTTATATGAAGATTTTGCCACTGTTCTCAATCAAGTTGATATTTTATTATTAACAGAAGTTTATTCTGCTGGGGAAGCGCCTATTGCTGGTGCTGACAGTCGCTCACTTTGTCGAACAATTCGCCAACGTGGGAAGCTAGATCCTATCTGGGTTTCTGATGTGGATAATATTTCATCAATATTAGCGGGTGTATTAACAGATAATGATCTTGTTTTAGTTCAAGGTGCTGGAAATATTGGTAAAATAGCGCGTCGCTTAGCAGATACGAAATTACAGCCATCTTTCAGCGAGGATTAAGACGGATGTTTGAGCAAGTGAACATCATTTATGGTGAAATAGTCAATAAACTAACTGTAATGATGGGGTGTTATGAAGAAAGTAACACTGTATTGGCGAAAAAAATGATCGGGAATTCGCTTGCTCAAATCTGTGTTGAGAAAAAATTTCAGTTAAAAAGTAAGAAAAATGCAGAAAAATTCGCTATTTCTTCTTTTAAAGTAAATAATTCTCAACAGATTGAACAATTTAGTGATTTAATTATCAAATCTAAAAGTGTTCATAAAGTATATATATGTAGGAAAAGTATTAATCGCTGGAATATCGGACAAAAGGATGGGCGATTCTCTTGTTTAAACGTTGCTCAGGAGTTAGTGGGTTAATATGTCACAAGCAGCGCTAAATATAAAAGAACATAAAGAGAAGCAACATTCTGACAGACCAAGTAATGGTACTTATTTATCAGGATTAATCTTTTTCTTATGTGTGATTGCCACCATCGTTTGGGGTGGAATACAAGTGGTTAATTGGATGAAAGACGCAAATCGTCTGCCAATATCAAAACTTGTATTAACAGGCGAGCGCCATTACACAACGAATGATGATGTGCGTCAGGCCATTTTGTCTTTAGGACAGCCGGGCACATTTATGACACAGGATGTGAATATTATTCAGCAACAAATTGAACGCATGCCATGGATTAGGCAAGTCACTGTTCGTAAACAGTGGCCTGATGAACTTAAAATCCATCTGGTAGAGTATGTTCCCTTTACTCGTTGGAATGATACTTACTTTCTTGATAAAGAAGGGCGTGTTTTCAGTCTGCCAACGCAGTTGGAAACCAAAGGAAGTTATCCTTTGTTATATGGCCCACAAGGAAGTGAAAAAATGGTGTTGTCAGGTTATATCACAATGAGAGATCAGCTTCTTGCAAGTAACCTGAATTTAAAAGCAGCGTCAATGTCTGCCCGTCAAGGATGGCAATTAGTTTTAGACAATGATGTCCGATTGGAGTTAGGTCGTAAGGATAACGAAAAACGGATCGCTCGCTTTATTGAGTTGTATCCGATACTGCAACAACAAACGGATAAACGAGTTGATTACGTGGATCTGCGTTATGACAGTGGTGGTGCAGTCGGATGGGCTCCTTTATTACTTGAGAATGAATAAACAAGACGTGGCAGATGACACGATGAAGGCGAAGGCAGAACAATAATGATCAAAGCGACGGACAGAAAATTAGTAGTTGGTCTTGAGATTGGTACGGCCAAAGTAGCCACCCTTGTCGGTGAGATCCTGCCTGATGGTGTAGTGAATATTATCGGGGTGGGAAGTTGTCCATCTCGGGGCATGGATAAAGGTGGCGTTAACGATCTCGAATCCGTCGTAAAATGCGTGCAACGGGCGGTAGATCAGGCTGAATTAATGGCTGACTGTCAAATATCTTCAGTATATTTGGCGTTATCAGGCAAGCATATCAGTTGCCAAAATGAGATTGGTATGGTGCCAATTTCAGAAGAAGAAGTAACTCAAGATGATGTTGATAGCGTGGTACATACCGCGAAATCCGTCAAAGTAAAAGATGAACACCGTGTTTTACACGTTATACCGCAAGAGTATGCCATTGATTATCAAGAAGGGATCAAAAACCCAGTTGGATTATCGGGCGTGCGTATGCAGGCTAAAGTTCATTTAATTACCTGCCATAACGATATGGCAAAGAATATTGTAAAAGCAGTTGAACGCTGTGGGTTAAAAGTGGATCAACTGATTTTTGCGGGGCTCGCTTCAAGTTTCGCTGTATTAACAGAAGATGAACGTGAATTAGGTGTGTGTGTTGTTGATATTGGTGGCGGTACAATGGATATCGCTATTTATACCGGTGGAGCATTAAGACATACCCGCGTTATTCCTTATGCAGGCAATGTTGTAACCAGCGATATCGCTTACGCTTTTGGCACACCGCCAAATGATGCAGAAGCTATCAAAGTTCGCCATGGTTGTGCATTAGGTTCTTTAGTTGGTAAAGATGAAAATGTTGAGGTTCCAAGTGTCGGAGGCAGGCCACCAAGAAGTCTGCAACGACAAACTCTTGCTGAGGTGATTGAGCCTCGTTATACCGAATTGCTCAATCTTGTTAATGAAGAGATTTTAAAAGTTCAAGAACAGTTACGTCAGCAAGGGATTAAGCATCATTTAGCCGCAGGTATCGTGCTAACAGGTGGTGCTGCACAGATTGATGGACTTGTTGAATGTGCTCAACGTGTTTTCCACACGCAAGTACGGATCGGTAAACCGTTAAATATTACCGGGCTAACAGATTATGCGCAGGATCCCTACTACTCAACAGCTGTTGGGCTCTTGCATTACGGTAAAGAATCTCACTTTGGTGAGGAAACTGAAACCGAGAAACGCTCTGCTGTCGGTGGTTTATTTAAGAAACTCACTGGTTGGCTAAAAAGAGAGTTTTAATAATCAGACAAATTTAAAAAGAGGTCGTTTGAGCAAGCGGCCCTGAGAAGGCACAAAACGGAGAGAAATTATGTTTGAACCTATGGAATTAACCAACGATGCGGTGATCAAAGTCATCGGCGTTGGTGGCGGCGGCGGTAATGCGGTTGAGCACATGGTTCGTGAACGTATTGAAGGTGTAGATTTCTTTGCAGTCAATACGGATGCTCAAGCGCTACGTAAAACAGCGGTCGGACAGACTATTCAAATTGGTAATGCCATTACGAAAGGCTTAGGTGCAGGTGCAAATCCTGAAGTGGGCCGTAATGCTGCTGAGGAAGACCGCGAAGGGTTACGTGCAGCACTTGAAGGTGCCGATATGGTCTTTATCGCAGCAGGTATGGGCGGTGGTACTGGTACTGGTGCTGCGCCTGTTGTTGCAGAAGTGGCTAAAGAATTAGGCATTTTGACCGTTGCTGTAGTAACTAAGCCTTTTAATTTTGAAGGCAAAAAACGTATGGCATTTGCGGAACAAGGTATTACTGAGTTATCAAAACATGTTGACTCATTAATCACTATTCCAAATGACAAATTATTAAAAGTACTTGGTCGTGGCATTTCATTATTAGATGCATTTGGTGCAGCTAATGATGTATTAAAAGGTGCAGTTCAAGGTATCGCTGAACTAATTACTCGCCCAGGTTTAATGAACGTTGACTTTGCTGACGTAAGAACTGTGATGTCTGAAATGGGTTATGCCATGATGGGCTCTGGTGCTGCGAAAGGCGAAGATCGTGCTGAAGAAGCAGCAGAGATGGCGATTTCAAGTCCATTATTGGAAGACATCGACTTATCTGGCGCTCGTGGTGTGTTAGTCAACATTACAGCAGGCTTTGACTTACGTCTTGATGAATTTGAAACAGTGGGTAATACCATTCGTGCATTTGCATCAGATAATGCGACAGTGGTTATCGGTACATCCCTTGACCCAGAAATGAATGATGAATTGCGTGTGACTGTGGTTGCAACAGGTATTGGTATGGACAAACGTCCAGAGATTACGCTGGTAACTAATAAACAGAATCAGCAAAGCGCAATGGAGAATCGTTACCAGCAAATGCAAAATAGCATGTCTTCTTTCTCTGCCGTAGAAGAAAGTAAGCCAGCTGCAAAAGCCGTTAACGAACAATCTACTCAGGCAAACAAAGAACCGGATTATTTAGATATCCCTGCATTCCTGAGAAAACAGGCTGATTAATCGCCAAAAAGATTGGCATCTCCGCTTTTTGTGCTAAACTGTCCTGCCAATTATAAGTATAATGATTGGTAGGACGGATAACATTGCGAGATAAAATGATGATCAAACAACGGACATTAAAACGAATTGTACAAGCAACTGGTGTGGGCCTTCACACGGGTAAAAAAGTTACGCTTACAATGCGTCCGGCGCCAGCAAACACTGGGGTCATCTACCGTCGTACTGACTTAAATCCACCGGTGGATTTTCCAGCAGACGCAAAATCAGTTCGTGATACTATGTTATGTACTTGCTTAGTTAACGAAGACGATGTGCGTATATCAACCGTTGAGCATTTAAACGCAGCACTGGCTGGTTTAGGCATTGATAATATCGTAATTGAAGTGAATGCACCTGAAATTCCAATTATGGATGGAAGTGCAGCACCTTTTGTTTTCTTGTTACTTGATGCAGGCATCGAAGAACTTCGTACTGCGAAGAAATTCATTCGCATCAAAGAAACAGTACGTGTAGAAGATGGCGACAAATGGGCAGAAATGCGTCCATACAACGGGTTTAAATTAGATTTTACTATCGATTTTAATCACCCTGCCATTGATGCAAGTACACAACGTTATAAATTAGATTTCTCCGCTGAGTCTTTTATGAGCCAAATCAGTCGTGCTCGTACTTTTGGATTTATGCGTGATATCGAATACCTGCAATCTAAAGGATTGTGTTTAGGCGGAAGCTTCGATTGCGCAATCGTAGTTGATGACTATCGTGTTCTCAACGACGATGGCCTGCGTTTTGAAGATGAATTCGTTCGTCACAAAATGTTGGATGCAATCGGTGATTTATTTATGTGTGGCTATAACATTATTGGTGAATTCACCGCGTTTAAATCAGGTCACGCACTGAACAATAAATTGCTCCAAGCTGTATTAGCAAAAGAATCTGCGTGGGAATTCGTCACATTTGAAGACGAAGCGCAAATGCCTGTGGCATTCAAAGCTCCCTCAATGGTCTTTGCTTAATTCCTGCGAAGGAAAGCGCGTTAATTATCTCTAATTAGCGTTCATCTTTGGTTGCACTTGTACTCTCTCCGGCAAGTGCAGCCAACCGCTCTAATCTCTCTCTTAATTTCTTCGGGCTTTTCTCTGCCAAATACTTCAATGATTGTGCGCTTTCTAAACTTAAGTGGCGTCTCTTTATAGGCTCTTGCTCTTTTAATGATGATATTAAAGATCTTTTTTCCTGTTTTATTCCCAAAGACGGATTTATTTTGATGTCTATTGAGGATAAGGATGGTAAAATTTCTTGTCTCAATGCAGAAAGTAATGATGGGGTTTCATAACGTAAACGCGTTAACCAACTTGCGTTTGCAACTTCAATAATTAAAATAGCACTGCGATAATTTGCGACACGGCACTTATCTCGTAAAGGAACGGGTAAAAGAGCCATGACGGCGCGATTTAATTTTAGTAAAATCGTTGCACGCTGTTGTATAAGTTGTAATGTACTTTTATTGGAACCTTCAAGTTCAATGAAGATTTTTTCCAATGATTGTGGGTAACTATCCCGCATAGATTTTGACTCCACAAAATAAAGATTAATGAGCAACGAAGGTTAATGAGCATTATAAGTTTTTGGCGACAGTTTGGCAGGCGATATTTTTGGTCGCATCTGCTTTTAGGGATGGTAGCAGCAGGTATTGGAATACCTTCGCTGTTGTCTGCTCATGCCGAAAATCCACAGCAAACTGATACCCCTTTATCTCAAAACCGTCAAAGTCAGGCACTTATTGCGTTTGATAACTTATTCTTACGTCAAAGTGTACAGAATCCTGCTTCATCCTTCACCTTTAATTACTGGCAGCAACACGCAGTAAAAAATGTGATTAAACAGCTCTCTTTTGCATTCACCATTAATTCGCCTGAATTGATGGTTAAAGCCAAAGATGAACCGTTACCTGTTTCTAATGTTGCAGAGGTTATGCTTGATACTCTGTATGCCTTATTAACAGAAACTCCATCATCAGCACTAAGCAACCTTCCTCTTTCTGGCTATGTTTTAGTACAGAATACAAATTCCTATCATACCGGATTATGGCTTGCACAAATCCGTGGCATTCGCGCAGGGCCTTACCTAACAGCTTAATGAGTCACTTAATCTAATAAGATTATGATTATCTCTGTTTATTGATAGATACAGAGGCTTTTTTCGGCGTTTCACGCCATAAATGAGAATAAAGATTTATGTTAGGTAAAATTGTAACCAAAATTTTTGGTAGTCGTAATGATCGTACAATCCGTCGTATGCGTAAAGTTGTTGGTGAAATTAATAAATTAGAACCAGAATTTGAAAAGCTGACTGATGATGAGCTAAAAGCGAAAACAAATGAATTTCGTGAGCGTTTAAAGAACGGTGAAAAAGAAGAAGATATTTTACCTGAAGCATTTGCAACCGTACGTGAAGCAAGTAAGCGTGTCTTTGGTATGCGCCACTTCGATGTGCAGTTAATCGGTGGTATGGTGCTAAATGAACGTTGTATTGCTGAGATGCGTACAGGTGAAGGTAAAACATTAACTGCAACATTACCAGCATATTTAAATGCGTTATCAGGTAAAGGGGTTCACGTTGTTACCGTCAATGACTATCTAGCACAACGTGATGCCGAAAATAACCGTCCTCTGTTTGAATTCTTGGGTTTAAGCGTTGGTATCAACTTGCCAAATATGGCGCCACCAGTAAAACGCGAAGCCTATAATGCTGATATCACTTATGGTACGAACAACGAATTTGGTTTCGACTACCTGCGTGACAACATGGCATTTAGCCCACAAGAACGTGTTCAACGTAAATTACACTATGCTTTAGTGGATGAGGTCGACTCAATCTTAATCGATGAAGCGCGTACTCCGCTGATCATTTCAGGTCCAGCAGAAGATAGTTCTGAGCTTTATATTCAAATGAATAAAGTGATCCCTCACTTGATTTCTCAAGAAAAAGAAGACTCAGATACTTTCCAAGGTGAAGGCGATTACTCTGTTGATGAAAAAACACGTCAAGTGAATATCACAGAACGCGGTTTGGTTAAAATTGAAGGATTATTAGCAGATGCTGGCATGATGAAAGAAGGAGAGTCTTTATACTCACCGGCTAACATTATGTTAATGCACCATGTGACAGCAGCATTACGTGCTCATGCGCTATTTACCAAAGACGTTGATTACATTGTCAAAGATGGCGAAGTTATCATTGTTGACGAACACACGGGTCGTACAATGCAAGGTCGTCGTTGGTCTGATGGTTTACACCAAGCGGTTGAAGCAAAAGAAGGTGTGAAGATCCAAAATGAGAACCAAACATTAGCGTCAATCACATTCCAAAACTATTTCCGTTTATACGAAAAATTAGCAGGGATGACCGGTACTGCGGATACTGAAGCGTTTGAATTTAACTCTATCTATCGCTTAGAAACCATTGTTATCCCAACTAACCGCCCAATGGTACGTAAAGATCTACCTGACTTAGTCTATATGAATGAGCAAGGTAAATTTGCCGCCATTATTGAAGATATTCGCGAGCGTACTCAAAATGGTCAGCCTGTTCTTGTGGGTACCATTTCAATTGAAAAATCAGAAGAAATTTCTAAAGCGCTGACTAAAGCGAATGTTCACCATAACGTGCTGAATGCGAAATTCCACGCAATGGAAGCGGACATCATTGCTAACGCAGGTTTACCTTCAGCGGTAACTATTGCAACTAACATGGCAGGTCGTGGTACTGATATCGTGTTAGGGGGTAGCTGGCAAACTGAAGTGGCTAAACTTGAAGAGCCAACAGAAGAGCAAATCGAAGAAATCAAAGCTAAATGGAAAGAGCGCCATGATGCAGTATTAGCATCAGGTGGTTTACATATCATTGGTACTGAACGTCACGAATCTCGTCGTATTGATAACCAGTTACGTGGTCGTGCGGGTCGTCAAGGTGATGAAGGTTCTTCTCGTTTCTATTTATCTATGGAAGACTCCTTAATGCGTATTTTTGCTTCAGACAAAGTGTCTGGCATGATGCGTAAATTAGGTATGAATGAAACCGAAGCGATTGAGCACCCTTGGGTAACCAAAGCGATTGCAAACGCACAGCGTAAAGTAGAAAACCGCAACTTTGATATTCGTAAGCAACTGCTTGAATATGATGACGTAGCAAATGACCAACGTCGTGCAATCTATACTCAGCGTAACGAATTACTGGATGTGGCAGACGTAAGCGAAACTATTGATAGCATTCGTCAAGACGTATTCACTTCAATGATTGATAACTATATTCCACCTCAATCATTGGAAGAAATGTGGGATATCGAAGGCTTAACGGCATGTCTACAAAAAGACTTTGATTTAAATTTACCAATCAAAGAGTGGTTAGATAAAGAGCCTGAATTACACGAAGAAACGTTACGTGAGCGTATTTTAGAAAAATCTATCGAAGTTTATAAAGCGAAAGAAGAGATCGTTAGCGCTGAAATGATGCGTAACTTTGAAAAAGGCGTGATGTTACAAACGCTGGATTCATTGTGGAAAGAGCACTTGGCTGCAATGGATTATTTACGTCAAGGTATCCACTTACGTGGTTATGCACAAAAAGATCCAAAACAAGAGTACAAACGTGAGTCGTTCGCTATGTTTGCTAATATGTTGGAATCACTGAAATATGAAGTGATTAGCACGCTAAGCAAAGTACAAGTTCGTTTACCAGAAGAAGTTGAAGAGTTAGAACGTCGCCGTCGTGAAGAAGCAGAACGTTTAGCTAAACAACAGCAATTAAGTCATGAAGTGACAAAAGAGTCTCAAATGTCAGCCGTAGATGGTCAAGTCGCCGCAGGTAAAAAAGTGGGTCGTAACGAACCATGCCCTTGTGGATCGGGTAAGAAATTTAAGCATTGTCATGGTCAGTTAGGTTAATTTATCCATTGATGACAATGGTTATTTAACCTTTCGTTGAACAAGAAAATCCCGCTTAGTAATAAGCGGGATTTTTTTATGGTTGATAGAAAAACTAAATTGAAGAGCGAAGGTGGGAAAGGTGACTTTTGGTTGTTTTACTTTGAGAGCCTGACTTGGGTTCAACTAATCCAGCAATAATCGGGCAATCAGGATTGTTGTCACCTTGGCAATCTTTCGCTAAATATTCTAGCGTTTTTGTCATTCGTTGTAGTTCAGCAATTTTATGATTGAGCTCTTCAATGTGGGAGAGTGCAATAGATTTCACATCAGCACTGGCGCGTTCTCTGTTATTCCATAAAACCAACAATGTTGATATCTGTTCTGTCGAAAAACCAAGCGCTCGAGAATGGCGAATAAAACGAAAGCAAGCTACGTCTGCATCCGTGTAATCGCGATAACCTGAATCAGTACGAATAGCCTTGGGAATTAAACCAATCTGCTCATAATAACGGATCATTTTGCTTGAAATACCGGACTTTTTTGCTGCTTGACCAATATTCATTATGTCCTCCTTATAGGATAATAAAGCACTCTCTATAAGTATAAAGTAGTCGCTTTATAATATTGAGCCAGATCCTTTGGAGTCTGGCTATAAAGAAAATCAATCTATTAATGTGTTTTCATTGGTGCTTGAAAACGTTTTAGTCGTAAGGCATTACCCAATACAAATACACTTGAAAGTGCCATTGCGGCGGCGGCAATAATGGGTGAAAGTAACATGCCATTAATTGGATAAAGCATGCCAGCCGCGACAGGAATTAATAAAGCGTTATAGGCAAAAGCCCAAAATAAGTTTTGTTTGATATTGCGAATAGTGGCTTGGCTTAAAGCTATTGCATCAACGACACCGCGCAGATCACCTGACATTAACACCACATCAGCAGCTTCAATAGCGACATCGGTTCCTGTACCAATCGCTAACCCAACATCAGCTTGTGCAAGTGCCGGAGCATCATTGATACCATCACCAACAAAAGCGACTTTGGCGCCTTTATGGCTAAATTGTTTTAAGGCTTCGATTTTTCCATCAGGAAGTACTTCAGCCGCAATTTCATCAATACCTAACTGTTTAGCAATCGCTTTTGCTGTGGCTTCGTTATCACCGGTGATCATGGCAACTCTCAAACCTAAATCATGTAAAGCTTTGATTGCTTCAGGGGTTGTTTCTTTAATCGGATCTGCAACTGCAATAATGGCAGCGAGACGCCCATCAATAGTGGCATAAAGAGGGCTTTTGCCTTGCTCACCGAGTTTCTGTGCTGAAGAGATAAAGTGACTGACATCTAATCCAAGTCGTTTCATAAAACGATCAGCACCAACAGATACGGCTCTTCCTCCCACTGTTGCACTTACGCCAAAACCCGGAACCGCTTCAAAATTTTCAACCATTGCAAGCGTTAATTTAGCCTCTTTAGCTGCATTGACAATAGCTTCTGCGATAGGGTGTTCCGAATAAGTTTCAATTGCTGCAACAAGGCGTAAGACTTCGTTATATTCAAAACCTTCTGCTGGAATTAAATCCGTTAATTCAGGACGACCTTTTGTTAATGTGCCTGTTTTATCAAGAGCAACAACATTGACATCACGTAAGGCTTGTAAGGCTTCACCTTTACGGAAAAGAATACCCAATTCTGCGGCACGACCTGTGCCTACCATAATGGATGTTGGCGTTGCTAATCCCATTGCACATGGACAGGCAATAATTAATACGGCAACGGCATTAATGAGCGCAAAGGTTAATGCAGGCTCAGGGCCAAAAGCTAACCAAATAAAGAAAGTGATAGTTGCGCCTAACATAACCGCAGGTACAAACCACATGGTGACTTTATCAACAAGTGCTTGAATAGGAAGTTTAGAGCCTTGAGCTTCTTCCACTAAGCGAATGATTTGTGCTAATACGGTATTGGAGCCAACTTTGGTGACTTTAAAACTAAAAGCACCTGTTTTATTGATGGTTCCACCCACAACATCAGAGCCAATCTCTTTCGATACAGGTACAGGCTCTCCGGTTATCATGCTCTCATCAACGTAAGAGTGACCGTCAATAATCTCTCCATCAACAGGTATTTTTTCACCGGGGCGAACAAAAACGATGTCTTCCATCACTACTTGATCCAGAGGGATTTCCAATGTCTCACCATGACGAGAAACTCGCGCTGTTTTGGCTTGTAAACCAATTAACCGTTTAATTGCTTGAGATGTATTTCCTTTCGCTTTGGCTTCAAGCGTTCTTCCTAACAAGATCAAGGTGACAATCACAACAGCGGCTTCAAAATAGATATTGGCTGTGCCCGCAGGTAAGACGTGAGGAATAAAGGTTGATACTACTGAATAGCCGTAAGCGGCGGCTGTACCAACAGACACTAATGAGTTCATATCAGGAGCACCGCGTAATAACGCTGGTATTCCTTTTTGGAAAAAGCGTAAACCAGGGCCAAACATCACAACAGTGGCGAGGATAAATTGAATATACCAGTTTAGTTGTTGCCCCAGTGTTTGAGTAACCCAACCATGTACGCCGGGAATAAAGTGTGAGCCCATTTCAATAACAAAAACGGGTAATGTGAAAATAGTGGCGATAAGTAATGCGCGGCGTAATGAACGTTCCTCTTTTTCACGACGCTCTTCACCTACATCACGTGTATTTGCTGGATCATCAGATAAACGACGGGGTTTATAGCCTGCGTGTACAACGGCGGCCTCTAAATCCGTGATCGATACTACGCCTGATAAATGGCGTACCCGAGCGCGTTCAGTTGCAAGGTTTACTGTGGCTTCTAATACACCGGGTACTTGAGCTAGTGCTTTTTCTACACGACCAACGCAAGATGCGCAGGTCATTTCTTCAATTGCCAGCTCGGTTATCTCTTCGGGTACTTTATAACCTGAACTTTCAATGGCGCTCACGGCAACTATTGGGTCGGGTGTATTTGTAAATGTAATATCTGCACGTTCAGTGGCTAGATTGACAACGGCATCTTGTATTTGTGGTACGGCTTTTAAGGCTCGTTCGACACGACCAACACATGATGCACATGTCATACCTTCAACAGGTAAACTCAACCGATTGGCAGAGGACAACGTAGTATTAGTGTTCATCAAAAATCCCCTCTTAAATATGGTATAAGATAAAGCTTAGGCTTTACCATTAGGGGAAGGTCAAGAAATCGATAGAGATTTAATTTCTACGATAAAATGTATTTTTCTATTTTTAATTCAATGCATTACCTTCTATTCCTCATTTTCTGCATTTAATTTAAATCTTAAAGAAGTGTAAATTTATTGGATGATCAGCGAAATCTAAGCAGATAAATAAAAAACCCGCTTATTGTGATAACAAGCGGGTTTGGCTTACAAAAGAATAGGCATTACTCTTTTATGAGGTATCTATTATTTTTCAGAAATAGACGATTTTGTATTTACAGTTTCATTAACTTTAACAGGTGATTTTAATGATAAGTCGCCACCTGTAAGTTGTTTCACTAAATCAACTGCAGATGATTTCAGATCAAGATCTGCACCGGCTTCATATTGATGACCTTCAATATTATTTAATTGAACGTTGCTACCACCTAAATCAACCTGACCTTGCTCACTTTTAATTTCAGCACCTGTAAGCTTAGTTGTACCACTTACATTTAATGAAATATCATTTTTGCTAGTTAAGGTTGTGGTTTGAGTCACCGCATCATTATCAATATGAGAAACTTTGATATCCGCATTGGCTGTATGACCTTCAGCACCGGTTACAATATTTTTGATACCGTTACCCACTGTGCCAACGCCTTTATCAATTTTGGCTTTTGTTTCGCCACTGATACCCGCTTTATCTGCGATAGTTGAAGAGAGTGAATTATATTTATCAGAGATAACATCTGTTGCAGATTTAATACCTGAATCAATGGTCTCTTTGATAGTGTCTTCTAATAGTGATCCACCTGCTTTAGCCGTTTTATCAACTTGGCTAGATTTAGGATCATTGTTGTGGTTATAACCGACATTTACATCAACATTAACGTGACGATCGCTGTCTTTTTGGCTAGTCACTGTAAAATCACCGCCCACATTACCCGTTACATTATCTGCAGAAACATTTGCACCAGAAAGCGCGAGGTTTTTGTCACTATTTACAGTTAATGTGCCTGTTTCTACAGAGGCATTTTGGTGTGTAGACTTTTGTTGATCTTCAACATTCACTAAAACTTTGCCACCAATATCATGGATAGAGGTTGCTGGGTTTTCTTCAGTCACTTCTTTTGGCGTTGTATTGGTTTGCTTGCCATTTAAAGAGATATCAGTACCCCAGTTATTTTTGTAATCAGTTGATTGTGCTGATATCAGCGTGGTATCACCAGATTGAGAAGTTAATTGCGTATCTTTGCTATTAACTTTAGTACCTTGAAGATTAACAGAGCTACCATTAACGGTTAAATTACCTTGGTTAGCAATGGTTCCACCTTCACGAGAAACACTCTTCTCATCTTGCTTACCAATAGCAAATTCAGCACCGCCTAAGCCATTGACAGAAGACGATTTATCACCTGTTTTTTGACCGAAGCCCGCTTGTAATCCACCCGATAAGTTCTTACCTGTTTCAGTACGTTGAGATTCTGTTGCTTGGAAATCAACTTTGTTAGTTGCAGTCAGAGCAACATCATTTTCGCTGGTTAAATGAGTGCCTTGTAAAGTCAGATTATGGCCTGAGTTTAACTCAATACCTTGAGAGCCATTCACTGAACCCGCTTTTGCTGTTGTCTGATCTTTTTGATGATTTGCACCACCTGCGTTAAAGCCACCACCGTAATCTTTACTGTCTGGTGTTGTACCTACTTTCAGGTTTGCACTGCCATTCATGTTATGTTGGCTTTCAGTGTGGGTATCTGCTACTTGTGCAAGTGTTAAATCACCACCAGCATTAATGACAGTTTTTCCATCTTGAGCATCAAACTTAGCGCCTTCATAATGAGCATCTTCACGTACATGAATATTGATATTACCGGCTGAATTAAATTGGCTACCTTCAGCTTTGGTTGTGGTTAGGCTTGTGTCAGTGGTTTTACCTTCACCTTTAATTGCTACGGTAATGTCGTTGCCTGTTTTGGTGCTGACACCTACTTGACCGCCACCAGTTGTTTCATGGAAGGACTCTTGGTGTTTGTTTTGGGCTGCTTCACTGGTATGAGTGTTAGCTGTTAGCGCAATATCACCTTGGGTCGATTGATAATGAGTACCTTGGTCATGTAGCGTTTTATTGCTGTCAGTATTAATTTTACCTGCAGTAATTGATGTTGAAACCGCTTGGCTATCACTTTGTGATTTCTGGCTACCGCCACCTTTAATACCAACTTCAACACCCACATTCGGCGCCTCTAAATTACTTAAGTTAGCAAGATTACTAATGGCATCTTTAAAGGTAACTTTTTTATCAATACCTTTATTGCTATCAGGATTAGCAACATCAACACCATCTTCAACGGCTTTCTTAATCGGCTGAGTAACGCCGCTGTAATCAAGATTAACACCCACATCGACACCGATATTTAAGGTATCTGTTTTAGATGTTGCACTATCATTTGCAGCAAGGTGATTGATATTTTCACCTGACTCTTTATACATACCATCAACTTTGTGTGATGCGCCTTGATGCGTCACATCATTGTTTGCAGTAATGGTTAAATCACCTGCAACTTGCGTTTCGCTACCTTTGTTTTTGGTGAGTTCAGTTGTTGTATGCTGTTTGTCATATTGGAAATCAGCTTTACTACCAATCTTATCAACACCACCGGTATAGCTAAAGCCACCTGAAATGGTTCTATCTGTACTGTCAGTCTCTTTTTTGTTTTCTGTTGAAACAAAAGCAACATTGTCACCAGAAACAGAGGCATTACCTGCGGTTGTTTTTAAGTCAGAGCCAGCAAAAGTGACATCTTTATCCGCTTGAACTTTAACACTGCCACCACTGAGAGTAGATCCTACTTGTTCAGTTTCAGTGCTATTGTTTTTGTTGGATGTATGAGTGATATGAAAACCTGCGCTATATTGCTTGTCTTCAACTTCTTTGGCATGACCAGTGATCTCTAATGATGTTTTTTCATCATTGATTTTTGTGGTTTGTTGTGCAGATCTAACGTTGATATCACCTAAAGATTCAATACCTAACTCATCAGCGCTTTTAATTAAGCTACCAATTACATTGACATCTTTGCCACTGACTACAGTTAACTCTGCATCAGAAACTAATTCACTACCCGTTGAATGCTGTTGGTTAGTTTCATTCTTGTGGGAGTTTTTAGTAATGTTAAATGCAGTACCTGTACGTTCATCTGTTTTAGTGATGGTTTCACTAATTGCATTATCAATAACAACGTCACCTTGAGTCGTTTTAACAAAGGCGCCTTGATTGCCTTTGACTTGACTACCTGTGATTTTGACACTGTTATCTGCTGCAAGTAACAGTTGTCCGTCAGCCGTTAATTGTGTTGAATGGCTGACTTCTTGTTTATTGTTATTGTTCTTATTATTACCACCGCCGATACCACCCCAAACAACATGATTGTCGGTTACTGTTTTATCATTGTTGGTATTTTGAACATTAAGATTGATGTTCTCTTTAGCGTTAACGACAACATTCTCATTAGAATGTAATTTTGCACCTTGAGCGACAACTGAGCCTTCAGCATTTAATCCCAGCGTTTTGCCTGCGGTTAATTCACTGGCTTTTAAGGTTTCTGTTTGATGGCTATTGCTCCAGCTACCAGTTTCTAAACGAGAAGTATGGTTACGCTTGTAGCCATTTTCACTGCGATTTTCTTTCTCAACTAATCCGTTGATATTGATATCTTGATTAGCATTAATTGCCAGTGTGTTACCCGCATTAATTTTGGCACCTTCAAGTGTTACATCACCTTTAGTTGCTGTTAATGTCGCACTGTTTTTGGCATCAATATGGCTACCAACTTGCTGTACTAGCTCTTTTTCTTTAGTAACATCATATTGCCAAGAATAGAACCAACGATTGTCAGTATCGGTATCTTTTTGCTGTAACTGTTTGCCATCAACTGTTAAATGAGCGCCTTGTAATAAAATATCATCACCCATTAAATCAGAGGCTTTAATTTGGTTTTTATTATCAGCAACTAATGTGATGTTTTTACCTTTTAATTCTGTTTTTGTCAGAGTTTGGCTTGAACCACTGTTATTAACAGCAATACCGCCACGGTAATTTTGATAGTTTTCACTACCATCTTTATCGTAGCTGTCATAGCGAACTTGGCTATCCGTTTGAATATTGTCCGCTCTGACACTTAATTCGTTATCAGAAACAAATTTACCTGTTAATTTAACACCACTACCTTCTGCAGTATTAATAATACGGATACGACCAGATTGCATACTACCAAAGAAATAGCTATCTAAGGCAGAAGCGGGTTTTTGTGATGAAAGAATATCAAAGCGTTGAGAGAACGTATTTTGACCAGTCAATGCAGAAATTTCTGCTGCAGTTATTTTGCCTCGGCTATCAATACGAGGCGCAATTAAATCTAAAAGGCCGGGAGCGTGTAATCCGTTTTTGCCAATAGAAAGTAAATTCGTATTGTTAAGCGTGCTATAACCTTTTAACTCACCATTTTCAAATAATGGGTTACCGACAACCAGGGAAGAGCGGCTGGTATTGATAAAACCGCATCCATCACAGGTAATACCATTTGGGTTAGAAAGTACATATTCTGCAGCGATACCAAAAACTTCTTGCTGACCTAATAAGAACGAAGGATTTCGGCTAACAACTTCATTTAAAATTAAAGAAGCTGCTTGTCCATTTAAATTGCTGTTGGCATTTAATTGTCCAGCAAGTTGTGATTGCCCCGCCTCTAAGGAGTTGTTAAAAACAGCGCCTGGTTTACCTACATTAAAATCTTGATATTGGTTATGAGAGATACCTTCGTTATTTGGTGTAACGATATTAATGACTTGAGTGCCACCATTGGCTGATGAAACATTCGGTCCTTGATTGCCCGCATCAGGAACAATACCGCCAGCATATGCATTTAGTGATACGAAAATAATCGCTAAAGATGCAGCAAGCCTACCCGAAGGAGAGAGCTTGAAGTTTTTTGATTTCATAGAGTTTTCTCCGTTTATTGCTATGAGTGTGAATCAAAATAAATATGAAAATCTAACTAACACTTGAGTAGGGTCTTTGGTTTTATTGGAATTCGTTTGGTTGTAAAGCAAATGCCCCTTGGCGACTTCAATATCGAATTGTGCTTTTTGATATTGGAGATTTAAGCCCGAACTTAGCCCATAGCCACTACGCCATCCTTCATAGTTACCATGTTGTTGAACTCGGCCTGCATCGAGGCCAATTCGAGGGGTGATTGAAAATGTGTTTATCCGATAAGGATAAGAAAGCGTATTACGTAAATAGCCGCCGTTATCGCCAGAAAGTGTACTTTGGTCAAAACCACGGATTGCGTTTTTATCCGTTAAACTAAGCCATTCCACACCCGGTAAGGTGTCGGGGCTATATTGACCAAAGAAGGCGCTATTGAATAAAAATGTAGAATTCGATAAGGCAAAACGATGTTGCCAATTGGCAAAAAGCTTAACTTTTGTAAAGCGATAGTCATTACCATTGCCATTAACAACACGAGGTGATTCATCTGCACCAAACCAACTAATGGCTTTCTCTGCACTTAAATTAATGCTGATGACACCATTTGGAACAATGTGTAAATGGTTGATACCTAACTCTACCGTTGTAAGTGCAGGGCTACTGAGCTCAAGGCGAATTTGGCTGAAATAGTTACGTATTCGCTTATGTGTTATCTGCATGTTTAAGGTATCAATCTGTTTTTGACTACGATAAAAAGCGTAATCTCCCCTTAAACCAACTTGTGTTGTATCACCGGATAAACGTACGGTACGTGTTTGTAGTGCTTGATGAAATTCATACTCCGAATAGCTACCAAAAGTGCTGAATGTCAATGCACCATAAGGTAAAGAATAGAGTAGGGTGTAAGCACGATTAAAACGTGTATTAGGGCTATCAGTGGTAATACTGGCATTTAAGCTAACAAAGTCAGATAACCCTAATGGGCTGTCTAAGCTCGCATTGGTTCGAACTAACCAGCGGCCTGAGTTTTTTTGTCCATAGTTATCACTTGAAATATTTAGATGCCACGGTGCTTGTTGCTGATTGGTGAGCTGAATAATAGAGCCACCTAATTGCGTACCAGGCAATATATCGAGTTTAACTTTATTCGACTGTAAGCGGTTTGCTTGATCTAGCCCTTGATCCAGTTTTGAAAGCTTAAGAGGCTCCCCTTCAACATGAGGGAAAAGTAGTGCTGTGTTAACACCTCGATCACCGCCTTCAATTTTTTCAATAAAGCCTTCAATAACATACAGCCCAAGCTGTTGCTCTTGATTTGGGCGTAAAAATTGAACTCTGGCAGTGATATAACCATGTTGGAGATAGCGTTGGGTTAACTCTTTGACTAAACGGTTAACGTCAGCACTTTTTATACATTGCTCTGGTAATGGTGTTAAGGAATCAAGATCTTTTTCATTAAGTAAAGTAATTCCTTGAACATATACACCATTAATAGGCAAACAATGCTCTGATTCAGTAATAAGTGTGGGGGTAGGTGAAACCTCTAATGCATTTTCTTGAAGTTGTTGATAGCGATTTTGTTCAATAAGTTGGTTTATTTCACGTTGGCTATCTTGTAATGCGCGCCGCGATTCTCCCATCGAGCCTAAATAGCCGGCGTCATTTGCTGTTAATCCACAGGTTGAAAATCCACTTAATAGTGTTAATAAAATAACTTTTTTTCTCATTTTACCTCAATATAAAGGTATTAATTCAAATATAAATAATATTGCTTAAATATATAAAGATAATAATTAATGTTTTTATATTATCGTTAATTTTAGAATAATAAATACCGGTCACTCTCAATATGAAAAGAAATTAAAAATCGATGAAATAAAGATAAATTTCCATCTCTTTCGATATTAAATAGTGACATAACTAAAATGATTGATATCTCAAATAGCATTATTTAAACAAATGATTCATTTAAGTGGATTATATAGTGTTGATTTTCATGGTTATAATCTTCCGTGTTATTTTTTCTTGCTTAAATTACCATCGATTTAGCTATGTTAATTGAAACCTTTTCATTTTTTATAAAGTGAAGATAAATAATGAGAGAGGATTCGAAGATATGAAAAAGAAGCAGATTAGTTAGCTTTTCATTTGTTATTTATAAATTTATTAATGTTGTATTCTGGAATAAATATTTCATGAATTATTATTTCATTTTAATGAATAAAACGAGCGCTAGAAAAGTAAAGAGATTAGGAGTTTATTGTTAAATTATTATTCATGGTAAAAAGTAAGGTTATTTAAATACAGCTTTCATTTTGTGAAAATGCAATATAAACACATGTATTACTACTTGATTTTATCAATAAAAATTTAAGTTATAAAAAAATATTTAATTAAAGATTAAAGTAAGTGATAGTGATCACGTTAATATATTATTTATTATAAATAGTGTGATTTTCGTCCAAAATATACTATTGTTATATTACTAATTATGTTTAACTGTTATATAAATTAGCGTGTAAATTGTACTATTTCCTGACTATAAGGGTTAAAGTATGTTCTCATCATTTAATGTTTTGATAATATTAAGAGGTTTCTTCAGATTGAAGAAATGGTTTAATATTGATTCTGAACTCGCCTTCTACTTTCCTGAAAAATAATCCTTTTTTATATCCATTCAAAATAATTTAATACTCTTTTTCCGTTTGATTTAAATGGGAAGATTATTTTATTTATTCTAATTTTATTATTTTAATTTATATTAAAGGTATTATCATGGCTAAAAGAATCGTAGAACCATTCCGTATTAAAATGGTAGAAAAAATCCGTGTTCCTTCAAGAGAAGAACGTGAAGCTGCATTAAAAGAAGCAGGATATAACCCATTCCTATTACCAAGTCATGCTGTTTATATTGATTTATTAACAGACTCTGGTACTAATGCAATGAGTGATCACCAGTGGGCAGCAATGATAACAGGTGATGAAGCTTATGCAGGTTCAAGAAACTATTATGATTTAAAAGATAAAGCCAAAGAGTTATTTAACTACGATTATATTATTCCTGCTCACCAAGGTCGTGGTGCTGAAAATATTCTTTTCCCAGTATTATTAAAATATAAACAAAAAGATGGAAAAGCGAAAAATCCTGTATTTATTTCTAACTTCCATTTCGACACAACAGCAGCACACGTTGAATTAAATGGCTGTAAAGCAATTAATATTGTTACTGAGAAAGCGTTTGATTCAGAAACCTATGATGATTGGAAGGGCAATTTTGATATTGCTAAATTAAAAGAAAATATTGCCAAACATGGTGCTGATAACGTTGTTGCCATTGTTTCAACAGTGACCTGTAATAGTGCTGGTGGTCAGCCTGTTTCAATGGACAATTTAAGAGAAGTTTACGAAATCGCAAAACAACACGGTATTTTTGTTGTTATGGACTCAGCGCGTTATTGTGAAAATGCGTACTTCATTAAACAGCGTGATCCTAAATATAAAAATGCAACCATTAAAGAAATTATTTTAGACATGTATAAATATGCTGACGCGTTAACAATGTCAGCGAAGAAAGATCCATTGTTAAATATTGGCGGTTTAGTCTCAATTCGTGATAATGAAGAAGTATTCACATTAGCAAGACAACGCTGTGTACCAATGGAAGGCTTTGTTACCTATGGTGGTTTAGCTGGCCGTGATATGGCTGCAATGGTACAAGGTTTAGAAGAAGGTACTGAGGAAGAATACCTGCACTATCGTATTGGTCAGGTTCAATATCTGGGTGACCGTTTACGTGAAGCGGGCATTCCGATTCAATATCCTACTGGTGGACATGCGGTTTTCGTTGACTGTAAAAAACTGGTACCGCATATCCCGGGCGATCAATTCCCAGCTCAAGCTGTCATTAACGCACTTTACTTAGAGTCAGGTGTTCGTGCTGTTGAAATCGGTTCGTTCTTATTAGGTCGTGATCCTGCAACAGGTAAGCAAAAACATGCAGATATGGAATTTATGCGTTTAACCATTGCACGTCGTGTCTACACTAACGACCATATGGATTATATTGCTGATGCACTTATCGGCTTAAAAGAGAAGTTTAAAACGCTTAAAGGTCTTGAGTTCGAATATGAGCCACCGGTATTAAGACACTTTACTGCTAGATTAAAACCTATCAAATAAATAATACTCCACAATAATAATGGCTCTCGTGCAATGCGAGAGCCCTATCCTTATTTCAGTAAGGACTAAAAAATGGAAAATAAGTCGGTAAACAAAGAACCCTCAATTATTGTAGGGGGGTTTGTGTTGGGCGGCGCCATGATTGGTGCGGGAATGTTTAGCCTACCAACAATAATGTCTGGTGCTTGGTTTGTTAACTCACTCTTTATATTATTTATTGTCTGTTTCTTTATGTTTCATTCTGGAATTTATATTCTTGAATGTATATCTAAATATGGCGCAGGGACAAACTACTTTCATATATCGAAAGAGTTATTACCTAAATGGGCGTGTTATCTTGCGAATGCGTCTTTGATATTCGTATTGTATATATTAATTTATGCTTATATCTCTGCTGCAGGTTCGATTATTTATGAAGCTTCGTCTTTATATGGTCTTAATTTAAACCTTAGAGTGATATTCGTTGTATTTACTATAGTGCTCGGAGCAACAATATGGTGGGGAGGCGCTTGTGCCAGCCGTTTAACCTCAATATTTTTATTTATTAAGATTGTTCTATTCGTATTGGCATTTTCGGGATTATTCTTTAAAGCGAGAGGTGATCTATTATTTACTGCAACCTTTGAAGGTAAAAGCCAATTATATCTTTATCCTTTTATTTTTATTATTATTCCTTATGCTATCACCTCTTTTGGTTATCATGGTAATGTTTGTAGCCTTTATAAGCTCTATCATGAAAATGAAAAAAAGGTTGTAAAAAGTTGTGTTATTGGTTGTGTTTTAGCGCTGGTAATTTATTTACTTTGGATGATTGGCACGATGGGGAATTTACCTCGTGAGCAATTTATTACAATTATCCAAAAGGGTGGTAACTTAGATGCCTTTATTGATTCTTTATATACTGTATTAAATAGTAAATATATTGAAGGATTTTTATTATGGTTTTCTATTAGTGCCGTATTCTGTTCATTTTTAGGGGTAGCGATTGGTCTGTTCGACTATATTTTAGCATCACTAAAATTTGAAGATAACAAGACAGGGCGCTTAAAATCTGGCGTTTTATGTTTTACGCCGCCGTTACTATTATGTTTACTTTTCCCTAATGGGTTCTTAATTGCGATTGCTTATGCAGGAACCGCCGCGTGTGTATGGGCAATTATTTGTCCTGCGGTTATGGCACTGAAAGCACGCGAGAAATTTCCAAACTCTGGTTTTAAAGTGTGGGGTGGCAAAGGGTTAATTTATGCTGTTATCGCTTTTGGTGCAGTAGGGATTATTTGCCAAACATTAGCACAGTTCGGTTTCTTACCTATTTATCGTTAATTAATCGAGATAATCAGGGAAAGAAAACCAGAGTAGCGCTGTTGGATATACGTTATAATATCGTTAAGTTGTTATAATAACGTGACTATTCAATAGGTTGTCTATAATGGATAAAAAAAAGCTACATATTGCTGCGGGTATTATTTGTGATCAACACAATAATGTCTTTATCACCCAACGCCCTCTAAAATCGCATATGGGGGGATTTTGGGAATTTCCGGGGGGAAAATTAGAAGATAAAGAGACTCCAGAGCAGGCGCTAGTACGTGAGTTACAAGAAGAAATCGGTATTGATGTAACGCAATGCTCACTTTTTGAAACAGTAGAGCATGATTTTCCAGATAGACACATTACCTTATCCTTTTTCTTAGTCACGCAATGGGATAATGAGCCCTATGGTAAAGAGGGACAAAAATTCAAGTGGACATCAATTGGATCGTTAAATGCTGATGATTTTCCGCCTGCTAACCGTACTATTGTGGCGTTATTGCAAAAGTAAGCACCTATAAATAAAATAGCCACTCAGTCGAGTGGCTATTTTTTATGTTCAGATCGGCACATTAAAAGTCTTTAGGCTCTTGTTGTGGCGCTTCACTCCAATCATCGCTGTCATTAATATCGCTTTGGCTTGGGATACGTTTTGATTCATCAGCCCATTCGCCTAAATCAATAAGTTGGCAACGCTTACTACAAAAAGGGCGATAAGGGCTACTTTCATTCCAAACAACTTCTGTTTGACAGGTTGGACATTTTACAATTAATTCTTCGCTCATTATCTCTCCTAGATCTCATTGGTGCTATTTATGCTCATATCAATAAACATAATGTTAGCAACAAGCGATCTCAAAAGGTAGCTCTAGAGGTACGGTTCCATTTTCACTATTAAGTGGTAAAAAGCGGATCGCATAGCGATTTTTATGCCCTGAAACTTGAGGATAGATTTGGTGGTCAATGGCTATCTTAATACGTAGCAATTCACCTTCTTCAGCGCTGTCTTGGTAAAAACCACGGTGACTAAGAGCAGGTTTAAATGTATCTGATTGGCGAATAAGCATGAGCAAACTATTTAATGCATTTTGTAATGGTAATAAACCTGCCAGCCAGCTTTGTAATCTTTCATCACGAGTTGCTTGAGGTAAATTTAACCATAAATGTAATGCTGGTACATCAAAGTTACAGCATCCACCAGGAATACTTAGACGTTGTTTGACTAAACTAATGACTTTATCTTGTTTTAAATGCTGACCTATGCGAGGGGCTTTACTTAATACGACTGCATTCTCAGCTAGTTCATCAATAATTTGAGTGACAATCGCTTTATCAACATTAGGAAATGAAAGCCATTGCTGTAATTTCTTTTGTCTTTTTTCTAATTCTTTAAGTAATTCAGCACGGATTTCTCCACGATCAAGGACTTCAATAAATTCTGATATCGCACGAAAAAACGAGAGTGCTGTGGGTAATGAATCAATTGCACGAAAACTGTTAATTTGAATCAATGAGTTTTCAATTCTAAGCCATGAACGCATTTTTTCATTGAGGGGATGTTCGAAGATGATTGTTGTGATGTCATCACTCATGACAATTGTCCTGTAACGCTTGTTGAGCTAATTCTAAGTAATGCTGATGGAGTTGCTTAACTTTTCCAATCATATTTTGGCTATTATCGTGATTTTCAATAATATCATCAGCGACGGCTAATCGTTCTTGTCTTTGAGCTTGAGCTTTTAAAATATTGAGAACTTGCTCTCGACTAACGCCATCTCGTTTTATTGTTCTTTCTATTTGCTCTTCTTGTGTAACATCGACAACAAGAACACGAGAGGCGAGATGCGTTAATTTATTTTCGACTAATAATGGAACAACCCAAATAAAGTAGGGCGCTTTAATCTGTTGTATTTGTCTTTGAGTCTCTTGCTGTATCAATGGGTGAAGAAGATTGTTAACCCAAGTTTTTTCTTCATTATTTTCAAAAATAATCTGGCGCAACTGTGCTCGGTTTAATGAACCATCGGGTAGCAAAATGCAGTCACCAAAATGCTGATGCAATGCATTTAATCCTAAAGATTGAGGCTCTACCACTAATCGAGCAATAACATCAGCATCGATGAGCGGTACACCTAATGAGGCAAAAGCATTAGCAACGGTAGTTTTACCACTACCTATTCCGCCTGTAAGAGCAACCGTATAAGCCATTTGTGTTTATCTGTCTTTAATGAATTAAAATTTACTATTAGTCTAGGTATTCTAAAGCCTAATTTTGTTTTTATCACAAGATAATAACCGCAATATTTGGGTTTTATTCGGTTATTATGATAGATGATTTTCTGCTACCCTGACATCCTACCTCATAATGCGCAACAGAATTACCATCAATCAATAAGTTAGTGCTACACATAATAACAGCATGTTACTCATAAAATTTGTGACTTACTGTATAGTATCACCTAACTGTAATATGGGAAGATACATAGCAATGATTAATGTGCCAATAATTAATGCAATGACCGTCATCAGTATTGGTTCTAACCAAACACTAATGGTATTTAATTGCTCATCAAGTTGATGATAAAACCAATCACTTAATTGCTGACAAAAATAGAGCAACTGCCCCGAGTTTTCTGCACAACTGATAAATTGATAACAAATAGGCGTAAAAAGAGGTTCATTTTTCATAAATAAGCTCAACGATTTACCTTGCATAATGTGGTCGCTCATTTGAGAAAGTACTTGCTTATAAATAGGGTGTGTAAGTTGTTCTATTCCTATCTTTAAACCTTGTAATAAAGACAATCCAGCTTGTTGTGTAATACTTATTATCTGAAAAATAAGGTGTAATTGCTGATACTTTAAAAGCTTACCTAAATAAGGAATATGAAGAAATAAAGTTTGCTCAACAAAATACAATAGTGAAAAAGAGTGTCGAATTAAGCGATAAGCAACTATTAATCCTATAAAGATAAACACTATTATACTGATATAATCAGTAAAGCATTGAGAAAAAGTAATTAAGGAGAGTGTTAATATAGGAAGTTCTGTATTAAATGAACTGTATAAAGACTGATATTCTGGTAAAACATAGAGCAACATAATACTGGTAATAAAAGCTAATACAGTGAGTAAAAAGGTTGGGTATTTAAAGGCTTTTTTGACTTTTTTAATAATCTCTCGGTGTTTCTTTAATTGTATTATTTGAAGCGTAATAACTTCATCTAACTTTCCACTTTCTTCACCAATAAAAATAAAGCGACTCAGTGCAATTGGGAAATAAAGTGGATAACGAGTTAATTGTTTAGAAAAAGAACCTCCTTGCATTAAGTTGAAAATGATATCTTCTAATACGCATTGCCAATGTGAGTAACGGCATTCGTCTTTTAATAGTGTTAATGCAGGAAGAAGTGCTAAACCTGAATGAAGTAATAGAGCTAATTGTTCGAATAATTGAATTCGATATTGCTTATCAGTATCTTGAAATAAAACAATTTTGAATAAACGTATTTTTATGGGGAGTTTTTGTTGTTGTGTTAGTTTAATAAATGCCTCGTTATTAGAGGATGCCAGTATTTTTCCAGTACACCATTCTCCTTGATAGGTTAATGCCTCATAGCGATAAATTAGCTGTAATCTCATTCAATATCCCCTAGTGTTTGATAAACCTCCTCAAGTGTCGTTATTCCTTGTTTAATTAATGAAAAGCCGGAATAGAGTAAGTGGTAAGGGGATGAGAGTGTTTGTTTTAAGGGCTCAAAGCAATCATAAATAGCCGTTCTTCCGTTATAGCCTGAACAGCATTGCTGGCAACCAACAGCTTGCCAGTTTGGTAGTTCGATCATTTCTTTGTTTATATTTATATGTTGTTTATTGGGTAGGCATATTTTGCAGTGTGGACATAAACAACGAACTAATCGTTGTGAAATAATTAAGCTAACACAGGAGTGAATAAGATCTTTTTCAATTCCTAAGTTATATAGATGCATTAATGTGGATGAAGCCGAATTAGTATGTAAGGTTGATAATACAAGATGTCCTGTTTGTGCTGCTTTTATTGCCATTTCAGCAGTCGATTGATCACGTATTTCACCTACCATAATAATGTCAGGATCTTGGCGTAGTAGTGCCCGTAATATTGTAGTGAATGAGATCCCTGATTTTTCGGAAATTTGGATCTGATTAATACCCTTTAGAGGTAATTCAACCGGATCTTCAACACTATTTATATTTAGGTTTTCTTTATTTAAATAACGTAAACAACTATATAGTGTGAGCGTTTTTCCGCTTCCCGTAGGCCCTGTAACTAAAATCATTCCTTGCGGTAAATTTAAATATTTCTTTAATAGTGTTAAATGTGAGGGTTGAAAGCCCAGGTGATTTAATTCCGGTTGTTGTAAATTATTGATAAGCCGTAAAACTACTTTTTCGCCATATAATGTGGGAAGTGTCGCAATTCGTATTGAATAGTTTTTTTCATGATAAGACCAATTAAACTGCCCATCTTGAGGTAACCGCTTTTCTGCAATATTTAAGTTTGCGAGTACCTTTAAGCGAGTCACTATTTCTTCAGAAAATTCATTTGGAGGTGGTGAAAATAGATATAAATGGTTATCTATTCTGGCTCGAATTCTTACATTGATTTGCTGTGGTTCTATATGTAAATCAGAGACACGCTTTAAAATACTTGTACGTAATAGATGCTCAATAAATTCTGTTGCAGAGTGTGTGATATCCATTCTTCACCTCTTTAATACTTTCTGACTTATCTGTGTTGTCTTCAATGTTTAAAATGCGCATCAGGAACACTCGATATGAGTGCTCCCTTTATATTAAAGCCCTAATATGATTTTAAAATCTCACTACACTGTTTTTGCAACGTAAGATTTGTTGTTGAACATTGTGTTTTCCATACCGGAACGAGGTCGTTAACTCCTTTCTCTGACGACATTGTGATTGTCAGACCATCAAGCTGAGTTTTCCCTGTTGCACTAATCACACCGTGTAACACATTTATATCGGATAAATATCGACTACGAAATTGTTGCGGCATAAAAGAGGAGTCAGAATTACAGTGTTGAGGTTCATTTTCATAACGGCATAATTCTACCGCAGAACGATAGGGAGACAGTGTTTGTAAGACATCGGTTAATGCGGCTTTTTGGATATAACCTTGATAGGCGGGAATAGCCACTGAGCTTAAAATTGAAATGATAGCAATCACAATCATAAGCTCCATAAGGGTAAAACCATTTTCATTAGAGTGATAATTAAGTACATTCATCTAGCGTCCTCCTTGAGTAATAGACACTAGAAGTATGAAAAAAAAAGACTTTATTAGCGAATAGATAAGATAAAGTTTGAGTAAAATATCGAAAAGAAAAAGGAGATATACATATTTAACCTTTATTATTGAGGGAAAGTTCGCATTTATTGATGAGTATGAGTTAAAAAAGTTATTGATAATGGCTAAAACAAAATAAAAGAGGGTTGATGTGGAAATTAAACAAGGTTGGCTAATCGATGCTAGACAGGTTCCTTCACCTAATCATGATAAGAGACCTGAAGGTGAGATCCCTTCTTTATTAATTGTTCATAATATCAGTTTACCTCCAGGTGAATTTGGTGGGCCTTATATTGACCAACTTTTTACTAATACATTATCAGAGCAAGATCATCCATTTTTTAGTGAGATTGTTAGCTTAAGAGTATCGGCTCATTGTCTGATTCGGCGTGATGGAGAAATTGTGCAATATGTGCCTTTTACTGAAAGAGCGTGGCATGCTGGCGTTTCTTTATATAAAGGCAGAGAAAAATGTAATGATTTTTCAATCGGTATTGAGCTTGAAGGCACTGATGAGTGCGATTTTACCCAGCAGCAATATCAACAATTAGTGAAGATTACTCAATCGCTTATTGCTCTTTATCCAGCCATTAAAGAGAACATTACTGGGCATAGTGATGTTGCACCAAATAGAAAGACCGATCCGGGGCCTCACTTTGATTGGGCCTATTACCGCAGTTTGTTAACAAAATAACCACCGAAATTGCATTTTAACTCACTTAATTAGAATTTAAATTCAAAATAATATTGCTGTCACGCTTCAGTTTGACTGTTTATGTGTTTAAAAAACGTTAAAAAATTTATTTTTAACGTTTCTAGATAATGCGATCTGGTTATCACTTTTGATGAATTTTTAAAATAATTTGTTAAAATTTGCAGGTTTTTATGATTTCGCTCAACAACTGTATGGACAGTTAGTGAATACTTTGTTACTTTATTATCCGTTATATTAAATTGGTATTACCAATTGACAACTCAATCACTAAGGTAATAGTTATCCAATAATGGCTTCCAGCAATATGGCTTATACAAAAATCCGCCAACCTAAGCTTTCTGATGTTATTGAGCAACAGCTTGAGCATCTGATTTTAGAAGGTACTCTGCGCCCAGGAGAAAAACTCTTACCTGAGCGTGAGCTGGCGAAGCAATTTGATGTATCTCGTCCTTCATTGCGTGAAGCTATCCAAAAATTAGAAGCTAAAGGTTTTTTACTCCGTCGCCAAGGCGGTGGTACTTTTGTTCAGCACAATCTCTGGCAAAGTTTTAGTGATCCTTTAGCTCAACTGCTTAGCGGACATCCCGAATCTCAATTTGATCTTTTAGAAACTCGTCATGCACTTGAAGGTATTGCTGCATATTACGCTGCATTACGTGGTACTGATGAAGATCTTGATCGTATCAAAGCTAGCCATGATTGTATTTTGAAAGCCCATGAAAAGGGTGATTTAGCCGCTGAGTCTGAAGCTGTATTGCAATATCAATTAATTGTCACGGAAGCTGCTCATAATGTCGTTTTATTGCATCTATTACGATGCATGGTGCCAATGCTTGAGCAAAATATCCGCCAGAATTTTGAGTTTCTTTACACTCGTAAAGAGATGTTAACTGCAGTAAGTGAGCATCGTAGTCAAATTTATCAGGCTATTATTAATAGAGAGCCAGAAGCTGCGCGTGAAGCATCACATCGCCATTTGGCCTTTATTGAAGATGTTTTGTTGGATATGAGTCGTGAACATACTCGCCGTGAGCGCTCTCTGCGCCGGCTACAACAACATCCTGATTTATTTTAGTAGCACAGATCCTGACCGCTGAGTCTGTACTACCTATCGCCCTGTGATTTTCAGGGGAAGCGGTAATAACAGCAGGGCCTATCTTCCCGTCATATCAGATGGGTATAACGGGAAGATAGGCTCCCATAACCATTAAAAACAGATAACAGATAAGGAATACACCATGTCAGATATGCTGAAAAATGACGTGGATCCGATCGAAACTCGCGACTGGTTACAAGCGATCGACTCGGTCATCCGTGAAGAAGGTGTTGAGCGTGCACAGTTCCTGATTGATCAGGTATTAAAACAAGCCCGTAATGGTGGTCTTAATATCGCTTTAGGCGGTTCTGTACACAGTGATTATATCAATACCATTCCTGCTGAAGATGAACCCGCTTACCCTGGCAATCTGGAATTAGAGCGTCGTATTCGTTCTGCTATTCGCTGGAACGCAGTAATGATGGTTCTGCGTGCATCCAAAAAAGATTTGGAACTCGGCGGACACATGGCGTCATTCCAATCTTCTGCAACTTTATATGAAGTGTGCTTTAACCACTTCTTCCGTGCGCAAAATGAAACTGATGGTGGTGACTTGGTTTACTTCCAAGGCCATATCTCCCCAGGTATCTACGCTCGTGCATTCTTAGAAGGACGTTTAACTGAAGAGCAATTAAACAACTTCCGTCAAGAGATTGGTGGTAAAGGTTTATCTTCTTATCCGCACCCTAAATTAATGCCTGAATTCTGGCAGTTCCCAACAGTTTCTATGGGTCTGGGACCACTATCTGCAATTTATCAAGCTAAATTCCTGAAATATTTGAATCACCGTGGCTTAAAAGATACGACTAAACAAACTGTTTATGCGTTCTTAGGCGATGGCGAGATGGACGAACCAGAATCTAAAGGTGCTATCACCATCGCAGTTCGCGAAAAATTAGACAACCTGTGCTTCGTGATTAACTGTAACTTACAGCGTCTTGATGGCCCAGTTACAGGTAACGGTAAAATTGTTAACGAATTAGAAGGTATCTTCGCGGGTGCTGGCTGGAACGTTATCAAAGTAATGTGGGGCGATCGTTGGGATGAGCTTCTGCGTAAAGACACTTCAGGTAAACTCATTCAATTAATGAATGAAACTCTGGATGGTGACTACCAGACATTTAAATCTCGTGACGGCGCTTATGTTCGTGAGCACTTCTTCAATCGTTATCCAGAAACAGCTGCATTAGTTAAAGATATGACTGATGATGAAATCTGGGCATTAAACCGTGGTGGTCACGATCCGAAGAAAGTCTTTGCTGCATTCCAAAAAGCAAAAGATACTCAAAATCAACCAACTGTTATTTTAGCTCAAACCATCAAAGGTTATGGTATGGGTGAAACGGCAGAAGGTAAAAACATTGCTCACCAAGTTAAGAAAATGAACATGGATGGCGTTCACCATTTCCGTGATCGTTTCAATATTCCTGTTGCTGATGAGCAAATCAAAGATCTGCCTTATATTACTTTTGATAAAGAATCAGAAGAGTACAAATATCTGCATGCACGTCGTCAGGATTTAGGTGGTTACCTGCCAGCTCGTCGTCCACGTTTTGAAGAAAAACTGGATATCCCAGCACTGGAAGATTTCAGCCAATTACTGGAAGAACAATCTAAAGAGATTTCAACAACTATCGCATTCGTTCGTGCTCTGAACGTAATGTTGAAAAATAAATCTATCAAAGATCGTTTAGTTCCAATTATTGCGGACGAAGCACGTACTTTCGGTATGGAAGGTCTGTTCCGTCAAATCGGTATTTATAGTCCGAATGGCCAACAATATACGCCTCAAGACCGTGAGCAAGTTGCTTACTATAAAGAAGACGTTAAAGGCCAAATTCTGCAAGAAGGTATCAACGAACTGGGTGCTGGCGCATCTTGGTTAGCGGCTGCAACATCTTACAGCACTAACAATCTGCCAATGATCCCATTCTATATCTACTACTCAATGTTTGGTTTCCAACGTATTGGCGACTTATGCTGGGCAGCAGGCGACCAACAAGCTCGTGGTTTCTTAGTAGGTGGTACTTCAGGTCGTACAACACTTAACGGTGAAGGTTTACAGCACGAAGATGGTCATAGTCATATTCAATCGCTGACTATTCCTAACTGTATCTCTTATGATCCAGCATTCGCTTATGAAGTGGCTGTTATCATGCAAGACGGTTTAGAACGTATGTATGGTGATAAACAAGAAAACGTTTATTACTACATCACTACACTGAACGAAAACTACCATATGCCAGCAATGCCAGCCGGTGTTGAAGAAGGTATTCGTAAAGGTATCTACAAACTGGAATCGTTGGAAGGTGCGAAAGGTAAAGTTCAGTTACTGGGATCAGGTTCTATTCTGCGTCACGTTCGTGAAGCAGCACAAATCCTGTCTGCTGAATACGGTATTGGTTCTGATGTTTATAGCGTAACTTCATTCACTGAATTGGCTCGTGATGGTCAAGATTGTGAACGTTGGAACATGTTACATCCATCTGAAGCACCGCGTGTACCATACATCGCTCAAATTATGAATGATGCGCCAGCAGTTGCATCTACTGACTACATGAAACTGTTCGCTGAACAAGTTCGTACTTATGTGCCAGCAGATGATTACCGCGTATTAGGTACAGATGGTTTCGGTCGTTCTGATAGCCGTGAAAACCTGCGTCACCACTTTGAAGTTGATACTTCTTATGTGATTGTTGCTGCATTAGGTGAATTAGCTAAACGTGGTGAGATTGATGTGAAGATTGTTGAAGAAGCAATCAAAAAATACAACATCAACCCTGAAAAAGTAAACCCACGTCTGGCGTAAGAGGTAAAGTGAATGTCTATTGAAATTAAAGTCCCAGATATCGGTGCTGATGAAGTTGAAGTCACCGAAGTGATGGTGAAAGTGGGCGACCGCATTGAGGAAGAACAATCCTTAATCACCGTAGAAGGTGACAAAGCTTCTATGGAAGTTCCATCACCACAAGCGGGTGTAGTTAAAGAGATTAAAATTGCCGTGGGCGACAAAGTCCAAACGGGTTCTCTTATCATGATTTTTGAAGCAGAAGATGTCGCACAAGCAGCACCAGCTCAAGCCACAGCTCCTGCACCAGTAGCAGCGCCTGCAACAGCTGCACTGAAAGAAGTTCATGTTCCAGATATCGGTGGTGACGAAGTTGAAGTTACTGAAGTAATGGTAAAAGTGGGCGATAGCGTTGCTGAAGAACAATCACTGATTACTGTTGAAGGTGACAAAGCTTCAATGGAAGTCCCAGCACCATTTGCTGGCGTAGTGAAAGAAATTAAAATTGCAACCGGTGATAAAGTGAGCACAGGCTCTCTGATCATGGTATTTGAAGTTGCAGGTAGCGCACCTGTTGCTCAAGCAGCACCAACTGCATCTGCACCAGTAGCATCTGCTGTGAAAGAAGTGAATGTTCCTGATATCGGTGATGACGAAGTTGAAGTTACTGAAGTGATGGTGAAAGTAGGTGATTCCATCTCTGAAGAACAATCACTGATCACTGTTGAAGGTGACAAAGCTTCAATGGAAGTTCCAGCTCCATTTGCTGGTGTGGTTAAAGAGATCAAAATTGCAGTGGGCGACAAAGTGAAAACTGGCTCACTGATCATGACTTTCGAAGTTACCGGTGCAGCACCTGTTGCTCAAGCTCCAGAGGCAGCTGCGCCAGCGCCAGCAAGTTCTGCTCCGGCAGCACCTGCTAAAGCACAAGCTACTGCGCCAGCAGCGAAAGAAGAGTTTGTTGAAAATGACGCTTACGTTCATGCAACACCTGTTATTCGTCGTTTGGCACGCGAATTCGGTGTGAATTTAGCGAAAGTGAAAGGTACTGGTCGTAAAGGTCGTATCTTACGTGAAGACGTTCAGTCTTACGTGAAAGAGTTAATTAAACGTGCTGAATCTGCACCAGCAAATGCAGGTGGTGGATTACCAGGCATGTTACCTTGGCCAAAAGTTGACTTCAGTAAGTTTGGTGAAATTGAAGAAGTTGAATTAAGCCGTATCCAGAAAATCTCTGGCGCTAACTTAAGCCGTAACTGGGTGATGATCCCTCACGTAAATCTGTTTGATGAAGCAGATATCACTGAGGTTGAAGAATTCCGTAAACAGCAAAATAAAGAAGCAGAGAAGAAAAAACTGGATGTTAAGATCACTCCGTTAGTCTTCGTAATGAAAGCAGCAGCGAAAGCACTGGCGGATATGCCACGCTTTAACAGCTCTATCTCTGAAGATGGACAGAAACTGATCCTGAAAAAATACATCAATATCGGTATTGCTGTAGATACACCGAACGGTCTTGTTGTTCCTGTTTTCAAAGATGTTAACAAAAAAGGCATTATCGAACTGTCTTATGAGTTAGCTGAAGTTTCTAAGAAAGCACGTGCAGGTAAACTGACAGCAGCAGATATGCAAGGCGGATGCTTCACTATTTCTAGCCTTGGTGGTATCGGTACTACCGGTTTTGCACCAATCGTTAACGCACCAGAAGTTGCGATTATGGGACTTTCCCGTTCTTCTATGAAACCAGTATGGAACGGCAAAGAATTCGTACCACGCTTGATTTTACCAATGTCATTATCTTTCGATCACCGTGTGATTGATGGTGCTGACGGTGCTCGATTCATCACTCTGATTAATCAGTACATGAGCGATTTACGTCGTTTGGTAATGTAATTTAAAACCGGTGCTTAGCGCCGGTTTCTCTGATTACAGTGATGGATTTTACAGTCATACATCTTAGGTTGTGAGATCCGTCATGTTAGAGCGCTTTTCAGTTTATTAACATTTCTGTAAACTGCATGCGGTATGTAAGTCTCGGTGTTAAATATGGATTATCGTCTGACTCGCCGGACAAATAAATAATGAGGTCACGATGAGTACTGAAATTAAAGCACAGGTAGTGGTTCTGGGTGCAGGCCCTGCGGGTTATTCCGCGGCGTTCCGTTGCGCTGACTTAGGTTTAGAAACAGTTTTAGTAGAACGTCACTCTACTTTAGGTGGTGTTTGTCTGAACGTGGGTTGTATCCCTTCTAAAGCGTTACTCCACGTTGCTAAAGTTATCGAAGAAGCGAAAGCATTATCTGAACACGGTGTTGTATTTGACGCGCCAAAAACAGATATCGACAAAATTCGCATCTGGAAAGATAAAGTTATTTCTCAGTTAACGGGTGGCTTAGCTGGCATGGCTAAAGGCCGTAAAGTTACTGTCGTTAATGGCGAAGCACGATTCACTGGTTCTCATACATTGTCTGTTGAAGGTGCTGAAGGTACAACTACCATCACTTTTGATAATGCAATCGTTGCTGCCGGCTCACGTCCAATCGAATTACCATTCATTCCACATGAAGACCCACGTGTATGGGACTCGACAGATGCACTGCAACTGAAAACTGTACCAGAGCGTTTACTGGTTATGGGTGGCGGTATCATCGGTCTGGAAATGGGTACGGTTTATCACTCTCTGGGTTCTCAGATTGACGTAGTTGAAATGTTTGATCAGGTTATTCCTGCTGCTGATAAAGACGTGGTTAAAGTATTTACCAAACGTATCAGCAAGAAATTTAACCTGATGCTAGAAACTAAAGTAACTGCGGTTGAAGCAAAAGAAGATGGCATCTACGTAACAATGGAAGGCAAAAAAGCCCCAGCAGAACCACAACGTTACGATGCAGTATTAGTTGCTATCGGTCGTGTACCTAACGGTAAACTATTAGACGCAGGTAAAGCAGGTATCGAAGTTGATGATCGTGGCTTTATCCATGTTGATAAACAAATGCGTACTAATGTACCTCACATCTTTGCTATCGGTGACATCGTTGGTCAACCAATGCTGGCTCACAAAGGTGTACACGAAGGTCACGTTGCAGCAGAAGTTATTTCTGGTAAGAAACACTACTTCGATCCTAAAGTTATTCCATCAATCGCTTATACTGAACCAGAAGTTGCATGGGTTGGTATGACTGAAAAAGAAGCGAAAGAGAAAGGCGTTAGCTATGAAGTGGCTTCTTTCCCTTGGGCAGCATCAGGCCGTGCAATCGCATCAGATTGTGCAGATGGTATGACTAAACTGATTTTCGACAAAGAAACTAACCGTGTTATTGGTGGTGCAATTGTTGGTTCTAACGGTGGTGAACTGTTAGGTGAAATCGGTCTGGCAATTGAAATGGGTTGTGATGCTGAAGATATCGCATTAACTATCCACGCTCATCCAACGTTATACGAATCAATCGGTATGGCTGCGGAAGTATTTGAAGGCAGTATCACTGACCTACCAAATCCAAAAGCGAAAAAGAAAAAATAAGCAACTTGTTTACTGAAAACAGCTTTACTGAAAATAGTTTTGCTGAAAACAGTTTACTAAAGTAGTTTAAATGATAAGGGCTAAGTTCTTTATAGAACTTGGCTCTTTTTTATTATGGCTTTAGCCAGTTTAAGTCGCGCTAGCGTCTTAAACATAAAACCACCTGCTTTGCAGGTGGCGTTCAAGGGTTATACCAAGAAAAACACCTTTCCGTTACGATATA
>NZ_PENS01000031.1 GCF_003144325.1 Proteus terrae
AGAAAGCTTGCTTTCTTGCTGACGAGCGGCGGACGGGTGAGTAATGTATGGGGATCTGCCCGATAGAGGGGGATAACTACTGGAAACGGTGGCTAATACCGCATGACGTCTACGGACCAAAGCAGGGGCTCTTCGGACCTTGCGCTATCGGATGAACCCATATGGGATTAGCTAGTAGGTGGGGTAATGGCTCACCTAGGCGACGATCTCTAGCTGGTCTGAGAGGATGATCAGCCACACTGGGACTGAGACACGGCCCAGACTCCTACGGGAGGCAGCAGTGGGGAATATTGCACAATGGGCGCAAGCCTGATGCAGCCATGCCGCGTGTATGAAGAAGGCCTTAGGGTTGTAAAGTACTTTCAGCGGGGAGGAAGGTGTTAAGATTAATACTCTTAGCAATTGACGTTACCCGCAGAAGAAGCACCGGCTAACTCCGTGCCAGCAGCCGCGGTAATACGGAGGGTGCAAGCGTTAATCGGAATTACTGGGCGTAAAGCGCACGCAGGCGGTCAATTAAGTCAGATGTGAAAGCCCCGAGCTTAACTTGGGAATTGCATCTGAAACTGGTTGGCTAGAGTCTTGTAGAGGGGGGTAGAATTCCACGTGTAGCGGTGAAATGCGTAGAGATGTGGAGGAATACCGGTGGCGAAGGCGGCCCCCTGGACAAAGACTGACGCTCAGGTGCGAAAGCGTGGGGAGCAAACAGGATTAGATACCCTGGTAGTCCACGCTGTAAACGATGTCGATTTAGAGGTTGTGGTCTTGAACCGTGGCTTCTGGAGCTAACGCGTTAAATCGACCGCCTGGGGAGTACGGCCGCAAGGTTAAAACTCAAATGAATTGACGGGGGCCCGCACAAGCGGTGGAGCATGTGGTTTAATTCGATGCAACGCGAAGAACCTTACCTACTCTTGACATCCAGAGAATCCTTTAGAGATAGAGGAGTGCCTTCGGGAACTCTGAGACAGGTGCTGCATGGCTGTCGTCAGCTCGTGTTGTGAAATGTTGGGTTAAGTCCCGCAACGAGCGCAACCCTTATCCTTTGTTGCCAGCGTGTAATGGCGGGAACTCAAAGGAGACTGCCGGTGATAAACCGGAGGAAGGTGGGGATGACGTCAAGTCATCATGGCCCTTACGAGTAGGGCTACACACGTGCTACAATGGCAGATACAAAGAGAAGCGACCTCGCGAGAGCAAGCGGAACTCATAAAGTCTGTCGTAGTCCGGATTGGAGTCTGCAACTCGACTCCATGAAGTCGGAATCGCTAGTAATCGTAGATCAGAATGCTACGGTGAATACGTTCCCGGGCCTTGTACACACCGCCCGTCACACCATGGGAGTGGGTTGCAAAAGAAGTAGGTAGCTTAACCTTCGGGAGGGCGCTTACCACTTTGTGATTCATGACTGGGGTGAAGTCGTAACAAGGTAACCGTAGGGGAACCTGCGGTTGGATCACCTCCTTACCTAAGAGATACGTGTTATGTGCAGTGCTCACACAGATTGTCTGATGAAGAACGAGCAGAAATACCGGTATAGGCTTGTAGCTCAGGTGGTTAGAGCGCACCCCTGATAAGGGTGAGGTCGGTGGTTCAAGTCCACTCAGGCCTACCACTTTTCCTTTATGCTGCGTTGTGAAATCACTCGTTTACTTATTGTAAACTTCGTGACTCCACGCCTTGCCTAAAGAAAAAGCTTCTTTCTAAAAAGAAGAAAAGGAGTGGTTATACTGGTATTGAAGAATGCATTATGGGGCTATAGCTCAGCTGGGAGAGCGCCTGCCTTGCACGCAGGAGGTCAGCGGTTCGATCCCGCTTAGCTCCACCATAATCTCTTGAATATAAAACAATAATTCAGAGTATATTAGCAATAGTATACTGCGAATTATTTTGCTCTTTAACAATCTGGAACAAGCTGAAAAATTGAAAACAAATCAATATATCACCGAGGTATATTGATGAGTCTCTCAAAATCTCAAATCTGAAAATACTCTTCAGAAAGGATATGCGAGCAAAATGATTTCAAGGCGGACAGCGCACAGCAAGCGGAGCATACTTAAAGTATGTGAGCATGGCGAGCACTGCCCAACGTCGAAATCATGAAGCACAGCAATCCGTTTTAGAAGACACCTTCGGGTTGTGAGGTTAAGCGAATAAGCGTACACGGTGGATGCCTAGGCAATCAGAGGCGATGAAGGACGTGCTAATCTGCGATAAGCGTCGGTAAGGTGATATGAACCGTTATACCCGACGATTTCCGAATGGGGAAACCCAATATCCAATGGATATTATCATTAACTGAATACATAGGTTAATGAAGCGAACCGGGAGAACTGAAACATCTCAGTACCCCGAGGAAAAGAAATCAACCGAGATTCCCCTAGTAGCGGCGAGCGAACGGGGAACAGCCCAGAGTCTTAATCAATAGCAGCATCAGGAGAACGGTCTGGAAAGTCCGGCAGTAAAGGGTGATAGCCCCGTATCCGAAGATGCTGTTATTGTGAACTCGACGAGTAGGGCGGGACACGTGTTATCCTGTCTGAATATGGGGGGACCATCCTCCAAGGCTAAATACTCCTGATTGACCGATAGTGAACCAGTACCGTGAGGGAAAGGCGAAAAGAACCCCGGCGAGGGGAGTGAAAAAGAACCTGAAACCGTGTACGTACAAGCAGTAGGAGCC
>NZ_PENS01000032.1 GCF_003144325.1 Proteus terrae
CATCAGGAATGGGGTATTGGGGAACGCTCACAACCAATACAACTGGTGCGGGTGTTTCAAGTTTAATTGATGGAGAATCACCTTGGGTCTCAATGGGAGGCGCATTAGTTGGTTCAACAGTCGGCTATGGAGGCACAAAATGGTTAACTCATCATTTTGATAATAAATTTAATCCTTGGTCTAGCGGGCTTAAAGATCGCCCATTAGTTGTAATGCCATCAATTACAGCTCCGCCGAGTGTATCAGTAGTACCAAGTATTGTTGGAAGTACAATTGGAGCTATTGGTTCCGAAGGTGCGAATAAAATAGTTACAGATAAAATAAAAAAATTGAATGACGAGGAATAAAAATGAGATTGCTTAAATACTTTCTTCTACTTTGGGTTGCATTCTCTTTTATGGTTTTCCTTACTCTATTAATAATAAAAGCTCTAATAGAATTAATATTCTATTTCTTAATAGAAGGTAGTCTTTTTTCTATTACTAAAGAGAATCTTATAGATTATATATGTTTGGGAATGGGATTTGGTTTTTTCTTTAGCATAGTGGCTTGTTTAGTCAGTTATCTTGAACATAAAAGACACTAATGTTTTTACAAAGAAAAAATGAGCGCTACACTAAGTTTTGTATGATTATTTCACTCCTCAGCCAACTGAATTATTAGCAATTTGATTTGCTGGAAGAGGGGGGAATATCAAACTCATTCAGCCATCCCCCTCTCAATAGTCAGTTTTGAGCTTGTGATTTAGTACTAATTCTTTGGCATTATTTTATTAGTATATTTTTCTAATTTAAATTACGAGCACTCTCTATCAAACCCTTTCAGAAAATAACAATAAGCCTATAAGTTATGGATGGAATCAATATAAATTGTGGAAAACAGGAGGTTGGGATCCCAAATATAACCCTAAATTGCAAGGTGGAGCTATAAAAGAATTATATGGACTTTCGAAAGATATGAAACCCTATCCTTTGCCTGGTATTTTGGGAAATATGGGAGCTGCTGGTATAACTGAAACAACAAACACTCTGATACAAGAGGAAATTAAAGAATTTAAGGAAAAAACGGATGAGAACAAAAAATAATCAATTAATATTCGTGGTTATAATGAGCATTGTATGTGGGCTTGCCATGTTTCTGATAATTATAATATCCTTTTTTATTGGTAAATGCCTAATTTGGTGGTTTGTAAGTGGAGAATTTACTTTTTTACTTGAGTATGTAGAAAAGGCTTTCAGAGTAGGTTTGATCACAGGTCCAATAGTTGGAATAGGGATGTGGTTTATAGAATATAAGTTACGTAGATGATGTTAAGATCCGATCTCAAAATGTTGGGATCTTTCTTTTGGTTATCACTCCGTCTCAATAACCTTGGCTTGTTAGCCCGTGGTACTCATCAATCCTTTCAGAAACCAACGATAACGTTGCTGAGCGTGATACTCAAACAGCAATGGGGGCAATCACGACAGGAGGTGGAGCATTAATGGGGGATGGATTAGGTAATTTTATAGTAAAACCTGTAACTAATTGGGTTGGTAAAATAATAACAAAAGGCAATAATCCCAGATTTAATGAAGTGTTGAGAAAATATTCAGAGTCAGAGGTTAAGGGAAAGTCTTATATTATGCAGGAAGTATCCGAAAGTAAAATTTCTTCTGGAGTCTGTAATATGAGTGGTAGTTTTTCGGCTGAATATGGTGCATCTAAATTACAAGAATTAATAGATAAAAGAGAAGAAAAATGAAAAAAGTGTTACTTTTTATCTTTATGATTATTTTATATTCCATTGTAGGAGGGGGAGGTTTATTTCTGATAGGGATCACTTTTGATTTTTTTCTATTTGTTTTTTCTTATTTTTATTTGGATATTCCAATGTCAATATCATTTGAAGATTATAAAGTAGAGCGATTATTAAGGATGAGCATAGGAGGTGGAATTATTCTTGGTATTAGTGTTTTTATTATTCAATTGTCGGAAATGAAAAAAAGATAATTTAAATAATATTTACAGTTGCATAAGTGTATATTTAAAAAATATAGTGCAGGTATATCAGTTGGAGTAATTATTAATGAAACTCTCAATATATTCATTATTTTTTCTTTTTTATCTTTATCAGGAGAATAGTTTTAACAGATCAAAGCATAAATCAATTAGATTGGATGAATTCTATCAAACTAGGTGGCTTCATTGGTAGCAGTGTTGGAACAGTCGTTTGGATTGTTATGCTATTTAATATTCGTTAGCTTTCGATAGTTTATAAATATCAAAAATTCGCTATAGAGAGTATAAAACCATAGCTGTAGCGCGAAAACACCATCCAATCTGTGGTATACAAGGTACATGGAGAGTGAGTGATAGCGATAATCAACAGCAAGATATCGAGCAATTAAGCCAAGACACTGATAATGCTCACAGCACGTTAGATGGAGAAAAACCCGTGATTAAAACTTTTACTAATGCTCAAAGTGGAAATTAAATATGAACGATCAAATTATATACCAAAAAATTGGACAATTGCTTATTGATTCGAGCCCCTCTG
>NZ_PENS01000033.1 GCF_003144325.1 Proteus terrae
GCCACAGCAACTAACACAACATTCTCAATTCATATTACTGAGCCAGATAATAATAGTGATGCGGCAAGAACAATGGTCGCTATTAATAGTTATGTTGAGTATTTCCTTGATGCAATGAACACATGGATGACTCAGACAGGCCAAACAAAAATTGAGATGCCGAACGGCGAGGTTGTTACTCTTGATAGCATTAAGAAGATGCAGGGGGATATCAGTAATAAAGCTGATTTAACAGCGACAGTAATTCAAACTTTTTTAGGGCCAATTGAATCAATTAATAGTATTTGGGCTAAAAAATCCACAAATAATAGAGTTGGTCTGGTTGCTGAAGATAACCGTCGTTTTATATCAACAAGGGCGGAAAATGGCTCTGCATATAACTCGATAGGTATACCTGATAAAAATGGCACAATGATGCTTATTGGTGATTATGGAATAGGAGGGAATTCACCTTTAATTACAGAAAATAATGAATTAATTAATAAAATGAAGTCTGGTTTTTTTAGGCAGGGAGGCGGTGTAACAACTGGGAGTTTTTTCAATGAATGGGGAAATGGAATATCACTAGCTTATTCTGAAAGTGCTGGTTATCACATTTTTGGTACATTATCCGCCAATAAAACAAAGTTATTATTTTGTAAGATTCAAAATGGCAATGTAGATCATGGAGAGATTATAACAACAATAAATACAACCACAGACCCGCAAGGTTTCATCAAAAAAGCCTCCCCTATTATCAACATCAACCCTGATGGCTCATTTACAACTAACGACGAATCAGAAGGCGCAACTGTTACTCAAGTAGCAAAAGGAGAGTATCTTATCGAAGGCGTTTTAGGCTTTAACTCAGATGCAGGCTGGGGCGGTGTTGATGGTGGTATTGAAATTCCACTCGATGTCAATAAACAGCCTCTTATTTGGGTTGACTCTAAAGTTAACAAAGACGGATCTATTCTCGTCAAAACGTATCATCGCACTCACCCTAATGCACCTAAATTCGCCCGTAATGATATTGATGGTTACAAAGACGGCGACCCAATTGATATCCCTAATGGTCGCTTTATTTCTGTTCGTGTACAGATGCCAGAGCAATCAATCTATAACGTGAGAATGCGTGAGATGGAAGAAGCTCAGAAAGTGGAAGAGGAGCGCAGACAAAAAGAAGAGGAAGAAAATCAGGACACCAATAAGACACCAGAAATTGATAACTAATTGATTATATAGCTCGGTCGGTTCCATCCAACATCGGCACTACTCTGTTTTCAAATACTGCACTGAATTACCATCTGGCAACTTCTTACTTCTCTCACGATAAAACGCTAGTCGTTCATTAAAGTACGCTCTCAAATGTGCTGGCTGTTGTCGTTCAACTTCGGACGCAACAACTGGCATATTGAGTTGTGTTTATATTTTATTGAAATAAAACATGTAGCCACAATTTGGGCATAATAAGATTAGGTTTTTCTTAAGCTTGTGTTTATTTTGTTTAGCAACATAGGAACAACTTGGGCAGGTAACTTCTACTAGTGCGTCTTGAAACATTCTTATCACATTAAAAGCTTTCATATCTTTCACCCATTATAGGGATATCGTGATTCAGTGTACGCTACTTTGTATTTTATTGCTTAATTTTTGTTCTTTTATTTGTGGTGACAAGTTTTATTACACCACATGATAAAGCACAGCAAGTACGTTTGAGTATTTAAGGTGCCAGAAACTGCCTGTTGGTTAGCCAACTACCATACACTCACCTTCAATAAAATCCTCTCCGTCATCTTCGCATTTAACAAGACGACACTTTCCACATAAGCCATATCGACTAACGATACAACGAACACCAGGGGAGCTACTTGAGCCTTGGTGTTTGTTTTGTCGCCTTTCATAACTGAATACCTTTTCTAACAAGCCATCTTTAACCATACTATCTAATGTTCTGCGAGTAGATTCGAGAATACTTTTCTTATCAAAAGAATCCATTCCTTTAAGCATATAAGCTACACCTGAAACGTCGAAAGGTGGTGCGCCAATTTCACCCGTTACCCATTCAAGATTGTCAGGTTTAAATAATTCCATTATCTCTTTTTTGCGTGAGGTCATTCTCATTTTTAATATTCCTTATTGTGGGTTACATCTATCCTACAATAAGGAGCCAATAAGACATACAAATAAAAGGGTTTATCATCCTGACGTGTTAAGCAAGCGGATTAGGTGATATGCATATTATTTCGTATTTAATGAATTAATATTGCTCTGGAATTCTTTCTAACGAAGGGATTGAATGAAATATTTTATTACACTTTGTTACAAATGGAAAACCCCAAGGAGTTACCCTCGGGGTTCTTTATTCAAATGCACGTGCATTTCGCGTGCACTTTCAAGTCCTTTTGTTGTCAGTGTGTAGTCTTGATGATTTCGCTAACTTCTTGTTTTTGAAACCGTTGTCCTATCACTGACCCACCAAATTTGGTGGAGCTGGCGGGAGTTGAACCCGC
>NZ_PENS01000034.1 GCF_003144325.1 Proteus terrae
ATTGATAACATAAAATCGGAAAAAAAATCATTTTGGCATGGGTGTGAAATTACTTTAGATCTAGAAACAATGAAAATTAATATAGATTTTAAGTACGAAGATTAAAATAAGATATTCAGTGATTGCAATTTACATCGTATATTTGGCCTACTTTTAATGTATTAATTTCCATTTAAAAGTAGGTAAAGTGGGATGATGGGAAGAAAAGTTTTCAAATATTTTTGATCTGAGTCTATAAAGGAAATTATTACAGAATTATACCAACCAATCCGACTTTGGTACGGGCGGTAAATATACCCGTGCTATCCAAGCCATTACCGCATTTACGCAAGGTGTCATGGGCAACAATATTGTTACCGCGATTGCTAATGGTTCCGCCCCTTATCTTGCTAATGAAGTGAAAAACCAAATTCAAGGTAACAGTGTTGAAAGTGATATTCAGCGCACGATAGCGCACGGATTACTCAATGCAGGCCTTGCGTTGGCAAAAGGTGAGAATGCAGTAGTACAAGCTTCTGGCGCAATGACAGGGGAAACAGTGGGTATTTTATCGCACTCACTTTATGGCAAAACCCCCGAAGAGCTGACTGAGACTGAAAAGCAGAATATAAGTGCATGGGCAACGTTAACTTCAGGGATTGTCGGCGGTTTAATCAGCGATAATAGCACCGGAGTTGCCAATGCCGCCCAAGCCGGGAAAGTGGTGGTTGAGAATAATGCGCTCAGTGATCTTGTTGATGCTCAAGCGGCAGGTAAAACACCTCAGAAAGTCGCTGAGGAACGGGTAAATGCAGAAATAGAGCGTTACAAGAAAGAAAACTGTGCAGGAATGAGCGCAGGTGCCTGCTCAGCTAAAATGGCAGAAGACCGAGACAAATTCTTCAGAGAAGCCACCTCTTTAGGTATTGATTTTGTGCCTGTGGTCGGTGATTTCAAAAGTTTTGCTGAAGCTGATGACTGGATTGATTACACATTAGTTGCGACGGGTACATTACCATTTGCTAAAGTATTCACGAAACCACTGAAAGAAGCCAAATTACTATTAAAAGCGGGGGATCTTGATGGTGCTAATAAGCTTATAAAAGAAGCGAGTGATGCCATACCAACAAAATCGCCTTCTAATCCAACCTCGCAGTCATCCAGTGGTACATGGAAGCCAAGTGATTCGAAAATTAATGCAGGCGAGTATCAAATTTCAAATGGATCACCTAATGCGATAGATAAAGGTAATTTAGCTAATCCGATCACTCAGTCCCGTATAAATGTCCAAAGTGGTGATTCAAAAGCTGGATGGGAGCATGTTATCAAACGTCATTTTTCTGGAAATTCAAATGCTAGCCAATTTACAATTAGTGAATCCGAACTTAAATCATTGTTACAAAATCCAGAGGTAGTAAAGATACCGATAAGTAAGACTCAAACATCATTGAATAAAGCAACAGGTAAGGAAGAAATATTATATCAACGAACAATCATTTTAGATAAACAAATTGGAATTGATAAATTTAGTAATGGTCCTACGAATAAAATGACTATCCTTACTGATAAGCACGGAAATTTAGTTACAGCAACTCCTGGAGTTATAAATTAAACATGAATAATAATGATGAGTTAATAAAGTTTAAAGAAATTGAAAAAGAAATTATCTTACCATTTCTTCAAAAAGAGTTTTCTTTTTTAAATTCCGTAGATATTTTATATCAAGGAATAGATCAATGCGTTGAAATTTATGCTTATTTAGTAAATAAGCAATTTGTAATAGAGTTCGACCTCTCGACTATAGATCATAGTATAACTAAAAATGAAATTTTGACTGTACAAGAGTATGAAAAAAGTCTTCAAGGGAAAGGGCGAGCTAAAAAAGAAGCTCGTGAATTTTTACGAAAATTAATGCATAAAGAAGCATAGCGAATGAACATTGATTAATCATATGTAATTAATTATAAATGGGCTTCCACGACGGAAACCTAGATTCTTCCGTGACCAGTAACGGCGGGGTTTGTCACATAAACGACCGGTAGAGTGACGATTCATAACACAATGATTTTGAGGCTAAATCCAGTCACATAACCCGTAATTTATTCAATGTTATTCAATTGAGGTAGTTTTTAGCTTTGGTGACGAAATTTTCTGGGCTTCCGGCGTAGAATCCCTAAATAATTGTTGTTGAGATATACAATAGATGGAGAAAAACCCGTGATTAAAACTTTTACTAATGCTCAAAGTGGAAATTAAATATGAACGATCAAATTATATACCAAAAAATTGGACAATTGCTTATTGATTCGAGCCCCTCTG
>NZ_PENS01000035.1 GCF_003144325.1 Proteus terrae
AAAGAAATTTACTCCGCTGTTGGTGATAACACGTCTGCAATTAAAGAGACTCAAACGTCAATTACCAATCTTGATGAGGCTATCGGTCAGCGCTTTACTGAAATACGTACTGAGGTTAATCAGGCTCAAGCTGATATTGCTTCAAATTCTCAAGCCATCTCTAACACAAACAAGGCATTTGCTGAAAACAAAACCCAAGTTCAGGCTAAGTTTGATGAGCAAGAGGGCATGATTCAGGAGAAGATGCAGGCTACGTTTGAGCAATCTGGTGACGGTATTGTCGCGCACTCAATAAATATTACTATCAAACATGATGGCGTTAGTTATAACGCAGCAGGGCAAGTGATTAGTGCTCAAGTTAAGAATGGAAAGCTCGAATCATTCTTTGGTTACAACGCGAATAACTTTGCTTGGTATAACCCAGTAAATGGCAAAATGGAATTGTTCATGTATGCAAAAAATGGGCAGATGTTTATTCGAGATTTATTTATCGAAGATGGTTCGATTACAAATGCAAAAATAGGGAATGTTATTCAATCAAATAATTATGCGGCTGGAAAATCAGGCTGGATAATTAATAAAAATGGATATGCTGAATTTCAGAATATAAAAGCGAGAGGTGAAATAGAAGCAACTTCAGGTCGCTTAAAAAATGTTGTTATTGAAGAAAGTTGTGAAATAAAAGGGACATTAACCGTCAATAATATTAAAGGGGATGTTGTAAAAACAGTATTAATAGAACCTAATCAAAAAATCACGATTGAACCTGAATATTTCAATAGAATTATTTCAGGGGTTGTCATTACTTACAATAAAAATAAAATGGATAGCAATTATTCTAGTCAGGTTGTTGTAATTACTCCTAGAGGTAAATTCATTGTAGCTAGAGTTTATCTTGAGAGACATATATATGAAAATAAATGGGGTGAAAGAATATTATATATCCCAATAACAGGAATGAGCAGTGCTGAACTATTAGCAAATGAGACGGCCACTATAGAATTTGTTGATATTTCACAATCGAGTGAACCAGCTGTAGTTTTAATATCGAAAAAATAATATTAGGAATTCATAATCATGATATACACAACAGGCACTGTTAACACAGTGTCAGGGTCTGCTATTGTCAAAGGCACTGGCACTAAATTTAAAAATAATAATCCAGCCATTAATATCGGAATGACTATTTTAATTAAATCGGGGAATACTAATATTCCATATATGATTAAATCCGTTAATTCCGACACAGAATTAGTATTAGCACAACCTGCTTTAGCCACAGCAACTAACACAACATTCTCAATTCATATTACTGAGCCAGATAATAATAGTGATGCGGCAAGAACAATGGTCGCTATTAATAGTTATGTTGAGTATTTCCTTGATGCAATGAA
>NZ_PENS01000036.1 GCF_003144325.1 Proteus terrae
TAATCATAACCACCCGTAAAACGGGTGGTTTGCTCTTGCCCTATAAGGGCTTGTTACCGACTGCGCCTAAATGACGCTGCTTTCTCTTCGTTCAAGCTCAGTGTCTTTGCTACTTTGGCTTACCCCTTGAAGGGGTTTTCATATTCTTTACTGCTCAATTTATCCGAGATTAAATTCGACTTTTCTTGCTCTCTGATATACTTTTGAATTGTGGCTTCATTGAGTCCAACTGTTGTGACATAGAACCCTTCCGCCCAAAACTTTCTGTTGCCAAATTTATATTTGAGATTGGCATGTCTATCAAAGATCATCAACGAACTTTTATCTTTCAAATATCCCATGAAGCTTGATACGCATATCTTCGGTGGAATACTCACTAACATATGAACATGATCTGGCATAAGGTGCCCTTCGATTATTTCTACACCTTTATATTTACAAAGGCCTCGAAGGATTTCACCTATACTTGAACGAATTTTATTAAAAATTACTTTCCGTCTATATTTCGGCGAAAAGACGATATGGTATTTACACAGCCACTTTGTATGTGCTGAGCTTTGTGCTTTAATGCCCATAAACACCTTTCCTTATTTAAGTTACGAATATTAGCTTGAACATCTATATCGTAACGGAAAGGTGTTTTTCTTGGTATAACCTTTAATACCCACCCGCATAGCGGGTGGTTTTATATTTAAGACGCTGACGCGACTTAAACTGGCTAAAGCCCATAATAAATA
>NZ_PENS01000037.1 GCF_003144325.1 Proteus terrae
CGAAGAATGTTATCACGGGAGACACACGGCGGGTGCTAACGTCCGTCGTGAAGAGGGAAACAACCCAGACCGCCAGCTAAGGTCCCAAAGTCATGGTTAAGTGGGAAACGAAGTGGGAAGGCTCAGACAGCCAGGATGTTGGCTTAGAAGCAGCCATCATTTAAAGAAAGCGTAATAGCTCACTGGTCGAGTCGGCCCGCGCGGAAGATGTAACGGGGCTAAACCATGCACCGAAGCTGCGGCAGCAACACTAAGTGTTGTTGGGTAGGGGAGCGTTCTGTAAGCCTGCGAAGGTGTACTGTGAGGTATGCTGGAGGTATCAGAAGTGCGAATGCTGACATAAGTAACGATAATGCGGGTGAAAAACCCGCACGCCGGAAGACCAAGGGTTCCTGTCCAACGTTAATCGGGGCAGGGTGAGTCGACCCCTAAGGCGAGGCTGAAAAGCGTAGTCGATGGGAAACGGGTTAATATTCCCGTACTGGTGGTAACTGCGATGGGGGAACGGAGAAGGCTAGGTTGTCCGGGCGACGGTCGTCCCGGTTCAAGCATGTAGGCAGAGTGATTAGGCAAATCCGGTCACTTAATGCTGAGGTGTGATGACGAACCACTAAGGTGGTGAAGCAATTGATGCCCTGCTTCCAGGAAAAGCCTCTAAGCTTCAGGTTA
>NZ_PENS01000038.1 GCF_003144325.1 Proteus terrae
AGGCAATCAGAGGCGATGAAGGACGTGCTAATCTGCGATAAGCGTCGGTAAGGTGATATGAACCGTTATACCCGACGATTTCCGAATGGGGAAACCCAATATCCAATGGATATTATCATGACGTGAATACATAGCGTCATGAAGCGAACCGGGAGAACTGAAACATCTCAGTACCCCGAGGAAAAGAAATCAACCGAGATTCCCCTAGTAGCGGCGAGCGAACGGGGAACAGCCCAGAGTCTTAATCAATAGCAGCATCAGGAGAACGGTCTGGAAAGTCCGGCAGTAAAGGGTGATAGCCCCGTATCCGAAGATGCTGTTATTGTGAACTCGACGAGTAGGGCGGGACACGTGTTATCCTGTCTGAATATGGGGGGACCATCCTCCAAGGCTAAATACTCCTGATTGACCGATAGTGAACCAGTACCGTGAGGGAAAGGCGAAAAGAACCCCGGCGAGGGGAGTGAAAAAGAACCTGAAACCGTGTACGTACAAGCAGTAGGAGCC
>NZ_PENS01000003.1 GCF_003144325.1 Proteus terrae
CCTGGTTTTGCCAGTACTTGTCCACGTTCGATTTCTTCACGTTTAGTACCACGCAGAAGAACACCAACGTTCTCACCTGCACGACCTTCGTCAAGTAATTTACGGAACATTTCAACGCCAGTACAAGTTGTTTTAACAGTTGGTTTGATACCAACGATTTCAACTTCTTCACCAACTTTGATTACGCCACGCTCAACACGACCAGTTACTACTGTACCACGGCCTGAGATTGAGAATACGTCTTCGATTGGTAACAGGAATGGTTTGTCAATTGCACGCTCTGGTTCTGGGATGTATGAATCCAGTGCTTCTGCTAATTCAACAATTTTTGCTTCCCACTCAGCTTCGCCTTCCAGTGCTTTCAGCGCTGAACCACGGATTACTGGAGTGTCATCACCTGGGAAATCGTACTGAGACAGAAGTTCACGAACTTCCATTTCTACTAATTCCAGTAACTCTTCATCATCTACCATGTCACATTTGTTCAGGAATACGATGATGTAAGGAACACCAACCTGACGACCTAACAGGATGTGCTCACGAGTTTGTGGCATTGGGCCATCAGTCGCAGCAACAACCAGGATAGCTCCGTCCATTTGCGCAGCACCAGTGATCATGTTTTTAACATAGTCGGCGTGACCTGGGCAGTCTACGTGTGCGTAGTGACGAGTTGGAGTGTCATATTCTACGTGTGAAGTAGAGATGGTGATACCACGAGCTTTTTCTTCTGGTGCGTTATCGATTTGATCGAATGCACGAGCAGCACCACCGTAAGTTTTAGCTAAAACTGTAGTGATTGCAGCAGTCAGAGTTGTTTTACCGTGGTCAACGTGGCCGATAGTACCAACGTTAACGTGCGGTTTTGAACGTTCAAATTTTTCTTTAGACATTTAAATTGTCCCTCTAAGACACGGAATCGGTGGTTACACCACATCAACCAAGCAGTAAGTAAATTAGCGATTTGCTAGTGCTTGTTAAGATTTTAATCAGGGAGGCAAGAACATGAAGGAGTGGTGCTGATAGGCAGATTCGAACTGCCGACCTCACCCTTACCAAGGGTGCGCTCTACCAACTGAGCTATATCAGCACATCTGGAGCGGGCAGCGGGAATCGAACCCGCATCATCAGCTTGGAAGGCTGAGGTAATAGCCATTATACGATGCCCGCAGAACTCGGCTACCTGACTTAAAATCAGCTTTGTATTCTACTTAAGTGTTTACTAATTTAAAACACTTAAGTTAGGAATTAATGGTGGTGGGAGAAGGATTCGAACCTTCGAAGTCTGTGACGGCAGATTTACAGTCTGCTCCCTTTGGCCGCTTGGGTATCCCACCAAACCTAATTTTTAATGGTGCCGGCACCAAGAGTCGAACTCGGGACCTACTGATTACAAGTCAGTTGCTCTACCAACTGAGCTATGCCGGCTAAGTGGTGCGCATTCTAGGAGGACTTTCATCATGATGCAACAAAAAAATTGCGATATTTGTTCTTTTGCTTAGATTTTGTTCACTTTTGATTGAATTGTTGATTTTTTAGGAAAAAAACGACCAAAATGCCAACAAAAATTCATGATAGATTAGCAAGCTAATTTATCTATTCAGTCCCAAATTTATTAATCATCAATAAATTTTTAGAAAAAAGATTAATTACACTCTTATTAGTCTACGCTAAAAAATTATTTTTATGACTATTTTTTGTACTTTTTTTACAAATTTATTCAGTTCGTGTCAAAAAAAGTAGAAAAAATTTAAAAAATATCTACGCCTAAGAGGCATCACTCGTTATGATGCTGTTTATTTTTTATCGGATACGGGTGTTTTAAACAGCCTGTCCAACCTGCGAATATTAGGCAGATGTTGGCTTATGAATAACAAAGAACGCTTTATAACCCCTTATTTAGAATTTGACAGAAAACACTGGGCAACGTTAAGAGATTCCGTTCCTTTAACGCTAACCGAAAAAGAGATTGTCGATTTAAAAGGGATTAACGAAGAAATTTCTATTGATGATGTCATTGAAATTTATCTTCCTCTTTCAAGATTGCTCAATTTTTACATAAGTTCTAACTTACGTCGTCAAGCCGTCTTAGAGCAGTTTCTTGGAACAAGAAACGCCAAAATCCCTTATATTATTGGTATAGCTGGCAGTGTTGCTGTTGGTAAGAGTACCACAGCTCGTTTACTACAAGCACTTTTAACCCGTTGGCCAGAACATCGTAAAGTCGATTTAATTACTACTGATGGTTTTCTTTTACCTAATGCAGAGTTAAAGAAACGCGGAATAATGAAGAAGAAAGGATTTCCCGAATCCTATGATATGCATAGCCTTGTCTCTTTCGTTTCTGATATAAAATCAGGCAAAAAACAAGTAACAGCGCCTGTCTATTCTCATTTAGTGTATGACATCATCCCGGATAAAAAACAGGTTATTGAACAACCTGATATCTTAATTCTTGAAGGATTGAATGTATTACAGAGTAATCAGGATTATCCTCATGATCCGCATAATGTTTTCGTATCAGATTATGTAGATTTCTCTATTTATGTTGATGCTGATGAAGAATTACTAAAACACTGGTATATCAGTCGCTTTTTAAAATTTAGAGAAGGTGCGTTTACTGATCCTGAATCGTATTTTAATAATTACTCTAAATTAAGCAGAGAAGAATCTATTGAAATAGCATCTTCAATTTGGCAAGAAATTAATGGTTTGAATTTAAAACAAAACATATTGCCAACGAAAGAAAGAGCGAGCCTTATACTAACCAAAGGCCAAAGTCATACGATCACCAACGTTAGATTACGTAAATAAATCTAAACAATTCGTGGTGCTTACTCTCTGTATTATTGTATTTCAGTTATTCAAAATAATATCGATAAACAAAAAGCTTTCCAATTTAGGAAAGCTTTTTTAGTTTTAGATGTTCAATGCAATTTAAAGCATTACGATGCAATTCTCAGTGAAATTTCACCACCTATATAAGGTATGATTTTTCCATCTTGTTCCAAAAGTAAAGCACCTTGGTCATTGATACCCTTGGCAACACCAAAGATCTCTTTTTCACCAATAATAAGCTTCACTCGGCGATTCATAAAGTTATCTAAATGTTTCCAACGCTCGATAAACATAGATAACCCTTGTTTTTCAAACTGAACAAATGCTTCCCTTAGTGCATTAGTAATTTCACAAGCAAGTTCATTTCTATCAATTTTGATGCCAACTTGCTCTAAATTAATCCATTGCTGGCTAATGGCTTCAGTTTGATTTTTACTCATCGCAATATTGATACCAATACCCGTAACAATATGAGCAACGTCACCGGTTTTCCCTGTTAACTCAACAAGAATACCTGAAAGTTTTTTATCATTTAAATAGAGATCGTTAGGCCATTTAACTTTAACGCCATCTGCACCAAGCTTTTGTAATACCTCAGCCATAATAACGCCTACAACTAAACTCAGTCCTATTGCAGCAGCAGGACCTTGATCGAGCCTCCAATACATACTCAAATATAAATTTCTACCAAAAGGCGAAATCCATTGGCGCCCTCTTCGGCCTCGTCCAGCTGACTGGTATTCAGCAATACAAACATCACCCGATTTTAATTCGCTAATACGCTGTATCAAATACTGGTTAGTAGAATCTATAACAGGAATAACGCTGGCTGGTTCACCTTTAATGTTTTTGTTTACACTATTCTCATTCAACAAATTCATAGGAGCGTCTAATTGATAGCCCTTTCCTGCGACAGTTTGAACATCTATACCCCAACTACGCAATGTCTGAATATGTTTATTAATACCTGCGCGTGTCATTCCTAGGCTTTCGCCTAGTTGCTCTCCTGAATGGATATTTCCGTCAGCAAGAGTTTCAATTAATAATAAGGGAGTTGCTGTTTCTTTCATGAAATAGCGTCCACTGCATTGATTTCGCCATATTGACCAATAAAACGGACTTCTGGCTCTAATTGTACGCCGAAGCGCTCAAAGACTTTTTGACGTATACATGCTGCTAAATTAACGATGTCTTTGCCTGTTGCTAGACCGTCTTTATTGATAAGAACAAGTGCTTGCTTCATATGAACAGCCGCACCACCAATCTGATGACCTTTAAGACCACATTGATCAATCAGCCAACCAGCAGCAAGTTTTACACCATCTTGTTGAACATATTGCGGACAGAAGGGATATTCTGCTTTTAAATGTTGTGCAATGCGAATATCAACAATTGGATTCTTGAAAAAACTACCTGCATTACCTGTTATGGTAGGATCTGGTAGTTTGCTTGTTCTCATAGAGCACACAGATCCAAACACATCTTTTGGTGTTACTGTTTCTAATGATAATTTTGATAAATCGCCATAGGTAAGAATCGGCTCCCATTTTTTGCTAAGCTGTAAGCCTACAGCGACAATGGCAAAGCCTTGTTGGTAGTGATGCTTGAAAATACTATCACGGTAACCAAACTGACATTCATCATTAGATAATCGATGAACATGACCAGTACTTAGCTCAACTATATCAACATAAGCACAAACATCTTTTAATTCTTTGCCATAAGCACCGATATTTTGTATTGGTGCTGAACCTACATTTCCTGGGATCAGCGCTAAATTTTCTAGTCCATAGATATTCTTTTCTAATAGAAATTCAATAAGTGCATGCCAATTTTCGCCCGCACCAACATGAACAGACCAATATTGCTTATTTTCAGTAATTTCAATTCCAGCAATACAATTGCGAATAACAATACCATTAAAATCTTCTGTAAATAGTACGTTGCTACCGCCACCTAGAATAAGGGTGGGCAATTTCCGCTCATGGGCATTTTGCCAATATGTACAAAGCTCATCTTTATTATTTGCAGTTTCTATTTGGTGAGCTTTTGCTCTCAAACCAAATGTATTAAATGCTTGCAATGAAACCGATTCTTTCATGAAAGTCTACCTCATTTAGCTGATGGCTTAGTTTAACAGCCAAGCATCGTTGAGGATAGCAAAGTGATAGGTGATTAGTGTGGGGATATTATATCTGCATTTCAAATGTCTTAGATCGCAAAAAAGCCAACCCATTGGGTTGGCTTTCTCGTCTTATTTAATGCCTGGCAGTTCCCTACTCTCACATGGGGAGGCCCCACACTACCATCGGCGCTACAACGTTTCACTTCTGAGTTCGGCATGGATTCAGGTGGGTCCGCTGCGCTAT
>NZ_PENS01000004.1 GCF_003144325.1 Proteus terrae
GGAACGTTCAAATTTTTCTTTAGACACGACTATATTCCTTAATATCGCTCCCTCAAATAGAGGGAGCGTAAACTAAATTGAACTCGAAAGGATCTTATTTCGCTTTACGAGCTTCGATAATAGCCTGAGCGACGTTGCTAGGCGCTTCGTTGTACTTCAAGAACTCCATAGAGTAAGAAGCACGACCCTGAGTTTGTGAACGCAGGTCAGTTGCATAACCGAACATTTCAGCCAGTGGTACTTGAGCACGGATGATCTTACCGGTAGGCAGATCGTCCATACCTTCAACCATACCACGACGACGGTTTAAGTCACCGATAACGTCGCCCATGTAATCTTCTGGCGTTTCAATCTCAACTTTCATGACTGGCTCAAGCAGAATTGGCTTAGCTTTCATGAAGCCGTCTTTAAATGCCATTGATGCGGCAATTTTAAACGCGATTTCTGAGGAGTCAACATCATGGTAAGAACCGTAATGTAAACGAGCCTGAATATCCACAACAGGGTAACCTGCTAATGGACCAGATTTCAGCTGTTCTTGAATACCTTTATCAACTGCTGGGATGAATTCTTTAGGAATTACACCACCAACGATGTCGTTGATAAATACGTAGTTCTCTTCACCACCTGCTGGTAATGGAGACAGGTCCATAACAACATGACCGTACTGACCACGACCACCAGATTGTTTCGCGTGCTTACCTTCGATATCAGTTACTGTATCACGAATAGTTTCACGGTAAGCAACCTGTGGTTTACCTACGTTCGCTTCAACTTTAAATTCACGACGCATACGGTCAACTAACACGTCTAAGTGCAGCTCACCCATACCAGCAATGATAGTCTGACCAGTTTCTTCGTCGCTTGATACGCGGAAAGATGGATCTTCTTGAGCCAGACGGTTCAGAGCGATACCCATTTTTTCTTGGTCAGCTTTAGTCTTAGGTTCGATAGCAACAGAGATTACTGGCTCTGGGAATTCCATACGTTCTAAGATGATTGGTGCATCAATTGCACATAAAGTATCACCTGTAGTTACGTCTTTCAGACCGATAGCAGCAGCGATGTCGCCCGCACGAACTTCTTTAATTTCTTCACGCTTGTTAGCATGCATCTGAACAATACGGCCAAAACGTTCTTTTTTGTCTTTAACCGGGTTCAGAACTGTGTCACCTGAGTTTACAACACCAGAGTACACACGGAAGAATGTTAAGTTACCAACAAATGGGTCAGTAGCGATTTTGAATGCCAGAGATGAGAATGGCTCGTCGTCGCTTGAATGACGTTCTGCTGGAGTATCTTTACCGTCTGGTAACATACCATTGATAGCAGGAACATCTGTTGGTGCTGGCAGGTATTCAATTACCGCATCCAGCATTGCCTGAACACCTTTGTTCTTAAATGCAGAACCACAGGTAACCAGGATAATTTCGTTATCTAGAACGCGTTTACGCAGAGCAGCTTTGATTTCTGCTTCTGTCAGTTCTTCACCGCCCAGATATTTGTCCATCAGGTCTTCTGATGCTTCAGCAGCAGATTCAACCAGGTTGTTGTGCCATTCTTCAGCTAAATCTTGCAGATTTGCAGGAATGTCTTCGTATTCGAAGGTAACACCTTGGTCTTCTTCATTCCAACGGATTGATTTCATTTTAATTAAATCAACAACACCGGTGAAATTTTCTTCAGCGCCTACTGGGATTTGCAGTGGAACTGGGTTTGCTGCCAGACGTGTTTTGATTTGTTCAACAACACGCAGGAAGTTTGCACCCATACGGTCCATTTTGTTAACGAACGCAATACGTGGTACATGATATTTGTTAGCCTGGCGCCATACTGTTTCTGACTGAGGCTGAACACCACCAACTGCACAGTAAACCATAACCGCGCCATCAAGAACACGCATAGAACGTTCTACTTCGATTGTGAAGTCAACGTGTCCTGGGGTGTCGATGATGTTTACACGGTGAGGCTCAAACTGTTTAGCCATACCAGACCAGAATGCAGTAGTTGCTGCGGATGTGATAGTAATACCACGTTCCTGCTCCTGCTCCATCCAGTCCATTGTTGCTGAACCTTCGTGAGTTTCACCAATTTTATGGTTTACACCGGTATAAAACAGAATACGTTCACTTGTAGTGGTTTTACCGGCATCGATGTGCGCACTAATACCGATATTACGGTAGCGTGCTATGGGGGTTTGACGAGCCATTTTTTCCTCTCTCGTGGGCGTTCAATTCAGGTAAAGGACAGCAAAGCTGTCCTGAAAAGAGTTGCGATACTCCGTGGATTACCAACGGTAGTGTGCGAACGCCTTGTTTGCATCTGCCATACGGTGAACGTCTTCACGTTTCTTAACAGCAGCGCCTTTGTTTTCAGCCGCATCAGATAATTCATTTGCCAGGCGAAGAGCCATGGATTTATCACCGCGTTTACGAGCAGCTTCTACAATCCAACGCATTGCTAATGCATTACGACGAACTGGGCGTACTTCAACTGGAACTTGGTAAGTTGAACCACCAACACGGCGGGATTTAACTTCCACAGTAGGACGTACGTTATCTAATGCGATTTCGAACGCTTCCAGTTCAGTTTTGCCTGAACGCTGAGCCAGGGTCTCAAGCGCATTATATACGATAGATTCTGCAGTAGATTTTTTACCGTCTACCATCAGAATGTTTACAAATTTGGCCAGCAGTTCTGATCCGAACTTAGGATCTGGCAGAATTTTACGTTGACCAATTACACGACGACGTGGCATGGAAATACTCCGTTTAAATTCAGGGTTGTCCAAAACTCAATGAGTTTATTTTGACATTAATGGTGAAAAAATGTTTGGCCTTACTTAACGGAGAACCATTAAGCCTTTGGCTTCTTCACACCGTACTTAGAACGAGCTTGTTTACGGTCTTTAACACCGGAACAGTCCAGCGCGCCGCGAACAGTGTGGTAACGCACACCTGGTAAGTCTTTAACACGACCACCACGGATTAAGATTACGGAGTGTTCCTGCAAGTTGTGGCCTTCACCACCGATGTAGGAAGAAACTTCGAAACCGTTAGTCAAACGCACACGGCATACTTTACGCAGTGCTGAGTTTGGTTTTTTTGGAGTGGTAGTATATACACGAGTACATACGCCACGTTTTTGCGGGCAAGCTTCCAGAGCTGGAACGTTGCTTTTAACAACTTTCGAGCTACGAGATTTGCGCACCAGCTGGTTAATAGTTGCCATTTAAAAAAAGCTCCTGGTTTTTGCTTCGTAAACACGGATTTGAACTCTGTCTTGTCAACAAGACAAAACATGAGGACGCAGAATTTTATTGCTGACAGGCTCATGTGTCAAGAATTATACAGCAATTCTACGCTCCCCAATGAATTTGTTGGGGGTGTTTTACCGTTAAATCGACAAAATCACCATAATTGATAAGTTTAATGTGATGAGATACTTGATCTTTTAAGCCTCTTGCCAAAACATCATCAATTAATGCGTAAACTGAAATTTGCTGTTGGAGACAATATTTTAATAAGGGATTGTCTTCAAGAACTGCCAGTACACCATCTTGTATTAACAAAACATCATCTTCTTTTGTCAATAAAGATAAAAAAGCCTCTAAATCACTTTGATAAATAGAGACAGAATAAGTATACAACATAACCGTTCAACCTTCCTGACTAACTTCTTTATTAAAAGCGCAATACCACATCATATTCACTCAATTTTTGAGCAATATCTTCTTGGGATATCACCTGTACATCCAACACAAAAGAAGTTTGAGAGGATAATCCACGATGAGCCATGTCTTTCTGTGATATATAAACGTTTGTCACATCATACAAGGGTAGCACTTTAAATGTTGCAGCATGATGACGTGATAGCACTCCTTCAGGCTGTTGATTTTCAACAAGTTGAAACACACCATCAGAGATAAAAAAAACACCAATATCTTCTGTTAATGCAGAGGTTGCGAGTAAAGCATCTAAACCTTCTCGCCCTGCACTATTACCATGAGGCGCTTGAGTAAAAAGGAATGCGATTGAATTCATTTTCTTCATTAAAATTGCACCACACGGGAACAGGTTAACATCGCTTGAGCCAGTGAACCTAATCCACTTAACTCAAATTCAGTTGCCATGTTATGGCTATCCATTTCCTGCTCTTTTGCCTGCTGTTCATCGATAATTCCTCTACGCAATGCGGCAGCAACACAAACATGCAAGGGAATTTGATGTTCTTTCGCCAATGTAACCCACGCTTTAGGGAGATCAAATTCATCATTTGCAGGCGATACCAATTTGTTAGCATTCACAACACCTTCCCGATAGAAGAAGACTTGTGAAATCTTATGCCCTTTTTCAAGAAGGGCATTTGCGAATAAATAGGCACTTGAAGCTTGTTCAGTTCCGTAATGAGGCCCTGTAACCACTAAACAATATGTCAAGGAACTCATAATGTTGCCTTATTCTCCATTTTTAAACTGGCGAATATAGAGATACACAGTATGTTTTGAGATATTTAAGCGATCTGCAACCTGATTAATGGCATCTTTAATATCAAAAATACCTTTCTCATAAAGGCTTAACACCACTTGTTTATTCTTAGCATTATTCGCAACTTCGCGATCATTATTTACTTCTTCAATCGTAAACTCTAATGTTTGAGCCACTAAATCATCGACAGATGAAGCAAAGTTAACATCGGATGCAACTTCATGCGTTTCTTCAGGAATAAAGGTTTTGATTATTTCAGAGAATGGAACATCAAGGTTCATATTAATACACAATAAACCAATGACACGACGTTCACGATTACGGATAGCAATCGTGATTGACTTCATCAATGCACCACTTTTCGCTCTAGTAAAATAAGCCTTTGAAAAACTTGAATCTTCATCTGTGATATCATGTAACATTTGTAATGCTAAATCGGTAATTGGAGAACCAATCTTTCGACCAGTATGTTCTCCATTCGCGATTTTAACCGCTGAACATTTCAAATCTTCCAGAGAGTGCAATACGATTTCGCAATGATTGCCGATAAGCATTGCCAAACCATCCACGGCTGCTTCATAGGACTTTAGTATTTCGTGATCAGTTTGAGTAAAAGGTCGGCTATCTAGTTTTTCAAACTCGCTGCTGTCACCATTAAATAACGGGCTAGACATTTGATTATATAATCCTTAAAGGCTTTAATTATGATAATGACTTGAGGTTCTATTTTTTATAACGATTCGTCATTGCGGATCAATTCAATATTAAAAAAATTTAAATATAAAAACAGAATTAAGAACGATTCTGACGTTAGATCGCCAGAAGATCTACGTCAAGTAACTTAGAATAAGAGCTTTGTGATAGGTCACAGCTTTTTTCATTTTTTTTATCTTTTGTACTCATTCCTACCTTTTATTTTTGAAAATTTTCCTTTTTCAGAGTGGGCAGGATAAAGATTGACACTACTGAATAGATTACCTATATTCCAAATTATTGTTATTTTAACGAGTGATTAATCCCATGAATACACTGATGATATGCCAATCTCAGCAAACTTCATCAATAATAGGATTAATTTCTGTTGCTTCTATGCCTATTGAGATTCTCTCTTCACCACCTCCGCCTGTGAAAGTGGTTGTAGTCAATACAACGGTTGTTGTTGCAACTCGCGTAGCTTGATTTGTTTACTTAGCTTAAGAACGTACTTAATCACCACTATATAGTGATATGTTGCTTACATTTATTCATTGATATTTTATCAATTAGCTAATAATCATTAAAAATAATCAAGCTCTCTTATTGCTTATTTTACAGGTATATCATCATGTACTTACGTCAATATTGGGCAAAGCTCGGCCCAACAACGTTATTCGTTTTATTGTGGAGTAGTGGCGCTATCTTTTCTCGCTGGGGATTAGATAATGGTAGCTCATTTGCAATTTTAACTTGGCGTTTTATTATCGCTTTAGCGTTTCTCTCTTTTTTATGTATTCAGCGCCATCGCTTTTTGCCACCCAAAGGAAGTCGTTTAAAAACAGCATGGATCGGTTTACTTATTATTGGTGGTTATTCTATCTGTTATCTTTTAGCCCTTGCTAATAGCATTACACCGGGAATGTTAGCCACAATTATGGGCGTTCAGCCAATTATTACATTATGGATAATAGAACGTAATTTTACAGCGACACGACTATTAGGGCTTTTAATCGCCTTGGCTGGATTAGTGTTAGTGGTTGCCCAAAGTTTATTTAATACGGCTCTCTCATTGACGGGAATGATTTATGCGTTAATCGCACTACTCTGTATGAGCTTTGGTGCAATCTCACAGAAAAAACTGCAATTAGCACCGATGGATGCCTTACCGCTACAATATGTTGTTAGCCTTGTGTTGTGTTTGTTATTTGTACCCTTCCAGCCTTTTCATGCTTCATTCGACATTGGCTTTATCATTCCTGTACTTTGGCTTGCTGTGATCATTTCTGTTGTTGCCCAATTGCTACTATACCGTTTACTCACGACGGGTAATTTAGTTAACGTCACTAGCTTATTTTATTTAGTACCTGGCGTAACAGCATTAATGGATTACATCTTCTTAGGCAACAAGATGTCTTGGCTCAGCTTAATTGGGATGGGGGCAATTATTATTGGCTTATTGTTTGTTTTTAAAAAACCCAAAGCGATTATTATTGAAGAGAAAACAAACTAGCATTGTGTTAATAAATGACGTGTATATATTAAAAACAAAAATGCTGACATTAATGTCAGCATTTTTTAGTAAAATTTAGAGATAAGTGAATTACTTATCGCTTTCAACACTCAGTAATTCCACTTCAAATACTAATGTTGAGTTAGCAGGAATACCACTTGTTGCACGTTGTCCGTAGCCTAATTCTGGTGGAATAACTAACTTGATTTTACCGCCTTCTTTGATGTACTTCATACCTTCAGTCCAGCCAGGAATAACGCTTTTCAGGCTGATTGTCAGAGGTTCGTTACGATCGTAAGAGCTATCAAATTGTTTACCATCAATCAGCATGCCTTTGTAGTTTACAGTAACACGATCAGCATCTGTTGGTGTTTTACCTTTACCTGGGTTTTCAACTAAATACAGTAAGCCTGATTTAGTTTTTACTACACCTTTCTCAGCGGCAAACTCTGTACGGAATTTATCACCCGCAGCTTTATTCTCAGTCGCTTCTTTTTCCATTTTTGCTGTTGCAGCAGTACGGACTTGGTCTTCAAAAGCCGCTAATGTTAATTCAATTTCAGCGTCTGATAATTTTGATTTACTATTAAATGCATCCTGAACACCTGCTAACAGTTGTTTGGAATCTAAAGTAATACCAATATTTTTTTGTTCTTGTAATGCAGCTTCCATATAGCGACCCATCGACGCGCCTAACGCATAGGCATTTTGCTCATTTTGAGTTTTAAATGCGCTATTTAATGTTGGCACTTTAGCTGTAGCTTCTTCAGCGAATGCATGAGGTGCACTGAATGCGAAAGCTAAACTGGTTGCCAGCAACGTCGTTTTTAATAAAGATTTCATCCCATTCTCCAGTATATGTTAGTGAGTCGCTACGTTTTGCAAACGATCATCATAGATCTTTGCTTAAACGTTTTGCATCACATCTTGCTGTCGTTGCGGTATAGATTTCATCCGCGGGTAGCAATTTTATATGAATTTAAAAAATTTGCCGACACTCTTAACAGTTAATGTTAGGATTTTTGTCAGCACAGAGTGCTATCACATTAGCAAAATAGTCTTTTATCTCAAACCAGATTTATGTCTTCCTGTGTATATATCAGTAAATAAGATTAAATTTCGCGATTTTGTTAATCATATTCGTCGTAATAGGACATTTTAAAGGAGGAAAAACACAATGGATATTAAGGAAGTAGAGCGACTGCTCATTCAATTAGAAAGCAAAGTTGCTTTCCAAGATGCGACTATTGAAGAATTAAATCAGGTGGTCACACAGCAGCAAATCGAAATTAGCCGCTTTAAAGAAGCCTTAAAAATTGTTTCTGAGCGCCTAAAGAACTCTCAAACATCAATACTTGCTAGACCTGAGGACGAAACACCTCCACCTCACTACTGAGTTCTCGTTTGTTATTGATATCAAAACCGAAAACAAAAAAGGAGCGTTTAGTCGCTCCTTTTAATATTTTCAACGAAAGATTAGTGCTGGCAACCACAACCGCCATTACCGTGGCCGTGACCACCGTGGCCATGACCGCCGCCACCGCAGCATCCACCTTCTTCACCGTGTGAATGACCGTGACCGTGACCACCGCCACAACATCCGCCTTCTTCACCGTGACCGTGGCCACCACAACATTCGTGCTCTTCTTCACCGTGTACGTGACCGTGAGCTAATTCTTCTTCAGTCGCTTCACGAATTGCAACGATTTCAACATGAAACTTCAGGTTTTGACCTGCTAACATGTGGTTACCATCAACGATAACTTCGTCACCTTCAATACCTGTAATTTCTACTGGTACTGGACCTTGATCGGTATCAGCAAGAAAACGCATACCAACTTCTAACTCATCAACACCAACAAAAACATCTTTCGGTACGCGTTGAACTAAGTTTTCGTCGTATTGACCATATGCATCGTCAGAAGCCACTTCTACATCGAATTTTTCACCGACTTCGCGACCTGTTAATGCATTTTCTAAACCACTGATTAAAGAACCACGGCCATGCAGATAGTCTAACGGTGCGCTCACCGTGGACTCATCAACTAAAACACCGTCTTCTGATCTTACTTGATAAGCCAGACTAACTACCAAGTCGTTTGCTACTTTCATGACATCTCCTACATACCCGTGGGCAAAATTTTCCCGATTGTAACGAAAAATAAATCTTCTGTATCGGGTTATATCAAAAAACCTACAATTATTGTGGTGTAAAGATCCCAATGACCTGCTCATTTTCACGAACAAGGGAATTAACTTCACCCTCTGTTTGCCGTTGTTGATGGCCACATTTCGCACATTCCACAATATCCACTTTATCTTCACGCCACATTTTGAGTGTATCTTGAGCTTGACAGTGTGGACACACAGCTCCTGCGATAAAGCGTTTACGGGTTGCAGACATGGGGTCAGTTCTCCTATTTATCAATAGATTTTTTTTCTTTATGTATTTGAGGAATGTCTTCTGTTAAAGATTCATCCCAAATATCAGGCTGATGGTGCTCTTGACGAATTTCTTCACTAAATAACTCCTCAAGTTCCCGTCTCGCTTCTTTTACTCGTGAAACGTTAGAAACTTCTTCAGGTGATTCATCCACCAGCTTTCTCAATAAGTTGATATCGAGACGACGAAAATGCTGTTGTGCCCGATAAGCTTGGTGAGGATGCATTCCTAATTCAATTAATGTCTTACGACCTAACTCTAAGGCACTAGAAAATGTTTCACGGCTAAAATCTGTCACGCCTGCTTTGAGCAATTCATGAGCTTCAACACGCCCTCTTGCCCTTGCAATAATATGCAAGTTAGGGAAATGATGCTGACAGAGATGAACAATTTCCATCGTAGCTTCAGGTTCATTACAGGTGATAACAATAGTTTTAGCATGTTCAGCGCCGGCAGCACGCAATAAATTGAGGTCAGTGGCATCACCATAATAAACTTTATAGCCATATTTACGCATGGTGCTTATGCTTCCAACATCATGCTCTAATACCGTGACGTTAATCTTATTCGCCATTAACAAACGCCCGACAACCTGCCCCATCCGGCCAAATCCGACAAGTATGACTTCTGGGTGGTTATTTTCAACAAAGGGCTGTTCGTCCGTTTTAGCGTCATTATAGCGACGAGCAAACACAGCGTCTGTCATTTGCATCACAAGAGGCGTTGTCATCATAGAAAGTGTGACAACAACCAACAATAACGCCATTTGCTGACTATCTAATACACCCATTGCCATCGATGTCGAGAAAACAACAAACGCAAATTCCCCGCCTTGGCTTAACACAGCTGAGAATTGTAATCGTGTGGAAAAACGTAATCTGGCTAACCACGCAATACTATAAAGTATTAATGCTTTTACAATAACCAGAACTAAGACGCCCAATAATACTTGTGGGAGATAACGCCATAAGATACCGATATCTAAAGACATACCGACAGAGATAAAAAAGAGCCCTAAAAGTAAGCCTTTAAAGGGCTCAATGGAGATCTCTAATTCATGTCGATACTCTGAATCTGCCAATAACACACCCGCAATAAAGGTCCCCATTGCCATTGAAAAGCCAAGAGTTTCCATAAAAATAGCGGCACCTAACACAACAAGTAGCGCAGCAGCAGTAAAAACTTCCCTTACTCCCGATTTCACCACTAAGCGCAAGAGTGGACGTAATAAATAACGACCACAAATCAGCAATCCAGCAAAAGCAGCCACTTTCACGCCAATGCGATACCAATCACTGCTTGCCGTTTCTCCAGCTAACAAAGGAATAACGGCAAGGATAGGAATAACGGCCATATCTTGGAAAAGTAAAACAGCAAAACCTAATTGTCCGCCTTCATTATGGTTCATTCCTTTCTCGTTCATAAGTTGCAATGCCATTGCCGTTGAAGACATCGCAATACCTAAACCTCCAATAACGGCAGCCTGCCATGAAAAAGAAGTAAAAACGAGGATGAGCCCTGAAAAAATAGAAGCAGTTAATACCACCTGCATTGAACCAACACCAAAAATGGCACGTCTCAGTTCCCATAACTTGGCTGGATTTAATTCCAAACCAATAAGAAACATTAAAAAGACCACACCTAATTCAGCAAAATGTAAGATATCATCAACATCTTTAAACAGCCCTAATCCCCAAGGACCAATAGCAATACCCGCAATCAAATAACCGAGTACTGCACCAATTTTAAGGCGTTGTGCAATCGGCACCATAATCACGGCAGCACACAAGAAAAAGAGCACAGCTTTAATCATCCAATTATCTTCCATTAGGCTTGCTCCCCTTCAAGTGGCGCACTTAACCAATGGCGATAAGCCTCACCGATATGAGTCAGTGTTGTTTTAGACTGTTGTCTTGCTGAATACACAATCATTGGTGATAGCCAGCGCATATCACACATTTCTGCCATTAATTCAAAAGGACGTAATAACTCTGTCAGTGTGTAGTGGTTCTTCCCATCATGTTGATAAGCCTGCTCAGGCTCTCCCGTTGTAATAACACAACGAAATGACTTACCCTTTAATTGTGCTCTACCTGCTTTGTTAGCAAATGGACGAGTTAACACTCTGTCTTGCCACTCTTTTAATAACGCTGGGCAACTATATGTTTGCAATGGAAATTGAAAAACGATCACTTGGTGCTTACACAACAAGGATTGTTCATGGTGTATATCAATAAAAAAATCAGGATAAGTAGCATATAAATCATGGATAGTTATATTCTCTAAATCCCTCACCGCTTTTAATAACGCTTTATTGGCGATTGATTGGCGCGGCTCGGGATGAACATACACCAGCAATACATTTGATGCGTTTGACATCATTCCTCCTTACAAAACGTGTCAGAAACTGTTTTTTCCGTTACCATGCACGCATTGTGACCAACTGTTACGAACAACTTACTCTATATATTAATTTACATACTCTTAATAGACGATATTTATGATTGTTTTTTCTTCTTTGCAAATTCGCCGTGGTGTCAGAGTGTTACTGGACAATGCCAGTGCAACCATTAATCCAGGGCAAAAGATTGGTCTAGTCGGTAAAAATGGCTGTGGCAAAACCACATTACTTGCTTTATTGAAGGGTGAACTTCAAGCTGAAGCAGGCAATGTTACCTATCCTAGTACATGGTCAATGGCATGGGTTAACCAAGAAACACCTGCACTTGATGTACCTGCTATTGATTATGTTATTGATGGCGATAGAGAATATCGCCAGTTAGAACAACGATTACAAAAAGCGAACGAAATAAATGACGGTCATGCTATCGCACTGATCCACGGGCAATTAGATGCAATTAATGCATGGACAATACAATCCCGTGCAGCAACCTTACTGAATGGTTTAGGTTTTAGTCAACAGCAGCTTAATGAACCTGTAAAATCATTTTCAGGTGGCTGGAGAATGCGTTTAAACTTAGCACAAGCGCTGATTTGTCGATCTGATTTACTGCTACTCGATGAACCAACCAACCACTTAGATTTAGATGCCGTTATTTGGCTAGAAAAATGGCTAAAAAGCTACACAGGCACACTTATTTTAATTTCCCATGACCGTGATTTTCTTGATCCTATCGTGGATAAAATCTTGCATATCGAGCAAGAAAAAATCTTTGAATATTCAGGCAACTACTCTTCGTTTGAAATGCAACGTGCCACCAAACTCGCACAACAACAAGCTTTGTTTGAAAATCAACAAGCCAAAATTGCACACTTACAGAGTTTTATAGATAGATTTAAAGCAAAAGCGACAAAAGCCAAACAAGCTCAAAGTCGTGTCAAAATGCTTGAGCGAATGGAAAAGGTTGCTCCTGCGCATTCAGATAACCCATTCCATTTTAGTTTCCGTCAACCCGAAAGCTTGCCTAATCCACTTTTATCAATGGAAAAAGTCAGCGCGGGTTATGGTGAAAAAATTATTCTTAATGATATCAAACTCAATTTAGTTCCCGGCTCGCGTATTGGATTATTAGGACGCAATGGTGCAGGTAAATCGACACTGATTAAATTACTTGCAGGTGAGATTGAACCGTTACAGGGAAAATTGGCACTTTCTAAAGGTATTAAGCTTGGTTATTTTGCCCAGCATCAATTAGAGTTTTTACGCTCAGATGAATCGGCACTACAACATTTAACTCGTTTAGCACCTAAAGAGACTGAACAAAAATTACGTGATTACTTGGGTGGTTTCGGCTTTCATGGCGATAAAGTCACAGATGCTTGTGGTCAATTCTCTGGGGGGGAAAAGGCGCGTTTGGTCTTATCACTTTTAGTTTGGCAACGTCCTAACTTGCTACTAATGGATGAACCGACAAACCACCTTGATCTAGATATGCGCCAAGCACTGACTCAAGCTTTAATTAGCTTTGAAGGCGCAATTGTTGTCGTATCGCATGATAGGCATTTATTACGCTCGACCACTGACGATCTCTATCTGGTGCACGATGGTCAAGTTGAGCCATTTGATGGTGATCTTGATGATTATCAACAGTGGTTAGTTGATCAAAACCGTCAAGAGACACAGACAAATAAGAGCCAACAAGATAACGACAATACCACAACAACCGCCAATTTAAGTGCTCAAGATAAAAAAGAGCAAAAACGCAAAGAAGCGGAGTTTAGACAACAAACCCAGCCTCTACGCAAGAAACTCACAACATTAGAAAGTAAGATGGATAAATTAAGCCAAGAGCTTAGTGATATCGAAACAGCTCTTTCTGATAGTAGTATTTATGATACTAGCCGTAAAAATGAGCTTTCTGATTGCTTAAACCGACAAGGTGTTGCGAAATCCGCACTAGAAGAAGTGGAAATGGAGTGGATGGAGTTACAAGAAACACTGGAAGAAATGACAAACACATTTGAAGCCCAGTAATACAAGGCAATTCATTAAAAAAGGAACTATTTAAAGTGAAATAGTTCCTTTATTTTTGCCCTTCAATTCATTCTGAAAATTTATACAATTCATTTCACTTACGGTATTTATATCATTTTACAATAGCACGATTTACACAAAACATAATCTCACTCTATCTAGCAATAACCCAATAAAAATAACTATCTAACGTTTATTTTCTACCTATTTATATTAAGTAAGGGAAATAAATTCTTTCACGCTAAAGTTTTTAACATTCCAGCCGAATTAATCATTCTGCTAAGTGGACCTCCCACTTACCAACGAAAAGGCAAAGCTAATAGGTAGGGTTATGTTAAAACGAATTAAAATCTCTCAAGGTTTAATGTGTGTCCTGACTCTGTTTTGTATTATTCAGATCATTTCTGGAGTACAAAGCATTCACGATGCCTACCAGACTCAAAACACTCTTAAAAAAATTTCATACAGTTTCGATCAACTACGCACAATGGATAATACCTATGCGGAGTTGAATACATTACGTACTGATATTATTGCACAAGCATTTAGTTATATTTCAAATCCTCAAGCTGAGGATGCGAACATCACCACATTTATGCAAACCATGCCTGCACGTAAAGCACAAGTTGATGCATTGATGAATGAGTATGTTGAGCTATCAGCACAAACAGGTTTCGATCAGCAACGTATGGCTCAGATCAAACAACTCTATCAAAAGAGCCGAGCTGATCTTGATTTACTGGCGCAGTATTTAAGTGAACGTAACACTAACGCAGTTCGTTTAATTTTAAAAAGCCCAGCAAACACTAACTTCACCAATTCATTATATGAAGCCACCGACTTTATTACCGATGAAGTTGTGAATCCTTCAGTGATTGAAGCAGAAGGTAACTACCACAGCATGTTGTGGATAGCATCACTCTTTATGGGTATCTTCCTCATCTTTACCACCTTAGTACTTATTTGGATCCGCAAATACATCATTGTGCGCATTAACCAAATGATCATCTATCAAGAGGCAATTGCTAAAGGTGATCTAGTCAGTCGTATTGATAGCGACGTTTCAGGTAAGACTGAAATCGATCAACTCATGCTCGGCTTGCAGCAAATGCGTGCTCAATTAAAAGAGATGGTAAGCTCAATTCGAAATACTAGTGCAACTATTTACACTGGCGTACAAGAGATTGCTGCAGGTAATAATGATTTATCTAGTAGAACTGAAGAGCAAGCCAGTGCATTAGAAGAAACGGCATCCAGCATGGAGCAGATGACCGCAACTATTCGTAATAACACAGAAAGCGCTCGTGAAGTCACAGAGCTCGTTATGAGTACTGCTGATATTGCCGTTCAGGGTGGTGAGCATAGTAATAAGATGGTAATGACAATGACAGACATTGCCGATCGCTCACAAAAAATTGGTGAAATCACTGCGGTCATTGATGATATTGCTTTCCAAACCAATATATTAGCCCTTAACGCTGCTGTTGAAGCGGCTAGAGCGGGCGAACAAGGCCGTGGTTTCTCTGTGGTTGCAAGTGAAGTTCGTAACTTAGCACAACGTAGTGCGGAAGCGGCGAAAGAGATCAAAGAGCTAATTGAATCGACAATATTACGTGTTAGACAAGGTAATGATCTTGTTGAACAAGTGAGTTTATCAATGGGTGAGATTGTCACTTCTGTTAATCATGTTTCGGGTTCGATGAAAGAAATTTTATCTGCATCAGAAGAACAAACCCGCGGTATTGCACAGATCAGCCTTGCTGTTAATGAAATGGATAAAGCAACACAGCAAAATGCGGCGATGGTTGAACAATCAACGGCGGCCTCTGCCACATTAAGTGAACAAGCAAGTATGCTGGATACGATTGTGAATACATTCAAAGTTGAGCACGAAAAAGTTGCACCAACTAAAACTGAATTGCCTACATTCTCAGCTAAATCACAAGACACAGAAACACTTAAAACCCCAACAATAAAAACCAATAATCACGAAACAGACGATAATTGGGAAAGCTTTTAATGATACAACGCTCTCATACAATATCGTGTGAGAGAGTTGTGTAGAAAATAGCCCAAAACATATAACAAAACCTCTACCTACCATACTCCCAGTAATTTTTCTGGGAGTATTTTTGATCCCACCGCACATAAACACAAAAAAACAGATCGTTTTTTATACGAAACAAAAGCATTTTTTGAGAAAAATTAAGAGTGTTTATGAAAGCGACAATTTTATTTGTCTTATCATAAGATAAAAAGATAAATAAAAATAAAATATTGCTTATTATTATTTTAATATCCAACAAAACATTATTAATATTTATATTTTAACAATTAACACAAAAAATAAGTAAGATAATATACTTATAGGTTTTTCTATAAATCATTAGAAAATTTTAGCCATTAGCTGACAATCAAAGCTAAAAAAAGAAATATAAGTCGTCTTTACTATAAAACAGAGTAGCAAAGTTAAAGTTTTTAAATATTTAGCCGAATAAGTTTAATTGATAAATAGTTATCGCTCCTTGCTGTGTGTCCTACAAACCAATTAAATAGGTAAGGCTATGCTGAAACGAATAAAAATATCTAATGGCTTAATGTTTATCTTAATACTGTTTTGCGCCATTCAACTTTTTTCTGGTGCAATGAGTATCCGTGATGCGAGTTTAACAAATAAGCGGATCTCACAATTAGCGAATGGCTTTGAACAGATAAAAACGATGGATTATGGTTATGCTGAGTTAAATAAATTACGTGAAGATATGCTAAATGTTATGTTTGAAGCCCATCTCACACCCGATATTGCAGAAAGTAAAATTTCTGATTTCATTTCCTCTTATCCAAAAAGAAAACAAGAAATTACACGTATTATTACTGCATATTTCACAGCTACCGAAGAAGCAGATTTTGAGCCCGAAAAAATAGAGAGCATGAAAAAGCTCTTTAAACGTGTACTTTATGATCTTGACCAACTTGTATCATGTTTAGAAATTCGTGATTACTACGGCTTTCAATCTCTTTATGCACATAATACCAATGAACGCTTTACTCAATCCCTTTATGAAGCAACAGATTATCTCAGTGATAACGTTGTTACTCATGCAATAAAAGCAGCTCAAGGTAATTATGAACGTACCTTGATTTTAACTTTTGTCTTTATGTTTATTTTTATTCTTTTTACTGTCCTTGTTGTGCTTTGGATACGTCGAAATATTGTTTTACGTATCAATCAAATCGTGGATTATATGTCAGATATTTCTCAAGGAAATTTATTAGAAAATAAAAACATCACAGCAAAAGGGAATAATGAAATTGACCAATTAATTACAGGTATTCAATATATGCGTACTGAACTGTCATTAATTGTGAATGCTATTCGAGGAACAAGTCATCATATTTACACGGGTGTTCAAGAGTTATCAGCAGGCAATACCGATCTTTCTTGCCGTACTGAAGAACAAGCTAGCGCATTAGAAGAAACCGCATCTAGTATGGAACAACTCACAGCAACAGTAAGAAATAATACAGAAAGCGCTCGTGAAGTTTCACACCTGATTAGTCAGACCTCCAATATTGCCAGCAAAGGGGGCGATGTCACCAATAGAATGGTGAAAACGATGACTGATATTGCCGATAGCTCACAAAAAATTGGTGAAATCACCGCGGTTATCAATAGCATCGCTTTCCAAACCAATATTCTCTCGTTAAATGCTGCGGTTGAAGCCGCAAGAGCGGGTGAACAAGGTCGAGGTTTCTCAGTCGTTGCCACCGAAGTCAGAGAATTGGCACAACGCAGTGCCGAAGCTGCAAAGGAAATTAAAGAGTTAATTGATGCCTCTATTAGCCGTGTTCGTCATGGCAATGATCTGGTTGAGCAAGTTAGCATTTCTATGGGCGAAATACTAACATCCGTAAAACATGTTGAAGATTCAATGACTGAAATTTTATCTGCGTCAGAAGAGCAAACCCGAGGTATCACCCAAGTCTCTCTTGCGGTCACTGAAATGGATAAAGCAACACAGCAAAATGCGACGATGGTTGAACAATCTTCTGCTGTTGCCAGCTTATTGACTGAAGAAGCGGGTAATCTTGAACAAATTGTTGAGCAATTTAAAACGGCTGAAAGTGAACAGTTCAATAAAAAGACACAACATAAAGTAATAGAAAAACAATTCTCATCTGAAAAATCACTGCATACAAAAGATGAGAAGATAAAAAACACAGTCAAAGATGACGTGAAAGAGAGAAAATCAGCAAAAGGAACAGCGACTGTAAATGACGGTGAAGATGATGATTGGACAAGCTTTTAACTCATTGAGTTGCTCAGGATAAAAGCGTGATTTAGATAAACATAAAGACACCTATTTTTAGTAGGTGTCTTTTTCTTTTACTTCTTCAATAATGATAAATTAATGAAATACATTGATTGCACTAACTAAGTAATTAGTTTGTACTTTCATTTCACCTGAAATCATTGAGGCTTTAGAAACATAATTCGCATTTTCATGCGTAATCGATTCCAATTTTTCAACAGCGCGACCAAGTTCTTTTAAACCTGCACTCTGCTCTGATGATGCAAGACTGATTTCACCAATTAAATCAGTCACATTTTTAACATGTACTACAATATCTTCCATAGTTCCGACAGTTTCATTGACTTGCTTTGAGCCAACTTTGATATTGCTACTTGAATCACTGATCAGTGTTTTGATCTCTTTCGCAGCCTCTGCACTGCGCTGCGCCAATTCTCTTACTTCGGTGGCAACGACTGAGAAACCTCGACCTTGTTCCCCTGCTCTGGCAGCTTCTACGGATGCATTAAGTGCAAGGATATTAGTTTGAAAGGCAATGCTATCAATAACACCAATGATATTACTAATACGATCAGAACTCTTCGCAATATCATTCATTGTATTAACGATATTATCCATTGCACTACCTCCTTTTATCGCTGCCTCACAAGTGATATTAGAAAGGTTGTTTGCTTGCCCTGCCGTTTCACTATTACTACTTACCGCTGTCGTTAATTCATTCATCGTTGAGGCAGTTGCTTCAACATTGCTGGCAGTTTGCTCTGTTCTTACATACAGATCGCGATTACCTGCTGCTAATTGATCACAAGAGATGTCTACTTGATGTATTTGATGACTCACATCACTGACTAACCAACGAAACATACGCCCTAATTGATTAACTGAACGCTGTGTCATACCCACTTCATCGATGCGATTTATATATGTAACGTTATGCTCATCGCCAGTTGCAACTCGATTCGCTTGCTCATTCAGTAGTCTAATTGGCTTAACAATCTGAAAATAGAGAATACGTTCATTTGCCATCAGTAATACCAACAAAATCGCAATATGCATAAAAAGAGCATAACCCGATAAACCAGCAAACCATGCACTCAACAACATAAAAGGTAGAGGTAAGAGTATTAAAAGACGGAGCCGTTTTTTTAATGAAATTGTCTGATTCCATGAGCGCCAACGTTGCCATCCTTTATAAACAAAAGCGCCTTTTAAAAACATGTGTGAAGGATACTTACCTTGATTAAACGCAGCGTAAAGCGCTGAGGCTTGTGCTATTTCCTCTTTTCTTGCAGAAGTCCTTACCGACATAAAACTTTGAATTTTACCCTGACGTATAATAGGGGTGATATTCGCTCTTACCCAATAGTAATCCCCATTTTTACGCCGATTCTTCACGATCCCAGTCCAAACCTCTCCTTGTTTTAACGTTTTCCACATATCCTTAAAAACTGCTGAAGGGATATCTGGATGTCGGACAATATTGTGGGGTTGTCCCACTAGTTCTTCCACTGAAAACCCACTGGCTTCGACAAAGTCCTCGTTGGCATAAATAATATTGCCATCAAGATCTGTCGTCGACATCAGTGTTGCGTTTTCAGATACCGGGTATTCTCGCTGTGTCACCGGTTGATTGTTACGCATTAGTTACTCTCCTCGACATTGAAATTAAAACATCTCAACAAAAAAAGACTGCCTAAATAACTATCGTTTCGGCCGTTAGGAGAATAACTTTAGTAATAAGTGTAAATACCTATGTTTAAATATTAATTTTTTGAATCAGTTCAAATTTTTTAATTATCTAGGCTATTAATTAATGCCTGTGAGCTTAGCACTAATGTCTTCGCACACTCATCACGTTTCTTTAATAACGCCATAAAAATAAGGTCAGTAATCGTGTTTTGTGCTGTGCGTGAAGAGATTGAAGCGCTTCGCCACTCACCTTCATCCGCAATTGTTTCTAATATATAATCAGAAATTCTTCCTAATGGAGAGTGTTTTTCTCCTGTAATAGCAATGATTTTTGCTCCCTGTTTTTTAGCTACAGAAGCCGCAACTAACATATCTTTTCTTTTGCCACTATAAGAAATAACTATCTGTAAATCTTTTGGACTTAACATTTGGGCAACAGATATCTGAACATGGTGATCTGTTTCAATCAGCGTGGTTATTCCTATTTTTTGTAATTTATAGCTTAAATCTCTTGCGACTAATCCTGAACCACCAATACCAATAATCTGAACTCGCTGAGCTTCATCAATAAGCTGGATCACCTTTTCAAAATGGAGGTAATTAATTTGGCGAGTTGTATCGCAAATTGAATTATTTTTCTCTTGAGCAAGTTTTTGTGCGATAACCACTAAGCTATCTTCAGAGCCTATTTGATTATGTAATAGGCTAGGATTTGCCCCTGAATTCGCGTTCTTTCGACCTAGCTCTTCACTAATGGCGAGTTTCAAAGAAGGAAAGCCTTTGAATCCTATTTTTTGACTAAATTTAACAATAGCAGATTGACTCACCCCCATTGTTTCAGCAAGTTGCTGTGACGATAAAGTGATTGTTTTTTCTGGATTATCTAAAATGTAGTCTGCTATTTTTCGCTGATTTGTAGCCATGCCCGGCTTTATCCAGGCAATTTTCGTTAATGTCGGCATAATGACAATATCCACTTCGAGTACTATATAGTTATATGGAGTAATTCTTGGTACAGTATTTAATACCTAAAAAAATTAATTTCTTAGAATAAAATCAATTAAAAAGAGATAATGAACAACAATAAAGTATAGAAAAAATCACCTTATTATTGGAATACTTGTTTTTATAATAGTTTTATAATTATTTTTTCAATCGGAACAATGCTCATCAGTCCTTATATTTATAATACTTAATTTATTCCTCTCTTTATTTTAAATAATAATTTATTCTTTTAGGTCAATAGAACGATATAGACTTAATCTATTTATTCTTAATAAATTTTTATTTTCAAACACCTACATTCATTTAATAACAATTCAAAAACATAAACGTAATAAAAATCACTTTAATAGAAACAGTAAAAAGAATAAATAATTTCTATATAAAATAGTTATTTTTCCATTTTAATAGTGTTAATAATGAGAAATAAAAAATCAAATAGTTGAATAAAGAGATCTATATAATGACTAAAAAAATCAGTCATCACTTTATACAAGAGAGTACTTTAACATGAATGATTGTATCAGTGGACGGTCGTAGATCTCTCTTTTTATAGAGGAATACTCTTTTTTTGACACACATCAAGAGAGATCATTTCAACAAATCTTAAAAAAACATCATTTAAATCAAAAAAGTTTGGTTAACCATTGATTTATACCTATTTTCTGAAATTACTCTATCCAAATCAAAGGGACGCAGAGCGCCGTTAATAATCCCATTGAAATATTAAAAATAAACCAAGACCTTCTGCTTTGTAAAAATAAGCTGATTAAGGTTCCCCCTAAAATCCAAACAATGCCTGCAACAAAATTCACTATCACCATCACAATACTCATCGCAATAATTGAACTAAAATAGGCATCACCAGATAAACTAAAACTCCCAACAGCCCCTAATCCCATCATCCACGCTTTAGGATTGAGAAATTGCAATAATCCGCCTTGAAACCAACTTACTGCTTGTGACGTTTTTGCTGGGATATCTAAACGCTGATAAGATGATGTCGCTGTTTTCCAAGCAAGCCAAAGTAAGTATGCACTCCCGATTATCTTTAATCCTATATGCAATGCAGGATAAATAATCAGTAATGCAGCCACACCAAATGCCGAGCTAAGTAAAACACATTGCATTCCCAGCATAATACCCACCATAAGCTTTAGTGAGCCTTTAAAACCGACATTAGCACCTGATGAAGTCAGTAATAAGTTGTTGGGTCCAGGTGTGATAGCGGCAATAAACAAGAAAATAGTTAAAGAAAAAATAAGGCTAATTGTCATGGCGAGAGCTCAAAGATGTGACAGATGTTTTATTTTCACCGAAAATAGCAGTATGTTATTTAGCAAACAAGTGTTAATTCATTTTGATAGACGGGAAATATGTCTCAATACTTTAATCCAATGCGTTGGGCTAAAAATCCACATTTACAAACGCTTTTACCAAGAATAGTGCGTAGAACACCACTATTAACGCCTTATTGGCAACGACTAAACCTTCCTGATAATGATTTTGTCGATTTGGCATGGAGTGAAGATCCTAAAATGGCTCTCGATAAACCAAGGTTAGTGATCTTTCATGGTTTAGAAGGAAGCTTTAGCAGTCCTTATGTTCATGGCATGTTATCAGCAGCAAAAGAGAGAGGCTGGCTAAGTGTTGTAATGCATTTTAGAGGATGTAGTGGCGAGCCCAATAGACAAAAACGCATCTATCACTCAGGTGAAACCGAAGATGCTCGCTACTTTTTAAATTGGCTAAAAAAGGAGTTTGGTGAACAACCAACAGCTGCTGTCGGCTACTCTCTTGGAGGTAACATGCTCGCTTATTACCTTGCTGAAAGTGGTGAAAATGCCGTAGTAGATGCAGCAGTTATTGTATCAGCACCATTAATGTTAGAGCCTTGTTCAACTAAAATTGAGCATGGTTTTTCCCGTTTTTATCAATGGTATCTATTAAAAGGACTAAAAAATAACGCGACACGTAAACTGATCCGCTATCCTGAATCATTGCCAATTAGTTTGTTGACAATAAAATCCATCAAAAAACTACGCCAATTTGACGATCTAATTACCTCTAAAATTCATGGATTTAAAGATGCCCTAGATTACTATCGCCAATGCAGTGCCTTGCCTTTATTAAATAAAATAAAGAAAACGACACTGATCATTCACGCTAAAGATGATCCTTTTATGTCTGCAGATGTTATTCCTGATATCACAACACTACCCAATAATATTGAGTATCAACTTACTGAATTTGGCGGGCATGTGGGTTTTGTCAGTGGCAAGCTTTCTAAGCCCGTGATGTGGCTTGAAAATCGGATACCTGACTGGTTATCCGCTTATTTGGAGAAAACCAAATGATAATACCTTGGAACGAACTTTCCACAGAAACCCTAGACAATCTTATTGAAAGTTTCGTTTTACGAGAAGGCACTGATTATGGTATCCAAGAAAAGACGCTTGAACAAAAAGTCGCCGATGTAAAAAAACAACTTAAATCTGGTGAAGCCGTGTTAGTTTGGTCAGAACTTCATGAAAGCGTCAATATTATGCCTGCATCGCAATTTCGCTCTGATTAATCACTCCAGAGCGCAATATTGCCACCAATAAGGGCTAACCTTATTTTGCAAAAGGATAACCTATGTCAGTCAAACATCCTATCATCGCGGTTACTGGCTCAAGTGGAGCAGGAACGACTACCACGAGCCAAGCTTTTCGTAAGATATTCCAACAACTTAATGCACATTCTGCTTTAATTGATGGAGATAGTTTTCATCGCTATACTCGCCCTGAAATGGATATGGCGATAAGAAAAGCCAAAGAACAAGGGCGACATATTAGCTATTTTGGCCCTGAAGCAAATGATTTTAGCCTACTGAGTTCCACATTCAGCCACTATAGCGAAACAGGACAAGGCCAATCACGTAAATATTTACACTCTTATGATGAAGCAACTCCCTACAATCAATTGCCAGGGACTTTTACACCATGGGAATCATTACCTAATAATACCGATGTACTCTTTTATGAAGGATTACACGGAGGTGTTGTCACTGATGAACATGATGTCGCACAGCATGTTGATTTATTAGTGGGCGTTGTTCCTATCGTTAACCTTGAGTGGATACAAAAACTTATCCGAGATACAACCGAACGGGGCCACTCACAAGAAGCCGTAAGAGATTCAGTGGTGCGTTCAATGGATGATTATATTAACTATATTATTCCTCAATTCTCACGCACTCACATTAACTTCCAACGCGTTCCGACCGTTGATACTTCGAACCCTTTTTCTGCCAAAGCAATTCCCACTCTTGATGAAAGCTTTATTGTTATTCGTTTTCGTGGCTTAACTGATATTGATTTTCCCTATTTACTTGCGATGTTACATGGCTCGTTTATGTCAACAATAAACACTATTGTTGTACCGGGTGGTAAATTAGGATTAGCGATGGAATTAATTATGGCACCATTAGTCAAAAAATTATTAAATGGCGAAAAGATAAGTTAACCAAAATAAAATTTATCTCTATAAAAATAATATCCCTTAATTAATGGGATATTATTTTTCAAATTAAACTTTATTTTAAAATATCAAATTTAGTCAGCATCTTTTATTTCAAATGAATGCGTAATATTGGCTGCTTTTCCTAACATTAGAGAAACAGAACAATATTTTTCTGCGGATAATTGAACTGCTCGTTCTACGATTTTATCCGTTAATTCTTTACCTGAAACAATAAAATGTAAATTAATATCAGTAAATAAACGAGGTGCTTCTTCGCGTCGCTCTGATGTTAATTTCACTTCACAATCAGTCACTTGGTGACGACCTTTACGTAAAATACTCACGACATCAATAGCGCTACATCCACCCGCAGCAATTAATACCATTTCCATTGGGCTTGGGGCTTTATCACCCGAATTCCCATCCATCATCATTTGATGGCCTGATGAAGATTCGCCGACAAAAGATAAATCTTCAACCCACTTAACTCGCGCTTCCATTTATTTTCCCCCTAAAGATAACAGAAACTAAAAGAGTACATTCTCATAATTCAACTAGCAATTAGCAAATAGGTTTATTATGCTGACTGCGTAAAACGAGACTTAATGCACTAATTGTGTTAAAAACAATATCTGCTTGATGATAGTGGTTAAGATCAATGCATTATTTTCTCATTTATTATAATCTACTCCATATTAACTTACCGTGTTCTCAGGAAGTTAATAGGTAAAGATAGGATTTTTAAGCACGCTGTCTCAAAAGGGAACCTATCCGTTTTGAAAGGCTGCATTTAACGTACAGAGGATAACGCGAATGGTTCTCGGCAAGCCGCAAACAGACCCGACTCTTGAATGGTTTTTGTCACACTGCCATATTCACAAATATCCATCCAAGAGCACGCTGATCCACCAAGGTGAGAAAGCGGAAACACTTTATTATATTGTTAAAGGTTCCGTGGCTGTTCTTATTAAAGATGAAGAAGGAAAAGAAATGATCCTCTCCTACCTAAATCAGGGGGATTTCATCGGTGAACTTGGATTATTTGAAGAAGATCAAGAACGTAGTGCATGGGTTCGAGCAAAAACAGCCTGTGAAGTAGCAGAAATTTCCTATAAAAAATTCCGCCAATTAATTCAGGTTAACCCTGATATTCTGATGCGCCTTTCTGCTCAAATGGCGAACAGATTACAAACAACATCAGAAAAAGTAGGCAACCTTGCTTTCCTTGATGTAACAGGTCGTATTGCACAAACCTTATTAAACTTAGCAAAACAACCCGATGCAATGACGCATCCTGATGGCATGCAAATTAAAATTACACGTCAGGAAATTGGTCAAATCGTTGGTTGTTCACGCGAAACTGTAGGTCGTATTCTGAAAATGCTAGAAGATCAAAATTTGATCTCCGCACACGGTAAAACTATCGTCGTTTACGGGACTCGCTAAGTTTCCCCACTCGAAACAAACAATAGCCCATAACAGGGCTATTGATATACTTTTTGTGTAAACCCCATCCTTATTGATGGGGTTTTTAATTGATACTATCCTTTTACAAATTCTGCAATAGCCGCTTTCAATGCCACCATGCCTTCTTGCAGTTCTTCTTGAGTAATAATTAACGACGGTGTAAAACGCATCACGTCAGCCCCTGCGTTTAACATCATTAAGCCATGTTTAGCAGCAAGACCGAGTAACTCTTTGGCTTTACCTTCATATTGTGGCGCTAATTGCGCTCCTATCAATAAACCTTGTCCACGGATTTGCGAAAAGACCTGGTACGTTTGATTGATTGCCGCCAGTTCATCCACAATCCATTGATAGCGCTTTTCTACACCCCCAAGTACCTCAGGTGTATTAATTAAATCAAATGCGACATTGCCCACTGCACAAGCTAATGGATTGCCACCATAGGTTGTACCATGCGTTCCAACACCCATTGCGGAAGCTATCTCATATGTTGTTAACATCGCACTGAGTGGAAAACCACTTCCCAGCGCTTTGGCGGTTGTAATAATGTCCGGTGTCACATCATAGTTCATATAGGCAAACAGTTTACCTGTACGCCCCATACCTGTTTGTACTTCATCAAGAACAAGCAGAGCTTGATGCTTATCGCACAGCTCACGTAGCCCCCGCATAAACTCAGGTGTTGCTGCTGTTACCCCACCTTCACCTTGAACTGGCTCTAAAACAACGGCACAAGTGTGGTCATCCATAACCGCTTTAACGGCATCTAAATCATTAAACGGTACATGCACGATATCGGCAGGCTTAGGACCAAAACCATCCGCATATTTAGGTTGTCCACCAACCGATACTGTAAACAGCGTTCTGCCATGAAATGCATTGTGAAAGGCAATAATTTTAGTTTTATAAGGGCTATGACGAGTAACGGCATAATGGCGAGCCAATTTAAATGCGGCTTCATTTGCTTCTGCACCCGAATTGGCAAAAAAGACACGTTCTGCAAATGTGTTATCTATTAATTTTTGAGCTAAACGTAATGCAGGTTCATTCGTAAAAATATTACTGACGTGCCAAAGTTGCTCACTTTGTTCTTTCAAGGCTTGATTTAGAGCTGGATGAGCATGTCCTAGTGCTAAAACCGCAATACCACCAGCAAAATCGATATACGATTTCCCTTGCTGATCCCAAACACGGCTACCCATCCCTTTGACAGGAATAAATTCTGCGGGTGAATAAATTGGCAACATTACTTGATCGTATGTTGCCCTGTTCATGCTTTGATTTGTCATTACCCCACCTGATCGTTATCCATATTCAATATGAAAATATAATCACTAAATATGAATAAAAAATCAAATGTGGTTTTGTATAAAAAGACGTTATTTCACTATTTAAATGCTATCCATTTAATATTTAAGGAAATTATTTAATAGCTCATGCCCTTGTTCACTTAAAATACTTTCCGGGTGAAATTGAACCCCTTCAATTGGCAGTGTACGATGGCGAATTCCCATAATTTCATCAACATTTCCATCATGTTGGCTCCATGCCGTCACTTCAAAAGGTACTGGTAATGTTGTCGCATCAATCACTAAAGAGTGGTAACGCGTCACACTTAAAGGTCGATTAAGTCCCTTAAAAACACCTTGTTGATTATGATGTATTAATGAATTTTTACCATGCATCACTTCTCGTGCTCTGATAACCGATGCACCAAAAGCTTGCCCTATCGCTTGATGTCCAAGACAAACCCCAAGAATAGGAATTTCACCGGCAAACCGCTGTATAGCCTCAAGAGAGATCCCAGCTTCATCAGGGGTACAAGGTCCTGGCGAGATAACAAGATGTGCTGGCATCATCTTTTCTATCTCTTTAAGTCCGATCTCATCATTACGCTTAACAACAACCTCAGCACCCAATTCACAGAAATACTGATAGAGGTTGTAGGTAAACGAGTCGTAATTATCAATAAGTAACAGCATATTAGCCTATCCGACTGATTTTCTTATCATTATCTATTTTATTACTATTTTAAAGCGAGTGTAGATTTGCCAAAATAGTTCGTTGTTTAACCGACTTGGGTACAACAAAGCCGATTATCATAGCACAGGTATAAAATATGAATAGTAAGCAAGAAGACCTGCTGATTTATTGCGCAATAACAAGAATGACGGTAATTGATGATGAATAGAGTGATTAATAGCGCAGTGAATACTTATTACAGGAGATCACACAAAAAAAGGAAGGATAAAAAATATTTTTTTCGTACTAAAAATCCCGGAATGAAAACATTCATTCCGGTTTATATGCATTTTATCTTATCAGAATAAGTGGATATCCTATCCCAATAATGCGTTTATTGTTTTACGACTTCCGCAGATAAAATTGTGACTGTTTTTACTGGCACATTTTGATAAGGCCCAATATTACGAGTTGGAGTTTGTGAAATTTTATCGACTACATCCATTCCTTTCACAACTTGACCAAATACGGCATAGCCAAAATCACGTTGGCCGTGATCTAAAAATGCATTGTCAGCCACATTAATAAAGAATTGGCTGGTGGCGCTGTCTTTATCTGACGTGCGCGCCATGGCAATAGAACCTTTTATATTGCGTAATCCATTGTCGGCTTCATTCTTAATTGGCGCTCTGGTTTGTTTTTGCTGTAAATCAGCAGTAAAGCCACCGCCTTGAACCATAAAACCAGGAATAACACGATGAAAAGTGGTGCCGTTATAGTACCCATCTTCGACATACTGAATAAAATTTTTCGTTGTAATTGGGGCTTTTTTATTATCCAGTGATATTTCAATATTGCCTTCAGAGGTGACTAATTTAACGAAGGTTTCTCCCGTTGCCATTGCAAAAGTCGCTGTTGTTAAAGTGCAAGCGGTAACGAAGGTGACAAGAAAACGTTTTAACATGCAGGGATCCTTTACTTTAATAGTCTACAACTTACTTAATATGCAGCGATTCTAATTCGCTGAGGTAAATAGTGCCAATCATTTACCTTTATTTACGCTCAATAAGCCTAATTACGTTATAACAGGGTAAATTTTAATTTTTAAGCACTGTTATAAGTCATTAAATTGCGCCAAAATAGAGCAAATAAATATTTTAAATATTCATTTTCATGCGAAATCGAAATGAGTATGCATGAAAAGCCGCATTATTTCAGAGAGGTTTATACCATAATGACCCAATTTAACTACCAAAAAGCACATTTCATTATCAGTGCGCCTGATATCCGTCATTTACCACTAGATACAGGAATTGAAATTGCCTTTGCGGGTCGCTCTAATGCCGGTAAATCCAGTGCTTTAAATGCATTAACCCAACAAAATGGATTAGCCAGAACCAGTAAAACACCTGGCCGTACTCAATTAATCAACCTTTTCCAAATTGAAGAAGGTTTACGCTTAGTCGATTTACCCGGCTACGGCTATGCTCAAGTTCCTGAAGAAATGAAACGTAAATGGCAACGCTCTTTAGGTGAATACCTACAAAAAAGAGAATGCCTAAAAGGTGTCGTTATTTTAATGGATATTCGTCATCCATTAAAAGATCTCGATATGCAAATGATTGACTGGGCTGTAGGCTCAGAGCTTCCTACTCTCGTTTTACTGACTAAAGCAGATAAACTCGCATCAGGTGCGCGTAAAAAGCAGTTAATGAGCGTGCGTGAAGAGCTAGCAAATAAAGTAGGCGATATCCGCGTAGAATATTTTTCATCATTGAAAAAAATTGGCATTGATAAGCTACGTAACACACTTAATGAATGGTTTTCAGGTTCAGAAGAACAACCTACAAATGATCATAACGCTTAATTATCTTCTTTTTTCTCAACGATAGCGTTCTGCTCTTCTATTGATAAAAGGGGAAATCACTTTTCCCTTTCACTTCTCGCACAGACCACTCCTGTGAATTTTAGGCAAAAAAATGCCCCAGTCGAAATAAAGTCGACTGGGGCAGCTAATATTCAGCTAAATCCGATTACGTGAAGTAAAAGGTCTGAAAGATAGAACATCTTACCTCTGTACCCTACAAGAGATAATGTACTCTATTTTATTGGTTAATAAAAGCCCTTTTGTAATTTTTTTTCACATGCAGACACGATTCAGCAATGTATTTATGTATTCAAACCATAAATAAATGTAGTTTAATTACATAATTATGAGACTTTAATCACTCACGTGAATATGATTAAAAATAGAACAAATCACACAAAAGGTGCGGTTTATCCTTAATGATTTTGTGATACGCTTATCGCGAGACCGTAGTAAATATGTAATTAGCGATAAAATGAGGTATCCATGGCTGTATTAACGCTCCTGCGTTTTCCAGATGAGCGTCTGCGCAGAGTCGCAGTACCAGTGGAAAAAGTAGATGACGAAATACGCACATTAATCGATGACATGATTGAAACCATGTATGCAGAACGAGGTATTGGCTTAGCGGCACCTCAGGTTAATGTATCTAAACGCATTGTTGTAATTGATGTTTCTGAAAACCGAGATCAACCGATTGCACTTATCAATCCTGAAATTATCAGCACTGAAGATGAAGTGATGGATATGATGGATGGGTGTCTATCTATTCCAGATTCTTTTGCCCCAACAGAGCGTTATCGCTTCTTAAAGGTTAAGGCATTGGATAGAAATGGTGATGAAATTGAACTTGAAGCCTCTGATTTGTTTGCAGGCTGCATTCAGCATGAGTTAGACCATCTTGATGGCAAACTCTTTATTGACCATTTATCTCCGTTAAAACGTCAACGTATTGAGAAAAAACAGAAGAAATTGAGCAAACTGATCGACTCACAAGTTGCTTAATTATTCACTTATCTCTTTTTCACATTTTGATAAGTTTTGACATAAAAAAGCTCGGCAATTAACCGAGCTTTTCTTTTTTCTATCCTAATACAGATAAATTCTCACTGTCTTTCTCTCCATCCCTTATACAATAGATTTAAAATTTCATCAGTAAATCACTTGAGGAAAAAATGGAAAATAGTCGATTTAAGGATTTATGTGAACAACTCAAAGCCGCCGGCGCAACGAACCCAAAATCATGGGCAAATAGTGAATTACAAGAAAACATTCCACAATTTGCACGCTTCCTTGTGTTAAAAGGGCTCACCGATATCTATCGTGATGTTGAAGGAAATCTCAGTGAAATGGATATTTACTCTGATGAAGCACCCGAAGTACATCAAAAGCTAGCTTCCCAATTTGATGAGCAAGAACTTAAGAAATTACTGCATTTCTATGGTAAATCAATTATTGGAAAAGTAATTGATATGCTTGATCAAGGCTATCTTTATGACGTGAATGGTAATGTGGGTTGGTCTTTGATGGAACTCGATAACGAAGGCACCACAACAGATAGGTTAATCCAAGGTTTGCATGAAGACTTTCTTGAATTTGAAGAGTCTGAACTTGCTCTAAACAGCAAAGCATAAACAAAAAGGGCACAATCCTGTGCCCTTTTCTAGTTAAAAATAGTATTTAAAAACTAGTGTGCTTCATCCCAATTATTGCCGACACCCACTTCAACTTTTAACGGAATAGCTAATTCCATACTACTTTCCATTAATTTGTGGATCATGATATTTGCATTCTCCAAATAAGACTCTCGTACTTCAAATACCAATTCATCGTGTACTTGCATAATCATATGCACATCATCAGGGCATTCATTGCAAATCCAATTATCTACAGCAATCATCGCTTTTTTGATGATATCAGCAGCAGTACCTTGCATTGGGGCATTGATTGCCTCACGCTCTGAAGCTTTACGACGAATAGCATTCTTTGAATTAATTTCTGGTAAATAGAGACGACGACCATCTAACGTTTCAACATAGCCTTGTTCAGAAGCTTGCTTACGTGTGCGCTCCATATAGTCCAAAACACCCGGATAACGTTCAAAATAGAGATCCATATAACGCTGAGCTTCTCTTCTCTCAACACCAATTTGTTGAGATAAGCCAAAGGCACTCATGCCATAAATAAGACCAAAGTTTATCGCTTTCGCACTACGACGTTGTTCAGAGGTCACTTCCTCTAAAGGTATGCCAAATACTTCAGATGCAGTTGCACGGTGAATATCTTTACCTTGAGCAAAGGCATCTAACAAACCCTTATCTTGCGATAAATGCGCCATGATCCGTAATTCAATTTGTGAATAGTCGGCAGCTACAATTTTAAAACCTTCACGCGCAATAAATGCTTGGCGAATTCGACGTCCTTCTTCATTTCTCACTGGAATATTTTGAAGATTCGGATCGCGAGAAGATAAACGGCCCGTTGCCGTTACCGCTTGATGATATGAAGTATGTACACGCTTCGTCTTACTATTCACCATCAATGGCAACTTATCAGTATAGGTTGATTTTAGTTTCGCAAGGCCACGATGCTCTAAAATTAAGCGAGGTAATTCATGGCTGTGTGCTAATTCTTCCAATACTTCTTCATTGGTGGACGGTGCCCCTTTCGGGGTTTTCTTGATAACGGGTAATTGCAGCTTATCAAATAAGATTTCTTGTAACTGTTTAGGTGAAGAGAGATTAAACTCTTGCCCCGCTAACGCAAATGTCTCTTTTTCGATTTCAGCTAAACGTTGTGTAATCTCTTGAGATTGAACCGCTAACACTTGAGCATCAATTAATACCCCTTTGCGTTCCATTCTAGAAAGCACAGGAACTAGCGGCATTTCGATATCGCGGTAAACATGTTTAAGAGGCTCAATGGCTTCTATTTGAGGATACAACGCTTGATGAAGTAATAAAGTGATATCCGCATCTTCAGCAGCATATAACGTTGCTTGCTCAACCTCAATTTGGTTAAAAGTCAGTTGACCTTTACCTTTACCCGCTATTTCTTCAAATGTTGTGGTTTTATGGTTTAAATGTTTTTCAGCCAACGTATCCATATCATGTCGATTACCTACGCTATTTAATACGTAAGATTCCAACATCGTATCAAAATGAATACCGTTTAATGCGATACCTTCATTTTCCATAATGCCACGGTCAAACTTCAAGTTTTGCCCAATTTTTAAAATATTTTTATCTTCTAAAATGGGTTTTAATGCCGTGAGCACATCATTAACCGGAAGCTGATCTGGTGCATCTAAATACTCATGACGCAGTGGAATATAAGCGGCTTTACCCGGCTCAATAGCAAATGATAATCCTACTAAGCGAGCATCAATATTATTTAAGCTGTCAGTTTCTGTATCGAATGCAAATGCTGATGCCTTTTTGAGAAGTTCAACCCATCGCGCTAAGCTTTCGTGCGTTAAGACAGCTTCATAATTCTCCTGTGTAATAACAGGGAAATTAGCTGACGTTGGTACTTCCTTGGATTTTACAGCATCGGAGGTGTAAGGCACTGCGATTTTGTGTGTACTACGTTGTGCTAACCATCCACCATTCTGAAGATCACTTATCCAGCGTTTAAATTCATAACGCGTGAACATATCTAATAGTTGATCTAAATTTGGCTCATTAACCACTAAATCATCAAACGTTTTATCGAGTTCAACATCCGTTTTAATCGTTGCCAGCTTATAAGAAAGTTTTGCCACTTTCTCATGCTCCGCCATTTTTGCGCCAAGTGTTTTGGCACCACGGAAACTCAAGGTTGCGATATTATCAAGCTGTTGATAGATATCATCTAAACTACCAAGTCCCTGTAAAAGGCCTAATGCGGTTTTCTCACCCACGCCCGGAACACCAGGAATGTTATCTGATGAATCACCCATTAATGCGAGGAAATCAATAATCAGTTCAGGAGGAACACCATATTTTTCTTTAACTTCATCGGGACCTAAAATAACGTTAGTCATGGTGTTAATAAGCGTGATCTTTGGCGTCACTAATTGCGCCATGTCTTTATCACCTGTGCTTATTAAAACATCACGTCCATCAGCCGCCGCTTTTAGTGCCAATGTTCCAATAACGTCATCTGCTTCCACGCCTGAAATAGATAACAAGGGTAAACCCATTGCTTGCACCATCTCATGTAAAGGCGCTATCTGCTCACGTAAATCATCCGGCATTGGAGGACGATTAGATTTATATTCCTCATACAACTCATCACGGAATGTTTTACCTTTAGCGTCAAACACAACCGCAACATGGCTTGGTTTATACTGTATTATCAGGCTACGTAACATGTTCAACACACCATACATCGCACCCGTTGGCTCACCTTGGCTATTGGTTAACGGTGGAAATGCATGATAGGCGCGGTAAAGATATGAGGAGCCATCTACAAGGATAAAGGGGTTTTCTGCTATCTGGACCATAATCTGTTCATCATTGTTCTGAGGTTCGTTGATATGACTAGAATGCCACATCACAGCCCAATAGACGAATATTACCTGTTCTTAAATGTAGAAATTCGGCTTAAATACTCAATTATCTATTATTAGCCGAACTTAACAGAAAAAATAAGTATGAGTAATAAATTAATATTAATTAAAGTACTTTTTTACCAGACACTACTCCCATTAATCTGATCCTAATTAGAAATAAAGACTAAACAGCAAACTGACGACTTTATTTAGAAAGCATTTAAGATAAAGCCATTGACTCATCATTAATATTAACGGTCATATTAGTGTCATCTTTTTCTACTAAGACTTTATTTTCTAACCAACATCAAAATAACCTGTGGATAACTCTGTGAGTAGTTTTGTAACCCTCTCTATATTAATAAGTTAGGCTTCTTTTCAATTTATTAACACAATTAAAAAATCAATCACTTAGAGAATTTATTAAGATATTATAAATTAATCGTAGTATTTTTTATTAATGTGGATAGTTATATTATGACAAAAATATGAAAGTAAAAAAATAGCACTCCTATTTCTTGAGTGCTATTTTTCATATAAAAATCTATATACTTTTACTTAGTCCATATAGGAAAAGATTAAGCCTATATTATTTTTTCAGCAATAACTGATTCACAATATCAGAATATGTTTTTGCATACTCTTCTGGTGATTTTGCGCTGATACCATCATTTTTCATTTTATATTTACCGCCAATTATCATAGCTGGAACACCATTGATTTGAAAATCAGCGACAGCATTTTGTTGTTGGCTAACTAAAGAATTCACCACAAAGCTATTCATTGCAGCATCATAATCTTCGCCTTTAACACCAGAGTTAATAAAGGCATTACGGATATCGTCAACAGAACGGATAGATTGAGTTTCTTGAATTCCTTTAAATAAAACTGGAGAAACTTGATCTTCAACACCTAATGCCATTGCAACAGCCCAAGAACGTGTTAAATCTTTACCTAAAGGTCCTAAGAAATCAACGTGATAGCGGACAATGTTGGTATTTTCTGGCGCATTCTTTTCAACAGTGCTATTAACTTTATACACTTCAGAGAATTGATAGCAGTGTGGGCAATAAAAAGAGAAAAACTCAACAACATCAGGCGCCGAAGCAACAGGTTTAGAAAGGTTAGTGTACTGTTTTCCTTCAGAAATATCAGCAGCAGAAACACTGAATGCCAATACCATACTTGCTAACGCCAGCCAAATCTTTTTCATTTCTCATCGTCTCCTAAGAATTAATACATTGGACTAAGCTGTAAAGGAGGCTCATTTAATTGCTCCACTTGTCCCTTGAATAAGGCTAATTGTTTAAACCAAAAATCTTGCTCTTTAAACCAAACAAAAGCGCGTGGGAAAGCAGGATCATTCCAGCGTTTTAATACCCATGCGAGGTAATGCACCATTCTCATCGCTCTTAGTGGTTCAATTAATGACAATTCACGTAAATCAAAATCTTGGTATTCATAATAAGACTCAAGGATCGTATCTAATTGTATAACCTGCTCTTGCCGTGAGCCATTTAATAGCATCCAAAAGTCTTGTACCGCAGGTCCCATTCGGGAATCATCAAAATCAACCATTACAACTTCATCACGCCACAATATATTACCGGGATGGCAATCACCATGTAGCCGTAATATTTGCCATGCAGAGTCCTCAATTCTAGGATGCACATCATAAATAAGTTTATCTATAACCTCTATAAATTTAGGTTTGAGGTTATTAGGAATTAACGCACTACTTTCAAATTCCAATTTTGGTGCTATCAGATATTCTGCAATAGAAACTGTTGGTCGATACTCATAACTCTTTTTTCTGCCTATTTGATGAATGCGCCCTAATGTGCGTCCTACTTCTTCTAGCTGAAATAAATTATCAGTTTCATATGCTCTTCCCCCTATGCTGGGGAATATTGCAAAATAAAAGCCATCATCAGAAAGATGAACTGTCTCATTATTAATGATTAAAGGGGCAGCTACGGATACCTCTGCCTCCTTTAATGCTAAAACAAATTCATGTTCTTCTTTTATTTGTTCATACGACCAACGTTGTGGGCGATAAAATTTCACCACATAACGTTGTCGATGTTCATCCATAAATTGAAAAACACGATTTTCATAGCTATTTAATTCCGTTAACCCTGATTCAGGATAAAAACCGATTTTAACTAACGCATCCCAAATGTTATCAGGTGAAAGTCCCTGAAAATTAAATGAGGCAGACATTTCCATTTTCTATCCTGAACTTAATCTTTAATCACGCCACGAGCACGTAAAATGGCGGTTTTAAAATCTTCTTCGTAATCTTTTTTCAGTCCTGGTATCACATCTGTCGGTGCTGAACCGCGCATTTTCAGATGGTAAATCAAAATATCATCAGTCAGATCAGATAATTGACCTTTAAAACCCGCTTCATCAGCCAGTTTCTGCAATAATTGAACTAAGTTTAAATCAGAATTTTCTTCCCAAACTGGGTGCAGTAATTCCATAACTTCATTAAGACGGTGACATTTCATACAAAAAATCCTTATTATTAATTACAACAACAAAGTACCAATTATTATCTGATAGAAAAAGGAAACCTCTGTCAATATGCGTAAAGATTACGCTTTTTTGATAAAAATTGCTGTCGCTTTACATGAAATCTCATTAAGTCGATATTCTTTATTAGTATATCGTCTTTACTTGATAAAAATCGTTCGGAAATTTTAGCCAATTTATTCACAAATATTGAATATGAAAATGAAGAATATTACAGGTGGTATACTTGCGGGTGGCCAAGCAACACGAATGGGAGGTGCTGATAAAGGGCTTCAAATTCTACATGGACAGCCTTTATACCACCATATAGCCCAAAAACTAGCACCTCAAGTTGATAGCATACTGATTAGTGCTAACCGAAATTTAGAACAATATCGCCAAAGCCAATATCCCGTTATTACCGATGAAATAGAGGGGTTTTCAGGGCCTTTAGCTGGCATGCTTACGTTATTAAAACAAGCCTCAACACCTTGGGTTGCCTTTGTACCCTGTGATGTCCCCTACTTTCCTCTTAATTTAGTTGAAAAACTCTATAAACAAAGAGGAGATGCATTAGCCGTTTATGTTGATGATGGTGAAAGAGAGCATCCTACCTTAGCACTGTTAAATCGACGTATTATTCCTATGCTAGAAGCTTATTTAGCACAAGGTGATCGAAAATTAATGTTGTTTATGAAGCAGATAAATGCGCACCCGGTTTTGTTTGCAAATCAAGCAAATGCTTTTATTAATTTAAATACCCCTGACGATATTGAAAAAGCCAACAAATTAGAAAAATAGGAATGAAAAATATGGCACAAGTAGATTTACCCCTTTTAGGGATAACCGCGTGGAGTGGAACAGGTAAAACGACACTCCTAAAACAACTTATTCCACAATTACGCAAAAGAGAAATTCGTGTAGGTATGATCAAACACACTCATCATGATATGGATGTGGATAAACCTGGAAAAGACAGCTACGAGCTTAGAAAAGCAGGAGCAGATCAAACATTAGTCGCAAGCCAACAACGTTGGGCATTAATGACAGAAACTCCAGAACTCCCAGAATTAAATTTGTATTACCTCGCTTCTCGCTTTGATGCGAGTAAGCTGGATTTAATCTTAGTGGAAGGATTTAAAGGCGAAACTATTCCTAAAATTGCCCTTTATCGCCATATCAACGACCGTGATTTTAATGATTTACTTGATGAGCACGTTATTGCCGTCGCCAGTGATTGTGATTTAAGCGTCGATTTTCCATTACTCGATATCAACGCCCCCGAGGCTATTGCAGAATTTATTGTAGATTGGCTGAAAAATAGTAAATGATCGTTGTGGGCTATAAAATTAGCCCACATTAAATAACAGTTTCTTAAATATTATTCTAATAATTCTAAATCAAACTCTTCACTGATTGTTTTAATAATAGTCACCACAGTTTCTGCAAAACTATCTTCTCCAAAATCTCTCAGCATTAGCCAAATATTATCATCAACATTCCAATTATGTGGAATATTTAGGCTCTCTTCTGAATATGCACTCCAAGGGTAGGTTTCGTTTTTATATTCCGTTGCTATATAAAAATCAGGAAATATTCTTTCAATCTCATTTCCAATTTCTTTATGATTTTTATATTTATCTCTTTTTGGCGCTTCATCTTTTCTTTCAAAACCCCAGAAGAAATTTCTTAAATTTGAGCTCTCAAATTGAAATACCAGATAATAGAGGCAGTCATCGTTAAAATCGACATAAAATCCAGTATCTTTTTTCCCTTTTCTAAAGCTTTCCTCATCAAAATAAAACTCTATAGAGAGGTCTTCCGTCTTATTTATAATATGAGTTATAAACTCATTCATTATTGACAATTTAATATTTTCAATACTTTTAGAAATTAAAAGAGCAGAGCTAATTGCATCATTATCTTCTAATATTTTTTCTACTATTTCGTCTTGCAATTCCATATTTAGCTCGTAATTAATCTCTGAGTTAATAAATTTCATAATAGATTCAATAAATATTTTTACCTGAATTGATTCTATTTTATAGGTACACTCTTCTAACCACTTAATAATTTCATAATAAGTAATATGATGAACATTATCTTTTATATCTTTATCTGCATCGTTAGATAAAGAATACTCACTATATTCGGTGTTACTTAAATAAAATAAGATCCATTTTTTTCGACTTCTTCCTGCTCTTTTTTTCAACCAGCAGCCATAATCATATAACTGGTTTTCTTCATCTTCAGCCCATGGTTTATTTTCAATACCAATCAATAAATCAGATGTTTCAACGAAAATATCTAAACGTCGATAGCTATCATCTTGCTCAACTGCTTGTTCAAGGCAAACCGATTTTACAGACTGATATTTATTATTTTTAATAAAATGTTGATAAAAATTTTGAGTAAATAATTTACCTTGAGCATGCGTTTCCGTTGGATCAAGAAGAAATGCTAAGCATTTTGAAATCGTGTTTTCATTTATCTTGAATAGAGATAAAGGTGAAAAATCTGGACTTAGCTTTTTATAGTAGCGCTTTTTCGCTTTGTCATAAGATTTTCGTTCTGTCGTAATACGCTGGATTACTTTATGAACAATAACTGGGGAAATATCCATTTTTTTTCTAGTAATAAAAATAAGGTAATTTAGTTTATGTCTAATATTAATTTCTAATTTAAACAATATCACCAATAAAATGTAGCTAATGGAGAGATTAATAAAAATAGGTTCCAATAAAGATCAGAACCTATCTATTAAATCAGTTATTCTTATTTCAAAATAATTGCTTGATAAGGCTGAAGAATTAGGTTGCCTTGTCCATCTTCCACTATTGGACTGTTATGCAAATAAATATTCTTAGCGTTAATAGTTAGTGTTTTTTCTTCACCACTAAAATTACAGTAAATATTGACTGAGTTGCCTTCATAAGTACGCTTAAAAGCAATCACATTTTCTGGTGAATCTAATGGCAAAAACTCACCGTAAATCAGAATATCACTGATCTCTGAATGTCGTCTTAATGCAATTAATTGTTGGTAATAAGCGAAAAGAGAGTGCTTATCTTGCGTTTCTTGTTGCGCATTAATATCGACATAGTTAGGGTTAACTTTTAACCAAGGTTTACCTGTACTAAAACCACCATTTATTTCGCTATTCCATTGGAAAGGTGTTCGTGAATTATCACGACTACGGTCATTAAAGTACTCAATAATTTGCTCGTCGCTATAACCTAATTTATTGCCCCATTCATACAATTTAAAAACATGTAAATCATCATGTTCCTCTAATGTCATCGGACAATTTGTCATGCCAATTTCTTGCCCTTGGTAAATAAAAGGCGTTCCTCGTTGAGTTAATAAAAATGTCGCTAGCATTTTGGCACTAATAGGGTTAATGCCTCCTTTAGGGAGAAATTTATTTAATGAACGAGGTTGATCGTGATTTTCTAAATAAGGCGCTCCCCAGCCTACTCGTTGAGTATCTAATTGACTTTTAATAAATACCGGTTTTAATCTTTCACCTGTAATAGGGTTAATGGTAAATGGCTTTTCATTGCGGATATCTAAATCAGCAATACTAAAATCAAATACCATCGAGAAATAACCATTATCACCAACATAAGCACATAAATCTTTTTCAGGTACGTCAATTTCTGCAACTGTCATACTATTTGCTGGCTTAAAAGTGTTCTCAGCTAATTCAGTTAAGAACTTATCAATGCCAGGTTGATTTAAAACCCAAGGTACTAAAGATGCAGAACCATCATCTTTGTCGGGTTCAAATTGATGTTCAGATAAGGCTTCAGGAGATTTTTTTAAATTACCAATCGCATCAATACGAAATCCAGCAACACCTTTTTTGATCCAGACATTAATCATATTGATAATGTCTTTACGTAATTGTGGATTTTCCCAATTTAAGTCCGGCTGTTCAGGGCCAAATGAATTGAAATACCAACGATTTGTTTTTCCAACACGACTCCAAACAGAGCAGTCAAAATAAGTGCGTAAATTATTAGGAGGAGTCGGCTTATCCCATTGTTTAAATATATAATAATCGGCATATGGGCTATTAGGATCTTCAATTGCGGCTTTAAACCATGGATGCTCATCAGAAGAGTGATTTAATACTAAATCTAATAGAATTTTAATATCACGTTTTTTAGCTTCGCTAATTAGCTTATCTAACGCGTTATTATCCCCAAAGATAGGATCGACAACAGAATAATCAGCAATATCATAACCATTGTCTTTCATTGGCGATTTAAAAATGGGGCATAACCAAATAACATTTGTACCGAGTGACTGAATATAATCTAATTTCTCTGTGATCCCTGCTAAATCCCCAACACCATCCCCGTTACTATCAAAATAACTCTTAGGATAAATTTGATAGACCACCGCTTCTTTCCACCAAGTATTAGACATATTCGCCTCACTAAGGTAATTAGTATATATGGAACAGTTCCATAATTAATATAAGATACTATAAGCATTAAAAGAGAGGGTAAGGTAATTAACATACTAAAATGTGAAATAGCTCATACTAAAAAAACACAATTACCTCAATAAAGATGGGTTTGTCATAATCATATTAAGATATATTAGGTCATCAACTAATTGAAAGGAGCAACAGCATATTCAATGGCCGGGATCCGTGATGTCGCAAAAAAAGCCAATGTCGCAGCAAGTACTGTTTCTAGAGCATTAAATAACAGTGGTTATGTATCTCAAGCTGCACGAGAAAAAATAAAGAAAGCGGTAGAGGAATTAGATTATATTCCTGATACTTGGCTAAGAAATTTATATCAACAGAAAAGTGCAGTTGTTGGTGTCATTATTAATAGCCTTGAATACCCTTATTTTGCGACAGTGACACGTTTTATTGAAAATAAGCTCGCTAAAAATGGCTATAGCATGATGTTATGTGCAACACAAAATAGCAAAGTACGCGAACGTATATTTTTTGATATGCTTAAACGTGGTCAGATCGACGGTATTATTGCAGAATATCTATTATTGGATGATAGTGAGTATCAACATATTCAAAAGCCTGTGGTAACACTAGATCGTCATCTTCGTGATATTCCATTAGTTTGCTCGGATCACCATACTGGCGGTCGATTAGCTGCGGAACACCTTATTCAAAAGGGTTGCAAAAAAATCCTCTACATTGAAGATAATTCAAGTTATTTATCATCAACACCTTCATATCAAAGCTGTTTAGCTTTTAAAAAAACGCTTATTCAGGCAGGTATTAAACCTATTCTATGCAAAGTAAATTGGAAAGAAGAGGAGAAAGATTATTTTCACTCTTTTGCCACAAAAATACTTTCTTTGCATTCAGATATTGATGCCATTTTTGCCGCTGATATTCCCGCAATGGCATTATTTAATGAAGCAACAAGACGAAATATTGCCATTCCAGAACAATTAAAAATCGTTGCTTACGATGGAAGCCCTTGGTTAAATCAGACACTGCGCCAATTAACTTGTATTGAACAGCCCTTTGAACAACTGGCTGAAAAAAGTGTAGAAGTGATTAGTGCATTAATTGAGAATAAAGAAATAGCAGATAACGTCTCTGTTATTCCAGTGAAGTTTATTCAAGGTGAAAGTAGTTAAGACATAATTTATAAATATTTACGTATTTCAATGAATTATAGATCAGGTGCTAATAAAGGTAGATTGTTATAAGGTATTCTAGAAGACCAACTCATATGTTTATAAAAATACATTTTATCGACATAACATATCGATACCATAAAAAACGCCAAAGAAAGTTGCCCGTCTTTGGCGTTTTATTTGATTATATTTTACTTCGAAATTGAGTAAAAGCTATCGTTCTTATTTTGCAGGACGAACAGCAATAACTTCAATTTCTACACGCCATGCTGGATTTGCCAGTTTAGCGATTTGGAACGTTGAACGAGCTGGCAGTTGTTCAGTTTTCGAAGCATCAAAGTACTTAGAATAACCGTCCATAAAGCCTTTAAAGTCCATCTCACCTTTAGTTTCTTCTCCACCGACTAAGAAGACTTGCATTTTAACAACGTCTTTCATGTCTAAGCCAAGTTCATTCAGGTGAGTTTTGATTTGCTCTAATACACTGATAGTTTGTTCTTCAGTGTTACCATAAGAAGCCAATACACCTTCTGGCGCATCTGCTGATTTCTTAGCGGGTACTTTGCCACTTAAGAAAACAAGGTTGTTACCTGCACTAACTTCAACAGACTCCGAAATAGGCATACCGTTTAATTTATGGTGCACAACACCCTCCGCATTCGCACTTGCTACACCAAAAATAAAAGGTAGGGCAACAAGTAAGCTTTTATAGCGCATGAAAACTCCTTAATATGTTTAATTTACAGTAAAACAAGGGGTTACTTATTTCTTAAAACGATCCATACTAAATGGCGTTGGATCAATAACTGGTTTTTTGCCCGTTACGATATCAGCAGTAACTTCACCTGCTGCTGGGCCCTCGGTCATACCCCATACTGTCGCGGTATTAATAACCAGACCAGGGTATTCTTTGACCTCAGAAATAATTGGTAATTCATCAAATGTTGGACTAACAACAGCACCCCAACGTTCAACGACTTGTGATTTTTCAAATACTGGGAATTCCGCTTTCATTCTTTGGAATACAGCATCTAAATGCTCAGTATTTTGTGTTGCTGTTGCAGTACGATATTGTTCAAACGGTGTTTTTTCATCTAATTTCCAAGATGTTGCCATCTTGAATGAATTAAATAAGTCTTCACCAATAGAGAATTCTAATGGCAGCTCACCACCACCTAACAGATGCATAAACTTAGGCCCTAACAAGAAGCTATCTTTCACGATAGAACTTGTGAAAATACGTGGTGCGACAGCATAAGTACCATCGGCTTGTTCACGGAAGTGAATACCATTTGGTAAATGCACATTGCCACGAGGTGCGCCCGGAACACCTGATACACGTTGCTGTGATAAGTAAACATTCAGCGTTGGAATATCAATGCCCATGTTACCCATAAATAAACGTGACCAAATACCACCCGCAAGAACAACGTGAGATGTTCTAATTGCGCCTTTTTCTGTTACAACATCAGAAATTTTACCACCCGCAGTTTCGATGCCTCTTACAGCGCAGTTGGTGTAGATTTTTACGCCAATTTGTTTAGCGTAACGAGCTAATGCAGGTGTTCCTGTTTCTGGATCAACAGAACCTGAGTCTTCTTCAAAAGCGGCAACAGTCCACGGTGTTTGGGCACCAACAAGACGGTTTGATAACTCTTCACCTTTAATAATGCGAGTATTTAATGGTGTATCAAATCCAGCCGTTTCTTTAGCTGTTTTGATCCATGCTTGAGCTTTATCAAACGCTTTTTCATCAGCAAGGGCTTCTACACGACCTTGTGTGCGATAACTAGTATCGGCACCAATTTTCTCGTTCATTCCACGCCATAAGATTTTCCCGTAATGGTGTAATGGGAAAATTTCTGGTGATGTCTGATAACTAATAATTTGGCTGTATGCTCGGCCTGATTGTTCACCGCCAATCTCGCCTTTTTCTAAAATAGTGACACTCATGCCACGTTCTGCAAGGTTGATAGCGGTCATGATACCTTGGATACCAGCACCGATAATCACTGCATCAGACTCTTTAGGCAGAGCACCCTCTGTACCTTCGACAAATGATACTCTAGATTTAGTTTCAACGAATTTGCCATCACGGCGAATCATTGGAACTAATGTAGCGCCACCAGCTAAAACACCCGCAGCACCAACACCTAAAAGCAGCTTTCTCCTTGAAATTTTCATCTTCTACCTCAGTAATGGATTTACCATTTATATTTATAATGTTATTCGTTTATTGCTTTAAAATTGAATAATAGCATAGTTCATTATATTGTTAATAATTATAATTATTTGTTAATCATTTCTCTAAACAACAATATCCACAGATACAACATGGTCAATTTAATCGATTTTTCTCATAAAAAAATAGCATTTAAAGACATTCTTTCTTTGAGGAACTATTTATTAATTAATAATAAACAAAGAGATAGCAACAAGATTTAAAATTGTTAATAAAAAATATAATTATTTATTTAATTAACATTTAGATACAAATCAACATGTAACTCTGTCAACATTTGTTTACAAAGTAAGCAAAACTCATCGCACGATTGTATAAAATAAAAAGATGCCCCTGATTCGTGATAACTTTTTACAAGGCGAGTAGTTTCACCTAATAACTGGTTTATTGGTCAGTTAGTAGACGAATATGCTTTTTGGAAAATACATAGAAAAGAGGATATTTGAGTTCGAAACAAAGCTGGGCAACGACAAATTTTCAATAAAAAAAGCCAGAGGATTAACTCTAGCTTTTCATGTGATTATAAAAGTAAGCTGTATAAATATAGCTTATCTCATCGTATTGGCTTACTCCCACAAGTCGATTCTGAAATAAATCTTGAAAGCCTTGTGGGGTAAGATTTAGTAGCCTTTTCCAAGGAAATGGGGATTTTTCACTCCTTTTCCTAAAAATGTAGATCCTATAATACATTTTTCCAGAATCTCACGTGAGCAAATGCTTCTCATTTAAAGTGATGGATGCACCTTTCATCGCGTTCTTAGGGTCTTCTATTTGACCAGCATCTAACCATACTGCATTATGTGTAGTTGGTTATGTCAGCTGTTAATATTTTCTTATTAAACAGTTCCCGTTAGAGGATAACAGTGGCTCTATTAAAAGAATCAGACTTAAGGTCTTACCTAAGCAAAAGTAGTCTTGCTTGTGAAAGTGCTTCTAATCGGAGCCTTGATCATGAAAAATTTGATGTCTTCTTATCCCATAGCTATCGAGATAAAGACTTGGTTTTTGCTGTTAAAAAATACTTGGAAGACCATGATTTATCTGTATATGTGGACTGGATTGATGAACAAGAGTTAGACCGTTCCTCGGTGGATGTTGAGACAGCTGAAACATTGCGAAAACGTATGTCCCAGTGCCAGTCTTTACTTTTTTTAACATCATCGAACTCTACTATCAGCAAGTGGATGCCTTGGGAGTGCGGGTATTTCGATGGAATTAATGGGAGAATTGCTATATTTCCCATTGCAAAATCCGATGAAAGCTCTTTTGCTGGTCAAGAGTACTTAGGACTTTATCCATATATAGACGTAGTTGGTACTACTATTTGGGTTAATAGCGTTAAATCTGGATATTGTTCAATGAAAGACTGGTTAAATGGTAAATCACCTGATAGCTATTAGTGCGTAAATAAAGGTCTCACATTCCCATTTTAGTTAAAGTGGAATGACAGAATAGCACTTTTAACGTGATGATTGTTTTGGGAGTAATATATGGCTAGAAAAGTATTCTTTAGTTTTCATTACGAGCGTGATGTTAGGCGTGTTGTCCAGGTTCGGAACTCTTGGGTTGTCCGACCTGGAGGTGAGGCTCAACCTTTCTATGATAAAGCTGAGTTTGAAGAAGCAAAGAGGCGTTCAGGTGGCATAGAACAGTGGATTGAGGAGCAACTCAAGGGGACATCTGTTACAGTAGTTCTATTTGGCGCTGAGACTTATGATAGAAAGTGGGTACGTCATGAAATCAAACGTAGCTATGAACTAAAGAAAGGTATATTGGCAATAGACATTCATAGTGTTAAAGACCCACAAAAAGGCACTGATACCAAGGGTAAAAACCCTCTAGATTATTGGTACATCGAAAATAATGGTAATAAAACATATTTTTCAGAGATGTATGAAACCTATGATTGGGTAAATGATGATGGATATAAAAATATCGCTACTTGGATAGAGAAAGCAGCTAAAGCAGCAGGTCGATAATATGATGGGGATTTATGAGTTTGCTGTTTTAGGTAGTGTTACTCCTAAGCAAAGACAAAGTTTAATAAATTCAATTCAGCAGATGGCCTCTGAGTTTGAACTTGACATCGATAATCAAATCATAATCTATGATGCAGAGACTGTAAAACAAAGAAATAGATCTTCAGCTTTTGCTGCTGTTTATTTTGGAGGGCTACCTCAGGTTGATATAGACGCTGCAAACTCAATATTCACTGAAAGTGTTCCAATAATTCCTGTGGTTAATAGTTTGGAGCAGTTTTCAATATGTATTCCTGAATTTTTACAGCCCACAAATGGATTTTGTCTAAATGGACAAGATACAGAAATAAAAGAGCTTGCAACATTAATGATGGAGTGTGTAGGCTTACTGCGCCGTCAAAGGCGAATTTTTGTGAGTTATCGCAGGACTGAATCACGTGATGCTGCATTGCAGATACACGATCTTCTTATGAGAAAAGGATTTGATGTATTCCTTGATACGCATGATATACGTCCTGGAGAGCCTTTTCAGGACGTTCTTTGGCACAAGCTTTGTGACTCCGATGTGTTAATCATGCTAGATACACCTACTTATTTCGAAAGTAGATGGACTCGTGAAGAAATCGGTCGTGCCCGAGCTAAGGAGATTCATGTATTGCGCGTAGTTTGGCCTAACCATGAGCCAAATAAAATGGCAGATTTGTCAGAAACTATCTACTTAGACAATGAAGACTTAGAAAACGATAGTGGGCCGCTAACTATTGAAAAAATAGAAGAAATTTCTCTTAAGGTAGAAAGTGTTAGAAGTCGTAGTATAGCGGCTAGATATATGTCTATTACAGGCCGTCTTCGGGCTGATGTTGAACGTATTGGTGCTCGCTTCGAGGGTGTTGGTGCTCATAGAGCAATTGCCATTCGTTTAATTGATGATAGAAAACTCTGGTTATATCCTGTCGTAGGGATTCCAACCGCTGAGACTTTAAATGATATTGCAATTAAGGCTCGGTCAAATCCAGATAAAGGATTCCCAGTTCTTGTATATGACGATATAGGAATTAGAAAAGCTTGGTCTGATCATTTGCAATGGTTAGATGAGAATATCAAGTCTGTGCGAGGGTTGAAAATTACTCAGGCAGCTTGGTCGCTGGCTGGTTGGGAGTTTTGAAAATGGACGATTTTATTTTTTTATCTGCTAGTGTACCAGATCCTAAACGAGCTCCTGAGTTTGCAAATTCGTCTAATTCTGTAGCGATTACTTCAGCTGTTAGAGCATTAATTCATGTTACCTTGGGACGTAGAGTTTTGGTATGGGGAGGTCATCCAGCAATAACTCCAATGATAAAAATTGTAGCGGAGGAAATGGGTTTTGACTACGAGAGATGGGTAAAACTATATCAGTCCTTATATTTTAAAGATCAGTTCCCTCAAGATAATAAAAATTTTAAAAATGTAGTATATACAAAAAACATAGAAAACAATCTTGAGAAAAGCTTGCTTCACATGAGAGAGCGAATGTTCGCAGATAATAATTTCAAAGCTGCTGTTTTTATTGGTGGAATGGGTGGGGTTATTGATGAGTTTAACCTGTTTCAGAAACTTCAGCCAAATAAAGATATTGTGCCAGTTATCTCGACAGGCGGTGCTACATTAAAAGTTGCAGAGCTTATGAATGAACCACTAGATAGTGACCTTTATAATGATTTAGATTATGTCAGACTCTTCCATAATAGTTTAGGCATCTCAACAAAAGAAGAAAGATTTGCTAGTCCTGAGATTCAACCAGTCGAGATGGAAGATCGCTACTGGAAACCTGACTAAGGCTTATCGTTCTAATTTAAGAGAACAATTTGTAGTGCTGATGATTTTTAGATGCACTACAAATAAAGTTTAAGGCATAAGTTGACACATTATTTTGCGCGTATGATTAACTTTCATTTATCCAGTCTACCAACTTGTGCTGTTTACTTTTGTTAAATACAAGAATATTACCATCTATAATTCGTACTGCTGGATAGGTGTTGATTAATTCATTTGATTTACCATGTTCATTGTCTAAGTTTAGAACTGCGATTTTTTTTCCTAGTTTAGAAAAGTAATTAATTTCCCAAGTTACCCAACTAGATAAATCTGACTCCTTTGTCCGAATTAGAATCAGGTTTTGTGATTGTCTCATTCTAAGTTCTAGTATTGTTGGTGTATAATGACTAAATTTACTCCTATTTAAATCTTGCCTATCGCTTTTCCAGTCAACGAAAGCGACAAGCCCTAATGAATTTAACTTAAAAACAAATTCATCAACCATGTCTGCATTTGAAACTGCATGAGATATGAATACATCGAAATATTTTGCATGTTCTATGTAATCATTCTCATATAGCTCCTTCACAATATCTTCAGGAGTCCTTCCTATATCTTCCTTATAGTCGCAACCGAAATGCTTTACCAAGGTGTTGTATTTTTCTTGCGCCCCTTTTCCTTTTGGTGGAAGATATACAACTTCATCAAATCGTTGAAGTATCCTTAAGCAATAATTTCGTATAAACCAATCCTTTTCGCCACTCATCACCTGTCTAAAGAAAAAGATAGTACTTTCATTTTTGTACTTGCTGCATTCGATAACTATTAAAAGTCTACGCAATTTATTTTTTTCGTGCCAATATTTTTCAATAAGCAGACTAATATAGTTAGGAGTGACGAATTGTGTTGATATGTTGTTGTTTCTGTACTTTATTTTCTTTCTATTGCTATCTAATTGGGCTTCTACCAGAGCTTCTTTTTTTGCCATCTGAGCTTGGGAAAAATCAAAATCTCGCTCACAAATATCATTTAACTTGGGTTTAGCTAAACTATACAATAGCTCTGATGGGTTTGGAAAAAAAAGAGGCTTTCCTCTTCTCCGTCGTTTGTTTTTTTCTTGATAAAATCTAAAGTGTTTCTCCATGCTAATAATGTCATCAGGATATATTTCAGAGAACAACTTGATAAAATCGTTCTTTTTAATTCCCGGTGGCGTGAATGACAAAACAGTTCTTACCTTTTTTCTAAATTTTTTACGATACAACTCGAGATATTTGTTTGTTTTTCTTTGAACGCTTCCCATAATTGATATCCTTCTTCGGTAAAATTTAATTCCTATTATTTTTTACAGCCTTATGGTCACCGCTAAACTGGATATTAATACAATTCAGATGAGTTGTAATTATTCATGCTGGAGCCTTTGATTTCAGCTTGTTAATGTCATTCATAACATGATTGAATCTACTTGAAAAACTCACACATATAATATAATCACAATTTAACACCATGACTTAAGCCGTCTTGTAGTTCAATATGAAGGCGGATTTTTCCTCCGCCTGATTCAACAATTTGTTTCAACTGCTGTAGGCTATCGATAGTACAGCTATCAATTTGGTAACTTGCATCAGCACCGATACGCTTGAGTAGCTCCATCAGACGAAGCTGAATCAACTGCTTCGACGCTATCTCTTCGGCTGCGTAAACGACCTCTTGAGGCTGCTCTGCAATCAGGGCAAGATCACGAACGAATGTAGATCACATTTATTAAGGTGGCACGATGTTTAAACGAGCTAGATTGCTCATGTCCCACGGCATAAAGTTCACAAAAGTGTGATCGGGATCTGTTCATGCTCTCGCCCTGGCTCTGCAATGATGTCTTCAAGTTTTCTACCCATCTTCTCTGCCTTTGAGGTTAAGCAGGAAAACTAGCTCAGGTATACAATCACTTGATTCTCACAATCAGGCTCTGTTTGAGCTCAACTATCTGAAGTTCAAGATCTTCAATACGTGAAAGTGCACTCCTTAGAGCATGACTTAGTTGATGATGTTCTGCTGCCATTGAAGTTAATCTTTGGTTCAATACAGCAACTTTTTCACGATACTGAATTTTTACCTTTCTTTCTTGGTTGCGCTTTTCTCTCAAAATCTCGACGTCGGACTGAACTGCTGTATCAGGCGTAAGGCACTTTAGTTTTTGTGCTTCTGATTGAACTCTGAGCTTGAAATCTGGATAGTAATAACAACTGCCATTTCCCAATCCGGCTTCTTCCTCTACAGCTCGAACCGATAATTTGCGGTGATCGGGTATTCGTTTGGTTTTTCGTTCGATGATTCGTTGCAAAGCTGCTTCAAGCTTGAGAAGTGTATTTTCTGACTTTTTCATAAATCGATAACCTGTAATGGGTGCTGATATTTTTCAAATTTCAGTCCAAAATCATTCAATACTTTCTCGGCAGCTCGAATTTGTGTAATACAGTGAGCATACTCTGAATGGCTGACATCGGATTGCTGCTTCAGATAGCTGCTCAACGCTTGATGTTTCTTTTGCCACCATGGCGCCTTTTTATCATCCACGACGCTACCGCCGCCACGGCAATCGACGCAGAATGCGGCATTTATTACTCCATCCATGTCACATTCATAGCCATTTTTACAATAGCTATGTAGGGTGCCATGTAAAGTTAATCGTTTTTCTTTAACCAATCGATACAAGCTATCCCAGTTGCTATAGATCACAGGTTTGTCGTCACGCATGGCGACAATAGCCTTACCAAAGCTTCCCGTTAGCTTTTCATCACCATTGAACCATTTATTAAAGTGCGCCGTTGTTTGTTCAAGTTTTACTTCGTTGAGCAAGTTAATTAGCTCACTGTCTACCTTTATATCCTGTAGGCGGGATTCGATTGCGCCATTGCCATACCATTCGCTCATGCGAACATGGATATGTTTGAATTGCTGCTTAATGGATATAGGGTGACCCAGTCCATTGCGGACGGCAAAACAGGCAAAAGTGCGTCGAAATTGATGGGTGAGAAAAGGCCAAGGTTCTCCTAACTTAACTTTGTCCTCTATTGCTCCTCCATTTCTTGGATTAAGCTGACGACATTCAGACAATGCTTTTTCATCAACGATTGCACCAACACTTTTCGCGAAGTTTTTCAGCCGATCATTCCATTTAGCACGAGATATGAGAATTGGTAAGTTTTTCCTTTGCGCTTGGCTAAGCCACAAGTTACTGGATGTTTCCATTAGCTTATCCACTTGTCCAGGATCGTTACTATGCGCTGCAAGTTTTACCAATTGTTCACGGGCACATGCGCTCAATGAAATTGCGAGCGATATGGCTTTTTCTACTATAGGGCTGGTGAGCCACTCTTCTTTTTTTCTACCAGCTGCAAGCTTATGTGTTGCAGCTGATACAGAGTGAAATAATTGTCCGTTGATAGTGTAAGTGCGAAAACTATCCTCATGGAGTTCAAATAGTTCGCTGACCCTCATTCCACTGAATGCGCCGCAACATATAAAACAAGCGGCTTGAAGATTCGCTCTCCATGTAAATAACCAATTTCCGTCAACATTATGGTTGGGTAGTAAGCCTGTTCCCCTAAGATGTTGCGTGATGATCTCAGATTGAGAACGAGGAGTTGCTTTGTTGATTTCCTCAACGTATTTTTTGCTATTAAGCCTGCCTTCCACATCATAAAGCCACTTCCATCTACCGATGGCTAGCTTATAGTCTACGGCTGCACGGCCAATATCATAGTTTGATTGTAAATCACGTTCGAGTTGGGCGAGTTTTTCTCTATGTGGCCATGCTTTTTCCACGTAGCTGACAGCTTGCCCGTACAATACGTTAACCAATGCTTGTGGTATAGCAAGTGATTGCTTATGTTCTAATTTCTCTTGATCTGCAAGCTTTTTTGCCAACTGTCTATAGTTGATGCTCGGTAATGTTAATTGAAAAGGTAGCCACGGATTCAGCCTTTCCACAGATTGAAGAGCGGTGAAAGCGAGTTCAAGAGTGCGTTTGCTTAATGACTCATTTTGCAAATCTATTTCAAATTTTTGCCAGATATCATGGTTGTTTAATTCACTAAAACTATTGGCTCCGTTATTTTTTAAGCTGACTAACGCTCTTTTTAAACCAATATTAAACCTAGATGTCAAAGTGGATAGTTTGCATTTTTGTCCAAAACAATGCCCTTGTTCGTATAGCCAGCCATAGGCTATAAGTTTTGCTTCAAGAAGCAAGTTAGGCGAGTCAACTAAATAAGAGAAATCAAATTCTCTTTGGTTTTTATCACTGCCTTTATCCGAGGCATATGGGCTACAATCCCAGCGATTTTGGCCGAAGTGCGCTCTTAATATTTGATGTTGATCTATGCATACAGTTACTTGGTTCAATTTGTCCCAGTTACGCTCTTTGACTAATCGTTCCACATCTTGGGTGTAAAGATTGAGTGAACTAGGCGTTTCAATTGGAAAATGTAATAGTGGTTTCATTTTGTCCTCAGCTAATATTGACACTATCTATATCCATCCACAGGGGATGACGGCCTTCATCTGCTAATTTTCTTCTGGCTTGCTGTACAACTTTGGGATTTAATTGTTTTAAGCGGAGGTCAATCTTTGCTAAGGCTTCGCCAAAATTTTTCTGATAATGAGCACTATCTATATGCAGGCATGCCGATTCTTCAATGCATTCGCGAAAACTAAGAGTACACCATAAATCAGTTACCGATTCGACAAGCACTTGATGTCCGCAGCTCCAACATTTGATTAAATCGGCACATGCTAGATTTTCACTTTCAGTTATGAGCCCATGTGCTCGTGCTCTTGATGTAAACTTCTCAGCCATTGCTCCCATCGGCTCTTTGCAATAACTGCCGTGAGCGCTACGAGTGGGAGGAGATGCTCGTCGGATGTATGCTTCATAGGCAAGTACTTCCACTTTTTGTGCTTCTCTAACCTTTTGTTTCGCTGACTCCACACTTTGTCTGTCACGCACGATCTGTTCTAAAGTTTGGCTTGTATCTCGGTTCATCAGATCGTTTTCATACTTGTTTCCACTTGAGTATGCATGAGCAACCGTCTGAGGAGTGTTATCCAGAAGAATTGCAGCTTCCAGTGTACCTTTTAGTGCCAAAGTTAAATGACTGCCTGTGGCGCGGAAGCGTCTTGGTACAGGCCATAGTATTTCTCCTTGTTCATCGATCATCGGAAAGTACCTAGCTAACCATTTAGCTTTGAAGTCATTAAGTAGACATCCGCTCATCATCTGAACTTTTCTTTTTCTGTAGCTGTAAGCTGGTAACAGCAAACCATCAGGTTTAGGATCGACCAGTTTTGAGGCGGTCATTAACTGGTCAAAAAATTGGGTTGCATACTTAGGAATTTCTAGCTTGTTATGATCCCCTAGCTCTACAGTAATAGTTTTAAATGCCCTTCGTTTAAATGCAGGCATTTGATACCAATTACTTGATATGGCATTGGTTTTAGTTTGTGGACGTCTTAAGCTGTACAAAATGGTGCTATTGCTCCATGTGTAATAACTTAAGAGGAATGTGGCAGCATAAAAAATTTTTGATGCGCCACCGGCTACGGGGTAATCTTTTCCCTTCCAGGAGAATACCATTGTCTGAGCGTTGGAACTTGCTTGAATATGAAGCTCAGGATCGATAATAAATTGCTGATACAACTGCTTAAAAATACTTCTTAGCAAAGGAAGTAACTGCTTCAAATCTGCATCACTATATCCGCGAGTCGGCTCTGTTTGGGAGCATCTAGAACGTCGTGGTTTTAAAGGCTCGATATTTTTAACTGATAGATGTTGCCACTGATATAAGGAAGATAAGTCAGAGCGCAGTCTGCTTTCAGTACTATCCTTTATTTCTCCTCGTCGCTGACGGATGGAGTTATATTCTAACTCTTTGACATATGCCATTTCCGATAGCGGCGAAAGTGGTGGCGTTTGTGAATCACAAAATGCAAAGTGCCTTCTCGCGGCTAGAAATATGTTGCCTTTAGTCGCTGGTGATGCATCTTCTTTGCCTGTAATGGCGATGAACATTCTCTGTGCTATATCATCACGGTCTAATAGCTGAACATTTCCCTGCTTTATTTCATGTGTTTTAGGAACCCCACGATACCTGAATCGATTAAAGTCTAAGAGTGTATGTGCGTTTGCCCCGTTTCGTATGGGAATACAAAGATGTTCAACCCAGGGGACTATTAATTTCAACGTCTTGCTCATTAGCTTCCTCTAATGCTTGGTGCATAATGCTGTCTAGTACAGATATCTTCTCTTTTAACGCTTCTTTTCTTTTGAGGTACTGCAAGTACTTCCATGTCGTGGATTCATTCTTATGTCCCATCCACCCCATCAGTAAGCTCAGTGCATTCGCAGGCTCAATACCTGCTTCAAGTAGGCTATGTAGTCGGTAGGTTGCATAACTACATCTAAGATCATGAAACTTATGCTCAAATTGTATTCCTGACTTAATTATTGAGCGGCGAACTTCTCCAAAGCGAGAGCCTATTGTGTTTGGGTCGTATGGATTACCTTGTTGGCTAATAAATAATGGTTCGTATCGCTGGGCTGTGGTCAGGGCGTCGAGTTTTTCCTTTGAGAGATGAACAGAGTGGGATTTTTTTATGTCATTGATGCCTTTGTGTAACTCAATTCTGCTAAGAAGTTTGTCAAGTCGGCACATTCGTCGCTCACTAATGGCATAAGTTTTCAAATCTGATAAAAGGCGGCTTGTTATCTCAATAGTTCGAGTTTTATTGTATTTTGTAGGTACACCATTACTTGGTCCTATTGTTAGCTCGAAATGAGTGATAGAACCTGAGCGTTGAACCGATTGTTCTAGTGCGGCCAAAGTCAATCCTGACGCTTCTTGGATACGTAAGCCGGATTGAGCTGCGAGCAAACAGATCAGCCTAAATTCGCAAGGCACATTACGTAAATGTAGAGCTAAATGAGTGAGTGCAATTTGAGTTAAGGGCTTTAGCCCCCGAATATTCTTACTGGTTGCATCCCTCGGCGTTCTGATGCGCAAGTCTGTAGTTTGGACCAGAAATTTAGGCATCATATGAGCCAGCATGTCGCTTCTCTGTATTCTTACAAATTCGATTTCGAAGGGTTTGTGTTTCTCGTTGATGTGGTAATAACGTTCATGTGCTGCCCATAAATAAAACTGGACGACATGTGTCATATACGTGTTGGCAGTTGAGTATGCGAGCTCACCAGCTTTAACACTCTTGAGAAGTTTGTCATTTCTATATCGATATGTAGGCTTTAAACCTTTTGCTAATGGGAAGACATCCCAGATTAAATTTTCTGATTCTAGAAAATTCCAATAATGCAAAAGCGCTCTTGCGTAGGAACTTAGATTTTCAAGTCGTTTGTTCGCTTTAAGATGAATGAACCAGTGGTTTACTGGTGCGACATATCCCCAGTTTTGGTCATAAATAGTAGGCAATGACCCTAGATTTCGGCCATTCAGAAACTCTATAGGGGCCGTTTCAATGATGATTTCACCACCTATATGAACGTCGTCTGATTTGATCAAGTAAGCCACGGGATGAACTTTGTAATAACTGTTGGTTCATCCAGTATCTGCTACTGCTATCAAGATCCTAAGGCCTGTAATGTACCAATTTGGGCAGTTTGAGCGCTTGCTGTGATTAGAGAATGCTGTTAGAACTTTCACATGTGAAAGTTTTTTGGGATATTTGTAAGGTTAGATCCTAGGCCTGATGGAGTAGCCCCTGTAGTCGGCGTTTTTCAAGTTAGTGGTCAAGTAAAACTGGATTAACCGGTGGGAGAGGTACAATGCATCATGCTGGTTGTTTTGACGATCCAATGAAACACGTTTCGGGAAAAAAGCATGCTCTAAAACGTTTCTATCAGATTAGGATAAGGATGCTAAAGATTTCATCGTTTTATATAACAAAATTACTTCTGCCTCTACAATTCGGCTAGGGGTAATAGCTACCCCTAGCATCTCTATACAACAATGGACAATGATGCCAATGTAACTACCAATTAAATCTCTGTTGGATGGCGCGAGTTATAGGATTATATGTATCTCGACCATAACTACGTATAACTGCATTTACTTTTGTCGCTTCGCCAGTAATTTCCCGAATTTTTTCAGTTGCCGAGTGTGAGGCGATGACAAGCCATCCATTTGAACAGATATCATCCATTTTAGGTGGTTGTCTAGAAACAGGACCATCTTTCCAATAGATGCTTTCAACCATTACATCGCCTTTCTCATTAATCCAGCGAAACAATCCTTCATCAGAAACAGACCAACCTAGATAAAAGCCAATAGCTGGATTTAACGCTAACCATTCAAGGCCACCATGATCAATGTAAGCACCTGTACCATAAATCACCAACGATGGTTCATCAGTAAAAGTTATTTTGGGGTAATCGCTTGTAGACCAATGCTTCATACTTGGGAAGAAAGCATAAGGTGAGGTAACTTCTACATCGTCATTCCATTCAGGATGACAGACTGTAGACATACGAACCTCCGTCGGCAAATCCCAATCTAACCAGCTCCAGGTTGTAAGCTCACCAATAATTTGTTTTCCAGTGTCTATACGATCAACAAATTGTGTAATACCTTGTTCAATACTTCCCAACCATTCATCGTGATTATGAGATACATCTCGATCTTTTGCTTTCGGTACAACAATGCACTCAGGTCTAATAGCGGGCTCAAGCCCCAATAACAATTCATCACTACGTTTGAAAATAGCTCGCAGAAGATCAACTCCTTGAGGAGGTATTCGCCCTGCATCCAATAACTCGCATACCGCATATGAGAGAGCTAGCTTGGCCACTTTTGGTCTCAGTCGATGATAGCTCAGCTTTAGTCCAACGCCTTCCAACCAGTTTCTATAAATTTCCTCAGCCTGCTTATTCCATTCACTCTCTGGAATCAAAGTTTTCATAAATTCACAAACTTTGTAGGCTAAATTCTCAAACGGTACGTTTGACATATCAGCCACAAGCCTCGCTTCAGTCATCAAAGGCCTAAGCAACTCAATCGGGTCATCAACATCAGGAAGTGTTTCTCCAGGACGGATAGCTGAAAAAGGAATAGCTTCCTTTTTATTACTTATTTCTGGTAACTCCAATCCGTATATCAAAGGTAACTTTGAGCGTTCATATGGAGGTAGCCGACATTTTATTTCTAGCCTACTAGACAAATCCAAGGCAATCATCCTCACACTAAAGTCTTCCGACGCACAGAGTGAAGATATTTCCTGCTCAAATTGAAGAACAAACCCTTTGAAATCCTTTGCTAAGCTACTTAACAAAGATACTACTTTTACCTGTGTCAACCCAATTTTGTCTATTCTATGAACTACTTGCCTAAGAATTTCTGGCCAATTTGCTTCAATTTTAGCCAGGTCAACGATTGCCTGATGAGCCATAATCCCTAATTCAGGAATAGCCACATCAAGCATATCGAATGCAAACTCAATGAGTAAACTAGCATCCTTCTTCTCGCCAATGTCATCTAACAGTGCCGGTGGTTTCTCAGCCCCTTGTTCAAAAGCGTCTAGCTGGTATACATGTTCTTTAATTTCCTTCCAAATGGGCAGGATATCTTTATCCTCAAAGAGGATATCGACAATTTCTAGTAAGTTCCAAATTAAACTGCTTGGATACCTATATTCACCAATGTAATCATCAACTAAACAAGCGAGCGCTTTAGGGCGCCACTGTTTAGCATCAATTTCAACAAGGGCTCTAAATATCGACTGTCTAGAACCCCCATCCCAATGCAAATCCCAACCTTTAGCATCTGAGTTATCGAATAAACCTTCTAATAAACTGTTCGCTTTATCCACTTCACCATGTGAAGACAATGCGCCAGCAATACAAGAAACAACATTATTATCAGGCTTAAATGGCTTTAAGAGCTTATAGAGTTCCTCTAATTGAGGGACATTCATACCTTTTAAAAAAGGTTGAATTAAGTTCATCCAGCGGAAATATTCAACGGATTTCACATTTCGAAGAAGCTGAAAAAGGTTTTCAGGAGAATTTATTTTCAGTTGAGTCTCTTCTTCTGTAAGTTTTTCCCCTGTATTTAGTGTCAGAGAAGGTTCATGAGTAACATGCTTTTCCTGGGGAGTAGAAATCGCCATTGAGGCATAAAAACTATTGTCCAACCCCGCTTCCCTGACGCCAAGCGCTACCCCTTCTAACCACGAGTAACGATTTGAAGACAATAAGTGTATATTGATAGATGCAATAAGCTTTTCTATCTCATCCGTCACCCTATCATCAGAGGATTGACAGGTCCGAGACACTAATTTTTTAGGCAGATCAGAAGGATTGTACTCTTCGAAAGGGATCAGCAGCTTTCTCGTCATCACTGATATTTCTTTCAATGGCGGACTAGAGCCATCAAGCATTCCAGACAGCAACCCTGTTAGGCCCGGAGCATAATCAAGCCCTTTATGATCGAATAACCACCTCAAGAGCTTTAAACCATATCCCGGATTCCAACGTGTGGTCATAGTGATGAGATCAAGTCCTGCTTCCTGCGTACCACGACCATTTCCCGACTGTTCCAAATCTACTAACGCCAAAGAAAATCGACATATTTCACCGTAGGCTAAATCAGGATATTGACTGATCAACTTACCTAACCACGATACCCAATGGGAAAATTGCCTGTCTTTCCTATGATATATTCCAAAAGAACCCTTGAAGATTTTTGGTAACAGGCTAGCCGCTCGATCTGGTTTACCAATCTTTGACCACATTATAGAAAGTTCATAGTACTCAGACATTTTAGAGTGAATGTCGTCAAAATCGGGGATCTCTTTTTCGATTTGATCCAGTACGTCAACTAAACCATCCCTGCTATATCCTTCCTTATACAAAGTGAAAGCAATCTCTCTGCGCCAGCCAGTCGGCCAATACCGTTTATCCCAATCTTTTCTAAACGCATCGGCTAAAGCCAAAATACAATCATGTCCATGCTGAGCTGCAGCCCTTATTGCGAAGTTAAAGTAATCAATAGCGGCTGATTCGAACTCATACCACCCAATCCAATCCCTTGTTTGATCATAAGGCTTTCGTAACAATTCAAATGATGGCTTTATCTCCTGAACAATAAAACTTGGTAGCAGCTTCTCTCCAGCCCAACCCCGTCCCCAAATGCTTGAAAACCTCACTAAAGCACGTTCAAATAAGACGTTTCCTGTATACTTTTTTTCGCTTTCATTTGGAACCACCTTAACAGGATCAACATCTTGTCCCAGGGCTGCTCGTAGTCTGTTAAGACGAATTCTATCTGCGAATGGACTTAGGTTCTTCCATTGACCATGAACACCATATTTATAAAGTTTTGGCTGTTCAAAATTTTCAAACCATTCTTTAGCTTTTTCTATATTTCCATTGGATCTGTAATCCAGTTCAGCAACCAACAACTTTTCTGAAAAATCCAAGTCATTATTTTCAGACCAATCAATGACAGCCTCGAATGCGGTGTCTATCAAAGCCAATGGATATTGGTTAATGCATATGGAGACACATAAATCTATAAGACTATCAAAGTGCTTCCTTTTTTCTGACAAGAAATAGAAAAGCTCAGTTATTTTTTCTTCGTCTTTTGTTTCATAGATACCATTGACCAACCGTCTCATTAAGCGAGCATGTAGGTCTTCATCATTTCCACTCCATGATCCCACACCATCAACTTCACACTTCGTTTGGTGTATAGTTGAGACAAGGTCGCCTAGCGGCATGAAATAATGAGCTACATCAGCCCATCGTTTCAAATCTTCAGCTCCCCCATGATGCGGATCAATAGCGTCTCCACCTGACAAGTAACTTAGCGGCTCAGCAGATTCAAAGACCCTTTTAGCTTCATTAAAGAATTTGTTCTCCGCTAGAACTTTAGAAAATTTGAGTGCTTCTGAATCACTTACCCTTAGCAGCTCACCATCGAATATGTAGCTAAGCGCTGAACTTACCCCCTCCGATGAAAATAAGAGATCAAGTATATCAACCTCATTAAGGGCGTCTCTTCGCTCTCTAAGCTCACTTTCAATTAAGAGACATCTCACTACGGCAAGCGGATCATTCAGCTCCTTAGCCGACAATAGAACAGCGTCAATATCATCTGTTAAACTCGAAGTATTCCGAAGATTAAAGAACTGGTCTCTAAAGTAACTTTGAGTCCCTGTATCAATTACAGCTTGCATCTGCCGAGCATTAAAAAGGTGGTAAACCGCCTCCCATCGCATTGGATCATTATCCTCAGACGATTGAATACAGTGTTTAGCTAATACCTTGTGATATTCAATATTTTTTGAATCATCAAAATTACCAAATAGGTTTCGGCACGTTTTATCTAAAATAAACTGTCGAAAACTGTTATGAAAAAAGCGCCAACTTACATCACTATCCTTCTTGAAATAGTGGGCTGCACTTGAAATAAAAGCGCGAATAGTTGAATGATCAGACCATTTCTCAAGCACGTGAGTATTTATTGGCACTCTCAATCTTGACAATAACGCAAGCAAGTCAACAAGCTTCTGATTACTCTCTATTTGTCGCCAATAAACTGAATAGCTTTGCTCAATATGCCCTTGGTAAAGAGGAAATTCATCAATAGCTTCATCATAACTCCTACCCGATCCGCCAGTAATAAACTGCAGCAAATAAACCAAAGATAGTGGGTGTCCTAATGACTTTTCAAAAATTTTCTTCTTATTATCATCTGTTAGGTCGGAACAGCCTGGCCATTCGTTTATGGCTGCATAGACATTTGTCCGAGTAAGAGGAGATATAACAATGGTTCGACTTCCATGGCTGACATGCTCCTTTATCGTATCAGAAAGATCGTTCAACTCTAGCGTTTGACTACCTAGAACAAATATCACTCCATCAGGCACGGTGTTCGGGAGAGGCAAATCTGACAACAAACTCTGTAATGGGTTTTGTTCTCGCTGAATATGATCTAACCCATCAACCATTATGATGGTGGTTACGCCATCATTTTTCCATTTGTCATGGGCTTGTTGAAGCTGCTCTCCTAACAATGATAGGTACTCTTCTCTTGAGCCTGGCTGCCCGGAACTTTCACCACGAAAGCCGTGATTTCTTAGCGATAATGTGATGTCATGAAGAAAAGTAGTCGCTTCACCACGCCCTTGGTAGGTGCTATCGGGTACATATGCGTAATATCTAACTAGTTTATATCCTGCTTTATACTTTAAAGTATGAGTAAGCGTTGTTGACTTTCCTGAGCCAGGGCTTCCAAGCAATGCGACATAGCCCTGCTTGGTTTGTGATAAAACATCAGATATAGAACCAACAGTTTCTTCAATTTCTTGATAAGTTCGATCGATAGGAAATTCATGAACAAACTTATGCTTAAACCTATGACTCCACGCCAACCTATCTAACATATCATCTTTGGACAGCTCAATAATTCGACGTTCACCTCCCGCCATTTTCGTCAAAAGGTTATATATCTTTTCAATATCTTTTTGCTTTCTTGCTTGTCCTTGATTAGTTATAGGGATATCTGCTGGTCGCTTATAGTTGAATTCAAGCTCACAGTTGCGAATGAAATTCAAAAATTGGTCATCATTAAATTTTGACCGTTTCTGTAGATCCAACAGTGCCTTTTGCCAGCACACGGATACTGTATCTAAGCCTGTTTCACACCATCGTCTATCGAACCAACATTCTTTTAAGAAAGATTGAAAGTGAGCATGTCGAGGAGCCGTGTCGCCTAAAGGGATTTGAGCTTTAGAGCTTGAGCTAGGTACTGACTTATGAAGCAAATGAACTTTTACAATTCTATCTTTATTATTTGTACTTAAGTGCTTCCATCCCTCTGAAAGTTGCCTGAAAAGGCTAAGCTTCTCATCTCCCTGCTTTGTCGAACTATCCCTTACAAAATCTGCATAGCTAATTGTTCCAACGTATTCCGCCCACTTCACCTGATACGCATCAAGCTTACCAGTAGTCGCAATCAGTATGTCATCCAAGCTTCCAGCATCAGGATCGGCGACTCGAAACCATTCAAGACTTCCATCAAGCAAAGCTTCATATATTAAGCCTGCTGCTATTTCATACTGCGGAACATACCCCAGCATTGCAGTGCGTTCACCGTCACCTGAATTAGTATTCGACACTCTAATATGCTCCTTAAAAAGACAATGCCACGCTTCCTTTTAGATATTTAAGAAAAATATACTTAACGAATATTAGTAGTTGGGTGGAGGGCACTGAATCGCTACCGTTTCAGTCGTCACTTTGTCGCATTACTCAATTTTAGTCAACATTAGGCGAGTGACGCTCATCTCAAGTCGCGTTGCTAACTTTGAATGAGGCATAACGTTTTAGTATCGATGAGTTAATAAAGGCCAGAGAACGATGCTCTGGCCTCTCAGTTTTTCTACAGTAAGAACGTGTGTAGGTGGGTTTTCTACATTAACCCCTCATAGTAACAAATTCTTCTGCTGCAGTTGGGTGGATTGCCACAGTATCATCAAAGTCTTTTTTCGTTGCGCCCATTTTCAGTGCAACAGCAAAGCCTTGTAGCATTTCATCCATGCCAAAACCAATACCATGAATACCAACAATTTTTTCGTCTGCACCAACACAAACCAACTTCATGCGACATGGTTGACGATGACGAGTCACAGCACTATACATTGCCGTGAAAGACGATTTGTATACTTTGACCTGATCAGCACCGTATTGCTCAACCGCTTGAGGCTCTGTTAAGCCAACAGTACCAATAGCAGGATGACTAAATACAACAGTCGGAATATTTGAATAGTCTAGGTGTTCGTTAGGTTTGTTGTTAAATAAACGCTCTGACAAACGACGCCCGGCGGCAACAGCAACAGGTGTTAATTCAACCGCTCCTGTGTTATCGCCAACCGCATAAATACCTTTTACATTGGTATTTTGGAATTTGTCGACTTTGATATAGCCTTTTTCATTTAACTCAACGCCCGTTACTGCCAGATTCAGGTTATCAGTTGCAGGCTCACGACCAATTGCCCAGATTAAGGTATCAACTGTCTGCTCTGTACCGTTTTCTAGTTGTAGCGTTAAACTTCCATCTTCATTTTTAATCACAGCTTTAGGAATAGCTTGTGTATGTAATTTAGGCCCTTCGGTTTCCATCACTTCTAACAGTGTTTCAACGATTAATGGGTCGAAATTACGTAGTGGTGCATGTTTACGCACAAATAGATGTGTTTCGCTACCTAAAGCATTTAATACACCTGCAAGTTCAACAGCGATATAACCAGCACCAACAACAGCAACGCGTTTTGGTAAGGCTTTTAATTCAAAGAAGCCATCAGAATTAATACCATACTCAGCGCCCGGAATATTAGGTTGAACAGGACGACCTCCTGTTGCAATCAGAATATTATCAGCCGTGATCTTCTCACCATTGACTTCAATAGTATTGGCATCAACAAAACGAGCAAACCCTTGAATAACATCAACTTTGTTATTACCTAAGACACGGTCATAAGATTGATGAATACGGTCAATATAAGCAGAACGGCTACTAATGAGTGTATCCCAATCAAAACGATTCACTGTGGTATCAAAACCATAATCAGGACCGTATTGATGAATAGCTTCGGCAATTTGTGCTGCATGCCACATCACTTTTTTAGGTACACAACCCACGTTTACACAAGTGCCACCTAATGCTTTCGCTTCAATTAATGCACATTTTTGGCCATACATTGCCGCTCTATTAATTGATGCGATACCGCCACTACCGCCACCGATGGCGATATAATCGTAATGTTTGCTCGTCATTTCTCTGATCCATTTATCTGTAGAAAAATAGGTAACTCACAGGCTAAGTCTTTAATATCATGATGTCTATTATGACAAAATTTAAAACATAGCACGTCAGATTTTAGCTTTTACAGTAATAGGCAAAAACAATAATAAAGATGCTTATTCTGGTACAACCCACTCAACTAATGTATGTCCAATACCCTCAGGAACTAAGGTTTTATGTAACCAAGGGAGTATTGATTTCATTTGTGATTCTAATTTCCAAGGTGGATTAATCACAATCATCCCTGATGCCGTCATTCCCAATTGATCACTATCAGGTTTTACTGCTAATTCGATTTGTAAAATCTTACGGATCCCTGTTGCTTCAAGCTCTTTTAACATGCGTTTGATTTGCTGACGATGAACAACAGGATACCAAATCGCATAAGTTCCCGTCGCGAAGCGCTTATGACCTTCAACAACACCTTTAACAACGGCAGAATAGTCTTGTTTAAGTTCATAAGGTGGATCAATTAATGCGAATCCACGACGACTTGGAGGAGGTAACTTAGATTTTAATTGCCCAAAACCATCTTCACGAGAAACTCTAGCTCGCTCATCACGAGAGAATTCGGTACGTAATAAAGGAAAATCCGTTGGATGTAATTCTGTTAGTACTAAAGAATCATGTTCTCTTAGTAATTTACCCGCTAATAGAGGAGATCCTGGATAATAACGCAGTTCTCCACTGGCGTTTAATTCTCCCACCGCTTCAAGGTAAGGTAAAATAAGCTCCGGCACCTCTTCTTGCTGCCATAAGCGTGCGATCCCTTCTAAATATTCGCCAGTGCGAGTCGCATGAGCATTGGTTAATTGATAACGTCCAGCGCCAGCATGAGTATCAAGATAAAGAAAAGGTTTCTCTTTCTCTTTTAAAGACTCAATGATGAGTGTTTGAACAATATGTTTTAAAACATCGGCGTGGTTGCCAGCATGAAAACTATGGCGATAGCTCAGCATTCTTTATCTTCCGTTAGAAATAAGTATAGCTTAGTAATTAATTTACTCTGAAATCGTGATTAAACTCAGTGTATCAGAAAAAGCCGAACTTCTTCATTGAAAGCGAAAGAAACGTTGTGTCTTAGTATCCAGCCGTTATGATAAGTCCATATTTCACTTAAGTTTAAACAGGATAGAATGATGAAAAAATTACTTTTTACAGCCATTGCTTTAAGTTTACTCACAAGCAATGCTTACGCCGATAGACCAGCCAATGGCTGTGAGATAAAAAAACAGAATATCCAAAAACAGATGGAATATGCTAAAGCACATGGTAATCAATATCGTATCCAAGGTTTAGAGCGAGCATTGCAAAATGTTGAACGCTATTGCACACCTGAAAAAGTGGTTGAAAACACACACCTTGAATTACGTGAAAAACAACTTGATGTTAAAGAGCGCGAGCTCGAATTAAAGGAAGCACAACTTAAAGGTGATGCAGATAAAATTGCTAAACAAGAAAGAAAACTAGCTGAAGAAAAGGCAGATTTGAAGGCAATAGAAGAAGAATTAAATCTACTGACAAAGTAGTTATTATAAGTAATTAATGCCTACTCCTTATTTGACTGTGAAATACAGAATAAAACAATAAGTGAGTAGCCATTCTCTTATTAAACTAAACTTAATTTCAGAATTGCTGTATTGGTTTTTTATCCTTTATTAAGTACAAGATTATCTACGCCTTTTGATAGAGCATCATCTACACTTAAGCCAGAACAAACAAATACATCTCCTAAATCAGTGGCTAATTACAATAAGCATAAGGTGTGTAATAGAAATTAAGCTATGATATTTTTGAGTGAAAACTATAGTAGTGACACTCAATTATTAAAAATGGACAGATCTAATTAAAGAGGATATATGTCAGAAGAGCAGCAACCCCAAACAGAAAATGAAAAAACTCAACTGACTCAGCCGCTCAAAAAAGGGCTGGAAAAAGGGCTCCATGGCGGAAAAAAAGCTATTGGTGTTGGGATTAAAATCAGTAATTTTATTACTAACATACCTTTTATTGCACATCTAATTCGCACGGCCGAACGTTTTACTGACAGAATGGGAAATCAGTTTGGTGCCGCCATTACCTACTTTTCATTTTTATCATTAATCCCTGTATTAATGCTTTCCTTTGCTTGTGCGGGTTTCGTTTTAGCCTCAAACCCAGATTTACTCGCCAAATTAATTACAGGTGTTGCAAATAGCATTGATGATCCAACGCTTGCATCCACTGTTCAACAGAGTATTGATACCGCAGTTCGCCAGCGTACAACTGTTGGTTTAACCGGTTTAGCGATTGCACTTTATTCTGGTGTCAATTGGGTGGGTAATTTACGCCAAGCCATTTTGGCGCAATCACGCCCCGTTTGGGAAAGAAATAAAGAAGAGCAAGAAAAAATCTATTTCCGCTATTTTCGTGACTTTTTAGCGCTAATTGGCTTACTTTTCGCATTAATCGTCACTATTACGCTAACTTCTGTGGCAGGTTCAGCCCAAAGAATGATTGTTCATACACTAGGATTAGATGGCATTGAATGGCTAACACCAGCATGGACAACTATCGGCTTAACTATTTCCATTACCGCAAACTATTTACTTTTTTTATGGATATTATGGATCCTACCTCGCCATCAACCAAAACGAATTTCGCTTATTAAAGGTACACTTATCGCTGCCATTGGTTTTGAAATATTGAAATCAGTAATGACATGGATGCTACCCAAAATCGCAAGCTCACCGTCAGGTGCCGCATTTGGTTCAGTGATAGGTTTAATGGCTTTCTTCTACTTTTTTGCCCGATTAACGCTTTTTTGTGCTGCGTGGATCGCGACTGATGGTCCAAATATGCGTAAAGAACAGCTGGATGAAACGCAATCAACATCTTAACTTTATGATAAAACTATATGGTTAATTCCCTGCATTAACCGCCTATAAATAACATAATAAGGAAAAACAATGCCATACGTTAATATTAAAATTACACGCGAAGGTGCAACCGCAGAACAAAAAGAGCAACTTATTGCGGGAGCGACACAACTTTTGGTTGATGTATTAGGTAAAAACCCAGCAACTACTGTTGTAGTGATTGATGAAGTTGAAACAGACAACTGGGGAATAGGCGGTAAAACAGTAACAGAATTACGAGCAGCAGCAAAAAGTAAATAATGAATTTCTGCAATATAAATAAAGGGTGCCAAGTACACCCTTTTTGCTGATTTATTTTCCTGACAGATAAGGAAGTAACTATGGTTCAATCGATGACTGATGCTTTTCATGCCTTACCTTCAGCAAGTGCTATCTATATTACAGGTGCAGGCATCCAATACCCTTTTGGTATGGCGCACGGATTTGCCGACGAAAGTACCCAGAAAAAATTAACTGTAGATACGCCTTTTCGAATCGCTAGTAATACAAAAACCTTTCTCGCTGCTGCTTTTTTACGTTTATGGGAACAAAATGCTCTGTCTCTTGATGATGACATAACTAAGTATTTAAGTGCTAATTATCAACAGACATTATTAGAGCTAGGCTATGACCTTAAGACCATTACACTACGCCATTTATTAAGCCACAGCAGTGGGTTATTCGATCATGCCAATGAAGCTTATCTCGAAGATGTAATTAAAGATCCCTCTCACAAATGGACACGAGAAGAGCAAATTGCACGCTATGCTCAACAAGGTTTTCCCATTATCCCGGCAGGAAAACGCTTTATTTATTCAGATACAGGCTACATTTTGTTAGGTGATATTCTTTCTCAGTTTATGAAAAAAAATATGGCCATCGCCGTTCGTGAATTATTGCATTTTCAAGACTTAGATTTACCTCAAACATGGTGGGAAGGTTTAGAGCTACAACCTAAGCATCCCAAAGCGCGTGCCAGACAATTTACAGGCGAACATGAAGGAACTCATATTGATGCTTCAATGGATGCTTTTGGTGGTGGCGGACTTGTGATGACAACCCTTGAGTTAGCTAAATTTACAGCTGATCTCTTCGAAGATAGAGTTTACTTGCATCCATCAACCTTAAAAGAGATGAAATGGCAAGGCACACATACTGGGGCTGCAAATTATCGTTTAGGTTTAATGACTGAAGAAACTAGCCTAGGCACACTTTACTATCACCTTGGTTACTGGGGCTCTGCAGCTTATTATTTACCTGAAAAACAGATTGCTATTGCAGGTTTTACAACCCAGCGAAATAGCCGTGACGATTTGATAGCTATTATTAAAGAAGCCTTTAAACGCCTTTAAGATTAAACAAATAAAAAGCCAAAAATGTATCAATAACACTTTTGGCTTTTTATTTGTTTTATGGCTGATATATTTTCAATATCAGCCTATCTTTGCTCTATTACGATTCCTTCGTTGGTGTTATTTCCATCGCTGTAGTTGTTACCGCAGAGGGGTTTCAACTGCTTTACTGGGTGTAGTCGTTACGACAGGAGCGGGTGTATTTGCCGTTTCTGGATGAACTTGCTTTTCAAATTGAATACGCAATTCACCTAGATTTACGGTTGGCGTTTCACCACTTTGTGTTAGTACAAAAGCAATATCTTCAGATAAAACTCTTGAAAGTTCCTGATTTAACGTCTCTTTTGTTAAGCCCGCTAAAAATGCTTGGCGTAAGCGCTGATATTGTTCAGGTGGAATATCAATAATATTGCTTTGTTGCGATAACAGACGCTGATTAATTAAAATAGCAGTACTGGTTTTTGCATAACGCGCAAATAATTGAGTTAATTGAAGTTGTTTCTCTTGTTGTAACTCTTGGTACAACTCATCGCTGATACCTTGGTTACGCAAGCGACCCAATTCTTCTCCTACCCATGATGCTAATGCAGGAATGTGTGCTGTAGCAGTATCAAGATTTAAAGAACAACTTGCACGCTGATATTGTACTCGGCAATCAATGTTAATTTGAGTGCTATCATTTTCTTTACGTTGTTCAAGACTACGACCTAAATGTACAAAAATCACTTCACGAGCTAAATCACTTAACCAATATTTATTTAACGTATCAGAGTCTTTTACTGGCGACCAATCTAAATCCCAAATTAAAGCAATTTGGTCTTTTGCTCGCATAGGCTCTTGCACATATAAGGTTTCAGGTTTCATATCAGCAAGAACAGGGACTGGAACTGGTGTTACACGCTTTCCTGATAGAGATGAAAAAGCCTGATTAATACTTTCAGTCAATACTCGATTATCAACATTACCTGCAACATAAAGCGTCATCATATCTGGGGTGTACCAACGCTGTTGGTAATCCGACAACTCTTTAGTATTTACTGATTGATTAACGGGTTTGCCCGGATTGTGGCCTTTTAAATTAGAACCTTCAAGACGTGAGCGCCAGATAGGATCTTCAATATTAAGAGGAAATGTTGCAATCGGAAGTGGTGATTGAACTGCATTACGAACCGCATTTTCTGTGTATTGTGCAGGTTTAGCAATACCTGCTAATAATGCAAAAGCATCCTTTAACAACTCAGGCTGATTGTTCGGTAAACTGAGATTATAAACAGTAAAATCATATGAAACGATCATTGGAGGCAACGGATAGTCAGGATCTAGTGCATTTTTCCATAGATTATCGCGTTTCTCTGGCGTTAAACCTGTATTTTCCAAAACGTTGAGTTTGGACACTAAGGATGAAAAACCCGTTTCACTGCTTTTTTCTGATAAAGACCCCGTATTGACTAATAAACGGATCTGTATTCTATCATTTGGGCGTTGCGGTGTTTGTAATATTTGCCACTGAAAGCCATTTGCTAGTCGCCCTTCTTGCCAAGCCGGATCAGGCTGTAAAGCCTCTGCTTGAACTTGGCAAACAACAGCGCCGAATATAACGCTTCCCAATAAAATTCGTGTCATTACACCCTGCATGTGAACCTCTGTTGTATTAATCCTTGGTATTAAACCACTTATGAGGTTTAACAATAAGTGCCAAAAGACATGTTAGATGTTGGATGTCTATTTTTTGTATTATCATTCTTTATCACCACAAAAACATGAAATGAAATCACTATAGTGATTAGACTCATTATGGCGTAAGAAGGTTCAGACCTTCGGCAATTTTTGATCAGATTTTTGATGATTATATCCTTTAACCAGCAAACCAATCTCATCATCACAATGTGATTTTGGACAAGATAACGCTGAAACTTGGCTATCTTTATTGAGGGTAACGGCGATTTGGCGTAAAGGTTTTACAACAATACGATTAATACACCAACTAATAGCAACCGTCAGAATAAGTCCCATCAACAGATATGTTGTTAGCATCAATGCGACAGTATTACTGGCAAAACGATAAAAACGGTTTGTGTCAGCCTGTAAAATGAGATGACCACTATAGGACTTATCATCTGTTGAAGTAATACCTAATGGCTGTAAAGGAACAACAGCTTCAACGGGAATACCAAAAAGCCAACTTGAAAATTCAGAGACTTCTTTTTTGGGTGCAAAATCTAAATTCATTACTTGCACATTCTCGGGTTGCATGACAATCGCTTTACCCAAAATCCCCGTCGCTTTTAGTGCAACTATCTGTTGTTTAGCATCGTTCAAATCTGACCGTAATAATGCATCAGCGAGTGGTTGCTGGATACTTACACCGGCATTAAAAAGCTGATTTTGATAATCTTCACGGCGTTGATCTATCAAATAAACAAGTTGAATACTGATAAAAATAGCAATAGTCACCAACGTAACGCCCGCAACAGCGGCCATCTGTTTTATTGTTAATGAATGTTTAAGATGAGGTTTCATCATTGCTATTTCCAATATACATGTCTGATCAGAGTGATTATACTGTATTTTTGTAGTTATGTATCACTATCAATAAAGAAAATAACGTTATAAAAAGCGACTATCCATTAAAATGAAAGTAGATAAATATATAATTATTGTTATTTGAGTATAGTTATAAGATAAAAATAGTAAAATAAAAATAAAATCTTACTCTCTCTTTATTATTTACAACAAATCTACTTTATATTAATAAAAAGATACAATTCACTAAAAAACACTAGAATACATAAAATTAAACACTATTAAACCCTTAACTCCAAGTTAAAACACAATGCTAAGCATAGTATATTTATTAATGGAAAATACTATTTCCCATTAATATCATTGAAGTTTATATTTAAAAAAACCCACAAAAATATAATATTTTATATCTATAAAATCATTATTAGATTATTTAGTTAAGATTAATTAAATATTATTAATGAAAAAATAAGGACAATATAAATCAATATATTGTCCTTATTTAATGAGATGAGTTTATTTTATTTAAACTATTGCGTTATCTTGCTCCACTGCAAAACAAGCAATAAGCTGACCGTTATACTCTTTTAATGTTGGCTGTAATTGACTACACGGTCCAAATGCACGGCGACAACGAGCTGCGAAAGCACAACCCGGTGGCGGATTTAATGGGCTTGGTAATTCTCCTGTTAATTTAATACGCTCTCGTCTTAATTCAGGTGTCAATCTTGGTGTTGCTGATAATAATGCCTGCGTATAAGGATGTTGTGGATTTTCAAAAATTTGCGCTTTTGTTCCTTTTTCCACACAACGCCCTAAGTACATTACAATAACTTCATCTGCAATATGCTCAACAACCGAAAGATCATGAGAAATAAACACATAAGAGAGCCCCATATCTTGTTGCAGATCCATCATTAAATTCAGTACTTGGGCACGAACTGATACATCCAGTGCAGAAACAGGTTCATCTGCTACCACAATATCTGGATCAAGCATCAAACCACGCGCAATAGCAATACGCTGACGTTGACCACCAGAAAACATATGTGGGTATCGGCTATAGTGTTCTGTTTTTAATCCAACTTTAGCCATCATTGATAATACTTTTTCTTTACGCTCAGAGGCATTCAGTGTTGTATTAATTAATAAAGGCTCTTCTAAAATTTGCCCCACTTTTTTACGCGGATTCAATGATCCATAAGGATTTTGAAACACAATTTGGATCTTCTGGCGACGCAACTTCTCAGCCGATTTATCTTTAATTAACAGATTTTGACCACGATAAGAAAGCTCACCGGAAGTAGGGATCTCAATCATTGTTAATAATCGGCCTAATGTGGATTTGCCACATCCCGATTCACCAACAACAGCTAAAGTTTTACCGCGCTCTAATTCAAAAGAGATACCATCAAGGGCTTTAACTGTTCTCTCTTTTGAAAAAAGCCCACCCTTTACGCTGTAATACTTCGCTAAATTAACCGCTTTTAACAAGGGAGTTGATACATTTGGATTAACTTCAGCCATGGGTAGGTCTCCCTGCATTATCTAACGGTGTATGACATTTCACACGGTGCATTCCTAATTCTTTTAACTCTGGCTCAATCTTATAACATTCATCATGAGCATATGGGCAACGCGGATTGAGTAAGCAACCTGTTGGTCTATCATAACGTCCCGGTACAACGCCCGGTAGTGATGCTAACCGCGCTTTATTACTCGCAAACTCAGGAAGTGCCCTTAATAATGCTTGAGTGTAAGGATGGCGAGGCGCTTTAAAAATTTCTGATGCTTTTCCTGACTCTACTACTTGTCCTGCGTACATCACAATAATAGTGTCCGCAGCTTCAGCTACTAATGCGAGATCATGAGTGATCAACACTAGTGCCATATTTTCTTGTTTTTGTAAGTCGAGCAAAAGCTCTATGATTTGTGCCTGAATAGTGACATCCAGCGCTGTGGTTGGTTCATCAGCAATCAATAATTTAGGGCGACAAGCGATCGCCATTGCGATCATAACACGCTGACTCATTCCCCCTGAAAGCTGGTGTGGATAAACATCTAAGCGAGAAGCTGGATCAGGAATTCCCACCAGCGTTAAAAGGTCGATAGCACGTTGTTTGCGTGTTTTACGACTTCCACCCTGATGGACTTTTAACGCTTCCATAATTTGATAGCCAACCGTAAAGCAAGGATTCAAGCTTGTCATTGGATCTTGGAAAATCATCGCAACATCGGCACCGACTAAATTGCGTCGCTCTGATTCAGAGATTTTCATAAGATCTCTACCATCAAAAAAGAGCTCTTGTGCGCTCACTCGCCCCGGAAAATCAATAAGCCCCATAATCGCCAACGAGCTAACGGATTTACCCGAACCAGACTCCCCTACAATGCCGACTACTTGCCCTTCTTCAACCTGATAGCTAATTCGGTCTACCGCTTTAAACGGAGTATCTTCATCACCAAAGTGAACAGATAGTTGATTAATATTTAGTAATGCCATGTTCTTACTCCGTTACTGCTTTAATTTCGGATCAAGCGCATCTCGTAAACCATCACCCATTAAATTAAAGGCTAATACGGTAAACAAAATCGCCAGACCAGGAAACGTCACAACCCACCATGCACTTTGTGTAAACTGCAACACATCAGATAACATGGTTCCCCATTCAGGGGTTGGTGGTTGTGCGCCCATACCTAAAAAGCCCAATGCCGCCATATCTAAGATTGCATTAGAAAAACCTAAAGAGGCTTGAACAATTAAAGGTGCAAGGCAGTTAGGTAATATATTGATAAACATCTGACGCATTGAACCCGCGCCTGCAACACGAGAGGCAATCACATAATCACGGTTAACTTCAATTAAAACAGCGGCACGAGTCAGTCGAACATAATGCGGTAAGGCAACAAAAGTTAATGCGATAGAAGCATTAACAATAGAGGGACCAAAAATAGCGACCAACACTAGCGCCAATAATAAACTAGGTAATGCCAGCATGATATCAACAACACGCATAATGCCGATATCCACAAGGCCACCAAAATAACCCGCTGCTAACCCTAGAATAATTCCTAAGATAAGTGACAGAACGACAACAATACAGCCCACCAATAATGAAAGGCGAGCACCAAACATTAAGCGCGAAAGAATATCGCGACCAACATCATCTGTACCTAGAATAAATTGCCAGCTTCCACCTTCTTGCCAAACAGGAGGTACCAATAAGAAATCACGGAATTGCTCATTAGGGGCATGAGGTGCAAGAAAACCTGCAAATGATGCAATAAGCAACATAATTACAATATAGATTAACCCAACAACGGCACCTTTATTTTGTTTAAAATAATGCCAGAATTCTTGGAAGGGCGTCATGGGAGCCGGTGCACTGATGACCGGTGTTACTTTATTTTCAGTCATTTATGCATTCCTTATTTTTTATGGCGAATACGAGGATTCACAATGCCATAAAGAACATCAACCAACAGATTGACGAAGATAATCATCGTTGCAATTAAAAGTACACCACCTTGAACAACGGGGTAGTCACGCCGCTGTAGAGCATCAATCAACCAGCGTCCTAATCCCGGCCATGAGAAAATGGTTTCTGTTAAGATTGCACCTGCCAGCATTGTCCCGACTTGTAGACCAATAACGGTGACAACAGGCAACATCGCATTACGTAATGCGTGAATAAGAATGACGCGAGCACGGCTTAAGCCTTTTGCTCTTGCAGTACGAATATAATCTTCGCCTAATACTTCAAGCATCGAAGAGCGTGTCATACGGACGATAACTGCTAAAGGAATGGTTCCTAATACAATGGCAGGTAAAATGATGTGATGAACGGCATCTAAGAAATCCCCTTCCTCACCCCAAATAAAGGTATCAATCAGCATAAATCCAGTAAGTGGATTACTGTCATCTAAAAAGACACTATCCGCGAGGCGTCCAGAGACAGGTGTTAGGTCTAATTTCACAGACACTAACATGATTAACATGATCCCCCACCAGAAGATTGGCATGGAGTAACCTGCCAATGACACACTAATCGCAGTATGATCAAAGATAGATCCACGTTTTACCGCTGCCAAAACACCAACGGGGATCCCAACTGAAACCGCAAAAATCATGGCACACACGCCAAGTTCTAAAGTGGCTTTAAAGCGAGGTAAAAATTCATCCCATACAGGAATGCGACTTTTTAATGAGATACCCAAATCACCATGGAGAATGCCATTTAGGTAATTGATATATTGTTGCCATAAAGGCTTATCCAGCCCCAACTCTGCCATTAAATAAGCATGACGCTCTGGAGAAAGTCCACGTTCACCCGCCATAATCATTACCGGATCACCGGGAATAAGATGGACGAAAATAAACGTCAATAATGTAATTCCGATAAACGTAGGGATCACAAGTCCCAAACGTTGAAGGATAAATTGCAGCATATCCTAATTCTCTTTTCAAACATCAGCTAAAAGATAGCGCTGATAAATCAGGGGAAAGCCCCCTGCGCCCACAGTGTACTGAATGTATTCGTTATTATTGAATAGCGGTGCCTTTCACAAAGAAAGACACCGTATTTAAGGCAATCCAACGATTAGGTATTGCTATTATTTAAGAGAGACATTCTCGAAGTGATGTTTGCCTAACGGATCAACCACGTAGTTTTCTACTTTTTTACTCACTGGTTCATAAACGGTCGAGTGAGCAATAATCAGTGCAGGTGCTTGATCATGCATAACAACTTGAGCTTGTTTGTAAAGTTCAACACGCTTGTCGTGATCGGCGGCGACTCGAGCAGGTTGGATCAGATCTTCAAATGGCTTATAGCACCATTTTGAATAGTTCGATCCTTGCTCTTTTGCCGCACAACTAAATAGCGTAGCGAAGAAGTTATCTGGATCCCCATTATCCCCCGTCCAACCCATCATCACGGCTTGGTGTTCACCGGATTTAGCACGTTTGAGATATTCGCCCCACTCGTAACTTACAATCTTGGTTTTAACGCCAATTTTTTCCCAATCCGCTTGTACCATTTCAGCCATACGGCGGGCATTCGGATTGTAAGGGCGCTGTACTGGCATTGCCCATAAATCGATAGTAAAGCCATCTGCAAGACCCGCTTCTTTTAGCAGTGCTTTGGCTTTTTCCGGGTTATATTCGTAATCAACGATATCGTCGTTATAACCCCACATTGTAGGAGGGATGAGGTTTTTCGCTTTCTGACCTGCGCCTTGATAAACAGCTTCAATAATAGCGTCTTTATTCACCGCCATACTTAATGCTTGGCGAACCTTTTGGTTATCCAGTGGTTTTTTCTCAACATTAAAAGAGATATAACCAACATTTAAGCCTGGTTGCTCTAATAGGTTGATATCGCTATTTTGTTTCATCTTCGCAATATCAGCAGGATTTGGGAAAGGCATTGCCTGACACTCACCTTTTTGCAGTTTTGCATATCGTACAGAGGCATCAGGTGTAATGGAGAAGACTAAACGGTCAATATCTGGTTTTTTATCCCAATATTGGTCATTAGCTTTATAAAGAATACGAGAATCTTTTTGATATTGTTGTAATTGGAAAGGCCCTGTACCAATAGGATCTAAGTCCACTTTTTCAGGCGTACCTGCTTTCATCATATTATCTGCATATTCAGCAGATAATATAGAAGCAAAGTCCATTGCCATATCAGCAATAAAAGGGGCTTCTGAACGAGTTAAAACAAAACGAACGGTATGATCATCAACCTTCTCGATTTTCTCGATCATGTTGTTCATATCCATTCCTGAGAAGTATTCATAACTTCCGCCAGACACTTTATGGTAAGGATGTTTTGGATCCATTTGACGCATAAACGTATACATCACGTCATCCGCATTAAATTCACGTGTTGGCTTAAAGGTTTTACTACTATGCCAATTTACGCCTTTACGCAAATGGAAGGTATACACTTTGCCATCATCGCTCACATCCCAGCTTTCAGCTAAGCCTGGAATGATTTCTGTTGTACCCAGTTTAAATTCAACTAAACGGTCATAGATAGGTACTGAACTTGCGTCATAGGTTGTTCCAGAGGTAAATAACTGAGGGTTAAATCCTTCAGGTGAGCCTTCAGAGCAATACACCAATGTTTTTGCCTGCACACCAGCAGAAACAGCTAATGCGAGCAATCCAATTGTTGCGGTCAAAATTCCTGTCTGTTTTTTGGAGCTTTTCATCATTACTCTCCGAAATTGTTCTGTTGTGTTTTGGTTTCCTGTTTAAAAACGGAATACCTTTTTATTTTGTCATTGTTCAATTAACCAACTGTACTCCCTTACGTCAATAAGGTGTTGGAAGGTAAAAAGAACAAGTTATAAACACAAATGAAACGAATATCGAACAAACTCAGAATAAAAAAATAAGTCTGCGACTAATATCTAGTCAATAAAACCACACATTAAGAAATCCTTAAGTGAAATGACTATTTTAAAAAAAGCCATAATTTGTGATTAACCGCTTAAATATTGAACGAATATTTTGAAATGAAACAAAGAACTTGGTGCTTTATTCTGTTATGGAAGAAAAACAATCACCTTGCTAGAGGATCCTGATTTTAGTTTTAATCAAGCAAATAGAGTGAAAAGTATCAATTTTTAGCTCTTAGCAAATCACTTAACTAGATAAGACCATGAAATTCAGTCTGTTATTAATGATTTTAATTCTTTCATAGTGAAAAATTTATATTATTTAAGCATTATCAGAAGTTCTATCGTCCATAAAAGTGACGTTGGAAGAAAATTTACAGACTTTTTTAGATTGTTTATTAAAAAATTTCTAAAATAATTTAATGCCTAAACGACTTTATAGGCCAGCTAAGCCCTCTGCATTTTCAGCTAATATTTATCTTGATTTGGAAAATATTTCCACGGTTCTCTGTTTCTGAGTTGTATGGAAGTTTGGAATGTAGGGAGAGAGATGAGATAAAAAGAAGATGAGCGAGAGAAAACACCTTTTATGGTGAAATCAAAAATAAGAGTGAGGTATTTTTGGTAAGGCTAAAACGACAAAACCCCGCTTTAAAAACGGGGTTCTTAATATGGTCGGCGAGAGAGGATTCGAACCTCCGACCCACTGGTCCCAAACCAGTTGCGCTACCAGGCTGCGCTACTCGCCGAAAACGAGGTGCATCTTACTGCCAGAAACCCACTCCGTCAATACTTTTTTAGTATCTCCTGACTATTCGTATGGTTTTCAACCAAAACGGTTGATTTTTAACTTTTTTATCATAAAAAGAGATGAATTTTAGCGTTATTGTAACACGCTTACCTGTCTATCTTCGTTTTACTATGGCTTTCTTTACGTTATCCATAAAACATGAAAAAAAATCACAAATTTATTCTCAATTATTATCGTCTAATTAGTATACTTTTTATATAATTCCCTTATGTCAAATAAGGTAGGTAGTTTAGAGAATGAAACAATGTTGGTGGGGTGTCGCATTACTTTTATTGTCAACCACACTTCCAGCTCAAGCATCTACAGCTCATGCTTGCCGAGTGTACTTTAAAGAAGCGGATAGATTTATTCAGTACATTTCTCAAAGAGAAGATCTAAAACATAATATGCCGGAGATTAAAGCTAACTTCGAGCAAAGCAAAAAACAGATAATGACAGCGCCTCTGGCAGAACAAAAAGTAATATGTGATAAGGAAATGCAGGAGCTTAATAGTTTGAACAAAATGTTTGGACCTAAAGAAGAAACGGTACTAAATAAATAATCAAGTAAACAGATAATGACTAAATATAATTACTTATTCATTATTTAGTCATTAATTTGATATTAATTCTTATTTTCATGATTATTATTCGTAGTTGTACTTTCCAATCTTTTTATGCGTTCTTTAGGGGAATTATCACTTTTATCATCACCCTGAGTATAATAATCGTAAGGTAATAATAAAGTATCTAATACAGCACTAAAAGGGAGATCGAGAATAACCAATGGTTTCATTGCCCATCCAGTTTCATCATCTTTTAGCATTGTCATGTTATTTTTTGTCCCTGAATAAAGTTCTTTATTCGGGCCTGCATGGGTCATAACACTTGAGCAGCCTGTCAGTAATGTCGTCAAAAATGTGACTAATGTTAAATTTTTACTTGTCGTTCTAAATATCATAGGGCACCTATAAAACGAGATCCGTAGTCAACGCTTTTTATCATATAGTTAAACCTGTTTTCTCTTACAGGACAAGAGAAAGATGATATAAAAAAGCTTAATTTTTTAGTTATTAAATAAATAAGTCTAGCGTGAGAATGTTTCACTTTATCTAATTAAAAAAAACATAATAATATTATTAATTATTATGTTTCGATGATATTAAAATTCAACCTTCATTATTTTAAATAAACACTTTAACTCTATATTTATCTTTCTTGTTTTTTTGATCTCTATATATGTTGAATCTGTGCGATAAGACACAGCGACTTTCATGATTCTTTGCCAAAATAGGTTTATCGTTTTAGCTCAAATTTTCTCATTTTTATTTTTGGGTACAGGATCTTTTTTATGAGTGATATTGCATTAACAATGGTGATGTTGTCATTAGCAGGCGCTCTAGGTCTTTGGATTGGCAATATCAAAATCTATCGAGTCAGCCTAGGAATAGGTGGCGTTCTTTTTGGTGGAATTATTATTGGTCATTTTGCTCAACACTATAATTTTTCACTTAATGCACAAACTCTTCATTTTATTCAAGAATTTGGACTTATTCTTTTCGTTTATACCATTGGTATCCAAGTCGGCCCAGGTTTTTTCTCCTCATTGCGTGTTTCAGGCTTAAAACTAAACGCCTTCGCCATCTTAATTATTCTTCTGGGCTCAGTCATAACCGCTTCTATTTATCGCCTATTTGACGTTCCTTTACCTATTATTTTGGGTATTTTTTCTGGTGCTGTCACCAACACCCCTTCTTTAGGTGCTGGGCAACAAATACTAACAGATCTGCATGTTGATCCGGCTTCGGTGGGGCAAATGGGGATGGGCTATGCCATGGCCTATCCTATGGGTATCTGTGGCATTCTGCTAGTAATGTGGCTTATTCGTGTGTTCTTTAAAATCAACATTGATGAAGAAGCAAAAGCCTTTAGTAACCAACAACACAGTACTAAAGATGCCCTACATACCATTAATATTGCGATTAAAAACCCCAATTTAGATGGCTTATTAATGCAAGATATTCCTCTGCTCAATGAAGATGCCATCGTCTGCTCCCGCTTAAAGCGTGGAGATAACATTATGGTACCTATGCCTTCAACGATTATTCAGTTGGGAGATTTACTGCATATTGTAGGTTCAAAAGAAGATCTCAATAAAGTACGTCTAGTACTTGGTGAGGAGGTCGATGCTTCACTTTCAACATCAACAAATTTACTTCAATCAGTACGAGTCGTCGTAACGAATGATTCCGTGCTCAGTAAACGTTTAAAAGATCTGGATCTTAAAAGAAAATACGATGTTGTAGTGACTCGCTTGAACCGCGCGGGTATCGAACTTATTCCGAGCAATAATAGTATGTTGCAATTCGGGGATATTCTTAATGTTGTTGGACGCCCTGAGTCTATTGAAGCCATTACAGTCCTGTTAGGTAACGCCCGTCAGAAATTAGAACAAGTTCAGATGCTTCCTGTCTTTATTGGTATCGGCTTAGGGGTTTTACTTGGCTCTATTCCTATTTTTATTCCCGGTATTCCTGTGGCTCTTAAATTAGGTTTGGCTGGTGGTCCTCTTGTTGTTGCCTTAATTTTAGGACGTATTGGTACATTTGGTAAGCTCTATTGGTTTATGCCTCCAAGTGCAAACTTGGCATTGCGAGAGTTAGGAATTGTCATGTTTCTTGCTGTGGTAGGATTAAACTCTGGCGGTGAATTTGTCGAAACCTTAATTTATGGTCAAGGCTTGAGTTGGATTGGTTATGGTATTTTGATTACATTATTACCGTTATTGATTGTCGGTGTGATTGCCAGAGTCTTCTTTAAGCTTAATTATTTAAGCCTCTGCGGAATGTTGGCAGGTTCAATGACCGATCCCCCTGCATTAGCCTTCGCAAACTCAATTCATAGCTCAAGTGGAGCTGCTGCGCTTTCCTATGCCACAGTTTACCCTTTAGCAATGTTTTTACGCATCATAACACCACAATTAATGGCGCTTATTATATGGACTTTGTAGTAAAAATAATAAATATATTAAATAGTTGAACCAAATTTGTTATCAAAATCCACATTTGGCTTAGCAGAGGGATAATTAAGGCAATGAATGGCTCTTATTTAAGCCATAGATTTTATAAATGTCTGTTTTAATAGTTCTCGTGCTAAGAAATTTAGATTGAGACGGATTGCTAAATTTTTAGTAATCAATTTCTTTCCGTCAAACTTATGCTCAAAAGTCCTCGTTATTGTCTTTGCCCCTTCTTCTCGCTGAAGGGGCATTTTTATTAGATATTCACTGGCTGATAGATGTTCTCGATTTCTTCAGCCAGAATTTTTATTCCTTTCTCAATCAACTCAGGCTCAGGTACATAATTCATCCGCATACATTGATGAGCGTGATCCCATGAATCTTCTAATCCTGGAAAGAAGTAATGTCCCGGCACCATTAATACACCACGTTTTTTCAAACGACGATAAAGCTCTTCACAAGAAACAGGTAAATCTTTAAACCAAAGCCATAAAAATATCGCACCTTCCGGCTTATGAATAAGACAACGTTCCTCAGGTAAGTAGCGGCGGATAATATTAATAGTTTCAAGTACTCGTTGATGATAGAAGGGCCCTATCACATCTTGAGATAACCGCATTAAATCATCGCGTTTTAGCATTTCTAATGCCATTGCAGGTCCAATTCCACCAGGTGCAAGACTAATAATGCCGTTAATATTTGTAATGGCTGAAATCAGCTCTTCATTGGCGATAATAATGCCACAGCGTGCACCCGGTAAACCTAACTTGGACAGGCTCATACAAAGGATAGTGTTGTCATTCCAACGAGGTGTTGCTTTAGTGAAAATAATACCCGGAAAAGGAACGCCATAAGCGTTATCTATAATCAGAGGAATATTGTGACGTTTAGCTAAAACCTCTAGCTTTTCAACTTCATCATCAGTAATCACATTACCCGTTGGATTTGTTGGTCTAGAAACACAAATAGCGGCTATGTCATCACCAATCTCAAGATGAGCAAAATCGACATGATATTTAAATTGCCCATTCGGCAACATTTCTATTGTTGGTTTATTCGCAACAAACAGATCTTCTTCTAATCCAGAATCAGTATAACCAATATATTCAGGGGCAATTGGGAAAAGAATTTTACGTTTCTTCCCATCTTTGGTTGTGCCACCTAATAAATTAAATAGATAGAAAAAAGCACTTTGGCTACCATTAGTTAGCGCAATATTTTTTGCCGAAATATTCCAGCCTAGCTTCTGTTTTAAACATGCTGCCAACGCTTGTAACATAGCATCTTTGCCTTGCGGGCCATCATAGTTACAAACTGCATCACTTAATGAGCCATTTTCGGTCATTTCTTTAAGTAATTGGCGAAAATAGTCATCCATTTCAGGAATATGAGCAGGATTCCCACCTCCTAGCATCACAGCACCGGGTGTACGTATTCCTTCATTTAAGTCTTGCATCAAGCGAGCAATGCCTGAGTGCTGAGCAAACTTTTGTCCAAATTGTGATAGTTGAGTCATCTTTGCAGGTATCTTCTATGTTGCTTTCTCGTTAAGAAATACCATACCGCGAGCTTTAATCTGCATCAATAGTTATAATCGAAATGATAGAATAGTAATATTAATATGATTTTAAATATTGAAATATAAAACCAATAACACTCTAGATTAAAGATAACTCAACTCATATTTTACTTTTTATTGGCGTTTTCACTCTCTTCTTGGCGGCAAAAACAAGAGAGAATATGGTCATCAACCATACCAACAGCTTGCATAAAAGCGTAGCAAGTTGTTGTACCAACAAATTTAAAGCCTTTTTTCTTCAACGTTTTTGCCATTTTATCTGAGATTTCAGTGGACGCGGGCACTTGGGAAATATTGGACCACTGATTAATAATGGGTTTATTATCAACAAATTGCCAAATAAACTGACTAAAATCTTCGCCTTGTTCTTCCATTGCCATGAAAATACGGGCGTTATTAATAATGGCGTTAATTTTTCCTTGATGACGAATAATTGCGGGATCTTGCAGTAAGGTTTCAACATCTTTATCTGTCATTGTGGCAATTTTTTCAGGTGAAAAATTAAAAAAACAGCGACGATAACCTTCTCTTTTCTTAAGTACGGTATACCAAGATAACCCAGCTTGTTGACCTTCAAGACAGATCATTTCAAAAAGCTTGTATTTATCTCGTTCAGGTTTACCCCATTCATCATCATGATATGCCAAATATTCAGGATCATTAGTTACCCAATCGCAACGCTGTTTATTCATTTTCTTATTCCTTGTTACCAATAACTTGTAATAGCACCATTTTATATACTGTATAAATATACATGTAAATAGGTGAAAAAAAATTCAATCTAATTCTTTGAGCATAGTCATAAAGTCAATTAAGGGATTATTTTTTTGATCGAGGGAAAATTGCCCGCATTCCTTGCTGTATATCTTTCGTCTAGAAGGTATACTGAAACCTTTCTTTTTATTCTATGTATCGCCATGCGGATATAACATGCAAAAGTTTGATACCAAAACCTTTCAAGGTCTTATCCTGACACTACAGGATTACTGGGCTCGCCAGGGCTGTACCATTGTCCAACCATTAGATATGGAAGTGGGTGCAGGCACATCACACCCAATGACTTGTTTACGTGCATTAGGCCCAGAGCCTATCGCTGCGGCTTATGTACAGCCTTCTCGTCGTCCAACAGACGGACGTTATGGTGAAAACCCTAACCGTTTACAGCACTATTACCAATTCCAAGTTATCATTAAGCCATCACCTGATAATATTCAGGAACTTTATCTTGGCTCATTAAGAGAATTAGGTTTAGACCCAACAATTCATGATATTCGTTTTGTAGAAGATAACTGGGAAAACCCAACTTTAGGTGCTTGGGGCTTAGGCTGGGAAGTTTGGCTCAACGGCATGGAAGTGACGCAGTTTACCTATTTCCAACAAGTAGGTGGATTAGAGTGTAAACCTGTTACGGGTGAAATCACTTACGGCTTAGAACGTCTTGCCATGTATATTCAAGGTGTTGATAGCGTTTATGACTTAGTTTGGTGTGATGGTCCATTAGGTAAAACCACCTATGGCGATATCTATCATCAAAACGAAGTTGAGCAATCAACCTATAACTTTGAATACGCCGACGTAGACTTCCTGTTCTCTTGCTTTGAGCAATATGAAAAAGAAGCTCGTGAGTTGTTAGAGTTAGAAAAACCTCTGCCTTTACCTGCCTATGAACGTATTTTAAAAGCAGGACACACCTTTAACTTATTGGATGCACGTAAAGCTATCTCTGTGACAGAGCGCCAGCGTTATATTTTACGTATCCGTACTTTAACCAAAGCGGTTGCTGAAGCATATTATGCTTCTCGAGAAGCGCTTGGTTTCCCTATGTGTAAAAAGTAAGAGGCTATCATGACAACTGAGACTTTCCTCGTGGAAATCGGCACAGAAGAATTACCGCCGAAAGCGCTTCGTTCTTTAGCCGAATCTTTTGCTGCTAATTTTACTGCTGAACTGGATAACGCCAATATCACTCATGGTGATGTATCTTGGTTTGCAGCTCCTCGCCGTTTAGCTATTAAAGTGGTTAATATGGCGAAATCACAAGCAGATAGAACCATTGAAAAACGTGGCCCTGCAATTGCTCAAGCATTTGACGCTGACGGCAAACCGACAAAAGCAGCTGAAGGTTGGGCAAGAGGTAATGGCATTACAGTTGACCAAGCAGAGCGTTTATCAACAGATAAAGGCGAATGGTTATTTTATCGTGCAGAAGTAAAAGGTGAAGCTGTTAACCAATTACTGATTGGCATGGTAAGCAATGCATTATCAAAATTACCAATTCCAAAATTAATGCGCTGGGGTGATAAGGAAACTCACTTTGTACGCCCTGTTCATACCGTCACTTTATTATTAAGTGATACCGTTATTGATGGTGAAATTTTAGGTATCCAAAGCGATCGCGTTATTCGTGGTCACCGCTTTATGGGTGAAGCTGAATTCTCTATTGATAATGCGGATCAGTATCCTGAAATTCTTTATGAGCGCGGAAAAGTTATCGCTGATTACGAAACGCGTAAATCAATTATTCTTCATGATGCCCGTCTTGCTGCTGAAAAACTTGGCGGTATCGCAGATTTAAGCGATAGCTTAGTCGAAGAAGTCACTTCATTGGTTGAATGGCCTGTTGTGTTAACAGCAAAATTTGAGGAAAAATTCCTTGAAGTTCCTGCTGAAGCGCTAGTTTATACGATGAAAGGTGACCAAAAATATTTCCCTGTTTATGACAAGCAAGGCAAATTATTACCTAACTTTATTTTCGTCACTAATATTGAATCTTCTGATCCACAACAGATCATCAGCGGTAACGAAAAAGTAGTGCGTCCTCGTTTAGCTGATGCGGAGTTTTTCTTCAAAACTGACCGTAAACAACGTTTAGAAGATAACTTACCACGCCTTGAAACCGTATTATTCCAGAAAGATTTAGGCACACTGCGTGATAAAACAGACCGTATTCAAGCATTAGCTGGCTTTATTGCTGGCAAAATGGGGGCTGATGTTAATAAAGCAACTCGCGCAGGTTTACTGTCAAAATGTGACTTAATGACCAATATGGTGTTCGAATTCACAGATACCCAAGGTGTTATGGGTATGCATTATGCGCGTCATGATGGTGAAGCTGAAGAAGTCGCAGTTGCATTGAAAGAACAATATCAGCCTCGTTTCGCGGGTGATGAATTACCTTCTAATCCTGTTGCTAGCGCCCTCGCTATTGCAGAGAAGATGGATACACTTGCGGGTATTTTCGGTATTGGTCAACATCCTAAAGGGGATAAAGACCCATTTGCTCTACGTCGTGCATCACTGGGTGTTTTACGTATTATCGTTGAGCAAGATTTACCGTTAGATATCGAAGAGCTGACACAAGAAGCGGTTCGCCTTTACGGTGACAAACTGACTAATAAAAATGTGGTCAGTGATGTGGTTGAGTTTATGTTAGGTCGTTTCCGTTCTTGGTATCAAGAATTGGGTTACAGCATTGATACTATTCAAGCTGTATTAGCACGTCGTCCAACACAACCTGCTGACTTCAATGCTCGCGTTAAAGCAGTAACTTACTTCCGCACATTAGACGAAGCCTCTGCATTAGCAGAAGCAAATAAGCGTGTTTCTAACATCTTAGCAAAATCCGCTGATGTAAAACTGAATGACACTGTTTTAGCTTCCGTCTTAAAAGCCCCAGAAGAAGTTCAACTAGCGGCTAATCTTTCTGTATTACAAGATAAATTGGCACCATTATTTGCAGAGCGCAAATACCAAGAAGCATTAGTTGAACTGGCCTCATTACGTGATGTGGTCAATAACTTCTTTGACAAAGTCATGGTAATGGATGAAGACGAAGCTGTTCGTATCAACCGTTTAACCATGTTAAGTCAATTGCGTGAACTGTTCTTAAAAGTCGCGGATATTTCTGTTTTACAATAAGTTGTAACCCCCAGAAAACAGAAACCGGCATTGCTTTCACAATGCCGGTTTTTATCAAACATCATTATTTTTTTAGGGGATGATGAACAAGTTCCATAATTCTTATCGACTCTCTATCAATGATATTCACAATAATATGCAGTAAATCATCAATATCCTCCGCATAAAAAGATTCAATCTCCGTTTCTATTTCAATAGGAAAACCATTTATTTTACTAAAACTATAACCAAATAATATAGATCCAGACTCATCACTTACATTTACTTTATCAACATAAATAAGCCTTTCGCTATTAATAAATTTAGGGCAGTAATGATGATTATCTTTAAATAATACCTTAATTTTATTATTAGTGATCACTTCTAGTTTTTCGATAATTATACTTATTTTATTCTCTATTTTATTTTTTATTAAATAAAAAGGTATCTCATTATTTAAGATACCTTATTTATAGACGATAAAACTTTACAACCCAGTCTCTACGGTAAATATCTGGCGATAACCATCAACATCACGCATAAATGCAATATATTGGTCATTTGGAGAGAATACGACAGCATCACTACTTGGTGCCTGTGCTGTTTTTTCTGTTAATCGAGTTAACTCACTCGTTTTCACATTACATAGCATCACGCTATTATCGCAAATAAAGGTGAGATATTGTCCATTACTATTCCACGTAAAGGCTGACTGAATATCCCAATCCTGCGAAGTGATTTTTTTTATCTCTTTCGTACTTGGCGATACGGTATACAACTGCACAATACCGTTATCATCTTTCATTAAGAAAGCGATCGCATCACCTTGTGGGGAACTTCTTAACCAGTGACGAGGCTGATTTAAAACACCGGCATATTTTCTATTTGCTGTATTTGTTAGGCGAACTTGATGAATACCTTTAGCCACTGCTGGCATTGTTGTATCAGTTCCTGCCAATGGTTTATCACCTTCAACACTGAAAGCCTGATTATCATCAGGTAAATCCACTAGGAAAATATCAGCAACTTTATCGCCATTTTCACTCACGGTATCGCCGATAAATGCAATAGCCCAATGTTGCTGTGAACCATCAGTCTTTATATAACCTTGAGTACCAACCCAACACTCTTCATAAGCTTTATTAATTTCGTCGCTTCCCTTTTGTGGGTGAGCAACAGTTTGGCTTACTACAGTGCAAAAATATTCACCGTCATATTCGCGTGGGTGCTTTTTAGCGACATTAACCGCTTTTAGTGGCACTGCAACAGCCACATTACGTTGATCATATTCGCCACCAAGTTCATGCATAATATGATCATTGTAGGTAAAGCTTAAACGCGTACCGTCAGGACTAAAGACGTGAACATGTGTACCGCCACGTAATGCACCGGCTTGATAAGGTGATGTCAACGAACATGCGTCGATATTAAATGCACGATTATTATTTGACTCATCAACAATCACGCCTCGACGATGATGAAAGTCATAATGCCATTCATTATCTGGGTTTTCTGGCCCATGAATAAAGGCGTAACGCACGGGCTCTGTAGGGCTTACTGTTGCAACCCCTACATGTGCCCCTTGTGTTGCTGTGTAAATGATCTGTTGCTGTTTTGTTTTCGCATGAATTTTTTCTATGGTTAGACCTGTAAAAGATCCCCCATTGGGACGTACATCATAGACTAACCACTGGCTATCTGGCGTCCAAACATTTATATTAGTTAGCTGATGATGACGGCTATCAAACGTAATCTGGTGTTCCTGAAAAGACATATTTATCCTTATCGGGAAATAAATTTCCACATTATAAAAACTAATTAATTTTACCTGGCACTAAAAAAATTCAGTCGAGACTTTTTCGCAAGGTAATTATTCTACCCTCACTAAATAGTCAGAAAATTAGAAAATCATGTTACTTAGTGTTCTCTATATTATTGGTATTACTGCAGAAGCCATGACTGGTGCGCTTGCTGCTGGTCGTCGTAAAATGGATGTTTTTGGCGTTATTATTATCGCCTCTGCAACTGCCATTGGTGGTGGCTCTGTCAGAGACATTCTACTCGGCCATTACCCATTAGGTTGGGTAAAACACCCTGAATATATCGTCACTGTTGCATGTGCTGCTGTCATCACCATGTGGGTTGCTCCCATGATGAAACACCTTCAGCGACTCTTTCTTATCTTAGATGCCATTGGTCTAATGGTTTTCTCTATTATCGGTGCACAAATCGCACTCGATATGGACTATGGCCCAATTATTGCTGCTATTGCTGCGGTGATCACGGGCGCGTTTGGTGGTGTATTAAGAGATATGCTTTGTAATACCATTCCTTTGGTTTTCCAAAAAGAAATTTATGCCGGTATCGCTTTTGGTGCCGCGTGGCTTTATATGGGATTACTGTTTTATACACCATTACCAAGAGACGTCATTATCATCATTACCCTAATTGCAGGGTTAACCGCTCGACTTCTCGCTATTCGTTATAAATTGGGCTTACCTGTCTTTAATTACGAGAATCAAGATTAACGAATCGCTGTTTTAACGACAGCGGTTCTTTTTGATTCTGTGGGGTATCTCAAAATATAATCTCTTTTCGCTATTGTGATAAAAGGTAATTCCTATCACTGAGCCTTTAATTATATGTTAATATTGACATAGTTTAATTTTTCTCTTGTTTCTATATTCAGAAAATAGAATGTAATAAGAAAAAAAATGGCCCTGTATTAAACATGGGCACTGTATGTCATTCATTGTATGTGTATACTATATGGGGGATTTGCTCCCTAAACATGTATTTATACTTAATTCTCCAGTCAAATTCAGAAAGTCATCATGATCCAAGGAACACTTTATATTGTTTCCGCTCCAAGCGGTGCGGGTAAATCAAGTCTTATTCAAGCGCTGTTAAAAACACAGCCTTTATATGACACTCAGGTTTCAGTCTCTCATACAACCCGCCCAATGCGACCGGGAGAGAGCCATGGTGAACATTACTTCTTTGTTACTGAAGAAGAATTTAAAAGCATGATAGACAGCGGGGATTTCCTCGAACATGCTTGTGTTTTTGGTAACTATTACGGAACATCCGGCAAAATTATCAAAGAAATCTTAGCCAGTGGTGTAGATGTCTTTTTAGATATCGACTGGCAAGGCGCACAGCAAGTGCGTAAAGCGATGCCAGAAGCTCGCAGTATTTTTATTCTGCCACCGTCAAAAGAAGAGCTTTACCGCCGACTTCGTGGACGTGGGCAAGATAGCGAAGAAGTGATTACAAAACGTATGTCGCAAGCTGTATCGGAAATGGAACATTTTAATGAGTATGATTATTTGCTGATTAATGATGATTTCAATACTGCGCTTGCTGATTTACAATCAATTATTCGTTCAGAAAAATTACGCCTTGATCGTCAAACGCTACGACATGGTGATTTAATCAGCAAATTATTGGCAGACTGAGTTAACTTTCAGTATTATGCCCAGTCATTTCGTTAATGGTGGAGTAACACAAATATGGCACGCGTAACCGTTCAAGACGCTGTAGAGAAAATTGGTAACCGTTTTGACCTCGTTCTGGTCGCAGCACGTCGTGCGCGTCAGTTACAAGTTGGCGCTAAAGATCCTTTAGTTCCAGAAGAAAATGATAAAATGACTGTTGTCGCGCTACGTGAAATCGAAGAAGGCCTGATTAACGGTAAAATTCTTGATGCTCGTGAACGCCAAGAGCAGCAAGAGCAAGAAGCAGCAGAATTACAAGCTGTTTCAGCGATTGCGGAAGGTCGTCGTTAATCGTTTTATAAAATAGGGGTAGGTCTGCCTTGTACCTGTTTGAAAGCCTGAATCAGATCGTTCAAAAATACTTGCCATCGGAGCAAGTTGAACAACTTAAAAAAGCCTTTATCGTCGCCCGAAATGCCCACGAGGGACAAACTCGTTCAAGTGGTGAGCCTTATATTACTCACCCTGTTGCGGTTGCGTGTATCCTCGCAGATATGCGATTAGACCAGCAAACGCTGATGGCGGCGCTGTTGCATGATGTTATCGAAGATACACCTGCAACCTTCCAAGATATCGAAAGCCTCTTTGGTAGTACGGTAGCCGATCTTGTTGAAGGGGTATCTAAACTTGATAAATTGAAGTTTAGAGACAAAAAAGAGGCTCAGGCTGAAAACTTCCGTAAGATGATTATGGCGATGGTAAAAGATATCCGCGTCATTTTGATCAAGCTGGCAGACCGAACTCACAATATGCGCACTCTGGGATCATTACGCCCAGATAAACGTCGCCGTATTGCTCGCGAAACACTCGAAATTTACAGTCCTCTCGCACATCGTTTAGGTATACATCATATCAAAACAGAGCTTGAAGAGCTGGGTTTCGAGGCGCTACATCCTAATCGCTACCGTGTAATCAAAGAAGTCGTTAAAGCAGCTCGAGGCAACCGTAAAGAGATGATTAATAAAATCCTCTCTGAAATTGAAGGACGCCTGACAGAAGCACATATCGAATGCAAAGTTAACGGTCGTGAAAAACACCTTTACTCTATCTATCGGAAAATGTTGTTAAAAGAGCAACGTTTTCACTCGATCATGGATATTTACGCCTTTCGCGTAATCGTGAAAGAAGTCGATACCTGTTATCGCGTTTTAGGTCAAATGCACAGTCTTTATAAACCGCGTCCCGGTCGAGTTAAAGACTATATTGCAATTCCAAAAGCCAACGGCTATCAATCTCTTCATACTTCACTTATTGGCCCTCATGGGGTACCTGTTGAAGTGCAAATTCGTACTGAAGATATGGATCAAATGGCAGAGATGGGAGTTGCTGCACATTGGGCTTATAAAGAGCAAGGTGAGCAACCGGGCACAACTGCACAAGTTAGAGCTCAACGCTGGATGCAAAGTTTACTTGAATTGCAACAAAGTGCGGGTAGCTCATTTGAATTTATTGAGAACGTAAAATCAGATCTTTTTCCTGATGAAATCTACGTTTTCACGCCAGAAGGTCGCATTGTCGAATTACCAACGGGTGCTACTCCTGTCGATTTTGCTTATGCTGTACACACTGATATCGGTCATGCTTGTGTGGGTGCAAGGGTTGATAGGCAACCTTACCCACTATCACAATCGCTACGTACCGGACAAACGGTTGAAATTATTACCGCTCCTGGTGCAAGACCCAATGCGGCTTGGCTAAACTTTGTCGTCAGTTCAAGAGCTCGCTCTAAAATCCGACAACTGCTGAAAAACTTAAAACGTGAAGACTCTATTAATTTAGGTCGTCGTTTACTCAATCACGCATTAGGTGAGCACAAGCTTGCTGACATTTCAGCTGAAAATATTGAGCGTGAATTGAAGCGTATGAAACTTCATTCAATCGACGACTTAATGGCTGAAATTGGTTTAGGTAATACCATGAGCGTTGTTGTTGCGCGTAATTTATTGATTGATAGTCAAAATCAAGATGAAAACGCACAAACAGAAACAACCAATGATGAAACGCCTAAACTCCCAATTAAAGGCGCTGATGGCGTATTAATCTCCTTCGCTAAATGTTGCCGCCCTATTCCGGGTGATCCTATCGTTGCACATATTAGCCCAGGTAAAGGTTTGGTTATTCACCATGAATCTTGTCGTAATATTCGTGGTTACCAAAAAGAGCCTGAAAAATTCATGCCTGTCGAGTGGGATAAAGAGATCAACAGCGATTTCATTACTGAAATTAAAGTCGATATGATCAACCACCAAGGCGCTTTAGCAAACTTAACCGCAGCTATTAACGATGCTAACTCAAGTATTCAAAGTATGAATACAGAAGAGAAAGATGGTCGCGTGTATTGTGCTTTTATTCGCTTAACTGCGAAAGATAGAATTCAATTAGCCAATATCATGCGTAAACTTCGCATCATGCCAGACGTTCTGCGCGTTAGCCGTAATAAAAACTAGTCATGAATTCAATTCGATATGCCCGCATCTGCCAAATGATGGCGATGCGGCAACCTGATCTTACCGTTTGCCTTGAAGAAGTGCATAAATCCCATAATGTTGCAGCCGTTATAAGAACGGCTGATGCTGTAGGCATTCCTAAAATTCATGCTATTTGGCCTGAAGAAAAAATGCGGATGTTAGTTTCCCCCGCAGCAGGAAGTAATAGCTGGGTCAATGTAGAAACTCATCCTACTATCACAGATGCGGTTAACGCCTTTCGTACCCAAGGTATGCAAGTTCTTGCGACTCATCTCTCAGATAAAGCAGTTGATTTTCGTGAGATTGATTACACTCGTCCAACTTGTATTATTATGGGACAAGAAAAAACGGGGATCTCACAAGATGCTATCGCACTTGCAGATCAAGATATTATTGTGCCGATGATGGGAATGGTACAATCGCTGAATGTTTCTGTCGCCAGTGCACTAATTTTATATGAAGCACAACGCCAACGTCAGGCTGCAGGTATGTATAATCGAACAGAGAGCACCTTAACAGAAGAAGAACAACAAATTCTTCTCTTTGAAGGCGGATACCCGGTATTGGCAGAAGTTTCTCGCCGTAAAGGACTGCCTCGCCCTTATATTAATGGTAGCGGTGAAATTGAAGCGCCGGAGTCATGGTGGGCGGAAATGCAAATGACACAAAAACAACTTAGGAAATTAAAAAAGACGGAGTATTGATCCCATGAAAGGAAAACTGCTTGATGCAATCCCCTTAACCACTCTTCACGGCGTAGGTGCAAGTCAGGCAGACAAGCTGGCAAAAATAGGGCTTGTGACTATTGAGGATTTGTTACTCCACCTTCCTTTGCGTTATGAAGATCAAACGCATCTTTATGCTATCAGTGATCTCCTTCCCGGTATTCCTGCCACTGTTTCTGGCGAAATCTTAAGAACTGAAGTCAGTTTTGGTCGGCGTAAAATGATGACCTGCCAAATTTCTGATGGCTCTGGAATTTTAACACTTCGCTTTTTTAACTTTACAGCGGCGATGAAAAATAACCTTGCTCAAGGTAAACAGGTCACAGCTTATGGCGAAGTTAAACGAGGAAGTCGGGGCCCTGAAATTATTCACCCTGAATATAAAATCAAAGTTGCAGGCTCTGAAGTTAAACTGCAAGAAACACTCACTCCCATCTATTCAACGACAGAAGGCTTACGCCAAACATCATTACGTAAATTAATAGAACAAGCATTAGAATTACTTGATACCTGCGCTATTAACGAATTATTACCTGAGCAATTTATTCACGGTTTACCCCCATTAGCCACAGCATTACGTACACTGCATAATCCGCCTCCTGATATCGCTTTTGCTGAACTTGAGAAAGGACAGCATCCTGCGCAAAAAAGGCTAATTATTGAAGAATTGCTGGCTCACAATCTAGGTATGCTCAATGCAAGAGCTGGTGCACAATCTTATCGTGCAGAGCCATTGTTTATGCCAAATACATCAACGTTACGTCAGCAATTTCTCGCCTCTCTCCCCTTTACCCCGACTAATGCACAACAACGTGTCGTCAATGAGATAGAAACAGATTTAGAAAAAGACTATCCAATGATGCGATTGATCCAAGGAGATGTAGGCTCAGGTAAAACGCTAGTTGCCGCATTAAGTGCGTTACGTGCTATTGCTAATGGTAAGCAAGTGGCTTTAATGGCACCAACAGAATTGTTAGCAGAGCAACATGCATTAACCTTTAGAAAATGGTTTGAGCCTTTTGGTATCCAAGTAGGTTGGCTAGCAGGAAAACAGAAAGGGAAAGCCCGCGAAACACAGCAAAATGCCATTGCAAATGGTGAAGTATCGATCATTATTGGAACACATGCGATTTTCCAAGAACAAGTTAAATTTCACTCTCTAGCCTTAGTGATTATTGATGAACAACACCGTTTTGGTGTGCATCAACGCCTTGCCTTATGGAAAAAAGGTGAAGAACAAGGCTTTCACCCTCATCAATTGGTGATGACAGCAACGCCTATCCCACGAACATTAGCGATGACCGCTTATGCTGATATGGACACCTCTATCATCGACGAATTACCGCCGGGGCGTACACCTGTTACTACTGTCGCTATCCCTGATACTCGCCGTAATGACATTATTGAACGCATCAGACTAGCTTGCACAGAAGAGAATCGACAAGCCTATTGGGTATGCACCTTAATTGAAGATTCTGAAGTACTTGAAGCGCAAGCTGCCCAAGTTATCTATGATGAACTTACAATAGCACTCCCTGAAATCAAAGTAGGATTGGTACATGGGCGAATGAAGCCCGCAGAGAAACAAGCTGTAATGGCGGCATTTAAAGAAAATAAGCTCCAACTTTTAGTTGCAACAACAGTGATTGAAGTTGGCGTTGACGTACCTAATGCAAGTTTGATGATCATTGATAACCCAGAACGGTTAGGGCTAGCACAATTACACCAATTACGTGGACGTGTAGGTCGAGGGGCTATCGCCTCTCATTGTGTCTTGTTGTATAAAACGCCACTCACTCAAACAGCGCGTTTGCGATTGCAGGTATTAAGGGATAGCAATGATGGTTTTGTCATTGCACAAAAAGATCTCGAAATTCGTGGCCCTGGTGAGCTTCTAGGTACTAAGCAAACAGGTAATGTACAATTTAAAGTGGCTGATTTATTACGCGATCAGGGACTCATTCCTGAAGTACAACGTATTGCACGTTACCTACATGAACATTACCCTAAGCATTCACAAGCCTTAATCGAACGCTGGTTACCGACTAAAACACAGTATAGCCAAGCATAAGATCATTCTTTGCATCGCCTTAACATGCCGTTAAACTCGATTCAGCGTGATATTGAAATAGAACATCCCATAAAAAAACACCCCAATGCTGAAAACCAACAATGCTGAAAACCAACAATGGGGTGCTATTTAATACAGAGATACTTCTTCAGTGATAACGGTAAAACTATCCTGCTATAGGTGTAAAGAATGGCAATAGTAGATACAGCTTGATCACTATTGCATTCACAATATCAATAAAGAACGCACCAACCATTGGTACGACTAAGAACGCTAGATGAGAAGGCCCAAAACGATCCGTAACGGCTTGCATATTGGCAATTGCCGTTGGTGTTGCCCCTAAACCAAAACCACAGTGACCCGCAGCTAAAACCGCCGCATCGTAATTTTTACCCATTACTCGGAATGTCACAAAAATAGCGTATAGCGCCATGACACCCGCTTGAACGCCAAGGATAACCAACATAGGTATCGCCAGAGATGCAAGCTCCCATAATTTCAAGCTCATTAATGCCATCGCTAAGAATAACGATAAACTTACGTTACCTAAAACGGACACAGCTCTATCAAAAACACGATAGAAACCAAGCATTGACAGGCTATTACTTAAAATAACGCCGATAAACAGGACACACACAAAGGTCGGTAATGAGAATGCAGTACCTTCTAATAATTGAGAAAGGAATGTACCCGCCATTAAACAAATCGCGATCATCGCAATGGTTTCTAACAAGACCATTGACGTGATCATTCTGCCTGTAGTGGGTTTCTCAAACGCTGTTGGCATTTCATGGTCGTCAGCGCCTAATCCTGGCGTTGGAATATTTTTGATTAAGTAGCGCGCAACAGGGCCACCAATCAATCCTCCCAAAACTAAACCAAAGGTTGCACACGCCATCGCTACTTCAGATGCACTCATGAAGCCATAGTTTTCAACAAACGTTTTACCCCAAGCCGCCCCTGTACCATGACCACCCGATAATGTAATCGAGCCTGCAAGTAATCCCATTAATGGATCAAGACCTAACATTTTTGCTAGCGCGATACCAACGGTATTTTGTACTAACAACAACCCAACAACGACAAAGACGAAAATAAAAAGCGCTTTTCCTCCGGCCTTTAAGCTCGCGAGATTTGCGTTTAACCCGATTGTTGCAAAGAAGGCTAGCATTAATGGATCTTTAAGTGACAGATCAAAACTCACTTCCCAATCCATAAAAGATTTGAATGCTAATAGAAGAACTGCAACAAGTAGCCCACCTGCAACAGGTTCTGGGATCGTATACCGTTCTAAAAAAGGAACAGATTTCACTAACTTACGTCCGATCAAGAGAACCAAAGTGGCCGCAACCAGCGTGCCATAAACATCAAGATGATACATTTATGTACCCCGTCTTATTTGTTAATTTTATATAAAAATACTACGACGCTAAGTTCATCCATAAACAACGCCAAAAGCAGGTATCCCCGATTAGAAAAAAAAACGGAGACAAACACAAGTTAAAACATATAAAAATGTGAGCGCCTCTTATGCATTTTGATAACATCATTTTCACGCAAACGATTGCTTTTGTGGCGCAGATCATTAAAATACCGTTTTTGTCGAATAAGAAATTCACACCATGGTTACTTCAGAAAATCAAAATTTGCCTAAAGATAGTGATGTTTCAGTTAAAAAAAATAGCGAGCTTCTTTTTGCTTTAGAAGAAAAACCGCCATTAGCTCAAACGCTTTTTGCCGCATGTCAGCACCTTTTAGCCATGTTTGTCGCAGTTATTACTCCCGCAATTTTAATTTGCCAAGCATTAGGACTACCGGCACACGATACCCAACGCATTATTAGTATGTCTTTATTTGCATCAGGTATTGCCTCTTTAATACAAATTCGAGCTTGGGGACCTATAGGTTCAGGATTGTTATCAATTCAAGGAACAAGCTTTAACTTTGTTGCTCCACTCATTATGGGAGGATTAGCTCTTAAAAATGGTGGTGCAGATATTCCGACAATGATGGCAGCCCTTTTTGGAACCTTAATGGTCGCCTCATTAACAGAAATCGTCCTTTCACGCGTACTTCACCTAGCAAGACGTATCATTACGCCTTTAGTTTCAGGTGTAGTCGTGATGATTATTGGTCTATCATTAATTCAAGTCGGATTAACGTCTATAGGTGGCGGTTATGCTGCTATCGAAAATAATACTTTTGGCTCGCCACAGAACTTATTGTTAGCAAGCTCTGTTCTTATCGTTATTATTTTACTTAATCGACAAAAAAATCCTTACTTACGAGTAGCTTCTTTAGTTATTGCAATGGCAGTGGGTTATGTTCTTGCTTGGGCTTTAGATATGTTACCCACACCCGCAGAACATCAAGAAACACCGCTGATCACGATCCCTGAGCCATTTTATTATGGCCTATCATTTGATTGGAATTTACTTATTCCTTTAATGCTGGTGTTTATGATCACTTCGCTAGAAACCATTGGTGATATCACGGCAACTTCTGATGTTTCAGAGCAGCCCGTCAGTGGTCCCTTATATATGAAGCGCATCAAAGGGGGTGTATTAGCTAATGGAATTAACTCCATGGTTTCAGCATTTTTCAATACCTTCCCAAACTCTTGTTTTGGCCAAAATAATGGTGTGATCCAATTAACAGGTGTTGCTAGCCGCTACGTAGGTTATATTGTTGCAGCAATGCTTGTTATCTTAGGTTTATTTCCATTCGTTGCTGAATTTGTACAAAGAATTCCTGAGCCAGTATTAGGCGGAGCCACATTAGTGATGTTCGGTACAATAGCTGCGTCTGGCGTACGTATTGTTTCTAAAGAAGCATTAAACCGCCGAGCCATCATGATCCTTGCTATTTCACTTGCGGTAGGGTTAGGCGTTTCGCAACAGCCTCAAATATTACAGTTTGCCCCTGATTGGCTAAAAACATTGCTGTCATCAGGTATTGCTGCGGGCGGTTTAACGGCCATTATTTTAAATCTAATTTTCCCACCAGAAAAATAATTATTAATTAGCAATAAACGAGTAAAGCGCTATTTTTGATTATGAAAATAGCGTTTTATTTATCATCTTTAGGCCAATGGTATTTTTATAAAAGTATGATCCTTTGAGTTACGGTAAATCTTTATCTCAAGACTGAAAATCAAAGAAAAATAAAATGACTACACCATTGAGCCCAATAAAAAATCCTGCACTCAAATACTTAAAAAGTCATCCATCTACTCAAGATTTTCATATACAAACTATTGAGCAATTTTTTACTTATCTCAAAGATTCTATTCTTTCATTATTTAATAGTGATCATAAATTTACTTATTTAGGAAATAAGCCTGTTGCTGAATTCAATTTAGAGCATATTAAAAAAGACTTAGGTACGTTTTTAACTAACCCATATCTTAATAAGCCTACAGTAGATGCTCTTAAATATTCATTTAATTACTTACAGAATCAATCTTACATTACTCCTAATCTTCACGATATTTACCGTTCTGGAAGTCTTGAACCTAATGATTTGATTTCTCAGTTAATTAACTACAGTAACAAACTTCATCAGCAAAAATTAAGTACAACAGAAGGACGACATGCTCAGTTGGTTATGAAAATACTAGGGGAAGTAAACAGTCATTTAAAACGATTACCCAATACGGGAAATCTGACATCCAGAATATCTAGCATCCTTAATAAACAAGTGAAATCTCTTTGATTTATCCGATGAATACTTGAGCATCGCCTAGTTTTCAGGCATAACTGTATAATGTTTTGATGGAGTATAAAACAGGAGAAGGGTTATGCGCTGGCTGATGAAAAGTTTGGTATCTCTGATACTTATCGTTATTTTATTTATTATTATAATTTACGCTTTTATTCAGACTCAGTGGGGCGCGCAGAAAACCAGTGAATGGCTGACACAATACACTGACTATGATATTCGCTTCTCAGGTATTGAGCATGATCTTATGCAACCCGAGCAAGTCATTGTTCATGATCTCCTCGTTAATCCTAAACAAGATAAATCGACAGTATCGGCAAAATCAGCACAAATTCGATTTAATTGGCAATTTTTTACCACCCCTTCTCATCTGCAAAAAATTACATTAGAAAATGGCAATATTGAGTTTGCAGACAAAACACCTTCAATACCCTTAAGTGCCGATATCTTACAATTTAAAAATATGGCACTAAACAGTAAAAAGAATAATTTTTCTTTTGATGCCAATAAAGTAACAGGTGGTATTACGCCATGGATCCCAACATCAACCGATTTGATAGGAGCGGGTCATTTCCAATTCTCTATTGCTAATGGCATGATAAATAATAATGAATTCAGTAATTTTATTATCTCTGGGCAATATCAGCCAAATAGTATTCAAATAGAGAAATTAGGTACTCGTCTACTTAATGGCTCACTATCTTTGAGTGGGCAATATCAAGATAATCAATGGAAATTTGATGAGGTTTATATGAATGGGTTGCGCTGGCAATCCTCGCAAACCCTTAACGAATTAATTCAGTCTCTCTCTGAATATCCTCGTATTAGTATAAGAGCACTTAATATTGTTGATTTTACTGCTGAAGGAAAACAGTGGGCAATCAGTGGCTTTGATGGGCAATTTTCTCAGTTTAGTTGGGATAAGGCTCTTTCATTTACAACTGGTGAACTCAATACAAATGATGTTGTTTTTCAAGATGAACACTTCACTGATCTTATCGCAAAACTCAACCAGCAGAACAATCAACTCAATCTAGATAGCCTCAGCCTACGCTACGAGAAAGGCTTAATTAAACTTGCTGGTCATTGGAATAAAGACAACAAAACCATCAGGATCCAAGACGCCACATTATCGGGTCTTTTATATACGCTACCTGAAAATTGGCTCACTTTTTTAGCTAAACCAATAGATGATAAGAGTAATATTCAAAATATCACTATCGAACAGTTATCTATCAATCAATCCATTTTGATTGATATCACGCCAGAATTTCCATTCCAATTCACGAATTTAACAGGAAAACTGCAAAATTTAGTAATTGCAAAAGAAGGTGAATGGGGATTATGGCAAGGCTCAGCGGTATTTAATGCTGATAGTGGTACATTAAATCGTATTGAATTACGTCGCCCTGATTTAAAAATTGTCACTCAACAAGATAACGCTATCGTTGAGCAATATTCAGCATTTATTGGTGATGGCATTGTTCGGGGTTCAGCTGGTTTAGTGCAATCTAACCAACAGCGCCAATTTTCACTTATTGCTAATGGATTAAATGTACCTTTATCAATACCTTACACATTAGGTTTCAAAACAACCTACTCTGACGAAGTAGGCCAATTCACACTAAAACTGAAAGGTGATTTACGTTCAAACCCAGTGGAATCAACGCTTAATGGTACATTAACTGGAAGTAAAGGTGAGCAACAAATACTCAACTCAGTGATACAAAATGGCGAAATAATTAATCACCTATAATATTGATCTTTCGCAGGAGCACAGATTGCTCCCTTTATAAAAAGCGTTACAATGCGCTATTGCCTTTTTCTTTATTGTGGAGTTTTCATGTCTGACGAAGATTTTTCCCCTGAAAAAATATCTTTAAATGCGTTTCAACAATCTCCTTTAACTGCACTTGAAGATAACAGCACACTGCTTGTGTGTGATGACAACAAAACTCCGTTGTTCTATTGCCTTTCTAAAGAAGACTATGATGCATTGATTGAGCGAGTTATGGATGCTGAACTTGCAGCGATCGTACTTGAACGTCGCCAAAATAAATTAGATGAACTTAATTTAGACTAATTTTATCGATGTATAATTTGTCTTAAATAGAACAAACAAAAAAACACCTTTTCAGGTGTTTTTTTGTTTTTATCGCGTCTTCAAAATGAACTTAGCGTTTTTTCTTTTTACGACCAGGCTGAACAAAACGCTTACGGGAATTATTTTCCGTTTCTTTAGTTTTTGTTTGAGGAATATGAATACCCAATGCTTTTGCATTACTACTGATTTGTTTTTTCGGCTTATTTTGCTTTGGCTTTGGCGGTGCTTCAGACGTTGATTTTTCAATCGCTTCAAATAAGGTAATTAATTCATCATCGGTCAAATCACGCCATTCACCAACAGGCAATCCTGATAAGCTCACATTCATAATACGAATGCGTTCAAGCTTAGTGACTTCATAACCAAAATATTCACACATACGACGAATTTGACGATTTAACCCTTGAACTAAGGTAATACGAAACACCATCGGCGCTTCTTTCTTAACCTTACATTTCTTGGTTTTTTGTCCCATGATAGGAACACCAGCCCCCATTCCATGAATAAATTCATCTGTGATCGGCTTATTCACTGTCACAAGGTACTCTTTTTCATGATCATTACCTGCACGTAGGATTTTATTCACTAAATCGCCGTGGTTAGTCAGGAAAATCAATCCTTGTGAATCTTTATCTAAACGCCCAATTGGGAAAATACGGGTACTGTGGTTAACATAGTCAACAATATTATCTTTTTCGCCATCATCTGTGGTACTGACAATTCCCACTGGCTTATTCAGTGCAATCAAAACCAGCTCAGAGTTATCCTGTGCTTCAATTAATCGACCATTGACTTTGACTTCATCGCCAGCAAATACTTGGTCGCCAATACTGGCGCGTTTGCCATTAATAAGGACAAGTCCTTGCTCAATATAACGGTCAGTCTCACGGCGTGAGCAGATCCCGCTTTCACTGATATATTTATTAAGACGAGTAGATAAATTGGTGTCCATGCTTCCCTCCGTAAACTGCGAAATATACATCAATTGGATAGCGATAGAAACACTATAAAATAAGCATCAAAGCATAGATTGATTATCCCCACGCTTTAACGTAAAAAAAATAACAAAAATGTTGGTAAGAATGGTAAAAAATAGATTAAATTCAATGAATTAAATAAAATACACTTAACACTGCTTATTTTGTGAAGGTAAAACAATATAAGTACCACTAAAAACAGCACCGACGCCTTCATCACCACAAATATCAACATCTAACTTAATGCGAGCCTTACTGCCCTTCGCTAATCGCCCTAAATCCCCACTTAAATTCTCCATATCAGCAACGGCCGCAGGACGCCCTGATACAGGTTTGCGATAACGAATATGAGCATCCACTAGCACAATATCACCTTGCAACTTATGCTCGCGCATTAATAGCCAAATCAATCCCCAACCTGTTAATGTTGCGAGTGAAAATTGGCTGCCTGCAAAAATAGTGTGATGAGGGTTTTGGTTTCCCGCTTCTGGGATAGTGGTATAAAAACGAGTTCCCGTATATTGAGTAATACGTAATCCCATTTTCTCACTTAAAGGAATATGTTGGTGCCACTGTTTTTGTAATTCAGCACACCAATCTGGTCGATGAAGAATGTCATCTAAAGACTCAATACTTTTTTTCATAAAAAAGTGCTTAATGGGTGTGGTTTGAGGGCCAGTGACTAGACCACAATTTTCATAACCCAATTTTTCAAAGAAGTTTACAGACTCTTCTCTTGCACTACACACGATCCGTTTTATACCTTCTTGGCGAGCCAATGATTCTAGCGCCATGGCAACAAGAGTGCCTAAACCTTTACCTTGTACATCTGTGCGTACTGCCATAAAGCGGATAGCGCCTTCGTTATCCGCATTAATATAAAGTCGTCCAATCGCGACAGGTTGTCCCGTTTCATCGACAACCATTTGATGATGAGCAAAGGTATCATAACCGTCTTTTTCAGAGCCTTCAGGTTGATGTAGAGGCTTACGAAGCATTTCCCAGCGAAAAGCATAATAGGCATCAAATTCCGCCTCGGTTTTTGGGGTTCGTAAATGGTACATATCTGAGCTCCTTTTAACATCACTACATGTTCGACGTTATACCTGCAACCAAAAGGTGACTGGACCGTCATTAGTCAGTGTGATTTGCATATCCGCGGCGAATTGGCCTGTTTGTGTTTCTAAACCTTGCTGCTGACATTGTTCTATAAAGTAGTGGTAGAGGTTTTTCGCTAATTCAGGAGGCGCACCATTCGAAAAACCAGGGCGCATTCCTTTTTGTGTTTCTGCGGCTAGTGTGAATTGAGAGACGACTAATAAACTGCCACCTGCTTGTTGCACATTTAGATTCATTTTGTCATTTTCATCACTAAATATGCGATAACCGCATACTTTTTCACATAATCTTTTGGCTTTCTGTTCGTTGTCATCTTTCTCTACACCTAATAAAACCAACAAACCTTGATTAATAGCGCCGACTGTTTCACCTGCAATATCTACTTTTGCCTGTGTCACTCGTTGAATTAACGCGATCATACTCTCTCCAAAATAAATCAATAAAAAAGGATAACAAATTCAATCTGTTGTTATCCTTACAATAGCATTATTCTTCTACAGGGAGAGAAAAATCATAATCTTTGAAATAATCAATGACAGTTTGTTTATCAATGACATGTACACCTTTCATACCCACAGCAATGGCAGCATCAACATTGGCTTTCACATCATCAAAGAAAACGGCATCTTGTGCTTCAATGTCTTCAGACTGTAAAACATACTTATAAATTTCAGGATCAGGTTTTCTCATACCGATATCTTGAGATAGATAGAGGAAATCGGCTGAGGCTGCTATTTCAGGATAGTGTTCTGGCCAGTAATTTTGATGTAAGCGATTAGTATTTGATAACACCACAACCCGATGTCCTTGCTCTCTTAATTTATTCATTATATCAATGACTTCAGGGCGTAATGCGACGAAAATAGCTTGCCATCCTTCAGCAAACTGTTCAAAGCTTAAATTCATTTCTAATTCTGAACTGATTTCTTCTGCAAACTCGATGTCTGTAATATTGCCGCGTTCGTGTAATTTAAAGATCTCTCCTGTGGTGAAGTTCTTTTTTATGTTCGCTAATGGAACACCACTGAGTTTACTCCATACTGCGAATACCCGGTTAAAATCGATATCAATAATCACATTACCCATATCAAAGATATAAAGCATAAATCCTCTCCATAATAGAAAACTCATTTTACTTTAATCATAAATCGCTTTACTGAACAGGCTTAAACACTAAAAAAGTACAATAATCACACTTAATTTTTTGTAAAACATAAAACCAGAATAGGTAAAGACGAAAAGTGAGGCTAAAAGCATCATTATCTATAATGCATAATAGGGTGGATGATGGCTTTTGATATTGATACCAGAAAAAAATACTTAAATTGTAAATGCAGCTTGAGGAATAAAAGGTAAGAAAAGAGAGGCAGGAAGAGAAAAACTTATGCGGTGGCAAATTTTCCACCGCATTCGTCTAATAGTACAACTAGTACCACATACTCTAAATAATTTAAGTTACAGCTAGGCGACTAGTTAAACGCAACCAACTCTGTAACTTGAAGTATGACGAGTATAAACTCAGGGCGCTAACGCGCCCTAAGAATTATGTTATCAGAATAACGAATTAGTCTTTGCTACGGTAAGCACGACGACGATCGTTTTCTGACAGATAACGCTTACGCAGACGGATAGACTGCGGAGTAACTTCAACTAACTCATCGTCATCAATAAATTCTAATGCTTGTTCTAATGTTTGTTTCAGGTGTGGAGTCAGCGTTGTCGCCTCATCTGTACCAGAAGCACGCATGTTAGTCAGCTTTTTACCCGTCAAGCAGTTTACTGTTAAGTCATTAGAGCGAGTATGAATACCAATCACTTGGCCTTCATAAACTTCTGCACCATGAGTAACGAATAATTTACCGCGGTCTTGTAAGCTATACAGTGCGTAAGCAACGGCTTTACCTTGGCCATTAGAGATCATAACACCGTTATTACGGCGACCGATTTCACCTGGACGAACATCATCATAGTGACTGAATGTTGCATACAGTAAACCAGTACCTGATGTCATGGTCATAAATTCAGTACGGAAACCAATCAGACCACGGCTAGGGATAATGTAGTCTAAACGTACACGTCCTTTACCATCTGGTTGCATATCACGCATTTCGCCTTTACGCTCACCCATCGCTTGCATCACATCACCTTGGTGTTGCTCTTCAATGTCGATAGTAACTTGTTCGAAAGGCTCTTGTTTACGGCCGTCAATATCACGGAAGATAACTTTAGGACGAGATACACCTAATTCGTAACCTTCACGACGCATATTTTCAATCAGAACTGACAGGTGAAGCTCACCACGACCTGATACACGGAATGCATCTGGATCTTCGGTTTCTTCTACACGTAATGCTACGTTATGGACTAACTCTTTTTTCAGACGATCTAAAATCTGACGAGAAGTCACAAACTTACCTTCACGACCACAGAAAGGTGAAGTATTAACACAGAAATACATGCTAACAGTTGGTTCATCAACGGCTAATGCAGGTAATGCTTCAACAGCACCTGTTTCGCAGATCGTATCAGAAATATTCAGTTCGCCTAAGCCTGTGATTGCGATGATATCGCCAGCTTCTGCTACTTCAACTTCGATACGTTCTAAGCCTAAGTGACCTAACACTTTACCGACTTTACCATTACGAGTATTACCTTCGCTATCGATGATGGTAACTTGCTGGTTAGGTTTAACCTTACCACGCTTGATACGACCGATACCGATAACACCCATGTAGTTGTTGTAGTCCAACTGAGAAATTTGCATCTGGAATGTACCTTCCAGATCAACTTTTGGTGGCTCTACATATTTGACAATAGCTTCGTATAACGGAGTCATATCTTCAGCCATATCATTGTAATCTGTTCCCGCAATACCGTTTAATGCAGATGCATAGATAATTGGGAAATCAAGTTGTTCGTCAGTTGCGCCTAAGTTTACGAACAGGTCAAATACCTGATCAACAACCCAGTCTGGACGCGCACCAGGGCGGTCAACTTTATTGATAACAACAATTGGTTTTAAGTTGTTAGCAAACGCTTTTTGTGTCACAAAACGAGTTTGTGGCATTGGGCCATCCATCGCGTCAACCAGCAATAGAACGCAGTCTACCATAGACATAACGCGTTCTACCTCACCACCGAAGTCGGCGTGTCCTGGGGTATCTACGATATTGATACGATAGTCATTCCATTTAATCGCTGTATTTTTCGCAAGAATAGTAATTCCGCGCTCTCTTTCGAGATCATTTGAGTCCATCACGCGCTCAGCAACGGTTTCACGTTCGCCGAACGTACCAGATTGCTGTAGTAATTTATCGACGATAGTTGTTTTACCATGGTCAACGTGGGCGATGATGGCGATATTACGCAAGTTTTCGATCACAAAATTTGCCTCAGGCATTGTAGAAATAAGCGCAGTATTGTACACGCTTTAGACGAGAGACTAAACAAGATCACAATAATGATTGCTTAACAATATGCAATTAATTGAATTGTGATCCTTTTCACGCCTCAGAATTTAGTAGCATCCGTTCGATTGCACCAAAATAGTGCAACTAATTAGGCTTAATTTGCACCAACTTTGTGCAATAATTAAAAAATCACAGGAGATATTCTACACTAAACTTCATCAATACAGTATATATCCCTTTTTAGATAAGTTGGCATGCTTTTCGCAATAGAATTTAGGTGAGCAAAAAATTCACCGAAAAATGTGTAAGGCCACTGCACTCAATAAAACCATTCGCCAGGAGAGTTCCTATGTCCCTTGAACATGTGTTATCCATGATTGAAGAACATAAAGTTAGATATATTGACTTACGTTTCACTGATACCCGCGGTAAAGAACAACATCTTACTATTCCGGCTCATCAGGTTAACGATGATTTCTTTGAAGAAGGAAAAATGTTCGATGGTTCTTCTATTGGTGGCTGGAAAGGCATTAACGAATCAGACATGGTACTGATGCCAGATGCAACAACCGCAATGCTTGACCCATTTTTCCAAGATCCAACTCTGATTATTCGCTGTGACGTTTTAGAACCTGGCACAATGCAAGGTTACGATCGCGACCCACGTTCTATCTCAAAACGCGCTGAACACTATTTAAAATCAAGTGGTATCGCAGACACAGTGCTGTTTGGACCAGAGCCAGAATTCTTCCTGTTTGATGATATTCGTTTCAAAAACGATATTTCAGGCGCTTCTTACGCTATCAATGATATTGAAGCTGCATGGAATACAAATACCAAATATGAAGACGGCAACAAAGGTCACCGCCCAATGGTTAAAGGGGGTTATTTCCCACTACCACCAGTCGATTCATCACAAGATATTCGTTCTACTATGTGTAACATCATGGAAGAAATGGGCTTAGTTGTTGAAGCTCATCACCATGAAGTAGCAACTGCGGGCCAAAATGAAGTGGCTACTCGCTTTAATACTATGACCAAAAAAGCAGATGAAACCCAAATTTATAAATACGTGGTACAAAACGTCGCTCACGTATTTGGTAAAACAGCAACCTTTATGCCAAAACCATTAGTTGGTGATAATGGTTCAGGTATGCACTGCCATATGTCACTGTCCAAAAACGGTGTAAACCTGTTTGCAGGCGACAAATACGGCGGATTATCTGAAATGGCGCTGTATTACATCGGCGGTATTATCAAACATGCTCGTGCATTAAATGCATTTACTAACCCAACCACTAACTCTTACAAACGTTTAGTTCCGGGTTTTGAAGCACCTGTAATGCTAGCTTACTCTGCACGTAACCGTTCAGCGTCAATTCGTATTCCAGTTGTTGCTAGCATGAAAGCTCGCCGTATTGAAGTGCGTTTCCCAGATCCGTTAGCAAACCCTTACCTTGCGTTTGCTGCACAGTTAATGGCGGGTCTTGATGGAATTATCAATAAAATTCATCCTGGTGATGCTATGGATAAAAACCTCTATGACTTACCACCAGAAGAAGCGAAAGAGATCCCAACTGTCGCAGGTTCATTAGAAGAAGCATTAAATACATTAAATACAGATCGTGAATTCTTAACTCGCGGTGGTGTATTTACTGATGATGCTATTGATGCTTATTTAGAATTATTACGTGCTGATGTTCAACGTGTACGTATGGCTCCACATCCTCTTGAATTTGAAATGTATTACAGCGCTTAAGACTATTTTTACTAATAAACACTTAAGCCAAGATGTAAAACTGTTTTTTTTGCCGTGAAGCTATTTTGCCCATCTTCGGATGGGCACTTTTCTCCCACTTAAGGAGTCAGTCTTTTCACTTACGCATTGGTTCATTAATGTAATAAAGGTAAGATGCACTAAAATGGTGCAATGGGGTATTCAATATGGAAACGGCAGACTTACCTGACAACACATTAATTTTAGACTCACTAATACACTCTGTATTGGTTATCAATAAAGAGTTTATTATTTGCTACGCAAATCATTCTGCGTTACAGGTTTTAGCACAAAGCCGTCGAAAATTATTTGAAACGCCTTTCACTGCCCTTTTCAGCTATTACTCTTTTGACGCTGATTTAATGCGTGAAACGTTAGCGAATGGACAAAGCTTTACCGACAATGAAGTGATATTGGTTATTAATAACCAATCACACACAATGTCGCTCAGTGCCCAACCTATTTCCGAGCAACATATTTTGCTGGAACTGGCGCCTATGGATAGTCAACGCCGGTTAAGCCAAGAGCAGATCCAACAAGCCCAGCAAATGGCTGCTAGGGAATTGGTTAGGGGGCTGGCACATGAAATTAAAAATCCGTTAGGAGGATTACGAGGCGCGGCTCAGTTGCTGGCAAAATCCTTACCTGATCCTGCCTTAACGGAATACACGCAAGTCATTATTGAACAAGCTGATCGCCTACGTGTGCTGGTGGACAGATTACTCGGGCCTCAACATCCAGGGACAAAAACACATCAGAGCATTCACCATGTTGTTGAGCGCGTTGCTCAGCTTATTTCACTCGAATGCCCTGAAAATGTCACCTTGCTAAAAGATTACGATCCGAGCTTACCTGAGTTATCACATTACCCAGACCAAATAGAACAAGTACTCCTAAATATTACACGCAATGCGTTACAAGCCGTTGAAAAAACAGGAGGGACGATTATTTTACGTACCCGTACTGCTTTTCAAGTCACACTTCATGGCGAACGCCATCGCCTTGTTGCTCGCATTGATGTGATTGATACCGGTGATGGTATTCCTCCTCATCTGCAAGATACGCTTTTTTATCCCATGGTTAGTGGTCGAGAAGGTGGCAATGGGTTGGGATTATCTATTGCACGCAATTTAGTGGATCAGCATGCAGGTAAAATTGAATTTACTAGTTGGCCCGGAAATACTGAATTTTCTATTTATTTACCAATTAAGTAGGAGATAACCAATGCAAAAAGGAAATGTATGGGTTGTTGATGATGACAGCTCTATTCGCTGGGTACTTGAACGCGCTATTTCACGTGAAGGTCTGTTATGTAAAACCTTTGAACATGCGAATGATGTACTTAATGCACTTAATGCAGAAATACCTGATGTATTGTTATCAGACATTCGCATGCCTGATATTGATGGTTTATCTCTTCTAAAAATAATTAAAGAACAATATCCAGCTCTGCCCGTGATTATTATGACGGCACATTCTGATCTGGATGCTGCTGTTAATGCCTATCAACAAGGGGCATTTGATTACTTACCAAAGCCGTTCGATATCGACGAAACGTTAGCATTAATTGATCGGGCCATTACTCATTATCGAGAGCAAAAACAACCAAATACCAATGATACTTCATTGCAATCAGTTTCAGATATGATTGGCGAAGCACCTGCAATGCAAGAAGTTTACCGTATTATTGGTCGGCTCTCTCGCTCTTCAATTAGTGTGCTGATTAATGGGGAATCAGGGACAGGGAAAGAATTAGTGGCACATGCATTACATCGCCACAGTCCAAGAGCTTCCTCTCCTTTTATTGCCTTAAATATGGCAGCCATTCCTAAAGACTTGATTGAATCAGAGCTTTTTGGTCACGAAAAGGGCGCATTCACAGGAGCCTCTCAAGTACGTCAAGGCCGATTTGAACAAGCGAACGGTGGCTCTCTGTTTCTTGATGAAATTGGCGATATGCCTCTCGATATTCAAACACGTTTACTGCGGGTCCTTGCTGAAGGGCAATTTTATCGAGTCGGTGGTTATGCTCCTGTAAAAGTCGATGTGCGTATTATTGCCGCTACACATCAAGATTTAGAAAAACGAGTTCAAGCGGGCGATTTTCGTGAAGATCTCTATCATCGACTCAATGTAATACGCATTCAGTTACCTCCATTACGCGATAGAACCGAAGATATTCCCAGTCTAGCGCGCTATTTTCTACAAAAAACAGCTAAAGAATTAGGTGTCGAAACCAAAGCGCTTCATCAGCAAAGTTTGCAAATAATGATGGAATACAACTGGTCAGGTAACGTCAGACAATTAGAGAATGTGTGTCGCTGGTTAACGGTAATGACGGCAAGCCAAGAGATTATGCCTCAAGATTTACCACAAGAAATTCGCCAACCTGATGAGAAAGCTAAAAATATCAGTCGAATTGCTTCTTCTCAACATTGGTCACAACATCTTTCATTATGGGCAGATGAAGCATTAGGGGAAGGGAAAAAAAACATCTTAACAGATGCCCTACCTCAATTTGAACGCACGCTATTACTTAGTGCCTTGGCATACACACAAGGGCATAAACAAGATGCGGCAAGGTTATTAGGTTGGGGTAGAAATACATTAACCCGCAAATTAAAAGAGTTAGGGATAGAGGAATATTGATCCTCTATCCCCTTCATCGATTAAATAACACGCGAGAATTGACGTTGGCGCATTTGATTTCGTAAATAGGTATCAAAACACATACAGATATTACGAATAAGCAAACGTCCTCGTGGTGTAACTTGAATACCATCTGCTGTTATTTCAACTAAACCATCATCCTTCATTGGCACAAGTAATTCTAAATCTTCTTTAAAATAGTCATGGAAGACAATATTGTGCATTTTTTCAATATCAGAAAAACGCAGACTAAAATTACAAATTAAGGTTTTAATTACATCTCGACGAATACAATCATCATTAGTCAGAGATAAACCACGCCATAGTGCATTCCCTTCACTATTTACACGCGCATAATATTCTTTCAATACTTTTTCATTTTGCGCATAGTTATCGCCTAACATACTTATTGCAGAAACTCCCATACCTAATAAGTCACACTCTTCATGAGTGGTATAGCCTTGGAAATTACGATGTAAAATACCTTTGCGCTGAGCAACTGCTAATTCGTCATCAGGTTTAGCAAAGTGATCCATACCAATAAACTGATAGCCGTTTGTTGTCAGCGTAGAAATTGTTTCTTGTAATATTTCTAATTTTTCTTCAGCTAAAGGGAGGTCTTCATCTTTAATTTTACGCTGAGCAGCGAATAAATTAGGTAAGTGTGCATAATTGAAAACACTCAATCTATCAGGTGATAATTCAATAACGCGTTTTAATGTAAAGGCAAAACTCTCTTTGGTTTGCTTAGGTAAACCATAAATTAAGTCAATGCTGGTGGAGTGAAAACCCACTTCACGCGCACGCTCTACCAATGCAAAAATAAACGCTTCATCTTGCTCTCGATTGACTTTTTGTTGTACTTCTTTATTGAAATCTTGTACGCCCATACTTAGGCGATTAAATCCTTCATGACGCAGATGGTCGATAACATCTAGCTCAATTTCACGGGGATCGATTTCAATAGAGAGTTCTGCATTATCAACAAAATAAAAATGGTGACGTAATAGCGAAACCAATCGGCTAATTTGCTGCTTATCCAGAAAAGTAGGTGTACCCCCACCCCAATGCATCTGAGTCACTTTTCTGTCTTTAAAATAACAAGCCCTGTTAATAATTTCTTTTTCTAAAACATCAAGATATTCATCTGCCTTATGTTTATGCCGCGTAATAATTTTATTACAGCCGCAGAAATAACACAGCTTATGGCAGAAAGGGATATGAATATAAAGCGATAAAGGGCGCTCAAGATAACGTTGAGTCGCTTTGATAAAATCATCATCGCCATATTGCTGATTAAACTCTAATGCTGTTGGGTATGATGTATAGCGAGGACCTGAATAGTTATACTTATGGATCAGGTCAAGATCCCAAATAATTGTTTGTTCTGACATGCCTCTACCTTCCAAAAGTGAACAGCTGATATTTCATACCAGCAAACAGACATTATGAATATCTGAAAGAATAGTGTAACCAATAAATCGGGAACTGAATATGATCGAAAGGGGTATCGTATAAATCCCTTTCTTCTTATTGATAGGCGATAACACTCAAATATACGACGTGATGTAAATCACATTATGTAAAAATAATCTTATCCATTAAAGATATTCATGAATAAATTAAGTTTATTCAATACGTTAGTAATTTCAATTCATCGTGAAATATCAGAAGAAAACTTTCACACCGAGTTTAAAACGATATATTACTCAAAATACGATTTAAATTAATTAAATATCTCGTTATATTAGTTTTATTATTCTTTTATTCCCTCTTAATTCGATGATTATAATAATAGTAACAATTATATCTTTACCTAAATTATAATATTACATATCCTAGAGACAAACATTGATTAATATCCAACTAAGTCGTGTTTTGATTTAAATTTGAGGCTCATTTAAAGAATAAAGGTCGCTATATTACAAGGAAAGATAGCATCCCCCATACCTTATCTTATTCTAATTGACGTTTCTCTTATTTAATCAGTCTCTTTTATATACCCGAATTATGGATTATTAACCACGGAAGGAAACGGACTAGCAACCAAGGATGGTTTATCTCTTCAATAACAATTCATCTCTTTTATTCACTCTTCTATTTCACGCTTATCTTACAATAAATATATGTAGTATTACCTAGCATCAAATAAGAATAATTATTATTTATTACTTATAAATAAAATAAGGCTCTACTTATTCTAAAGTTAATAAGCAGAACCTTTCTCTTTATTATACTTATTTTATAGCATTTATTTATTCTGCTTCTTTACCATAATTAGGAGAACGAGGGCCATACAAAATGCCATTCGCATTTCCAGCAGAAAGTAAACGGATACTGGTTATACCTGCAATTTGATAGCTTTTATCTGATACTGTATTCACGATTTGATTCACAACCGCTGAAACCAGCATCCCGACTAAACTACCCGATGAGCCTTCTGTTTCTGTACTTGATGCCGTTGCAGAGCTGCTCCACAGCACACCACCATTACGAAGATCAACAAGCTTAGCAGCAACAGTAACTCTCGTATCACTAGAAATAATTTGATATGACGTTCCAAATTCTGTGATATCTAAGTATAAAACAGCATCAGCACCAAAGATTTCACGTAATTTATTAGGACTTACTGCATGAATATCTCCTGCCATGGATAAGCCATTTTGCTTAAATGTCTCTTCAACAACAGCAACAGGGAACACGTAATATCCTGCTTCCGCCAATGGATATGTCACTTGAGATAAGAAACTGTGTCCAGCTCCAACTTCTGTTGTATGGTTTTGAGGCACCAAGACTAAAATGCTTTTTGGTTTACTCTGTTTAAATGCGGAGTAATCTGTTTTAACAGGCTGGGTACAACCCGTTAATACCAGAGCAAAAGCCAAACAAATTAAAGTGAATAAGCGACTCATTTTTGCATTCCTTTATTTTTCATCAGGCGATCCATAAATTCCGCTGATTCTGGGTAAAGTGCTTTCTCTTCGCTAAATTCAGCCATAGCTAAATCTAACGCACCCGTTGCACCGTATAACATACCTAAATGTGCATGTAATCCCGGAGGAATACCTAATGATTTGGCACGAGAAAGCTCAATGCTTTTCTTTAATGCATCGATTTGTGCTTGAGGATCACTTTCACTTTGTTGATAGTACTGATACACCACTTGTTGATAACTATCCCAGTTATAAAGTGGTTTAGGGCCACTTGCACAGCCCGTCAGCAATAATGCCCCCAAAACAAGGCTTATTAATGATTTAGACATCGTTATATCCTTATAAAATGTGCACTATTTTGAAGGCTGCCAAGCATTGCTTTCAATACCTGCAACTAAGTTATTAACCGCTTCACGAATAGCTAAATCAAGCACTTTACCGTTAAGTGTTGAGTCATAGCTTGCTGTTCCACCAAACCCAATGATTTCACGATTAGAAAGCTCGTATTCGCCCGCACCTTGAGATGAGAACACCACTTCTGAGGTATTCACATTCACAACGTTTAAGTTCACTTTGGCATAAGCAACTTGTGTTTTACCCCGGCCTAAAATACCGAATAATTGACGATCACCAACTTCTTTACGGCCAAATTCAGTGACATCGCCTGTGATAACATATGTTGCACCTTTTAACTGTTGGCTTTGTCCTTTAATGCCAGCTTCTTCTTTTAATTCAGATAAGTTAGCTCTATCTAATACATTAAAACGCCCTGTTTGCTGTAAGTGCGTCATTAAAATCGTTTTGGATTGATTTCCTAATCTATCAACTCCATCAGAGAATATTCCATTCATATAACTAGAACGGTTATCAAATTTACCAATAGAAATAGCGCTCTTAGTGCCTGTATAAGTTGTGTTATAGGTTGCAACTTTAGCAACTTCTAAAGAACGTGAAGATTCTGATGCACACCCTGCAAGTAATGATGTAGAAACCAAAATCAAACCAAGTGATAATTTATTTAAATTCATATTAATAACCCAATAAAGGTGAAATAAACCTATAGATATTCATTCTATTAATTGAAGTAGAGTTGATATAAACGGAAATAATAATTTTCAGTTTTAGCTCATAAAGCCCACACTTATAAACCTCAGTAATAATAAGGTTAAAAGATAAATCAGCTCTTATTTATAATATAAAGGCAATCAGCGACGGGGAGAATAGAAGATGGGCGATAAAAATAATAACAAATAAATATAGAGATAAAATAGAGAATGCTTTACCTATTATTTTATCAATATCCCTTAAGTCAGTTTAAAATTGAACTTATAAAAAAATGAAAAAGAATTTGTATGACGCTGCTATTTAATTAGTTTTTATAAATATCTTTATCTAAAAAAACATCTAAATAACGTGTAATAAAAAACGTGATATAACCAATATTGGTTACATCACGCTCATTATTTTCACTCTTTTTACCGACGAATACGGTAGCAATAAATACGCTCTTAGCGTTTTTTTCCAAATGCCGCAGCTAAAGCGTCACCCATTGCACTATTTCCCGCATTATTACCATTATTTATTGGCTGGCGGCTATTACGAGCTGGTTTCTGTCCTTTGTTGTTTCTAGATGAATTCGTGTTATTTGATGATGATTGTTTTTTATCACTATCACCTGCGACTTCATCTAAACGCATAGTCAGTGCAATGCGCTTACGAGCTAAATCAACCTCTAGAACTTTAACTTTAACAATATCGCCCGTTTTCACCACAGTATGCGGATCTTCAATAAATCGGTCGGCTAAAGAAGAGATATGAACCAAGCCATCTTGATGTACACCAATATCAACGAATGCACCGAAATTAGTCACGTTAGTCACAGTTCCTTCAAGGATCATGCCACTGACTAAATCATTCATTGTTTCAACACCTTCAGCAAAGGTTGCAGTTTTAAACTCTGGACGAGGGTCACGCCCTGGTTTTGCTAACTCTTTTAAGATGTCATTAATTGTTGGTAAACCAAATTGCTCTGTAATAAATGCTCTAGCATCTACTTGTGAAATTAGGGCGCTATTGCCCATCAAATCATCAATTTTTTGATGTGTAGATTGCAGGATATTTTCAACTACTGGGTATGCTTCAGGGTGAACCGTTGAGGCATCTAGCGGATTTTTACCATCACGAATACGTAAGAAACCGGCGCATTGCTCAAAGGCTTTCGGCCCTAAGCGTGCCACTTTAAGCAGCTGTTTTCTATCAACAAAACGACCGTTTTCATCACGCCAGCTAATAATATTTTGAGCAATAGATTGGCTAAGCCCAGCAACACGCGTTAATAACGGCACTGATGCTGTATTTAAATCAACACCAACACCATTCACACAGTCTTCAACGACTGTATCAAGTTTTCTCGCTAATAATGTTTGACTAACATCGTGCTGATATTGGCCAACCCCAATCGATTTAGGATCAATTTTCACAAGTTCAGCCAACGGATCTTGTAAGCGGCGCGCGATAGAAACCGCACCACGGATAGAAACATCCAAATCAGGGAATTCATTGGCCGCAAGCTCTGATGCTGAATACACCGATGCACCTGCTTCACTGACAATCACTTTCTGCGCTTTAACTTCTGGGTAACGTTTTACTGTTTCAGCGAAAAAGCGCTCTGTTTCACGAGATGCTGTACCATTACCAATCGCCACCAGTTCAACATTATGCTTAATACATAACGCAGCTACACTTGCCGACGCTTTATCAGCTTGCCCTGTATGTGGATAAATGGTATCTGTGGCAATTAATTTACCAGTGCTATCAACAACCGCAACTTTAACACCGGTGCGTAAACCAGGATCAAGCCCCATTGTGGCACGCATACCAGCAGGAGCCGCCATCAGTAGATCATTAAGATTACGAGCAAAAACATTAATCGCTTCTTCTTCCGCTTTTTCTCGTAATTGGCTCATCAATTCTGTTTCAATATGCATTAAAACTTTAATGCGCCAAGTCCAACTAACAACAGCTTTACGCCAGCTATCAGCAGGTTGATTATTTAAACGTAATCCTAAATGTTCCGTGACCAGTTGTTCACCGTAGCTCTCTTTAGGCGCTTCTTCAAATTGTGGATCTGGATTGAGTGATAATTGAAGGATCCCTTCATTTCGACCACGAAACATAGCTAATGCGCGGTGAGAAGGAACATTCGCGATAGGCTCATGATGATCAAAATAATCACTAAATTTCGCTCCTTCGGCTTCTTTTCCTTCAATCACTTTGGCAACAAGATGCGCATTCTTCCATAAATATTGACGAACTTTTGCCAATAATCCAGCATCTTCTGAAAAACGCTCCATTAAAATGTAACGCGCACCATCTAAAGCAGCCTTCGTATCAACAACACCTTTTTCTGTGTTGATATAAGCGGTTGCCACTTCTTCTGGATTATTTTGTGGTTCATTCCACAGTAAATCCGCTAAGGGTTCTAATCCATTTTCAATCGCAATCTGACCACGAGTACGGCGCTTAGGCTTATAAGGAAGATAGAGATCTTCGAGCTCTGTTTTACTTTGAGTTTCATTAATTGAAGAGTGCAATTCGGGCGTCAGCTTTCCTTGTTCTTCAATTGATTTTAAAATTGTTTGGCGGCGATCGTTGAGTTCCCGTAGGTAACCGAGGCGAGTTTCTAATTGACGTAATTGCGTATCGTCTAATCCGCCTGTGACCTCTTTACGATAACGGGCAACAAATGGCACCGTATTCCCTTCATCCAGTAACGTTATGGCCGAAAGGACTTGCTGGGGCTTAACCGAGAGCTCATCTGCAATAATTCGGCTTAATGATTCATTCATAAAATATTTACCTACCGAGAGGAATAGTTAAAAAAGATGGCTATTATACACGCAGAGCACTAAAAAAATTTGGCAAATTTCCCATCTAGCTCGACAATTATGAGGAAATTAACAGATTATTTTAACATTCACGCTATAGTACCTTTATGAAATTCAATGTTGATGATAATTTTTATTCGTAATGGCAAAAAGTAACTATATTACTCGTGATGGCTGGTATGCCTTAGACAAAGAGCTAAAATATCTTTGGAAAGAAGAGCGACCGCGTGTTACACAATCGGTTTCAGAAGCAGCAGCACAAGGTGACCGTTCAGAAAATGCTGAATATATTTATGGAAAGAAGCGATTACGTGAAATTGATAGACGTGTTCGTTTTTTATCAAAACGCCTTGATGAATTAAAAATCGTTGATCCTGATCCTCGCCAAGAAGGAAAAATCTATTTTGGTGCTTGGGTCACACTTGAAGATGATGACGATAACGTCAAAACCTTTAGGCTTGTGGGTCCCGATGAGTTTGATCCAGCAAAACAGTGGATTTCTATTGATTCCCCTGTTGCCAGAGCGCTTATTGGTAAACAAGTTGATGATGAAATCAGTGTGCAAACACCAGGTGGTGAAGTTAATTACTGCGTATTATCTATCAAATATCATTCGGAATAAGACAAATAAATAGTTTTATGTCCTTCCCTAAAGTCAATGAACAAGTTTTATCTATAAATTATTAACATTTATTCTTTGGTTTTGGTTTAATATTCTTATCGATGATAGAATTCGCTAATAAAAGCATTTGCACTTCGGGAGCTTAAAAAAATGCAAGAAAGTTATAAAGTGCTAATCGTGGATGATGATTTACGTCTGCGTTCACTCTTAGAGCGCTATTTGACAGAGCAGGGTTTTCAAATCCGTACTGCTGCAAACGCCGATCAGATGGATCGTCTGCTCACTCGCGAATCTATCCATCTTATTGTGCTCGATTTAATGCTTCCAGGTGAAGATGGCCTATCTATTTGCCGTCGCTTAAGAAGCCAAAATAACCCTATCCCTATTATTATGGTAACTGCGAAAGGGGAAGAGGTTGATAGAATTGTTGGGCTTGAAATTGGTGCTGATGATTACATCTCAAAACCATTTAACCCAAGAGAACTACTGGCACGTATTCGCGCCGTTCTTCGTCGCCAAGCAAATGAATTACCGGGCGCACCTTCACAAGATAACGCCATTATCTCTTTTGGTAAGTTCAAGCTGAACCTTGGTACACGCGAAATGTTCCACGAAGAAGAGCATATGCCTCTGACTAGTGGTGAATTTGCTGTATTGAAAGTGCTGGTATCGCACCCTCGTGAACCACTTTCTCGTGACAAATTAATGAGCCTTGCTCGTGGACGCGAATACAGTGCTATGGAACGTTCAATTGACGTTCAAATCTCTCGTTTACGTCGCATGATTGAAGAAGATCCAACACACCCTCGTTACATTCAAACGGTTTGGGGTCTTGGTTACGTCTTTGTTCCTGATGGAACCAGCGCTCAATGAGAAGGCTGAGGCTTTCCCCTCACAATAAACTGACACGTTCGTTATTTCTGGTTATCTCGCTACTTTTTTTTAGCTTGATAGCCAGTTATATCGTTGTACAGCACCTTATTGTTGGGCCAAGCCTTCAGCAATTTAATAAAGTATTAGCGTATGAAATACGCACTTTGATGCCTGAAGAATTAATCCTCGTTGATGGCACCCCGCTAAAAATTTCCCCTGCTTTACGCAATAAAATCTATAACGAATTAGGCATTTCTTTCTTTGATAAAAAAGCAGCACTTGAAGAAGGGCTTTATTGGGCAAAAATAGATGATGAGTTAAGTGAGCAGATGGCTGAATATCTGGGGGGAAAAACCGAAATTTGGATCGAGAATACACTGGAATACCCAGTTTTATGGGTCAATACGCATATGTCTCCCTCGCTTTGGATACGTGTTCCGTTGACTGAGTTAGGGCAAAATTTCTTACTCCCTGTTTATCGACAAGCGATTATTTTTATTATTATCGTTGTCGCTTTTTTCTGGCTCTATAGTCGTTTTCAAAATCGCCCACTAAATGAAGTGGAATATGCAGCTCGCCGCATTGGAAAAGGGGTTATTCCTCCTCCTATTCCTGAATCTGGCTCTTCTGAAATGCGCTCAATTATTCGTGCCTTTAACCAGATGTCATCAGGAATTCGCTCATTAGATAATGATAGAACACTCGTTATGGCAGGTGTCAGCCATGATTTGCGTACGCCATTGACTCGAATTCGTCTGGCAACTGAAATGATGAGTCCCGAAGATAGCTACCTCGCAGACTCTATCAATAAAGATATTGAAGATTGTGATGCCATTATTGGGCAATTCTTAGACTATATGCGCACAGGTAAAGAGATGTCTTTAGAACTATGTAATATGAATAACTTATTACAAGAAGTCATTTCAGCCGAATCTAATTCGGGAAAAATCAGCGAAGAACATCTTCATCCTGAGCCCATTAATATCACAGCTAACCCCATTGCTGTAAAACGAGCACTTGCCAATATGGTTGTGAATGCCACTCGCTATGGCAATGGCTGGATAAGCGTTTCAAGTGGAAAAAATGAAGAATATGCTTGGTTCCAAGTTGAAGATGATGGCCCCGGTATCCCACAAGAAGATAGACAACGTCTTTTCCAACCTTTTGTTCAAGGTGAACAAGCGCGTAGCTCAACAGGTGCGGGTTTAGGTTTATCCATTATTCGGCGTATTATGGATGCTCATGGTGGTTATGTTGAGCTTGATGATAGCATTAAAGGTGGATTATTGATTCGAGCGAATTTCCCATTAAAAGAACGTGAAGATGAGGATGATTAATCCTCTCTATTTCAAGTATTGAAGTGCTTTTTTATTACGCCATTGCCATTCTAATTTCTCTCCTCCTATAAATATTTCATCATTTTTTTGCTTTGTCATAAAACTGTCACAATTAAGACATTTAATTGTCATCAAACTGACCTATTGTCTGTGCGTACCGTAACCGAAGTTGATAGATGTCGAAAATTATTCTACCTATCCCACAGGAGGGATTATGAAACTGATGCGTACCACCCTGACTAGTGTCATTGCCGCTGCGTTTTCAATGACCGCTCTTTCTGCACAGGCAACGACCTCGCTGACTGGTGCTGGCGCAACGTTCCCTGCCCCAGTTTATGCTAAATGGGCAGATTCCTATCAGAAAGAAACGGGTAACAAAATTAACTACCAAGGCATTGGATCCTCTGGTGGTGTTAAACAAATCAATGCAAATACTGTTGATTTTGGTGCTTCTGATGCACCATTAACAGACGAAAAATTACAAGCTGATGGTTTATTCCAATTTCCTACCGTAATTGGTGGCGTTGTTATGGCAGTCAATATTCCTGGTATCAAATCAGGTGAACTGACCTTAGACGGCGATACTATCGGTAATATCTATCTAGGTAAGATCCAAAAATGGAATGATCCTGCCATTAGCAAACTCAATCCGGGCGTAAAATTACCAGACCAGAATATCGCGGTTATTCGCCGTGCTGATGGTTCAGGAACATCTTTCGTTTTCACTAGCTACTTATCAAAAGTAAATAGCGCATGGAAAGATAAAGTCGGCGCTGGCTCGACTGTTAAGTGGCCGACAGGCTTAGGTGGAAAAGGTAATGATGGTATCGCTGCATTCGTTCAACGTGTACCGGGTTCAATTGGTTATGTTGAATATGCTTATGCGAAACAAAACAACCTTGCTTATACTAAATTAGTCACCGCTGACGGCGAAGTAATTGCACCAACAGCAGATAGCTTTAGTGCCGCAGCAAGAAAAATTGATTGGAGCAAAAGCTTTGCACAAGACCTAACTAACCAGAAAGGTGAAAATGCATGGCCGATTACTTCAACTACCTTTATCTTAGTGCATCAAAAACAGCAAAATGCAGAAAAAGGTAAAGAAGTACTGAATTTCTTCAACTGGGCTTACGACAAAGGTAATCAAGAAGCGAAAAATCTAGATTACGCCGTATTACCTGTCGAAGTTGTAGAACAAATTCGTGCCGCATGGAAAACAAGCATTAAAGACAGTAATGGTAAACCGATTTACTAATAAAACCGGTAACCATTAAGAGATAAGTTAACGTTCACCCCCTGCTAAACAGGGGGTAATAAATTAAAAGAGGCTTTATGGCCGAGCATACAACGGTAATAAAGGCCCCTAGTAAACGAGGGGACGTTATTTTCAGCGCACTGGTTCGTACAGCTGCGTTGATTACACTTTTACTTTTAACAGGTATCATTGTTTCACTGATTTTCGCTTCATGGCCAAGTATTCAACAATTTGGCTTTTCGTTCTTATGGACAAAAGAATGGGATCCTCCTGCGCAGGAATTCGGTGCATTAGTGCCTATTTACGGCACCATTGTAACGTCAATCATCGCGCTGGTTATTGCCGTTCCTGTCAGTTTTGGTATCGCTCTTTTCTTAACTGAATTAGCCCCTAACTGGTTAAAACGCCCGTTAGGTATTGCTATTGAGTTACTCGCAGCTATTCCTAGTATTGTTTATGGTATGTGGGGGCTGTTTGTCTTCGCGCCGCTTTTTGCAACCTATTTCCAAGAACCCGTAGGCAATGTGCTTTCTTCCATTCCTATCGTTGGTGAGCTTTTCTCTGGCCCTGCTTTTGGTATCGGTATCTTAGCGGCGGGTGTGATCCTCGCTATCATGATTATTCCTTATATCGCTTCTGTTATGCGTGATGTGTTTGAACAAACGCCTGTTATGATGAAAGAGTCTGCCTACGGCATTGGCTGTACAACATGGGAAGTGATTTGGAATATCGTTCTACCTTATACCCGAAATGGCGTTATCGGTGGTGTGATGTTGGGATTAGGACGCGCCTTAGGTGAAACTATGGCAGTAACCTTTATCATCGGTAATACCTACCAGTTAGACTCCGCCTCGCTGTTTATGCCGGGTAACAGTATCACCTCAGCATTAGCGAACGAATTTGCTGAAGCAGAGACAGGATTACACACCGCTGCATTAATGGAATTAGGGCTTATCCTGTTTGTCATCACCTTTATCGTCCTTGCGATTTCTAAGTTTATGACATTACGTTTATCAAAAAATGAAGGGGCACGCTGATATGTCTAAAATATCCTCTTCTTCATTACAGGTTCAAACCGAAAGCGAACTGCGTGTACGCCATAAACGCCAACTTTGGCGTCGTCAAAAAAACCGTATCGCACTGTTTTTGTCTGTCTCAACCATGGCATTTGGTCTTTTTTGGTTAACGTGGATTTTATTCTCCACCTTCACCAAAGGCTTTGATGGTATGTCATTAGCCCTTTTCACAGAGATGACTCCGCCACCTAATACGGAAGGTGGTGGATTAGCTAACGCCATTGTCGGTAGTGGATTATTGATTTTATGGGCAACGGTGATTGGAACACCACTTGGTATTCTTGCAGGGATTTATCTTGCTGAATATGGTCGTCGTTCATGGCTTGCTGAAACCACACGTTTTATTAACGATATATTGCTGTCAGCACCATCCATTGTTGTCGGGCTCTTTGTCTACACCATTGTTGTCGCACAGATGCAGCATTTTTCAGGATGGGCAGGAATTATCGCATTAGCGTTACTGCAAATTCCTATCGTTATTCGTACTACTGAAAATATGTTGAAGTTAGTACCTGATAGCTTACGTGAAGCTGCTTACGCACTAGGTACACCAAAGTGGAAGATGATCTCTAAAATCACCTTAAAAGCCTCGGTATCAGGCATTATTACCGGTGTTTTATTAGCGATTGCACGTATTGCAGGTGAAACAGCACCACTGTTATTTACTTCACTATCAAATCAATTCTGGAGCACAGACTTAAACGAACCGATAGCTAACTTACCAGTGACTATCTTTAAGTTCGCCATGAGTCCTTTCGCAGAATGGCAAGAGCTTGCCTGGGCTGGCGTATTACTTATCACCCTCTGTGTTCTATTTATCAATATTATCGCGCGCGTGCTATTTGCTAAACGCAAGCACGGTTAACCGCAGTAAGTTAAGCAAGAGAGAACGTTAAATGATTATGGCTAATGATAACGCAGGAAATAAAATCCAAGTTCGTGATTTGAACTTCTATTACGGTAAATTCCATGCGCTGAAAAATATCTCTTTAGATATTGCCAAAAATAAGGTGACCGCCTTTATCGGACCTTCTGGCTGTGGTAAATCCACCTTACTGCGTACTTTTAATAAAATGTATGAGCTTTATGGCGAACAACGTGCAGAAGGTGAAATTTTGTTAGATGGCAACAATATCTTGACTGATAAGCAAGATATCGCGCTATTACGTGCCAAAGTCGGTATGGTGTTCCAAAAACCAACCCCTTTCCCGATGTCAATTTATGACAATATCGCTTTTGGTGTACGTTTATTCGAAAAGTTATCTCGCGCTGATATGGACGAACGTGTGCAGTGGGCTTTGACTAAAGCCGCATTATGGAACGAAACCAAAGATAAATTACATCAAAGTGGATATAGTCTATCTGGCGGTCAGCAACAGCGTTTATGTATTGCACGCGGTATCGCTATTCGCCCTGAAGTGTTATTGCTTGATGAGCCTTGTTCGGCACTTGATCCAATTTCAACAGGTCGTATTGAAGAACTTATCAGCGAACTCAAATCAGAATATACCGTAGTTATCGTGACACATAACATGCAACAAGCAGCACGTTGTTCTGATTACACTGCATTTATGTATTTAGGTGAGTTAATTGAATTTAGCGATACGGATACGTTATTTACGCGTCCTGCGAAAAAACAAACTGAAGATTACATCACTGGGCGTTATGGCTGATAACGAGGCAATAAATGGATAATTTAAATCACAATAAGCATATTTCTGGTCAATTTAATGCTGAGTTAGAGCATATCCGTACTGAGCTGATGGTTATGGGTGGGCTTGTTGAAGAGCAACTGAAAAAAGCTGTTATGGCAATGCATAATCAAGACCAAGCATTGGCAAACGAAGTTATTCAAGGTGACCATAACGTCAATATGATGGAAGTCGCTATTGATGATGCGTGTATGCGAATTATTGCTAAACGCCAGCCAACAGCGAGTGACTTACGTTTAATTATGGCGATATCAAAAACGATCGCTGAGCTAGAACGAATTGGTGATGTTGCTGAAAAAATCTGTAAAACCGCACTTGAAAAGTTTTCACACCAGCATCAACCACTGCTCGTGAGCTTAGAATCTTTAGGTCAACACGCTATACAAATGCTTCACGATGTTCTTGATGCGTTTGCGCGTATGGACTTGGATGAAGCTGTGCGCATCTACCGTGAAGACGCTAAAATTGATAACGAATATGAAGGTATCGTCCGTCAATTAATGACTTATATGATGGAAGATCCTCGCACCATTCCTAGTGTACTAACAGCACTATTTTGTGCGCGTTCAATTGAACGTATCGGCGACCGTTGTCAGAACATTTGTGAGTTTATTTTCTATTATGTAAAAGGTCATGATTTCCGCCATTTAGGGGGCGACCAAGTAGAAAAAATGCTAACAAAAAGTGACGACAGCAACGCTTCTAAATAAACTTTTCTCTCTTTTCCTTCTCTTCAAAACAGCGACGCTTATGTCGCTGTTTTTTTATTCACTCATAAATTAATACCATTCTAGCTCAACACTTTTTCTCACCTTATTCCTTAAAAGCATATCCATATCAATTTTTATTATTTTATGAACTTAGATCAACTTGATAGCGTGATATCCAACATAACGATGATAATTCTTTTCTTTGGGGTGAATAATGAAATTACGTGTCTTGGCAACCGCATTAATTGCAAGCTCTGTACTTTTCTCTGGTATTGCAAAAGCAGATAAGCTCGATGATATAAAAAAAGCAGGTGTAGTACGTATCGCGATTTTTGACAGTAATCCTCCGTTTGGGTTTATTGATCCTCAAACTAAAAAACTCGCAGGTTATGATGCAGATATCGCCAATGAGATCGCCAAAGATCTAGATGTAAAACTGGAACTGCGTCCAACAAACCCAGCAAACCGTATTCCACTTTTAAGCTCTAAAAAAGTTGATTTAATCGCTGCAAATTTCACCATTACCGATGAACGAGCTAAACAAGTCGATTTCTCTGTTCCTTACTTTGCAACTGGACAAAAATTTATTGCACGTAAAGGGGTTTTAACCAACCCAGAACAAATTCACTCACTGCGTATTGGGGCTGATAAAGGTACCGTTCAAGAAATCACATTACGTGAACGCTATCCTGACACCAAAGTTATCTCTTATGACGATACACCACTGGCCTTCGCTGCATTACGTAACGGTAACGTACAAGCCATCACACAAGACGATGCGAAATTAGTGGGTTTATTAGCAAATCTTCCTGATGCCATTAAAGCCGATTTTGAAGTGTCATCATTTAGCATCACCCGTGAATATCAAGCAGTTGCAGCAGCTAAAGGTGAAGAGCGTTTAATTAACGAAATCAATAACACCCTATTAAGATTGGAAAAAGAAGGTAAAGCAGACGAGATCTACAATCGTTGGTTTGGCCCTGAAACAAAATCGGCTCAACCTCGTGGTGATTTTAAATTTGCCCCACTATCAGAGCAAACACCACAATCTTGATCTTTAAAGTGTAATAACTTTCTTCTTTCATCAAAACAAAGTTATTCCTTTATTAAAACACCTACCCCGCCTTTGCGGGGTTTGGTGTCTACAATAGGCCTATTATATGTTTGAGCAATTTCTTTCACATTACCTTCTTGAGCCACACTATTTAAGTTGGCTCTGGAGTGGTTTTCTAATCACCTTGCTTATCTCTTTTTGGACTATTGTCATTGCAACATTAATGAGCTTTGCCCTTAGTGCTGCAAGAGATAGCGCTTTTGCACCATTACGCTGGTTAGCCACGGCTTATACTTCACTGTTTCGTAACACTCCGCTGTTAGTACAGTTATTCTTTTGGTATTTCGCATCAGGCGAAATTTTGCCACAAAGCGCCATGATATGGTTAAACACCCCTCATGAGATTGCATTTTTAGGTGTAACGCTTTCTTGGCCTTCTTTTGAGTTTTTAGCGGGCATTGTGGGTCTGACATTTTACTCAACGCCATTTATTGCCGAAGAGCTAAGAGCCGGAATTCAAGGTGTTAAACAAGGGCAAAAGTATGCCTCTTTAGCATTAGGTCTAACGCAATGGCAATCTATGCGTTATGTGATTTTACCCCAAGCCTTTCGTATTGCTCTGCCCCCTTTATTGGGCCAATACATGAATGTGATAAAAAACTCATCACTGACTATGGCTATTGGTGTTGCGGAGCTTTCTTACGCATCAAGACAAGTCGAAACAGAGTCTTTACGCACCTTTGAAGCCTTTGGTGTTGCAACGGTTCTCTATATTGCAGCAATCGCATTGATGGAAGCTTGGGGACAATGGCATCAGCAACGTAAACTAGCACAAGGGTATTAATATGGACTTTACTGTTATTGCTGATAACTGGCAGTACTTACTCTTTGGTGCTTATCCTGACGGACCTTTAGAAGGTGCAACACTGACCATCTTTATCAGTATCATTGCAGGTATTGCATCAATTATTTTGGGTACATTAGGTGGCATTGCTTTGGCTATGCTTAGGGGGGGCTGGGTTAACCTTTTTGCGGCTTTTTTAGGTTTTTTCCGTGCAATTCCCGTCATTATGTTGATATTTTGGGTCTATTTTTTATTGCCTGTTGTATTAGGGATGGAAATACCTGAAATCACCACGGTAATTTGTGCGTTAGCTTTAATTACATCGTCTTATATTGCGCATGGCGTTAAAGCAGGTATTTTGGCGATTGGAAAAGGGCAATGGCAAGCAGGATTATCGTTAGGTTTTAATCGCTGGCAAGTGTTGTGGTATATCGTATTACCACAAGCATTACGCATGATGGTACCTTCGTTTATTAATCAGTGGATAGCCTTGATTAAAGATACTTCTCTAGCTTATGTAGTGGGTGTGGGTGAACTTTCTTTCTTGGCGACCCAAGTTAATAACCGTAGTATGGTTTATCCAATGGAAGTTTTTCTATTCGTTGCTTTTATCTATTTTATTCTCTGTTTTTCATTGGAAATTATTGCCAATAGAGTGGCTAAATTATTCTCAATACAAAAAGAGAAACGCCCTTTTTGGCAAATGGTGTTGCCGTTTAAACAACAATCATTTGTTAAGAAAGAAATGGGATAAACAAAAGAGACTAACTTATTGTTTTAATAAAATAAGCTAGTCTCTTTATAATTAATTTATTCATTATCAACTAGACTTATTACCGCTTTAGCATTCGCCATAGTCATAAATAAACGATATGCATTTTGGCTAAATGAAGAAAAAACCTAATCCTTGATACAGATTTTTTGCAATATCATGCTTTGCACCTACGATAATCATAGGTATTGGAATATTACCTGATGAATTTATTGCTTTTCTTACAGCATCAATTAATAAAATAGATCCTTTAATTTTGTAGGTTCGATTTCACTTGTTAATACAAAAATACGTGCTAAATCTTTTTTATGATGTTGATTGAATATTACTTTCAAGTAGTTATTAGGTGTTTTATCGCCACAATCAAAAGATGTTCTATCATGTATTTTTTTATTCAGAGAACTTATTTTCATCGAGAATTTTTTCCTTATGCTTGCGCGCGGCACGAAGGAAGCGATTATTTATTTCGATTGGTTTTTCTAATGCATTAATAGAATCTAAAGCGTCTTTCTGACAAAGTTTAATACGCATATCTTGCTCGATTAGCCGTTTAGCTTCAGCAATAGCGGCTTGTACAATAAAACCATTTAAACTCGTATAACCTGATAATGATAACGCCTTTTCTAACAAAATTTTCATTTCGGGACTAATACATGTCGTGATCCTTTCATTTGATAAAGTAGGCATAATTTCTCCACCTCTTTATTAAAACTTATTTAATAGCTGTTATTTATAAAACTAGTAAAACTTCAAAACAGCTCACTTTTCAAGCAAGATAATATAATCAAGTTTTAACAAAGCAAATAAAATGTGCCATTTTGACGTCATACAATTATTAGCACTAAACTAAACTTAGTTTATTAAATATCTCCATCTATTTTTGATGCCTTCACTGTAGCGCCCCACGCAATCGATTACTTTTTTTAGGTGCAGTCATTGTTTTATTTGTGTAGGATAAAGCGAAAAACATTTTTTTTGGGATCTTTTGTCTATGAGCATGTCATCACCAAATTCTGGATCACAGGGTTTGCTCCAACGCCTGTTTAAGCTACAAGAACACGGCACAAACGCTCGCACCGAACTGATTGCGGGTATCACGACTTTCTTAACGATGGTTTATATTATCTTCGTTAACCCTCAAATTCTTGCTGCTGCCAATATGGATATCAAAGCCGTCTTCGTGACGACCTGTTTAATTGCAGCTTTCGGCAGTATTTTAATGGGATTAGTGGCAAATTTACCTATTGCTGTTGCTCCTGCGATGGGCTTAAACGCATTCTTTGCCTTCGTAGTCGTTGGTGCTATGGGTTACTCATGGGAAGTCGCTATGGGTGCGATTTTTTGGGGTGCTGTAGGGCTATTTTTACTGACTCTCTTTCGTATACGCTACTGGATAATTGCCCATATTCCACTGAGTTTACGTGTTGGTATTACTAGTGGTATCGGTCTTTTTATCGCCATGATGGGCTTAAAAAACTCCGGTATTATTATTCCTAACAACGATACCATCGTTACTATCGGTAATTTTGCTTCTCATAACGTATTATTAGGTGCATTAGGCTTTTTTATTATCGCTATTCTTGCTGCTCGTAATATTCATGCCGCAATTCTTATCTCAATTGTTATCACCACTGTAATTGGTCTTCTTTTAGGTGATGTTCAATATCAAGGTATCTTCGCTGTTCCTCCTTCTATCACAACCGTTGTTGGTAAAGTTGATATTATGGGTGCCTTAGATATCGGTCTTTCTGGCGTGATCTTTGCTTTTATGTTGGTTAACCTATTTGACTCTTCAGGCACATTAATTGGTGTTACTGATAAAGCAGGTTTAACTGATGACAAAGGCAAGTTTCCACGAATGAAACAAGCGTTATATGTCGATAGCTTAAGTTCTGTTGCAGGCTCTGCAATGGGAACATCTTCTGTAACAGCCTTTATCGAAAGTACTTCCGGGGTTTCTGTCGGTGGTCGTACAGGTTTAACTGCCGTTGTTGTGGGTATTCTTTTCTTACTCGCTATCTTCTTGTCACCACTAGCAGGTATGGTGCCAAGCTATGCAACAGCAGGGGCACTGATTTATGTGGGTGTATTAATGACATCCAGCCTTACACGCGTTAAATGGGATGATTTAACAGAATCCGTTCCTGCTTTTATCACCGCAGTTATGATGCCATTTAGCTTCTCAATTACCGAAGGTATCGCACTAGGCTTTATTGCTTATTGTGTTATGAAAGTGGGTACTTTCCGCTGGAAAGAAATTAATCTATGTGTTGTGATTGTTTCACTGCTATTTATTTTAAAAATATTGCTGATTGATACTCATGTGATTGATTTGAATTCTTTATTCTAATATTCAATAAATTAAGATCATCATGATACAGACAAAACGGCACCAATAACGTGCCGTTTTTTATAAGAAAAGAGGTGATTATGCACGTACTTCTACAAGTAGATTTTCCTTATCATGGTCCTTTCGATGATGAAATGACACAAGCTATGGATGCATTATCTGCATCAATCAACCAAGAACCTGGTTTTATTTGGAAAATTTGGACTGAAAATAAAGAAGCCCAAAAAGCGGGTGGGATTTATCTTTTTGATTCAAAAGAAAATGCTCAAGCTTATTTAGAGAAACACAGCGCTCGGTTAAAATCGTTTGGTATTCCAGAAGTTCATGGTGATATTTTTGCAGTAAACCAAGCTTTAAGCTTAAAAAATCAGGCCTCTTTTTTGGCTAAGTAGCTAAAAGCACAAGTGTTATATGCCACTTGTGCCTTTCTATTTTCTGCAATTACTCTGCTTTTATGGGTAACAACAAACCAAAAACAATAGAATCAGAGACTTCATCACCGACTATCCAACGTTGTTTTAGATACCCTTCTTGCTCAAAACCTAATTTTGCTAACAATGCAGCTGATGCTTTATTATCAGGGTGGATATCCGCTTCTAAACGGCGAACAGATAGATGTGTTTGAAGATACGCAATAAACGCCACCATCGCTTCTTTCATAACACCTTTACCTTGATAAGCGGTATCAAGACAATACCCAATTTCACCACGTCGTGAATTTGGGTAATGATTAAAGAAAACACACATACCCATCAGTGCATTTGTTGCTTTATCTATCACCGCTAAGCGCAGATACTCTTTTCTTTCCATATGCGTGATATCTTGAATAATATCTTCTTGCGCTTCTTGCAGTGATTGCCAAGGGAGATGGCTCCAATAACGCGTCACTTCAGCTGAACTCATGATCTTAAACCAATCTTCAGCATCCCCCATTTCAAAAGGACGCAATCTTAATCTTTCTGTTTCAACCTGAATATCAGCGTAACGCATCTCTACTTATCCTTATGTATTTTTGGCGGCACAAAAGCAATACAAACTGGCTCGGCAATGGCATCGGGCTCAGCGCGAAACATTATCTCTTGAGTATCGGCTATTTTTAAACTCGGCCAGTGCTTTAAGCCTTCATCAAAATGTGCTTTCTCACAGTAATAGCCGACTTTACTGATCAATACGACACCTTTTTCTTCTAATTGTTGAAGTGTAATATGTCGATTATAAATATTAGGAGGCTGCACATTTGCTTCTAATATCCAAGGCTGTGAAGATAATGGTCTATCTTTGCCATAAAAAGTTATCCATTCATGCATATACTCGCCACCCACATACACAAGTGGTGTGTGATAATGCTGATACCAAGCTTGCTCAACATCTTGCACAAAGGTTTTTACACCAATAAATTTTTGACCTGCATTACGCACATTAGCGGCTTGAACGACGGTATAACCAGAAACAACCAACATTCCGAAAACACCTAAACCATACAGTGCACCGCGTAATGAACGTGTGGGCATAACACTAATTGAGCCGACAAAAAGCGCAGTCGCAATCGACATAAAGGGTTGTAGCCACTCGCTGATACGCCCCCCTTCATGAAAACTAAACCAAATAAAAATAATCGTTAATGGAAACAGAAAAATAAAATTGAGTAATTGGCTATCTTTAGAAGCAGACCAACTTACACGTCCACCATAAAAACGTAAAATCCCCCACATTAAAATCACAGGGTAAAAAACAGTGAGTGCAGCACGAGTGGTACGTAAATTAAAACGGTTTTCGATTTGTGAATCGACCCACTTAAAAGCGGCAAAATCGGTTTGCCATAACCAAATAAAGTTGGGAATAACAAAAGCAAACCAAATAGCCAATGCTAAATAGAAATAAGGTGAACAATAACTTGCTCGAACTTTAGGTACAAAAAGGCTTGATAAAAATACAGAACCAATAAAAGCTAATGATGAATATTTCCCCATTGTGGCAATACCCATCGTAATCGCAAAACCAATCCAATATTTTTGATTGTCATTAATAGCACAAAGGAAAAAATAGAACGCCCATGCCCAACAACCAACTAGAATATAATTATCGTTATAAGGGATAATATCAAAGTTGATAACGCCAGATAAATTAAGCGCCAACATAGCAAACCAAGCTAAATTAGTATTTTGTGTCAACTTATAAGCTAAGTTCCAAACCCCTAATAACCCAACAGCAATGACAATAAAGTGGATAAAATACCAATAAAAGCTAAAATCGATACTACCGTAAATAGCTGGTGTCATTATAAAGCCAACAAACCAAGGATTTTTAGGGGAACCCCACCCTCCATTAGTGCCCCAATTGACAGCCTCTACGGCATCATAAGGCACAGTAGGGTCAAAAAGATAACTCACTAAGATCCAAATTGCCGCATAACCAATAACCCACCAATATACTGGTTTACGTAATTGCGCAGATGATAATGTCATAATAAATAGAAATTTAAGTTAATTGATTTAGTTTGGTCGTTAATTGATATCACAACACAGTAAAGTATAGTGAAACGAACCACACATTGTACGTGAGCAAAAATTAAATTGTCTTAAATTTGCGCTTTTATTGAAAATTTGTTTCTGATAGATTGCGCAACCAAGAAGATCACTATCGAGTTACCATTATGAATATGATTAAAAGAAAGCCCGCAGCTAAAGCACGTAAGAAATCACGTGAAGAGCTGAACGCGGAAGGACGTGAACGTAAACGTCAAAAGAAACACCGTGGCAATCCTGCCGGTAACCGTCAGCAGGAAGCGGAAAATAAACAGCAAGCTAAAAATACAGCGCCGAAAGATCCACGCATTGGCAGCAAAAAACCGATCCCTCTAATTGTGGGCGATGCACCAAAAGTTGTGAAGAAAAAACCTGCGTCAGTTAAAGCAGAGCCGGTTCGTTTAACGCCTGAGCAAGAATTAGACCTGTTAGAAAACGACACACGTTTAGATGAATTACTGTCTCGTCTTGAAAACGGTGAAAAACTCAATGCAGAAGAGCAGGTTTATACTGAGAAAACCCTTGATCGCATTGACGAATTAATGGTTGAGCTAGGTATTGAGTTTGAAGATGATGACGATGAAGAAAAAACTGAAGACATCATGCAATTACTGAAAGGTAAATAATCAAAAGGCTAATCATTTGCCTTAATTACCTTACATCTAATGGATATCAATAACTTATTGATATCCATTATTTTTTCTTTTTTATTTTTCATTAATCCTCACTATTAACAATAGATTAATTAACCACCTCAAGCTCAGATAACTCCATCTATTCCTCTCTTGTTATCCCTGATATCCTATTTTTCTATCTTTAATATACGAGTGATAAAAAATATGGATAACAAACAGCAGTACTTAGATATCGCAGCCGGGCAAGGAGAAAAAGTGCCCTCTCGTATAGTGGCTTTCCCTGCACAGCCACTAAACTATGCGCTTATTGAACAACGCCTAGAAGAACAAACCGATTACACTGATGGTGAGATAAATTATCTAAGTGAAAATATTGATGACGGTTTTTTCTATCGCTGCCAGCATGGTGATGCCGAGTTACATTTTTTCGTTTGTCTTTACCCTCGTGATGAAGATTACGAAATACGCCCAATGTATTCGACTGACGAACTCACACCACAACTATTGGCACATGCGAATGCGACAACTCAAGATTTATTATTAGAAACACTCTTTACTGAAGCCTTGCATCCTTTGGCAAGTTATCGCCATCAACTGAACTTTCTCAATATCATTGCACCTGAAATGGTCTTAGCATTAGATGAATCAGCGGCAGGTAAGGCATTAACGCCTGAGTGGATACGCTTTCAATTAGAGACCCCAGATCTCTATCCCGAAGTAGAAAGCTTATATGTTATTCATGCTGTCTATGACACAGAAAATGACCCACCAACCATGTTCTGGTTTCACACTCATGGATTAGCGCGCTGTGGCTTAACCGAAGTCGATTTAGTTATTCCCAGTATGCTTGAGTCTTACTATGGTATTCCTGATCTCTTCCGCTGCTTTGTTAACAATAGTATTAATCATCGCCAAATTGAATTTGGTGAACCGATGCTTTGTGGCCAAACATCATCAGGATTGGAGTATCTTGTCGCATTACCTTTTGAAGAAGGTATCCGCCATGTCAATCAATCAACACCACTTGAAAACCTTAGACCTTTAGAGGAAATGCGTTATGACACGGAAGGCGCACCAAATGGTATTTTCTTGGGTGATTTAGCTGATCGTGATGAATACCATCAACATCCTTCTTCTATGCTATTTAGAACCAATGAAGAAAACCCTGTTTTAGAAACCTTCTTTAGAGGTTATGAAGAACAACAAGCGATGATGCTACTGCGCAGTAATGAAGAAACCTACGAGATGTCTGAAAAAGCCAAGCGACGCTGGGAATACTTCGTTTCTATGTTTGATAACTACAATCAACCGCCTGTTGAGAAAAAAAGTGGTTTTCTCTCTAAGTTATTAGGAAAAGACAAAACTGAAGAGACCGAAAACCCTTGGCAGTTTATGATCAAGTTTGGCATTCCTTATGGTGAAGGGGAAGAAAAAGAACTAGAGCATATGTGGTTCGTGCCACAGTCTAGAGATGGAGACACGATTTATGCAAAATTACTCAACGTGCCATTTTATGTTGAGGATATGCAAGAAGGTGAAACCTATCCTATCAACACTGCACTAATAACAGATTGGGTCGTTTCATACGAAGCTGATAGTTATACCCCTAATAATATTTACCAACTTTTTAGCCACCAGCAAACCCACTAATTAGCGGGTATTCACCATGACAACGTGAGCTTTTTACTTAAGCTCGCGTTCTTCATATTCTTGAAATCTACTTTTATATTATTACCCGTTAACATTATTAACTGATTGTTATTTTGTTGCTACGTTGACATTTCAACTCTTCACATTTTGTTTTTGTCTAGTAACAGATAAGGTAAACAGCCTATTTTCATCCCAATATCTTTTCTCTGGTTGATTTAAATCAAGTGCAGATAAGCACAGACTAGGCTAAATTATACCCAATAAGGATAATTATAATTCTCATTAGCATTAAAAATATTTATTATAATTATCCTGACTATTATTGTGTGAATTCTCATACGTGTTAATAATTATCAGTATCATTATTTTTTGTATCAATATTCGTGGAAGGACGATTATGTCTCTGATCCCAAATCACAGTTATAAAATCTTGAGCTACTCACCTCAGATTAGCCCTGCATACAGACAGAAACTATTATCTTTAGGTATGTTACCTGGCGCTGTGTTTAACGTTATTCGTATCGCACCACTGGGTGATCCTATTCAAATAGAAACGCACCGAGTGTCCCTAATTTTGAGAAAAAAAGATCTCGCACTCATTAATCTTAGCGAAGTGGTTCATAACGAAAAATAATCGTTATTTCTCATTCAACCTGGCAAGACAACTATTGGCATCACTATTATGACTCCTCTCACTATAGGCCTTATCGGTAATCCCAATGCCGGTAAAACAACACTCTTTAATCAGTTAACAGGCTCTCGTCAGCGTGTGGGTAACTGGGCAGGTGTAACGGTTGAACGCAAAGTTGGTCGTTTCACAACTGCAAATCATAAAATTGAGCTCGTCGATTTACCCGGGACTTACTCTTTAACGACAATTTCAGAACAGACATCTCTTGATGAGCAAATTGCCTGCCATTTCATTTTAAGTAATGAAGCAGACATGCTGATTAACGTGGTTGATGCATCAAACCTTGAGCGTAACCTCTATTTGACCTTGCAACTGCTTGAGCTTGGCATTCCATGTATTGTGGCATTAAACATGCTCGATATTGCAGAACACCAAGATATGCAAATTGATATCAACGCACTTTCAGAGCAACTGGGTTGCCCTGTTATTCCAATGGTTTCAACCAAAGCATCTGGTATTGATAAACTCAAAGAAGCTATTGATACCTTCCCTGCTGAAAAGAAAAAACCACAAGAATTACTGACTTCTTACCCACTATGGCTATTAAATGAAGTCGAGACACTTGCTGAAAAAATTAATCATGATGAGTTTAATTTACAGCAACGTCGTTGGATGGCATTACAGTGTTTAGAAGGGGATATCTATACCCATCAACGCGCTCAAGTCACCAGTGAAGATATCAAAGCCATTCGTCAACGAATTCAAGACGAACATAATAATGAGCCAGAATTAGTCATTGCTGATGCCCGTTATCAAAATATTGAGCGCATCTGTCATGCTGTGATTAATATGGAGTCCATTAAGCCCAATCTCCTGACACAAAATATCGATAAAGTGATATTAAACCGTTGGTTAGGCGTGCCTATCTTCCTATTTGTCATGTATTTAATGTTCGTACTCGCAATTAATATCGGTGGTGCATTACAACCTGCTTTTGAAGGTGGCTCTGAAGCTATCTTTATTCATGGTATTCAATGGATTGGCGCAACTTTTAGCTTCCCTGAATGGCTGACAATTTTCCTTGCTCAAGGTGTCGGTGGTGGTATCAATACAGTTCTTCCATTAGTGCCACAAATCGGGATGATGTATCTCTTTTTATCTATCCTTGAAGACTCGGGTTATATGGCTCGTGCTGCGTTTGTTATGGATAGATTGATGCAGGCTCTGGGTTTACCCGGCAAATCATTCGTACCACTGATTGTCGGCTTTGGTTGTAACGTACCTTCTATTATGGGTGCGCGTACTCTTGATGCACCAAGAGAACGATTAATCACGGTATTAATGGCACCGTTTATGTCTTGTGGTGCTCGTTTAGCTATCTTCGCGGTATTTGCGGCAGCCTTCTTTGGTAAAAACGGTGCGAGTGTTGTTTTCTCACTTTATCTTCTTGGTATTGTGGTTGCTATCCTCACCGGCTTACTACTAAAACACACCATTATGCGCGGTGAAGCGTCACCTTTCGTGATGGAACTGCCTGTTTATCACGTTCCTCACCTAAAAACGTTACTCATGCAAACATGGCAACGTCTAAAAGGTTTCGTTGTACGAGCTGGTAAAGTCATCATTATTGCGAGTATGTTTATTGGTGCGCTAAATAGCTTTACCTTCTCTGGTAAACCTGCAGATAACATCAATGATTCTGCATTAGCGTCTGTCAGTAAAGTGATCACACCATTACTGCAACCTATTGGTGTTCACAATGATAACTGGCAAGCAACGGTTGGTTTAGTTACTGGTGCGATGGCAAAAGAAGTGGTTGTGGGAACATTAAATACCCTCTATACCGCAGAAAGCATTGTTAATGAGCCATTTGATCCTGAAGAATTCGACCTATGGGGAGAAATTGGTGATGCCTTTGGTGAAACATGGGATAGCTTAAAAGAGACCTTCACTTTAGCTGCACTTTCTAACCCAATTGAAGCTAGTAAAGGTGATGGTGAAATGGATACTGGCACAATGGGAACCATGGGTGCTAAATTTGGCTCAGGCATTGCAGCTTATAGCTACTTAATCTTTGTTTTACTGTATGTACCTTGTGTTTCAGTAATGGGTGCTATCGCTCGTGAAACCAGTCGTGGCTGGATGACCTTCTCTATTCTTTGGGGATTAAATATTGCTTACTCACTGGCTGCGCTGTTCTATCAAACCGCAACCTTTAGCGAGCATCCACAAAGCAGTACAATCACCATTGCTGCGGTTGTTATATTTAACTTAGTTCTATTTATCTTGTTGCGTAATGCTCGTAATCGTCTAACAATTAACTTAAGCAATAAGCCATCATTGGCTAAACAATGTTGTTCAAAAGGTAGCTGTCACTAAGTGACAAAGGAAAAGTAAGATGGCCAGTTTGATAGAAGTACGTGATTGTATCGCCCTTAATGGTCGAGCCGATGCCCGTCTTATCAGCCATCAACTCAATATGCCTGAACCGTTGGTGCAAGCAATGTTAGAGCGGCTCACATTGATGGGGAAGCTTCAAGAAGTCGATGTTGAAGATTGTCTTACGGGCAGCTGTAAAAGTTGCCCAGAAGCCACGGCCTGCCAGACAAAGCTTTATCAAATAGTCTAACAAATTGATAAATACCATCATGAAAATCCCTTACTTTATGTAGGGGATTTTTTTTATCTAATGCGCAAGATGAATCATTTTCATCTTCCTATTTAATGATTTACTTTCCTAACTATCACGGCATAATCCATTAACTATAGACGTAAAGACGTCTATTTAATTTCACTTTATAAGAATATAAAAATTATGCCAATAACTGAATTTTCATCAACGATCACCACAGGCGAGCAAGGCAGATTACAAATGCAATGCGCGTCGCGCCAATTTCAATTTTTACTTGATGAACCTGTATCACTGGGAGGTAAAGACAGTGCAATGAACCCTGTGGAAGCACTATTAGGTACGCTAGGTGCTTGTAAAGGTATCGTGGCAAAAAGCTTTGCACGTATGCACCAAATTAATCTTAAAAATATTCGCATTGAAGTCAGAGGCGAATTAGATACCGATGGTTTTACCGGAAAAAATAAAGAAGCCAAAATTGGTTTTAGCAAAATTACAACCGAGTTCTTTATTGAAGCAGATAATAGTGAGGAAGAGATCGCTGCATTTATCGCTTTTATTGAACGCACTTGCCCTGTTGCAGACACAATAAAAAATACACCGATCCTAGAAACGTCATTTCATCTCGAAAACGTACTCGCATAATCATGTAGTTATTGCTGCCCTTAATAAAGGGGCAGCATTATTACAGCTGACATAAAATAAGAATTAACTTTATCGAAAAATGCGCTCTAAACTCGTTATTTTTAGACTATGACCTACGCTTAATTGGCATGATAAGTAATATCACTTATTGGGTGATAAAAATAACATTCCCTTTTTAAAGGATAATATTATGCCAATTATTGAGTTTTCATCTGTTATCACTAATGACGCATCTTCTCCCTTACAAATGCAATGTGCTTCACGACAATTTACGTTAATTGTTGATGAGCCAGTTGCTTATGGGGGGGAAGACAGTGGCGTTAATCCAATTGAAGCGTTACTCGCCTCAATTGGCGCCTGTAAAGGAATTGTTGCTAAGAGTTTTGCACGGCTTCACCGTATTAACCTTAAAAATATCCGTATTGAGATGAAAGGTGAGATCGACCCTGATGGATATATGGGAAAGAATAAGCGTGTAAAAATCGGTTTAAGTCGTATTTCAACACATTACTTTATTCAAGCTGATAATACAAAAGAGGAAATACAGACATTTATTGATTTTATTGAACACACTTGCCCACTTTCTGACACCATCAAAAATGCCCCCACGTTTCATACTTCTATTGACATTGGATAAATAACATCAGCATAAAAAGATCTGCCCTTATAAAAAGACAGATCTTTGAAGATAATTATAACGTTATCTCACAACCCTCAATTAACGCTTGAGTAAATTCATCTGGATGTGAAATAAATGGCGCATGAGCTGCATTACGGAAAATAACAGAAGGTGAATGTGGATAAATAGCATCTAATAATCCAGCCACTTTCCGAGGAACTAAACCATCTAAATAGCCGTAAAAACGAATAAAAGGACAATTCAACGTTTTTAACTCTTCTCGTAAATCCTCAGTACGCAAAATTTCTAGTCCGCCATTAAGTACTTCGACAGAAGGCAGTGGTTGCTCTAATACTACTGACTTTAATGCCTTCATATCTTCACGCGCACTTTGCGTACCTAATGTTTGCAGTGCTAAAAAACGCTCAACTGTGCGATGAAAATTCTCGTTTAACTGCTGCTCAAACCCTTTTAACACTTCAGATTTGATACCCGGCCAATCCCCATGAGCACCAAAACAAGGCGAAGAAGCCACCGTAATCAATGCTTGCACATTATTAGGATTATCTAATACAACACGGCTAGCGACTAATCCACCTAAAGACCATCCTAACCAAATGGCATTATCGGGGGCTTTGGCAAAAACAATGTCCGCCATCTCTTTTAATGTGAGAACAGGAAAACCTTGGCTACGACCATATCCTGGGAGATCAACAAGATGCAGTGTAAAATGCGGGCTTAGTCGCGGTATTAATGATTGCCAGACCTCTGCATTCAATCCCCATCCGTGTAATAGCACAAGATGCGTTTTTCCTTCACCCATTGTCTGCCAATACAATTTGTTCATTGTTATGCTCTCTTCTCTTAGTACAGGGATTTTCATTATGTGGATAACAATAGCAGGATATTGTTGGTTATGTCGCCAACCCTTACATTATGATACTAAAGGTATTTGTTCGAGTTGTATTCGACATTTACCTAAACAGCATAACCGCTGCCCATGCTGTTTACATCCCTCATCTCACTCTATGATGCTATGTGGGCGCTGCTTGCAATCGCCTCCATTATGGAAACAGATGTTGACGGTCACTGACTATAAACCGCCATTAAATAAATTATTACACCTTTATAAATACCAACCTCGCCCTCAAATAGCTTTATGTCTTGCACGACTTTTTCTATTGCGATGGCTTTCACATCGGCGAGAAAATTTGGTGCAGAAACCTGACAGAATTATTAGCGTTCCTTCGCATCATCATCGCCGTTGGTCTAGAGGCTTTGAGCAAGTAGAAGCTATCGCTAAGCCTTTGGCAAGATGGCTAGATTGTGCTTATCAACCGGATACCCTGATAAGAACTCGTGCTACACTGGTGCAAACGCATCTTAATGCCAAACAAAGGCAACAAAATTTAAAGAATGCATTTGTATTAAATAACACAGTGTCGGTATCAGGGAAAAATCTGGCACTAATTGATGATGTTATCACTACAGGCGCGACATTAAAGAGTATTGTCCCCTTGTTATTTCGTGCGGGAGCACGCTCTGTTGAGGTATGGGCGATTTGCCGAACCTTGTAGTTAACCGCCAATTGGGCGTATGATAACCAACCAGAACAGTCAACTATTGAGCAAGACGATATGATTATTATTACTGATGCCGCACAGGCGCATTTTGCCAAACTACTGGCTAACCAAGAACCCAACACCCAAATTCGTGTATTCGTTATCAATCCAGGTACACCTAATGCTGAATGTGGCGTTTCATACTGCCCACCTGATGCCGTAGAGCCAAACGATACTGAAATTAAGTTCGAAAAGCTTTCTGCTTATGTTGATGACATCAGCGCACCTTTCTTAGAAGATGCAGAAATTGACTTTGTCACTGACCAACTGGGCTCACAATTAACGCTGAAAGCACCTAACGCAAAAATGCGTAAAGTCGATGCTGATGCACCGTTAATTGAACGCGTTGAATACATACTGCAATCACAAATTAACCCACAATTAGCCGGCCATGGTGGTCGCGTTAGTCTGATGGAAATCACTGAAGATGGTTATGCTATCTTACAATTTGGTGGTGGCTGTAACGGCTGTTCAATGATTGATGTCACCTTAAAAGATGGTATCGAAAAAGAGCTGTTAAACCTGTTCCCAGATGAATTGAAAGGTGTGAAAGATTTAACTGAACACCAACGTGGCGAACACTCCTACTACTGATCCCTCAGTATCACATCCCCTATGATACTCACCTGCACTGATATCATGGGGGATTTGTTTATTAAAATAATCATTTACAAAGTGTAACGTCATCTTTACCTATTTGACGTTATGATAAATGTATCGTTCTCTCGCTCAGAACAAATAAATCAATTAACAATATAATAAATAAGACAATTATGGATAAGTTTCAATTTCTCAGCATTGAACAAGCCTATCAATTCTGGACATCTCAATCAGCAATCTTAGTTGATGTTAGAGATCCTCAGAGTTACCGCATTGGTCATGCTACCGGCGCATTTCATCTCACCAATGATACGCTAAACCAATTTTTACAAGATGCTGACTTTGATGTTCCTGTGATGGTGATGTGTTATCACGGTCATAGCAGCCAAGGCGCAGCTCAATATCTGGTCAATATGGGCTTTGAAACCGTTTATAGTATCAACGGGGGTTTTGAAGCATGGCTAAGAGAGTTTCCACAAGCGATAACTTCTCTGCAATAACTACAGATGAGTTTTGTTAATGATCCACATTATTACGCTTTCTAACCCTCAAGCAGCTGATTTGTTTGTCAATTATATGACAACGAAAGGTGTGCGAATTCACACAAAAAATGAAAATCAGCAGATCTCACTTTGGTTAGAAGACCAACATCAGTTGGATATGGTTGAAAAAGAACTAAATACTTTTTTACGTGAGCCTTTTCACCCACGTTACCAAGCAGCAAGTTGGCAAACCGGAGATCCGAAAAATACGGGTATAAAATATCGCCCAGCCTTTTCGATAAAAAATATGGTGCAACGCTCAGGCCCATTAACGGTTCTGGTGGTCATTTTATGTATCCTTATTTTTATTTGGCAACAAGTAGTAGGCGATTATAACGTTATGCTCCATTTGGCATGGCCTTATAAAGAGAGCCTGAACTTTGAAGTTTGGCGCTACATCACCCCTGCATTTGTTCACTTCTCACTCATGCACATCGCCTTTAACCTTGCGATGTGGTGGTATCTCGCAAGTCAAACAGAGCAGCGATTAGGTACGGGTAAATTATTTGTCATCATGCTCGTTTCTGCGCTCTTTAGTAATTGGGCACAATCACTGTTTACAGACTCTAATTTTGGTGGACTTTCTGGTGTTGTTTACGCATTAATTGGCTATGTAGGCTTAACAGGAATACGTAATCCAGAAAAAGGTATTGGTGTTCCAACAGGCTTAATCGGCTTTTCGATTTTGTGGATTGTTGCGGGTTACATGGGCGTTTTAGGTGACTCTATCGGAAATACTGCACATTTTGCAGGCTTCCTTATCGGCTTATTGATGGCTTTGTGGGATAATCGACATCAATTATCTCGTAGATCATAATAAAATTAACATGATATTTTTAACATTAGGGGATACCTGTGAAGCAAACGCAACGACATGATGCCATCATTGAACTGGTACGCCTACAAGGCTATGTCAGCACTGAAGAACTGGTGGAGCATTTTGAAGTCAGCCCACAGACAATCCGACGTGATTTAAACGAATTAGCGGAAAAGAACAAAATCCAACGTCATCACGGTGGTGCTGCATTACCTTCAAGCTCAGTGAATACGGCTTATCATGATCGTAAAATCATGTGGTCTGATGAAAAATCACGTATCGCACAACGAGTCGCAAGCTTAATTCCTGATGGTGCAACACTGTTCATTGATATCGGTACAACACCTGAAGCCGTTGCGCATGCTTTAATTAACCACAAAAACCTACGTATCGTGACCAACAATCTCAATGTGGCAACGTTACTGATGGGCAAAGAAGACTTTCGCTTAATTCTTGCGGGTGGTGAAGTGCGTACACGAGATGGTGGTATCGTCGGTGAAGCCACACTTGATTTTATCTCTCAATTCCGTCTTGATTACGGCATTTTAGGGATAAGTGGCATCGATATGGATGGTTCTCTACTTGAGTTTGATTACCATGAAGTTCGAACTAAACGCGCAATTATCGAAAACTCACGCTGTGTAATGTTGGTGACAGACCATTCTAAGTTTGGTCGTAATGCAATGGTGAATTTAGGCAATATGAATTTGATCGACTACTTATTTACCGATCAAGAACCACCAGCAGGGATCCAAAAAATTGTTGAGCAACACAACGTTCAACTCGAATTATGTTAATTGAATAAACTCCTCAAAAAGTACCTTCTTAGGTACTTTTTTTCACCTATTTTCTACTGAAATCAATTTAACTCACTCTATTTACTCTCTTTTCTGATATGCCGACTCTCTTTTTTTATTAATACATTAACAATGTTGTTTATTTTTAATAAACACACAAAACATGTGGATATGATAATAAATTGTTATCCATATCACGCGGTTATGTTTTTTATCAGTTATATAGTTGGCATTTTCATCAAACTTCATTACAATTATGAGCGAAAACGAACATTAAAGAATTGTTTCGCGCATTCGTAGGAGGATGTTATGAAAACTCAAGACTTGATTGTCATCGGCGGCGGAATAAACGGCGCTGGAATTGCGGCGGATGCAGCTGGCCGAGGCCTTTCAGTACTTATGCTGGAAGCTCAAGACTTAGCAAGTGCGACATCTTCCGCGAGCTCTAAACTTATTCATGGTGGCTTACGTTATCTAGAACATTATGAGTTTCGCTTAGTGAGCGAAGCACTGGCGGAGCGTGAAGTATTATTACGCTTAGCGCCACATATCGCATTTCCAATGCGCTTTCGCCTGCCACATCAAGCACACTTACGCCCAGCTTGGATGATCCGTATTGGCCTATTCCTTTATGATCATTTAGGAAAACGTGTCAGCCTACCAAGCAGTAAAGGTATTAAATTCGGTGCAAACTCTGTTTTAAAACCAGAATTAACACGCGGTTTTGAATACTCAGACTGTTGGGTTGATGATGCACGTTTAGTGGTACTCAACGCACAAGAAATTGTTCGTCGTGGTGGTGAAGTACGTACCCGTACTAAAGTCACTCGCGCTTGGCGTGAAAATAATTTATGGATGGTAGAAGCACAAGATTTACGCACGGGTGAAACATCGCTCTATCAATCAAAAGCACTTGTCAATGCCGCTGGCCCTTGGGTTAAAACGCTGTTTGATGAAGGCTTAAAACTGAAATCACCTTATGGCATCCGCTTAATTAAAGGTAGCCATATTGTTATTCCTCGCGCTCATAACGAACCACAAGCTTATATTTTACAAAACGAAGATAACCGTATTGTTTTCGTTATTCCTTGGATGGATGAATTCTCTATCATCGGTACTACGGATGTTGAATATAAAGGTGATCCTAAAGATGTCGCGATTGATGACAACGAAATTCAGTACTTACTGAAAGTCTATAACGATCACTTTAAGAAGCAGTTAACTAAAGAAGATGTGGTTTGGGATTACTCTGGCGTGCGCCCATTATGTGACGATGAATCAGATTCTCCACAAGCGATCACCCGTGATTACACCTTAGATGTTCATGATGATAATGGCCAAACACCATTGTTATCTGTATTTGGTGGTAAATTAACGACTTATCGTAAATTAGGTGAACACGCTGTTGATAAACTCGTGAGCTACTTCCCTAACATGGGTAAACCGTGGACTAAAAATGGTCAATTACCGGGTGGTAATTTAGAAGGTTGTGATCGTGATGGTTATTCTCGTTTAATTCGTCAACGTCACCCTTGGTTACCAGAAGCACTGGCACTACGTTTTGCTCGCACTTACGGTAGCAACACTGAATTACTGCTTGAAGGTATTACTGATTTAGCAGGTATGGGTGAAAACTTCGGTCATAATCTGTATGAAGCAGAATTACGTTATTTAGTGAAACATGAGTGGGTTATCGAAGTTGATGATGCTATTTGGCGTCGTACCAAACTCGGCATGTGGCTAAATGACGAACAAAAACAGCGTATTAGTCAATGGTTAGCGGCAAATACACACACTGCATAAGAGTAGTAAAAATATTCTCTGACTCTGTTCGATGTTTTTATTAGCAATTTTTGTGGCGCCTAATACCGCGCCACTTTTTTTTGCTTTTTTTACCAAAACGCTCAAATTGTTCATTATTAACAGTGAGCTAATTGTTTTTCTAGAAAAGCTTTTAACACGGTTGCATTATTTTGTTGCTCATCTTTACCTGAATAAAGTAATACTAGCGGTTGCTCTTTTGCTATTACAAGAAGAGGTCGCCAATGTTCAGGAGCGCCTGTCAATTCTTCAATATAACGTTGGGTAAATTCAGTAAAATCACCGCCACCAGCATGAAACCATTTTCGTAATTCGGTCGAAGGTGCAACTTCTTTATTCCACTCATCATAATGAAAATCTGTTTTTTTCACGCCCCTTGGCCACAATCTATCCACTAATACGCGATAACCTTCATGGGTTCCCTCTTTATCGTTATACACACGCTTACAGGTGATCATTTCGCCGCCCTTCAATAAGTTAATTCATTTAATTATAGAAGAAAAATTATACAGCTTATGTATGGTGAAGTTGATTTTCTTTATAAAGAAGACTTCAACATGAAGTTTTCTCTCATTTCTATTGAATTATCCTCATCAAAAATAGGGTGAATAGTTGTTGACTAAATAACCTAATTAAGAGAATCTACATCTAGACGTCTAAATGGTTAGATGGGTAAATAAGTAGTGATACTTAAATAAGAATAACAACACAGTGACATGATTGATGAGGTACAGGTATGAGCTTTTATCACGCAAGCCAACATGAAGCATTAAATCAAAATCTTGCCGAACTTGATGGTCAGATCCAAGTTTCCTTTGAGTTTTTCCCACCTCGTACCGAAGAGATGGAAAATACTCTTTGGCAATCTCTTGCGCGCTTAAATACCTTAAAACCGAGCTTTGTTTCTGTGACTTATGGTGCAAACTCAGGCGAGCGAGATAGAACGCACTCGATTATCAAAGGAATTAAAGAGCGCACAGGATTAGAAGCTGCACCGCATTTAACTTGCGTTGATGCTAGCCGTGAAGAGCTACAACATATCGCGCAAGATTATTGGCAAAGTGGCATCCGCCATATTGTTGCCTTACGAGGCGATTTGCCAGATAACACTCAAAAACCTGATATGTACGCTACAGATTTAGTTCACTTACTCAAAGGGGTGGGTGATTTTGATATCTCGGTTGCGGCTTATCCTGAAATGCATCCTGAAGCAAAAAGCGCACAAGCCGATTTAATTAACTTAAAAAGAAAAGTAGATGCGGGAGCAAATCGCGCGATCACTCAATTTTTCTTTGATGTCGAAAGCTATTTACGTTTTCGTGATCGCTGTGTTTCAACGGGTATTGATGTTGAGATTGTACCAGGAATTTTACCTGTCACGAATTTTAAACAACTAAAACGCTTTGCGGGTTTAACCAATGTGAAAATTCCAGGTTGGATGCATAAAATGTTTGATGGGTTAGATAACGATCCTGAAACCCGTAGTCTGGTAGGTGCTTCGATTGCTATTGATATGGTGAAGATTTTAAGCCGTGAAGGAGTCAAAGACTTCCATTTTTATACACTTAATCGTTCAGAATTAACCTATGCTATTTGCCATACGCTAGGTGTTCGTCCTGAACTTGTGCAAGCCTGATCCAATCTTACAATTACCCCGCCAACTAAGCGGGGTGACATCTTGATGAATTACTCACCAAAGTGATACGATTTTTCTACTGGTAATAGGCTGTATGCGGTGTCGAGATCACCATTAGCAATACAAGCATCAATTTTACGTACCTTATCGGTAATATCCGTAATATTCACAATCCACTCTTTGCAATATTTTTCAACTGCTTGATCTCGCAAACCAATTTGGATAGTACGATAACTGAGTCGATTCAAATAAATATCACGTTCAGGATCCCACTGAATGCGGATATTACTGTTTTCTGACGCTTCTTTCCAAGCTTCAGCAGTAGTATAGCGGTCTGGATCAAAATGACTCACAACACCTTGTGTCAGCATCTCTTGAAAGCCTTCATGCGTAATATCAACCGCAAGAATAGAAGCTTGATTAGCGTCTTTACGTCCCCAACCAGAACGGTACATCATCCAAAGAAAGGAAGGTTTTACCCAAGTCATACGGGTCATACTAAAAGGGGGCGAAACAAATGTTCCGTTTGCGACTGCGCTCTGAGCAATAGTATTTGAATAGGCTTGATAAACACGAACAAAATCATTCGTATAATATGCCCTTACTTCACACTCAGGACATCGGTCAACATCATCGTTCATCTTTCTTTAATATCCTTTTATATTAATAAAATGGAACTATCCGCTTAAATTATGAGCCTCTGATTGCAGATAATCAAGAGCCCCTATTTTTGTTAAAACGAGATAAGTAGAGTAGCGCGCATTTATAAAAGTAAAAAAAAGAATAACAATAAAACGAGCAGACAAATGTTCCTATTGTGTTTTATTTATACAATGATGAGTCAATTAATCTTACTAATCGACTCACAAAGTGAGGCGAATAAGAGATTTAATTGACTCATTGAGTAGAGATTAGGCGCTCGATAAGTTGTGTTTTTATTAATGCAGGGGATTTAACTGCGGTGCCAGCTATCTTTGCAGACATGATTTCAAAGGCTTTTTCGACTAATAACGCTTCGTCTTGCTTCATTGACCACACATTATTAGGTAAAAAACTGAGCATCACATGATCATCGAAGGTACCAATATGAAGATGAGCCGGAATACTTCCTTCACGCTGACGAATAACACTCAATAAACCTTCAAGAATAGGCAATGATGAGGCAATAAAATGAGAAGGTATTTGCTGATGTTGCTCCAGATACTGTTTCATCATCTGCTCACCATCTTTAGTCGTATTATGCTCAGCATAAGAGACAGTGACACGGTTATCATCACCATAATGCCCTTTTATGGCTTGCACATAACCGCGCAAACGCGCTGCGATGGTGGGTAATAATGCATCACCCGCAAAAAAATGAATTGGCGCATCTAGCTTTATCATCGCTCTTGTCAGTTGAGCACCACTGTCACAGTTATCTGAAGCGACACAAATAGCCTCACTGACAGAGAAATCTCTATCTAAAAAAACCAATGGTTTTTGACGATGCTTCACATGATGTAGCTGATTTTTTCGGCTTGATGAGACAATGAAAATACCATCAACATTACGCTCATCCATTGATTTAACGAGTTTATTTTCATTTTTGATATCACCATAGGTACAGCTAATCGTGAGCTGACAACCAATCTGGTGACAATGCATCTCTAATTTTTCAGCCAAAGCGGCGAAGAATGGGTTAGAAAGACGAGGGATAACCAATCCGTAGGTATCTGTTTTATTGAGTTTTAAGCTTCGAGCTGCATGATTGACGGTATAACCAAACACCTCAACATAGTCCGCTATCTTCTTTTGTGTTTTTGCACTGATCCGGTATTGATCACCTTTGCCATTTAATACCAATCTGACTGTGGTAATAGACAAATTCAGGTCATTTGCAATCTGTTCAACTGTTTTTGCCATTAATATTCCATATTGATATTGCCCTCATCTTAATGATGAGGGCCAGTTAACCTTTACTGAGCAGGCTTAGCCCGGCATTTCTTCCACATCGCTTTTAACGAAGGTCCAATAATAGGTAGGATCAACGTCAGTATCGCAATACCTAAGAATGTCGCTGTAATCGGGCGTGTATACAGAATCGATAAATCACCCTGAGACATCATTAAAGCACGACGTAAATTTGATTCAGCCATCGGCCCTAAGATAATCCCGATAACCACAGGAGACATGGAGAAATCGAGCTTAATCATAATGTAAGCGAGTAACCCTGCCCCCATCATCACGAATACATCAATGATACTATGGTTCACAGAATAAGCACCTACACTACATAATACAAAGATAATTGGTACTAATACGCGACGCGGAACATCCATCACTCGAACAAAGAGTTTCATACATAAGAAACCTAAGATACCGAGGAAAATATTCGCCATCATCAAGCCAATAAAGATGCTGTTAACTTCAACTGGATTGTCAGTAAAAAGCTGAGGCCCTAATGCCAATCCTTGAACCATAAATGCACCCATGATAATGGCAGTTGCACCATCACCCGGAATACCTAAGGTCATTAAAGGCACCATGGTTCCGCCTGTTACTGAGTTTGCACCGGCTTCTGGTGCAGAAACACCCTCTGGTGAACCGTGACCAAACTCTTCAGGGTGTTTAGACCAACGTTTTGCTTCGTTATAAGAGATAAATGATGAGATATCTCCGCCTGTTCCCGGAATTGCACCAATCGTTGTGCCAATAGCAGATGAACGGAAATAAGTCGGTAACACACGTTTAAAATCAGCCCATGTCGGTAATACACGGTGAATACGCGCGTTAATTTTTTCGCTCTTCTTCTGCTTACGTTCACGGTACTCTTCTTCAAAACTAATCAAGCCTTGAGAGAAAGCGAACAGACCAACCAAGATAGGAATAAATGAAACCCCACCCATTAGGTACACAGTATCAAAGGTGAATCGAGGTCCAGATGTCATTGGATCAAGTCCAATTGTTGCAATAGCTAAACCTATCGCCCCCCCCATTAATCCTTTCACAATCGATTGCGATGATACACTGGTAATAATACTTATGCCAAATACCGCGAGTGCAAAATATTCAGCAGCAGAGAAACCTGTTGCCACTTTTGCTAATTGAGGTGCTATCACAATCAGGGCAATCGTACTAAAGATCCCCCCGAACATAGAGCCCATCGTAGATAAACCCAGCGCGCGTCCTGCTTCGCCTTTTTTCGCCATTGGATAACCATCCAATACCGTTGCAGCAGAAGCGGGAGTACCCGGCGTACTAATCAATATCGCAGTAATAGAGCCACCGTAAACGGCACCACAATACATTCCTAATAACAGGAGGATCCCAGTCATTCCTTGGAAGGAGTAAGTTAATGGGAGAAGCAATGCAATTCCCATATTCACTGTTAGTCCCGGTAATGCGCCGATAATAATACCCGCGAATACCCCTAACAGGATCATCGTTATCGTTTCCAGAGTGAAAACGACCATTAAAGCGTCTAGTATTTCCATCTCAAAGCTCCTTTACCGCTTACTCAAAAAAGACGGAGGTTGGCAGAGGTGAATTAAAGATAATGTCAAAGAAGACATAAACGGCGGCAACCATCACAACCGGAATAACAACCAGTGCAATAGGTTTTCTTTCATTCATCAGCCACATAATGACCGGGATAAGAAGCAGTGACGGAATAATAAAGCCAAAAAAGTGCAGACCTGCGGCATAGACCAGCATAAAGAGGCCTAAGCCATAAGCGCGTTTAACTGCAGTAGAACTCAGGTCAACAGACTTATGTACATGTTTGATTTTATCAACCACGATACTAATCCATTGAAAAATCCCCAGTAAAATAAATAAGATGGCAAGACCATAAGGCCAAAAACGCTCCCCAGGCACACCATAATCATCAAACATGCTCATATCACGGGAGAGATAGATAATTAGTGCCCCGAAAGCCACTGAAATCGCACCGATGATTGTATTGATTTTTGTCATGTCGGGATCTCCCCGACCCTACCTGCCGTAACAGGTAGGGTGGTTTATAATAATAGAAAAGTTATTTTTTCAGGGTTGCTGAAATTAACTCAGCATACATCTCATGGTCTTCTTTCATCATTTGGTAAGCATCGTCACCAGTGATAAATACAGGCATAATACCTTGTTTTTTCAGTGCTTCTTGATATTCAGGTTTTTGAACCACTTCAGAGAATGCGCCAACTAACTCTTTCTTCACGTTATCAGGCACATTAGCGGTTGTTGCTAATACTGCCCAAGCACGCATTTTCACGTTAGTGTCTAATTTTAATGCTTCTTTGAAAGTAGGTACTGCTGGGAATAATGGGAAACGACGCTCATCCATTACACCAAGAACACGTAGAATACCCGCATCAACTTGAGATTTAACCGCACCTGGTGTGGTTAATACGCCATCGATGTGGTTACCCACTAATGCTGCGATTGAAGGACCTGTACCTTCGTTATAAGGAATGTGGTTAAATTTAGTGCCAGTGGTACGTTCAATATTCACACCCGCTAGATGGAAAATTGCGCCCATACCTGAGTTACCCACTTTTAACTTACCTGGGTTTGCTTTAGCACCATCAATAAACTCTTGTAACGTTTTATAAGGTGAATCAGCATTAACAACTAATACGACAGGGTCAGCAATTGTTGTTGCTATTGGAGTGAAGTCTTTATAAGTAACCGGTGATTTACCTTGATGTGGGAACATAGCTAATTCAACGGTAGTCATCACTAATTTAGTACCATCTGGACGTGCATTCGCAACTTCAATCAGCCCAGTTAAACCATTACCTGCGGGTTTATTGACTGGTACGAAAATACGGCCGGCTGGCATCACATCTTTTGCAAATTCAGTAATAGTACGCGCTGAAGTATCAGTACCACCGCCCGGATTTTTCGGGATGACAACATCAATATTTTTTGTAGGATACGTTAACTGTTGGGCAACTGCGTTCCCCATGCCCAGTGTCATCGTAATCGCCAACGCTGCGAGTAGACTCTTTTTCATAAAACCCTTTCTCCACATTTTTATTGAGTAGCCATTAATTGCTGATAAACAATGTTTTTTCGATTCCAAGTAAAGGTCACGTGTAGGGTATTGTTTTCAGCAATAATAGCCGGATATGAAAATTCGCCTTCCCCATCGAGTAAATCGAATGGTTCAGACCAAGTACTGCCATTATCGGATGAAAGACTGACAGAGATAGGATAACGACGACTCCAGTTACCTGAGTTCGGGTTATACACCAATGCCAGTTGACCATCTGCGAAGGAGACGACATCAATGCCGCTATTATTATTTGGTAATATTGTTGCATAAGCTGGACACCAACTGCGCCCATAATCCGTTGAATCGCTACGATAAATAGTACCGCGCGTACTCCGCATCATGGCATGCACATGCCCAGGCCGGGATTCCCATAGTGTTGGCTGTATCACGCCATCCCATTGAAAAACGCGTTGTAGATCAGTCTCCCATAAGGCATCGTCCTTTAAACCCTGCCAGATTTCATGTTCCGCTTGCTCACCTTTATGATGTTCAATTGGAATATCTACTCGCAACCAGTGTTGACCGTTGTCACTCGAAATATCGACAAACGCATCCCAGAATTGGTCATCCTCAACCGATCCTGGTGCCAACCACTCGCCATTCGACATCACTAACACTTTATTTTTCACAGGACCTCTAGGTGCTACATCACCAGAAACCAATTCACTCGGTAAACTCCAGCTATTTCCGCCATCCTTCGAGATAACGTATTGGGTTGTCCAACTATGTACGTCGGGACCCGTTTTATAAAACAGCCAGATATTACCTGTTGATGGGTCAACATGTAAAACTGGATTCCAGTGCGCAACACCCGGATTTTTAACAACAGGTTGAGCGTGTTGCCAATGATCACCCTCTTTCATTACCAGCCAGATAGCGGTATTACCGCTACCTTCTTTATCGCCAGCAAAAAAAGCGGTTAACAAACGCTCAGAGTTAGGCACACGCACAATCGTTGAAGCATGGCAGTGATTAAAAAGTGAATGTGCATTATCAAGCACAAACTGGGTTTCCTTCATCACGAAAGGCATATTCCTACTCCTGTGTCCTAAATTAATCTAACGAAAGCCACTTCTTCATATTCTCACCCAATGCAGTCATGCTATTGACGGCAGAAGGGAAAAATGAGTTTTCAAACTGACTGCTGTTACGGGAACGGCAGACCAGCGTACTGAAGTTACCAATCAGGCGCTGATGATATTTCGCGCATGCTGGATAATCCAGTGTTTCGGTCATCGCTGCTGTTGATAAATAATCTGCTAATACCGCAGCCTGCTCTGGTTTATCCTTCCAATTCTCATAAAGCCAAACATAAAGCTCTGGATGAAAGTTTGCCATTACACCGCTATATGCCTGACATCCAGCTTGGAAGGAAGCTAATAGCGTTTGACTGTTGGCGTTTGCAAGATGCAAGCGAGTCCCTTTTGATAATGCCAAACGACGTTCTATCATCGGAAGAGAACAGCACGTATCTTTGATAAAGGTAAAGCGATTACTTTGAGCACACCACTCTACAATTTCTTCCGATAACAAGCGTTTGTAAGGATAAGGACATTCATAGATACCCAAATCAATCTCTTTTGGTACCACATTGGTTAAGACTTGCAGTGTTTCCAGCGCTTTATCATCCGACTCCCCGACTAGAGCCAAGCGATTACTGATCATTATGACGCCATCGACGCCTGTGCCAGCCATTGCCTGCAATTGTTCTTTTTGCTGACTTAATGCTGTTGCAGTATGACCAGAAGCAACTACAGGTACTCTTCCATCTGCTTTTTCAACGATAAAACGGGTGAGTGCTAGAGTTTCCTCATCACTTAAATAAAACATTTCGCTTGATTGGCAGGCGGCAAAGAGTCCATGTACACCAGAATCTATATACCAGTCTACAAGGCGCTCTAATGACGCCCAATCAATCTCCCCTTTGGCATCAAAAGGGGTTAGCATAACAGGCCAAATACCGACGTATTTTTGCTGACTCATCATCAATTCCTTACAGTAAGTTAATGGCATCGCCTGCCACTTTCACTTGGATACCTTGAGTCAGTGCTTGAGCAACAAATGCTTTTAGCACAAACGCCAATTTATCTTCATCAACATAAGCCACAGTAATGTGGTTACTTTGATGTCCCGCCATAAGGTCATCACGAGTTACGCCATCTAACGTACAGTTCAATAATGGCCATTCGTAGTTAGTTGCTTTACGGCGACGTTCAAATTCTGCTTCAGGTAACTCCACAGCCACACCTGTACCAATATGCATAATTACATCAGTACCTTCATAGTGTGCACGGCCCCATAATAAGCGCCCTGCTTTACCTTGACCTGCGATAGTTGAACCCCCTTTAGGGAAGAACATCGGAGGTTGGCGATAACCTGTTGCACCTTTTAGGCCACCTTTGAGGTGTTCAAAAGGAACAGAGCCTGAAATTTCCATATCCCAGTAGAATGTTCCTTCATACTCACTACCCCAACGAATATCATGTAGTGTGGTTTCAGCAGGTAATCCTAATGATGTTAATAAACGCCATAACATCGTTTGAGGAATAGCCGTACCCATATCCACTTCGTTGATACAAGGAATTGGTGTGTTAGGGCAGATAATCTCACCGTTTTCATCTGGCAGTGGGAAACGCGCGGTTGAACCAATCGCACCTTCAGCAAAGTCAGACGCTGGGCAACAATCTTTTAAGCCCTGCTGATATTGCACACCCACCGCTGTTAGACCAAAACGTTTTACGAAACGCGCCATAGCAATCATCATGGCGCACTGCTCCATCACTTGTTCACGAGTGAGTTCAGTTTTGTCATCTTGACCAAACATAAACGTCATCCCGTTATCTTCGTACCACTGTAAACATGCCTCTCTTAATTCTGTCGGTACTTTCGCCATTTCGACCAGTAACGCAGATTGAGAAAGGGATTCAATTGGCATACCAATATTGATCATTGCCTGTTGTGGGAAGACCCCGTTAATCATTCCCATACAGAATGTATCGAACAAACCGATTATTTCTTTATTTTTAATTATATATTCGCCGACTTTACGACCCACTTCGCCGGCTTCTGTCGCCATTACCCTGTGTGTTGGCGCAATATCTGTAAGATAGCTAAGCTTATGATTTACATAACCATATTTCAACCAAGTTGCTAAACCATCTACAAAGAATTCATCATCAAACTCTTCTGACCATAAACGTGAATAATTTTTACCTAAACTAGTCATCGTGCCCGCTAAACACAACATGCCCACCAGACCCGGCCATGTACCATCAAAGTTAGCCAGCAGTAAAATAGGGCCACGATGGTGTGCTAATGAAGACGCAATATGGTGTGAATATTGCCATGCGGTTAATAACACGATAACTGGTGCATCAGGATCGATTGCAGCAAACATATCGCAACCTTCACGCTGACTACTGATAAAACCATGACCGCGAGCTTCATTAATTTCATGAGCACGCTTCATTTTGTAACCTTGGGCTTCTAATGCTGCTGCCAGTTTATCTTCAAATTTTTTCTGTACAGGCCAGCACGTTACGTTTGCAGGCTCGCGTAAGTCTGCGTTGGTAACCATCAGGATCTCTTTCTGACCTGCTGTGATGGTTGTCGGTAATTTTGGTAGATTTAAGTTCAACATAAGATATCCCTGGTAAGGTAAACTCGGTTCATAATCGGAAAAATTAGTGGTCAATAATCTGACATCATTTCGTTATAACGCTGCTGATCTTGATACATCTGCAAATAAACTTGGTACTTGGCCTGATGGAAGGCAAACGTGTCGCTATCTGGTGTGATAATGCCACCTTCTCGCACCATTGCACTGGCAGCTTTAGAGAAATCATCAAAGGCTTTACATGCCACTGCACCTAATAATGCAGCCCCTAAATTCACTGCATCTTCTTCTTGCGCTAAATGAATTTCACGACCTGTCGCATTGGCATATTCGCGTAGCCACAATGGATTTTTCGTTGCACCACCACACATCACGATGCGATTGATTTGATGTCCAGCATCTTCAAGCGTGTCGATAATATGGCGTGTACCATAAGCAATAGATTGCAGTGTCGCGAGATAATAACGAGCCAATGCAACTCGACCACTTTCCAGCGTTAATCCGCTTACCATGCCTTTGGCTGCAGGATTTGCGCGCGGAGAACGATTGCCATGATGGTCAGCTAAAACATGAAACTGTGCTGTTGGATATTGTTCATTCTCTTCCAATTCGGCGACAGCTTCGTTTAATAAGGCATAGTAGTTAACACCTTTTTCATTTGCTTCTTGCTCTAATTCAGCCCAAGATCCATGACGGCGGATAGACCATTCAACTAACGCACCCGCAGCACTTTGACCGCCTTCGTTTAGCCATAATTCGGGTAACATCGCGCCAAAATAAGGCCCCCAAACACCGGGTACCATAATTGGATATTGGCTCACAATCATGTGGCAGTTAGACGTACCACTGATAATTGCCAAACTACCTTCAGGTTGTGATGCCGTTAATGCCAAGCCACCTGCATGTGCGTCAATAATGCCTGAAGCAACAATGACCCCCGTGTGCAAGCCAAATGCATTGGCAACCGACTCATCTAAACAACCCGCTTGTTCACCTAACGCAAGAATGGTTTGTGGTACTTTTTCTAATAATTCATCCAAACCTACATCGGCTAACAAACTCTCACTAAATTGTCCCTGATGTGCTAAATAGTTCCATTTACAGGTTAATGTACAAGTGCTTGCGACATCCCCTGATGTTGCTTTCCAAACTAAAAAGTCAGCTAAATCAAAGAATCGCCATACATTCTCATAACGCTCTGGGTAATTATTTTTTAACCACAGAATTTTTGGCAATTCCATTTCGATACTTACTTCACCACCGACATATCGCAGTGAAGGATCATTGGTGAGATTGATAGTGACTGTTTCTTGTACAGCACGGTGATCCATCCACATGATGATATCTTGTTCAGCTTTACCGCTTGGTGAAACAGAAAGCCCTTTACCGTCCTTATCCACCGCAACCAAAGAACAAGTGGCATCAAAACCAATAGATTTCACATGGATAGGATCAATAGCAGATAACGCCACCGACTCTTTTACGGTAGTGCAAACCTGCTGCCAAATATCGGTAGACGATTGCTCAACGAAATCCGTTTTTGGACGGAATTGAGCAATAGGGCGAACAGAAAAGCCCAAACGCTTTCCATTGCTATCAAATACCGCTGCACGGACACTGGCTGAGCCAACATCAACGCCAATAAAATATTGTTGTTCCATGCGAACCCTCATCATTTGCTAACGCTATGCTAATTTTTGCTACTTCGAGTTAGCAAGTTAATTCGAGCATGACGAAAAAACAATCACAATAAGATTAGTTTGTGATGTAGATCTACATAGATAATGTAATTGCATGTTTTTAATAGATATTTATTTATTTGGCTTTGTGGGTTATTTAAATGGTGTACTGAATCGATTATGTTCGTTATAAAACTAACGAACATTTAACTAATTGAATAAGTAAAATCACTTATAAAAATATTAATATCTCAACAATAAACATCCTTTTATAAAAAGATATCTCACTAATAATGAGAGATATTATTCAAAAAATAATGAAAAAAGGAAAAACAATAATATTCCTATTGCTATAGCGAGTTATTACTTTATTTTTAATAAGTTAATTTAAATTTATATATTCTTTTTTGGAGCATTTAATTATGTTGAAAAATATTGCTATCAGTCTTTCTCTGCTGTTTATTTCCTCTTCTGCTTTTTCAGCGACATTAGCAGAAAAAGAATTACACCAAAAATTTGAAGATAATATTCAATCTCGTGTTGTTGATTTAAATAAAAGCTGCGATGCCAATATAAAAGTCGCTTTTGATTGGTCTGCATTTACTACTGATGATTTAAAAACAACAGGGATTGATAGTTATTGTAGTGAGGGACTAAAAGGTGTAATAAATACCTGTGAAAGCTCTAAAATCGCACAAGAAACAGTAAAAGAAAAAATACAGAATATTACCTGCTCTAAAGCAACGCCTCGTAGTATTGAACTTAAAGAAGGTACGCTGAATTTTGGTATTGATTTCAATGCCGCAAACGATGCAAAAGCGGTTCAAGAACATTTAATGAATAATCTCTAAATAGATTATATTCGGCAAACAGCAATACTTTTAAGTATTGCTGTTTATTAATTAGATAACAGATTGAATAAGCTTTTTAGAATAATCATGAGAAACATTGCCTAAACTATTTATCTCACATAGTTCAATATTCCTACCTTGTAAAAAAAACATCACTTTATCGCAGAAATAAGCCACCGTTTGAATATCATGACTAATAAAAAGATAAGAGAGTGTAAACTCTTCTTTTAACTGTTTTAATAAATCTAATATTTGAACTTGCGTGGGAATATCTAAAGAGCTAAGTGCTTCATCTAATACAATAAGTTTTGGATAAGACGCTAATGCACGACATAAACAGACTCGTTGAGCCTGCCCACCAGAAAGTTCAAATATATAACGTGTATAGCAACTTTTAGGTAATTCTACTTTATCTAAAAAAGCAAAAATAAGTGTTTTCAATGCTTGATGGCTAATACTTGGATTAATGATTTTAATTGGCTCAGCAATAATTTCGCCTACCGTTAATGTCGGATTAACGGAAGTCATATAATCTTGAAAAACGATACTAATTATACCTTGGCGATGAAGTCGTTTTGTAACAGGCTTATTATTTAAAGCGATAGCACCACTATCAGGTAATTCTAATCCACAAATTAAACGCGCTAACGTACTTTTCCCACTGCCACTTTCCCCCACTAAACCAAAGGCTTCACTTGAATGAATATTAAAAGAGAGTGAGTCGATAACTTTCACTTTTTCACCAAATAGTGTGTTATTTTTTTGAGTATAAAACTTACTAATATTCTCAACGTTTAATAACATAAACCCTCTTTTATTATGATGATATTAATCTGTTTTTTTATTAATCAATTGCTCAAAGCGTAATGAAAGCTGCCGGCGTGCATTAATTAAATAACGCGTATATTCTTGTGTTGGGTGTGATAAAACGGTTATTTTATCGCCACATTCAACCATTTTTCCTCTTTGCATGACGACTATATCGTCGGCAATTTCATTAACTAGCCCTAAGTCATGAGAAATAAAAATCAGTGTTGAGTGATGAGTTGTGACGACATGATGAAGCAATTTTAAAATATCTTGGCGAAGTGGTGCATCAAGCGCCGTTGTCGGTTCATCAGCAATTAATAACTTCGGTGATAAAGCAAGCGCAATCGCAATCATCACACGTTGCAGTTGTCCACCACTTAATTGATGAGGAAACGCCTGCATAATAGATTGAAATTGATAAGGAAAAACATGAGATAATGCCGACTGAGTTTCTTCTCTGGCTTGCTTTTTAGAATAGGAAAAATGGTAGGTTAAAGTTTGGCAAAATTGCTTTTCTATTCTCATCAAGGGATCGAAGGCACTCATACCATTTTGCACAATCACACCTAAAGATGTTCCTAATAAAGCTCGACGTTGAGAAAGTGCTTCATGACTGATTTTCTTTCCTTCAAAGAAAATCTCTCCTGACATCGCTAATTGTTCAGGTAGCAATCCCATAATGGCTTTACTCATCAAACTTTTACCACTACCGCTTTCTCCGACAATTGCTAATGTACGTCCTTGTTTTATCGAGAAAGAGATATCATCAATCAGTTTTTTTCCACTTTCTTGATGAAAAATAGAAACATGCTCAAACGTCAGTAAGTTGTTCATGCTTTTCTCCTACTGACTGACGATTATCGGGATCAAACACATCACGTAAAAAATCACCCCAAAAATTAAATGCGGTGACAACAAGGGTAATCGCGATCCCTGCGGGTAACATTTGCTCTGGATGTAGTACCATGACATTTTTTGCTTCACTGAGCATATTTCCCCATTCTGGCGTGGGTGGTTGTACACCTAACCCTAAAAAGGAGAGAGCAGATATCATTAAAATAACGCTACCAATATCCGTTGATGCTAAGACAATAGTTTCAGCAAAGGTAACAGGTAATAGATGTCGCCGTAAAATATGACTAGATGGTGCGCCAATGACCTGTGCATATGCAATGTAATTACGATGAGAATATTGACGAACAACCCCTCTGATCATTCTGGCATACCATGCCCATTTCACTAAAATAATGGCAATTAAGATATTACCAATACCCGGTCCCATTATTCCCACTAACGCTAAGATCATAATTTCTGCTGGAAATGACAAAACCACATCACATAACCGCATAATTAATGTATCTGTCTTGCCATGAAAAAATCCGGCTAACATTCCCATTAACCAACCAATTATTAATGTCACACTCATGGCTAATAAGGCATAAAATACCGTTGTTCTTACACCAAACAATAATCTTGAAAAGATACAGCGTCCTAAATTATCCGTACCTAACGGATAATCAAAACTCATTGGCTTAAATTTCAAACGTATAGAGGTTAATGTGGGATCATGCGGTGCCAACCAAGGGGCGAATATTCCTGCAATAACCACAATCATAATCACCAATAAGCACAATTGTGCGCTTTTATCTTTTGTAAGTCGTTGCCAAAACAGTTGCCACATCATTATCTCCTTAACCGTGGATCAGTCATCATTTGAATAACGTCCATCAGAAAATTAAAAAAGAGAAATAACAGTGACATTAATAAAATATAGGCTTGTATCATCGGATAATCACGACCAAATATAGCACTGATACATAGTCGTCCTATTCCCGGCCAAGCAAAAATATTTTCAATCACCACCGTACCAGCGATAAGCTTTGGAATGCTCATTCCCAATGCCGTTAAACTAGAATACAACGAATTACGCAAAATATGGCGACGTAAAATAAGGTTATCGGGTAATCCTCGCGCTTTGGCATAAAAGACATAAGGCTGATGCCATTGATTTAACATCGCACCCCGTAATAACCGTAAATAAGTACCGATATACCCTAAAGAGAGTGCCAATGCAGGCAAAATAACAGACTGTGGCGATAACATCCCGCTGACAGGCAACCAATCTAAATAAACAGCGACTCCCCAAATTAAAAGCAACCCTAACCAGTAATTAGGAATTGCCGTTAAAATAAACACAATGAAACGAATGCATTTATCCGTAAAACTTTGAGGTTTAGCCACACACCATAATGCTAAAGGTAATGCCAGAATAATCGTAAAGAATAGCGCCGTTGAGGCTAACCAAAGTGTTGGCGGTAATGCTCTTAGCATCTCTTGAATAACAGGGGTTCTTGTAAGAAAAGAAGTACCAAAATCGAGTTGTAAACCTGACATTAACCATAAAAAGTAACGCGTGAAAAAAGGTTTATCTAACCCTAACTCATGGCGCATACCTTCAATGGCTTCGGGTGTTGGTACTATTTCATTGACGCGTAACGCGACTTCCGCGGGATCAGATGGGGCTAACTCCAACAGAATAAAGGCTATAAATGAAATCATTAGTGCCAGTGGGAAGATAGCCAGCACTCTCCAGAATATATAACGTAGCATAAGGTTTGATCAGCGTGGCTCGTTAATATTACGAGCCATGCTTATTTTAGTTAATCCCATCGATGCATTAATTAAGGCTTAAAGCGCATCTTTTCAAACGGTATTTCATATTGAGATGGATTAAAGCCCACATTTTCTAATTCACTACGATGGATAGCTTTGGTACGTGAATAAGTTAATGGAATATAAACTGCTTGCTCTGCTAATGAGGTAAACAAGGTTTTATATAATTCCTGACGACGTGCTTCATTAGGTGTAATTAATAACTCACCAATCATTGCATCCAATTGAGCTTTATTTGCCAATCCTTTTTGCCCTTGATAATCCGCGTGAGCAGGTATTCTAAATGATGAAACAAACGAAGCCGGATCGTAAGGTGTTCCCCATGAGAGCGAATATTGCAAATCGAAATCACCATTTTTTTGTCTATCTAAATAGGCTTGTTTTTCTTCACCTAAAATAGTTAAGCCGACACCAATCTTTTTAAAGTCATCTTGAATAAGTTCAGCTATCTCTTTCTCAACAGCATTATTTACATTATAAGAGAGTAATAACTGTAATTTCTCACCTTGCTTCTCACGGATAGTCTTACCTTTTGGTAATACCCAACCTTCAGCCTCTAATAGATCAGCCGCTTTTGTAGGGCGATAAATATAGGTTGGCGAAGCAAAATCACAGTAAGGCACACTTCGCGCCATTAAAGTATCAGCAACTTTTTCGCTACCTGCTAAAATACCTTGTGCAATTCCTTCTTTATCGACCGCATATTGCAATGCTTGGCGTACTTTTTGGCTGGATGTCATTGCACGGCTACTATTGAGCACAATGGCACGAGACGCGATCGGTGCACTCATTTCAGTTTTGAATTTATCTGATGCCATAAGAGCTTCAAATGAATCCATATCTAACATGTCGCCATCTGCACCAAAAATAAGCTGAATATCCCCCTTTTGCAGAGAAAGTAACATAGTTTGTCTATCGGGGATCACTCTCCATATCACACCATTTAATACTGGCTTCTCTCCCCAATAGTTGGGATTAACTTTAAACTCAGCATATTGGTCTTTTTTATGCTCAGTTAATATCCAAGGCCCTGTGCCCACATAGTTCGTAACACCTGTTTTGGTTTTGCCATTAATAAAAGAATTCGGCGAAATAAAACGGAATGGGCGAGTTAAACCTAATTCCGTTAATGTTGGGTAGTAAGGATTTTTTAGATTTAATTTAACAGTGAATTCATCAACAATTTCAACGCTATCAATCTGACGAACTAACTCTAACCACGCATGACGTTCATAGTTGTCTAGTACCGCCTCAATGTTTAGTTTTACTGCTTTAGCATTAAAGGGCTCACCATCACTAAACTTCACATCATGGCGTAAAAAGAAAGTGTAGCTCTTTCCATCAGGAGAAATATCCCAACGCTCCGCTAAATAAGGTGCAACGCCTTTTTCGGTATTTAATACAAGGGATTCAAATACCATGTTTTGAGCTGCCATCTCACCAGAGTAGAGATGCGGGTTGATATCACGAATATCTTTTGTGCTGGCATAATCCAACATATTATTACTTTTGTCTGCTAATGCAGGAAAAGCACATGCCAGTGTTAATAATAGCGTTGGGAACACTGAAAGTAAGGGCTTCACGTTATTCTCCTTTAATTATCTATTCTTTGTTTTTGTGCGTGGATCATAAACATCGGTGTTGAACCATAATTGATTTTTTCTTCTTCGTTCCACACGAAATCACCAATACGAGTATCTATCATATATCGACTAAAACCGATTTCTAACAGGGTGTTTATATCCCATTGCGGACGTTTAATTTGACTTAATGGTAATTGGCGAGCAATTCGTTCCATCTCTTTGGTATCTGTATTGACGTAGTGATCTTCAACTTGCTTTTCAATTGAACGCTCTCTATCCGCCACAAAACCTTGCCAGTAGCTTTCATCAAAGAGATGTAAATACCAGTTAGCATCGAAATTAATTAAACTACCACCCGGTTTTAATACTCGAAACCACTCCGAATACGCTTTTTGAGGTGCTTTTAAATTCCATGTCACGTTACGACTGACCACTAAATCGAATTGTTCACTGGCAAAAGGCAATTGGTGTACATCACCGCGAACAAATTGAATATTTGCTTTGTGCGTTTGCGCATTTTGTTTGGCTTCCAGCAACATGCCTTCCGTTGCATCAATTGCCGTAACCTCATGACCTGATAACGCTAATAAAATGGCAAAAAAACCAGGCCCCGTTCCAATATCAAGCACTTTTAAGGTTTCACCTACTTTGGTATGCCCCAATAATAGATGACGCCATTTCTGTTGTTTCTCGCTCAGCAATTCCTGTTGATTCGACTCACTATAACTTTCAGCTCGGATATTCCAGTAGCGAGTTACATCATTAAGTAATTGGTTATTATTTATTTTATTTGTCATCAGAAACCTGCTGTTATATCAACGTAAAGAGAGGAATAAATTCCCCTAAAAGCGAATGATTTGGCTATTTTTTAGTGTGGGTAACATACCCTGTAACCCCAAGATGCTCTATGTGCTATATCAATATTCACCAGTACTCAATAAGGAAGATCTGCCAATTTGCGATCTCCCTCTTTAACATAAATGCGTCATCCTAATGGGTGTAAAGATAAATAAGCAAATGGATTATTTTCCCTGTTAAAATAGAGAAATAAATTGAGCGAATTTAGAAATAAAAAGTAATTCTGTCTTATATTAAAAAAGTGAGCGCTTTAATTTCACCTTTTTTATAAAACCGTTATAGTCAATAATATTACTATCTTAAATTTCTTTCTTTAAACGAATATAGCCGTCACATAAGGCTCTCGAAAATATGAATCGAATCTCACGATTAACGGCTGATATTACCCGCGCCGATTTTGCCTTAACGCATCAACAGCAATTACTTCAATTGCTGACTCAACATTTTCCGACTAAGTACCGCTCTCTATTTGCAATGCCAGAGAAAAAATCGGATGACGTGGTGGAGTGGTATTCTCCAGTTTCTGGTAATCCTGTCGCTTTAACATCGTTACAAGGACAAGAACAACAAGAAATAAGACGTATTTTAGATGAACGCCTTAACGATATTAAAACGCAAACGGCACTATTAGCATCACAAAATAGGATCACGGATGAAGAGCGCCATCTTTTAGATACGGCATCAACGCTTCCTGATAGCGAGAGTGTCTATGTTATTAATGGACAGCCCGTTATTACATGGTGGCCACGCACCACACCATTGCCCCCCCCTATTGCACAAGTTACTGCGGGTGCAAGTGCCGCGGCTGCGGGTGCCGCACTTGCCGATGTGCCCGCCAAAACACGTAATCGCTGGCTACGTTGGTTATTACTGCTGTTATTCTTACTGTTTTTGGTCTTACTGGCATCTTGGCTAAAAGGCTGTTTTGATCCGAAAGTGGTTCCTCCTGTGATTGAAGAGAAACCAGCCGTTGTCATACCGCCAAAACCAGAACCTATCCCTGAGCAAGAGCCTATTCCTGAACCCGTTCCAGAGCCTGTACCGGAGCCAGAGCCTATCCCAGAACCTGTACCAGAACCGGCTCCAGTACCTGCGCCTAAACCTGTGCCAGTGAAAAAACTCACGCCACTAGAAGCTTGTGTGCAAGATGAACTGAAAAAATCGGGTGTGACAGAGAAAACAGCAAATGCAACCTGTGAAAATCGCTTAGCCAGTAAAATAAAGCAAATGTGCCCAGCTGAACGTCCACCAGAGTTAGCACCTCAAGTGATCATTATTTTTGATGCTTCAGGCTCAATGGCATTGAGTATGAGTTTAACGGAAGACGATTTAGACTTTATTTCAAGCACAGGAAAACTGTTCGCGGGCTATGATGCAGAACCTCGTCGTATCACCGTGGCAAGAAATGCAGCAACAAAAATTATTAATAGCATTCCTTCTGATATGAAGGTCACCACGGTTGTGGCATCAGACTGCGGTGTAGTGAAATCAAGTCCAGCTTATGGCGGTAATGAACGCTCAAAATTGCTTAACTACATTAAACGTATTGAACCTGATAGTGGTACACCGTTAGCCGAATCTATTCAACGAGCTGGCTCTCTCATCAAGGGCAACAATCGTGACACGATTATTGTCTTGTTATCTGATGGGTTAGAATCATGCGATCAAGATCCATGCGCAGCAGCACGTACATTAAAACGCGCTCACCCTCGTGCCGTCATTAATGTGGTTGATATTTTAGGTACAGGTGCAGGTAACTGTGTGGCGAGTACCACTGGTGGAAAAGTCTTCACGGCGCGTAATGCTAATGAAGTTACTTTAATGACTCGAAAAGCGATTGAAGATTATATTCCAAAGAACTGTAAATAATGATTGATTACGGTTTCTAATATTTAATTCACCCTCTTTGGTTTCACATTGAGGGTGAATTTTTCACGTATTACGTGTATTTTATTATTATATTGGCACTGACAAACTCTATATCTTATCTATTTAAGACCATTCCTTAATTGCCTGTTTTTTTCTTTTCTCATTCTCTCATTATTCAGAATAAACCTATTTTGTGATTATAATCACAACGATGAGATGATCATCAATAGTTTATTCTTTTATAATTTGTCTTTTTTTTCTTCTATTTCATTATTTTTTAATGTAAAAGCCAATATATCGGTGATTTAATCCATGTATTTAAGAAAATATAGCGCAACCTGTAATGTCATTATTTAATTATGATAATCGTCATCTTAATATTCCCCCTTTCACTCAAGAAAAATAAAAAATCCTTTAATAATAATCAGTTAATTAACTCTAAATAATCCGCTAGATAGACACCCAATTTCTGATAATATAAAATGAATATAAATTTTATATCTTTATTTTTAGCCTTAAAGCCTATTTACGGATAAGCCAACTTACCCATAGATAATCTTGCCTAGCGGAATGATCGTCGTGAATAAAGCATTCTTACGAAGTGGTAAATTAGAAAGTTACCTCCCTATGGGAGAAAATGGACAGGCTGTTTATATCTCTGCTCTGCAGCTACGTGAAACCCTGCGTTTAAGAGGAAAGGCTCATATTTCTCAATGTCTTGCTATTCCTCAACCAAATGAAACTGGCGAGCGCATTGACTGGTATTCACCGATTGATGGCTCTGTTATTCCTTGGTCTGCGGCTTCAGAAAAAGAACGCACCGCCGCTTATGCGCGACTGAAAAAGAATCAAGATGATTTAATCGCCTTTAGTGAACAAGAACAGCAAAGGGCTGGAAGTAAAGAAAGTCAGCTTTTTGGTGCCCTGCTCAGCAAAACTATCCAATTTCCTGACGAAAACCATATTTTTATTGTTGATGGCCAACCTATTATTACCTTCTGGGGTTTTGTCAGTGCTAATCAACAACTTAGGGTTGATCCTGTTGCTTGTTTAAAACCTGCTGTAGCGCCAATCGCACCAACATCAACCGTAGCTCCACCAGTGCAAGAAAAAGTCATTATTACTGACACTAAGCGCCCTTGGTGGCGTTTCTTATGGTGGCTGTTACCTCTATTATTACTTCTACTCGCAATTTTCTTCTTAAGAGGCTGTTTTTCAACGCCAGCACTGCCTACAGTTGATATTAAAACGCCAGATATTGAAGTGTCTAAATTGCCCGAACCTACGCTTGAAAAGCCCAAAGTCCCCACGGTGGTGACTCATGACCATACCGTTGGTATACCAACAGGTACAGTTCACACAGGAACATTAGGCACCGTTGATGCCAATGGGAATGTGATTAATGGCACTGATGGGAACGGCACAGTAATTGATCCTAATACTGGTTTACCTGTGGTTGATCCTCAAATAGATAATAACCAAGGTGCTTTACCTGAAGGCGCAACGCCCGACAATGCACAAAAACCGAATGTACCTCCTGTTGATCCCGCAACACAAAATGAGCAACCGAAAACAGATACTCCTCAAAACGCAGGGAATGAGAACAACACGGCTAACCCTCCTGTTGATCCCAATGCACCACCAGATGTCACGCCACCAGCTACGGCTGATAACACAACACCACTGACTATCCCTGCAAATGCGTTAGCCAATGGCTCAACCCAATTCCTTAATGGCCAATGGAAAGCAGGTGCAGGTATTCAAGATCAAAAAACAGGTAAACCACTGAGCCTGAACTATCAATTAGATAATGGTAAAGGACAAGTCGTCATGACACGCAGTGATGGCGTGACCTGTAAAGCCCCTGTGAACGCAGCCGTCAATCAAGGTGGCCTGAATATAGATAACCAAGGTCAGGCTCTGTGTAGTGATGGCTCAAACTATTTGATGCCAAATATTATTTGCCAACCAGGAAGCCAAAATATTGCTGATTGCCAAGGGAAATATGAGAACAGTCAGCCATTCCCATTATCAATGAAGCGGGAGAATAATTAATTCATGTTAGCACCACTGACCGATTATAAAGATAAAATTACCCTTATCCGTGACAGCAATATTCAGTTTCTGGATTTCGGTTTTACGCTACCACAGCGCAAAGAGTACGGTGAGTTTGTTAAAAAAGGTGAAAACGGCCCGTTAATGCGACTCATCTATAATGAACGAGATGATAACTATCTTTACCCAGCACCTAAAAACCAGCCTCAAACACCGAGAGAGGCTGAATTTAGCTTCTCCCTTGAAGAGTCATTAACCCTATTAAATGACACATGGCTACCGGTGCCATTCTTCCGTTTTAATCCACCACGCGCATTCTCTCAAGGCCCTGATAACTGGGTAAGAATGATGTTCCATCAACTATCTGAGCCAGATGAAGATGGACATACACACCGCGTTGTTGTGGCATTTGATACTCGAATTGAACCGAATCGCGCCAATACAGCTTATCTGGCGCCAAACGAAGAAGATGTTCGCTCTGGTGTCGCTTTTGCGTTGGCTTATTTGGGCTATGAAGTTGAGAACTTCCTTGAAACACCGTGGATTGATGGTTGGTTAAAGGAAGTCTTTAGCGAAAGAGCGCTGGCAGTGACCAAGATGTACCATGATGAACTTGAAGATGCACTTAAAGAGTTTCAACATCAGGCACATTACCTTAATTTACTCAATATCTTAGGTGAGAAGTTACGCTTACCTGAAATCAAAATTAACGAAACCAAACCGCAAGAGCCCGCGATTGAAGTTGATCTTATTCTTGATGTGGGTAACTCACGCACCTGTGGGATCTTAATTGAAGATCACATCAATGATAATAAAGGGCTAACGCAACTCTATGAAATGACGCTGCGTGATTTAAGCCACCCTTATCAAATCTATAATGAGCCATTTGAAAGCCGTGTTGAATTTGCGCAAGCTGAATTTGGTAAACAAGATTTCTCAGTAAATAGCGGTCGCAATAATGCCTTTATGTGGCCGACGATTGGCCGCGTTGGCCCTGAAGCCAACCGCATGGCTGCGCAACGCTTAGGTACTGAAGGCTCAACGGGTATTTCAAGCCCTAAACGCTACTTATGGGATGATTCCCCGTATTCTCCGGGCTGGCGCTTTAGTCGCTCTTTTGGTCAGACAGACAGAGAGCCACTGGCAACCGCGGTTCCGATGACATACCTTCTAAACGATCACGGTGAGCCGTTATTCCGTTTAGAGCCTGACTTTCGCATGCCAGTATTTACGCCAAACTATACCCGTAGTTCATTAATGACCATGATGTTAACCGAAGTGTTAGCGCAGGCATTAACGCAAATGAACAGCCCTGCTCAACGCCTTAAAATGAGCCACGCAAGTGCACCTCGTCAATTGCGCAATATCATTTTGACTATTCCGCCAGCGATGCCAAAACCAGAGCGTGCCATTTTTGAAACGTGCATGGAAAACGCATTAGGACTCATTTGGAAAGCAATGAGTTGGGATCCAACTGACGAAAAACTGCGTTTTGATGGCAAAGATGAGCAATGTCGTATCCCAATGCCAAACATCCATGTGAAGTGGGATGAAGCCACTTGTGGCCAGTTAGTTTACCTCTACAACGAAACACAAATTAAATTTGGTGAACGTACTGAAGCCTTCTTTGCTAGCCAAGTGCGTGAAGATAACCGCGCATTAACGGGTGATAGCACGTTAAAAATTGCCTCAATTGATATTGGTGGTGGAACAACCGATCTCGTTATCACTCGTTATAAACTGGATACGGGCACAGGTAGCAACGTCAAAATTATTCCAACACAATTATTCCGTGAAGGATTCAAAATTGCGGGTGATGATATTTTATTAGATATCATCCAAATTTGTGTACTGCCAGCATTACGCACCGCATTAACGGATGCGGGTATTTCTGATGCCGATGCCCTGATGTCGTCTCTTTTTGGTAGTGAAGGTTTAGATGCGGGTCAGCAAGTATTGCGCCAACAACTTACCCTACAAATTTTTAATCCGATTGGGTTAAAGATTTTAAGCCAATACGAAAACTACGATCCATTAATTCCACATGAAGGCATTAACAGCACTTTTGGTGAATTACTTAACGTTCTACCGACAGAGCATGTACGTCGTTATATTGATGACGCAACCAATAAAGAGCTTGGTGGTGGCGAGAGTTTCTCCATTTTAAATGTGCCTGTACAAATTAACTTTGCGCAATTGCACGCCGAATTTATTTCAGGTGAACGCATTAATATCACGCGTAGTTTAAAAGCCCTGTGTGAAGTCCTTTATTACTACTCCTGTGATGTTTTACTACTGACGGGTCGCCCTTCTCGCTTACCGGGTATTCAAGCACTGTTAAAAGTATTACAGCCGGTACCGCCTTCTCGTATTCTGCCATTACATGGCTACAAAACGGGTGGTTGGTATCCATTCAACAAAAAAGGCCGTATTGACGATCCAAAATCAACAGCAGCGGTCGGTGCAATGTTGTGTTTAATGGCTGAAAATGCACGTTTACTCAACTTCTACTTCTCGACAGGTAACTTTAAAACTTACTCAACAGTACGTTATTTAGGGATGTTGGATAATAACAACACCATTTCTGATAATGACGTTTACTACCGTGATATTCAGGATAAATTTGAGCCCGATCCTGATACCTATTTTGAAGTCAGAGGCGGGATCCGTTTAGGCTTCCGTCAATTAGATAATGCCCGTTGGCCAGCATCTCCACTTTATACCTTACGCATTAAAAATCCAAAATTGGCACAGCAACTTAGCCAAGAAGACAGCGTATTGCATATCAAGCTTGGAGAAGAAAGAGGCGCTTCTGGCCATAATGATGACAATAAATCTGAAAAATTACGTATTGAAGAGATGGAGCTTATTAATGGCAAAGGTGGCGTTAATAAGAACGGTTTAAGCTTCAAACTCAATACGTTAGCAGATAGTGGAATTGGTGAAACATCCTATTGGCTGGATAGCGGGAGTGTATTAGGTAAATGAATATGATGGATGAAAAACAGTTAACAGCCAAATGGGATGCCATTTATCAAGGCGCGGGTAAAGCCATTGATTGGGTAACGGCAGTAAGAGGTAATGCACCTCGTTTAAATACCGAAGCCGATAGCCTTATCTATCGTCTACGACGTAGCCGTAACATGGCAAAAAATCTCAGTTTAGCGACACAACGACCAATGTCTGTGGGCTTTTTTGGTCTTTCTCAAGCAGGAAAATCGTACCTGATTTCAGCCCTTGCTGCAGGACAAGAAGGTCGTTTAAGAACCAGTATGTCAGGTAAAACCCTTGATTTTATCGACCATATCAACCCACCGGGTGGCGGTAAAGAGGCAACAGGCTTAGTGACTCGCTTTAGTCGCAACGCCACAAAAGGTACGCAAGAATTTCCTGTTGAGCTACACCTTTTTAGCGAAATTGAAATTGTTAAAATTCTTGCTAATGCTTATCTGTATGACTTTAATCAGGAAAAAATTGATTTTGAATTAGATGAAGAAAAAATTTCTCGTTTAATCAATTCTTTAAGTTCACAGCGTAGTGCCACTGCTGTTGCGGGTATCACCCACGATGATGTCGTTTCATTATGGGATTATCTGCAACGTCACGCCGAAAAAAGCCAGAAAAAATTAGCAGCAACCTATTGGCCTAAAGCGATTGAATTAGCGCCTTATCTCAGCATTGCGCAACGAGCTAAACTTTTTTCTGTTTTATGGGGCGATATTGCAGAGCTGACATCCGCTTATCAACGTTTTAGCACCACACTTGCCTCTTTAGGTAATGCATCTCTTGTTTTGGCTCCGCTCTCTTCTTTAGTCAAAGAGCAAGACGGCGTGTTAGTACAAAAAGACAGTATTATGAACGTAGATATGTTAGAACGTCTCAATACTGCCAATGATAGCCAGATAAGCATTTGTCCTGTTCATGGGGATCGTATTGATGCCCCTGTGACTCTTTCATTAGCAGAGTTAACTGCGCTGACGGTTGAATTAGTCGTTCCGTTATTAGATGCACCAAGTAAAGCCCTGTTTGAACACGTTGAACTGCTCGATTTTCCGGGCTATCGCGGTCGTTTAGGGGTTGAAACTATGGCTGATGTGCGTCGTCAGGTTAACGATGACAGTGCAAACCCGCTGGCACAGCTTATTCTACGGGGTAAAGTCGCCTATCTATTTGAGCGTTATACCGATAACCAAGAGATGAATGTGTTAGTGGTATGTACCGCATCAAACAAACAATCCGATGTAAAAGAAGTCGGTGCAGTCCTCACAGAATGGATCAATAACACGCAAGGTAAAGATGCACAAACTCGTGCTAAACGCCCTTCTGGCTTGATTTGGGCTATGACCATGTTTGATATGCGTATTACCAACTCCTTAACCATGAATGAAGCGTTATTACGCCAATCATGGGGTAAAGGTGGCATGATCAAAATGGCGATGTTAGAGCGCTTTGGCCAATATGAATGGATGTCATCAGATTGGATCAACGGTGAAGCGTTTAATAACACCTTTTTAGTACGTAAACCGGGCGTACCAACACCGTTTATTCAAATCAGTAATGGCAAAGAGACGTTTCTAAATGAAGACAGTATTTCTCAGCTACATCTGATGAAAAAAACCTTTGCTGAAGATGAAACTGTCCAACGTTATATTCGTGAACCAGACCAAGCATGGGATGCCATGTTGTCGCTTAACGATGGTGGTATGCAACGCCTTGCTGATTATCTTGAAACCGTTGCCTTAAAACCACTAAAACTTGAACGTATCAGTGAGCAACTGCAAGAAATTCAGCGTGATTTAATCGGTCATCATCTTGAAAAATGGTATCAATCAGGTGGTGAAGAGGAATTACAGGTAAAACGCCGCAATGCCGCCACTATTTTACGCTTTATGCAAAGTCGCCCTTATTTACAAGGTGCGTTACTGGATTACCTGTTACCGTCTCGCAAATCACTCTACGACCTGTATATGCAGGATAAAGAGGTTATCGATACACTTTCAGACAAGAAGGCAACACAAGCCCCTGTTTCCGCCTTTGCAGCTATGGAACAACCCGCTTTTGATCTCTTTAGTGATGCGCCAATCTCTCTAGTACCAGAAGAAGATGAAGCCCCTAAAGGTCACGGCAACGAGGTTACTTACCCTAAAAAAGTGATGGCATTATGGATAAACCATCTGCGTAGCCTGCCTGATAACAGTACTTTGTTAACCTATTTAGGCATCGATCAAGAAATTATGGTGCTGTTAGTTGATGAACTTATCACTGCTATCAACCGCCTTGGTGTTGAACAACGCATGCTAAAAACCCTTGCAGGGACAGAAGCCATTGCTCGTCGTGATGACTTAGCTGAACAACAATCATCTCGAGTTTATAATGTGCTGGGTGATTTTATTACTTGGTTTAATTTCAAAGATAACGGTGTTGAGAAGCCTGATAGCAAAATCAATGCTGGTCATAAGATCTTTGAAAGACCCGATAGTACTAGCGTGCAATGGGGTGATGATGAGCGTTTAGTCCGCTTACCGACCAACCCTGTTAACTATACCCTTTTATTTGTGATTGATTGGCTTATCGCTTTATCAGCGGTTATTACTGAGAATGCAGGGCATTCTGCGGGAAGAGAGATCAGTGCTGAGCAAAACGCACTATTAGGCCAAATAATTCAAACCATGAAATCATCCGTCGTGGAGTCATAATTCGTGTTTAATCCAGAATTAAAACCCGTACAACCTGCTCGTCCCGGCTTTGCGGTATTAAGTATTCGTAATTGGGAAGGTGACGCTTCCCCCGTTTATTTAAGTATTCAGCGTAACCAAGATCGCTATTTCTTAAATGATAAAGGGGAATGGGTAGGTAATGCCTTTTTCCACCAACTTTCACTTGAAGATGCTGATGATGGTTATCAAATCGTTCTTGATAAAACGCTCGTTGATCCCCTCGTTAGCAACTTACAGATGGCGTATCAATTTACGTTAAAAGACGATAACGAAACACAAGATATCGGACGATTACGTATTCGTGATGGCGTATTAGCCTCACAAGCACAAGGTCAGAGTGAAGCATTAAAATCAACGGCGACATTAGATAATCAGCCAGTTCCGCCTGCTCCTATTATTGAAGAAACTCCGCCGGAGCCAGAGCCACTCAAAATTGAACCTGAAGAAATAGAGCCGATTATCCCTGAAATCAAGGCAGATGAACCACCACAACGACCAATACCACCTGCACCGAAGAAATCGAAAATTGGCTTAATTTTGGCCATTATCTTGATCTTAATTTTAGCAGGTGTCTTAACATGGTTCTTCTTGCTAAGAGGAAATCCTGCTGGCGAACCTGCACCACAACCAACACCAGAACCCGCAACACCTAGTGTATGTAGTGTTGAAAATATGAAATCGGGTACAGCATTAGCCTTTGTACAAAGTTGCATACAGAGCCAACCGGATAGCAAAACTATTCTTGCCACTATTGAACAAGCGAAACAGAACAATCAATGTGATGTTGCTCAGCGTTTATATGCTTATAAAGCACAATCAGGTGATGTTGATATCGCACTGAATTACGCTCGTGAATATGATCCTGAAACCGCATCGGCACAAGGTTGCTTTAGTGCAGACAAAGAAACGGCTATTTATTGGTACGAAGCGGTTCTTAATCATGACTCACAAAACAGTGACGCAAAAGCGCGTCTTGAAGCTTTGAAAAAATAGGAAAGTCTCATGAAAAAGGCGCATTGGCTTACTCTTATTCTTAGCGGTTTAATTCTGACAGCGCCAGCAAGTGCTGAAGAGAAAAAACCGTTACTACAAGAGGGTAAAAAGACTCTCTATCAACGTGTATTAACTTATCCAGGTTGCCAAGTAGCTGACACTATTGGCGCAAAAGGTAAAGAGCAACCTGCATTTAGCCGTTTTTATGTTTATCAACGCCAAAAACAAGGTGCCAACGAGTGGCTACAAGTTGGCCCTGATAGCTTAGGGCATATCAGTGGTTGGATGAATGCAAGTTGCACATCAGAGTGGAAAATGCAGCTAACACTCGCATTTACTAACCCTGCGGGTCGTAACCCAATGCTGTTTTTCAAAGATAAGCAAACAGTTGAAAGCTTACTTGAAAGTCCAACCCCTGAAAAACAGTACAAACCCTTTTTAGCAGATATCAAAAACCAGAAAGTGAATCCGGCTGTTTTAGCAAAAGAGCCAGATTATATGATTGATCAGAAAAGTAATTTCTATCTGTTACCTGTATTAGGCTCAGATGAAATCTTTACTGATGCAGGCTATAAAGTGCGAGTACTCAATGTGGCCTCTGTCTCTTCTCAAACTAAAGACAGCAAAGACGCACAGAATGCGAATGCAACGCCAAACAGTGCAAAACCTACAACACCTAACAGCAAAGATGCTGACAATATGATGCAAGGCTTTTCTGCCGCAGTCGTGTTTGTTATCGACTCAACCATATCAATGGATCCTTACATTGATAGAACCAAAGAAGCGATTCAAAAGGTTTATGCGCAAGTCGAAAAAGACAACATGTTGGATAAGGTTAAATTTGGTTTAGTGGCATTTCGCTCTAATATCAAAGCCGTTCCTGCATTGGAATACGACAGCAAAATGTTTGTAAATCCCAATGATGTAAAAGACGGCCCTGATTTCCTAAATAAAGTTAAAGAATTACGCCAAGCTAAAGTCTCAAGTAGTCGTTTTGATGAAGATGCTTATGCTGGTGTAATGCAAGCTCTTGATGATGTTGATTGGACACGCTTTGGTGCGCGTTACGTTATTTTAATCACCGATGCAGGCGCATTAACGGGAGATGATCCTCTTTCATCCACTAAACTCGATGCGGAACAAATTCGCCAAGAAGCGGCTTATCGCGGTGTTGCACTTTATACTCTGCATTTAAAAACTCCATCAGGTGCAAAAAATCATGCGTCTGCTCAAACGCAATATGAAGCATTAACGCTTAATCCATTCTTACACAAATCCCTTTACTACCCTATCAACTCAGGGGATGTAAATAGTTTTGGTCGTATGGTAGATAGTTTAGCAACCGCTGTAACCACTCAAATTCAAACGGCTTATCGTGGTGAAGCCACCGTAGGTAGTGCATTAAATGCCGATCCTGCCTATAGCAAAAATAAAGAAACAGATGCCTTACTAAGTGATGCACACGATTTAGGTTATGCAATGCGTTTAGCTTATTTAGGTGAGAAGCAAGGCACAAAAGCACCTCCTGTTTTTAAAGCATGGATAAGTGATCGAGATTTATTACAGCAAAATATCCCAACGACAGAAGTGCAGGTTTTACTGACTAAAAGTGAGCTTAGCGATTTAAGTGATGTGATGAAAAAAATCGTTAATGCCGCTAATGAAGGTTTGATCTCTCCTGACAATATGTTTGCTGATTTACGCTCGATTGCAGCCACTATGGGTAACGATCCAAATCAAATCAAACAAGGTTCAGCGACCAAATTGGGTGAAATGGGCTTACTCGGTGAATATGTCGAGAATCTCCCTTATTTAAGTGAAGTGCTTGGCTTAGATGAAGAGACATGGAAAAGCTGGGATGGTCTTGCGCAAGAGAAATTTATTCGTCGTCTAAATACGAAATTACAGTATTATCAACGTTATAATGAAGATGTTGATCGTTGGATATCCCTTGCACCACAAAGCGATCCTCGCGATCATGTTTACCCTGTTCCACTAGAAAACTTGCCTTAATGATCCAGATTGAAGGCATGGCAATTACGCGTGGTGATGCGCAACATGGTTTTCGTGTTGCGCTTCCTTCATTGACTCTTGAAAAAGGGGAAATCGGCGCACTAACCGGATTAAGTGGTTGTGGTAAAAGTACCTTATTAGAAATGATAGGGTTAATCTTGCACCCAAATGAATTAACCCATTTTCAACTCAGTGATGATTTAATTATCACACAAGCAGTACTCAGTAATGAACAAGCTCAACTCGCATCATTACGTGCTGAGAAATTGGGTTTTATGCTCCAAAGTGGCGGATTACTTCCCTTTTTAACCGTCATGCAAAATATTCAATTACCTCGTAAGATGCTGGGATTAACACCACACTCCGCTTGGCTTGATCACGCCATTGACTATTTACAATTACGCCCTTTACTTAGTCGTCTTCCTCGCCAACTCTCCATTGGTGAACGTCAACGCGCAGCGTTTATTCGTGCAATCGCTCATGAGCCCGCTTTATTACTGGCTGATGAGCCTACAGCCGCTCTCGATCCTCATAATGCGCAAGCGTTGTATGCATTGATTGTTGAAATGGTAAAACAGCTCGGTATCTCTGCGCTGGTTGTCAGTCACGATTGGTCTTTAGTCGAGCGTTTTGGATTTAGCCACTATCATGCACAACTACAAGGGGGCGGTAGTGTCTTTATCAAACAATAACATTAATCCCAATCGCCTTGGCTTACTCAGTTCACTCGCTTGGCGAGACTTAATTTATGATCGCAAAGTTGCGCTCTGTATTGTGTTCTCTTTAGTCTCCGTTATTGCTCCACTGTTACTGCTATTTGGGCTAAAAAACGGCATTGTGACGCAACTTCACAACCAACTCTTAAATGATCCGCGTAACCTTGAAATACGTATGTTAGGCAATGGCAATTATCCACAAAGTTGGTTTAATGACATTGCACGCAAAGATGAAGTTCGATTTGTTATCCCATTAACACGCAGCTTAAACACTCAAGCTGATATTGTGATTGATGGTCAACGTTTTATTGATAATGCAGAAATTATCCCAACAGCAAAAAACGATCCTTTATTAGAAGATGTCGAAATTCCCCAAAATACAGACACCTTAGTGCTCTCTGCCAATGCAGCACAAAAGCTACAGGCGAATGTAGGCGATAATGTGCGCTTATTTATTAGCCGTAAGCTTAATGGCGTTAATGAACGAGCCAAACGTACCTTTACTGTTGGCGCCATTATCAGTGATAGCAAATTCTCAAGAGCGGCAGCCTTTGTTTCTCTTGATGTTTTAGTGGCAATGGAAGATTACCGAGATGGTTATCAAGCGCCTATTTTTGGCGTAACAGAAGGCACTGAAGCGAAGCCAAGAACCCAGTTTGCTAAAGCTCGTCTTTATGCAAAAAATTTAGATGCCATTGCACCACTAGATGATTGGTTTAGACAACAACACATTGATGTGATGACACAAAAAAGCCAAATAGACTCTGTAAAAGCAATCAGCTACGTGCTTAATGTTATTTTTTCCGTGATTGCTTGGGTATCACTGTTAGGCTGTATTGCCTCATTAATTGGCGCATTCCTTGCCAATATTGACCGTAAACGTAAAGATATGGCGGTATTACGCCTGTTGGGTTTTCGTCAATTTGCAGTCTCTTTATATATTGTACTGCAAGCACTGTTATTAACGAGCGTTGCCTTTATTTTAGCCCTTGGGCTTTATGGCATCGGTAGTACCTTATTCACCACATTATTAGGCACACATTTACCTGAACAAGCCTTTGTTTGTCAGTTAACGTTTTGGGATTTATTGATTGCCATGTGCAGTGCCTTACTGGTGGCCTTAGTCGTGGCAAGTATTGGCGCACTGCGTGCCGTTTCGATTGAACCTGCGGAGAGCTTACGTGAAATTTAATTTATCGCTTCTAACTTTATCATTCGCGCTGTTATCTAGCAGTTTTACCGCATCTGCCAAATGGGACGATAAATTCGTTAATCCAAAAGCGTTGCCTGATGATGTTACCTTGCCTTTCCCTTGTGAAGGTTCAATGGTTTTTCGCCAAGTCACCATACCCTTAAGCCAGCCATTACAAGATTACAGTGTGACCTTAGGGCAAGAAGGTGATGAATGGGGCTATTTAGAACAATCTCGAGCAGAACATATTGCAGGTAGCTTTCCATTAAAAGGCAAAGAAAAAGGCCGTTACTACCTTATGGCGAAATACCCCGTTACCGATCTGCAATATAACGCCATGCAGAGCGTAATTAATGGTAAAGAGTGCCCCGTTGCTTCAAATAAATTACGGTTACCAAAAGTGAACATCAGTTGGTATGAGGCGATGCAATTTGCTGACCAATACAACCAATGGCTAAGAAGCAATCATCCCGAAGCGTTACCTGTTGAAGATGGCGCAAAAGGTTTTGCAAGATTACCGACAGAAACTGAGTGGGAATTTGCGGCACGTGGCGGTTTAAAAGTCTCAGCCTCCGAGTTTCGTGATATACGTTTTCCAATGCCAGAAGGTACCAAAAACTATATTTGGTCAGCAGGTAGTCAATCTGCTAATGGCTCATTACAACTCACCGGTTTGTTATCACCCAATCCATTAGGTTTACATGACATGTTAGGTAATGTCGCTGAAATGATGTTTGAGCCTTTTAGATTAAATAAACTCGACCGCTTACACGGACAAGCGGGTGGCTTTATTGTGCGTGGTGGTAGCTATCTCACCCCAGAGAGCGATATGCGCAGTTCATGGCGTCAAGAAGAGCCTTATTACACCAACACTGGTGCAAATAAAAATAAATATACAGGTTTTCGTTTAGCCATTGTTGCCCCTGCGTTGACATCACGCGACAAAATTAAAGAGATAGAAAAAGAGTGGCAACAATTAGGGAATGAGAAGCCAGCAAACAATAACTCAAAAACTAATAGCGATAACTCCATTAATAGCCTGAATACGCTCTCAACCCAAATACAAGATGAAGCGCTGAAAAAACAGTTAGCTGAATTGAAAAATACACTTCGAGCAAATGCACAACTGCGTGATGAGCAACGTGATCAGGCTATCCGTACTTCACTGCAATTAGGCGCTTTTTTATGTACCAAATTAAAAGATGATGGCGAATTCTATGATCGATTAATTGCACTGCATGAAAAAAACTGCCCTGCGGGCACAAAAGATGCCACATGTGAACGACGCCAAGAACAAGTAAACGAACATAAGAAAACCCTCGACTTTGTCGTGAGTTATTACGCAGACACATTAGTGGATATGGCAACCACATATGATGCCTCTTTAGTAAAACCTCAAGTTGACGTTGTACGCCAATTGATGGAAGCCAGAGGTAAATCAAATTTAAATACGTACCTTTCAACATATATGCAGGGACTCCAAGGATATTGGGCTAACGGTAAAGTTTCACGGAACGAATGGCTTGAAGCGTGCAAAAAACAATAACAGAGACTTTGGGATAGGTGTATGAATAAACGACTTATGGCGGTACTTAGCATTAGTGCCGTACTTGCTTTATCAGGATGTCAAAGTAACAGTGGGGCGGATCCCCGTTTGAAAAATAACAGCGATATGGAATTTTTCAGTAAATCAGGTATTACAGCTTGTGCAGGAGGGGCGGCTATCGGTGCATTAGGCTGTTTAGTCTCAAATTCGAGCAATAAAGGCGCATGTATGCTCATTGCGGCAGTCGCTGGTTGTGGTGTCGGTATTGGTGCCAATGCCTATTTAGATAACAAACGCCAAAACTATGCTTCTAAAGAATCGATGCTCAATTCGATGATAGACGATGTGAAAAAAGAAAATCAGCATCTACAACGAGCATCAAATACAGCAAGAGCCGTTATTAATGACGATAAGAGAGCACTGGCGAAAATTGAGCAAGACATGAAGCAACAACGTCTCAATAAAGTCGCAGCTGAGAAACAACTGAAAGGTATTGATGCCAATATTGTAGCACTGCGCTCTCGCTTAGCGGATATGAAAAAACGCGAAGCTGAATGGCGAGATATCGCAGCACAGAGTCGCCAAGATGGCCTAAAAACCGCTCAACTTGATAAGCAAATTGATGGGATGAAGAAACAAGTGGCCTCTTTACAAGAAGAACTTGATAGCCTTTATACTCAGCGTACAGCAATAAAACTTAGTTAACGTTAAAAAGGATGATAATGAAATTTTTACCTCTTTCTCTTGTTGGTATGACATTACTATTAAGTGGTTGTGTCACCAATCCCGCTGATTGTGATCCAACAACCGGTGATGTTAGTATAATTACTAAGTTTAATTGTAATTATTCAGGGACTTATGACAATCGTATTGAGCAAAAACAAGCTATTCTTGCTAATGAGAAAGCATTAAATACTGAGTTTAGAGCAGTTCTTGCTGCTATCGAGAAAGAAAAGCAACAAACTAATGCCTCTCTCAAGAGTAAGCAAGCAAGTCAACAAGCTTTAAATCAATCAATGAATAATCTGTTAAATCAAATTCGCCAAAAAACGAAAGGGCAAAATGATATTCAAAAACAGATCAATGAAATTGATAGACAAATGAAGGCAGCGCAAAATAATCCTTCAAAATCAGTCATGCAAAAGCAACTTGAATTAGATAATTTACAAAATCAAGTAATTAGTTTGCAAAGTGATTTAGGGCTTAAATAAACCTAAAAAGGCTCTCTATCATTATTTAGAGAGCCTTTTCTTTATTTTTATTCTTGTCTTTTATATATTCTCATAGTGATTTATATTTATATAATATAATTAACAATATAATATTGATAATAATTAACGGATCACTTTAATAAAAAAGCCTTATTTCAATAAGAGTGCTCTTTTTTATTCCATTAAAAACAGACACATTATTATAATCCCTTCCGCTTAATAGCGTGTTCTTATTATTTTACTTATGGGATATAACTAATGAAAAGAAAATTACTATCAACTTTATTTATAACTGGTTTATTAGCCACTTCCTCTGTTTATGCTCAAAACGATTTTAAATTAGAGAAAACCACACTTTCAGCAGGTTATGCACAAGTCAAAATGGCAGGCCAAAATCCAATGCATGGAGGTGTTTTTTCTATTCGCCAAGAAATCAATTCACAATTTGGTATTTTAGCAACAGCTACTTATGCTCAAAATGAATACGACTTAAATAAGCCGGTTAATACTTTCTTTAAAGACGTAAATGCACGTTATTACTCTGTTATGGCAGGCCCTACAATACGTCTAAATGATTTTATTAGTGTTTATGGAGCTGCGGGTATGAGCCAAATACAATTTAAATCTGAAAGTTCAGAATTAAAAAAACTAAAGAAAAATGCATTTAGTTGGGGTGCAGGTTTAATCGTTAACCCAGCAGAAATGGTTTCTATTTCTCTTGGATATGAAAATAGCCGTTTTAAATTTAAAGATGCCGATAGTAAAATTATTTTAGATGGCTTTATTGCCAATATTGGTTATCGTTTTTAATTAATATAAAGCACATATTATTTTATGGTATGTGCTTATTTTATTTTCACATTAAAAGGAATTAATTAATTTTCAGTAACTTAATTATTATTAATTAATAAAAACACGTAAAAACAAAAATACCTCTGTCTAATAAAAAACAGAGGCAAAAAACTATTCAAATTATAATTTCCAAAGACCCACACCAGGTAATAACACAGACACCGATTGTCTAAAAACCCACTACATTAAATCTTGATACGTTCCTAGCTGATAACCTCTTTCCAAAATCGCATGCTTTAATGCGCTATCTGTTAATACTTCAAGCTCTGTTAAACGCTGAAAACAATAACCACTTGCACGCAATGGATTATCCACAAAAGCAGGATGTGTCATCACTTCAATAGAATGTTCATGACGCGCTTTCGATTCATCAAGCACCTTTAAAAACAATGCTTGAGTGATTTCATCTCCATAAAATTGACTATCAAAGCCATCACTACTAATCACACCTCGAGTATCAATTCCTTCTTTATGTGCAAGTGGCCTATCAACTCGCATCGGTAATGATTTTTCTTTGGCAAACTCCGCCACAATAGGGAAAATTTGCTTAAACATATGCACATGATGGTGACTATCAATATGGTCTGGAGCACAACTAAAGATCTCAATAAAACGCTGATATTGTGCGTTAAGCTCAATACGAATTTCATCAAGCGGTAAATCACCCTCTTCTGCCATTTGCCACACCCATTTTCCTAATACACCTTCACGCGTTAAAGAAGGTAAAGAAGACAGCGGTTTACCCATCGTCAAAGTAAAATGAAGCCCAACACCTAAACCGGGCAATTCATGGCGCAATTGTGCTGCGTGTTCAATTCCTTCGGCATTGACAAGTGCCGTTGTTGAACTAACAACACCATGACGAAAACACTCTGCAATGCCATAGTTTTGGCCTTTACTAAGCCCAAAATCATCCGCATTCACAATTAATAAACCAGCCATTCTGTCTCCTTATTACTTATTTTTCTCTACCGGCAATTAATGAGAGACTTTTTCTAACTCAGCAATCGCTTTAGCAAAATTCGGTAGATGTGCCTTATGCGCTAATAACATTTCACGCGTAAGTACTTCTGCATCTTTATCTGAAAGTACCAGTGGTGTTAAGTTCATTGCTAATAAAGCATCATTTAATTCGCCACTAATAGCCGCTTTACTCGCCGCGATTTCAAAAGCTTTGATGGTATGAATTAATCCCATCACTTTTTCATCAAAATGCGTTAAACGTGGATGAGGTTTAGCGCCATCACGCCCTAAAATAGCCGTTACTTCAATTGACCAATCTGCTGGAATATTATCGATATGGCCATGATGAGGAATATTCACATAATGCTCAGCTTGTTTATCATTATAAATAGCGTTAATCACTTCACAGGCTGCGTCAGAATAATAAGCACCACCGCGTAATTCCAGCTCTTTTGGTTTGATATTTAAATCAGGATCTCTATACAATTCAAACAGTTGTTTTTCGACTTTCTGCACCACTTTAGCGCGAGCACCACCTTTATAGTATTCCCCCATCTCAATCGCCAACATCTCTTTTTGCTTGAAGTAATACAGCAAATAAGAGCATGGCAGCATATTAAGAGAGCGGATCAATCCTTCACTAAATGGTAGGTCGAAAATATTTTTCACAGAGCCTGCAGTTAATGTTCCTGAAGCCACACCGTCTAATAATTCAGGAAAACGGGATTGACCATTTACAATGACATCTTTAATAAACACCATATGATTTAAGCCAAACAAATCGATAGAGAGTTCATCTTTTTCCGTCAGCTTCAGAACATCTGTAATAAACATCTTCATACCGATTGGAATATTACAAACTCCAATAAATTTCTTAAAGTTGGTATGACGATAAACCGCTTCTGTTACCATACCTGCTGGATTAGTAAAGTTAATGATCCACGCATTAGGGCAAATTTCTTCAACATCTTTAATAATATCGAAAATAACAGGAATAGTGCGCAAACCTTTAAATAGACCACCCGCACCATTGGTTTCTTGTCCTAAATAGCCATGACTTAAAGGAATAGATTCATCAAACTCTCTTGCTTTCAATTGACCAACACGCAATTGTGTTGTGACAAAATCAGCATCTTTTAATGCTTCACGGCGATTAAGTGTTTTATAAATGGTTAAAGGAATACCTGCTTTTTTTACCATGCGTTGGCAAAGCTCAAAAATAATATCAAGCTTCTCTTTCCCTTCTTCAACATCCACTAACCATAACTCTGTGATTGGTAGTTCATGATAACGCTTAATAAAACCTTCTAATAATTCAGGCGTATAACTGCTTCCACCACCAATGGTAACAACTTTTAATTTATGACTCATAAAATACTCCCATACAGCGTAATAGTGCTGTTATTTGTGTATTAATGGCGAAATTAAGGCGTAAAGAGCCCTGAAGAAAATAAGCTTATTTTCTTCTTTCTCTCTATTTTCAATAAAATTAATCTTTATTGTTGATTAATTTCTTACGCTTAATAATGAATTAGTTTGTTTCTTTAATACTGCACAAATTTTTTCGATAACTATTTGGCGTCAACGAAGTTATTTTCTTAAATGTCTTAATAAATAAACTTGGACTACTGTAACCAGCATCAAAAGAAATATCTGTTATCGAATAGTTTGTAATTTCCAATTGTTTTTTCGCAAAATTAATTCGAATATCATGAATAATTTGCATTGGTGTTTTATCGTAATAACGCCGAGTTGCTCGGGTTAAATATTCTTGTGATTTTCCTGATAGCATTACCATATTAACCAGTGCATTTTCGCCAAATTTTTGTTTGTCATGCATCTCGCTAACTGTGTCTCTTAGCCATAAAGGAATATCATCTTGTGTTCTATTTTCTCGATGGTGTCGTAATCTATTCACCACATTAAAGGTGACAATTTCAATAAATTCATTAAATTCGGTATGGCGGAAATTTAATGAGCCAATAACCGATTCAATATAGGAAAGAAACTCATTTTTTAATTCATAAACTTGCGAAGCAATAAAATAAGAAGGCAATAACGAGAGATAGTGCTTATCAAAAAAGGCTTTACTAATACCCACATTTAAAATGCGAGTTGCCCCAAAATCATAAAAACTTTGATGATGAGAGCCTATGGGGATAAAAACAAAATCACCCCGCTCTAATAAAACCTTTTTACCATTAATCTCTTGATAATAGCGCCCTGTTAATACAATGGTGAATTCATAATAATCATGTTGATGCAATCCACTGACACTTTCTGTTTTATTATAAATAAAGACATGAAAGTTTTTGCCATTAAATAGCTGATCTTCATAGACCATGCGTATTTCGCTTTGTGCTCTCAATGACTCCACCACAGTATTCATCTTATTTTATCTTCTCATGTAACTCGATTAATTCTGTCACTAACTCTCTGGCTAACATCGATGTCATTAAATGATCTTGCGCGTGGACTAATACCAAGCTGACTTTGGTTTTGCCAACACCTTGGTCATCACCAATTAAACGAGTCTGTATTTTATGCGCCTCATTTAATGCTTCACGAGACTGTTCCATTAATTTTCTAGCGCCATCAAAATCACCTTCTTTGGCTTTTTTTAATGCGCCATAAGCCACACTACGGGCTTGGCCAGAATTAATGATAAGCCCCATGATGATCTCTTCAAATTCATCATCAGTTGCACTGCTATCAACGGCATTTTCAATATCTAACATCATATTTCCTCTTTGACACTGGCAAGTGCAGAGAAGCCTCTGCACTTGTGTTTTCTATCACTTAAAATTTCAATGCATTGGCAATATCTTCTTCACTTTCTTCTTTTTCAATTTCAGTTTGAGCTTTATTTGAAATAATCACGAAAGGAAGATAAATCAGTGTGGCAACACCCAAGTTAAATAGTGCTAATAACAGTGCTGCAATACTGCCGTTAGTGTTAAAGAATGCACCTAATCCCGTTGGCATCGTCCATGGCGCTATATTTGTTACTGGTGGGATTATCCCTAAGTAATAAGCCGTCACAGTAATTGCGGCAAGAATAGGCTGAATAAGAATAAAGGGAATAAACATCACTGGGTTCATGATAATAGGCAAACCAAAAATAATCGGTTCATTAATTTGGAATAAACCTGCTGGTAATGCCAGTTTTGCCACTTGACGATGATCGGCGCGACGAGATGCGATAAAGATAGCCAGAATCAGCCCCAGCGTTGCCCCCGTCCCCCCTAAGAAGATAAAGGAGTCTAACATCGGTTTGGCCCAGAGATGGAATGTCTTACCTGCCGCTAATGCAGCTTCAACAGAACCGTACTCTGTATAAATCGCAATATTCTCTAATGCCCATGGTGTCATAATGCCACTATCAAGCGCTGTCAGCGCTAGTGAACCATGAATACCAAAGAACCATAACAATGATGTGAAGATAACATACGCCCAACCCACTACAGAACCTAATGAAGCTAAAGGCGTTGAGATAGAGTCCAAAATAACTTGGTGGAAATGTGTTTCATAATGTCCTAATCCCCATGAAACAATTCCCATAACAGATAAGATAATAAAACCAGGGATTAAGGCCGAGAATGAACGTGAAACAGAAACTGGCACGCTATCAGGTAAGCGGATCACCCAATTACGACGCACAATAAAGGTAAACATTTCAGCCACAACAAGACCGATAATAATACCTGAAATAACATTCGCACCCCCTAACCAGTTGGCGCCAACAGCATACGCCCCCCCAGCATTATAAGGTGTGACAGTCATAAAAGCAGCGATAGAGAGTAACCCAGCCGCGATAGGATCGACCTTACGCTCTTCGGCTAATCCCATACCGATAAAAAAGGGTGTCATTAATGACATGATACCCAATGTTCCGTTATAGACATTCCCCCCAATGGCTTTAAAACTATTGAGTGTTTCTATTGTTGATGCATCAAGGCGGATACCTAAAGAATAAAAAAAGGAGCCCTCACCAAAACTAAGAAAAACGTTATTGATAAGTACAAACATTGCCCCTGCAAGGGTTAACGGCATTAAACGAATAAAACCATTTTTAATCGCATTAACGTGAGGTTGCTTTCCAATTTTAACCGCAAAAGGAAGGAGTACCTTTTCAAGTGAACCAATAAACTTACTCATAGAAAAATACCCTTAAAATGCCGCTAATTGCTCGGCTTGCTGAAAAATTCGCTCTTTGACTGAAATAGAAATAATAAAAAAATAAAAAATAAAATTAATTTGTTGTTGCAGATGCTTTTTTAATAGAGGCGACAGCGGCTTTTAACACACCTAAGCCATCTACTTTTCCGTATAACAAAGAATCGATCACTTCGACCGGTTTATTCGGGAGTAATTTTTGGATATCAGGCAACATCCAACTAATTTGTGGACCAAGTAAAATTAGATCCGCATCCTGTCCTTTTTGTGCCGCTAAGGTTTCAGGAAATGCTTCAATAACCACAGGCACTTGATATTTTTCTGCTTGTGCTCGCATTTTGGTCACGAGAAGAGATGTTGACATGCCAGCAGAACAAAATAAGTAAATATATTTCTTTTGCATAAAACCCTCTTGAGTTGGCAACGATTTACCCTAGAGATAACAAGGCTTTCTCTTGTGCATTCATTACTGTGTCAGTACAGAAACCGAAGTAAGATTAAAATAAGGATTGTTTCTGCTTGAATGAAGTATACGCAATGATACTAGCTAACGATATTTCTTAGTGGTTCAGAATTGTCTCTCCTTGACCTGCTCTTTTGACACTCTTCACAAATTGAGCAAATAATCTTAAGAGTTCTTTCACGTCACAAAATTTGTTCTTTATTTTCCTTTAATGATCTCTCACAAGATTTCGCCATTTTAGTCAAGTTAATCCTTTATTATTATGAGAATGTGAATTAGTATCATTACTCTTTATGTTTTTGATGGTATTATCGCCTTCTTTGTGGATCGACATTTAAGCCACTGCTGTAAAGATCCGTGTTATTTCGTGTTGCAACAATATGGGAAAGAGAATGTTTAAAAAGTCATTAAGCCCACTGTTTTTACTGCTTTCTTCACTTGTTATCGCAGGTTGTGATAACGCTCAAGACGCATCAACAGCACAATCAGCGGAGAAACAAACTCTCACGATTGAACATTTCCAAGGGACAACTGAAATCCCTGCACACCCGCAAAAAGTGGTTGTGATGAATATGGAAACCCTTGATATTATTGATGCATTAGGTGTTTCTATTGTTGGTCTTCCACAAACGAATGTTCATTTACCAAAATTCTTAGAGAAATACACCAATCCGAACGACTATATCAATGAAGGTGCTTTATTCGAGCCAAACTATGAAAAGCTCAGCACAACAGCGCCTGATTTAATTTTAAGTGGTAGTCGTGCTCGTGATGCGTATGCAAAATTAAGTGAAATTGCACCTGCGATTTCAATGGATATCGATCCGAAGCGTTTCGTTGAAAGCCTTGCTGAACGCACCACAACATTAGGTCAAATTTTTGGCAAAGAAGAACAAGCTAAAAAATTACTGGCTGATTTCAATAGCAAAATTGATACCGTAAAAGCCAAAACACCAGACGCAGGTAAAGCAATGGTGGTTTTAGTCAGTGGCGGTAAAATTTCGGCTTATGGCCCAAGCTCTCGCTTTGGCTTTATCTATGATGTATTAGGTTTTGAACCAGCTTATGTTTTTGATAGCCCAGGTTCACACGGCAACATTGTCAACTCTGAATTACTGTTAAAACTTAATCCAGATTGGCTGTTTGTCATTGACCGTGATGCAGCAATTGGTCGTGAAGATTCACAACCAGCTCAACAAGTTCTTGATAATGCACTAGTTAGAAAAGTAAATGCTTGGAATAAAGACCAAGTTATCTATCTTGATGCAAGTTCCATTTATATCTCTGGCGGGATCCAAACTTACTCTCGTTTAATGGATACAATTAATCAGGCCTTGGATCAAAAAAATAAAGTAACTGAATGAAAACGTTCCATTTATCATTGGGGATAGGGGTTATCGCTATCCTCTCAATGATCAGTCTATTTGTCGGCGCAGGAGATATTACTCCTGCTTCGCTTTTTACTGATCCCGATATGCGCGATATCTTCTTTATCAGCCGTGTTCCAAGAACTCTATCATTATTACTCGCCGGTGGAGCCATTAGTGTTGCAGGATTGATTATGCAACTGCTCACCCAAAACCGCTTTGTCGAACCTTCTCTTGCCGGAACAACGCAATCTGCAAGTCTTGGATTATTAGTCGTCATGTTGCTCTTTCCAGCGGCAGGCATCTTCACCAAAATGATGGTCGCCACTGTTTTTGCCCTGCTTGGTACTTTGTTGTTTATGTTGCTTCTGCAAAGGATCACCTTAAAAACGACATTAATAGTGCCTTTAGTGGGGATTATGCTTAGCGCTGTTATCGGTGCGTTGACTATCTTTTTAGCGGTTTATTTCGATTTATTGCAATCTTTAGACGCATGGACAAGTGGCGATTTTTCAAGTGTATTACAAGGCCGCTATGAGCTGTTATGGCTTGTCGGTGCGCTGGCAATCATGGCGTGTTGGGTTGCAGATAGCTTTACGGTTGCAGGAATGGGGCGAGAGTTCTCTATTAACGTGGGACTGAATTACCGCAAAGTCATGATAATAGGGTTATCGATTATCGCGCTAATCAGTGGTGTTGTGGTTTCTGTTGTCGGTGCATTGCCTTTCCTAGGTTTGATTGTGCCCAATTTAGTGAGCTTAGTGATGGGGGATAATATCCGTAAAACTATCCCTTGGGTTTGCTTAAGTGGTGGCGGGATTGTTTTACTGTGTGATGTGATTGGTCGCCTTATTCGCTACCCATTTGAAATTCCGGCCAGTGTTATTTTAGGGGCTGTCGGTGCCATTATTTTCCTTTTCTTACTACTAAAGCAGCAACGTTATGCAAAAAGTTAATTCATCCATAATTAGCAAATGTACTGGCGCTGTCGAACATAAGAAAACGCGCCTCTCCCCCATGTCTCGTATCTGGTTATTATTAGGGGCATCGTTATTATCCATTGTGTTATTTATGACGATAAACCTAAATGGCAATATCTCTTATATTCTGACTCACCGCGCTTACATTATTCTCACCATGATTGTGGTAGCTTTTGCCGCAGGTGTTTCGACTATTCTGTTTCAAACCATTGCCAACAACCGCATTTTGACACCTTCACTTATGGGGTTAGAAGCCCTATTTGTATTGCTACAAACCGTGTTTGTCTTCTTTGAAGGTGATATGCCTGCATCGTGGATGCTGAACCTATCAAAGTTCTTCTTAGAATCGACATTGCTTGTACTATTTTCCGTTGTACTCTACCGTTGGCTGTTTAGCTCTGTACGCTTTAACATTAATTTAGTCCTAATGATTGGGATTATTTTAGGGACTCTATTTCGCAGTTCCGCCACATTATTACAACGCTTGATGGATCCCAATGAGTTTTCCATCTTACAAGGCCGCATGTTTGCCACCTTCACCCGTGCCACGCCTGATCTTATCTTTTGTGCCTTAGCGATTATTGTAGTTGTTGGTGTTTTACTTTGGCGTATGCGTTATAGCTTTGATGTGATGGCATTAGGGCAAGCGAATGCCATTAACCTTGGTATTAATTACCGCAAACAGACCACTTATATCCTGTTGCTGATTTCTGTTTTAGTTGCGGTTTCTACCGCTTTAGTTGGCCCATTAACCTTCTTGGGTTTAATTGTGGCTAACCTTGCTTATCATATCAGTGGCAGCAGTCAGCACCGTTTCTTGATGCCTGTAGCCTTCTTACTAGGTACTATCGCTTTAATCGGTGGGCAACTGGTTTTAGAGTATGGCTTAAAAATGACAGGAACACTTTCTGTTGTGATTGAGTTTGTTGGTGGGATGTTCTTTATCTATTTGGTGTTAAGAAGACTTTAATATGATTGAAATCAGCAAAATATCAAAACGTTATCAAGACACAACCGTTCTCGATAATATAACAACAACAATTCAGCGTGGCGGTATTACTTCGATCATTGGCCCTAATGGCGCGGGTAAATCCACATTACTTTCTGTTATTGGACGTTTATTAATACCTGAAAGTGGCATGGTCAGTGTTAACGGCATGGATGTTGCGGCAACAGATAGTGACGTACTGGCAAAAAACCTTTCAATACTGCGCCAAGAAAATCAATTCGTTAGTCGTTTAACCGTAGAAGAATTAGTCGGTTTCGGGCGTTATCCCTACAGCAAAGGACGTTTAACGCTTGATGATAAGAAAATAATTGATGAGTCATTAGCTTTTTTAAATCTCACTGAATTTCGTCATCGCTATCTCGATGAATTATCGGGCGGGCAACGCCAACGCACTTATGTGGCAATGGTGCTATGCCAAGATACAGAATATGTCATGCTTGATGAACCACTGAATAATCTTGATATGAAACATGCGGTAATAATGATGAAACTTCTGCGAAAAGCCGCAGATGAATTAGGAAAAACCATTATTATCGTTATTCATGATATCAATTTTGCCTCTGTTTACTCTGACTATATTTTAGCCATGCGTAACGGACAATTGTATTATCACGGTTCACCCAAAGAGATCATGAAAGCGGATATTATCGAAGATATTTTCGACACCCCCGTTAACGTTAAAGAGCTCGATAATAAGCTAATTGCTATGTATTACTAATGCCATTTAGCCGATTATCTTCAATAAAAAGCATGTTGTTCTTCTCATTAACAGCGTGCTTTTTTATTGCTTTTTACCTTGCTGAAGTAACTCTGAATCAATATCTTCAAAGATAGATTGCCATTCGTTATCATCAATACCCATTAGTCCAAAATAACGCAATAAAAAGGTGCCTTCTGTCGCTAAAAATGCCAATCGTGCACGTTTTCCCGCTTCTGTTGTCGTATCTACACCCGCTAATCGTTGTTGATACCACTCTTTAGTACTTTGTAGATATTCTGGAGTTTGTAGCAATGCCGCCATCAAACTCGCGCCTTTGGCAAAAGAGACTTTATCGTGATGATGAGTCGCATGAATATGTGCTGCAACACGATTGTCAGGCGAATTATCATTTTTAACTATCTCGTTAAATTGAGTTTCATAACTGCCTTCCCAATGTTCAAACATAGCATCAATCATCGCCTCTTTACTGCTAAAACAGTATTGAACCCCCCCTTTAGAGATCCCCATTTTTTTTGCAACGGTATCAATCGTTAACGCTGCGGCACCTTGTTCCATAACGATATCGAAGATCGCTTCTAATAATTTTTCTCTATCAATCGTTCTTTGACGTCCCATAAAAAACCTCTTTTCAATACGGCTGTATGGATTTATATTGTAGCCGTTAGTAAAAATAATACACATAAAAATAACTGAGATTTCTATGATAAAAGATTATAAACGTTGGATAGTATTACTTTTGGTATCTAGCATGCTGTTTCTCATTGTTGTTGATGTCACAGTGCTTTATACCGCATTGCCACGTTTAACTCATGATTTAAACGCCAGTGCATCAGAAAAACTTTGGATAATGAATGCCTATCCATTAATTGTTGCTGGATTATTACCCGCAGCAGGTATGCTCACAGATAGGATTGGTCATAAAACATTATTTATTAGTGGATTACCGCTATTTGCACTCGCTTCATTGTGTGCGGCATTTTCACCTTCGGCTACCGCTTTAATCGCCTCTCGAGGCTTTTTAGCCGTGGGTGCTGCAATGAGTATGCCAGCAACACTATCAATAGTGCGCCAAGTTTTTAGCGATCCACAAGAGCGTGCTATTGCGATTGGAATTTGGTCTGCTGTTGCCTCAGGCGGTGCGGCGTTAGGGCCCTTAATTGGTGGTATTTTATTAAATAACTTTTGGTGGGGCTCCGTCTTTCTAATTAACGTTCCCATTGTTCTTTTTGTACTACCGTTTTCTTTTTGGCTTATCCCTAAATTTTCAGGACATGGTGATCATAAAATTGATTATTTAAGCTCAGTACTAATTTTAGTGGGTTTGATCAGCGCCATTTATGCCTTAAAAGAGATAGGAAAACCTTATACACAGTGGAGTGAAGCCACAATTGCCACAGTGATTGCAGTGATCTTTCTCACTCTATTTACCTTGCGTCAGCGTACACAAACTCACCCAATGATTGATTTTGGGTTATTTAAAAACCGCTTTTTTAGTATCGGTATTTTAATGGCGGTGCTTTCTATGGTGATCATTGTAGGTATTGAATTACTGCTCAGCCAACGCTTACAGCTTGTCGCAGGTTTTACCCCACTTAATGCAGCATTAGTGATCTTACCTATTCCTATTGGCTCCGTACTTGCTTCTCCATTAGCTGGCTATTTCTTAGTGCGTTTAGGAGAAGTTCGCTTAATTATTGCCGGATTTATGCTTACTTTAGTGGGAAACCTGTGGTTAATTGCCGTTTACCAAACTACATCGCCAATGGTGTTAATTGGTAGCTTGTTCTTAATCGGCTTTGGTTTAGGTATTATTTTTACCACTGCATCAACTTCAATTATGTTGAGTGTGGCAGATAAACAAGCAGGAATGGCAGCCTCCATTGAAGACGTGGCTTATGAGCTTGGGAGCGTGATTGGCGTGACATTTATGGGCAGTTTGATGAGTACCGTGTACACTTTAAAGCTCGTACTACCTGACTCATTAGCTATCAACGATGCGGCCTATGACAGTTTAGACGAAGCCCTGATTGTGGCAGAGGAGTTACCAAATGATGTGGCTTCTCTTGTGATATCTCAAGCAAATTTAGCTTTTGATAATGCTTTTTTTGTTGTATTAATTGCCACGGCTATTATGACTGCATTAAGTTTATTCTTTTTGCCTTATTGTTTACGTCATACTGTAAGAAAAAAAACAATTAACCATAATTCACTATTAGATCAATAGGATAAATAACCTCACGCATCACCATGGTACGTGAGGTTATTGATTGCAATATAAGAGAATATTAAAGCGTGATAATTCCTTTCATCAGTAAACCGATAATTATCACATCAAGTAGTAATAAAATAACGAGATAAAGCGTCTCTTTTTTCTGAAAAATAGGTTTATTATCGTGTTTCTCTTTACGTGACCAGATAAAAACAGGCAGTCCACATGTCAATAAAATTGGGACTAATGCAACATATTGAATTTGGCTTGCATACAAAATAAAGAGGCAGAAAATAACACCTAATACACCACTTAATAAGGCTAATCCTCTTCCTGTTTTTGCATATTGATCATATTGACGGTTAATACAAATCTTAGTGATATATAACGTTGTAGTGATGTAAGCGGGAACAACCATTAATGCGCTAATGTTATACATGGTATTCCATGCATTATTTGAGAAATAAACCAATAACATCGCTGCTTGCATCACAATACTGCTCACCCATAGAGATGTATTTGCGGCTTGGTTTTTATTGGTGCGTGCAAAGGCTTTAGGAAATGCACCTTTTTGCCCTGCGACCATCGGAATTTCTGCACATAACATTGTCCATGCTAACCATCCTGCTAAAACCGAAATAATCAGCCCGACATTCATTAACCAGTCTCCCCAATTACCAACAACTTTGGCTAATACACCCGCAGTTGATGGATTACTTAATTGAGACAGTTGTGATTGTGGCATAATACCAAAAGGTAAGATGGATAATAAAATATAAATAATTAATGCTAATAAAAAGCCTAATAAGGTTGCCTTACCAACATCTTTTTTATTTTTTGCTCTACCAGATAAAACGACAGCGCCTTCAACACCAATAAATGCCCATAGGGTTACTGTCATCGGTGCCAGTATTTGGGACATTAATGACACTGGCTCTGCCTTATTATCCACCGTACTCATAATTTGTGGTGATGTACCCCAGAAGTTACTAAATAACTGGTAATAATCATTCAGCACACCCAGAATAATAACAAATAAGACCAATGGCACTAATTTAGCTATAGTACCCATTGTATTCACAAAACCTGCAACTTTCGTTCCTGATAATACTAAAAAGTTATAGCCCCAAATTAAAATAGAACCACAAATAATGGAATTTAAATTATTGCCATCGGTAAATACACCTGGGAAAAACTGATCGAATGCATCCATCAAGATAACAGCAAAAGCCACATTACCAAATGCGGTCATTAACCAATATCCCCATGCAACATTAAATCCAATAAAAGACCCAAAACCTTCTTGTGCGTACATATAGACACCAGCTTGAAGGTCAGGTCGTAAATCAGATAATAAGCGAAATGCATTAGCAATAAAGTAAATACCAATACCCGCAATAATCCATGCGATCAAAACCGGCCCTATCGCTGAACTTGCTGCCGTATTTTGTGGCAAGCTAAACACACCACCGCCTAGCATAGAGCCCACAACAATTGCAATCAGGGCAAATAAACCCAACTTTGCACCATTATCACTCGTCGCGTGGGTGGTATTCTTTGACGATGTGGCTTCTGATTTGTTTGCCATAAAAACCTCTTACCTTAAGATAATAATATCTGGCGCCTAATCCCACGCCAGATATTTTCATCGCATCATAATGTTGTCATTAATTACTGACGGCCTTTTTTAATTGCTGACACACGGCGTTTGAATTTCACATGTGAAGGTAATTCTTTCGCAATGCGTTCATCTTCAACAATCGCTCTTACCCAAAAATCACCCTTTTCATCGACATTGATCCCTTGTATTTCATGTTCAAACCCTGGAAATGCCTTATCAAAAATTTGTAAGGCTTTTAGGTAACCAATAATACCTTGATCTCCTTTAGGTAAGCGTTCCCCCGGCATAAGAACAGGAATTCCCGGCGGATAAGGAACTAACATACTCGCCGAAATACGACCTGAAAAATTATCTAAAGGGATATGTTCAGCTTTATAGCGAACGACTTTTTGATAAGCCTCCGCTGGTGACATGACAGGTTCTGGATCACTATTTACTGCATCATTAATATGTTTCATTAAATCAAGCTCATCCATCTTTTCATGCATAGATTGGCAGAGTTGTTTTAATGTCATTTTTGCATATTGAAGAGAGATTTCTTTTAGTGAGGGAATAGCATCTATCGCTAACGCATCGGAATCATAGAGCTTTTTAAAGGTCAGTAAACTTTCTAATAACGTTCCCCACTTACCTTTAGTGACCCCTACAGAAAAGAGGATTAAAACGGTGTAGTCCCCCGTTCTTGCAATTTCAATACGTCGCTCATCCAAGAATTTAGTAATGATATAACCTGGGATACCCATCTTTTGATATTGACCATCGGCAGTAATACCAGGGCAGGTAATTGTTACTTTAACAGGGTCTAACATACTGTCGGTATCAGCAATATCTTCATCAGAAAAACCATGCCATTTATCACCGATTTTTAATGTCCAACAATCAGACTCTTGGCTTAACAAATCGAGAGGTGCTTGCTCAAAGCTGTAATTTTCGCCAGTTTTCGGATCACGTACTTGAGTTGGCTGTAATACATCGAAGAACCAATCAGAATCACCATTTTGCTCTTTTAATTGGCGTTTGACAGAAACGACGGCCTTACGAAATGCAATTGCTTCTTCTATCGATTCTTGTACTAAAGAATAACCAGATTCTCCTTTCATCATTCCGACTGCAACATCAATAGAAGCAATAATAGGATAATAAGGCGAAGTGGTGCCATGCATCATAAATGAGTCATTAAAGTCATCAAAATTTAACGGCGCACGTTCGCTTTTTTTCACGTGGATCATCGATGCCATAGAGAGTGATGGCAACATTTTATGTGTTGATTGCACGGCAAAAAGGGTAGGACAATTAGGAATATCTTCAGATACATCCATCGTAAAACGATTTTTATATAAAGGATGGAAACGCGCATAAGCATACCATGCTTCATCAAAATGAATTCGAGGTACGCTGGTTGCTAAATTTGTCACCACATCATTTACGTTGTAACAAAAACCATCATAAGTACAGTTTGTCACGACAGCATAAGTCGGTTCAGGGCTGATAGCACCTTCGGCTAGCGGACTCTCTTTTATCAGTTTGCTAATACTGGCTTGTGTTAAGCGTTTGGTTGGGATCGGACCAATTAAACCGTAGCCATTTCGTGTAGGTTTTAAATAAACTGGACGCCCTTGTGAAAGTGTTAAGCCATGATTCAATGATTTATGGCAGTTTCTATCCACAACAACAATCTCGTCTGCCCCAATAGCGCCTTGTGCCACAATACGATTGGAGCCGGATGAACCTGAAACACCATAAAATGTCCAATCAGCGCCAAATAGTTCTGCTGCTATTTCTTCTGATGTTTTTGATGGCCCCGCATGAATAAGGTAATCCCCCATTTCAGCCGTTGCGACACCAATATCAGCACGCATCATATTTTCACCAAAGAAATTGATGAACTCGATACCAATAGGATGTTTCAAATAAGCCATACCGCCCATATGTCCTGGGCAATCCCAATAGTAATCACCATCCTCAGTGAAATCTTTTAATGTTTTAAAATATGGAGGTAAAAGGCTCTCTGCATAGCGATGAATTAAAGTATAAATACGATTAGCTGTAAATGTTGCGGTTTCTGAATAGAGATAGATATATTCACTTACTTCTTTAAGAATATTAATAGAAACACTATCGGTAATATTCTCTTCAGACAGTAGAATAATAGGTGTCGTTGGGTTTCTTTTTCTAAATAATGAAATAAAGGCTTCACTCTCTATATTCATTTTTGGATTGTTTTTATCCCAGAAAATACCTACCGCACTGTATTTAGGGCTTTCTTTTATATATTTAATCCCATGATCAATATTATCTGCAATTTGAGCGATTAAACCACGCTCTGTAATTGCATGTTTTAATGATCCTAATGCTTGTTTTGCAGGGCTATCTTCTTTTAGTCCCACAGATGAGACAAATAATACATGATGATTAAACTTCATAGACACCTCCATAGGTATCAATATTGATTGATATTGCCATTATCTGATTCATTTCATTGAAAAAATTTCAATTAATAATTATGCACAATAATTAAAATTCAATATAATTATTGAGATATAGAAAAATCGTCAATACATCCAGTAAGATAATAAAAACAAATAAAATACGCTCTGTTGGATTAAATAGTGTCTTCTGCTCTTGATATCTCGACCAAATAAAAAGGGGAATACCTAATGTCAGTAAAATAGGCACCATCGCTAAATATTTAATTTCACAAGCATAAAACATAAACAAGCAGAACATTAATCCAATAAATCCACTAATTAAAGCAGAAGCCTTACCTTTATTGGCATATTTTGAAAAGTCACCCGACAAACAAAGCTGTAATAAATAAGCCGATGTCGCCAAATAAGCAGGTAGAACCATTAATGCAGAAATAGCTAACATTGTTAGCCAAGCATCATTAGAAAAATAAACAACAAAGACAACCAATTGCATAAATAGGCTACTCACCCACAGAGAGGTAGAGGCCGCGCCATTTTTATTTTTTACTGAAAATGCTTTAGGAAAGGTACCATTTTGAGCCGCTACCATAGGTATTTCAGCACAAATCATCGTCCAAGCTAGCCAACTGGTTAATACGGACACTAATACGCCGATATTAATTAACCACTCTCCCCAATCCCCAACAACAGTTTTTAATATTCCGGCTGTTGATGGTGTTGGTATTACGCTTAATGCTTTTTGCGGTAAAACCCCAAAAGGTAATACTGAAATAAAAATACAAATAATCAGTGAGACAATAAACCCTATCAATGTTGCTTTGCCCACATCTTTTTTATTGCGCGCTCGACCAGATAACGCAACCGCACCTTCGACACCGATAAAACACCACAGAGCAACATCTAAAGGCGCTAAAATTTGTGCAGGAATAGGCCCTAAATTATCGGCTGAAATAGATGCTGAATTTCCCCAAAAATTATTAGTTAACTCTTCATAATTCAAGAAGTAAACCAGTATAAACACGAAAATACTTAAAGGAATTAACTTCGCAAACGTACCAATAATATTAATTGCACCCGCCAATTTCGTGCCGGATAAAACAAGGTAATTAAATCCCCAAATAAGAATAGAAGCACCGATAATAGAGGGAATATTATTTCCGCCTTTAAAATCACCAGGTAAGAAATAATTTAAGGTATCCATCACCATAATAGCAAAAGCAACATTGCTAAAAATGGTCATTAACCAATAACCCCAAGCAACAATAAAAGCAACAAAAGCACCAAATCCTTCACGAGCATACATATAAATACCTGATTGAAGATCAGGTCGAATATCTGAAAGCACCATAAAGATCCGGGCAATAAAATACATACCAAAACCGCAAATTAGCCAAGCAATAATGACTGGACCAATTTCAGATGTTGCTGCCATATTTTGCGGTAATCCATCAACACCACTACCTATCATTGAGCTGATTACGATGGCAATCAACGCAAGTAGTCCTATCTTCTGGCCTGTATTATTATTTGAATTGCCTTTTGACATATTCTTGACCCTATTGTAACAACTTCTGTATTAACATGATGAGCTAATGAACAAGTATAGTGGAATATAAAAATCACACACTCGAAACTATTACGATAATTGTAACTTATTATGTATAAATGAAAAAAGTATGACTTAAACATTAATGATTTTTAATATTTAAAAACCTAGAGAAAATAAACAACAACAGATCAACTCCAATAGATAAGAATCAAAAAATCAAGTGTTTAAAATTTCATACATATAACAATCATCTTCATAAAAAGTAAAAAGATATATTTTTCATTATCAGGCAACAATTATATTAATATAAAACAAATATTAAAAGTGTTTGTTATTTTATATATATCAATCAAATAGTTAAATATAAATTTAGTATGCTTTTCTTTTATTGAAATAGTAATAAATACGTAATTAACATATAAGGTAAATCTTAAAAAGAATTATTCTTTATTTAAAATATTGGAAAGAATCTTAAAAAGAATAATAATTGAAATTAAATATTAAAAACGATCCAATTTCAGTCCATCCATACTAAAATGAGAAGGCGATTGTCCCATCTGTTTTTTAAACATCGTCGAGAATGAGCCAGCGCTGTTATAACCCAAATCAAAGGCAACTTCAGTAATACCACGTCCTGATAAGATTTGTGTTAATGAATTCAATAAACAGACTTGTTGTCGCCATTGTGAAAATGACATTCCTGTTTGTTGGCGGAAAAAACGGCTAAAAGAGCGCTCACTTTTATGTAATTTATCTGCCCATTGTTGCGGTAAAGAATCTATTTTTGGGTTACGAATAAAATCACGACATAATTTAGCTAATTTACTATCTTGTGGAATAGGTACAAAAAACGGTAACGGTTTTGCTTTCGCTAATTCGCATAAGATTAGCTGCATTAAAAGGCCATCTCGTCCTTTTTTATCATATTCTGCAGGCACATCTACAGCTTCAAGCAAGAGTTGACGAAAAAGAGGGGAAACTCTGACAACCTCACATTGTTTGCTATGACGAGGGGCTGCGGAAGGCTCGATATACAAGCTTCGAGTACTCACATCTAACATACGAGTTTCATGCCCTGTTTCTGGCGGGATCCACACACCACAAGACGGTGGAATAACCCACTCACCATCATCCGTACTCACTTCAATTAGGCCTGTGGCAGGGTATAAAAATTGGGCTCGGCGATGTCGATGCGTTTCTAACAATGTATTGGGCAAATAGTCTGTACCCAGCGCAATAACATCTCGGTCAAGTGAATCAACGCTTTTTAACGGTACATTTCTCACAGTCTAGGTTACCCTTTTTTATTTTCGTCCTTTTTAATATAACAGTTATCCCACACTCTACACACTGACAAATAATGAGTTATATAATTAAAATCGCTATATGCTTTAATAAACAACGAAGATGTCTTATGTGAGATTTCACCTTCTTGATATCTATTTAACAAACCCTATTAACAATCAAAAAACGAGTCTTTAACACCTCTTGTAAATAGGCTGAAATTCAAATGTCGTTGTCTGATTTTAGAATGTTGGCAAAAGATTAATCAACTACTATCCCTCTCGCTGAGGTTATTTCGAGCCTTCTGCAATTATCTATGCATTCAATAATAATGCAGCGGATACCAGACATTCCCTTTATTCATAGCCTAGAAAAATCACGCACATTCTTTATATCAAGTATCGGGTATATCGGGATCCGCCTATTATGTTTAAGGTAGAGTTCATTATGAGCAATCAGTCCGATCACGATAGTGATACAAAGAGCATTCTCAACGATGTTAGCCGCCGTCACTTTATTCAAGCGAGCTCAGCATTAGTCACCCTTCCTTTTCTCGCATCAAACTCTTTTGCTGCGACAACAGACAACGCTATCCCAGTAAAATCAATAACAACCGAAGATGGTGAGCGCATTGTTTCAACTTGTAGTAGCTTTGACTGTGGCGGTAAATGTGACATTCGTGCCCATGTAAAAGATGGCAAAGTTACCCGTATTAGCACTCGCCCAGATACTGATTTAAATGAAGAAATGCCAATTATGCGTGCCTGTGTACGAGGCCGTGGTTATCGTAAATTTGTCTATCATCCAGACCGTTTAAAATACCCAATGAAACGCGTTGGTAAACGTGGCGAAGGCAAATTTGAACGCATCACTTGGGAAGAGGCAACCACTCTTATTGCGCAAAATATGCAACGTATTAACCAGCAATATGGTCCAGCATCTCGCTTTGTCAGCTTAAGTACAGGTGTTACTGGTGGTATTTTCTCTGGTGCGAATATGTTACGTCGTCTGTTTAATCTCACAGGCGGTTTTCTGGAAAACTATCACTCAGTCAGTAACGGTAATACCCTTGCCGTCACCCCTTATACTTACGGCACAGCGGCCAGTGGTAGCACACTCGATACGTTAGAAAATACCCCTCTTGTGATTTTATGGGGTCATAACCCTAACGAAACTATTTTTGGTCATTCAAACCATTTCTTCCAAAAAATGAAGAAAAACGGCACTAAATTTATTGTCGTTGACCCGCGTTATTCAGATACCGCTTCTTCTTTAGCTGATCAATGGATCCCGTTATTGCCAACAACGGATAACGCCATGATGGATGCGATGATGTATGTCATCGTAAGCGAAAATCTGCACGATCAAGCCTTTATCGATAAATACACAGTTGGCTTTGATGAACACCAAATGCCTGAAGGTGTGGGTGAGAATGAGTCTTTAGTTGCCTATTTAATGGGTAAAAAAGATGGTGTTAAGAAAACCCCTGAATGGGCTGAAACCATCACTAAAGTGCCGGCTGATACTATTAAACAGCTAGCTCGTGAATACGCATCGACAAAACCGGCTGCATTAATGCAAGGTTGGGGTCCTCAACGTCATATTTGTGGTGAACGGACGGCGCGTGGCGCGACATTACTTGCGACTATCACTGGTAATGTGGGTGTTCGTGGTGGTTGGGCCGCTGGCTATGGTATGGCTTTAAACTCTGAATTGCGTAAAACCATTGCAGGGCCAAGCCTATTAACTAACCCAGTAAAAGCGAAAATCAATATCACCAACTGGGTACAAGCGTGTGAAGATAAAAACTTAGTCACGCCACAAAATGGGTTACTCAATGCCGAGAAACTTGATACTGAAATCAAGATGATTTTCTCAATGGCGGGTAACTACATGACAAACCAAAATACCGATATTCTTCATGCCGCAAAAGTACTTGAAGATGAATCAAAAGTAGAATTTATCGTTTGTAGTGATCTCTATTTAACCCCAAGTGCAAAATATGCCGATATTTTACTGCCAGAAACCAGCTTCTTAGAACGCTGGAATATCGGTGGTACATGGAGCTATGGCGACTACATTATTCTGTCTGAAAAAGTTATTGAGCCTGAATTTGAGCGTCGTACTGACTACGATTGGTTACGAGAAGTCGCCGATAAATTAGGTGTAGGTGAGCAATTTAGCGAAGGTAAAGAGACTGATCGCGATTGGATTGAATATTTAGTCGATGACGCGAGTATTAAACGCCCTGAAGATGGTATTCCAACCTTTAAAGAGTTGTTGGTTAAACGTCGACATCTATTAAAACATCGTCCACATACTCAAAATGTGGCGTTTGAGAAAAATATCCAAGATATCGAAAATAATCCATTCCCAACGCCATCAGGCAAAATTGAGATTTTTTCTAAGCGTTTATATGACATGAATAATGTCGATATTCCTGCACTCTCTCATTATGTACCTGCCATTGAGGGCCCTGAAGACACGTTAACGGATAAATTCCCGCTACAACTTATCACATGGAAAGGGCGTAACCGCGCAAACTCAACGCAATTTGCCAACCCTTGGTTGCAAGAAGTACAGCGCCAAGAACTCTGGTTAAACCCGTTAGATGCTCAAGATAGAAACATCAAAGAAGGTGAGAAAGTCAAAGTGTATAACGATCGTGGGATCACGATCGTTCCCGTCAAATTAACACAACGAATTATGCCTGGGGTCGTCGCCTTGCAAGCAGGTGCTTGGTGGCAACCTGATGCAAAAGGCATAGATCAAGGTGGATGTGCCAACGTATTAACATCATCCCGTAGCACCGCAATGGCACACGGCAATGCTCACCAAACATTATTGGTCGAGGTAGCAAAAGCATGAGTAAATTTATCGTTTATCCCGCTGTGAGTAACAAACAGTTAGGGTTTTATATCGACAGCGCTCGCTGTTCAGGTTGTAAGGCGTGTCAGGTTGCTTGTAAAGATAAAAACAACCTCGATGTTGGACGCAAGTTTCGTCGTGTCTATGAAATCACTGGTGGCGGTTATACCCGCAATCCTAAAGGTGCGCTGGTCAATAATGTCTTTGCTTACACGTTATCTATCTCTTGTAATCATTGTGATGACCCAATTTGCGTTAAAAACTGTCCAACAACAGCAATGCATAAGCGTGAAGGCGACGGCATCGTCATGGTAGATACAGACAAATGTGTCGGTTGTGGTGCTTGTGCGTGGTCTTGCCCTTATGGCGCACCACAAATGAATCCAGAAACCAAACAGATGTCAAAATGCGACTTTTGCATCGATTTACAGCAAAAAGGTGAACAACCCGTTTGTGTTGCGACTTGTCCGCTAGGTGCGATCCAATTTGGTCCTATAGATGAATTGCGTGAACGCTATGGCGATTTAGATTATGTCACTGGTTTACCTTCCCCTGAAATAACGCATCCAAACCTTGTTATTAACCCACATCAGGGTGCCAATAATGACGGAATTAATAATAAGGGAGAAAGAAAATGAATGAATGGTCATTATTAATCTTCACATTTATGATGAATTCGACCATCGGTCTTGCGCTAACAACAGGGCTTTTTGCTCGTCGCCTTTCTCATTATCTCAATGCAGAAAGCTACTATCACTTTATGCTGTTAGCCTTATTTATTATTTGTGGATTAGCCGGTTTAGGCTCTATCGCTTCAATTACTCACTTAGGTGTGCCATTAAATGCCCCTAATGCCATTAGAAATATTTTTTCTGCTTGGTTAAGTCGTGAAGTTGCCGTCACTGCTATTTTTGTCGGTTGCCTAGGATTAACCTTTTTATGGCTCTGGCGCACTCGCAAACTCTCAATGCTTCTATTAAGTACCAGTATTCTGATTGGGCTATTTGATATTTATTGCATGGCATCGATTTATCGCCATACCTCCATTTTGACATGGATGGATCCTAATACTTACGTGATGTTCTTCGGTGCGATGCTAACGCTTGGTGCGGCTATTTTCTTTTTGCTGATCAAAGTATTACAACGTATAGGAAGTAAGTTAGGTATTGAAATACCACAAGACTCTTTCCCAATGCGCTGGAAATGGCAATTATGGGGAATAATGGCATTTAGCTTAATGGGTCGATTACTGTATCAACCTTTTTATGAGCAATATTTAACTAGCACGTTATATAGCCAAAAATCGGTGACATTCCCGTTATCACCTGTTCAAGTGTATTACTCCATCGGTTCGTTACGTACTACATGCTGGATCTTAGCAACCTTTGCAGTATTGGCTTGTGGCTATAGTTTAGTGAAATTCCTAGCCCCTAAAAATCAAGGTAAACCAACTGAGTCTATTTTTGCACTTGGCTGCGTTATCGCGATTATCGCTGACTTTATGTTGCGTTATGTTTTCTACTCAATTCACTAATTGTAATTGAGCTTGTGGTTTAAATAATAAAAAACAAACCTCATTAATTGGGGTTTGTTTAAGGAAATATCAAAAATTATGAGCAGACTCTCTTATTATGCGGCTGCATTTAATTTATTGGGAATTTGTTATTTATTCCCACCTGATGATGACACCAATAAAACTGCACTCAACTTTTTTAAAACTGGGGATTTTGCAGCACAGTGGCCTTGTAAAATTGAAAGCCACTTGTGTGAACGTTTAATTGATTCTGTTTCTATTGAGACAGAGCAATTAAAAATCCAATGGCAAAATCTTTTTGTTGGCCCTAATGCATTACCTGCCCCCCCTTGGGGTTCAGTCTATTTAGATCCTGAAGGTTTATTACAAGGGGATTCTACCCTTGCACTAAGTGAGTTTTTAAAACGGGAACGTTTAAAAGTAAACACGCCTTTTCCAGAGCCTGTTGATCATATCGGTTTGATGTTATTTCAAGCAGCGGTATTGGCATCGGAAAACAGAGAAGAAGCGGTTAATGAATTATTATCCCTTCATTTGACCACATGGCTACCTCATTATTTAAATAAATTAAAAATGAGTGGGTATAGCCAATTTTATAGCACGTTAACAGAACTGGTAACCATCACGGTGAACGCATTCAGAAAATAGAAATTTATTAACAACTTATCATCCTAACATAATTATTTAAGGTAATTTGGACCACGCACCCAAATTACCTTTTTTCGTTTAAGACATTCTCTTTTTAAATTATGACAACTTTAATCCTAAGCGTTTTGTTAAACGGCGTAAGTTAGCTGGATCGAGTGATAATTCTCGCGCCGTTGCCGCCCAATTTTGGTTATTACGTAGCAATGCTTGTTTAATTAAATCCCGCTGAAATTCATCCGTTGCTTCTTTTAAATTCTTTTCTTCAGAAGGTAATGTTTGAGAGGCAGAGTGAACTGGATTTTCAGCCCCTAAAGCAAAATGACTAACTTGTAAAATAAGGCTATCAGTTTTATTTCCAGCTCTTGCCAACACAATTGCTCGGTGAATGGTATGTTCTAATTCACGCACATTACCCGGCCAAGAATAGTGTAATAAATAAAGGCGTAATTCAGGACTAATAATCACCTGCGTGAGATTAAAACGCTGACGATATTGCTCGCAGAAATAACCCACTAATAGCAAAATATCTTCATCTCTTTCTCGTAATGGCGGAACATGCAAAGGAAAAATGCTTAAACGATGGAAAAGATCGGCACGGAAATTTCCCGCTAATACCTCTTCCCATAAATCGCGATTCGTTGCCGCTAATACACGTACATTAACGCGTAAATTACGATCATCACCAATACGTTGAATATCGCCATATTGTAAGACCCGCAGTAATTTGGCCTGAAGTGATAATGATAACTCCCCTATCTCATCAAGAAATAAAGTTCCATTATCTGCCATTTCAAATTTACCACTACGATGACTAATTGCGCCGGTAAAAGCCCCCTTCACATGCCCAAATAATTCACTTTCTGCCACACTCTCAGGAAGTGCCGCGCAATTTAAATAGACTAACGGATTATCTGCACGATTAGACATTTCATGAATGGCTTTTACCACCAGCTCTTTACCGGTTCCCGTTTCACCACTCACTAAGATATTCATATCTGCGGGTGCAACAATTTCTATCTCTTTTTTCAGTTGCATCATCGAAGGCGATAAACCAATAATTTCTGTTTTTACTGTGGGCTTAAACGTATTGGTTGGCGTAAATAACATATTTTGATTTTCGAGTTGCTCAATCAATAACGCATTATTTAATGCACCAGAGGTTAATGCCGCAATTAAACGTAATTCTTCATCACTAAAAGTATCGAACTGATGAGGGTCCATTCCATCAAGTGTTAACGTACCAATTAAATCTTGCCCAGCAAATAATGGTAATCCCACACATGCATGAACTTTTAAATGCTCTCTATCTGGGATAAGTCCATCATAAGGATCGGGTAAATCACTGTCCGCAGGGAAGCGAACCACATCCCCTGCACGCGCGATAGTTTCAAGGCGAGGATGCCCTTCAAGTAAAAATCGACGACCTAAAACATCAGGTACAAGGCCATCTATGGCTAATGGAATAAATTGATGAGGCTCATAACGAAGCAACGCAGCTGCATCGCAATTTAGCACTTGCCGAAGCGTGGTCACCAGTCGCTGAAATCTATCTTGATGACCCACATCTTTTTGTAATTCAATGGCAATTTTAGCCAACACATCAACGGAAAAGCCCATAAAAACACCTCATAGTCATTATGACTGTTATTATGGTCATTTTGACATGATAAAGATAGTCATATTGACAATATTTAAATCACTACAAAAACAAAAATCATTTTAAAACAATAAGATAAGAACTGGCACGCTTCTTGATTATATCTATACATATCCCTATGAAAAGATTAATGAGAAGGAACAATACAAAATGGCTATTCATGTTAAAAATAATGTTAATTGGGTTGGACAACGTGACTGGGAAGTTCGTGATTTTCATGGCACTGAATATAAAACATTATTAGGAAGTAGCTATAACAGTTACCTAATACGTGAAGAAAAGAATGTCCTTATTGATACAGTTGACCATAAATTTAGTCGCGAGTTTGTGCAAAATTTACGAGCTCAAATTAATCTGGAAGAGATTGATTACATTATTATTAATCATGCAGAAGAAGATCACGCTGGCGCTCTTACTGAGCTGATGTCTTTTATTCCTAATACCCCGATTTATTGCACAGCAAATGCGATTGATTCAATCAATGGCCACCACCATCACCCTAAATGGAATTTTAATATCGTTAAAACAGGCGACAGCCTTGATATTGGCAATGGCAAGCAACTAATTTTTGTTGAAACGCCAATGCTACATTGGCCTGACAGCATGATGACCTATTTAACTGGTGATGCGATTTTATTTAGTAATGATGCCTTTGGTCAGCACTATTGTGATGAGCGTTTATTTAACGATGAAGTTGACCAAACGGAATTATTTGAGCAATGCCAACGCTATTATGCCAATATTTTGACGCCATTTAGTCGCCTTGTGACACCAAAAATTAATGAAATTTTAGGCTTTAATTTACCTGTTGATATGATTGCTACTTCTCATGGCGTGGTATGGCGTGATAATCCAACACAAATCGTTGAATTATATCTAAAATGGGCTGCTGACTACCAAGAAGATCGTATCACTATTTTCTATGACACCATGTCGAACAATACCCGTATGATGGCAGATGCCATTGCACAAGGTATCAATGAAATTGATCCTAACGTGTTTGTAAAAAGCTATAACGTCGCCAAAAGTGATAAAAATGACATTATCACCAGTGCATTTCGTTCTAAAGGTGTACTTGTTGGTTCATCAACAATGAATAATGTCATGATGCCAAAAATTGCTGCCATGCTTGAAGAGATGACGGGCTTACGTTTTCGTAATAAGAAAGCTGCTGCTTTTGGGAGTTATGGTTGGAATGGTGGTGCTGTTGACCGCATTCAAACCCGCTTGATGGATGCTGGATTTGAAACCGCACTAGCGCTAAAAACCAAATGGCGTCCAGACATGCAAGCTCAAGAGATTTGTCGTGAATATGGCCGTGAAATTGCACGCCAATGGGCTTTAGCGCCACTTACTGCAACTCAACCTTGTTGTATAACCTCATCACAACCTGAAGCTATCACAGAGATTGAAGCAATCGACTTAGGTCCACGTATGCAATGTAGTGTATGCCAATGGATTTACGATCCGGCAGTAGGTGAACCAATACAAAACGTTCAACCTAATACACCATGGAGTGAAGTCCCTGATAGTTTCTTATGCCCTGAATGCTCATTAGGAAAAGATGTCTTTGATGCGCTTGCAAAGGAGGCAAAATGAGTACAGACCTTCTCAATAATGGGATTGTTATTATTGGTGCGGGGTTTGCCGCACGCCAATTAGTTAAAAACATTCGCAAATTTAATGCAGATATTCCCATTACTTTAATTGCATCAGACAGTATTGATGAATATAACAAGCCGGATTTAAGCCATGTTATTAGTCTGGCTCAAAATGCGGATGATCTAACAAAACAAACAGCTGAAGACTTTGCACAACAATATCAACTAGCCATTTATCCTTATACGCAAATTGTTGATATTAATACGGATGAAAAACGTATTCAAAGTACCAAAGGTGAGCAATGGTATTACGATAAATTGGTATTAGCCACTGGAGCCAAAACTTATTGTCCTGCTATTTCAGGCCATGAGCTAATGTTTACACTTAATAGCCAACAAGAGTACCGAACTTATGAAGCTCAAATTCACCAAGCTAAGCGTGTATTAATTTTAGGTGCGGGTTTAATTGGCACTGAATTAGCCATGGATTTTAGTCGGGCAGGTAAAGAGGTGATCCTTGCAGATATTTCAGGGCAATTATTATCATCCTTGATCCCGTCTGATCTTAGTGGTCGTTTGCAATCTAGCCTCACTGAAATTGGTGTGCGATTAATGCTGAAATCACCATTACAGTCATTAACACAAACTGATAACGGTATTTTAGCGACATTTAATCAACATCATCAATTAACTGTTGATTGTGTTATTGCCGCAACAGGACTCACGCCGAATATAGAGCTTGCTCATCTTGCGGGTTTGCATACTGATCGTGGGATTGTTGTGAATGAATATCTGCAAAGCAGTAATAGCAATATTTATGCCTTAGGTGATTGTGCGCAAATCGACGGTAACTTATTACCATTTTTGCAGCCAATACAATTAAGTGCGATGCACTTAGCCAAATCACTCGTTGGTGAAAATAATACTCCACTGAATTTACCGCCAATGATTATTCGGGTGAAAACACCGTTAATGCCTCTACATCTTGCCGGTGAAACTGCTCGTAATGACTTAACGTGGAATATTAATACAACACAATCGGGTGTTATCGCCAAAGGCTTTGATGATAACAATGTATTACGCGCCTTTGTGGTTACAGAAGAGCAGGTAAAAGAAGCCTTTGCTTTATTAAGAGCGCTGCCCGCTTAATTTTAATAGTGATATCGCCAAACAACGCTGCAACTTGAATAGACACAAATAGATACTCTAAATAATTCTAGGTGTAGCTAGGCGACAAGTGAGCGAGTCACTAGGAGCATACATAAGTATGTGACTAGTGCGAATGAACGCAGTCAACAACGCTACAATTTGAATAGACACAAATAGATACTCTAAATAATTCGAGGTGTAGCTAGGCGACAAGTGAGCGAGTCGCTAGGAGCATACATAAGTATGTGACTAGTGCGAATGAACGCAGTCAACAACGCTACAACTTGAAGTATGACGAGTATAAACAGGTGAAACTATGAACTTACGTGATCAACCACTAGGCCAACTGGCTCTATCTATTTCTGGCGCCAGTGCCATATTCCGTCAATATAACCTCGACTTTTGTTGCGGTGGAAAAAGAACATTAAGCAAATCTGCAGAGAAAGCAGGACTCAATATTGATGAAATTGAAAGTAAATTAATTGCCCTTTCAGAACAGCCATTAGAAAAAGATTGGCGACAAGCTCCATTGAGTGAAATTATTGATTTTATTATTGTTCGTTATCATGACAAACATAGAGCACAATTACCGGAGCTTATTCTACAAGCAGAAAAAGTAGAGCGGGTTCATGAAGCAAAACCGACTGTTCCTAAAGGGCTATCTCGTCAGTTAACGCTATTATTAGATGAGCTGACAAGCCATATGATGAAAGAGGAACGCATTCTCTTTCCTATGATAAAAAATGGATTAGGAAGCCAAGCAGGAGCACCCATTAGTGTTATGGAACACGAACATGATGATGCTGGTGAAATTGTTGAAGTGATTAAGTTTATTACCAAAAACGTCACGCCACCACCTGAGGCCTGCACCACATGGCGAGTTCTTTATAATGGTATTAATGAGCTTATCGATGATTTAATGAATCATATTAGCTTAGAAAACAACTTATTATTTCCAAGGGCATTAGCGGGCGAGTAGTCGTGTACATACAGGGGATTTCATTATCCCCTGCCATTTTTATAACAATCAGTAAACCCTACCGCTCACCTTGAGTATCTATTAACAAACGCTGATTTATATATTCGATAGTCTCGTCTATCGTCATAATATTATTAACGACATTAGTAATACCTTGTCCGATAATAATTTCGGCTTGGCGCAAATTAAATAATTTGCCATTTGGTACTGACGATTCTCGTATTCCCTTATTAATTTCTTGATAAGCTAATGTCATCCATGGGTAACGATGGCTAATTTCTTGGTTATGGCTGAAATTTTGATGATTACTGTTTCCACCTAATAAAATAAGGTGATCCATAACTACAGGGGAATAAAGCCAACGATAAAATTGCTCTGCATATCGTGATTTTTGGCTATAACGTGAAACCCCTAATACGCCACCGCCTAATTGCGGAATACTTCCTGGTACAGGTGCAAAACCTGTTTTAGGTAAAATATTGCTATGAGCAACATCGTTAAATAAATTCATATAAGCGATAAGCATAGCAAGATGCCCTTGCTCAAATTGTCTAACCGACTCACTCCACCACTTATTATGAATATTCTCAGTGATCGACAACTGTTTTAAATATTCTTCTAATATTTCACTTGCTAAAGGCATTTCTAATCTAGGAATATTATGGCTTCCTATTAAGCGCCCGCCTTTTGCGTAATAACGTAATAGATATTCTGTTGCGATCAATCCTGCACTACCCAATGTTGTTGAAGCTCCCATTGGGCGACTTAATTGCCCTTCTTCATGTTGTTCAGTAAAAAACTGCGTCACATTATCGTATTCTTCAAATGTCGTCGGTACAATTAACTCATTACCTGTTTTTTCGTAATACATTCTTTTTAGAATAGGATCTTCAAACAAATCTTTTCGATAAAATAGGAGTTGCGCACTGGCATCAAAAGGCATGGCATAAGCAACATTATTCACTAAACTAAATTTCTGCTGAGTAGGCAGTGAAAAATTATTTAATAAATCTGTTAATCCGTTACCGATTTTATCTAATGGCTGTAATATTCGTTCCGCAAACCAAGGAAAACAAGCCATATCAATACGTAATAAATCATAATATGGATGTAAATGTAGCTGACTTAATATTTGATAAACTTCATCGTATGGATGTATTGCTAAATTAACTTTAATGCCTGTTTGGCGATAAAAATGAGGTAGTAGTTTTTTTAATGCACTGGTTGAAGGGCTAGGTAAAATCAGTAAATTAAGACTGATATCCGCTTTATCCTCACTGACAACTGCCGGCGTTAATGTATAAAGATGATCGCTTTGATTACGCACACAAGTCACATTCTTTTCAGTTATTTCACTTTCATACTCTTCTTGCATTAATGCATCCATGACTTCTAATCCAAGTTGAGCGTAATTCATTGGAAAGTAATACAACCCTTTTAATACAGGTGGAATATTGTCGCTCAATGCAAAAATAGGAGGGCAATCATTATGGCTACCGAAATAACTGGCTTGTGTTAAATAACGAGCTTTCTCTATATCTTGAGCAATAAATATGTCTGGGATTTGCTCCATAGAAAAGAAATCAAACGCAATTTTATAACTTTCTTCATCTGACGCACAAAGCACCACATTTTTTTTATTGGGTGCATTCTCTAAAAGTCGATTTTGTAATTCATTGGCAAAGTTTTGATTATTTAAATAGTCGCTACTTCCCATAAAAATGCCCACTAATTTACCTGTGGTTTTTGCAACCTGTTGGCAAATAGCTTCTGCGGCTTGAGCAAAATCGAGTGTGAAATATCGTTGAACATTTAGTGGTTCACGATAAACAAATGCAACTTGAGAAGGCGGTAATTTTAACGTGTCAAAATAAATATTTGCATCTTTAAGACAGCTAACGGTGATCACTTGTTTATAGCCACCTGCTGCAATTTTCTGTAATGCTTCTAATTCGGTGGTTTCAAGATCATCGGTTAAAAAAAGATCGTAAGTTACCTCAGGAAAATGAGCAATAGACTGTCTTAAGGAATTAAAAAAAACGGCATATTTTTCAGAAACTAATTGAGGTAGAAGTATGGCAATTTTATGGCTTTTATTGGTTCTTAACAGTTGAGCCTGTGTATTTAATTGATAGCCCATTTGTTTGGCGGCTTGATACACAGCTTCAATTTTCTCAACACTCACATTCCCACGTTTATTCAATACGTTAGAAACCGTTCCATGAGAGACACCTGCTAGTTTTGCTATATCTTTAATCGTTGCCATTGACCTTTTTCCATCTCAATTTCTGCTTTCACTAGCATACCTGAATTATTTATCGCGACTACTGCTAATTGATTTGAACGTTCCACTTTTAATTTGTTTATAAAACAAGCGCTTGTTACTTATCACAAATAAATGATTATCAATATCAATTAAAATATATATCAATATTAATCAATACGATAAGAAATTTAATTTGAATAAGATCACTGATCTGATCTTCATTTATTGGCAAATAATCTTCATCATTTTATTATTGGAACGTTCAAATCAATCTATAACTTACAGATAGCCAACACCAGATAATTAATAAAATCATAATAAAACAATAGGATAAGGGGATTTCTTATGAAACTTCATTTTTTAGGGACGGCTGCCTCAGAAGGCATACCCAATCCCTTCTGCCGTTGTGAACACTGCCTGAAAGCAAGAGAACTTGGTGGGAAAGATATCAGAACTCACTCTTCTGCCATTGTCGATGACATTATGTTAATCGACGTATCACCTACATTTAGTTACCAATTAATGCGTGATGGAATGGATGCTACCAATTTTGAAAGCCTTCTATTCACTCACACTCATCCAGATCATTTCAATGTTGGCGATCTGTTTAGCCGAATGGAAGGTTATGGTTTTGAAATTAACCATCCTCTTCATATTTTTGGTAATGATCGCGCGATTAATGGATGCATCGAAGTTTTACCTGGTTACAGTAAAGAGCGTTTTGCTTTTCACTGCTTAATTCCTTTTGTTACTGTCGAAAGAAATGGCTATAAAATTACACCATTACTCGCTAATCATGCGAAATGGGAACTTTGCTATGTTTATCATATTGAGAAAGATGGCAAGGTTATTTTCTATGGACATGATTCTGGTTGGTTCCCTGAATTAACGTGGAAATGGTTAGAGAACAAACCACTAGATATCGTTGTTTTTGAATGTACTTATGGACTCAATGGTAAAGATCGTACCGATAATCATATGAGCCTAGAAACCGTATTTGCAGCAAAAGAAAAACTGCAACAGCAAAATTGTTTACATCAAAATACACAAATTGCCGTTTCGCATATTTCACATAGTGGTAAATTGCTTCATCACGAATTAGAAGTTGTTTGTGCTCCTCATAATATCCGCGTTGCCTACGACGGATTAACGTTAGAAACAAATTAAGAGGAGAACGATGATGGATATGAAAATAACCTCTCGCTTACTAATAATGATGTTTGTGCAATATTTCATGCAAGGTGCGTGGAATATGACTATGGGGCTAGTATTAAGTAGCTATGGTATGGCAAGCATTATTGGTAATGCCTACGCTTTATTAGGCGTCGCTACAATTATCTCTCCATTATTTATTGGTATGGTGGCTGACCGTTTCTTTGCTTCACAAAAAGTCATGGGCATCCTTCATTTAATTAATGCAGCAGTCATTATTTGTGTTCCTCAATTTATTGAAGCACAAAACAGTGGCATGACTTTATTCTTAATTTTCATTATTGGATTATTGTTTTATCCAACAACTGCGCTTTCAAATAGTATTAGTTTCTCCCATATTAATGGCGTGAAATATTTCCCTATTATTCGTGTATTCGGTACGTTTGGTTTTATGGCTATCGGATTTATATTAGGTGAAATGGGCTTCTCTGGTAGTACGATGACTTGGTATATCGCTTCTGCTGTAGGTGTTTTACTTGGTTTCTACTGCTTTACTTTACCTAACACGCCACCAAAAGCGAAAGGTAAGCCATTCTCTACTCGTGATATTTTATGTTTAGATGCGCTTTCATTATTTAAAGATCGTTATTTCGCTATCTTAATGTTTAGTATCTTTGTTTTAATGATCCCTAAAACAGCGTACTCCGCTTATATTCCTGTTTTTATTAAAGCATTAGGTTTTAATAATGCAGCGTCTATTATGCAAATAGGTATAGCCTGCGAAGTTCTGTTTATGTTTGTATTGTCATTCTTCTTAATGAAGTTTGGCTTCAAAATTACATTACTTTTAGGTGCTGTTAGCTGGATCATTCGCTCAATATTCTTCTCTTATGCTGCGGTAAATACAGAGTTTTACTTTATCGTTATCGGATTAATGCTACAGGGATTATGTTGGGACTTCTTCTTTACTGCTGGTGATATCTATGTTGACCGCAAAGCCAAACCGGAAATTCGTGCTCAAGCACAAGGCCTACGCTTTATTGTCTCTAATGGTTTCGGCCTATTATTTGCTTCCACTATTTGTGGTCAAATCTTTAATTCAACCGTAACAGAAACAGGTGATGCTGCATTACCACAGTGGTCAACATTCTGGATATACCCAGCAATCGTTGCTGCCGTTGTAACCCTATTCTTTATCTTCTTCTTTAAAGATGATGTGAGTAAAAAGAAAAATAACGAAGATAAGAAAGTACCAGAAGGCACAGTAACTCCTTAGTCTTAGAATAATAGGCTAACGTTAGGAGCAAACCATGGACGCATTAATTCAGTTTGTTGGCAGCATTGGCCCTTTATCACTATCAAGTATCGCTAAATTACTGGCCGCCTTTATTTTGGGCGGCCTTATTGGCTTAGAGCGTGAATCAAAGGGAAAACCTGTCGGTTTTAAAACCTGTGTCATTATTGCCGTTGCCAGTTGTTTATTAACTATTGTCTCTATTCAATCTGCGGAATATTACGCCAATATTTCAGACAATATTCGTAGTGATCCCATGAGATTAGCAGCACAAATTATCAGTGGTGTCGGCTTTCTTGGCGCTGGCGTTATATTGCATCGACGTGATGATGCCATTTCAGGCCTGACAACCGCAGCCATAGTGTGGGCTTCTGCCGGTGTAGGGATTGCTTGTGGCTCAGGTTTTTATTGGCATGCCATGATTGTAACTGTTCTCTTTTTTATGGCTATTCAACTTAGCCCACAAGTGGTGCTATTTCAGATGAAAAACCAACGCTTAGGTAAGATTAAAGTACGCATGTTATTTACCCATGAGAGCGGTGTTCCTCTTTTAATTGAGTATTTAAAAAGCCATAAAGATGTGATTGAAAATCTGACTATTCGCGATATTAAAAAAGAGCGTGTTGAAGTGAATTTGAAACTGTTAGTCCGACAAAAAATTACCTTACCCGAATTTTATTGCTCATTAAAACAGCTTGAACATGTTCATTCTGTTTCTTTAGATCATTAATATATTCAAAAGTAAAAAGTGCGCACTACCTTAGATAACTGCGCACTTTTTTATTATTTTGATGATCGATTAATTGTCTTATTAAGGATTTTTCACGACTAACGGATTACCAAAACGCTCTAAATACATCATGCCAAAGATGGTTGAAGCATAGTCTGTAATATGTCCTACATCACGATATACTGGCACACCTTCTATATCGGTTAGACAGATATTTTTATCACACTGCACATCTTTAGGGTCGATGATAATTAAGGTTGGATAGTCCTTTTTTAACTTAACAAATAACTGATTCATCCATGTATTTCCCTCACCTTTATAGTTTTTGGGGTTACAATTATTATCTGCAAAATCCTTTCTTAATTTTGCATTTTCATAAAAACAGGTCATAAAACCACTTGGCATAGAATTAACTGTTTTAATAAAAACAGGCTTAGCCCCTGTGGCAATAATTATATCAAGCGCTTCACGCATCGCTTTCTCAACGCGTTTGCGAGACTCTTCAACGGTTCTAACATCACCTATCTTATTAATGACATGATTTGACGCGTAGTTATTCCAAACTTGCCCAAATATTACATAATCGAAGTGACCATTCCTGATAAGTTGATAATATTTCGCCGTTTGATCGTAACAACGTTGATAAACTGTATTTTTATGATTAGACCAGTCATAAAGATAAATATTAGGAAGCGTAATACACGATGAAGTTGCTTGTGCATATACATCTATTTTGGCGTCTTTACCTAAAATATCCATAAAGCCCCAATAATGATTTGCATGAGAATCACCAAATAAAAAGGCTTTTTTCTGGCTTCCTACTTCACCAATATGACACATTTTATCTGGATCAGAGGCTTCGAAATTCATACATTTAGTTCGATTGGGATAATCAAACTGATTCAATTTTGCTTCTAAATTAACGTAATTTTGCCCAAGTCTTGCTCCTATACCTTGATATTTTTCATTCAAAGCATTTAGCCCCAAAGCGAATAAAATAGGAACAATTAATAAGAGAGTGATGGAATATTTAAAGGCTAAACGCTTTCTTCTAAACGGTTTTTCAATCAGAAAATAAGAGCTAATTGATAGCAATAAGGTTAATGCTAACAGTGATCCTTTTTGCAGTTCTGTATTAAACACACCAACATAGCGTGCAACAGCAAATAATGGCCAATGCCATAAATAGAGAGAATAAGATAATAACCCAACGATCACGATTGGCTTTAACGAGAGTATTTTTTCAATAATACTTCCATGTTGTCCAGTATAAATAATTAGCGCAGCACCAAGACAAACATACAACGTATTAAGATTCGGATAACCTGCAATAATATCGTTTTGAAATGCAACCCAAACAATAACACCTAGCGCAATTAAGCTAATAACATCATTTATTCTTCGATTAGGTTTTATCTTTGTTGGGAAGTAGGCAACACAAGCTCCCAACATAAATTCAAAGATCCGCGTACTAAAATAGTAATAATTTTTCGGTTGGTCTTTCTGGTAATAAAACACCAGAATAAATGAAATAACAGTGACTAATACCACCGGATAAAAATGATTAACTCTTTCTTTTACATTAATTTTGTGTAGAAAATAAAGCGCAAAAGGCAAGAAAAGATACCATTGCCACTCTATCGCTAAAGACCACGTATGCAATAACGGTAAAAATAGTGCATCTTGCGCTGCATAGCTGGTTGTTGCTCTCGCAAAATATTTATTAGAGAGAAAGGCTGAGGCATATTTCTCGCTATTCGTAATATCTAAATAATCACTAGGTAGATAAAAAAGTCCAGATATCACTAGAACTGAAATTAGTACAACAAGATAAAGTGGTTGTAATCGCCATAATCGACGATTATAAAAATCACGAAATGAAAAATTACCTTGTGACAATGAAGTTTTAATTATCAACGAGATCAAAAAACCAGAGATCACAAAGAAAATATCGACACCAATAAATCCCGAAGGAATTAAGCGATTATCCAAATGGAACAGGATAACCAGAATAACAGCGACCGCTCTTAAACCATCGATATCAGCACGATATTTTACATTCATAATTCAAACACATAATCCGAATAAAAAGAATCGTTGGATTATATACTAATTAGCTATATCACTTTAGTCACAAAAAGATGGATCACCATTTAATATTTAATGTTAATAACACCTAAATGGCCATAACTGATTAAATTCCATCGTTAAACCCAATTGTACTTCAGATGAAAGTGAACCTTTGCTTACCACAAATTTGGGATGTCGGATAATGATTGGGGTATTAATAGCATGATGCATTAATGATGATCGGTTTCGCTCTAACTCATCATAAAGCTGCTTCATCTCTGCTGATGACGTATTTTCACCTAATCGCCCAAGTGTGATATGAATAATGTCTTTATGAAGTGAACTCTTAATTGGGATTTGCTGATAAACCTGCTGCCTAAAGAGTGTTAATTCCTTTGAGATACCCGTTAATATCAAACTGCCATTGGATGTGAGTACAACGTCATTAAATAAAATTTCGATACTTTTTATTTGATTAAAGATTTTTGCAATCTCATGACACCACGATAATAATACGGGCCGTTGTAGTTTAAATTGCTCATTTTGTTGATTAAAAATCGTTAATAATGTGGAATGAAATTCTTGGGGCTGAGTAAATTCAATAAATGGAAATTTAAGCTTAAGCTGTTCGCAATAAACCATTAACTTCTGACTAAAGGGAATAAAGCTTTCCTCAATTTCAGGCTGAGAAATCATTAAGTACCCTGCATTTAAGCTGACATCAATAATACTTTCATCATTAATTTGTCGTTGCCAAATTTCGCCAGTTGCCAATTTTTTGAGCGTTGCTTGTGTCAGAAATTCGTATGCCATCAAGACACCTTAATTAAAAATAAGACAATAATTAGTACTTTGGTTTGAGTGGCATTTAAAATCAAGTTTTAGAGTCAATAATAAAAAAGTGGCTTTATTCTAAAAGCCACTGTCACATCAAAGGGGGAGATGTTGAAATATGGGTCTATCTATAAAATTATCAATCAAAGTCAAATCGATTACAGAAAATTAGCTGCTTTAAACTTCGCTAAAGCATCAGCTTTTTGCTCTGCCGTCATTGGACGTAATGGGCGACGAGGGTCACCAACATCAATACCATGCAGTTGCATTGCTACTTTTCCTGCTGCAACACCGCCGTACTCAACTAAAACACGAATAATAGCAATCACTTTATCCATGCAAGCAGTAACACCTTCATGATCACCAGCTTTAAATTTTTCAATAATTTCAAGGTATAATGGTGCAGCATAGTTATATGTGCTACCAACTGCACTTAATGCACCACAGGCTAATCCCGCAGGAATAAATTCATCAACACCAAATGGCACATCATATTTTCCGCCATCTACTCGTAAGCAACGCTGGAATTCATACATATCGGGAGAATTAAATTTCATACCAGATAAATTTGGAATTGCTTTACCCGCTACTTGTAAGAATTTCTCCATATCAATACTTAAGCCTGACATGGTGGAGTGATAATAGTAAAAACCTTTAGATGGCGCACTTGCAGCCGCTAAACGACAATATTCAACGAGATCATCAACATTGCCTGGTTTAAAAAAACAAGGGCCAATAACGGATGTTGCTTTGATATCTAAGGTTTCGGCATGGCGAGCAAGTTCTAGCGTATCAGCAATACTTAATGCACCTGTATGAATAATAAGATCAAGCTTACCCTGACTGGCACTAACCCAGTGTTCAGCCACTTTCTTACGTTCTTCAACAGAACAATGAATACCTTCGCCTGTTGTTCCTAATACATAAGCACCTGTCACACCACTTGCAATTAGGTGTTTAGCTATTTCATCAATGACAGGATAATTAACGCTACCATCAGTTGCAAAAGGAGTATGAGGTGCGGCAATCAGTCCAGAGAGTTTGTTCATGATAACTTCCTTTGGAGGTTAATTTCTTTTCTATTAATTTTATGGAGCTTAACTCTATATTAGGGAGCAATACTTCAGAACGCAATAACGAAATGAGCATTAAAGGAAGAGAAAAATGAAAGTGTGATCTTTAGCCAATTTTCACTAAAAATCACACAATGTAGAGATAAACTTATGCGGAATGAGTCTGTTTTAGCGCATTCAATGTTCGCAGTTTTTGCTCTTTAACCATATCAGGCTGAGCTTGCACTAATAGCGTATAAAGAAGATCTAATACAAAGAGTTGTGCGGTTTTTGTACCAATAGAGTCACCTTGCAGTTTCCCTTGTCGGTTACCATTAATTAAATGATGATCAGCATACTCCATAATTTGTGAGCCTAAATTATGAGTCAATGCGATCGTGCTGGCTCCTGCTTCTTTAGCTAATTTAAGAGCATGGACCGTTTCAGGAGAATTACCGGAATGGCTAATTCCAATAGCCACATCGCCTGGTTTTAATAGAGAGGCTTGCATATACATAAAGTGGTTATTTGTAACAGCATCAACACGATAGCCAATTCGCATAAGTTTATTTTTTAAATCTTCTGCTGTAATTCCTGAAGAGCCAACACCACAAATAAAAATATAATTTGCTGATAATAAAGCATTTACAGCACCTTGAACTTGCTTCATATCGAGCAGATTTAATGTCTCTGATAATACGTTATTAATCGTTGCTTGAAGTTTTAAACCAATGGTATGGATATCGTCTTGATGGGTCACTTCTGCATCAAGAATAGGTGACTCTTCATTATCAGAGGTCGCCATTTCAATCGCCAAATCCATTTTAAAATCTTGAAACCCTTTATAACCCAATGTACGGCAAAAACGCACAACCGTCGCTTCACCCGCTTTTGTTGCTTGTGAAAGTTGAGCAATAGAGAGCTGAGTAACTTCTGTAGGATGGAACAGGATATAGTCTGCAATGCGCTGTGATACTCGCGTTAGACTATTTTTCATTGCGCCTAGCGTATCAAGTATTTTACCCGGCTTTAATCGAGTCGTTGCCTGTTCTGTCATGGAGATTATCCTTGGTTGCAGAAGATACACGGAAAAAAATTCTGCCAACAAGAGTACCAATTCCAACAGGTTAAAAAAAGCCTTGCTCATACAATAATATGATAATAAAAAACGCTTTATTCCTTAATAGCATCAGAATACAACTTACTGATACATCAGAAATAAAGCGCTTAATAAAAATAGTAATTATTAGTCGGTCAATGCGGTGACATCTAACTTAACAACGACTTTTTTCAGTGTGTTTGCACCATTTTCAGCCGAAATGCCCGGTTTATGAGGTTCATAAGGCATAAAAACAGCAAACATGCTTGATGAAAGTGTTAAGGTCTGTTGACCTATTATTGTGTCGGTTAGTTGGTAATCATCAGCCTCATTATAAGGCGCCACGTCTTGTGCTGAGCCTTGTATACCAAAATCAATAATTTCTTCGCCACTAAGCAATATTTGAATATCAATATAACGCTGGTGTAACTCAGCTCGCTTCTGTTCACGAGGCTGTGTATCAAACGTCATAACATTCATAAATAGCGTTTCACCGTCAATCTTATAACTACCCGGAGCAAGTGAAGCAGGATCAAGTGCTAATGCTTTTTCCATCGCGTCACGCAACGCGGGATTCATTTCTGGCATTGTAGCCAAATCTGATATGTGTCCAAATAACATAGATTATTCCCTATTAGTTTCCTGATGTTTCACTATCATCTAATGAAATTTGTTTTGCTGATGCGAAAAGCGGTGCTGTAATTGTTCCTGCGATAACAACAGACATCGCACCAATCACTCCGTAGAAGAAGAAATTAAGATCACTGCCATAACGTGCAGCTAATACAGCAATAATACTGACAATGATCCCGACAACTGCACTACCTGCATTAGCACGTTTGACAAAAATACCCAGCATAAACAAACCGGTCATTGGGCCACCCATTAAACCAATCAGACTATTAAAGGCATCCCAAATTTCAGATTCATCAGATAAAACTAACCAAATTGCAGCTAAACTACTGAAGACACCAGCAACAATAATGACTAATCTTGCGACTTTCATTTTTTGTTCAGCGCTGCGTTCAGATTTGCTTAAACGAGTGTAGATATCAGAATTAAAACAGCTTGAGATACTGTTTAAGCTACTCGAAATGCTGGATTGAGCCGCAGCAAAAATAGCTGCAATAATTAATCCAGCAATACCAACAGGCATTTCAGTCACAATAAACAGAGGCAGAATACCTCCTGTATTAAAGCCTTCAGGTAAGAAATTAGGATTCTGTTTGTAATACACAAACAAAGCAGATCCAATAGCAAAGAAGAAGATAGGAATAATGGCAACTAATTTCGCATTTGTTATTAGTGTACGTTTTGTTTCTTCAATAGAATCCGTCACGATATAACGCTGTACGACATCCTGACTTGCTGTAAACTGTTGAATGTTAGCGAATAAAAATCCAATCATCAAAACAGGAATAGTGCTATCCGTCCAACTCCAACGAAATTGAGTCGTAGGAAAGAATTTATCAGCTTGTGATGTTGCTGTGAAAATTTCACTAATTCCGCCATCAACTTTAAAGCAGATCATAATAAAAATAAGAACTGCACCACCTGAAAGCAATAACCCTTGGATAACGTCCGTCCAAATAACACCTTCAATTCCGCCCATCCAAGTATAAATAATACAGAGCAAGCTAATCAGTACGATTAAAACAACAGGGTCAATACCCATAAAAGGGCGTAAAGCAAGTACAGTTAAATAAGTAATAATGGCAATCCGACCAATATGGAATAACATAAATGAAAGGCTGGCAAATAAACGACTGCGTATATCAAAACGTGCTTCTAAATATTCATAAGCCGAAGTGATTTTTAATTTTCTAAAGAAAGGAATATAAAAATAAAAAACTAATGGCAAAATAGCGATAGCTAAATATTGCCCGATAATAAAAGTCCAGTCGGAAGTATAGGCCTTTGCTGGGATCGACATAAAAGTAATAGAACTTAAAGTAGTCGCAAAAACAGAAACCCCTGCGGCCCACCCAGGAACCCGGCCTCCTCCACGAAAATAATCATCCGCTGTTTTTTGGCGTTTAGAGAAATAAACACCCACGAGTAACATTGCAGCTAAATAACCAAACAGCACTGCATAGTTAATAAAACCAAAATCATGTAATTGCATTTTTTAGTCCTGCCATATGTAGGGTAAAAGGTAAGTTTTACGACAGTTTTTTATTGCTCTCTAGCCCAAAGGACAGCACCCCAGAGCCCGGCATCATGATGATAGTGAGCCGATAATATCGGCACTTGTAATGCAACTGGTTGCTTTATCTGGGCTGCTTGAACGAGTTCGATATATCCCTTTGCCAGCCCAACACTTCCTCCAAGAACGACACAATCAGCATCTGTTGTTGCTTTAATATCGGTCACCAAATTTGCAATGATGTTTGCTGAACGTTCGATAATTGATTTTGCTTGTAAGTTTCCCTGATGAAAGGCAGCAAAAATCGCTTTTGCATCTTTTCCAGCAAGCTCCCGTGTCGCTTGTGATGCAATTGCACGACCAGAAGCGATTGCTTCAACACAACCATAGCGACCACAACCACAAAGTGGGCCATGAGGATCGGCAAGCGTGTGACCTAAATGACCTGCAATACCTCGCTTTCCTGTAAAGAGTTGTCCTTGTTGAATTACGCCACCGCCAACACCTGTCGATACGGTGATAAATGCCATATCGGAAATAGTTTCACGACGATGATCATATTCAGCCCATGTGGCTGCTTGAGCATCATTGAGTAGCCAACAAGGCAATCCTGTAAGTGCGACGAGTGTTTCTTTTAAAGGAAAGTCTTTTAGTCCACCTAAATTACCCGGATTCAATGCGGTCAAAATGCCATTACAAATAATCCCTGTTGATGCGACAGCAACTCTATCTGCATCGCTTTTTAGTGGTGTAGTAATAGCAACTAAAGCTTCATAAAGTTGCGTTGGTGATGCACTTGCGGGTGTGGCTATCTGAGTATGTTGTGTCAATTGGTTATCTCGACTGATTAGTGCCGCCGAGATTTTTGTTCCTCCAATATCAATTGCTAATGTATTCATTTATCTAACTCCTGCTGCCACTTTAATGCCTGAGTAAACCAATCACAGACATGCTCAAGACGCGTCAATGCAGAGCCTACTGTGACAGCCCAAGCACCAGCTTGCATTCCTCTTGCGGCAATCATTGGTGTGTTATAACGCCCTTCGGCAATCACTCGGCATCCCTTTTCGGCCAATGCGGTGACAAGTTGTAAATCAGGTAGTTTTGGTATCTCACCACCGGTATAACCCGACATCGTTGAGCCAATAAATTCAGTGCCTAACTCTTGGCAATACATACCTTCGTCAAAGGTGGCACAATCTGCCATCGCCAATCTTCCTAAACGATGAATATGAGCTAATAGTGTTTTCACTGGTATAGGACGCACACGATCAGTACCATCAAAAGCAATAATATCGGCGCCCGCTTTAGCTAAGTCATCAACATCACTAAGCCACGGAGTGATCCTTACTGGGCTATCAGGTAAATCACGCTTCACAATACCAATAATCGGCACATCAATAAGAGGACGAGTTGCTCTTAAATTATCAATTCCCTCAATACGCACAGCGATTGCTCCTGCATTTACCGCTGCTTGAGCCATTGCAGCAACAATCTCTGGCTTATCCATTGGGCTATTATCAACAGGCTGGCAAGACACAATCAGTCCGCCTTTTTGTTGAATATCTTTAGTCATCTTTTCAATTAGCGCCATTTTGACTCACTGCTCTCTTTTTTGAAATGTAACTCCAAATTATAATATTTTACGGAGTTTAATTTCTCAATCAAAAAAACAGTAATTTGTGAAGAAGATCAAACAATAATCAATATCTTCTAACACACTGATAAATAAACAAAATAAAAAGTAGAGTGATGTTTCCACCACTCTTCCTCTTTTTTATTCCGTGTTACTTAACTTAAATTAAAAATGAAACTGCAACCCGACTCGATAACGTGTCTGACGATCATCACTGAGAGGGCTTACAGCCATATTGCCAACTTCAATATAAGGTGTGAAAGTACTGTTGATTTGATAAGAGAAAGCGACGTTATGCTCATAATTGCGTTTTTTATTATCATATTTTATGGCGTCGCTATACATTTGAGTATAATCATATTCCACTTTAAATTTGTTATATTTATAACCTATAAAACCATCAAGACGATTTGTTTTTTCATCATCAACACCTTGTTTTGTTTTACGGGCATAATCAAAACGATAACGTCCTGCAATATATAAACCATTATCAAAGTTATATTGTGCTTTTAAATAAGGTTTATATATAGAAGTATCTGTTACGGTTTCAAAAATAAGACCAGGCTGTAATGTAATATAGTTATTTAGTTTATAGTTATAACTTAATCCCATTTCAATAGCATTATTAACAACATCACTGAATAGTTTATCTTTATCACCATCAACACCACCCGATTTAACGCTAGCATCAATATAGAAACCAACACCATTTGAAAAAGAGTGAATAAATGCAACTCTATCTTTATTAATTCGAGTAGAGTCTGCATATTCATGACGAAAGTCTAATGTAGTCGCATATAATTGAGATGACATTAATAAAGTACAGCATGACAATAAAAGTTTCTTCTTTTTATTTAGCATAATATTTTTCCAAAAAGGTGAGATCCCCTGAATTAACAAAGGAGATCTTGATGAATTATTTTAATTTATATTTAGGAAGAGATTATTCAATAATTAATTGTTTATCTTTCATTGTTAAAGTAATAACTGAATTAACAGCTTCACCTTTATTTGTTTCGCCTCCAATTAAATAAAGTGAATTATCATATGAAACAGTAACACCATAGCCAAGAGGAAGAGGTAATTCACCAATGACTTTCCATTGATTATTAATAAAACCATAAATTTCTTTATGCCATGTCTTTTCTAATCCTTGATGCGCAAAGTAATGTTGCTGTGCATAGTTTGCCTGTGCTCCCGGGAAATTTGCCCCGCCAGCAACAAGTAAAGTGTGCATACTGTAACCGGAAAATGCACCAGCCAAACCGTCTTGTGGCTGATTAGGCGTAGGGTCGGGTAATTTCTGAGCAACAGACCCCCATTGTAATTGAGTATTTTTTAATGTGGCAGTTTGCACTTCACTGGTGCGTAACCCTGGTTTTATTTCACCATTGATTAAAGTGATTTTATTGCCATCATAAGCTAATGCAGAGCCTGCTGTTCCATTAAATGGCGTAATACCTAATAATCTCCATTGATTATTTTCAGCATTATATTCCATTATATTTCGATTAAAAAAATAACCTTCAGCAGGCTTATTAAAATAATCACTAATAATTTTTTTATTTTCAGATTCATTCGATTTAGTACGGTTTAAATCAACGAAATAACCGTCAAAGATTTGTTGATTAACACCACCAAGAATAATAGCTTGATCATTGTTAATACTAACTCCTGTATGCCCAACCAATCCGTAAGGTGCTCGAGTGTTGATCTTTTCCCATTTATTTTCTTTTGGTGAATAGCGATAAACATCTGTCAGCGCACTAATTGTTTCGCTATTTTCATTTTCTTTTCCTGCTCCACCAAAAATATAAATATCATTATTTAGCTCTAGAGCAATAGCTTGATCTCTTGGTGTTCCAGGAAAGTCTGCTATTCTTTCCCATTGTTTTTTCGAACTATTCAGGTCAAGCTTATACCATGATTTTCCCGCTGTACCTAAACCAACATAAATAATATTTTCGCTAATTGTTCCAGCACCACTTTTAAATGTTACTGGTAAATTAGGCAGCTTTTCTGCAAAACTAGTAGACGTGAATATTGCCGACATTAGCATTACAGAAAGACAGGAGTAAGATATTTTCTTTATTCTGTTCATACTTATTAGCTCTTATTATTGTCATCAAGTAGGGGTTTTTCTTGTATCTTAAATATCACTCCAATATATAATTATTTTCGGAGTTAAACTTCAAATTGATCTTTTCTGAATTGTGAAGGCGATCAAAATGTCTATTTTTTAATCTTATATTTTTACAACTTTCTTTAAATCAAATTTAGGAATAAAAATCTGACAATAGAATAAAAGACAGTCTCAATAAATTATTATTGAGATTTTATGCAGAATATAATGTTACTTTTTTTACAGTAAAAAATTTTTATGACACAGGTAAAAATGGAGTTTTATTTCAAGCGCCTTTTTAATAGATTACATCCTCATTTTTACCTTGTGTGTTAATTGAAAAATTGGTTATTTAACATGATGGAAATCAAACTAAATTGTTATTTTTTAATATATTTTGTATCCGCATTGTTAGCATGGATTTATTTTTTTTCCTCGTTATAATCACCAACGTCATTTTAAGTAGTAGTTCATCACATTGAGTTCACAAAACGATACTCAGGTCTGTCTTGAATGATTGAAAAATGAAATCGTATCTTTACTGGACGTTTTTTAAACGCCCGGTACGGATGTTATTTATCAATTTATCAAGGAGACACTGATGCAAATCAGTCGTAGGTCTTTCTTTAAGATCTGTGCAGGCGGTATGGCTGGTACATCTGCTGCATTACTAGGCTTGACACCTGAAGTATCTATTGCGAACACTCGCCAATATAAATTATTACGTTCCGTTGAAACTCGTAATAACTGCACTTATTGCTCTGTAGGTTGCGGTATTTTGATGTATAGCCTTGGGGATGGTGCAAAGAATGTCGATAAAAGTATTTATCACATTGAAGGCGACCCTGATCATCCTGTTAGCCGTGGCTCTTTATGCCCGAAAGGTGCTGGGCTTGTCGATTATATTCACAGTGAAAATCGCCTGAAATATCCTGAATATCGTAGACCTGGCTCTGATAAGTGGGAGCGCATTTCATGGAATGAAGCGATTGATAAAATCGCCCGTCTGATGAAAAAAGATCGTGATGAAAACTTTGTTACTCATAATGAAAAAGGGCAGGAAGTTAACCGCTGGCTCACCACCGGTATGCTTTGTTCTTCTGCCGCCAGTAATGAAACCGGAATTTTAGATAATAAATTTTCTCGTTCATTAGGCATGATTGCTATCGATTGTCAGGCAAGACTTTGCCATGCGCCAACCGTTGCAGCATTAGCTCCAACTTTTGGTCGTGGTGCAATGACCAATAACTGGGTTGATATTAAAAACGCTAACGTTGTGCTGATCATGGGCGGTAACCCTGCTGAAGCGCACCCTGTCGGTTTTAAATGGGTTATCGAAGCTAAAATTAAGAACAATGCGAAGGTTATCGTTGTCGATCCTCGTTTTAACCGTAGTGCTGCGGTTGCCGATCTCTACTCTCCTATTCGTGCAGGCTCTGATACTGCGTTCTTATTAGGTGTTATTCATTACCTTATTGAACACAATAAAATTCAGCATGAATATGTGAAAGCCTATACCAATGCTTCTTTGATTGTTCGTGAAGATTTTAGCTTTGATGAAGGTCTTTTCAGTGGATTTGATAAAGAAAACCAAAGCTATGATAAAACCTCATGGCACTATGAACTTGATGAGAATGGTTTAGCATTAAGAGATAATTCACTGCAACATCCTCGTTGTGTGTGGAATCTTTTAAAACAGCACGTTTCACGTTATACCCCTGAAATTGTTACCACTCTTTGTGGCACGCCTTTAGAAGATTTCACCTATATCTGTGAAGCGCTTGCGTCTACCAGTGTAAAAGACAGAACCTCAACTATTTTGTATGCCCTCGGTTGGACACACCATACCGGTGGCGCTCAAACTATCCGTGCAGCAGGTATGATCCAGTTATTATTAGGTAACGTGGGGATGCCAGGTGGTGGTGTGAATGCGTTACGTGGGCACTCGAATATTCAAGGTTATAGTGATCTGGGTTTATTATCATTAAATCTACCAGGCTATATGCCCCTGCCTAATGAAAAACAAACATCATTAGAAACTTATTTATCTCAGGTAACACCGAAAACCGTGGTTGCAGACCAAGTTAACTACTGGAAAAGAACCCCTGATTTCTTTATTAGCTTACTAAAAAGCTTCTGGGGTGAGCACGCAACGGCACAAAACGAATGGGGTTATCACTGGTTACCAAAATGGGATAAAAGCTATGACATCATGGCGCAGACCCAATTGATGATCGATGGAAAAATGAATGGTTATATCGTTCAAGGTTTTAACCCATTAGCCGCTTTTGCCGATAAAAATAAATGTAGCGCCGCATTAGCCAAGCTGAAATATATGGTTGTCATTGATCCATTAGTGACTGAATCATCTAATTTCTGGCAAAACCACGGCGAGATGAATGAAGTCTCACCAAAAGATATTCAAACTGAAATCTTCCGTTTACCTTCATCATGTTTTGCTGAAGAAAATGGCTCAATTGCAAACTCAGGCCGCTGGTTACAATGGCATTGGGCGGGTGCTAAACCACCAGCACAAGCATGGCATGATGGTAAAATTTTAGGGCATTTATTAATGCGTCTGCGCGAGCTTTATCGTGAAGAAGGTGGCGTTTGCCCTGAGCCTGTAATGAATCTTTCTTGGAACTACGTTGACCCTTACGATCCACAACCTGAAGAAGTGGCGAAAGAAGCGAATGGTCAAGCCATGCAAGATATCTTTGATGAAACAGGCAAATTGTTGTTTAAAAAAGGACAACAGCTTGATGGTTTTCATCAACTGAAATCAGATGGTTCAACTGCGAGTTTCTGTTGGGTTTATTCTGGTTGCTGGACTGAAAAAGGCAACCAAATGGCGAACCGTGATAACGCCGATCCATCTGGACTAGGTTGTACACCGGGTTGGGCTTTTGCGTGGCCTCAAAACCGTCGTGTGTTATATAACCGCGCATCAGTTGATCCACAAGGGCAGCCTTGGGATACAAAGCGTCAGCTTATCAAATGGAATGGTAATCAATGGGTTGGCCCTGATGTACCCGATTATAGCAATGCAGCGCCTAATAGCGGTGTAGGCCCGTTCATTATGCAACCTGAAGGTATGGGACGTTTATTTGCTGTTGATAAAATGGCTGATGGTCCATTCCCTGAATTCTACGAACCGTTTGAATCGCCAACAGAAGATAATATTCTGCACCCAAAAGTCTCTCGTAACCCTGTTGCACGTTTATATAGCTACGATGCCGAACATTTAGGTAAAGCAGATGAATTCCCTTATGTGGCAACAACCTATTCAATTACTGAATTGTTCCGTCACTGGACAAAACACTCATTAATTAATGCTATTGCACAACCCGATCAATTTATTGAGATTGGTGAACAACTTGCTTCACGTAAAGGCATTGTTCAAGGTGATGAAGTTAAAGTGAGTGCGAAACGTGGCTATATCAAAGCCAAAGCCGTGGTGACTAAGCGAATTAGACCTCTAACGATAAATGGCAAAGTCGTTGATACCATCGGCATTCCTTGTCACTGGGGCTTTGAGGGGGCAACTCGCAAAGGTTTCCTTGCCAATACATTAACGCCATCTGTGGGTGATGCGAACTCATTCACACCTGAATATAAGGCGTTTTTAGTCAATATCGAAAAGGCATAAGGGGAAACTAATGTCATTGCAATCTCAAGATATTATTCGTCGTTCTGCTACAAATTCTCTCACGCCTGCACCACAAGTACGTGACTTTAAAGAAGAAGTGGCAAAGCTTATCGATGTGACAACCTGTATTGGCTGTAAAGCCTGTCAGGTTGCCTGTTCTGAATGGAACGATATTCGCGATAAAGTCGGTCTTAATGTCGGTGTTTATGATAACCCAATGGATTTAACCGCTAAATCGTGGACCGTAATGCGATTTTCTGAAGTCGAAGAAAACGGCAAGCTGGAGTGGCTAATTCGTAAAGATGGCTGTATGCACTGCGCTGATCCAGGTTGCTTAAAAGCGTGTCCAGCAGAAGGTGCCATCATTCAATACGCTAATGGTATTGTCGATTTTCAATCAGAACACTGTATTGGTTGTGGTTATTGTATTGCGGGTTGTCCTTTCGATGTTCCTCGTATTAATGAAGAAGATAACCGCGCTTATAAATGCACATTGTGTGTTGATCGTGTTGAAGTCGGTCAAGAACCCGCTTGTGTAAAAACCTGTCCTACAGGTGCGATTCATTTTGGCTCTAAAGAAGCAATGACTCATCTTGCCAATGAGCGAGTCGCTGAACTCAATACCCGTGGTTATGACAAAGCAGGCTTATACGATCCTCAAGGTGTTGGCGGAACTCACGTTATGTATGTACTTCATCATGCAGATAGACCTAATTTGTATCATGGCTTACCTGAAAATCCAGAAATTAGCTCAACGGTTAAATTCTGGAAAGGTATTTGGAAACCATTAGCAGCGGTTGGTTTTGCAGCCACTTTTGCGGGTGCAATATTCCATTATTTAGGTATTGGCCCTAACCACACCACAGAAGAAGATGAAGAAGAGGCACAAAAAGAGATGGAAGCATCACAAAATTCAGTGAATAAAGAGGAGCAGAAATAATGAAGAAGAAAAGTGATAAAATCCTTCGTCATACTGCCTCAGAGCGTATTAATCACTGGGTTGTGGCGATTTTCTTTATCTTTACCACTTTTAGTGGATTGGGCTTTTTCTTCCCATCTCTAAACTGGTTTATGAATATTTTAGGCACCCCACAGCTTTCGCGTTTACTGCATCCATTTACGGGTGTCGCGATGGTATTCTTCTTTATCTTTATGTTTTTTAGATACTTAAAGTATAACTTTGTTGATAAAGACGACTTAGTATGGGCGAAGAATATCCATAAAGTGCTACAAAACGAAGAAGCTGGTGATATTGGGCATTATAACTTAGGTCAAAAAGGGATTTATTGGACATTAAGTCTTAGTCTTATCGTCCTTACCATCAGTGGTGTGATTATCTGGCGTCCTTATTTTGCGGATTATTTCTCGATCCCCGTTATTCGCATTGCCTTACTAGCTCACTCACTGTCCGCTATCTTACTGATCATAACAGTGATTGTTCATGCTTATGCTGCGTTTTGGGTAAAAGGTTCAATTCGTAGCATGATTGAAGGTTGGGTAACTCGAGGTTGGGCGAAAAAGCACCATCCACGTTGGTATCGTGAGATTTTAGAAGAAGAAAAAAAAGAAGCAGAAAGTAAATTAAACCAAAAATAATAGACTGTTTTTTTCTATAAAATAGATATGAGAGAAAAATGGAGGCTTAATAGCCTCCATTCTATTTTTAATCAACGATTAACTTAATGTGCCACTGTTTTTGCTTGCTCCACTAAGTTAATTAAACGACTTCTCATTGTGTGATAGTGTTGAGAAACTTGGCTTTCCGCCCATTTTTGATCCTCAATTTTAATCACTCTAGCTGCACAATATTTAGTTTCCGGCGTTTTTGACACAGGATCAAGATTATCTTGAGTCAGCTCATTACATGCTCCAATCCACCATTGATAAGTCATATAAATCGCTTGCTTGTTGATTGTCTCATTCACATTACAACGAGACATTACTTTACCTCGGCGTGATTCAACCCAAACAATCTCTTGATCACAAATACCGGCTTCTTTGGCGACATCAGGGTGAACTTGAACATAACCAGGTTCATCTGCAAGTGATGCCAATGCTTTACAGTTACCTGTCATCGAGCGACAAGAGTAATGCCCAACTTCACGCACTGTAGATAAAATCATTGGATAATCAGCATCAGGTAATTCAGCAGGCGCTCGCCATGGTGTCGCGAACAACTGACCTTTGCCTGATGGTGTGGTGAATTGATTACCTGAATATAAATAAGGTGTCCCTTTATCTTCAATATCAGTACAAGGCCACTGAATATGAGCTAAACCTGCTAGTTTTTCATAAGTGACACCAAAGAACAGTGGGCATAATGCTCTGACTTCATTCCAGATCGCTTCATTATTTTCATAAGACATCGGGTAGCCCATTTCTGTGGCTAATAAGCTAATGATTTCCCAGTCACGTTTTACATTGCCACGTGGTTCAATAGCTTTTTCAAAGCGCTGAAAACCTCTATCCGCACAGGTAAAGATGCCTGCATGTTCACCCCAGCTCGTTGACGGTAAAATCACATCGGCTTGCTCAGCGGTTTTAGTCATAAAGATGTCTTGGACTACCACAAAATCGAGAGCTTCAAAGCCTTTTCTTACTAAGCCTAAATCGGCTTCGGTTTGTAATGGATCTTCACCCATGATGTAATACGCTTTTACTTTACCTTCAATGGCTAAATGCGGTACTTCAGTAATCCGATACCCCACTTCAGGATCAAGTTGTTCCACAGGAATATTCCACGCTTGAGCAAATTTTTTACGTGTTTCTTCATCAGTGACATATTGATATCCTGGGAACATATTCGGTAAAACCCCCATATCACAAGCACCTTGAACATTATTTTGTCCACGAACTGGTGCAACACCAACATGCGGTTTACCTAAATTACCCGTTAATAATGCAAGACCAGATAAGCCTTTAACCACATCAACCGCTTGGCCAAATTGCGTGACCCCCATTCCCCACATAATTGTGGCTGTTTTAGCTCCCGCATAAGTACGCATTGCCTTACGGATTTCAATTGCAGGAATACCGACAATATCTTGTACCGCTTCAGGGCTATAGTCTGCGAGTTGTTTTTTATATTCTTCCAAACCTTCGGTATAGCGACTGACATAATCTTTATCATAAAGATCTTCATCAATTAGCGTATACGCAAAGGCATTGACTAACGCCATATTAGTCCCATTTTTTAATGGTAAATATTGATTAGCGATTTTGGCTGTTTCGATTTTACGAGGATCACAAACGATTATTTTTGCACCTTTTTGTTTCGCTTTTACAACCCGACGCGCCACAATAGGATGAGAGTCAGCACAGTTATAGCCAAAAACTAATAAGCAATCTGAATCTTCAATATCCGCAATCGAGTTGCTCATAGCACCATTGCCGAGTGTTTCTTGTAAACCCGCAACAGAAGGGCCATGACAAACACGCGCACAGCAATCGACATTATTATTACCTAATACTGCGCGAACAAATTTCTGCATCACAAAGTTGGTTTCATTCCCAGTTCCCCGAGAAGATCCTGTACACATGATGGATTTTGCACCGTATTTTTCTTTGATTTCCAGTAATTTTTTTGCCGTATATTGAATCGCTTCATTCCAACTTACAATTTCAAAATCAGCCCCTTTTTGTCGGCGGATCATGGGTTCATGAATTCTGGCGGTCAGCAATTTATTGTCATAAAGAAAATCCCAACCATAGAGCCCTTTTAAGCAAAGTTCTCCTTGATTGGTGACACCATTGGCACCTTCAGCTTTGATTATGCGACCATTTTCGACACAGAGATTGATTTTGCAGCCAGCGCCACAGTAAGGACAGACGGAGTTGATTTTGTTCATTTGATATCCTTTCCCCTAACTAGGGAGTAAAAGAGTCATAAAGAACATTTAACTAAGCAGGAATTATGCCAATTAATTTTCAAAATATAATCAATGAGATACAAAAAAAAATAATATTTGATAATCGTTTCGTCATTTTTGTCGATGCTCACTTTACACAAATAGGGTTAATACCCTAACTTATTACGGAATTAGGCAATTAGCATCAGGGGAACATTTGGAAATAAAAATTAATACTGAATTCTAATAAAATTTATTTCTTTAGTTTGAATTTATGATATAAATAATAAATACGCATTTTGAAAAACAATATTTCATATTGCATTGCGATTACATCCATTTCAATAAAGAGCAAAAAGATGAATATGAACACCAATAACCGACTCCTAGGCCTAAACCTACTACTCCTTCGTTAGGTGGCCGAGCACGTTCATTTTTTTGCAAAAGCCACCAGTCAGGTGGCTTTTTGTTGTGCCCCTACTGGTGGAACTGTTTTTTAGGGGAGTTTCTATGATGTTTAGTTTCACCATTAGGATGATGAGTTACAACGTCTTACCAATAAGCCACTGTATGGCAATGCCTTTCATAACAAACCAAATGAAGCAGGAGGCAAAATGAGCCAACAATGGACATCACGAGTCGGTCATATCTTAGCAGCCGCAGGCTCTGCAATCGGTATTGGCGCAATCTGGAAGTTTTCTTATGTCGCAGCCAATAATGGGGGCGGTGCATTTTTAATTGTCTTCTTGTTATTTAGTTTTGTTATCGGGCTTGCTGTATTACTGGCTGAGAATATTTTGGGCAGTAGCACACACGCTGAAGCCGTGAACGCATTTAAAAGAATGATGGGACGCAATTGGGTCATTATTGGCGTTATTGGTGTATTCAGTTCATGGTGTATTTATAGCTTCTATAGTGTTGTCGGTGGTTGGACAATTGGCTATACCGTTATGGCGGCAACAGGTCAGTTGAATATTACAGATAGCACTGAATTAACTGGTATTTTTACCCGCTTTATTAGTGATCCTTTATGGCCTATTTTGGCTCACCTTACCTTTGCTGGATTAACCTGTTTTGTGGTTTTAGCGGGTGTACAACGTGGATTAGAGAAAGCCGTCAAAATCATGATGCCAATGTTATTTATCATTATGATTTTATTGATTATTGTTGGTATTAGCTTACCGGGTTCTTCTGAAGGTTTAAAATTATTTTTATACCCTGATTTCAGTAAGTTAACCCCTCAAGGTGTATTAGATGCATTAGGGTTAGCCTTCTTCTCACTGTCTATCGGTTTAGGTATTCACATCACTTACAGTGCTTATTTGGCGGATAACAAAGGGATCGCCAACTCCAGTATGTGGGTCGTTATTTTATCTTGTATGGTGTGTGTACTTGCCGGATTAATGATTTTCCCTGCATTATCTGCCGCAGGTTTAGAGCCGAATGCAGGCCCCGGTTTAACCTTTATGACTATGCCGGTTTATTTTGCCAACTTACCCGGCGGTAATATTTTAGCAGTAACTTTCTTTGTCTTGTTATTAATGGCAGCGTTAACCTCTGCAATTTCATTACTTGAGCATATCGTAGCTTATGTGCAGATGCGTTTTCAGTGGACTCGTCGCCGTGCTGGATTAGTGGTTACAGCCTCTATTATGTTGATGGGTATTCCCGTTTCATTATCTTTTGGACCTATGAGTGATATGACATTAGGGGGCAAGACGGTCTTTGATTTATTGGATTATCTGACATCCAATATCTTGATGCCTTTATTTGGTATTGCGATGTGTTTGATCTTTGGCTGGTCAAGTAAAGCGAATGCATTTATTCCTGAAAACATCACTGGGTTAAAACGTCAAAGCTTATTACTGGTATGGCGTTATATTGGTCCAGTTTGTATAGGAATCATTTTAGTTCATGGATTGATTGGCTAAATAAATTCCCTGTAAAAAACGTTTATTAAATAGAAAGAGAGGGTCAAATGGCCCTCTCTTTCTGCTTGTTTTCTTTGGATACTTTATATTACTTTTTCCCTAGCTGGTTTATCAAGATCACCCAACCAATCCCATAGCTTGAGGTAAGAACATAGAAATTGCAGGAATATATGTCACTAGTAACAGTACAAGAACGATAACTGCAAAAAAAGGTAATAGCGGTCTGATTACACCTTCAATCTTAATTTCACCTATCTTACAACCGGTAAATAAAATAGGACCTACTGGCGGTGTTATCGTACCTAATGAAAGGTTAAACACCATCATGATACCGAATTGCACCGGGTCCATACCAAATTGAGCACAAATCGGTAGGAAAATTGGAGTAAAGATTAACACCGCTGGCGTTGGGTCCATAAAAGTACCAACCAACAGTAAAACTAGGTTCATAATCAGTAAGATAACTAAAAAGCTATCGGTAAAAGAGAGTAAACCTGATGCGATAATGGCAGGTATTTTAGTAAATGCCATTACCCAAGACATAATGGATGATGTTGCAAGCATCAAAATAACAATTGCCGTCATTTTTGCTGTTGCTAAGAAAATAGCAGGCAAATGGTTTATTTTGATATTTTTATAACACATACCCAAGATTAAAGAGTATACAACAGCAATGGCTGAAGCTTCTGTTGCGGTAAAAATTCCGCCTAAGATCCCACCGATAACAACCACTATCATCATTAAGCTAGGAACCGCATCAAGCACGAGCTTAAAGGCTTGTCCTTTCATGGTACGCTTTTCAGCAACATAACCGCGACGTTTAGCAATAAAACCTGCCACTAACATCACACCCAGTCCCCATAAAATACCGGGAATATAGCCCCCCATAAACAGAGCTGTAATCGAAACACTCCCTGCAATAGTGGCATAAACAATCAGTGTGTTACTTGGGGGAATTAACATGCCAGTTGGTGCTGATGCAATATTAACCGCAGCACTAAAAGCGGGATCGTAATTCTCTTTCTTTTGAATTGGAGACATGATGCCACCAATCGCCGCCGCAGACGCAACACCAGAGCCACTGATTGAACCAAATAGCATATTTGCAACAACGTTAGTTTGCGCTAAAGGCCCCGGTAAAAAATTACTAACTAACTTAGCGCAGTTAATTAAACGAATAGCGATACCGCCGTTATTCATTAAGTTACCCGCCAGAATAAAGAACGGGATTGCTAACAGAGCGAAAGAGTCTAACCCTACAAACACGCGTTGAGCTGAGGTTAAAATCGCACCATCAAAAGGCAATATCATTGCCATGGCGAAGAAAGAAGAAAGTCCAATACTGACGCTGATTGGTGTACCAATAAATAAGAGAAGGAATGCACCAATAAACATGACTAGGGCAACAACAATTGCAATATCCATGGTTACACCTTTTGCTTTGAAGAAAATTGTCTAACCAATCCATATTGGTTATATAAGCAATAAAAAATAGAGAGAACACCGCTTATAGGTATAGCTGCATAGATAACCCCGATAGGGATTTGCAGTGCCGAATCAAGTTGTCCCATTTGGCGACTCATACCGATGTAGCCACCAATAGTGAGCACCAATAACACAAAAACGGTTGTGGCGAACTCACCTAAAATTTCAAGGAAAATACGGACTTTACGAGGCATACGATCACGCATAAACGTAATCGCGATATGTTCACGTAATCCAAACACATAAGCACTACCAATTAAAATTAACCAGATAAATAGGTAGCGAGAAAGCACTTCACTGACTGCACTAGGATCGTTAAATAGGTAACGGGTGATAACTTGGTAAGTCACCAATATCGTCATTAAACCCACAAGAAAAATACAAAAATAAGCGACGATGGTATCTATTTTTAGCTTAATGCTTGTTAAAAAAGTATAAAAATCCTTTTTTGCAACAGGCGTATTAAAGTCGTTTGAAGAGGGTAATTTCTCTGAAGGTTCCATGGTTGATCCTTATAATAGGGGCTAAAAATTTAGCCCCTTGTAACAAACGGCATTAGTTGGCTAATGCGCGGATCTTATTGTAGATATCTTTCTGTTCTGGTGTGGTCAGCATCGATTCTTGCAGCGGTTTACAACGCTCTTGGAATGGCTTGATATCAACCTCAGTAAATGTTGCACCTTGGCTAATAGCAGATTGTCGAGCCGTGTCTAACGCTTGGTTAAAGAGATTAAACTCAGTAACCGTACTTTCTTTCGCTAACTTACGGAAAGTCGCCTGATCTTCAGGGCTCATCTTGCTTAAGAATGCTTCATTCACGATAAGTAAGTCGGCAACCATGACGTGGCGGGTATAAGAGAAATGAGGTGCAACTTCATACTGTTTTAAGTCAGCATAAGTGATTTCGTTATTCTCTGCACCATCAAGAACACCTTGTTGGATAGCGGAATAAACTTCACCCTGTCCCATAGGAACACCTGTTCCTCCCATGCAAGACAGCATTTTCACCATAGTGTCAGATTGCATAACCCGGATCTTTCTTCCTTTCATGTCTTCAGGTGTTTTAATAGGTGTTCCTTTCACATACATACTACGAGCACCCGCGGTATAGGCAGTAAGTACCTCGAAACCATTTCCTTTGGTTGAGCTAAATAGGCCATCTAACATATCACCTGTAAAAACTTTTCTTTGGTGTTCTGAGTCGTTATAGATATAAGGCATCGCCAGAACAGAGAAGTTTTTGTTGTAGTTTTCAACAAGAGGATTTGCAACCACAGCCAATTGAATGGCTCCTGATTGAACTAATTCAAGAGCGGCACGTTGGTCACCCAATAATTCATTCGGATGAATTTCGAGTTTATATTTCCCCCCCGTCGCAGCTTCTAATTTTTGACTGAAATCTTCCAGTGCTTTGTATTGAGGATTTTTTTCAGATTGGTTAAAAGCCGTTTTCAAAACAACAGGACTATCTGTTTTGTCATCTTCACCACATCCCGATAAAAAAAGGCTAGCGACTACAACGGTGCTGATAAGAGATAACTTAGGCAAAACATTCATTGTATGCATGTGAACCCCTTATGGGTTTGCGTATTTTGATAGTGTTAATGCTACTTGAATTTGACGATATTTCAGTGATCGAATTCAAGAAAATGAAATGGCGTTCCTATTTTTTGAAAATAGATTACCAATTTTATGTTTGCAATTTCAAAAATAAAATAACTTATTGATAAATAAGGATTAAAATATCAAAAAAAGATAATTTATCTGTGAAAAAATAGGAAATATATCTTCTGAAATAAACTATAGAATCGCTTTAAATCTGAATTACCGACTACTTATTAAGCAAAAAAGTAGCCGATAATCATATTTTGAATGGGGAATGATAGGATGAAACTCTTAGTTATTATTACTGAGTTGCCAGCCATGTTTTGCTGATTTTAAAAACCGCCTTTTTAATTTTTTGCGAAGCATTTACCTGACAAGTAGGTCGATGAACTTCTCCAGGATAAAAAATGGCAAAATCCCCTGTATCAAGTAATAAACGGGTTGTAATAGGTGGGTTATCTAAGAAAATCAAATCCGGTTTTGTTTCTTGATATTGATGAGGATAGGTAATCGTTGTGCTGGTAGAGATCATCTCTTGACCCTTAAGTACAACTTGAATATCAAGATAATGGTCATGAAACTCACTTTTTAAGTTTTCTTCACGATCGGTAGTCGGTGTGGAAATAATATAAAAAACATCATTATTAATAATGTTATATGTCCCTTCACTCTTCTCTTGCAAAGCGTTTAACGATAACTCTTTTTTAGTGAGTAATTTTAATAGTGCGGGCGGCAGCATTGTTGCATCAAGTTGCTTTAAATTTCCAGTGATCATCAGGTTACCCTCTTAAATCCGTGTTTAAATTCAATTACAAAGCTGCCATTGCTTCCTTAGCAAGAGCGCCTATTTTTTCCCATTGTTGATTATCGACGAGATCTGAAGGCACCATCCATGTACCACCACAAGCAACAACACGAGGTAATGCGAGATAATCTTTCACATTGCTGGCATTAACCCCACCTGTTGGCATAAAGGAAACGGGATAAACGGCACTCAATGCTTTGAGCATGCCAACACCGCCAGAAAGTTCCGCAGGGAAAAACTTCAATAAATTGATGCCGAGTTCCATTGCCTCTTCGACTAAACTTGGCGTATTAATACCCGGAATGATAGGAGTGCCTCGTTGCTGGCAATACTGCACAATACGAGGGTTAAATCCTGGACTCACAATAAAATCCGCGCCGGCTTCAATTGCCTGATCAACCTGTGCTTTCGTTAATACCGTACCTGCACAAATGATCATTTTCGGAAATTCATTTCTTAACTGGCGAATAGCCTCCGCAGCCGCAGGGGTACGAAAGGTTATCTCCGCACTAGGCATACCGTTTTCAACTAATGCTTTACCCAATGCAACAATGTCATCTGCATTTTTAATTGCGATAACAGGAATAATTTTTAGTGCCGAAAGTTGTTCAAGTAATGTTGACATAGTGTGTCTCGTTGAATGAATAAGTGGCGTGTTTATTGAGGAGTGTGGCATCGCGACTATTGGGATAATCGCACCACGATGTTGAATAACCGTACTTGCAAGTAAGTGTGCATAACGCGCAGACTTCACAACTGACTCACCTGCTAATCGCGTAGCAAGATAACCAGCACTGAATGAATCACCGGCTGCAGTTGTATCAATCACACTTTGCTTATCGAGTTTTATAGCAGGAACTTCATCACAATGTCCTTGCTGTATAATTAGGCAAGGTTCTGCGCCTTTTTTAATAACGATTTCCCCAACACCAAATTCAATCGTTCTGGACACACATTGCGCATCTTCGCTATCCCCCCAAAGAAGGAATTCATCGTCTAATGTGAGAAAAGCCAAGTCAGTGAGTGACAAAATAGCTTGATAGGCTTTTTGCGCAGCATCGAGACTTTCCCATAATCTTGGTCGATAGTTATTGTCAAAGGTGATCTTCACACCCTTTTCTCGACACTTCGCTAATTGTTGTAAAAGCAGTTCTCTATCTTCAGGAGATAAAATCGCCAAGCTGATACCACTTAAGTAGATATAATCAAAATCAAGCAGTTGTTGAAAAATCATTGGAGCTTTTGGTGATCGTAACCAATATCGCGCGGCAGCATCGTTACGCCAATAATGGAAGGTACGCTCTCCTTGGCTATCTGTATTTATGAGATAAAGTCCGGGTAATTTATTGTCTAATCTCTGGACTAATTCAGTATGTACGCCTTCTTCTTGCCATTGCGCTAACATGGCACTACTCATTGAGTCTGTACCTAACGCACTTACATAATGAACAGATAAATTGGGGTTTACGCGAGTCAAATAAACAGCAGTATTAAGAGTATCTCCTCCAAAATGGCGTACAATATTCGCCTGATTTTCGGATAGTTCAATCATACATTCGCCAATAACAGCCACATTGATAGCCATAGCGCTTTCCATTTTCACATTAGCAGTGATGTCATTTTATTTTAAATCGATTCAATTAAAAAGATTTAAAACAACATTTCATTAATTTTGTGATATTGTCATTATTTTCAAAATTCATAAGAAAGTAAGTTTAAAGAAGATCCATAAAAAGCCATAAAGTACTCATCATGCTATCGCGTGTTCAGATACCCAATAGCATATACAAAACCATGGCGGTTATTTATCTCTATCTACTTTAAATTCAAAGTGATACACACAGAAAAAATATCAAATTTAGATATTTTTTTGTTTAAAAATATTGTGATTAGCAACACGTTACATGATGAAAAATCATTAACCTTATTGAATCATCATCGCTAATCACTATAATTTTTATGATATTTCAAATATAATGAAACAATAAATCATTTTTTAGGACTCACAATGTCTGAAATAGAAAACACTCCTGATTCAGTTTCCTCTGTACTCAAAGTATTCGCTATATTACAAGCACTTGGCGAGGAAAAAGTGATTGGTGTGACAGAGTTATCCTTACGGATCATGATGTCTAAAAGCACCGTCTATCGTTTTTTACAAACGATGAAAACGTTAGGATATGTTTCCCAAGAAGGTGAAACAGATAAGTATTCTCTTAACTTAAAATTATTTGAGTTAGGCGCAAAAGCACTTGAAAACCAAGACTTGATTAAACTTGCTGATGAGCAGATGTATCGCCTTGGAAAACTAACCAAAGAAACGCTTCACCTCGGTACATTAGACGAAGACAGCATTGTTTATCTGCATAAAATAGACTCTGAATATAATTTACAGATGTATTCTCGCATTGGTCGCCGCCGTCCGCTTTATAGCACTGGGCTAGGTAAAATTATGCTGGCTTGGCTACCAGAAACGGAAATTCGCGCTATTTTGGCTAATGTGACTTTTGAACCTTTTACAAAATATACACTGAAAGATATCGATGCTTTACTCGCTGAATTAGAACAAGTTCGCAAACAAGGTTACGCAGAAGATAAAGAAGAAATGGAACATGGCTTGTGCTGTTTTGCTGTGCCTATTTATAGCCGTATGGGCAGAATTATTGCGGGACTCTCTTTATCTCTACCTTTAATTCGTTTCCAAGAAGAGAGTAAAGTTGCGTTAATCGCGCAATTACATGAAGCGGCAGCCAATATTTCTGCTGGATTAGGTTTCCACGACTACCCTTTTAGCTACACAGACACCAATGTCTTGGCTGAGAATATTTAAAAATAAAACCTAACTCTTTATTTATACTAAAAATCCATTAATACATTATTAATGGATTTTTTTATTTCTCTTTGTCACAACGAACCCTGTAATTTCGCCTTATAGAGATTAAAAATAGTTCGACTATTCACCACCAAGAAAAGACTTTCTTGTATTATTCCACCAATTGAACCCGCCCAAATATTATGCGTTAACCAACATAGCGTACTGGTTAACATACACAACCTAAGCACAATGCCGTTAAAGCGAAATAGTGCATAGGTTGTTAATGTTGTCGCAAATAACGTTAAGATCTGTATTGGATGTATGATTTTCGGGATCACTAAAAACCATGCCAATGTAATAAAGATCAACATGATCCCAATATTACGCGAATAACCCGATACCCAATTTCGTATTGCACAAAGCAAACAGTTAATGGCGCCTACCGTGGAACCAATTAAAAAGAAATGAATCGACATCAAAAGGCCATTGAGCGTGAGCTGAAATCTCAATTTGCTATCTTGTCGTTGCATAAAGGCAGTTGCACCAATAAGACACCCCAGAACACCAATACCTTGGGCAAACCAATAGTTATCAAAAAACATGCAGCCCCCTTATTCCCAGCTCAACGAAAAAAGGCGCCTTTGGGCGCCTTCTTCAACAATAGCGTATTAACGCGCTAACCAACCACCATCGACTGCGATGGTATAGCCATTAACATAATCAGAAGCCGAAGATGCTAAGAAAACAACAGGCCCCATCATGTCACTTGGAACACCCCAACGCTCAGCCGGAATACGCTCTAAAATAGCCGCATTACGCTCTTCATCAGCACGTAAAGCCGCAGTGTTATTTGTTGCCATATAGCCCGGAGCGATGGCATTAACGTTAATGCCTTTACTTGCCCATTCGTTTGCTAATAAACGGGTTACGCCCATAACACCACTTTTAGATGCAGTATAAGACGGCACACGTATGCCACCTTGGAATGAAAGCATTGATGCGATATTAATAATTTTACCGCCAGTGCCTTGAGCGATAAATTTTCTAGCCACTGCTTGAGACATGAAAAAGAGGCTTTTAATATTGAGATCCATAACATCATCCCAATCTTTTTCTGTAAAATTAATCGCATCTTCTCGACGAATGATACCGGCATTGTTGACTAAAATATCAATATGTCCGAAATGAGCGACTGCTTTATCCACCAGCCCTGGCAACTCATTTGTTTTACTCACATCAGCTTGCAAACTTAAAAAACGGCGACCAAGCGCTTCTACTTCGGCGATAGTCTCTGTCGGTTCAACAAGGTTGACCCCCACAATATCGCAACCCGCTTGAGCAAGTCCTAATGCCATACCTTGGCCTAAACCTGTATTACAGCCAGTCACAATGGCGACTTTACCTTTCAGATCAAATGCATTCAGGATCATACTATTACCTCGAATATAGGAAATATGTACCACCAATTCATATAATTGGTGGCGACTTTATTATGAGTAATACATTTATCTGATTAGCGCAGATCGCGAACCGCAACGTGGTCCATATCGCTAAAGACCTGATTCTCACCCACCATACCCCAAATAAAGGTATAAGCTTGTGTTCCAACACCTGCGTGAATAGACCAACTTGGTGAAATAATGGCTTGTTCGTTATGAACTAATAAATGGCGAGTTTCATCTGGTTTACCCATCATATGGAATACCGCAGCATCTTCTTTCATATTGAAATAGAAATAGACTTCCATACGGCGTTCATGTGTATGACAAGGCATGGTATTCCAAAGGCTTCCTTCCTCTAGCTGAGTCATACCCATTACTAATTGGCAGGTTGGTAATACGTTAGGAACTAAATACTTATAAATAGTACGACGATTACTGGTGCTTGCATCCCCTAATGTTTCAGGAGAAGCCTGATCTTGTGTGATTTTACGTGTTGGGTAAGTGGTGTGTGCAGGTGCGCTGTTATAATAGAATTTGGCAGGATGTGCAGGATCAACACTCTTAAAACTCACTTCACGAGCGCCTTTTCCTACATAAAGCGCTTCTGCTTTACCCACTTCATAGTTTGTGCCATCAACCGTAATCATACCTGCGCCACCAATATTAATAAGGCCTAATTCACGGCGCTCTAGAAAATAGGTGACACCAAAAGACTTACCTAACTCATTAGAAAAAGTGAGTGTAGAGTCTACTGGCATAATTCCGCCAAATACAATTCGGTCGATATGACTATAAGTCATCGTCAGTTTATTAGGGCTAAAAACTTCTTCTATCAGAAACTCGCGGCGCAGGCCTTCTGTATCTAGTTGTTTGGCATGGTCGCTATGAATGCTTTGACGAGTTTGCATAATGAACCTCAATTCCTAGCCTTGATAGGCATTAATGATAATGTGTGAAAATGCATCTCTTTTTATAGGGACACGATATCAATAAAAAACACAACCAGCAATAAAAATATAAAACATTGTTTTATTTTTTTGAAGATATCGTTCTTTTTATAGAAAAAGGTAAATTTTTTTACTGCTTAAATAAAAAAAAGAGCCACTCAAATGAGTGGCTCTTGACTTAACTGATAATGATTTTTTATAGATACTTGATGGTTTTTACTATTTATTTATAACTTTTTTTAATTTCTTGAGAAATTGCTAACCCACGTTTTGCTTCTTTTTCAGCAAGTTCAACGGATAAACCGATATAAGAACGAGGATCAAGCATTGCCTTAATTTCATCAGCATTAAAGGCCGCCGTAATGGTTTCATTCTTCATCAGGTTAGTATAAAAATCTTCACCGTCTGCAGCCGTTTTAATAGCTTCTTCATATAACAGTGAATGCGCTTTATCTTTACCCAATTTTTCTGCCATTTTCATCATAACGTATTCGGTATTATCTAATCCCTTATTTCTCATCACGTTATGTAACATTCTCTCTTCATGAGGAACGATGGTTCTTGAAAGCTCTTCTGTTCTTAATAAAATTTCTGTTGTTAATTCTAATGCTTCTTCAATTAAGCCATCGAATAACATATAAGAACTGCTGTCACCTTCATAAGGTCTTACCGCAGAGTACATTCCCACATTAGGTAATGAGTACAGTTTCTGTGAGTTAGCAATAATACCTTTCGCTAATTTTGGATTAATTTTATGAGGCATCGTGCTACTACCCACAGTGCCTTTTGTAAACCCTTCAGAAACCTCAGCAATTTCTTCTAATGTAGTGCTATAAACTTCTTCACCAATTTTATGACAGATATTTGCCATCAGTGCTAAGTTCATCATGTACTCTAATTTATGCGTACTTAGGTTACGTGATGGTACTTCCATTGCCTGCATACCCACTAATTCAGCAACACGTTTTTGTACTTTCATCCCAACTTCAGGCATTGAGTTAAAAGCACCTACTGCGCCACCCATCATAATGGTGAATACACGTTTCTCACTCTCTTTCATGCGCTGGTAGCAATCAATAAAATCGCTGATCCACACTGAAACTTTATACCCGTAAGTGATAGGAATAGCATGACGACCGTGTGTTCTACCTGCCATTACCATATGTTTTGTTTTTTCAGCGAGATTTGATAAGTTTTCAATAATTTCGCTCAACAATAACATGAACTTATTGTGTACGGTTTTCATCATATACAGCTGTGAACTTTGCTGTATGTTTTGCGTGGTAATGCCGTAGTGCACGTATTTACCGCTCTCTTCAGAGCACGCATTCACCAGCACTTTTAAGAAAGGTACAAAGCCATGACCGATTTTTTGATAAATGCGGTTCATCTCTTCGAAATCGATATTCTCAATAATCGCCTTTTCTTTAATTTCATCAGCGGCAGACTGTGGAATAAAACCGTGTTCAGCTTGTGCTTGCGCTAACATTGCTTCAAACATCAACCAAGTTGAATATTTAGCTTCATTGGACAGCAGATTTTTAATACCGCGATCGTCGATTGTTTTGCTTTTAGAATCGTATAACGCTCTCATCATGTATCCTTTTATTTCTTCATTGCTTCATCAACAGCATTGCGAACAAATTCGACTTTAGGGCCATAAACGACATGGACATGGTTTGCTGCCGGAAAGAAGAATGCTGTACATCCAGACTCCAACATTAATTCTTTATCTATTTGATTAACTTCATTAATGTCGATACGTAATCGTGTAATACAGTTATCAACATTACGAATGTTTTGTTTACCACCTAAGGCTTTAATAAGGATCTCTGCGATTTCGCCATAACGTTTTTCTTTGATCAGCGTATTTTTCATATTGCTTGATTCTTCTCTACCCGGTGTTTTGATATCGAATTTGACGATAGCCCAGTAGAAAATAAAGTAGGTCACAACAGCAAGCGCACTACCAATAAGCACTAAGAAGATCCAGTTAGTGTGTTCGTACAGTAAACCAAAGATGGTGAAGTCAAAGACTGTGCCTCGGATATAACCGATCGCAACACCTGCAAAAGAGAGCAGAACTGCACCAATACCCACGATAATCGCGTAAATTAAATAAAGTAACGGTGCGATAAAGACGAAGGTAAATTCAAGCGGTTCGGTAACGTTACCTAACATTGCTGTTAAAACCATCGTCACCAGCATTGATTTAACTTCAGCACGGTTCTCTTTTTTCGAGGTTTTATAAATCGCTAATGCAATTGCTGGGAACAGGAATAGCGTAACCAACATTTGTTGCTGAGCCATAAAACGCGTTAGGCTTGGCATCATTGCCCAATATTCACTGCTTGGCCCTTGGTTAAATAACACTTCTGTCATTGCTGGAACAACGCCCACATAGGTTTGTCCATCAATCACATAAGAACCACCAGCTTCGGTAAATCTAAACAGAACGTTCCAGACATGGTGTAAACCGAATGGAATAAATAGGCGTTCACCGCCCGCAGTAAAGAAAGGCCCGACAGGACTTAAGAAGACTACCGAGAGCTTAGTTAAGCCCATCACTAATACTTCCCAAATAAATGGCAGTAATGCACCTACGCAGATCATCAATCCGACCATAATAATGGCGACAGATTTTTTCCCAGAGAAGAAGGCAAATGCCGTCGGTAATTCAAGGTTATAGAATTTATCCGTTGCCCATGCAGCGATTAATCCCGTGATAATCCCCCCTGCGGCACTGATATTCATGGTTTGTATACCAAGTACCTTGATTTGCCCCACCTGCGTCATAATCGCAGGATCAGCAAGCTTTCCTGTCAATACCAGCCAGATATTGATAGTACTTATCAAGGTCAAATAGCCGACAACGGAGGCAAAGACCGCTATCCCCTTATCTTTGTGGCTCATACCGTATGCCACACCCATTGCAAATAAGAGTGGAATATTATCAAACACCACGCCGGCAATAGTACGGATACTAACTAATAGAGCATTGACTGTTTCATTTCCTAGAAAAGGAAAGCGTGCAATCATATAAGACTGAACTAAAGCACCACTGATACCTAAGATCATACCAATAGGTGCCAATACGCCGATAGGTAGAAGTAGGGTTCTACCAAAGCGCTGAATAGATTCGCTGAACTTTTTCCTGGCCATATTTTTTTCCTTATGACTTCTCGAATATAAAAGAATTACCGATGTACTCTATCTTAGGGATTATAGGAAATGAATGGCGCGCTGGTTTTAAATATTATCTCAGGTCATACTTTATGACTTAGGTCTTTTTATTAAAAATCGATTTAATAAAAAACAATGAATAAAAATTTTTATTCTATTAAATAATATTTATTTTAGAGCTTAGAAGTAAGATTGAAAAGAAAGGCTATTTTAGAATAAGTGATGATTAATCTAACGGAATATATTAATACTCTTCACGCTTTAATCATTAGAAAGAGGATCTAATAAATCATATAGACACTGTTATCTCTTTTTAAAGTAGATTTTCCAGCTCATTAATCAGTAAATCCACCAGCATAAAAAAGCCAATACGCGATTTGGTATCATCTTTTTTAGTATCATGATTATCAGCAAAACAAAATAGAGCATGAGTTGCATAAGTGGTTAATTCATTAGTATTAAATGCTGTCATGCTAATGATGTTGGCATCTTTTAACTGCACAATTTTTGCTGTCTCAATGATTTTCTTGGTACCACCAGAAAGCGAGATAAAGATAACCGTATCGTCTTCATTAACAAGGCGTGTAAACGAATCAGATAAGTTGTAATCATTAATAAAAAAGCAATGTAGACCTAATGCAAACAATAGATGTTCAAGGTAATACCCTACCGCTTTGCTCGTACCTCTTGCGACAATAAAAATATTTCTAGAATGACGTAAAGTCTTCGCGCACTCCTGAATTTGCTCTTCATTAATTAAGGTGAATGTTTTATGAATATTTTTTTCTAATTGTTTTTTATAAGACGCCGCATTAGTTTTTTCGACTTTATTTCTCGTCAAGATATAATTATTAATTTGGAATTTAAGCTCTTTAAATCCACTAAATCCTAATTTTTGCGATAAATTAATGATAACCGTTTTTGATACAAATGTTTTGGCAACTAAATCATTAATATTTAAATACGGAATATCCGCAATATTATCGGTGAGATATTTTAATACTTTCTTTTCGCTGATGGTTAAATTGTCATAATTTTTTAAAAAATCCAGCATATCTCACCCAATAAATTAATCTAAAACATCTTATGAAGACAGCACACATCAAAAAAGCAGTTCTGTTCTTTTTGCGAGTTTATGTGAAATAAAGTGCATAACGAGTATACGTTAAATCATACAGTTATGTAGGATCAGAGTGGTATTTTGTGAAATAGGATAATATTGAGCCCATTTTTTAATGAGCTCAATACGTGTTATTCGTTACCCCAGCGATTAAGAAACATGGCGATATCATCAATGCGCTTTTTATCAATACCCGCTTCTTTTGCCATCTCTTGCTGCGCGTTCTCACTAATTTCTTCGTTATTCATTAATCGGGTGAGTAGCAGTTGGAAGTAGAGGGCAAGCGCATCTTCTTCTGCTTCAGCAACAGGCTCTATCGACTCCATCGCATACTCTTCGACCATATCATAATATTTAAAATGGATTTCATTGTTCATTGGTTATCCCCAAGGTTAGTTTATAATCATTATATTCAAATTATTAAGAGTATATCTCTACATTCGCCTGTTAACTTAAAATTCGCTATCATCCACTTCCTTCTTTTTTGCGGATAAGCTGATGTCTACGATTATCGATACTTTTATTGCTCCACCCTGCCATGATGAAATCGAGATCCTTTATCAAGACGAGCACTTAGTCCTTATCAATAAACCGACAGGATTATTGAGCTTATCAGGAAAAAATCCACAAAATATAGACTCGGTACATTATCGATTAGTGAAGCTATTTCCGGGATGTACTCTTGTGCATCGGCTTGATTTTGGCACATCTGGATTGATAGTTGTGGCACGCAATAAAGCAGTTAATGCCCTTTTGTGTCAGCAATTTAGCCAGCGCAGTGTAACCAAGGTATACAACGCACTACTATGTGGACATTTGAATGATAATGAAGGAATAATCGATGCACCTATTGCAAAAGATCCGGCTCTGTTCCCGCGCATGTCAATTTGTCCGATTAATGGCAAGCCTGCACGCTCTCGTTATCACGTTATTGAGCGTTTTTATCATACGTTAGAAGATGGAAGGTTGTTGCCTTTAACACGGGTACAATTTGTGCCTGAAACAGGAAGGACGCATCAACTTCGTATTCACAGCCAATTTATAGGGCATCCTATTTTAGGTTGTGATTTATATGGTGGGTGCGATGGGGGTTTAATGGACGGAACTGAACGGACTCTGCGACTGATGCTTCATGCGAGTGAACTTCATTTTGTTCACCCCATTAGCCAAGTACCAATAAAAGCGTACAACAAGAGCCCGTTTTAAATATCGATAATTACAGTTTAAGCGCTTTTATTGTTTCATCGATATCAAGTTCATCTTCAGTAAAAACTATTTCTGTTCCGTGCATTGTGGTGATCGCAAGCTTTCTCAACGTACGCATATTATTAGCGCCATCCGCTGATTTTGGTCTGATGCTATTCATTAAAGTACCGACAGAAAGTACGGTGTTTTCTTTATTGATATGCGTATCTGCGGACACATCTTCACTAAAAATTCGAAATGATTTAATGGATGTCAGTTTAATTCGTTCACCAGCAATATAAACATATTTGCTGTCTGGGATCACTTTCACCGCGTAAGCCGACAGACCTTTGGTATTTGTGGTTGGCTCAAACGTGACATTGGCATCTGTCTTTATCAAAGCAGGGTTGGCAACTTTAATCACATGAAAATAACGGTTATCCCCGTTTTCATCTTTAATAAATCCAAAACCTTTATCTTCAAACCACTTCGTGATTATTCCGTTCATTGCCATTATCGCCTACTTAATCGTTTATCTACAAAAATTTCCAGATGCAGTATAAAGCACAATGCTTATACAGACTATGCCTTTGAGCTAATAAGCTACATTGCTTATTACCACATCAAATCATCTGGAATTTTAAAATCAGCATAAGGATCGTCTTCATCTTGTTCTGTCTCGCTAAGTGCGTTATTTAACAAGATACAGTCCACATCTCTTTGTGTAATCTTATCCGCAACACTGGCTGGAATAATTGCGTATTCCGTTTTATCCGCATTATCCAGACGAGCAATCGCGAGACGTCCACTAATCAATTGAGATTGCGTCAACTTATCCACCACGATATTTTTAATCACATTATTGTCAGTGAAGTTAAAATCAATATCGCCTTTTGCTGGCGTAATTCTATTCATCTCAATAAGTTGCTTAACTTGTGCTTTATATTCTTTAGATAAAGTGGCCTGTTTTTGTTGCTCACTAAGCAGTTTATCGCGTTCAAGTTGGGCTTTTTTATTTTCTTCTACGGCTTCTCTTGCTTCTCGTGCCTGAATGCGTGATTTTTTTGCTGTTCTTTGGACTTTTGCCATTTTTTTACTGGTCACAAGCCCTGCTTTTAACATTTGCTCTTGTAAGGTAAGTTTTGCCATTTTTATGCCTAAATCTGCTCAATAATTTTTGAAATTATACCTGTAATTTCCAAGAGTGCATCAGATTGTAAGATTAGTGGTTTATTGAGAGAAATTGGAGTTGTGAAATTTGAACCTATCCGCACATTCAGAGTATATTGGAAAAACTATTATCAAACTTTCTTTTATAACAGGTAATACTAACAATGGCTCTGATCCCAAAAAACTATGCACGGTTAGAAAGTGGCTACCGTGAAAAAGCACTGAAAATCTACCCATGGGTATGTGGACGTTGTGCGCGTGAATTTGTCTACTCGAACTTACGTGAACTCACCGTTCATCATATTGATCACGACCATACCAATAACCCAGAGGATGGCAGTAACTGGGAGTTATTGTGTCTATTTTGCCATGATCATGAACACTCTAAATACACAGAAGCAGACCAATACGGCACAACGGTTGTTGCCGGTGAAGATGCACAAGATGATGTCGGTGCAGCAACCTATAATCCTTTTGCTGATTTAAAGTCGATGCTTAATAAGAAAAAATAGTGAAGATATTGTCTGCTTTGGTGCAACCAACCAGCTCCCTTTTCACGCTCTTACACAGAATAGTGTATACTTGCCAACCATAAATTTGTTCATGGTTAATTAATAATGAAAGAAAACGAAAAAGCAAAAATCAAACTCCTCAGCGACCGTTTAGACTTTATTCGTCACAAGATGGCAAGCCTTTCGTTATCAGACGAAGCGGAAAAATATGCAGAGTTTGAGAAAGAAAAAGTAGAACTGGAAACTGAAATCGCTCGTCTGAAAGCAGTACGTAACAATAAACTCAGTAAAGAAGCACAGAAATTAGAGGGTATGCCATTCAAACGCCTCATCACTAAGAAAGAACAAGCTGATATTGGCAAGCTGAAGAAAGCCGTACGAGGATTGATAATTGTCCATCCAATGACAGCATTAGGGCGCGAAATGGAGCTAGAGGGGATGACCGGTTTTTCTAAGACTGATTTCTAGTGAGAAAATAACCTCAACTAAAACCTGTCATGAACGACTAATACTGAAAGGTTCTTAATATACTTTTTGTTGTTATGAACCGTCAGTTATCCGTAGTTTTCTTACTACCCTCTGGGTATTGTAATACCTAGCAATCATTGAGAAGTTGTAATGTAGAGTATTACGATTAAACTGACATTTTCCCTCTAATCGAACTATCTATCTTTCTATAGAGTAATGCCTTTTTATAGATTTGTTCATGTAAAAAGTTTAAAATTTTTCTGGGAACATCATAGTTATAATTATTGAAATAATACTCATATAAATAATTTAATATTGATCCAAAAACTACCTTACCTTGATCCACTACCTCAATAAAGAAACAGTAATCCTGCATTAATCTTTCTATTTTTTCTATCAACGCCTTGTCAGCCTTAACTTCAATATAAGTATCTTTTTTGTCAGGTAACACAAAGTAAAAGTCTTCTCTCATTTCCTTTAAAATCATCACACAAACCTTATCATATTAAAAATAGATGTTATCTATAAAAACACAATAGTTATCATATTTAAAATGTACAAGTTATCACTTTATCTCGAAAACAAAAGGAAAAATAGATGATGATTAAAGCTAATATCAGAGTAAAAACGGGGAAAGGAAACGCAAAAAAAGAGGGTATAGAAAGCATTTTTTTCTCAACAAAAGCTGAGGGTAAACTCCTTTTTGTTGGTATAGTAATATACCTATGATTGTTACATGATTATCTTTGTTACATATCCACTTTACTTATATGACTACTTTACTGATATCTCTCTCAGTGATAAAGATGAGTAAGTCATCACTAAGCACTCTCGCAGTAATATATATTAAGCATTCATATTAACTCACCAATAGCTGTTCAATTAAACCATTAACAATAAATTACAAAGTAAAAAATAAACATTATATCCATTGATATGAACAAACCCATTATCAAGGATAAATATCATGTTTATTAACTACCCTGACGAGAGTTACAATTCGTCTTACCTAACAATCATTCACAATGTGATTAATGATGCGTTGAATTCATTATCACGTATTATTGCTATTCGTGTTGATCTACGTTTCCCTTATTCCTCTATTGATATTCCACCTAATAATAAAATAATGACACGCTTTATCGAATCACTCAAAGCAAAACTAATCAGTGACACGAGAAGAAAAGAGAAAGCTTGGGGTAGGCGTCTCAATAATCCATTACATTATGTTTGGGTAAGAGAATACAGTGAAAGGAATAAACAAAAACATTACCATCTTCTTTTATTATTGAATAAAGACATCTATTACACATTAGGTCGATATAATGAAAGTGATAATGGCTTATCTTCCATTATACAATCTGCTTGGTGTAGCGCACTTAATATTAATTACCCTGCCAATGCTTCTTTAGTACATTTTACAGAGCAAGGTAAATATTATTTAGATAGAAACTCACCTTCTTTTAAACAAGACTTAAGCTCCATTTTAATACGAGTTAAATACTTAGCTAAACATCATACAAAAGACTATAACGATGCTTATCGTTCGATTGGTTATAGCCTCTAATAGTCTTTTTTTACACAGAAGGGTAATGATATAGAAGTCATACTCTTCCCTTAATTAAGAGACGACTTCTGCTTTTTTATTCTCATAAAAGACAGGAGCATTATCATGAGTACACAACCCACTTCTTTATTAGACGGTGAATTAATCGATATGAAATTCATTACTCGATTTACTAAATTCACCGATAAATGGTTTTATAAACTCATTAAAGACGGTCAGTTTCCTAAACCCATTAAACTAGGACGAAGTTCTCGTTGGTACAAACACGAAGTAGAAACTTGGCTAAAAGAACAAATTTCTAAATCAAGAAAATAATCACTTCTTATTTTTATTTATTATCTTCTCCTTATCCATTAATTAAATTATTCCATTTCAATCACTCTTATCATGTTAATTCATGAGGAATAACTGTATCTGTCGTATCTATTATTAATACATTTATCTATAATCCGTAACCCACCAGCCTAAATATAGCGGGTGGGTTACAGGAATCATAAGATCATTATTTAATTAAGGTAACTCGACTTCACTAATACTAGGTGTTGCATTCGTGCTACCTTGATAAATATTGGCATACCCTTGCTGCGGATAAATAATTACCGCATTTTTTTCTATATCAAAATCACAGTGAATCATATTAGGCATAAAGACGGCTTGTTTCTTCTTAACGTTAACAGCCCAAATTCCACCTGATCCACAATCTCTAGGTAGCTGAGTTTTTACCACGCTATAACGCCCTTTCTCTGCTAAAAGCTCGCACATAATATATTCATTACACCCCCTCAAAAGGTGAAGAGCCCTCTGAAGTCTTTACCACCTCCAATTCATCCTAAGTTACTGCATAAGGATTTATAGACATAACAGTAAATAAACCTACTCGAGTGCTCATTATCGCCTTGTGGCAAACAAAGAATAACGTCTCCTATGGATTTCTTCACCCAATCACATCGACCACTCACTTTGTACAGATAAGTCTTATTTACGGCATATAGATTAAATTTATTTACTATTTAGCTTGCGCTTATCTGAAACAACTTGCTAGCTTAAAGTAAATATGTGAAATAAATGCGGTGGATAACGGAATGGTCTGCTTTATTTTCAGTTGCCACCCTGCATCTGAAAGGAAATAAGCATGGATGTTTTTATACAATCTCAGGATCGTTATCATCTCACGGTACAAGGCTGTGAGGCATTATTAGATGTCGAGCACTTCACAGGGCATGAAGCTATCAGTGATACCTACTATTACCAAATTACCTTCACTTGTGATGCTCAAGATTTACAACCGCAACAGTTACTTCGCCGTAGCGCCACACTCGCTTTTACGCCACCACTGAATAGCTTGGGTGATTTAGTCTCCCAACCTCCTGTCACTAAACAAGTTCATGGTGTTGTGACTCAATTTCGTCGTCTATCTGGCTCTGCTGATGAAGCGCGCTATCAATTGGTGATTGAGCCAATGTTTGCTTTATTGCGTCATCAAATTCGTAGCCATCGATTTTTCCTCAATCAATCGGTGCCTGATGTGGTAAGTCAAATCTTACGTGAGCATAATTTTAAAGATTGGGAATTTGAATTTATCCTTAAGCAAGATTACCCCAAACGGGCGCAAATCAACCAATATAACGAAAGCGACCGTCAATTTATTGAGCGTTTACTAAGTGAAGTGGGGATTTTCTACTCCTTTTATCTGCAAGATGACGCTCAAACCGAAGTGATCCGTTTTGCCGACCGCCAAAGTGCGTATGCCTTTGATAAAACCCTGCCGTTAAATAGCCCATCAGGCATGAATGATAATCATCAAGAAAGTGTGTGGGGATTATCATTACATCACCAAGTGGTCGAACAAAGTGTTTTAACTAAAGATTACAACCACCGCCAAGCACAAGATACCTTGATTTCAGCCGTCACGGATATGACGCGGGGTGATGCCGATGATATTCATTATGGCGAGGTCTATCACTATCAAGCACGTCATTTGACCCGCGGTGATAAAATCAATCCCGAGGTGGAAAGCGCCAATTTTTGGGCACGTCTTGATCATGAGCGTTTCCTTACTCATCAAACGCGCTTAAAAGGCGAGAGTAATGCGGATTTCTTATCACCATTACAAGTGTTCACCATTACGGATAACAGTTTAACTTCCTCATTACCTACCGTATTTCAATCACCGATTTTAATCACTCGTTTACGCTTTAGTGGCGGACGAGAAAAAGCACTGCAAGTACGATTTAACGCTGTTCCTTACAGTGAAACCCTGTGTTGGCGACCGGCATTAAAGCCACGTCCTGTCGTCACAGGAACGTTAACCGCACGTATTACTAGCGCGAAAGATAACGATATTTATGCTCATCAAAATGATGCGGGTTTTTATTGGGTGAAATTTGATGCCGACCGTGACGATAAACCCATGGGGTATGAAAGTATGCCCGTGCGGCTTGCCAAACCTTATGCGGGCGACACCTACGGTATGCATTTTCCGCTAATTCAAGGCACCGAAGTCGCCATTGCCTTTCATGAAGGCGACCCTGACCGCCCTTATATTGCCCATGCATTGCATGATTCTCGCCACCCTGATCCCATCACCGATAAAAATAATACCCGTAATGTGATTCGTACTCCTGCAAATAATAAATTGCGAATGGAAGACAAACGGGGTGAAGAACATATCAAGCTGAGTACTGAGTATGGCGGAAAAACGCAACTCAATTTAGGGCATTTGGTTAACCAAGGGCGTGAAAAGCGCGGTGACGGCTTTGAATTACGCACCGACAGTTGGGGTGCTATCAGAGCGGGTAAAGGGCTGTTTATTAGTACCGATTTACGCACCAAAGCGTCTTCTGAACAACTGGATATTCGTGAAGCCAAACAACAGTTAGAAGATGCACTTCATTTAGTCGATTCTCTGCGTGAAGCCGCCGAGGTAGCAAAAGCAGAATTAGCCAATGTCAAAGCCCAACAGCATTTATTAACGCAATCAATCAGTGAATTACAACAAAATGCCATGCTGTTAAGTGCACCTGCGGGGATGGCATTCACATCGCCTAAAACGGTTCATGTCAATAGCGGTGAAAACATTGTGCTAACAGCACAACACCAAGCGGATATTTCAGTGGGCAAAAAAATCACCTTAGCCGCGGGCAAGGCCATCAGTCTATTTGCTCAAAGCAGTGGTATTAAAGCTTTTGCGGCAAAAGGAAAGGTCGAACTGCAAGCACAAAGTGATGAAATGCATTTAACATCGCTAAAAGATTTAACCGTCACCAGTACGGGAGGGAAAACCGTGGTAGCCGCCAAAGATGAGCTATTACTCACCTGTGGCGGGGCGTTTATTCGCTTAAAAGGGGGACAAATTGAGTACGGTAGCCCAGGAAATCAAACGGTAAAAGCCACTAATTGGGTGGTCAATGGCCCTGAATCTATGGATATCACACATCCCCATTTTCCTCAGTCCTTACCTAAACAAACGCTACGCTTTCAATTAAGTGCCTCTCCCCAAAGCCCCATGAAAGCGAGAGCATTTGAGCCTTATGAGCTTTATACCAATGGCGCGCTTATCCATAAAGGGGTAAGTGATGCAGAGGGAAATATCCAAATTAATCACGATATCTCAACCGAAAGTTATCAATTGTGTTTATTGAGTGGCGATCGCTATGACATCACCATCCCAACAAGTGAAAATGAAGAGAATGAGGAGAGCGAGAATTTACCGGTCAATCAAGGTTTTAGAACTAGCGCCCCAAGTCAAGATAGAGAAGTATCGAGAATAGGCAATCAGTGGAGTGAAAATCTGGCTCAATTTTTAGCAACCGACAAGGGGGATAAGTAATATGGCTGGCAATCCATGGGATCAATTTCCGATAGGAGTTAAACTCCCTCAATCAGCGACACCGCCGATGATTGAAATCCCCGTTTCTCAGTGTATGCAGACAATAGCAACGCCAAGTTGGATACCTGAACGAACAAAGTACCCCATGAGCCTATTCGCTTATTCTCCACTGGTTAACGGCGAAGAGACCTTTGCAGCCGTTGCTGAAGCAATACGAAAAGCGAAAAAAAGCATCGATATTATTACTTGGGGGTTTCAGCCTTCTATGTGGTTTGAAAGAGAGAGTGGTCCAGTATCGACAGGACGTTACCCCAATATTGGTGAATTATTAGTGCAAAAAGCCAATAAAGGTATTCAAGTTCGGGTGTTAGTTTGGTTTGACCATGTGGGAAAATTAGCAGAAAAAAGCTTTCCGGGTTGGGGGCAGCCACTTCAGCTACCTGAATATACGCATTTTAATACTAATGACTATAATGTATTCGGTGAAAAGCTAGGTTATCAATCAGAGAAACAGTACCAATTTGATATTGCTTGGACAAGGAAAGTCTTACGACAAGAAATTCCCAACCTATCTGTACGAGTACGCGCCCTTTCTATGAGTATCCCTGGCTCACGATTAGCCGACGTCACTAAACAAACAAACCATCCGTTTTCGAGTGAAGAATCAGAGTTAAGTATTCGATGGGCAGCACTTGCTGGTGGCTCAACCCATCATCAAAAAATGGTATTAATTGATTATGAAGAGAGTCTCGATGCCATTGGTTTTGTAATGGGACACAATATGCATTCTCAATATTGGGATCAAGATGCTCATAGCATTGAACGTTGTGCTCCTAATCAAGGACGTGATGGCCCTACTGCATGGCAAGATACCTCGAATTGTGTGTATGGCGAGTTATTATATGATTTAAATGATAACTTTGTGACGGCATGGGAAAAAGCAGGATCAGCAAATAAAGAAGACTTAAAACAGCTTTCCCAAAGAAAAAACTGCTCACGTTGTGATTATACGCCTAGTGATGCACAAATTAATGCTATCGCTAACCGTTATTCTTTTTTAAAACAACCCCTAATAAAGACCAGTGGTAAAATTTGCCGTACTCAACCTGAATATAACGAATACGATATTTTAAAAGCTTACGACCATGGTGTGAAACATGCTCGTCATTATATCTATTTTGAGAACCAATATTTTCGCTTGTCATCTATTGCACAAAATTTGCGAGATATGGTCAGTGAACGTAATAAGCGTTTTGCCGAAGCCGCAACCACCGATAGCAAGTTACAAGGTCTTAATCCTCCCCCGTTTTATCTTTTTGTGGTCACGAATTCAACGGAAAAACCGAGTGTAGGTGAGTCTAATGAAGTCGGCGGTTATCAAACTTTTAAGATGTTAGATCAATTAGGCCGTCGAGATTTAATGAAAGAACACGTTTTCGACTATAACTATAAAATAAAATCAGGTTTTTGGGGAACCTATATTCCCGATGAGAATATAAAAAGTCCTGATGATATTAAACCTGAAAAAATTGAAGGTCTAGAAACCATGATTTGTACATTGGTATCGCCTGATTCAGATAAATGGCAACCCGTATATGTGCACAGCAAATTAACCTTAGTTGACGATACGCTTTTAATTCAAGGCTCTGCGAATATTAATCTACGCAGTATGGCATTTGATAGTGAAATTGCTGTGGTATTGCAAGATACCGACGACTTTCCCATTGTTAAACCGTTAAGAAAAAGGTTATGGGGGTTGCATAAAGGAATAGGAAATATTTCTGATGATTCAGAGACGGAATTTGATGAATGGGCTGATATCGCTAATAAAAACAAAGGATTAAAAAAAGATAAAAAAACACCCATAAGTTCACTTATCCCTTTTGAAGATAAAACCATTAATCTAAAAAATTCGGATTAAATCATGAAAAACAAAATAATGACGGCATTATTGCTAAGTTTTATTTTACTTGCGGGTTGTAAGCCCATTGAAAAAAAGGATATCACGGTGACTCAAAAGACAGAACCCGATTTAACCTTTACTTGTGTCTATGAAAAAGACACGTTACCGCCTGTTGACCCTGAAGCTGACCATTGGTTTAAACAAGCCCGTAAGCTTGAAAAGGTCAATCAATACCAACGCGACTATGCCCAAATTGGTGAACTCTATCGTAAAGCGGCTGACCGTAATCACCCTAAAGCCATGTTAAACCTGGGTAACTTAATTAGCTATGGTAAAGTAGCACCCCTTGCAGGAAAAGGTCCCGCGCAAGAAGCGTGGGATATTGCCCGCAAAATGGCCACACTCAATATTAGCTATGGTTATTACCAAATGGGGCACTATTTAGATACCGGCTATGGTGTTGATAGAGATAGAACCCGCGCGCTAGCTTATTTTCGCCAAGCCGCTGATTTAGGAAATCCTGAAGCGCAATATGTGATTGGGGATATTTTTATCTCACAACGAATTGGGGATAATGATAATCCTACTTATCGACCTGATATTGGAAAAAAAATGCTGGATTGTTCTGCAAATCAAGGTAATGGAGAGGCTGCATATCGTCTAGCAAATTATTTATGGAATGTTGAAGAAGATACTAGTGGAACATTAAAATACTATCAGCTATCTACAAAAAATGGATATAGATCTGCTGCGTCAACATTTGAAGGCGCATTTAAGCCTAATGTAAAAGAAAACTCCTACTATTATTTACCTGTAAAACCAGATCCTGAACGTTCTCTCCGTTATGAATCTATCAAATTAGAAATAAGAAATAACCCCGAGGCACGCTTTCCCGATATTGATAAAATTGTCCCTCTTCCTCCTGCTGAACTCCCCGAATGGGATGGCACCTTTGAGTATAAAAAACAGGTAAACCAATAAAAAGGATTTGAGTATGCGCGCGATTATTCGTTTAGGGGACAAGACAACCCATGGCGGTGAAGTGATTACCGCATCGGGTTCCATCATGTACGGTAAACCAATAGCACTTGTCGGCGATAAGGTAAATTGCCCTAAGCAAGGACATGGAATAAATGCTATTTTGCCCGGTTCAACGCGTATGATAATGTCAGGGCGTCGAGTTGCACTCAATGGTTTTCAAACCGAATGTGGTTGTACACTGATTGCCAGCTTATCAGCGTCAGGTGAGCAATCATGATAAGTTGGAACATCCCTTCCTTAACGCACCCACCCGCCCCTAAACCTCCTCGTTTTATACGTTGGTTATTTATCATGATCATGATGGGAGCAATTGGATTTGCACTCGGCCTTTATTTATCCATAAGTGAAATGCTATCACCGACAATAAATAACACCATGCTAATCGTTGTCTTTGCGCTTTGTCCCGCGCTATTAACGGGGTTAATCCGACTCTTTATTTATTCTTTTGCCTCTTATCGTCATCAACTTTTTACCGACATGCTTGATGATGCAAGACAAAAGTGGCGTCACTGGGCGGGTAAGCATCTTGGGTTATTAACGCATGCTCGATTAACGCATATTGATGAAGAGAGAAAAGAAGATGAGCCTTTATCTTCATTGGCTCCCAATAAAGGCAATATCCTTAAGCTCGAACAGTTGAAATCATGTTCTTTATGGGAAAAACAAGAAAGGGTGGTGCAAAAATTATTGGCTCCGATTGCAGAGTATTATCATCAATACAATCTGACTGTACCACTAACATTATATTGGCAAGCGGAAGAACAAGAGACTGATTGGCAAGCGCTTATTCAACAAGAAGCGGTATACTTATCATTACCGCTAGATACTGTCGAAATCTTGCCCTACGCGTCGTTCAGTGAATGGCTATTAGCGCTGTATGAAAATGCTTTTGAACCTAAAGTATACGCGATATTAACGTTTCAGTTAGATCCGACGGCCAGCGAAGAAGCCACGAGCCTATTGCTTGCCCCCCAAGGGCTTTATGAACAACTGAACGCCCCGATTAAAGCAAAACTTCTACGTCCGATAGCCACAGAGAGAGATACTTTTGCTGATGCATTAAAGACACAATGTGAATTTCAATTAAGTGGTCCTCAATTAACCGCTCTCTGGCACAGTAATGTGAGTGAGAGTGATCAAGGAGAATGTATTCCGCACTATATTCAACAAAATATAAATTGTCTTTCTGAGCATTTTTATGACTCAAACGTATTTTTGGGTATAGGTGGTTTAGCAAGACATAGCGTAACACTCTCTTTGGCTAGTGAAGCCCTGAAGCCCGTACTGATAACGTATCAAAATGGAAATAACCTGTTATTGCAACAAGTCATTATCTAACGGTACATCGTCGATAAATAAATAGATGAAGGGGGATGATTATTGATGCGTACTTATTTTATACAGCCTGCATGCCCGATTATAATGATGTTAATCTTAATGTTCTTTTAACTCACTTAGAAGAATGTTGTCAGCACTATTCTGGTGGAGTCTTGTTCTAAATAAGCACACTGTTGAGTATAAAATTAAAAATAGAATCACAATAAATCAAAACACTAATGATTTAATGCATTGTATCAAGCCTTCCATGTGATCAGCCTACATCTGTAGGCGCTGTATAAATCCTGTATTCTTGCCATACACACTACGCGCAGACTCAAATATCGCTAAAACGTATAAAAAATAACTCATATATTAGCCACCTTTACGTCTGGACACAAAGATGACTAATTAGTATTATTTGAAATTCACACTCAACACATTATCCAAGCACCTCTCCAACTCATCCATGTAATCTGTATACCACTGCATCATTTCCCTGCGTCCATCCATATACTGAGCATGATTATACGTGCCACGGATCGCGTTCTTATCGATATGTGCAAGTTGTGTCTCAATCCAAGCAGAATTAAATCCCTTCTCATGCAAAATCGTGCTCATCGCATGGCGAAAACCATGTCCTGTCAGCCTTCCTTTATACCCCAACAACTCAATAACCTGATTCACACTTTCCTTACTGATTGGCTTTCTATGGTCGTTACGGCCTATAAACACTAGCTCATAACGCCCTGATAGCGGCTTAAGTGAATTAAACAGCTCAATCACCTGTTTTGATAACGGCACAACATGTGGGCGTTTCATCTTTATTACTTCAGCAGGTATTTCCCAGATACCTTTTTCTAAATCAATATCCTGCCAACGAGCAAAGTGGAGTTTTTGTGTCCGAACGACCGTTAGCAAAATAATTTTAGTCGCTGTTTTAGTGATTACACTGCCAGTATAACCAGCTAGATCTTTCAAGAAGTAAGGTAACTCCTCAGTTGTTAAGAATGGGAAGTGCTGTTTCTTTGGTGAAGTTAGAGCAGAAGCTAGATCAGGGGCTGGGTTATATTCCGCTCGACCGGTAATAATTGCATAGCGAAAGACCTCACCACAACGCTGGCGGACTTTGCGCATCTTCTCTAAGGCTCCGCGCTTCTCCATTTTTCGCAGAGTTTCTAGCAGCTCTAATGGCTTAATTTCCGCTATTGGGCGTTTACCGATATAAGGAAATATATCTTTTTCAAAGATATCAATAATTTCATCACGGTAACGCAGTGACCAGCGATCGGCTTTCGATTTATGCCATTCGCAAGCAATATCTTCAAACGTATTTCCTGTACTAAGCTTTTGAATCGCCTTCTCTTCTTTTTTGACCTCTCCCGGATCTCCACCAGCAGCGAGTACCTTTTTTGCTTAGTTTCTTATTTCACGTGCTTCAGCAAGTGTCACGGTAGGAAAAACACCAAAAGCTAATCTTTTTTCTTTACCGCCACATTCTCCAGTAGCATGAGCCTTTAGCGGTAATTTCAAGGTATAAACCACCACCATCAAAGAGTTTATATGACTTCTCTTTCGGCTTTGCAGTCTCAACCTGACGGGCTGTTAATGTCATTGGGGGCATCTCATTTCGGGGTGAATTTTTAGTGCCCTCTGATATGCCCCCAAAAACCTATTGATGTAGGTTGACCTTGGTTGATATCAGGAGACTAGAAAGTGTATTAATAGCAGGTATTATAATGGGTTACTTGATTTTTGTGGAGGTGTATTGAACTTAAGTGGCGGAAGATCACAGGAGTCGAACCTGCCAAGGACCGCTGGCGGCCCCATCTGGATTTGAAGTCCAGCCGCCCCACCGGGGACGATGATCTTCCATTTTTGAATGGGTCAAAATGAAATAACGGGATGATTATACGCTGAATTATTTTTAATCCCAAGTGCATCAAATCAATAAAACCCCTTTCAAATAAAATAATCCCGTTTTTGAGTAAAACCTCCGATAATTACCGCGATACTATTGAACTTATACAGTTTCATCCTCATCTTACTATCTATAACGAATAAACTCAGTGGTGTGTTTTACGTCACTGCAAACCAAAATACAGGATGTTTTTTATGTCAAATCCATTACTTAGCACAACGGGATTACCTGCATTTTCCCTTATCAAACCAGAACATGTCGTTCCTGCACTAAACGAAGTTTTAACCACATATCGTGAAACAGTTGAAAAATTACTGGCTGATAATACTCAATTTAACTGGGATAACCTTTGCCAACCATTAGCAGAAGCTGGCGATAAGCTTTCTCGTGTTTGGTCCCCTGTTAGCCATTTAAACTCTGTTAAAAACTGTGCTGAACTACGTGAAGCCTATGAACAAAGTTTACCGTTACTATCTGAATTCAGTACATGGATGGGACAGCACGAAGGCTTATATCAAGCTTATAAATCAATTAAAGAAAGTGCTGATTTTAATGCGTTAACTCAACCACAGAAAAAAGCGGTTGAAAATGCATTACGTGACTTTGAATTATCAGGCATCGGTTTGCCAAAAGAGAAACAACAGCGTTTTGGTGAAATTAGTGCGCGTATGTCTGAGTTAGGTGCTAAATACGGTAATAATGTATTAGATGCCACAATGGGTTGGTCTAAACTAATTACTGATGTAGAAGATTTATCAGGTATGCCTCAAAGCGCTATTGATGCGGCAAAAGCTATCGCACAATCTAAAGAACAAGACGGCTACCTATTAACACTTGATATGCCAAGCTACCTTCCTGTCATGACCTATGCGGATAATCGTGAACTTAGAAAAGAGATGAGCATCGCTTATAGCACGCGTGCCTCCGATCAAGGTCCAAATGCAGGTCAGTGGGATAATAGCGAAATTATTGCCGAGATCCTCGCACTACGCCACGAACTCGCTCAACTGCTTGGTTTTAAAAATTATGCTGAAAAGTCACTTGCTACTAAAATGGCTGAGTCTCCAGAGCAAGTCCTTAGCTTTTTAACTGACTTAGCACAACGAGCTCATCCGCAAGGTGAAGAAGAGTTAGCTGAACTCACTCAATTTGCAAAAGAACACTATGGCGTTGATAAATTAGAGTCATGGGATCTGGCTTACTACAGCGAAAAGCAAAAACAACACCTATTCTCAATCGATGATGAACAACTACGTCCTTACTTCCCAGAACAACGTGCTTTAAGTGGCTTATTTGAAGTTGTTCATCGTATCTATGGTTTAACAGCTAAAGAACGTAACGACATCGACACTTGGCATGATGATGTTCGTTTCTTTGAGCTTTACGATGAAAGCAACACCTTACGTGGTAGCTTCTATCTTGATTTATATGCACGCGAACACAAACGTGGCGGTGCTTGGATGGATGATTGCATGGGAAGAATGCGTCATGCCGATGGCAAGCTACAAAACCCAGTTGCTTATCTCACCTGTAACTTCAATAAACCTGTAGGTGATAAACCAGCTCTGTTTACTCATAATGAAGTCACCACACTGTTTCATGAGTTTGGTCATGGCTTACATCACATGTTAACGCAAATTGATACTGCTGATGTTGCAGGTATTAATGGCGTTCCTTGGGATGCCGTTGAATTACCAAGCCAATTTATGGAAAACTGGTGCTGGGAGCCAGAAGCGTTAGCCTTTATTTCTGGTCATTATGAAACTGGCGAACCATTACCACAGGCAATGCTTGATAATATGCTCAAAGCAAAAAATTATCAGTCAGCAATGTTTGTATTACGCCAATTAGAATTTGGTCTGTTTGATTTCCGTTTACATACTGAATATGATCCCGAGAAAGGGGCTCGTGTGATGGAAACCTTAACCAGTGTGAAAGAGCAAGTTTCTGTTGTTCCTTCAACACCTTGGGCGCGATTCCCTCATGCCTTTAGCCATATCTTTGCCGGTGGCTATGCCGCAGGTTATTACAGCTATTTATGGGCGGATGTCCTGGCTGCTGATGCCTTCTCTCGCTTCTCTGAAGAAGGTATTTTTAACCGCGAAACAGGTCAATCATTCCTTGATAATATTTTAACTCGTGGTGGTTCAGAAGAGCCAATGGAGCTGTTCAAACGCTTCCGTGGTCGTGAGCCAAAACTTGATGCTATGCTCAAAGGCTACGGCATTAAAGGATGATATGTGAATATCTGTTTACTTTGTGAAGAAGGCGCTGATAACAGCGCCTTATCTGATTTAGCGCAACGTTGGGGATTAGTTCACGACGAAACGCAAATCATGGCTTTAGTGTTAACACCTACTCACCTTGAATTACGCAAGCAAGATGAACCTAAATTAGGGGGCATCTATGTCGATTTCGTAGAAGGCACAATGGCACATCGGCGTAAATTTGGCGGTGGTCGAGGTGAGGCGGTCGCAAAAGCTGTCGGGATCAAAAAAGACTATCTACCGGATGTTGTTGATGCGACGGCAGGACTTGGTCGAGATGCGTTTGTATTAGCGTCTATTGGTTGCAAAGTCAGAATGGTAGAGCGCCACCCTGTCGTTGCTGCATTACTTGAAGACGGCCTAAAGCGTGCCTATCTTGATGCAGATATTGGCGAATGGATGCAAGAGAGAATGACATTAATTCATGCCTCTTCTGCTCAAGCACTCGCTGAGATCACGCCTCCTCCTGATGTCGTCTATCTTGATCCGATGTATCCACATAAGGCGAAAAGCGCATTAGTAAAAAAAGAGATGCGAGTGTTTCAATCTTTAGTGGGTGCTGATGAAGATGCAGATGCATTACTCGAACCAGCAATCACTTTAGCTAAAAAGCGTGTCGTCGTAAAACGACCTGATTATGCAGAGCCATTAAATAATCAGCCTGCACATGCCAATGTAACAACCAAAAATCACCGTTTTGATATTTATCCTTGTGTTTAAGGCTATCCTTTTATTATAAAGGGGCTTTTATAGCCCCTTTATTACACCACCACTACTTTTCTTCTATTTTCTGATTATTGAATACTATACCCACCATCAATAACAAGATTATGACCATTTATCATATCTGAAGCATTACTCGCTAAAAAGACAGCGGCAGCAGCAATCTCTTCAGGTTCAGCAAAGCGTTGAGCTGGAATTTGAGCTTTCATCTTTTCGCCTTTCTCTCCTTCCCAAGCCTGCTTTCCTAAATCGGTCATCACAATAGTGGGGGATATTGCATTGATTTGTAAACCTTTAGGTGCCCATTCTAACGCTAACACTTTAGTCATACCGATAACACCCGCTTTAGTGGCACAATAAGCAATATGTTCAGGCAAAGCTATCACTCCCGCTTGAGAGGCTAAATTGATAATCTTCCCTTGCCCTTGTTGTAACATATATTGTCCCACTTCTTGGCATAACAAGAATGTCCCCGTTAAATTAACTGATAGCGTTTTATTCCAGTCCGCAACAGAAAGTGATCCTGCGGGCGCTAACGCCACAATACCTGCGCAATTCACCAAAATATCAATATGGCCAAATTCTTCAATTACAGAATAAACTGCACGATGTACAGACTCTTCATTTGTGACATCACATTGAATACCAACCGCACTATTTAATTGCTGAGCAACTTGTTCTACTTTATCTGATCTATCTAATAACGCGACTTTAGCCCCTTTCTGAATAAACATCTTAGCAATAGATAACCCTATTCCAGCGGCTCCACCAGTAATAACAGCGACTTTATTTGGTAGAGTAAAATCGATCTGCATTGCCATAAATTTCTCCCATAAAAATAACCACTTTATAAAGTGCCTCTTTTTTAAGGATAGCAGATGAAAAATTTGAAAAAGATAAGATAGGTAAACGAGGGTAGCAGATTCAAGGGGATCTGACGGGTGTTAAACACCCGTTCAGAATCAATGAGATTTACAGCACGCCTTGCGCCAACATTGCATCCGCAACTTTTACAAAGCCAGCAATGTTCGCACCTTGAATATAATTAGTTTGCTTACCTTCACCACCGTAATTCACACAGGCATGGTGAATATCTAACATGATGTGATGTAAGCGAGCATCCACTTTCTCTGCTTTCCAGCTTAAACGTGCCGCATTTTGCGCCATCTCTAAACCAGAAGTTGCAACACCACCCGCATTGGCAGCTTTACCTGGTGCAAAAAGGACACCGGCTTCGATAAAAGCATCAGTTGCTGCAATTGTTGTTGGCATATTTGCGCCTTCAGCAACGGCTTTAACGCCATTTTTGATAAGTACTTTGGCTGCTTCTAAATCTAACTCATTTTGTGTCGCACAAGGCAAAGCAATATCAACAGGAACAGCCCAAGGTTGTTGCCCTTCAAGATACGTTAAACCAAATTCTTTTGCGTACTCTTCAACACGACCGTAATTATTTTTAATTTCAGTGAGACGAGCTAGTTTTTCAGTAGTAAATCCAGCTTCATCAACCACAGTACCGCCCGAATCTGATGCAGTGATGACTTTAGCGCCTAACTCTAAACATTTTTCGATAGTAAACTGTGCAACGTTACCTGCACCAGAAACCGCCACACGCATTCCCTCAAGAGACATGCCGTGACGTTTAAGCATCGCATTCGTAAAGTAAACTAAACCGTACCCAGTGGCTTCTGGGCGGATTAAACTACCACCAAATGAAAGACCTTTACCTGTAAAGACACATTCATTGCTATTAGATAGCTTTTTCATCATGCCTGCCATAAAGCCGACTTCTCGAGCACCTACACCAATATCACCGGCAGGAACATCCGTATTAGCGCCCAAATGACGATAAAGTTCAGTCATTAGTGCCTGACAAAAACGCATCACTTCCCCATGACTTTTGCCTTTAGGATTAAAATCAGAACCTCCTTTGGCTCCTCCCATCGGTAATGTGGTTAATGCATTTTTAAATGTTTGCTCAAAACCTAAGAATTTTAGGATGGAAAGGTTCACTGAGGGGTGAAAACGCATACCACCTTTGTAAGGTCCAATGGCTGAGTTAAATTGAATGCGCCATGCACGGTTAACTTGCACTTGACCTTTATCATCTAACCAACAGACGCGAAACTGAATAATACGTTCAGGCTCAACTAAGCGCTCAAGTAATGATTGTTCACGATATTGTGGGTTTTTCTCTAAAAAAGGCCACAAAGTGGTAAAAACTTCACGAACCGCCTGATGATACTCAGGCTGATGAGCGTTATATTTTTCTACCCCTTCTAAAAACGAAGATAATGAGCCAGATATATTCATTCAGCTATTCCTTTTTTGTGTAATGTGATGTTGGCATAACCTCATTTATTCGGAATATTTTTGGGTTTTGTGAGGTTGATGTTGTTTTGCTTCTTGAATATATCATTAAAATGTATTCACACTTCAAGACATTTTTTTCATAATTAGACAAAAAAAAAAGGTTGACTCTATTTAACAGCAGGAAAAATAGGAATTTTAGGCAAAAAAATACCTGCATAAGCAGGCATTTTTTTTGCTTAAAAAAGCAAGCGATTATTATTCATCATCTTTCAGAGGAACAATTAGCATATCAACATGCACAGTATTAATTAGTTGACGTGCTGATGACATCAATTTGCTCCAGAAGTCTTGGTGATGACCACAAACGACTAAATCCATATCGTATTTCTTAATCGCATCAACCAGAACTTGACCTAAATCACCGCTACCACTCAGGGTTTCCTGAATTTCATAACCTGATTTATCAGAGAGGTCTTTTAACGCGTTACGGGTTTCATCAGTAATACGTTGTTGCATATCACCGAGGTTGACATCAATTAGACCGGTATAAAGATCAGAGTAGTTAACATCAACGTGAATTAAGGAAACTTTGGCATTATAGGGTTTTGCCATAGATACAGCTTTCTGTACTAAGACGTTACTCTCAGGGGATAAATCAACTGCCACTAGAATATGCTTATAAGCCATCGTGAACTCCTTCCATAAGCTGATTAATCGGTTGGAAAGGCGGTTAAGCCTAAATCCTATGTATTAAATATAACGTTTTAAGATGAAAGTTAGATGTCGCCTTGATCACAACTTATGTCAAATTCATCAAGAAAGCATCTATCGATAAATAACAATATACACCATTTTAGATTAGCACGATGTCATTCAGCGACAATATCATCATAATAATGAGAATTGAGTATAAAAAACAACAAAAACACCCTTTTAGAGTTATTTTTTATCTTTTTTTCTGAAAAAGGAAACAACTTGAAAAAGTCACTTTTGTTTATTGCTTAATTTCACCTAAACTTAAATTAGAGAAAAAAGTAGCCTTTGTTGGTAAAGGTTTTCTCATCTCAGAATCTATTATTCTAGGGAGGGGATTATGTTTAATGTCATTGTTGTCTTTTGGGCGCTATGTATTCTTTGCCTGATTAATATGGTGCGTTATTTCTCATCTATTCGGGTATTACTCACCATATTGCGCCAATCAGATCCTTTGCTCTACCAATCGGTGGATGGCAATGGATTTTTTACTATGCATGGGCAATTTTCAAAACAGTTGCGACTTATCCGCTATATTAACCAACGCCAATACATCAACCATCATAATCCTGAAGTTATTATGCGTTGCGAACGAATATATCGGCAATTTTATCTTGTTAGCCGTTTTTGTATTTTGGCTGTCGCAAGTTTAATTGCGATGCTTTTCTGGTAGTGACAGAAACAAAAAACGGTGACTAAAAGTCACCGTTTATAAACAAACTTGGGTAAATTACTGTTATCAGCTATTCACAATAAATGTCAGTGATATCCAATAAAGTAAACCTGATAAACCAATGCTTACTGGTAATGTTAAGATCCAAGCCAGTGCAATGTTTTTCACTGTCTTCGTTTGAACACCACCACCATCAACAATCATCGTACCAGCTACTGCAGATGATAAAACTTGTGTTGTTGATACAGGCATACCCGTATAACTTGCAACACCGATGGAAACTGCTGCTGTAACCTGAGCAGAAACCCCTTGAGCATAAGTCATACCTTTTTTACCGATCTTCTCACCAATTGTTACTGCAACGCGTTTCCAACCTACCATTGTCCCGATAGAGAGCGCTAATGCCACTGCGATAATGATCCAAATCGGAGCATATTCCACTGTGTTTAGCAGGTCACGACTCAATGTTTTTAAGAACCGTGCATCTTGGGAACTAGTTTCTGGTAATTTAGCCACTTCTGTTGCGGTATCAGCGATACACATAAGCAATCGGCGCATTTGAGCACGCTGGTCTGCTGTTAGCTCATCATAAGAGCTAATATTTGCAAGCATCTGTTCTGTTTGATTCAGAACAACTGGCGTTCTTGCGCTATTACAATGGAAATCTGTATCACTAGCATCAGCTTGTGCTGGTACTACTGGTGTATTCTCAATAGCATGCTGTAGCGCTGGCTGGTGTTTCTCATAATATTGTTGTAAGTGTACAACTGCATCATGAGTTTTGGTGATATCGTATCCGCTCGCACTCATATTGACGACAAAGCCCGCAGGCGCCACGCCAATTAATACTAACATGATAAGACCGATACCTTTCTGCCCATCATTTGCACCATGAGAGAAACTTACTCCAACTGCAGATAAAATTAGTGCAGTACGAGTCCAAAATGGCGGCTTACGCTTACCATCTTGTTTCTCACGTTCAGCTGGTGTCAGGTGAATACGACGACGTTTTTTCGTACCACTCCAGTAACGGCGCAGTAAGAAAATCATCGCGCCTGCAATAACCAAGCCGATAATTGGTGAAAGAATGAGTGATAGGAAGATACTGATCATTTTTGGTATGTTTAATGCGTCAACGATAGACGAATCTGTCACGATAGCATTTGTTAAACCAATACCAATGATAGCACCTATCAGCGTATGTGAACTTGATGCTGGAATACCGAAATACCATGTACCTAAGTTCCAGATAATGGCGGCTAACAGCAACGAGAAGACCATGGCAAGACCATGAGCTGAGCTCACATTCAGCAGAAGATCTGTCGGTAACAAGTGAACGATAGCATAAGCTACGCTCAATCCACCGAGCAAAACTCCAAGGAAGTTAAATACACCCGCCATTACGACCGCAAATTGCGCACGCATAGCACGAGTATAGATAACAGTTGCTACCGCATTTGCGGTATCATGGAAGCCGTTAATAGCTTCATAAAATAGCACAAATAACAGTGCTAAAATCAACATTAAACCTGTATGAAATTCTAGGTCAGTAAACAAATGTAGCATAGACGTTAAGCCAGTTAGTTGGACATGAACGCGGCGCATTATCAGCGACAAATGCGAACGGTGGAAGCGAAATTTAACCTTTTTTTGATTTGATAACCATGAAAATCAGAGTCTTTTTAAGATAATTCCTTATATATCATTTAATTAATAAAAATAAAAAAAAAGTAAATTTCTGACAAATTTTTTCCTTGCTAATACGAATTTAGGTGAAAAATGCAGATTTCTCCATATAATTTTACAAAAACACTCTGATCTTACGCGAAAATCATTGATTAAGTAGTCAGAGAAAACCAAGAACGAGACATCATTGTGGGATCATACGATACAGTAATTATAGGTGCAGGTGCCGCGGGGCTTTTTTGTGCGTCTTTAGCAGGACAAGCAGGATTATCTGTTTTAGTCCTCGATAATGGTAAAAAAGCAGGCCGTAAAATTCTAATGTCAGGTGGTGGACGTTGTAATTTCACCAATATGTATATCGAACCTTCGGCGTATTTATCAGAGAATCCACATTTCTGTAAGTCAGCACTTGCTCGCTATACACAATGGGATTTTATTGAGTTAGTGCAAAAACATAACATTGCCTACCATGAAAAAACGCTAGGGCAGCTATTTTGTGATGATTCAGCACAACAAATTGTTGATTTATTACTCACTGAATGCCAAAAAGGAAAAGTAAGTGTTCGCTTACGTAGTGAAGTCACGCAAATAGAGAAAACAGATATAGGCTTTACTGTTTGGGTTGATGGAAAAGCTATTACGACACCTTCGGTGGTGATTGCCAGTGGGGGGCTTTCTATGCCCGGTTTAGGTGCTACCCCTTTTGGCTATAAAGTTGCAGAGCAATTTGGGCTTTCAGTTTTACCAACGCGTGCAGGATTGGTTCCTTTTACATTGCATAAACCTCAACTTGAGCAATTAAGCCAACTATCAGGGGTAGCTGTACCCGCTATTGTGACAGCAAAGGATGGAACGAGTTTTAAAGAGAACATTCTTTTTACTCACCGCGGTCTTTCAGGCCCTGCTATTTTGCAAATCTCTAGTTATTGGCAACCAGGTGAGTATGTGAGTATTAACTTACTTCCGAACACTGACCTTGAAAGCCTTTTACAAGAAAAACGTCAAGAGCATCCGAATCAATCATTAAAAAATACGCTTTCTCGCTTATTACCAAAGCGCTTTATTGAAATAATGATAGAAAATAAACAGTTACCTGATATTTCTCTGACTCAACTTAGTAACGAACGTATTACGCAAATTGCAACATTACTACAAGAATGGCAAGTTCAGCCCAATGGTACTGAGGGATATCGCACCGCAGAAGTCACACTGGGTGGCGTAGATACTCGAGCCCTATCCTCTAAAACAATGGAAGCCACAAAAGTAAAAGGACTCTATTTTATTGGAGAAGTGGTCGATGTAACAGGCTGGTTAGGTGGATATAACTTCCAGTGGGCATGGAGTTCAGCTTATGCCTGTGCACAGAGCCTTATCTCTACACCAAAATAGACTTTTGTTGAGTAATAATGAATAAATTTGCAAATGTTAAAGTTATAAATATTGGCTTCATAATTCTTTAAACTTATAAGTCATACAGAATAAAAACCAGCCATCATCAATCAGTGATGGCTTTTTCTTCTTATATTTCTTAGTAGCGATTAAAAATACCTTATACCCTTTCCTTTTATCTGGTTTTATGCCGTATTTTCTCTTATTTTTCCTATAAATAACCTTATAAAGAATATTGTTAACTATTTGGTTATATTAATGTTTTAAAAAATTATTAAAATAAAATAACTCGCTAATCAGTGAGTTAAGACTTTTTTGACTCTTTTTTCTAATTTGCTTAAAAAAAGGGCTTTACAAATGATACTGAGAACCATTATCATCAATAACACTTTCAGATGCACCACCTTCAGGGTCATATGAAAGAACGACATTGCTCACATTGCTTCCAGTGTTTTACTTTAGCCAGCCGGGTGCTGGCTTTTTCTTTTCTAAAACTTATTCGATGTTTTTGTTTCCTCTTATTCAAATTATTTGGATCCTCAGGTTAAATTCCTCCGCTTTTTTACTTTGCGCTATTGAGTAAACTGTGTTCAACAACTTCAGAGAAGGAAACACATTATGATTTATCTACGCAAAGCAAATGAAAGAGGACACGCTAATCATGGTTGGCTAGATAGCTGGCATACCTTCTCTTTCGCAAATTATTACGATCGTGACTTTATGGGATTTTCTGCACTACGAGTTATTAATGAAGATCGCGTCATACCCGGTGAAGGATTTGGTACTCACCCACATAAAGATATGGAAATTTTAACCTATGTGCTTGAAGGTAATATCGAGCATAAAGACAGCATGGGTAATAAAGAAAATGTTCCTGCTGGTGAGTTTCAAATAATGAGTGCAGGTACAGGTATTACTCACTCAGAATATAATCCGAATAGTGATAAAGGACTGCATTTTTACCAAATTTGGATTATGCCAAACACCGTCGGTATCACACCACGTTACGATCAACGCCGTTTTGATACGACAGTAAGCAAACAGCTTATTTTATCGCCAGATGCCCGTGATGGCTCTTTAAAAGTCTTCCAAGATATGACGCTATGGCGCTGGAACCTGAAAAAAGGTGAAAAAGCACAATATCAAGCCGAAGCGGGTCGTCATGTTTGGTTACAAGTTGTGAAAGGTAAAATAACGATTAATGACATTATTGCGACCACCAGTGATGGTGTAGCAATTGCTAATGAAGATATGATCCGTTTCGTTGGTGATGAAGATAGTGAAATCTTACTGTTTGACTTACCTCCTGTAACAGCATAGTTGGGCTATCACCCTCTAAAGCCACTTTTTCTCTAATAACCTATTTCATTTTATTTTTCTATTCCCTGAAATCTTCTCGCATTTCAGGGATTTTTTTTTCAAAGCTCTCAAAAAAATAAAAAAACACCAAAATCACATCCTGTGAGTTTGGTGTTTTTATTAACATTAACGTTATGTTCTTATTAACGCTAATAGTAATTAACGTTTTGGTCCAACTTTAGTCAACGCTTGACCTGCTGGGGTATCCGTATATTTATCGAAGTTTTTCACAAAGCGATCGGCAAGATCATCTGCTTTGGTATCCCATTGTGTTTTATCAGCATAAGTATCACGAGGATCTAAGATTTCGCTGTTAACACCAGGCAATGCTGTTGGGATCTCTAAATCAAACACTGGTAATGTTTTCATCGGTGCTTTATCAATATCACCATTTAAGATGGCATCAATAATCGCACGTGTATCTTTAATTGAAATACGCTTACCTGTACCGTTCCAACCTGTATTAACCAAGTAAGCTTTTGCACCTGATGCTTGCATACGTTTTACCAATACTTCAGCGTACTGTGTTGGATGCAGAGATAAGAATGCTGCACCAAAACAAGCAGAGAATGTTGGCGTTGGTTCTGTTACACCACGTTCAGTTCCCGCAAGTTTTGCGGTGAAACCTGATAAAAAGTGGTATTGCGTCTGTTCTGGTGTTAAACGTGAAACAGGAGGTAACACACCAAAAGCATCCGCCGTTAAGAAAATAACTTTCTTAGCGTGACCTGCTTTGGAAACAGGTTTAACGATATTATCGATATGATAAATAGGGTAAGAAACGCGGGTGTTTTCTGTTTTCGAGCCATCGTCGAAATCAACAGAGCCGTCAGATAACACAACCACATTTTCTAACAATGCATCACGTTTAATTGCACCATAGATATCGGGTTCGGCTTCTTTTGATAAGTGGATTGTTTTTGCGTAACAGCCACCTTCAAAGTTAAACACACCGTCATCATCCCAACCATGTTCATCATCACCAATTAGCTTACGCTTAGGATCGGTCGAAAGAGTAGTTTTACCTGTACCAGATAGGCCAAAGAAAATAGCAACATCACCACTTTCACCAACGTTTGCTGAGCAGTGCATAGAAGCTATACCCTTAAGAGGAAGGAAGTAGTTCATCATAGAGAACATACCTTTCTTCATCTCGCCACCGTACCAAGTACCACCAATTAACTGAATGCGTTCAGTTAAATTGAAAGCAACGAAGTTCTCTGAGTTCAGACCTTGCGCCTTCCAGTTTGGATTTGTACATTTCGCTCCGTTCATCACAATGAAGTCTGGTGTAAAATTTTCCAGCTCTTCTTGTTCAGGACGAATAAACATATTTTTAACAAAATGCGCTTGCCAAGCAACTTCTGTGATAAAACGCACTTTTAAACGTGTGTCCGCATTCGCACCACAAAACGCATCGACAACAAACAAACGTTTGCCTGATAGTTGATTAGTGACTAATGATTTTAAGTCAGTCCACACTTCTTGTGAAAGTGGCTTATTATCGTTCTTACCTTTACCCTGATCAGCCCACCATACGGTGTCACGAGTAACATCATCACGAACAATGTATTTATCTTTCGGAGAACGTCCAGTAAATATACCTGTATCAACGGCAATAGCGCCTAACGAGGTTTGTGTACCTCGCTCGTAACCTGTTAATCCTGGCTTGGTTTCTTCATCAAATAACAGCTCATAGCTTGGGTTATAAATGATTTCACTCGTGTCCTTAATACCGTACTGCTGGAGATCCTTAGGGGTAAGACCTTTAACGCTCATAGTTTCGCTCCTGATAAATAGACCTTTCTACGAATAATATTAAGGTGTTACGAGTAATTAACAGCGATTGTTATCAATATTTTGAAAATTTATAATTTTTTTATGTTAAGAACGAGAGCTAATGCACAAAACTACAGAAAAATTGTTGAATAAAAAAGGACGCAAAATAGCGTCCTTTTGATAAAACAGTCTTGCTAAATCGAATCAGTGCAATTCAGACTCATCCAACTTATTGATATTGTTAATATCATTCTCAGTGAAGATATAATGTGTTCCACAATATTCGCATTCCATATCAATATTTCCCTGTTCTTGCAACAGGTGGTTCACATCTTCTTTCGACAATGTTACTAATGTATTTTCACAACGTTCGCGCGAACAAGTGCAATGGAATTCAACAACTTGAGGATCATAAAGAGTGACATCTTCTTCGTGATATAAACGATGTAAGATCTCTTTAGTATCTAGCGTAAATAGCTCTTCCGCTTTAATTGTGTGTGTTAACTGTGTGAGCAATTCAAAATGTTCAGCAGTATGTTCTGCGGTGAACTCTTCTGATGCTGGCAATACTTGTAATAACATACCCGCTGCAGCTGGTTTGCCCGCTTGCATACCACTACGAATAAATACGCGCGTAGGTAACTGTTCTGATTGCTTAAAGTAGTTATCAATACAGGATTCAATAGTTTCACCATCAAGAGCAACAATACCTTGATAACGTTCACCTTTTTCAGGTGTTACCGTGATGACCATAAAACCATTCCCGATCATCTCTTTTAAGGTACTACCCGCTTTAACATCATCCCCAATACGTGCAACACCACGCATTTGTTGATTGTTATTTCCATTGATCACTGCCAATCGCACAGGGCCATCACCTTGTATTTGAACCGTAATATCACCTTCAAATTTAAGCGTAGCTGTTAACAAACTGGTAGCCACCAGTAAATCACCCAGAAGGTGTTGAACTGGCTCAGGATAATGGTGATTCTCAAGCATTGATTGATAGGTTTCAGTCACATTGACCAATTCGCCACGTACCGCGTTTTTTTCGAATAAAAAACGTGATAAAGAGTCTTTTTTAGACATGATTTTCTCTCATTTCAGGGAATCGGTTAATCCGATTCTTGTAAATTTGTCTGTTTGAAGCGAAGTAAGGTGCGTCTTTCCTTTTTATCGGGGCGACGTTCAGGATGAGGCATTGTTAACGCATTCATTTTTCTTGCTAAAGCAATTTTTTCTCTTTTAGCAATACTCTCTAGTGTTTCACAATAAAGAGCTTGTGCTTGGGTAGCACCTTGTCGCTGTGAACTGACCATAAGAATGGTTACCGTCCGTTCATCATTACCTTGCCGTAGGCGTATTTCAGCGCCCTCTTCAACGATTTTACTTGGCTTACCTCTCACACCATTGTAGTGAACTTTGCCACCTTCAATCATTGTGCGAGCGATTGCGCGCGTTTTATAGAAACGTGCAGCCCAAAGCCATTTATCTAAACGGACGCCACTTTCTTGCGATTGTTGACTCATCCCTTTCTCCTTAACTTCAACTTCTTTATGAAGGCGATAGTGTAAACACATAGCCTTCCACAACAAGGGACTTACTGAGGAGGGCGATAAAAACAGTGCTCATAGTAGAGACTGATTTTATTCATGCGTTGGTTATTTTGTCGCCGACGCCGGATGATAAGAAATAGGTTCAATATTAAGAACCCAATAGCGATAAACAATAATAACGTATTCCCGATGTAATATAACATCGTCATCGAATCGGGCAGGCTATGTAAAAATATCTGTAACGTACCATTCGCATCAACAACCATGCCGGTTATTACGCCACCTGTATCAAAAGGTGTATGTAATAAAATATCGGATAAACGTTGTAGTTCTCGCCACTGTTCTAACGGAGTAGGTTCAAACACAGAGTTTGAACTTGAAGCGTAATCAACAAGCTGTTTTCTTTCATCACTGATTAACAGCACACCACCCGGTGGAGGACTGTTTAACAGTATTGCGGCTTTATCTATTTCTCGGTAGATAAAAGAAGATGTGGTGGTGTCGATAAGCTTTTCCAAGGCCTCAGCACTCACAGCACGCAATAAAACATTGGTTCCGGTTAATTTACCACTTTCAGCTCGTTGAACTAATGCAGCCCAATCATTGACATTACTTAGGTTAACTAACGCCATTTTAAGGCGAATACACTCATTTTCTCTTGGGCATAAATCCTGTGTTTTCAACACAATGCCATCAAAATTATCTAACAGATTCATCCCAGATTTAGTAATCGCTTGGCCTAAACTCGGGTTAACTCGGTTATTAGAAACGGGATGTAATTGTTCTTCAACCATATGCAATAACGCGGCAGCTTTTTCTATCGTGCTCGACTCAGGCATTGGCATGGGATTACTGTTATTCCAATAAATTCCAGAACAATCAAAAGGTGCAAAAATCGTTTTATTATTCTTACTTGATAAATTAGGTGGCATGTAGCACATCCCAACGCCTTTCGCTTGAATAATGTCTCCTACATGCAAATCAGTTGTTTCCAACTCAGTAAAATTAGTGACTAAATGAGGTTCTGTATCTTTAAGCCATGAAAAACTGAGTTTCATTGAAAGAGAAAGAGGCTGATAGAGATACAACATGCAAATAATAAACAGGCTCCAAAAAACGAAGATAATATTTTTAATATAGCGTTTATATGGATAATTTTTCTCTTCATCATGCAATGAAAGGTAATTTCCTTGCTTTACAACATGATGACTTGGATACATTTCTAAATAAGTCACCTTATCAATATCGCTTTGAATATAAGGCTCCCAATGAGGCGGGTAGACGAGATCAATCCCCCCTAAAGAAACATTCTTTACCTGACCATGATCAAAGTTGCCAAAAAGCCCCCAGCGCTTTAAACGACCTTTAAAGCAGTGGATTTCTTGTTTACGAGGTTTGATCAAAGGGTTGTGGATCAGAAAAACACCAACAGCAAGAAAAGCACTACCGGTCGCTAAAATCCAAGGAAGAAAAACTTGAGGCATCATTAAGGCTGTTAGGCACAAAGTAAGCCCTATACAAATAAAAGAACCATCCCAAAAACCAGATGAGTTATGTAATCGATATTCTTCGTTTGTTTCTTCTCGGATTTGTAATAAGTGAGCCGCATCACCTTCATTCTTTTGAATTGTTGATGAACCATTTGCCAATATAGGCTCAGAAAGCTGCTTTAAACTTAAAGCAGAAAAATGAATTTTTTCATCTTTTAAAAAATGGCCATTCACGCCAACCACGATGGGGATCGATGGGGTGCAGACAACATCAAGAACGTTTTCTTGCTGAAGATAAGGAACAAGCAGCGGGGGGATATGAATTTCTACAGCATCAATATAGTAGCGCCAATGATTTAATCCTTCACTAGAGCCCGCAAAGCGATTAACGATATTTCTTAATGTAGTAACGACTTCGCCTTTAATTGGCATCTCGGGGAAGTTTTGTAATGAATAGCCAGAAGAGAAGTCAGATGTACCAAAATAAGATAAATAATCACTAATAAGCCCATAGTCATCAGAAGTGAGCTTGCGATAAGTAGGTTTAGCGAGAGATGGGAGATGATGTGAGCCATCAAGCCGCCTTCTTTTAAAGAATAGAAAGGCGGCCATTATAAATAGGCTTATCATCAAGATAGCCAATATAATGACTGATAATCTCATTTTTTCCCCATACTTATACTGATGCTGCGTAGTAACAATAACAAATTTAAAACCCTGCCTAACATAAGGCAATTCCTATTCTTTTGTTCTATTTTTTATTTAAATACAATAGATTATATTCTTGTTGCCGCGTTATAATTTATATCTCTTATCAAGTTTATATCCGCTAACAATGCTATCTTCGGGTAAAATAGCGAATCAATAAATAATAATATTCTCAAAAAATCAATAAATAACTAGGTTTGATAGCGGAGTGTACTCAATTTTTCTTTAAAAGCTAAATCTAATTGTTAGATTTATTTTGTCATTAGTGTGTTAAATTCAGGTTAATCTCTATTCTGCCAGGGGCTGTTATGAAAAAACTAAAAAAACCCAATATATTAAACGTTGATAACATCGCCCGTTCTCGATTATTTCAGATCCAATCCGTTAATCTGGAGTTTAGTAACGGAGAAAAGCGTACTTATGAGCGAATGAAACCTGCTAATCGTGAAGCCGTTATGATTGTTCCTATTATTGATGACAATCTTATTCTTATTCGCGAATACGCCGTAGGTATCGAAAATTATGATTTTGGTTTTCCCAAAGGCGCTATTGATCCTGGTGAAAATGCCCTACAAGCCGCGAACCGCGAACTAAAAGAAGAAATTGGCTATGGTGCTCACTCATTAATAGAGCTTGCAAAGCTTTCTATGGCGCCATCTTACTTTTCTAGCAAAATGAACATTGTTATTGCACATAACCTTTATCCAGAGCAACTTGAAGGTGATGAACCTGAACCATTGTTCCAAATACGTTGGCCTATCGCAAAAATGATGGACTTACTCGATCATCCAGACTTCACTGAGGCTCGTAGCGTCAGTGCTCTCTTCTTAGCACATCGCTATCTATTACAAAATAAGTAGATAATAAAAAACCGGACTTTGACATCCGGTTTTTATTTTCGATTAATTAGAATAGCTCGTTAGATTCACCATTATCCTCAAAAATCTTTGTTCCCACTTCATTTTTTGCTCTTTCTGTCGGTTGAGTGCCATCAATAAAATATTCTTTCATTGAAGCGCCATCACCTGCCAGTTTTCCTGTTCTTCTATCAATTTGAACAGCCACGACACCTTTTGGTACAGGCATCATATTAACGGGTACTCCATCCAGAGCCACTTTCATAAAGTCGTTCCAAATAGGTTGCGCTGTTTTAGCACCCGCTTCACCACCACTAGCAGCGGTTCGACCTAAATTGCGGCTACTGTCATCAAAGCCAATCCAAGCTGTGGCAACAATATTGGCACCATATCCAGAGAACCACGCATCTTTAGAGCTGTTTGTTGTTCCTGTCTTACCACCAATATCTTGGCGTTTAAGATCACGAACAGCACGCCAACCTGTACCAGACCATCCCGGCTCACCCACAAGGTTTGTTCTCAATGCATCATGCATTAAATAAGCAAGAGGTGTACTGATAACATGTGGTGCATAAGGGCTTTCTTTTACAGTCTCAGCCAGTGGTGCTTGTTCTAATTCAATTTCAGGAGCTACATTGACAGACTGAGACTGATGAGATTGAGCAACGTTTTCCATATAGTCATCAGATAATGCAATAGAACGCATAGTATCGCCGTAAATAACAGGGATATCAGTACAATCTGGGCAAGCTACTTTTGGTTTTGCAGTAAACAGTTCTTCACCATCAGCATTTTCAATACGTTGGATATAGTAAGGTTCAATGAGATATCCGCCATTTGCCATAACAGCAAACCCTCGTACCATTTGCATTGGTGTAAATGATGGTGATCCTAATGCTAAAGATTCTGTTCTATCAATATTTTGATTAGGAAAACCAAAACGCAATAGATAATCAGCAGCATAATCCACACCCATTGCACGCATTGCGCGTACCATCACTACGTTTTTAGACTGACCTAAACCTTGACGTAAACGAATAGGGCCTGCGTAAGTTGGCGGTGAATTTTTAGGGCGCCAATCTGTTCCTGCCCCAGCATCCCAACGGCTAATAGGTAAATCATTAAGCAGTGTTGATAACGTCAACCCTTTATCTAACGCCGCAGCATATAAGAAAGGTTTAATGTTTGAACCGACTTGGCGTAAAGATTGAGAAACACGGTTAAATTTACTGATCTCAAAATCAAAACCGCCAACAAGCGCAATAATCCCACCATTGATTGGATCTAATGCAACAAATGCAGCATTAACACCCGGAAGCTGCGCTAATACCCAATTGTTTTCGTTATTTTGACGTACCCAAATTTGCTCACCAACATGGACAACGGCATCAACTTTTGTCGGTGTTGCACCTTGAGCGGTATCAGAAATAAATTTACGAGCCCAACGAACCGCTTTTAAATCTAGCGTAATGTTGTCACCCGTTTTTAAGATAACTTTAGCTTCTTTAGCATCCGCGGATAACACAACAGCCGGAATTAAAGGGCCATACGTTTGGATCCCTTTTAATTTCTTGTTGATAGCTTCGTTATCCCATGGCGTTTGCCCTTCACTCCATAAAACTTCTTGAGCACCTCGGTAACCATGACGCATATCGTAGTCGATAACATTGTCACGCAACGCTTTTTCTGCTGCTAGTTGATCTTTACGAACAACCGTAGTGTAGATTTTATAGCCATCTGTATAAGCATTTTCACCATAGCGCTCATACATCTCCATTCTCACCATTTCTGTTAGATAAGGTGCAGAGAAATCAATTTGCGGTGCATGGTATTTAGCAACTATCGGCTCTGCTCTTGCACTTTCATACTGTGCACGAGTGATATAGTTCTCTTCATACATACGCTGTAAAACAATATTACGACGTTTTAAGGCACGATCATAAGAATAGAGCGGGTTAAGTGTCGATGGCGCTTTTGGTAAACCAGCAATCACTGCCATTTCATTTAGACTAAGCTCATGAACACTTTTACCAAAGTAAACATAAGCTGCAGCACCCACACCGTAAGCACGGTTACCTAGATAAATTTTATTTAGATACAACGCTAAAATTTCATCTTTAGTAAGCTCTTTCTCAATGCGGATCGCCAAAAAGGCTTCTTTAATTTTTCGCATTAATTTCTTTTCAGGTGTCAAAAAGAAATTTCGAGCTAATTGTTGCGTGATGGTACTTGCGCCTTGAGAGGCTTGTCCTGATGTTAATGCCACGACAACAGCACGAGTGATCCCAATAGGGTCAATACCGTGGTGTTCACGAAAACGTGTATCTTCTGTTGCAATAAAGGCATTGATAAGTTGAGGAGGCATCTCCTCCAATGTTAACGGTAAACGACGTTTTTCTCCGTATTGCGCGATCAACTCTCCGTCTGCACTAAATACCTGCATAGGGGTTTGTAAACGAACATCTTTTAATGTCGCGACATCGGGTAACTGAGGCTCAACATACTTATACATACCGTATATCGAGGCTCCTCCCAAAATTATGCAAGCAAAAACGAAGATGAAAAAATATTTTAAGAACTTCACCTTAAATTTCCCATGTAGTGTGAATTGGGCGGTTTATAAACAAACAGTGCGTAGTATAAAGGTAACGCCACTTTGAAAATAGGCAATTACTCATCAATAGATATGGATATCATTTATGGAAACACACAATTACCAGATTGGTATTGAAATTAACACTCATCATATCAATGCAGTTTTGGTATTTCAGCAGAATAATCAATGGAAGATCAGTGCATTTTGGCAATTCCCTTTACCTCTTAATGACGATTTGAATGATATAAAATTAAGAAAAATCCTAATAGATTGGCGTAAAAAATTACCCTCTGTTAATAATGTTACGCTTTCTCTACCGGATATTTATGAAAATTATCAAATTATCCCACTACCTCATGCTATTTCCCTTACATCAGCAGCATGTTATCGGTTAGCGCAACTACGAGCCACATCTTACACACAAAACACGAAAATCCCTGTTAATTTTGATTATCGGCAAAATAAAGGGAAACTCGCTATTCATCTATGTCATAAACCAATTTTAGATAAGTATATTGACTTATTTTCTCGAATAAACTTAACAATAACTGCGATTGATACCCCTGCATGTGCACTACGCTACTTAGCAACTTACCTTGATATCTCACCTCAAGATCCACTTTTATACTGTAAAAACAAAATGCTACTTTGGGTATCATCTGATGAAAACATGCCCCATTACGGCTCTCTCGCCTATGAAAACCAACAAGAACAACAAGCATGTATTGACCAGTTAATAGAAAAATATCATTGGTCATTAGAGCACTGTTACTTAACGGGTGATAATGAGGAGTATTTTAGCCAGTTAATGCCTATTTGGCCCTGTCATTCCCACGACTTATTTAAAATAACGTCAAATAAAGATCTCATTCCACTTATTGCTTTGGGTTTGGCATTACGCCCTGAAGAGGTGTTATGTACCAAGTAAATTACCTACCTTGGCGCCACCGGTTATTTAGACAGAAAGCAATGTTATGGCTTTCTCAAACGCTATCATTGGTCACAATCACTTTCGTTATTTGTAGCTATTACACTTACCATCTGACACAAAAACGAACACTCATAACGACACAACAACGTCAAACACAACAACAAGAAGATTTATTACTAAAACAGCTCGATATATATCAAGAACAAAGAAAGCAGACACTTTTACACTATCAAAACTATTCACTCTATTATCAAAACTGGCTGCGCTATTTACATTACATTCGCTTCTTTCGAGCTATCGAAACGCATCTTCCTTCAACAGGTTGGATTAACCACTATGATGAAGCAGATAATCAACGCTCTCTGTATCTCACTCTCCCCAATACACAATCACTCTCCTTTATTACCAACCTTAAAACTCACCCTATTTTATCCTCTTTAACATTGAGTTATTTAAAACAAAGCAAAGCTGATCCGTCTTATACAGAAGTACACTTAAACGGAAAATCAGAAGAGCAAGATCGAGGGTACGAAAATGAAGAAGATGAGGGAATCCAATGAAAATAAATGCACAATGGTTGTTATTTATTGCATTTTTACCTAAGTGGAAACTCACTTTATTGAGCTTAATTATACCTTTTATTACCTTTCTATTTTATTACCTCTTTATCTACACAAACTACCAACAAGAGATAACCCAACAACATATAGAAATTGCACAAAGGCTAAAGCGCATTAATCACCATCAAAGTACGTTAGAGACAATGCCTTCTATTAATTCACTGATCACACAGCAAATAGATTATGACATCCCATTAAATAACTCACCAGTTAGTGAGCAATTACAACGCTTACTGATGGCTTATCACTTTATACCGGAGACTTGGGAAGTTATGCCTAACTCTTTATATAAACTTACTTTTACTTTGTCTTACTCACAATTTTTAGCGCTATTGGAATACCTTAATCAAACGAGTTTAGCGCTTATTTCTCTGAATATTATTCCAATAGAAACCCATTTAATTTCAGTAAAAATGAGCCTTACAGAGCTAAGTTATCCTAGCGCAATACAGGGTGATATATCATGAAGATAGGAATTTTAATTATCATCTTATGTATGACAACCGCCATTTGGGCTCACACCAGAGATCCCTTCTTTCCTGAGAATATTGATGATGAAAAAATATCATCCACCTTTATTGAAGAGCGAACATCAATCACAGAACAACCTGAAGAATTACATCACCAACTTTATTCTTTAAATTATGCTGATGCTGAGAAATTAGGTGAACAACTAAGTAATCATACCATTCCATTACTTAGTCAGCAGGGACGTGTTATTGTAGATAGTGAATCAAATAGTCTTTCTATAGTTGATAATAGTAAGACACTGTCTAAAATTGAGGATTGGTTAAAATTACGGGATACTCCGCAACAACAAGTTCATATCACCGCACATATTGTGAGTAGCAGTCAGGATGCTTTAAATGAATTAGGTACTCAATGGGGATTACAAGCATTAAAAACACAAACCGAAGCCACATCTACAATACCTAATGCTATTCCAACAACCCCTTCACTTTCTGCATTATCACTCCATCAAAACACCAAAAACCCCCTTCATTATATTGCATTTAATATTGCCAGAATTAATGGGCGTCTATTAGAACTTGAATTAAGCGCGTTAGAGCAAGAAAAACAGTTATCTATTATTGCAAGTCCACGGCTAACGACCGTTCATGAAAAAACAGCATCCATCAAACAAGGAACGGAGATCCCCTATGTCAGTCGAGATAATGAAATGACACGAGTTCAATTTAAAGAGGCTGTCTTGGGTATGGAAGTAACCCCCATGATCCAAAGAAATAAAAAGATAAGATTAATACTTAAAATTAGTCAAAACACACCGGGTATTGCACTTGTTCAAGGTGGAAGTGAACATCTATCTATCGATAAACAAGAGATCAGCACAGAAGTAACTATTCGTGATGGAGAAACCATTATGTTAGGTGGAATATTTCAACAAAAACAGCAAGAACACACGGCAAAGATCCCTTTCTTATCCTCTATTCCATTCTTAGGGGCATTTTTTAGTCATAAAAGAGATCAACACAGTCGCCATGAATTGGTTATTTTTATTACACCCAAATTAATCTAATTTTTTATGCAATAAATACTTTTATCATAAAATACAAGGCACTATATGTTTTTTACTAGGATTAAACTGAGAGTTATTCATTGTTTTTTCTTATAATCAGTATTTATAGATTTGACGATGAGGACGATTTAGCTTACAAGGGTTAGCTAATTTGAGTGGGCCTGAAACATCACAATAAAAATACGGATACATTTTATGCACTTCCTCTATTCTTGGAGGTAGGGTTTTTTATATGTAATATTGATCGATTGATGACGAAAAAGACAATATTATCAGATGCGGTTTTCCGACTAAATTGTGTTAGAATCTCTGCGTTGCCAACAAAGATAATTACTTTTTTTAGTAGTTTTTGTTATGTACTGTGGGCAAAGGGATTTTTATCCTATGTTGTCGCTTATGACAGCATGTGGTTATTTTATAGCGATCTACTGAAAGAACTCAGTCTTATTGTGAGAGTAGATAACAAATGTTATCAGGTGTGCATTAGATAAACACTCATAAATTTCAGTTTAGGTCCCGTCGCTGAATGAATTTGGCGGGGCGGGTTATCATTAACGAATATCTTAGTAATACCAAAAACATGGCAGAGAAACGTAATATCTTTCTGGTTGGGCCTATGGGTGCCGGCAAAAGCACTATTGGTCGTCAGTTAGCTCAACAACTTAGTATGGAGTTTTATGATTCCGATCAGGAAATTGAGCGGCGTACAGGTGCGGATGTAGGTTGGGTATTTGATGTTGAAGGCGAAGAAGGCTTCCGTCAACGAGAAGAGAAAATAATCAACGAACTTACTGAAAAACAAGGCATTGTACTTGCAACAGGTGGTGGTTCGGTGAAATCGCGAGAAACCCGTAACAGACTATCTGCACGTGGTGTGGTTGTTTATTTAGAAACCAATATTGAAAAACAACTCGCTCGTACCCAACGTGATAAAAAACGTCCTTTATTGCAAGGTGTTGAACCTGTGCGCGATGTCCTAGAGACATTAGCTGAAGAACGTAATCCTCTTTATGAAGAGATTGCTGACATCACTATTCATACTGATGATCAGAGTGCAAAAATTGTAGCCAATCAAATAATTGAATTATTAGAACAAAACTAATAAATTCAGCTATTTATAAGGTTAAGTAAAGACAATAAGAAGAAGGCCACTGTTATGGAAAAAATCACTGTCACATTAGGTGAAAGAAGCTATCCCATTACCATTGCTTCTGGCCTTTTTCATCAAAAAGATACCTTTTTACCTTTAAAATCAGGGCAGCAAGTTATGATAGTCACAAACGTGACGCTTGCTCCACTCTATTTAGAAAAGGTAACAGACACCTTAAAAAAACAGGGTGTTTTGGTTGATAGCGTGATTTTACCTGACGGTGAACAATATAAATCGCTTGAGATCATGAATGATGTCTTTACTGCATTATTAGAAAAAAATCACAATCGAGATACAACACTTATCGCATTAGGCGGTGGTGTTATTGGGGATCTAACGGGTTTTGCCGCAGCAAGCTATCAACGCGGTGTTCGCTTTATCCAAGTACCAACCACACTATTGTCACAAGTCGACTCTTCTGTTGGTGGAAAAACTGCAGTTAATCACCCTCTTGGCAAAAACATGATTGGTGCGTTTTATCAGCCCGCTTCTGTTGTTATCGATCTCGATTGTCTTGCCACATTACCGCCTCGTGAACTTTCATCGGGTTTAGCTGAAGTTATTAAATATGGCATCATTTTAGATAAAGACTTTTTTATCTGGCTTGAAAATAATATTGATAAACTCTTAGCTCTTGATCCTAAAGCCATGGCATTTTGTATCCGTCGTTGCTGTGAATTAAAAGCTGATGTCGTTGCTGCTGATGAAAAAGAAACAAGTGGTTTACGCGCACTACTCAACCTTGGCCATACTTATGGACACGCCATTGAAGCTCATATGGGATATGGTGTTTGGTTGCATGGTGAAGCCGTTGCCGCAGGTATGGTAATGGCGGCAAGAACATCTCAAGCGCTTGGTCAATTCACGGAAGAAGAGACTCAACGTGTTATTCAATTGCTTGAGAAAGCCAATCTCCCCGTCAATGGCCCTATTGAAATGACACCTGATGACTATTTACCTCATATGATGAGAGATAAAAAGGTATCTGGCGGCAAATTACACCTTGTTTTACCAAAAGGTATTGGCCAATCTGAATTGCGTGCCGATATTACTCGCGAACAAGTCCACAAAGCGATAACATCTTGCATTAATGCAAATTAAGCTCCCCATTACCTGACAAGAAATAAACCAGAATATTCATTTAAGGAAAATTCTGGTTAATATTGTCAAATGCAACGTTTCAGAAAAAGCGTTTCATCCTTATACTATGAGGTAATGGCTAAGGCTGAATAGAATATTTTTCGCTTTTTGACGCTCTGACGGAGGGCATAATGGACGAGTTCAAACCTGACAATGAAACCAAGGGTGATAATTCACTCAAACCTGATACATCGGATAGACCTGAACGTCGAACCAACCGACCTCGTAGCAATCCATTAAAAAACGCACGATTCTCTGTATCCCGTCAACAGATGATGATTGGTGTAGGTGTTTTAGTCCTTATTCTGCTAATTATCGCAATAAGTTCAGCATTAAAATCACCAGAAACAACTGAGCCTACCTCTCCGGCCAATACAGAAAGAAATATCGATCTGTCTCAGCAACCGTCATCCGTTACGCCTTCAGAAAATGGTCAACCATCAACACCTCAATCTATTTCTGGGCAAGATATACAACCTGCGACACCACCTTCACAAAATTTACCTCCAATGATTGATTCGCAAGGTCAACGAGTAGAGATCCCTGGAGATATTGTTGATTCATTAAATCAACAACAAGCGGGTATTAATCAAGCAACTAGTCAGCAGTTAAATGCTCAACAACCCAAACCGGTACAGCCTGTTACACAACCTCCTGTCACCAAACCCGTACAAAAACCGGCTGAAGTAAAAACACCACCGGCAAAACCAGTGACACCACCAGCAACAACACAACCTAAACCTACAACGACTAAACCTGTTGTTTCAGGTTCATTATCAGCAGGTAATTTAAATGCGATCCCTGCCACTAACTATACGTTACAATTAAGTGGTGCAAGTCGCCAAGATACCTTAGAGGCTTTCGCTAAAAAGAACCTCAATGGAAACTACGCTATCTATAAAACTCAGCGTAATGGCAACCCTTGGTATGTACTCATCTATGGTAACTATCGTAATATAAGCGAAGCTAAACAGGCAGTTTCTTCATTACCTGCACCGGTACAAGCGAAACAACCTTGGGTTAGACCGATGAAACATGTTCATCAGGATCTAAAAAAATAATTAAGACGAAGTTCACCGCTGATATGCTGTCTGAAACAGAGTACAATCGGCGACTCTGAAACGATTGAGAAATTTGGACGGCATGAAAAAAAAACGCGCATTCCTAAAATGGGCTGGTGGTAAATATCCTTTGGTAGATGACATTAAACGTCATCTGCCTGAGGGTAATTGTTTAATTGAACCTTTTATGGGTGCCGGTTCTGTTTTTTTGAATACAGAATACGATTCATATATTCTTGCCGATATAAATAGTGATCTAATTCATCTCTATAATACGGTAAAGCAACATCCTGAAAAATTTATGAAGGATGCCCGCTTATTATTTACCCCTCAAATGAATATCGCAGAAGAGTTTTATCAACTACGACAAGAATTTAATCGTTCAACGGACGCTTATCAGCGTAGTGTGTTATTTCTCTATCTTAACCGTCATTGCTACAATGGGCTGTGTCGTTATAATTCAAAAGGCGAATACAACGTCCCTTTTGGTCGTTATAAAAAACCTTATTTTCCTGAAGCAGAGCTAATCTGGTTTTCTGAAAAAGCCCAAAAAGCCGAATTTGTTTGCCAAAGCTATTCATCAACTATGACAAATGCAGAAAAAGGCGCTGTCGTTTATTGCGATCCACCTTATGCACCATTATCACAGACTGCAAATTTTACGTCATACCATACAAATAGCTTTAGTTTTCAAGAGCAGGAACATCTGGCTCAACTTGCCTCAATGCTGGCTTACGAGAGACAGATACCCGTGTTAATATCAAATCATGAGACTGCGTTAACAAAAGAGTGGTATGTAGACGCAAAAGAGCTACACAGTGTGAAAGTCAGAAGAACAATCAGTAGCAACACACTCGGTCGTAGCAAAGTGAACGAATTACTTGCCTTATATAAATAATCGTTAACACCTCCCGACAATGGGAGTGTTGTCTGGAGAATGCGATGAAAGATTTTCTGATTGCCCCTTCTATTTTATCCGCTGATTTTGCTCGCCTTGGTGAAGATACTGAAAAAGTGCTCGCAGCAGGTGCAGATGTTGTCCACTTCGATGTTATGGATAACCACTATGTTCCTAATCTGACATTTGGTGCGCCAATTTGTAAGGCTCTGCGTAACTACGGTATTACAGCACCTATTGATGTTCATCTAATGGTTAAACCCGTTGACCGTATCATCCCCGATTTTGCAAAAGCGGGCGCAACTTATATCTCATTTCACGCTGAAGCCAGTGACCACGTCGATCGTACTATTCAATTAATCAAAGATTGTGGTTGTAAAGCAGGCTTAGTGCTTAATCCAGCAACCCCATTAAACTATCTCGACTATGTTATGGATAAATTGGATCTTATTCTGCTGATGTCTGTTAACCCAGGCTTTGGTGGGCAATCATTTATTCCTAATACCCTCGATAAATTACGCCAAGTTCGTAAGATGATTGATGATGGTGGTTATGACATTCGTTTAGAAATTGATGGCGGTGTCAAAGTCGATAATATTGCTGAAATAGCGCAAGCTGGCGCTGATATGTTTGTTGCAGGCTCTGCTATTTTCAATCAGCCAGACTATAAGCATGTTATCGACAATATGCGCCGTGAATTAGAAAAGGTATCGTAATGACAGATAAAAAACTCAAAGGTATCCGTGCTATCGCCTTTGATCTTGATGGCACTCTCACCGACAGCGCTGTTGGTCTTACAGAAGCAACAGACTATGCATTAAAAGCAAAAGGCTTCCCGCCTGCTGGCAAACATAATGTTACTATTTGGGTTGGGAATGGCGTGGATATGCTACTGACACGCGCTTTGCACAATGCGGGTGTTGAAGATGTGACTGATACCTTATTAAAAGAGATGCGTGATCTTTTTGATGAACATTATGCAACCTCAGTCAAAACGGGTAGTGATTTATTCCCTCACGTTAAAGAAACCCTTGAAGTATTAGCTTCACACAATATTCCTCTGGGTATCGTGACAAACAAACCAACACCATTTATTGCACCATTACTACAACAACTGGAAATTGAAAAATATTTTTCCTTAGTGTTAGGTGGCGATGATGTGAAAGAAAAAAAACCGCATCCAGCACCATTATATTTAACAATGGGCACGTTTGGTGTTAAAAAGGAAGAACTCCTTTTTGTTGGGGATTCTCGCAACGATATTATTGCAGCACAAGCGGCTGAATGCCCTTGCGTAGGTTTAACCTACGGCTATAACTACGGCGTACCTATTGCAGACAGCAAACCTGATTTTACTCTCGATAATTTTGCTGACTTGCTCTCTATCCTCGATATCACGCCAATGACAACTGTGGAACAGAATTAAAATGACGACTTCAGTAGAAAAAACGGCACAAAAGCCAATTGTATTCAGTGGTGCACAACCTTCTGGTGAATTAACTATCGGAAACTATATGGGTGCACTACGTCAATGGGTACAAATGCAAGATGACTATGATTGCATTTACTGTATCGTTGACCAACACGCTATTACAGTGCGCCAAGATCCTAAAGAGTTAAGAAAAAGAACCTTAGATACACTGGCTCTGTATCTTGCTTGTGGTATTGATCCAGAAAAAAGCACTATTTTTGTTCAGTCACATGTTCCACAACATGCACAATTAAGCTGGGCACTTAACTGCTATACCTATTTTGGTGAATTGAGCCGAATGACTCAATTTAAAGATAAATCAGCACGTCACTCTGAAAATATTAACGCAGGGTTATTCGATTATCCTGTATTAATGGCAGCGGATATTCTGATTTATCAAACAAACCAAGTGCCTGTTGGTATCGACCAAAAACAACATCTTGAATTAAGCCGTGATATTGCTCAGCGCTTTAACGCTATTTATGGCGATATCTTCACCGTACCAGATCCTTTTATTCCAAAAGGCGGTGCTCGTGTAATGGCATTACAAGATCCGACTAAAAAAATGTCTAAATCTGATGATAACCGTAATAACGTTATCGCATTGCTAGAAGATCCAAAAGCAGCGGCTAAAAAGATCAAACGTGCAATGACAGACTCAGAAGAGCCACCTCGTGTTATTTACGATCTTGAAAACAAAGCAGGTGTCTCTAACTTACTCGATATTTTAGCGGGTGTTACAGGTAAAACGATCCCTGAATTAGAAGCTGAATTTGAAGGCCAAATGTACGGTCATCTAAAAGGTGCTGTCGCTGATGCAGTATCTGAAATGCTAACCAACATTCAAGAACGTTTTAACACTTTCCGTAATGATGAAGCACTGCTCAATAAAATCATGAAAGAAGGTGCTGATAAAGCCAAAGCTCGCGCTCAAGCAACCTTGGACAAGGTTTATGACGCGATCGGATTTATTGCACATCCGTAATTTTTCATTAATACATAAAAACACCTCGCCTATTTTTAGGGAGGTGTTTTTTAGTAAAGAGGAATTATTGGGTTCTTAATACTACAAGCTAATTTTTATTAATAATAATATTAATTATCAACAAGTTAACTATTTACTCTTTAAATAACCGTCGATTAAAACTCTCAATGGTTTGATTTTGCAGTCTTAATTGCATAGTCTTGCTCCAACTTGCTGATAATCCTGCGACACTTAATAGACGATGATAAAGCTCTTCATCGAATGGCATATGAAAAGCAATCGAAATCGCTTCTTTAACAGAGACATCGCTGTTTCTTGAAACCAAGACAAGAGGATGATGACTGCCTGTTTCACCTGTACTCACAACACGATATAACCAGCCACAATAACCACTATCTTGCATAATTTGCGAAAAGTTACTGACTTCTGTCACAGTGTTAAGTTTGTAGCAAGGAGAGCGAGGTTGAGTAACTTGAATTAATGCTGTTCCCCACTGATAAATATCACCAATAAAAACATTCTCTTCTGTCATACCTGTTGTTGAGATATTTTCACCAAATGCAGGGGCATGAAAAAAATCTGTCAATTGTGGGAATTGCTCAGCCCAATAAAGATAATGCTCTTTAGGATAGTGACAAAGTGCACGATCAGGACCACCGTGAAAACTCTTTTCTGCTTGCTCATCACCTTCTAATCCTAGTGATGTTAATTTGATATGACCATCCACCAACCTTTTGGTGATCGCACTAGTAAATCCATTAGATGTTGTTGTGATATTACCGATAAAAACACTAGGAAAATAACGCATAGCTCACTACCTAAACAGAAAAGAATAACTCATAGTAAAGATAGTGTTCAAAAGAAACAATGCCAACATTTGTCGGCATTGAAAATATAAAAGAGAAAGGAAGTTATTAACTCAATTATGCTTTGCTCTGAAAACGCTTTTGCGCTTCATCCCAGTTAACCACTGACCAGAACGCTTTAATATAATCAGGGCGACGATTTTGATATTTTAAGTAGTAAGCATGCTCCCACACATCTAACCCTACAATTGGGTAACCAGATGCGCCAGCTAACTCTTCACCCATTAATGGGCTATCTTGGTTCGCAGTAGAAACAACCGAAAGTTTGCCATCGTCTTTTAATACTAGCCAAGCCCAACCAGAACCGAAACGGCTAGCCGCAGCTTTTTCAAATAACTCTTTAAAGGCATCAACACTACCAAAATCACGTTCAATCGCGTCTTTTAGCGAGCCTTGTAATTGAGTACCTAGCTTCAGACCTTTCCAGAATAATGAGTGGTTAGAGTGACCACCAGCATTATTACGTAGAAAAGTACGTTGATCAGCAGGGACTTTATGAAGATTTTTAACTAACTCATCAATTTCTAAGCCAGCAAGCTCAGGCAATTTTTCTAATGCTGTATTGGTATTATTAACATAAGTTTGATGGTGCTTAGTATGATGAATTTCCATTGTACGCTCATCAAAGTGAGGCTCTAATGCATCATAAGCATAAGGCAGTGCAGGTAATGTATAGCTCATATTAATCTCCAGTGCTGTTTTATCTTGGATCACACCATGTGATTTATCTTTTCATTTCATTATAGTGAAAAAAACGTTAATGAAAATCATTATCATATCCATATTATTTTTGTGGTTTTTTTATCCAGCACGGTTTAATTAATTTTCACAGTATATTATTTTAATTTAAAAGCGTTCTATTAAATGATAATCCTATTAAACAAGAAAATAATAGATAAATAATGCTCTGCTCGCTTTAGCACTAATTGAACATTCCATGAAAAGCATTTCCATTAATTCGTGATCTTCTGCGCAAAAAAGAAACAATCTTTATTTGCCCTCTTTTGTTAACGACTTTTTGACATAGTATTAACAATAGTGAGGAGAACTATTATGACAAAAATAAACCAACATCATATTCCTGCAAGCATTGCAGAACATGCCCTGATCAATAAAGAGCAATACCAAAAAGATTATGAATTATCCATCAAAAACCCTGAGGCCTTTTGGGCAGATAAAGGGAAAATCATTGACTGGATAAAACCATATACCGTGGTAAAGAATACTTCTTTTGACCCAGGCCATGTACGCATTCGCTGGTTTGAAGATGGTCAGCTAAATATCAGTCAAAACTGTCTTGATCGCCACCTTAAAACACGAGGAGATCAAGTCGCCATGATTTGGGAAGGTGACTCACCTAATGAATCGAAAAAAATCACTTACAAACAACTCCATCAAGATGTTTGCCAATTCGCTAATGTATTAAAAAACTTAGGTATTAAAAAAAGCGATGTTGTGGCGATTTATATGCCAATGGTGCCAGAAGCTGCGATTGCTATGCTCGCTTGTACTCGTATTGGAGCTATCCATTCTGTTATTTTTGGCGGTTTCTCTCCTGAAGCTGTAGCTGGTAGGATCATTGATTCAAAAGCTAAATTAGTGATCACTGCTGATGAAGGATTGCGTGCGGGCCGCGCCATCCCTTTAAAGAAAAATGTTGATGATGCTTTAAATCACGCTGATATCCCTCCTATTAATCATGTAGTGGTATTTCGTCGAACAGGACATACCGAACAATGGATTGAAGGACGTGATGTTTGGTGGGATGAAATCATTCAAGATGTCAGCACAGAATGTGATGTTGAAGTTATGGATGCAGAAGATCCACTCTTCATTCTGTATACCTCCGGCTCAACAGGTAAACCTAAAGGTGTACTGCACACAACAGGAGGCTATCTCGTTTATGCTTCAATGACCTTTAAATACACCTTTGATTATCACGAAGGCGATATTTATTGGTGCACCGCTGACGTAGGTTGGGTAACAGGACACAGCTACTTACTGTATGGCCCTCTTTCAAATGGTGCTACTACTGTTATGTTTGAAGGTGTTCCTAATTATCCATCAGTTAACCGTATGGCTCAGGTCGTTGATAAGCACCAAATCAATATTTTATATACTGCACCTACCGCAATCCGTGCATTAATGGCTGAAGGTGATAAGGCGATTGAAGGCACTCAACGCACCTCTCTGCGTATTCTAGGCTCTGTAGGTGAACCTATTAACCCAGAAGCATGGGAATGGTTCTATCAAAAGATGGGGCGTAGCCAGTGTCCTATTGTTGATACATGGTGGCAAACAGAAACCGGTGGTTTCATGATAACCCCATTACCAGGTGCAATGGATCTAAAACCAGGTTCAGCAACGCGTCCTTTCTTCGGCGTTCAGCCAGCAATAGTCGATAATATGGGAGAAGTACAGCAAGGGGCTTGTGAAGGCAACTTAGTGATTACTGATTCTTGGCCTGGTCAAGCAAGAACACTTTTTGGTGATCATGATCGTTTTGAACAAACTTACTTCTCAACCTTTAAAGGTATGTATTTCTCTGGTGACGGTGCTCGTCGCGATGAAGATGGTGACTATTGGATAACAGGGCGAGTTGATGATGTCTTGAATATTTCAGGTCACCGTTTAGGAACAGCAGAGATTGAATCCGCTCTTGTTGCACATCCTAAGATTGCGGAAGCCGCAGTAGTTGGTATTCCTCACAATATTAAAGGGCAAGCTATTTATGCTTATGTCACTTTAAATCACGGTGAAGAACCAACACCTGAACTTTACACTGAAGTTCGCAACTGGGTACGTAAAGAAATTGGACCAATAGCCACACCTGATATCCTACATTGGACAGATTCCTTACCTAAAACACGTTCAGGGAAAATTATGCGCCGTATCTTGCGCAAGATTGCCTCTGGCGACACAACTAACCTCGGGGATACCTCAACACTCGCCGATCCGGGTGTTGTAGAGAAACTGTTAGAAGAAAAACAGTCTCTATCACTTACTGCTTAATACACAACAAATAGCTGTCATTTAAAAAAACGTAATACGACAAAGCAAAGGCATGAAAATGCCTTTGCTGAGCTCTCTTACCTAAAAATCATGAAATGCGGGGGATTGAAACCTCTAAATCAAGTGATAAACCAAACAATTATATAGAGGAGAACTCTGATGAATGCCAATATTTATCAAGAGATAGAAAATAACCCTCGCTTTAAAGAACTGGTTAAAAAACGTAGTCGTTTTTCATGGACACTTTCGATTATTACGCTCGTTATGTATGTCTCATTTATCTTACTTATTGCGTTCTATCCACAATGGTTAGGTACGCCGCTGTATGAAGGAAGCTACATTACACGAGGTATTCCTATTGGTATGGGCTTAATCATCGCCTCATTTCTATTAACAGGCGTTTACGTTATTAAAGCCAATACAGAGTTCGACAAACTTACCGCTGAAATTATTGAAGAGGTAGAAAAATGAGAAAGTTACTCTATGCAATAAGCTTATTTTTCCTCTCCTCAACGGTTGCTTATGCTAGCGCAATAACAGAAGGAGGAGAGAAACAACCTATGAATATTCAGGCCATTATAATGTTCCTAATATTCGTAGGATTAACGCTTTACATCACTTATTGGGCATCTAAACGCACCCGCTCTCGTGCTGATTACTATACTGCTGGAGGGAAAATTACTGGCTTTCAAAACGGTATGGCGATCGCAGGTGACTTTATGTCTGCTGCCTCCTTCTTAGGGATCTCCGCACTAGTTTATACCTCTGGTTATGATGGACTTATCTATTCAATTGGATTTCTGATTGGTTGGCCTATCATTCTTTTTATCATTGCTGAGCGCTTACGTAATTTAGGGCGTTATACCTTTGCTGATGTTGTCTCCTACCGTTTAAGCCCAAAACCTGTTAGAACACTCTCAGCTGTTGGATCACTGGTTGTTGTTGCACTTTATCTAATTGCACAAATGGTAGGTGCTGGAAAATTAATCGAACTCCTTTTCGGCTTAAATTACCATATTGCTGTTGTGCTAGTCGGTATTCTAATGGTGCTATATGTTTTATTCGGTGGCATGCTAGCCACCACATGGGTTCAAATCATTAAAGCTATTTTATTACTTGCAGGTGCTAGTTTTATGGCTGTTATGGTTATGAAAGCCGTCGATTTTAATTTCAACACCTTATTTAAAGAAGCCGTTAGTGTGCACTCAAAAGGGTTCTCTATCATGAGCCCAGGTGGTTTGGTTTCTGATCCTATATCTGCTCTATCTTTAGGTCTTGCACTTATGTTTGGTACCGCGGGACTTCCTCATATCATCATGCGCTTCTTTACTGTTAGCGATGCAAAAGAAGCCCGTAAGAGTGTTTTCTATGCAACAGGTTTTATCGGTTATTTCTATATCCTTACTTTTATTATTGGTTTCGGCGCTATCTTACTCGTTAGCCCTAATCCTGTGTTCAAAGATGCCGCTGGTGCTTTAATTGGTGGAACCAATATGGCGGCTGTTCACTTAGCAGATGCTGTTGGAGGTAATTTCTTCTTAGGCTTTATCTCAGCTGTTGCCTTCGCCACTATTTTAGCCGTTGTAGCAGGACTAACTTTGGCGGGTGCATCTGCCGTATCACATGATCTCTACGCCAATGTAATTAAAAATGGTCATGCGGATGAAAGACAAGAACTAAAAGTATCTAAAATTACTGTAGTTATCTTAGGTGTCGTCGCTATTGGTTTAGGTATTTTATTTGAAAAGCAAAATATTGCCTTTATGGTGGGATTAGCTTTCTCTATTGCGGCAAGCTGTAACTTCCCAATCATATTGTTATCTATGTATTGGAAAGGACTTACAACGCGAGGTGCTGTCGCGGGAGGATGGTCTGGTCTATTAGTTGCAGTCACGTTGATGATTTTAGGACCAACAATTTGGGTAAGTATTTTAGGCCATGAAAAACCTATTTATCCTTATGAATATCCAGCATTATTCTCAATAATTATTGCTTTTGTTGTCTCGTGGCTTTTCTCTATTACAGATAAATCATCTTTAGGTGAACAAGAGAAAGCAAAATTCCAAGTACAATTTATTCGTTCTCAAATTGGCTTAGGCATTGAACAAGGTAAACAACACTAACAACCTAAAATAATGTTATCTTTCTAAATAAAAGTAACCCCGAAGTGATTTTCAACTTTGGGGTTATTCATTTTCAACATTTTTATCAATTATCATAAGAATCTCGATTATATTTCTATCATTTACTTATTTAGAATAAATTTAAGCTTCAACTACATATCTATACGATTGTTTAAATAACTTATTATTAGTTATTCCATTATTATAAATAGGAAGATAAATTAATTTAAAATCAATTAATTACAAATAAAAATAAACACAATTTATTTGCTATATCACATATTAATAAACTCAAAAAGCCCAAAATAGTGAGGAATAACCATAATAATAACAATTTCAGACACACTTCAGCCAAACAAGGCTTGTATTGTCAAAAAGTAAATGGTTAACTTTTTATTCTACATAAGAAGAGGTGGTAGTTTTTAAATAGATTATGTCTCCGTTAACTCATTACGCACTTTTATTTTTCTTATCTATAGCACCAGCAATATTGGGTGGTTCAACGCTGTATATAGAACAAAAAATCTATATTGTTCTTATTGGTTGGCTACTTATGCTGATGTGTAGTGGCATTTATCGTTCTGTTTTTGGAAAAATAATAACCTTTATTATTAGTGCATTATGGGCTTTAAACCTTTCTATTTCTCTGTTTTTTTATCGTGAACACGATATTGCTTTTTCATCATCTATTGCTGAAACTTTTATTAATACTAACGGTAGTGAAACTGTTGGTATGCTCTCTTATAATAAGTACTATGTCTTATTTTACCTATGTGCTTTTGCCATTTACTATTTTCTCATCCATAAAACGGCTCGAGTCTCTGATCTAAAAACAGCAAAAAAAAGTGTGATTGTATTTGTTATATTAATCGCCATTATTCCAATATATAAAAACTTAGCATTAAGAAACGATAACAAAAGTAAATTACTTGCAGAATATGCTCTTTTAAATACCCCTTTTTATAATGCTGCAGCGCTTGTCCGAACCTTCCATGAAAATCGCCAAATTAGAAAAATTGCTACTCAGAAAGTAGAGTATCAATATAATAAAAGTAATGATAATACAGAAGTTTATATTCTTATTCTTGGGGAATCAGTTCGCAGAGATCATCTAGGAATTTATGGCTATCAGTACGATACAACGCCTAATTTGATGAAAGAAAAGAGTAATCTTATCCTATTCAATCAAGTTTATTCCCCAGCACCAGTAACTATTCTTTCTGTGCCCATTTCACTCTCAAATATAAGATTGGAGCAGTTACAAGATAAAAATCATTATGCTGATAATATTGTTTCTCTCGCGAATCACGCCGGATTTAAAACATATTGGCTAAGTAACCAAGGTAAAGGTAATCAAAAAACCAGTGTTATTTCTGTCATTGCTAATATGGCTCAAAATAAAAAGTGGAATGAGTTTATCGGTTATGATGAAGAACTACTTCCTTATTTAGATCAGGCTCTCAATGAACCTTCTACACAGAAAAAACTAATTATCTTACATACATATGGTAGCCATGAACCAGCCTGTAATCGGTTTCCAAATCAATATTTAAAGAAATTCACGCAAGAAGATGATGATAACTGCTATGACAGCTCTATCGCTTATACAGATAAATTAATTAATGACATTATTGAGAGAGTCAAAGACAAGCCAGCTTCTATTCTCTACTTTGCAGATCACGCTTTACAGCGTCTCGATAAAAATAGAGAGGTTCGTTATCATCATGGCGTAAATACACCACGAAAAGAAGCTTATGATATACCGCTATTTATTTGGTATAGCCCATCATCTATTAAACCTATTATTAATGATGATGTAGTGAATAAACCTTATTCAACGGTAAATAACTATTGGCTGTTAAGTAGTTGGCTTGGGATAGAACATAATTCACCCCAAAAGTGCCATTCACCATTAAATGAATGCTATCAGCCTAAATCACAAATAACGGTTATTGATGGGAATAAAAATCTCTTAAACTATGATGTATTAAGTTCAGAAGAGCAGACACCACAATAATATTCTCGTCAAAAATATCTAAATACGAAATACACTTAATAATGAAAAGTGTATTTATATTCTCATTATTTATTTAATAAGATCTATCTGAGATGACAAGAGTTGAAAATAGCAGAATGCTAGGTATCAAATTAAGTGATGTTAGAAGAGGATAACCACGCCAATGAAATACCATAAATAGGGTTTAATTGCGTTAAAAGTGGCAATTTTATTGAGGAATATAACAACAATAATAGTTTTTTATTCGGAGTAGCTAAACCTACAAACGCAAAAAAGCCAACCCATTGGGTTGGCTTTTTCGTCTTATTATGGCTTTAGCCAGTTTAAGTCGCGCTAGCGTCTTAAACATAAAACCACCTGCTTTGCAGGTGGCGTTCAAGGGTTATACCAAGAAAAACACCTTTCCGTTACGATATAGATGT
>NZ_PENS01000005.1 GCF_003144325.1 Proteus terrae
AAGCCAAAGTAGCAAAGACACTTAGCTTGAACGAAGAGAAAGCAGCGTCATTTAGGCGCAGTCGGTAATAAGCCCTTATAGGGCAAGAGCAAACCACCCGTTTTACGGGTGGTTATGATATTTATAAAATAGAAGGATGTGATGGGGTAGAGAGTCGGAGTCGTGTTAGCTTTTTACTCACAACAAAGAGAGAAGTCAGTTCATCAAGAAATAGATAGAGATAGCTTAGTGATATCTATTTTAGTGTTATGAAAAGGTGTGGTAATGATGTGGTGATGGTGCGGTAATCAAGATTTAAATAAGAGTTAAGGTTTAGATAAGAGAAGTGTCACAAGAAGATGAGATAAATAACCGTACTGTGTGATCGATTGGCGGCTTTAAAGTAAGTGGCGTTTTATCCGCAACGCAAAACGCCATCAATATTGATGGCGTATCGTGTGAATTCTGATAATTATCGAGAAAACCTAAACCTGAATTTTACGCCCAGCCAGTGTTGAACGCTGTGCTTGCCCATCAGAACCATAAAGGGTTGGGCTGTGGTTCTTCTGCAAAAAACGGATAGCATCACTATTACGAGCGATATGTTGATCGAGCAGTAATCCGTTATGTTGATTCAGATATTTTAACTCCGCCGTAATGTCTATTATCTGTGTCCATAAATCAGATAAGAACGGCAACCCTTCATAAGGTTTTTCTACACCGGCTTGTAGGCTTAGCGTATGACGCTGTTGGTCTGTATGACCTAAAGCCGACAAGACAAAATTCTTCTGTTCAGTTACTTCGTGTAGGGCATTAATATCAATATTACCTGCGCATAATAACTGTTGTTCAGCACGTAAAATACCCGCAATGGTATTAAGCTGTGATAATTGAAGATCTAAAGTCTGGCGGAGTTCTTCCATCATAATCATTAAAATATTATTGAGTTATGCTTTCAGCAGCTTCACGGAAAAGAGCGTCCGCAATTTTACCGCTGTCCATGGTTAATGTTCCGTTGGCAATTGCTTCTTTTAAGCGAGCAACTTTCTCAACGTCAATGTCTTTATTTCCAGGTTGAACAAGTTTTTTCTGCGCTTCACTCAGTTTTACAGAAGTGTCGCCTGTTGCAGTTTTTTGTTCAGTCGTTCCCGATTTACGTGAGCCTTGAGTGACTTCACCCGGGTTACGTTGTGCAATTGCGTTAATCGGAAGCAGTGGATTCGCGCGTTCAATACTCATAGGAAAATCCTTTGTTAGGCATCAATTAATAGTCAGATGAAGCCATTGTAAAACAACCTATGTGTTTTCGCCTATCATCTTGTTTCTTTATATCGGCTATGAAATCAAAAACTTTAATCTTAGTCGTCATACTTCAAGCCGTAGCGTTGTTGACCGCATTCACTCACACTAGTCACATACTTATGTATGCTCCTAGCGGTTCGTTCATTTATCGCCTAGCTACAACTTGAATTATTTAGAGTAAAAAATGTATACAAATACAATATTTGTTCAAATTGTAACGCAAGAGAGTTTACCTCGGCTTGCCATAACTGAAACGGGTAACAAGCAATTCAATATAGGCTTATTCTGCTTATCAGCCTTTTAATCTATTAAAGAGGGATGCGTACAGAGCCGTTTTCCAGTGCTTCGCCGGTGACGATTTGGCCTGATTTAACTCTTACTCGAATAGTTTCATTGGCGACAGCATTGTTTACGGCTTTACCTTCATAACGGATCTGAAAGTGAGGGCCTTGCGCAAATACAGTGACTGTTTGTCCCGCCAAAATAGCCCAAGGGCGACGAACCATTGTCGAAGTTAAAGGTTTTCCTGCGGATATTTGTCGCATTGCGATCGCATTTTTAATTAATACCGGATCACGTAATACATCATAAGGTAATTTTTCTAATTCGCCCGTTGCCATGCTAACGGCAGAGGTCTCAATAATGTCATCACGATTAATGTCTTTTTTCGCGATTAAATATTCACCATTAACGCTAACATCAATTTGAATAAAACGACGTTGTTTATCACACTGAATTGGGATTGAAAGACGTCCCCAATTACGAGTACCAACATGACGTTGGATCTCTTGTGTTTGGCAGACAGGCCATTTATCTTCTGGTGTTAAAACTGTCACAGTCACTTTATCGCCTTGTTGATGAAGTGCGACAAAGAAATCTTGTAGTTCTTCAGGGAGTGATTTCGCGACACTTACATTCACCATAAAGAAAAAAGAAAATAGACCGATAAGAGTTCTAACTAACATAATTTGTATCACCTTACAGAGTTGATGCTAATTGTGCGTTTGCCATTGTTTAGCAATAACAGTGTACATCGACTTTGCACGCCTTAAACGCATAAATAGCAATCCAATTTACGCCTATTCCTCCAATCATCTTTTTTTTGAGCGTTTATTCTGTCAACTGAAATTGTTTTATCAGCTGAGGTAAGTGGCTTAGCCACCAAGGATAGAAGATGCTCGATAAATTAGAAAATACGTTTCATTTTCAACAAGAAGCGCTCTCAATACGCAATAAACGCCAAGAAATTCTCGCTGCGAATATCGCTAACGCAGATACCCCAGGCTTTCAGGCTCGTGATATTGATTTTGCTTCTGAATTGAAAAAAACCATTGAAAATGGACGCTCAGGTACTCATGGCATGCAATTGGCTATGACATCTGAACGCCATATCCCGATCAAACCCGGTTATCGCTTAGAAGCGGACTTACTCTATCGCGTGCCTCATCAAACTGCGATGGATGGTAATACCGTGGATATGGATATGGAACGTAGTAATTTTGCTGACAATAGCCTTAAGTATCAGGCTGATGTGACATTTATTAACTCGCAAGTTAAAAGCATGATGGCTGTATTGCAACAGTAGGGTAAAGAACATGTCTTTATTTAGTATTTTCGATATTTCAAGTTCAGCACTTTCAGCGCAATCACAGCGTTTAAACGTGAGTGCCAGCAATATGGCAAACGCTGACAGTGTTGCGGGTCCAGATGGCGACCCATATCGTGCAAAGCAGGTTGTTTTTCAGGTAAATGCACCAGCCGGCCAAGAAATTGGTGGCGTGCGTGTCACTGAGGTGGTGGATGATCCTGCACCATTTCGTATGGAATATCAGCCGGGGCATCCTTTTGCCGATGAAAAAGGGTATGTGCGGATGCCAAATGTTGATGTTGTGGGTGAAATGATTAACACCATCTCTGCATCAAGAAGCTACCAAGCTAACGTCGAAGTGATGAACACGGCAAAATCGCTGATGCAAAAAACACTGATGATAGGTCAATAGGGAGAATAAATTGTGGGTATTTCCTCCTCAATGAATGAACCTTATGATAATACCATTATCGGGGATGCTCCTTCTTCATACCATACGAAAAAAAGTGGTAGTGATGATATTAAAGGGAATTTCCTGACACTTCTCATCACCCAGATGAAAAATCAAGATCCAACAAACCCAATGCAAAATAATGAGCTAACTTCCCAATTAGCTCAGATTTCAACCGTTGAAGGCATTGAAACACTGAATAAAACAGTGAATAACATTGTTGGGCAGATTGACCAAAGTCAGGCGTTAAAAGCCTCTTCACTGGTGGGACGAGGTGTTATGGTCTCTGGGAATAAAATTGTTGTCTTTCAGCCAACCGACGGTAACGGTGAGACTGAAAAACCCGGTGATGGGAATGGCACAATTCCAACACCTGACACTCAAAATGAAAAAACACGTCAGCAAATGGGAACGTATAAAGTAGATGGTACGGATCCAAATACGCCTGACAGTGAACACCTTTTTTCAACGCCTTTTGGTTTTGAATTACTCAGTCCAACCGATTCTCTTACGATAAACATCACCAATGCGAGTGGTGTGACCGTTCGTACAATCAATATGGACAAAAAGATGCTACCGGATGTTTATAACTTCTCTTGGGATTGTACTGATGAAAATGACAATCCTGTTCCACCGGGAAGCTATAAATTTACCGTTAACGCCACGCTTAATGATGCTCAGGTCCCTGTTAAGACACTGAATTATGCGCTGGTGAATAGTGTGTCCATGGTGGATGGTGGTGCCCGCCTTGATGTTGGCTTAGGTAATACCGTTTCATTGGATGAAATTCGTCAGGTTCTTTAACTAACACATATTCAACTTGGAGGGCGCATGTCCTTTTCACAAGCAGTAAGTGGTTTAAACGCAGCAGCCGCTAACTTAGATACTATCGGTAACAATATTTCTAACTCTGCAACCTACGGTTTTAAAGGTGCAAACGTTTCTTTTGCAGACGTTTTCGCCGGTTCAGGTGCAGGTCTGGGTGTTAAAGTTGCAGGCATTAGCCAAAACTTTAAAGACGGTAGTATCACAACCACTAACCGTCCAACAGACGTGGCAATTTCTGGCGGTGGTTTTTTCCGCATTGAAGACCAAAATGGCGGTGTTTTCTATTCACGTAACGGTGAATTTGGTAAAAATAAAGACGGTTTCCTGACCAATATGCAAGGTATGCGTGTAACAGGTTATCCAGTACAAGTTGTTGATGGTAAAAATGTTGTTCAAAAAGGGGCGACACCAACACCTATCGTTATTCCTACCGATATGATGAATGCCAGTGCAACAGACAAAATCAATATGGCGGTTAACCTGAATTCAGGTGAAGAGAAACCTGCTAAAACGCCATTTGATTCTAAAGATGGTGATACTTATAACTTCAGTACTAACGTTACCACTTACGATAGCTTAGGTAATGAACATAACCTGAACTTATTCTTTGTAAAAACTAATGACAATGAATGGAAAGTTTATGGGCAAGATACGTCAACTAAAATAGCAGGTGGTGCGCCAACGCGTCATCAAGATTTAGGCACTTTAAAATATACCAATGCAGGGGTGCTAGAGAGTTATACAAAGACCGATATGAATATTGCTTCTTTGAATGGCTCTGCTGTGGGTACTATCGAATTAGATTTCACTGGTAGCACTCAGCAAAAAGTCTCTGAATCCAGCGTATCTAAATTAGCGCAAAACGGTTATCAAGCGGGTGAATTCACCAACTTCCGTATTGAGCAAGATGGCTCAATCATGGCCACTTACTCAAACCAACAAAGCCAAGTTGTTGGTCAAATCGCATTAGCTAACTTTGCAAACGCAGGTGGCTTAAGCTCACAAGGCGACAACATGTGGTCTGAAACTAACGGTTCAGGTTCACCAATCGTCGGTGTTGCAGGCTCTGGGGTATTCGGCAAATTAACCAATAACGCATTAGAAGCGTCTAACGTGGATATGAGCCAAGAGTTAGTTAACATGATCGTTGCTCAACGTAACTATCAATCAAACGCACAAACCATCAAGACTCAGGATCAGATCCTGCAGACTCTGGTTAGCTTGCGCTAATAACGCCGGAAATAATCTGTTATGGATCATGTGATTTATACCGCGATGGGCGGCGCCAGACATTCGATGGAAAATCAAGCTGTCGTGGCAAACAACTTAGCAAACGCATCAACGCCGGGATTCAAAGCGCAGCTTAGTGCAATGCGAGCCGTACCTGTCAATGGCGATACCTTACCGACTCGTACATTAACGGTAGCATCAACGCCAGGTAGCGATCAGAGTCAAGGAACGATGAACTATACCGGCCGATCAATGGACGTTGCTTTAAGTGATAACGGCTATTTAGCGGTTCAACTTGAAGATGGTACTGAAGCCTATACCCGAAACGGGAATATCCAACGTAACGCTGACGGTATGTTGATGGTACAAGGTCGTTTGTTAATGGGCGATAACGGTGCAATTGAAGTACCTGCTCAAGCAAATGTCAGTATTGCCAATAACGGTATTGTGACTGCGCATGTGCCTACTGATCCACCAAAAATGCTGGGTCAAATTGGTCGTCTGAAAATGGTAAAACCAGAGCAAAACGATTTAGTTCGTGGTGATGATGGGTTATTCCATTTATCACCGAAAGGAGTTGCGCGTGCTGGTGAGGAATTACCTGCAGATGATAGCGTGAAGGTGTTAGCTGGTGTGTTAGAGGGCAGTAATGTCAATCCAGCAGAAGCCATGGTCGATATGATAGCAAACGCAAGACGTTTCGAAATGCAAATGAAGGTTATTCATAGCGCTGATGATAATGCGCAACGAGCTAACCAATTGCTATCACTGAGTTAAATAGTGTAAGGGGAAAACCATGATCCGTTCTTTATGGATTGCTAAAACTGGGTTGGATGCACAACAGACAAACATGGATGTGATTTCCAACAACCTCGCGAACGTCAGCACCAATGGCTTTAAACGTCAACGTGCGGTTTTCGAAGATTTACTGTATCAAACCATTCGCCAGCCTGGTGCGATGACTTCTGAACAGACAAATGCACCTTCAGGCTTACAAATTGGTACGGGTGTTCGTCCGGTTGCGACTGAGCGTTTACATAGTCAAGGTAATTTGGCTCAAACTAATGGTACTCGTGATGTGGCGATTAAAGGACAGGGTTTTTTCCATGTCCAGTTACCTGATGGTACAGACGCTTATACCCGTGATGGCTCTTTTCAAATGGATCAAAATGGGCAATTAGTCACCACCAGTGGTTTCCAAGTTGTGCCTGCAATTATTCTTCCTGAAACTGCGAAAAAGGTCATGATTGGTCGTGATGGTACAGTCAGTGTTGAGATTGAAGGCTCCCCTGCGCCACAACAAGTCGGTCAATTGACACTAACTACCTTTATTAATGACAGCGGATTAGAAAGTGTCGGTGAAAACTTGTACTTAGAAACCGCAAGTTCTGGTGCACCTACTGAAAATGCCCCGGGTATCAACGGCGCAGGTTTGTTGTATCAGGGATATGTTGAAACCTCTAACGTTAACGTAGCTGAAGAGCTGGTCAATATGATCCAGACTCAACGTGCTTATGAAATTAACAGTAAAGCGATTTCAACATCTGATCAGATGTTACAGAAACTAACGCAACTCTAATTTCGTTTGTTCATTAGCCTGACAGGGTTTCCTGTCAGGCGTATTACTAAAAGAGTATCGAAGATGGATACAAAGGTCATTACTGACAATTCTGGGGCAAGAAAGCTTAGTGTCAGATGGCGTCGTCATCAACGTTTAGGTACCGCCCTGTTGGTACTGACACTGTCGGGATGCGCATATATACCCAAAAAGCCGTTAGTAGAAGGTAATACAACGACGGTTCCAACGGCACCGACTGCACCGGCACCCAATGGCTCTATTTTTCAGGCAACTCAGCCTGTTTATTTTGGCTATCAACCTTTATTTGAAGATAGACGCCCTCGAAATATAGGCGATACGCTGACTATTACATTGCAAGAGAATGTCAGTGCAAGCAAAAACTCATCTGCAAATGCTAGCCGTAATGGTAAAGCAGGATTCCTTGCTGCGATTACGCCGGGATTCTTAGAAGGGATATTTGGTAATAAACGTACAGATATGAGTATGGAAGGAAACAGTGACTTTGGCGGTAAAGGTGGCGCAAATGCGAACAATACCTTTAAAGGCACCATTACAGTTACCGTCGATCAGCTCCTTGCCAATGGAAACCTGCATGTTATTGGCGAAAAGCAAATTGCTATCAATCAAGGTACTGAATTTATCCGTTTCTCAGGTGTTGTGAACCCAAGAACTATCAGTGGTACTAATACCGTAAATTCAACCCAAGTTGCTGATGCGCGTATTGAATATATCGGAGACGGTTATATCAATGAAGCACAGTCTATGGGATGGCTACAACGCTTCTTCTTAAATGTATCACCTTTTTAATGAGTAGGGTCCAGATGAAAAAAATAGCGATGAGCCTTTTCTTTATCGTGATGACATGTGTCGGTTTTTCCGCTCATGCCGAACGGATCAGAGATCTCACCTCTGTTGAAGGGGTGAGAGAAAATGCGCTGATTGGTTATGGTTTGGTTGTGGGATTAGATGGAACGGGTGACCAGACAATGCAAACCCCGTTTACCACGCAAAGTCTGAATAACATGCTCTCACAATTGGGGATCACAGTACCAGCCGGCACCAATATGCAATTGAAAAACGTTGCTGCGGTGATGGTAACTGCAAAATTACCGCCTTTTGGTCGTACGGGGCAATCCATCGACGTTGTTGTTTCATCCTTAGGTAATGCAAAAAGCTTACGTGGTGGTACGTTGCTGATGACACCGCTAAAAGGTGTTGATAATCAGGTTTATGCTTTAGCACAAGGTAATATTATTGTCGGGGGAGCAGGTGCATCTGCGGGTGGTAATAGTGTTAAGGTTAACCAGTTAGCGGGTGGACGAATTAGCAGTGGCGCTATCATTGAACGTGAACTACCTTCGCAATTTGGTCAAACAGGTCTGCTGAACTTACAACTGAATGAAGAAAACTTCACTTTGGCACAACACATTTCTGACACTGTTAATAAATTAAGAGGTGTGGGTACCGCTATGCCTTTAGATGCACGTACAGTTCAATTACGTGTTCCTATTGGTAAAAGTGAACAAGTACGTTTCTTGGCTGAAGTACAAAACCTTGAAATTAAACGTGTTGTTGCAGATGCGAAAGTGATCATCAATGCAAGAACGGGTTCTGTTGTTATGAATCGTGATGTGACATTAGGAAGTTGTGCGATTGCTCAAGGTAATCTTTCCGTTACGGTCGATAGCCAAGTGAATGTAAGCCAACCTAATACTCCGTTTGCGGGCGGTAGCACCGTTGTAACGCGTAATACCAGCGTGAATATGAGTGAACAAGGTGGCTCATTACAGCAAGTGAATGCAAGCGCAAGCTTAAACGAAGTGATCCGCACATTAAATGCACTTGGTGCAACACCAACAGATTTAATGTCAATTTTGCAAGCAATGGAAAGCGCAGGTTGCTTACGTGCGAGATTGGAGATTATCTGATGAAAGATTTATCTCTGCTTTCTTCAATGCCGGCAATGTCAGCGCCGGCATATGATAGTAACGCATTGAATAAACTTAAATATCAGGTTGGACAAAATGCTGATCAGCAAGGACTGCGCCAAGTGGCGCAGCAACTTGAAGGTGTTTTTGTTCAAATGATGTTAAAAAGCATGCGTGATGCCATTCCTCAAGAAAGCATGTTCAACTCAGAAAGTACCAAAATGTACACCTCTCTTTATGATCAACAAATTGCTCAAGACTTATCACAAAAAGGATTGGGCTTTGCTGACATGATAGAAAAACAACTTTCAGCCAAAGTCACGATGGACCCTAGCGAAATGGCAGGTAAAACACCCATGCCATTAGATGGTAGTGATATTTTTCAATCCATGCCAACCCAAGCCTTGGGGCAAATTTATCGTGCTATGCAGCCTTATCAAAATGCCGTTGAAAGCACGATTGGTAAGCTTAAGGGCTTATCTGAAAGTAGTGCTTCTTTTGCATCAAAACTGTTAGGACCTGCGAAACAAGCCACAGAAGGTACTGGTGTACACCATCTTTTAGTTGTTGCTCAAGCCGCGCTTGAATCAGGTTGGGGTAAGCGTGAAATTCTAACCGGTGACGGCAAACCAAGTTATAACCTGTTTGGTATCAAAGCAGGAAGTAGCTGGAAAGGGCCTGTCACGAATATCATGACAACTGAAGTGATTGATGGTAACTCGATTAAAATGCGTGATAATTTCCGTGTTTATGGCTCCTATGTTGAAGCTATTCAAGATTATCTCAGACTTATCACTGAAAGCCCTCGTTACGCCAAAGTACCTCAAGCTCAAACCCCTGAACAAGCAGCTTACCGTATTCAAGAAGCGGGTTATGCCACCGATCCGGGTTATGCGAAAAAACTGGTTTCAATTATTGGTCAATTAAAAGGAAGTGGTGAGCAAGTTGCTAAAACTTATACTCACGATTTAAGCGACCTATTTTAATCATTTTCCCCTCAAGTTTAGAGGGGAAGAACCGATAATAAAGACCAGAGCATTCATATCAATTGCCCAGTTATGCTCCGTACATACGGGAGATGACTAAACGTAAAAGGATAGACAAATGTCCAATAGTTTAATTAATACAGCGATGAGCGGACTTAATGCGGCACAAGCTGCGATGAGCACTATCAGTAATAACATCGCTAATCAGAAAGTTAGTTGGTATAACCGTCAAATGACAGTATTTAATGAAAACGGGGGTACGATGACCGGTAATGGCTATATCGGTAATGGCGTAAACGTCAGTCGTATTCATCGTGAGTACAATGAATTCCTGGCTGGTCAATTGAATCGTGCCGTGACTAAGCAAAGCGCCCTAAATAGCTATACTAAAAACATCTCACAAATTAATGATTTGTTAGCAGATAAAGGGAATGATGTTTCGAGTGCAATTGACGAATTCTTTACTAGCTTACCAAACGTAACCAATAATGCAGAAGATAATCCTGCACGTACGACAGTTATTGGTAAAGCAGAAGCCATGGTTAATATGTTTGCAAAAGCAGACCAATCATTGCGTGATCTGGAAAAAGATATCAATAGTCAGGTGACGAATACCTCTAAAAATATCAATGAATATACAAAGCAGATTGCTAAATTAAATAACGAAATTAGTCGTTCTAAAGGCTTTAATGGCGCTGATCCGAATGACTTATTAGACCAACGTGATCGTTTAGTTCAAGAATTGAATACATTAGTGGATGTTCAAGTTACACAACAAGACGGTGGTTTTGTTAACGTGACATTTGCTAATGGTTTACCGTTAGTTTCTGGTACACGCGCTTATGAAGTGTCCGCTATTCCATCAAACAAAAACAGTGAACGCCTTGTTATCGGTTATAGCAATGGTATTGATGAAGTTCGTGAAGTGGATGCAAAACGCATTAAAGGCGGTGAACTTGGTGGTGCATACCGTAGCCGTAACGAAGTATTAGATCCAAGCCGTAATCAATTGAATCAATTAGCATTAGTGTTGGGTGATCAATTTAATAAACAACACAAAGAAGGCTATGATTTAAATGGCGACAAAGGTGAGGATTTCTTTAAGTTAGGTGGTGCTCATGTGATGACGAACGGTAAAAACAAAGGTGATGCTACCTTTGATGTGAAATATACCGATTCTAAAGAAGTGAAAGCTGCTGACTATACCGTTACATATGAGAGTGGCAAATGGAATGTCACAGTAGAACCTGGTGAACGTAAATTTCAAGCCACAGCTGATGCGACAACGGGCGAATTAAAATTCGAAGGTATGAGTATCAAAGTTAATGGCACACCACAAGAAGGTGATTCTATTGTGGTCCAATCTGTGGGTAATGTGATTGCAGGTATGGAAGTGGCTGTGACGGATCCAAGTAAGATTGCGGCTGCTGGCTCTAAAGATACAGGTCCAAGCGATAACGAAAATATGAAAAAATTGTTTGAGTTACCTGATGAAAAAATTATTGATGGTAAAACAACAATTGCTGGTGGGTATGGCTCATTGATCAGTATGGTGGGTAATAAAGTCAATACAGCACAAGTTGATTTTGATGCACAGACCTCAATCACCAAAAGTATTCAGTCTCAGCAACAATCTGTTTCTGGTGTGAACTTGGATGAAGAATACGGTGAAATGTATCGTATCCAAGAATATTACATGGCAAATGCTAAAGTTATTCAAACAGCAAATACCATGTTTGATGCGATTATGCAGGTTTTATAAGCCTCATGAATTAAGGAATAAATTGTGCGCTTAAGTTCAAATCAAATATTTTCCCAGCGAATGGATAATATCACCAGTTCGCAAAGCAAATGGATGACTGAAGGAAATAAAATCTCCAGTGGTCGTCGTGTTGAAAAACCATCAGATGATCCAATGGCGGCTTCTCAAGCCGTTATGGTTAAGCAATCTGAATCACGTAACCAGCAATATGCAACAGCGCGTGGGTTTGCAAAAAACAGTATGTCTTTGCAAATGAGTTTAGCCAGTCAAATGGTTAATATTACAACTAAAATTCAAGAAACGCTGGTTGCTGCGGGTAATGATGCAACATTAAGCGATGAAGACCGCTCATCTCTTGCTGATCAATTACAAGGTTTAAAAGATCAGCTAGTGGGGATTGGTAATACAAAAGATGGTGTGGGTCGCTATATTTTTGCCGGTTTCCAATCAGATAAACCGCCTTTTGTGGCTGATGCAACAGGCAAAATCACCTACCAAGGTGGTGATAAACAAATTACCCAAAAAGTAGATAGCAATATTGAAATGGTCACTAACTTCACTGGGATTGAAACATTACAATCTTCAGGAAGTAAAGGAACAGCACCGGATATTTTTGAAGCATTAGATGGTGCTATTACTGCATTACGTGAACCTTTAACAGGTAAACCACAAGCAGATCGCGATGCAGCATTAGAAAAAATTGATGCTGCAAACCGCGTTAACCGTGCAACCTTAAATAATATTTCAAGTGTTGAGGCCAAGTTAGGTTTACAACTTCAAGAACTTGATAATTTGGATGATTTAGGGGCAGATACGTCGTTAAGAAACGCAAAACGTTTAAGTGAATTACGCGATTTAGACTGGACGCAAGCCATTTCTGATTATTACCAAGAAGAGTCTGTATTACAGGCTTCTTATAAAGTCTTTAACGATATGAAAGACATGTCGATGTTCAAAATGTATCGCTAATTATTTAGTTCTGTCTTAAGACATTTTGATATCACCCCTGGTATTTATTTATCAGGGGATTTTTTTATCAATTAAACCCAATAAACTATATTTTCTTTTTTAATGCTAAGAATAAGATTTTGTCTTGAGTCGAAGAAGCTTTGAAACCATGATGAAGATAAAAATGTTTTGCGCTTTCAGTTAAAGCATGAACCTTAATCGCTCTAACACCAATGTTTTCAGCTAAATGATGACAACGCAAAACAGCATCTCTTAACAAATCGGCACCAAGACCTCTTCCATGAAAAGTTTTATTAACAGCAAGCCTAGCTAAAATGATCACGGGTATTGGATCTGGCATATTACGACGAATATGACTAATTGCCTCAGTATGGTTAACACTACCTGTCGCTAAAGAATAGTATCCAACAACACGTTTTTATTTTTTCACAGACCACAAATGTACGTGATGTACCTAAAATTGGTTTTTTAAACCTCTTTGTTTTATCCAGTTATCTAATACATTTTCACTACTATAAAAATCAGTCACTTCATATGAATTTGATAACGGCTCAGGTGCTGTTACTTTTCCCATAATGGTTTTCTCATTAATAACTTTTCAAGAACAGGGTCAATATCAACCGGCGCATCAATAATTTCTATAAATCCTACATATTGAGCATCATTTAAATTAAAAGTTCTACGGTCTAAAATGACGTCTTCAGCAGCTTGGCATGCTGTATCAAGAATAAAGTCAGTACGAGATTTATGGAGAAGTTCAGTAGCAATATCAATAAGTGCGCGTTGTGATTTTTTAGCGTGAATATTGAGCTATACGTCAGTTTTCATATCACACCTCCTTGTATAGCAATTGATATACAAGGATTGTGGAATAAACAATATTAGCTACAAAAAAGCAGATAAATTTTAATTCGAGAACTGCGATTAAAAATAAACTAATTTAAATCTTAAGAAACCAACTGCTGCAATATTAAGGTAATACGATTAAACGTATCGCTAAAGACGCGCTCTGTAAATACAGGTAATGCAGGCATAATCATAGATAATGCTAACATACCAACAGTCAGTGTAAGAGGGAAACCAACCACAAAGACAGAAAGCTGTGGCGTCATACGGTTTAGAATGCCTAATGAAAGGTTAAGTACTAAAAGTAGGGTGATTAATGGCATGGCTAACATCATACCGTTAATAAATATAGTGCCACCACTTTGAACTAAAGTAAGAATACCTAAAGAATTAAATGTCTGATTTCCAATAGGAACAACATAGAACGTATCAACTAATATAGATAATAGCCATAAATGACCATCAAAGACCATAAATAACAGCATTGTTAACATATTAAAAATACGTGCCAGAATAGGCATATTAGGGCCACCTGATGGATCAACGAAGGTGGCGAATGAAAGTCCCATCTGTAAACCAATCACTTCACCGGCATGACGAACAGACGCGAACGCTAACTGCATCGATAACCCTAGAATTGTGCCAATCAAAATCTGTTGTAATAGTACCCAAAAAGCAATAAGCGAGAATAAGGGCACATGACTTTGTGGTAAGCCTGGTGCGACTAATGCTGTAATCAAAAAGGCGAGTGCAATGCGAAATTTTTTAGGTGTTTGTCTTTCACTAAATAGCGGTGCAGTGCTAAAAAGGGCGAGTATACGCACAAATGGCCAGAAAAAATCACTAATGTAGCCGTTAAGCATTTCACTGGTCAGGGTTATCATTGCTATTAACCAATCATCCCAGGAATGCCAGTAAATAAGTTATGCATATAATCGACAAGTAAACTTAACATCCAAGGGCCAGCAACTAAAATCGCGGCTAATACAGCAAGAATTTTCGGGATAAACGATAATGTCATTTCGTTTATCTGTGTTGCGGCTTGGAGCATACTGATCACAAGACCCGTCACCAGAGCGGACAATAAAAGAGGGCCTGCTAGTGATAAAGCGATTTTCATCGCTTCAGTACCTAGTGCTAAGACGGATTCTGGTGTCATGGGGTTACCTCTGCGCTAATTGAAAAAGCTTTGTGCAAGCGAGCCTAATATTAATTGCCAACCATCGACTAAAACAAAAAGCATAAGTTTAAATGGCAATGAAACTGTGGCAGGTGGCACCATCATCATACCTAGCGCCATCAACACACTGGCAACAACTAAGTCGATAATAAGAAAAGGAATAAAAATCATAAAACCGATTTGAAAGGCGGTTTTTAGCTCACTCGTAATATAAGCGGGAACCAAAATACGCATCGGTACACTTTCGCGTGTTTCAAATGCGGGTGCATCGGCAAGACGGGCAAACAGAGCCAAGTCAGTTTCACGAGTTTGTTGCATCATAAACTGGCGCAAAGGTTTAGAGCCATTCTCTAAGGCTTGCTCAAAGGTAATTTGATCTTCAGTAAATGGCATATAGGCATCTTGATAAATTTTATCAAAAACCGGTGCCATAATGAAAAAGGTCATAAATAACGCCAAACCAAGAACGACTTGATTTGGTGGTGCAGAAGGTGTACCTAAAGCATTACGTAATAATCCAAGAACAATAATAATGCGGGTAAAACTGGTCATCATCAGCAAAACAGCAGGAATAAACCCTAAAGCTGTAATGAAGATTAATGTTTGAACTGGCAATGACCAACTTTGGCCACCACCTGGTAAAGGCTGTGTAATAACACCCGGAAATTGGGCAAACGCACTGCTAGGTAACAAGATTAAAACCAGCACACTAGCGAAGAGACGCCAACGCTTTAATGCGTTAAAAAAAGTGACACACTGATGCATTATGAGTTGCCTTTATCTCGCTTTAGCGTTTTTTGTAATATTTGAGTAAACAATGGCGATGTTGGTGATGAGGTCGCTTCCTGCGAGGCTTTTTCAGGGACGGGTAATTTATGCAACAGATTTACCTGTGATGCGGTTACCCCTAATACAAGCCATTCCTGTTCAATTTCAACCACCACCACTCGTTCTTTCGCACCTAACGAACAACTTGCTTTGACGCTCAGTTGTGCTGCTGTTCCTTTAAATGAACCACGGGTAAAGCCAAAACGGCGAAATAACCACATAGCAACAATAATAAGAACAATGATGCCTGCAAGTGCCGTGCTAACTTGAGCAAGACTTTGACCTACAGGCAACGGTTGTGTAGGTGTTTGAACAGTTTGTGTTGTAGCGGGTGCGGTAGTATTTACCGCACCTTGGCTGGAAAAGGAAGGAAGCTGTTCCATAGATTAACGGCTCAGGCGACGCATACGTTCTGATGGTGTAATGATATCGGTAATACGAATACCGTATTTATCAGAAACAACCACAACTTCACCTTGAGCGATTAAATAGCCATTGATAAGAATATCAAGAGGCTCACCAGCTAAACCATCCAGTGAAACGACAGAACCTTGTGACAAGCTCAGTAATTTTTTAATGGTCATTTTGGTGCGGCCTAACTCTACTGTTAATTTGACTGGAATATCCATAATCAAATTGATGTCAGAGAGATGATTCAGTGCATCGTCTTCAGGTAAAAGATGTTCAAATAGATCGGAACTATTATCCTGGCTTTTCCCAGTTTGCTGTTCCATTGCATCAGCCCACATATCCTCAGCCGATTGTGAATTATCAGTTGGGCGATTTGCATCACTCATTGGTTTGTTCCTCATCCAGAGCGTTTAAAACAGGGTTAATTAGGTGTTCAACACGAAGGGCATATTGCCCATTTACTGTACCGTATTGGCTTGTTAATACGGGCACACCATCAACATGTGCAATCAATCTTTCTGGTTTATCAATCGGGATAACATCTCCTTCTTTAAGTGTTAACACTTTTGATAAACGCAGTGGGATGTCAGTAAAGTTTGCGACCAGTTCAAGCTCTGAATGCTGAACTTGGTTGACTAAACTATCTAACCAAACCCCATCTTCTTGACGGACATTTTCAATTGGTGGATTGATCAGTCGTTCACGTAATGGCTCAATCATGGCAAACGGGATACAAATACTAAATTCTCCAACCATTGAGCCAATTTCTACCTGAAAAGGTGTCGTAACAACAATGTCATTCGGTGATGAGGTGATATTGGTAAATTTCACCTGCATTTCAGAACGAACATATTCCACCTGAATTTTGAATATGGAATCCCAAGCATCACGGTAGGCATCAAGTGCCAGTTTCAACATTTTGTTGATGATCCGCTGCTCTGTGTTGGTAAATTCACGTCCTTCCACAGGGATTGGAAAACGGCCATCACCACCAAACAGGTTATCTACCGCGATATAAACCAGATTTGGTTCAAAGGTAAATAATGCTGTTCCTCGTAACGGTTTTAAATGCACCAAGTTAAGGTTCGTTGGCACAGGTAAGTTACGAGCAAAGTCGTGATAAGGGTGAATTTTAACGCCACCAACAGTAATGTCAGGACTCCGACGGAGCATGTTAAACAGCCCCATACGGAATTGACGTGCAAAGCGTTCGTTAATAATTTCTAACGACTGTAAACGTTCTCGAACCACACGACGTTGCGTGTTGGGGTCATAAGGCTGAATATCCGGTTCATTCGGATCCTTCGCTATCGCAGGTTCCCTGTTCGCGCTTTTTTTGGCGTCGTCACCTGATGTGTCATCATTCAGCAGAGCATCAATCTCTGCCTGTGAAAGGATATTATCGCTCATAATGATTATCGCAGAATAAACGTGGTAAACAGTACATCGGAGAGGATCTGTTCAGATTCTCCCGGTACGAGAGTCGGTCTCAGCGTTTCTTTTACATCCGTCATTAGCTGGAGTTTTCCATTGTCTGTCGCGAGCTTATTAGCCTGTTGACGAGAAAGCAGTAATAACAAGCGGCTACGAACCTCTGGTAAATAATCATGTAGACGCTTGCGAGTGTCTTCATTATGCAATCTTAATGTGATCCCTATGTAGAGCACTCTGTCTAAGTGTTCTTCGTCATCAATTAGATTTACCGTAAAGGGTTCTAATGACATAAAAACGGGTGCTGGTATAACTTTTTGCTGACTTGTGCCCGCTGAACCTGATTTAGCATGCTTCAATGCCCACCAACTATATCCACCGAATGCCGCTGCAATAATGGCGATCACCAATAAAACGATGATCAGAATTAAGCTATAGCTTTTACGTTCATTGCTGTAATTAGACATGGACAGTTAAATTCCTGTTTTGTAGTGGATACGTGTTCACTGTTGTGGACTTCCATATCCATCTAAATCAACCTTAATTATCCCGCTATTTCTGTTTTTTAATTGCAGAAACAGATAGGGAAAAAACCATTAACTCTTACGTTTATTGACATAGTGTGTCCTCCCAATACATTTGTATTAGGCGAAAATATCAACACCACCACGAGCAGATGCTAATTCTTGAGGCGTAAGGGTTATCTTTTGTAGTGCCGTTTCAGAGGCTAATTGCAGAGAATTACCCTCGCTTCCTTGATGATTATCGGCACCATCTCCACTAAATTGAGAGGAATCTGGCATATTTTGTTGTTGCCAACTGTCATTAGTGTCGCTAGACACCTGACTCTGCGTGAGCTGGATCCCATTTTCAGAGAGGGCTTGACGCAATTGATGCATGGCATTTTCTAATACAGAACGAACTTGTCCGCTTTGTGAAGCAAGGTGCAACTGTGCTTGCCCATCTTCTATTTTCATGCGGATATGCAATGAACCTAGCTCTTCAGGGTGTAAACGTAGCTCTGCCTTTTGTAAGCCATTACGGCTAAACATCACAATTTGTTGATTAAGTTGCTGTTGCCACTCTTGTGTTCCCACTTGTGCATTTAATACCTGTGTTGCCATCGGTGAAAATTGCATTTGTGGTTGTGCTGATGAGTGAGCATGACCTGTAATACTTTGTGAAGCTAAAGAAGAGGTAGAAAGGGTGTTGTGAAGATCGGTTTCTACAACACGATTACCTGCCACCATTTGCTGAGCAACATTGTCCGCTAATTTTGCATTTGCAACTTGTTTATCGCCGTTTAGTAATGCATTCACTTTTTCTGCTGTTGGCGTTAAAAGTGTTGCGATGCTATCTCCTTTTTTCGCAGAAGTTTTTTCTGTTTGATTAGCACCGGCACGTGTACTTTCTGTTGTTAATGTCGCTGTCTCTGGACGTAGCTGGGTTAACAAGGACTTTTCATCTGATTTTGATAGATTAAGCTTGTCGGTAAGGTTGAAGTCCGACATATCGTTATCTTTTGAAATAGTACGTGCTAATGAGGCTAAACCTTCATCATGTTTAACTGATTGATGCTGTTGTAATGCTTGAGTCAGCTGTTCAGAGGGAAGGGTAAGACGCTTTAACCCAGGTAGTCCTGCTAACTGAACAGGAAGTTCAGCGGCAAGTTCTTCTGCTGACATTAATAAAGAAGGGGTTTTATTTTCAACGATAGCCGCAAATTGTTCATTATCCGGCAAAGTAAGAGTCAATTGAGATTTCTCAAGAGATGACTCTTCTATCACATTGGGTTCTGTAGTGACAGACGCAAGATGACTACCGTCTTCTTTTGTTTTGTCTTCATCAGAGTGTGAATGTGCTTTGTTTTCTTTCGTTGAAGGGTTTGTGATATTAGCTGTCTTTTTATCACTCTGTGCGTTTTGAGGTTGAGAGCCCAAAAGCTGAGCAAATGTCGGGGCATTATCACCGGGCTGACTATTTGAAGCGGATGTCGTTCCCGGAGAGGCTGCAGCGACATCCATGGTCAGAAGCGTTATCTCCATCAAGTTGTTCTCCGTAAAGTACTACGCTGTGCGTACTCGTCCATTTGTTTCTGTTCAATACGATCAAGATGTCGCTTACGGCTATCTTCAGCGCGTTGCTCCAAAGTCTCAAATGCATTGAGTCGTTGCTGTTTTTCTCTCCATTGTTCAGTTGCAAGATCAAGTTGCGTCTGCCAATGTTGAAGTTGTTGTTTATGTTGTTCGATAGTCAATTCGAGCGTTTTGAGAAATTGTTGGTAGTTTTGCCACGATGCTGACGACATCCCCCCTAAATTTAACGTTTCATTTAGACGTACACGGTATTCATCCTGATACCCAATCAACATATTGAGTTGCTGTTCCATTTGTTGATGACTCTGCCGGACCTGAGCCAGTTGAATAGCGGCTTGTTCAGCCGCTGTCTGTGCCAGTTCTCTCAGTGTCACTAAAGGTGACTGCTCCCGCATTGGAACCCTCTTTACTTTCTCTGATTATGTTCAGAATTAGTTTACTGTGATCAGTTGATTAAGTTGCTCACATGCACTTTGATAACTGCATTGCTCTTGAATATCTTGTTGTAAGAACTTCGCGAGGGACGGATAAAGTGCAATCGCTTTATCAAGCATAGGATCACTGCCCGCAGCATAAGCACCTACGTTAATTAAATCGCGGTTACGTTGATAACTCGATAAAAGCTGTTTAAACACTTGCACACGACGATAATGTGTTTTATCAATCAGTGACGTCATTGCACGGCTAATAGATGCTTCGATATCGATAGCAGGGTAGTGCCCAGATTCTGCAAGAGAACGCGAAAGCACAATATGGCCATCTAAAATCGCACGCGCGGAGTCTGCAATTGGATCTTGCTGATCATCACCTTCCGTTAAAACAGTATAGAAAGCCGTGATAGAGCCACCACCATCAACGCCATTTCCTGCTCGTTCAACCAATGCTGGTAATTTTGCAAAGACAGAAGGTGGATAGCCTTTGGTTGCAGGCGGTTCGCCTACTGCAAGGGCAATTTCACGTTGTGCCATACTGTAACGTGTAAGTGAATCCATAATCAGTAAGACGTGTTTTCCACGATCACGAAAATCTTCGGCAATACGTGTTGCATAAGAAGCACCTTGCATACGAAGAAGTGGTGATACGTCAGCAGGTGCCGCTACAACCACTGAGCGTGCTAAGCCTTCAGTGCCGAGAATATTTTCGATAAAGTCTTTAACTTCACGTCCACGCTCACCAATTAATCCAACAACAATCACATCAGCCTGAGTAAAGCGCGCCATCATGCCTAATAGCACACTCTTACCTACACCAGAGCCTGCAAAAAGGCCCATACGCTGACCTCGACCCACAGTTAACAGTGAGTTGATTGCACGTACACCCACATCTAGTACATCGGTAATCGGAGTACGTTGTAGTGGGTTGATAGGCGGTGTAATTAGCGGTGCGCGATAACTGGTATCTGGTGGTGGTAAACCATCTAAAGGATAACCTGAGCCATCTAAAACACGCCCTAACAGCGTATCTCCAAGAGGCAACTGGCGACCTTCATTTTCACCGCCCGGAGTAGCCTGAGCATAAACACGGGCCCCCGGTGTTAATCCCTCGACTTCCTGTAAAGGCATTAACAACATTTGGCTACCGTTGAACCCAACGACTTCACTTTCAACTTCTTCAACAGTTTTACCAATGGTACGTTCTATTAAACACGTAGAGCCAAGGGGCATAACAAGCCCCTTAGCTTCCATGACTAAACCTGTTGCTCTGGTTAAACGACCATATTGACGTACACGCGGAATTTTATTTAAACGCGCTTCTGCATCACTGAGTTTTTCTAACCAACGCCCCAATCTTGCTGTCATTACAACGCCTCCGGAGCAGCAAGACGACAAAGCTCATGCCAACGAGTTGCAATCGTGGCATCGAGATCGCCATCATTTGTCACAACACGGCATCCACCAACATGAATACTGTTATCGGCAACTACTTTCCAACCATGAGCAGAAAGTGAATCACCCAGCTCTTTTTCAATCTGTGGAATATGTTTTGGGTTAACTCTTAACTGTGGGTTGTTTGAGAACATTTGTTCCTGTTGCAACATTAAGGTGATTTGCGCCAGTAATGCAGAACCATCACAAACAGCAGGCTGACCTAAAACTTCTTTTGCCGCTGTGAGGGCGATTTGCATTAAACGTGAAGCAATAACACTGTCTAACCCATTTAAAGAGTGCCTAAACTCAGCCAGCAATCCTTGCCATTCATTAATTAATGGTGATTGCTGAGCAATGCCTTGGCGAATACCTTCTTCAATACCTGATTGTAATCCAGCCTGATAGCCTTCCTGATAACCCTGGTTTTTCCCTGCCTCAAAGCCTTCAGCGTGGCCCAATTTCTGGGCCTTGTCTTTCATGTCATCAAGCATATTAATTTGCTCAAGGACTTTCTGTTGCTGAACGACTTCTTTTTCCTGTTTTTCGACTTCCTTTTCGTCTTCTGTCGTTTCCTCGACCGTTAATGCCCAATCAGTGAGTTCTTTTGGAACCCAAGGCTTCCAGTTAGTATCAGTATGTTTATCAGACATAGGTATCGTCTCCTCCATGAAGAACAACCTCTCCAGTCTCTGCTAATTTGCGTACCACAAGCAGAATTGCTTTCTGCTCTGCTTCCACTTGAGACATACGGACAGGGCCGCGAGAATTCAAGTCATCACGCATGATCTCAGCAGCACGTTGCGACATATTGTTGAGGAAGTGATCGCGTAGCTCTTGATCGCATCCTTTCAATGCCACAACCAAGGAGTCGGATTCCACTTCCTGTAGAATGCGCTGGATAGAGCGGTTGTCGATATCGATAAGGTTTTCGAACAGGAACATTTCGTCGATAATTTTTTGTGCCAATTCGCCGTCGTAATCGCGAACCGCAGTAATGACATTCTCTTCTTGCTGACTCTTCATCAAGTTGATGATTTCAGCAGCAGTACGAACACCACCCATTTTACTGCGTTTGAGGTTTTGACCATCAAGCAGGTTATTCAGTACTTCAGTTAACTCTGCTAATGCTGACGGTTGAACACCACCAAATGTTGCGATACGTAACATCACGTCATTACGTAATTTCTCATCAAACAGGGCAAGAATATCTGCCGCTTGACCCCGTTTGAGGTGAACCAAGATAGTTGCGATAATCTGCGGATGTTCGTCGCGGATAATATCGGCAGCCATTTGTGGTTCCATAAAGTTAAGTGTCTCGATACCCGTTGTTGTTTCACGAGTTTCAGAGATCTCATCTAATAGATTATTCGCACGTTCTTCACCCAAGGCTTTAACCAGAACGGAGCGTAAATAATCGTTCGCATTGACGTTCAATGCTGCGTATTGAACTGCGTCTTCTTCAAAGCTTGCCATAACATCAATCAATTGCTGATTTGAGATATGACGCATTGATGACATTGCAATACTCAGCTGTTGAACTTCGCGTGTACTTAGATGTTTAAATACTTCCGCCGCTCGGTCTTCACCGAGTGTTAGTAACATAACGGCGCTTTTTTCGGTTCCAGTTAAGTTATTACTCATTGCTCTTTACTCATCCATTGACGAATTACCATTGCGACGACACGAGGGTCTTTCTCTGCCATTTCACGGATACGTTGGCTCTGCAATTCGGCACTCACACGTTTACGTGCTTGTTTACGTCTTGCTTCGTCATCTAATTCTGCTTCATCAACATCATCTTTAACTTGTAGCTTGGTTTTCAGTACAGCTTTCTGTGCAGCAATTTCAGCTTCACGACGTTTTTCAAGCTGTGGTTTCACCAGTTTGCGCCATAAGATCCATGCGATGATGACAAGTAATAACCAGCGACCTAAATCTAATGCTTTCGCCAGAATTTCTGGATTTTCCCATACAGGAACGGTGATCACTTTCTCTTCAATATCGTTGAACTGCGAGTTCACGACACTTAACGAGTCACCACGTTCTTGGGAATAGCCCATCGCTTCACGAACAAGCCCTTCAATTTGCTGAATTTGTTCATCAGTTAGCGGAACAAGTTTAGTTTCAACAATAGGCTCTTCGCCTTCAGCAGCTTCTTTCTTATCTTCAACAGTTTTGTAGTTCACAATAACAGCGACAGAAAGACGCTCAACATTACCTACTGGACGTTTGATATGGCGAATTCGGCGATCAACTTCATAGTTGGTTGTTTCATCTAAACGGCTATTGCTGTTTGGATTACGCGTTAATGTGCGATTCGTACCCGTACCCGTTGCATTGGCGCCATCTGTTTTCTCACCTTCTTGCGCTTTTGGTGCTTCAATAGGCGCTTGAGGTGGAGCAACAGGCTGATTAGATAATGCACCAGGAACACCGCCAGCTAACATGCCTCCATTTTGCTCACTTTGGCTCAACTGTTTTGAACGTACGGCGGCTTGGTTTGGTGGCTGGTTTGGTTTGTACTCTTCCGCTGTTTCTTCAGTATGAGAGAAATCAACTTGAGCCGTCACCTGTGCATGAACGTTTCCACGACCTACAATCGGGCTTAATAACGTTTCAATGCGTTGCTGGTAACGATTTTCTAGCTCTTGAACATATTTCAATTGGGTAGAGTTAAGGTCACGACCCATTGCATCAGGTTGTGTCAATAATTTACCGCTTTGATCAACAATGGTCACACTGCTGTCGGGCATGCCCGCAACACTGCTCGCAACGATATGCACGATGGCATTAATTTGACCTTCATCCAGCGCTCTACCCTGTAAAAGACCCACCGTAACGGATGCAGAAGGGGATTTCTGTTCGCGAACAAAAAGAGATGGCTTTGGTAGTGCTAAATGAACACGAGCATTTTGTACAGGACCTAATGTCTCGATAGTGCGAGCAAGCTCACCTTCAAGTGCACGTTGATAGTTAATCTGTTCACTAAATTGGCTGATCCCGAACTTTTCTTTATCTAACAGTTCAAAACCGGCAGCACCGCCTTTTGGAAGTCCCGCTTGCGCGAGTTTCAGGCGTAATTCATGAACCTGATTGTCAGGCACCATAATCGCCGCGCCATTTTGCGACAAGCGATAAGGTACATTCATCTGTGTTAACTGTGTGACAATTTCGCCACCGTCTTTATCGCTAAGATTACTATAAAGCACTTTATAATCAGGGCTTTGTAACCATAAAAATGCAGCAACAAAAATGGCAATAGCCGCCGAGCCCGCAATAATGAGCGGAATTTTCGGATCGGCTTTTATCCGGTTAATAATGGCGTTAAAACCCTTATTCTGGTTCACAACGTCGGTTTTTTCGGCATTCATAGACAATCCTTGCCTTGTAGTTCGGGATGAATACTAAAAGCGTGGCGTAACAAAACAGACTCCCCTTACGCAAATAAATAAACCTACTCTCAGGTGTCTCATTATTGGCCTTTTGCGTTTCATTTAATGGCGTAATTAGCCCTTAACTTTTGCGTTAATTACTCGCTTTGGAATGAAGCCCCTGTGTTAGGGTATAACTCGGTAAGCGTGTTGGTTCACTTCCTTACTATGACATTGATTCAGTAATTGAATTAGATGATTAACGCAGAGGTTTATATGTCAATTCCAGCTATTGAAAGTGTTCTGGATAAAATGCAAATCCAGACTTTGCAAGCATCCAATATTGCGAAACCCCAGCCAGTACAAGCGGGGTTTGCAACTCAGCTTGTTCAAGCCGTGGGTAAAATTAATGAAACTCGAATGAATGCAACCAACAAAGTTCAAGCGTTTACCTTAGGTACGCCAGGTGTTGAATTAAACGATGTAATGGTGGATATGCAAAAATCCAGTATCTCATTACAAATGGGCGTACAAGTACGTAATAAGCTGGTAGCCGCTTATCAAGAAATAATGTCGATGCAGGTGTAGTAACTTATCATTTGATAAAGGTGACTTTTCTTTTATATAGCTATAAGGAAGCACCTAATCAAAACAGAATGGGGCATCTTGCTCAATATCATTGAATGGATGATATAAGTTTTTGTATGTAATTAAACATTCGAATACTTATATTATTGTCTGTTATTTATGGTGATGAGTGCCCCGATTTGTGTTGACGTTTCGTAGTCAGAGATATTTATTTTTCCATGAAACATGAAACATGAAACATGAAACATGAAACATGAAACATGAAACATGAAACATGAAACATGAAACATGAAACATGAAACATGAAACATGAAACATGAAACATGAATTTTTATATTTAGCTCTAAATTTTATGGTAATCCTATTATTAGTCGCGGTAAAAATTATCTCAATATTTTTGATAACACGATGTATATGCCAAATAAATAAAAATTATTGACAAAAATACGGATTAAATAACAAATCCATACTAGACGTTCCTCTTAGAGTAAGCCCTATCATCATTTTAAACATGATTTAATGAGATGATTATGTGGGAACTTTTAATAGATAATTGGTTTATTTTGATGTTATTACTTTGCCCGTTAATGCACCTCTTTATGCATTAACATCATCATGGCGAAAACAGTTCATACGATTGTTGTAAGAATAAAGAAGAAGCAACGGCAGCAGAAAAAAGAAAACACATTTAGATACTTAAATAGGTTATTAAATATTGCTATTGAGCTAAATAATCAGATTTAGCTGTGCCTTGATGAAATCTTAGCTGCCAATCATTACGAGAATTTTTTATCCAAAAGGATGAACGGTAAGCCTGCTTTATTTTTTTGTTATCTTCTAACTGATAACTGACATAAGTTAACAGCATCACATCATCACTTAATTGTGAACCTTGATAATTTTCTGAATAAACCTCTATATTACGATTTTCGTTTGTAAGACTGTTAATTGTGTCTGTTTTATTAATGCAAACACCAGAGCGGCAAAACTCTATAAACTCATTATGTAAAAGTTGAATAAGTACATCTGTATTTTTTCGATGGGTACTTTTGTGAAGTGTTTTTTCTTGTTGGATTAGTTTTTTATAAAGTTCGGTCATGTTTATCTTTATTTTATGGTTAGATACATAGCGTAGTGGGTTTTATCATCAAAAATATCATATTATTTTAAACCACAAAAAATAAAATCAGCTCACATACAAATATGAATAGGTATGATAGTAGTAAGGTTTTTGTAAATTGATGAAAAAATAATGGGATTACTGGTTAAAGCACTGATAGGTGCGTTTGTTGTGGTATTAATCGCCGTTTTATCGAAATCACGCCATTACTATATTGCGGGATTGGTTCCGCTATTTCCCACTTTTGCGCTTATTGCACACTATATTGTTGGCTCCGAACGCTCTATTGAAGCGTTGCGTACCACCATTATTTTTAGCCTATGGGCCGTTATTCCTTATATGGTTTACCTAATTTCACTCTATGTGATGATCAACTATGTAAAATTATTTACGGCACTAGCTACGGCAGTGATTTGCTGGGTTATTGCTGCTTGGTTACTTATTCAGTTATGGAACAAATTTCATGGATAGGGCCTTTGCTCGTTCCTATTTATTACTCGATTGAAAAATAAAAATAGAGAGAATATGAGAAAATCACTACAACAAAAAATAATTCAAATATGTAATGATAAGATTTCAGCCAAAGGAGAGGGCGTGGGATTATCTTTTTATGCTTTTTTTGCAAATAAAAATGACAACCCTGAATTATTAATGGAAGCTGCAACATGGTGGATTATGACACATAAATTGGATCACTTTGAAAAAGCAGTGAAAATAAAGAAAATGATCCAATCAGAAATGGATTGTGATGCTTAAAATTTCCTCTATTGCTTTAATCTTTTTATAAAACGATTTTATTAAACTAAAAATTATTGATTATTATCACATTAAAGCGGGTCATAAACAGCTATGGTAATTACATGATTAATAACGTAAACGGTGATGATATGGAATATTGGTTTATTGCGTATAAAGTGCGTTCCAGAAATGGTGATACCTACGCCGGGCATAAAATTGTAGAAACAGAAAGTGGGATCACACCCCATATTGCGTTAGAAAAAGCATGTCAGGAAGTTGCTGAAGGGGCACAAGCTGATATTCCTGCGGTGAGAGTAGTTGCTTTTAATCGTTTATAAGACATTCTACCTAGTAGAAAATCCTGCATTTATTAATGTGGGATTTTTTTTATTTTAAATTCAAAAGTTGGTTGTTTAATACACTATATTTATAAGCTAATTTACTAATAGAAATAATAAAAAATAAAGAATTTATTTATATTATTTAATTACATTGATCTGATAGAGTTTTTTCATTTATTTTACTTAAATAAAATTGAATTATGTGATCTCAGCTCTACTAATTTACTTTTAATAATTGAATAAAAAAAGGCTTATGGTTAATGTGCTGGTGGGCTAAGGAATAGCTCAATACAAGGAAATAAAAATCATCATTTTGATTTTTTAGTTATTAATAAAAGGAAATTTAAACTATGACAGTATTAACCGTTTATTTATGTGGTACTGGTTCTAACTCATTTGATAATAATAATCCGACCTTCTGGCAAGGTGAATTAGTCTCCACTTTAGCGCAAAATAACCAAGGACGAGAGTTTGCACAGTGGTTTATTGTTGATGGCCCAGGTAGTGGTAATCTGCAAGAGGATGATTTATGGGTTGAAAGTCCTAATTACTCAGATATCAAGGGTTCGCTATTTGGTAGTGGTTGGGAAGAAAATGTTAATCACGCACTTTGCTTAATGAAAGGTAACTTTGATTGGCAACGTGAAAAATTGACAGAAGAGCAGTATAACCAATTGAAAAAAGCGGGCATCCCTATTGAAGATGTCAAAGTAACAGGCTCTTTTTTATGGCGTAAATATGACTATGGCGATCGTCATGTCACTCAACAACAACTTCAGCAGCAAATTATTCGTATCTTCCGTAAAGATGGCATTATTCCAACACAAGTTAATCTCGTGGGTTGGAGCCGTGGTGGTATTACTTGCCATATGTTAGCGAATGCAATGTTGGCAGATCCTCAATTAAAAGATATTCCTGTGAATATTTTTGCGATTGATCCTGTTCCGGGTCCACTGAATTTCCAACCTGAAAAAGTAACACTTGGTAAAAACGTCAAAGAATATGTCGGATTTTATGCAAAAGATGAGCGCTCTAAAGGATTTATTTGCGTGATCCCAACCGTTGCTGCTGATACCAAAATGCATATTTTCCCTATTTCAGGTCGTCATGCCACATTAGTCGGCAATGCTTCTATTGATGGTAGTGAAGGTGAAAATGCATTATATGCGCCGGGTATTGTGGTTCGTCATTTTGCAGAAGTCTGTTTAACTCGCTGGGGCTGCGATTTAGCTAATAAATTAGCTTTAACGGATACACAAATTACGGGCTACCATACCGATATTGCTAATGATGCGGATAAATATACCGCAATGCGTCGTAAAACCTATTCTATCCATGAAAGCACAGGTAAAGACGAACGCAAAGTTTCATTAGGTAAAGAGGGTAAAGCATTCTCTGAGATCGTTGGCGTACAATATAATCCATCAGTCGGTTTAACCGCGGATTATTTATCAAATCAGCAACTCTATGATGTGATTAAATAAATTATTATTTATCAGATTATTATGAGCTAATAGGTCGCCCACAGTGAAGTGGGCGATTTCTATTTTAATCACTATCACATTATTTATCACAGTTTCTTACTAGGAAAATGATTGTTGATTTAATATACTTCCTTTCGAGAGCTAACAGAATTTCATTAGACATAGACAGACTGTAGGAGGTTTCTATGCCTGAGTTTACTGTTAGAGTTGAGTTATCCGATCCTAAAAATGCAGATTATGTGTTATTAACACAAAAGATGGTAAAAGAAGGATTTAAAAAAGAGATCGATGGTTTGAAAGGTAAATATGTTCTGCCTCTTGCAGAGTTTAATTACCATACTGAAACTAAAGATCACAAAGAAGTTATCGAGTTAGCTTTTTCGATTGCAGAAAAAATAACCTTAAACCCAGCCATTTTAGTGACTGAAGTAAAAAATAGAGCGTGGAAAGGGTTAGAACGACTTTAAGATTATCTTACTTTTAAGTCTATAAGAGAAGTCATCAAGGCTCGTGGGGAGTCTGAACGTATTTAGGTTTACAGCTTTATTGCCGATTTTTTTGCATTAAGTCTCTATTCTTCTGCGTTTTTATTATAAAAACGTATTATCAACATTACTATTTCACTCTTTAATTAAACAAAACGATAAAACAAAGTTTGCGTCGATGGTATTGCATTATCATTGATTGTTTTTGATTGCTTTTTATTACTTTAAACCACGGGATAAAGCGCATGAATTGGATTTTAAAATCATTCTCACAACTCACCACCGATGAGCTTTACGCTATTTTGGCATTAAGAAATCAGGTTTTTATTTGTGAACAGCAATGTGCTTATCAAGATCTGGATGGGGTAGATCAAAATACATTACACTTGTTTGCCAAAGAGGAAGGTGGCCAGCAACTTATTGCTTATGCACGTCTGTTGCCTCAAGGTATCGCATTTAAAGAAGCTTCAATAGGGCGGGTGATTGTTGCTCAAGATCAGCGGGGAAGTGGTATTGCACATCAGTTAATAAAAGAGGCGATTGCAACTACGTGCCGTCAATTTAACACCCATACAATAAAAATAATGGCACAGGCTTATTTAGTCTCATTTTATCAATCACATGGTTTTGTTATCGATTCAGAAACTTATCTTGAAGATAACATTCCACATATTGATATGGTTTTAGTGCAATCTGTACAATCTATGTAATCAAAAAAACAAAAATATAAAAGGGCAAACGTTGATTTTTACGTTACCGATAACAAGTTAAGCTGAATAATAAGAGTGACTTTTTCTAAGTAAAGACGCCATTAGCTAATAAAACCGCTTTTGGCGCAGAGGAGAGTTATTTAAGATTGAGATCAGGATAATAACTATGTTCTGTAAACTGACCATAGCTATTTTGTACCCTCTGCTCTTGTTCAGTCTGTCTTATTAATACGCCAAGCTCATCTAGACGAGCTCGTAATAAATTTCGCGTCTCATTTTCGTTTTCTAAGATTTTCTTTAGCATATCCGTGAGGCGTTGTTGTAGTCTCAGCTCACCGTCAGCCGGTTTTATCATCTTAGTGATACCTTCAACGCTTTTTAAATAATCCATTTCCATTTCTATCAGCTTGTCCCATTGCTGATCTTTGGCAAGCGTTAACATTTGCTCACTTGATTTTAAAACATGCTCGTAAGCCGCCATAATATCCATATTGTTGTCCACTCTAATTTAATAAGAATTAATCTGTGTGCCGATTTGTTGCCAAGCATCAGAAATTTCAGTTAAGAGCTTGATGACTTCATGAATTTTTTCTGGGTTATTTTTTAAGTTAGCATCGAGTAGCTGATTAACCATATAGTCATAAAGGAGCTCCAGATTCTCTGCAAGCTCGCCCCCTTTCTCTTTATCCAGACCTTGTTTTAATCCGTTGCCAATAATATTAATGGCTTTAGAAATATTTTCGCCTTTACCGGCGATATTTCCTTGTTCCATTAATATTAATGCACGGCGAAGGGCGCTAAGCGCCCCATTAAATAGGATCTGGATCAGCTGGTAAGGCGTGGCATTTAAAATCTCGCTTTCAACGTCGATTTGAGCATACATTTTACTGGCTGATTGTTGATACATAGTGTCCTACTTTTAAAAATTACATTAATAAACGGCCGATTGAGGCACTGGAGTTAGTCATGGAGTTAACCATTTTATCTAACTGTTGGAACTGGTTTTTATAACGTTCCATCGTGGCTGCAATATTACGTTCCGTGTTTTTAATTTGGCTATCTAATGTTTTCTTGCGTTTTTTCACGCCATCAGTGGCAATATCTAAAGTACCATCATTAGATTGCAGGGTTTTTTTCAGGAAAGTATAGGTTTGGGTACCAAAACCGGTTTCTTTACCATCACCCATAAAAAACTCTTTCACGTTAGCCGGTTTTTCTTTTAACGCTTCATCCAGTTTTTTGCTATCGATATCTAAAGAGCCATCAACCTTAAATTTAATACCCATTTTATTTAGGGTATCCATATCTGAAGTGCCTTGTGAGCTAGTTACAAAGCTTTTTAGTTCAGACATAATCATACGGCTGGTGGTATCACCGAGTAATACACCATTATCTTTAGATGCCGCCTCACCTTTCTCTACTTGGGTATATTTAGTCAGAGATTTATAGGTGCTGTTTAACTCGTTATAAGCGTCTGTCCAAGCTTGGATCGCTTTTTTCATTGGCTCAATATCACGAGCAACGTTCACAATTTCAGGTTTATCAACACCTTCTTTATTGTTGTCAGTAGTTTTTTTAAGATTTAAAACAATCCCTTCTGGGGCATCTTTAATCTCATTAGTCTGACGTTCAATATCGATCCCGTTGACTGTTAACTCAGCGTTTTTAGCATCAACGATTTGTCGCATACCTGAAGTATGTGAAGCATCATCTTTTGCGGTCGAATTTGACAAAAATTGATTTAATTTATCGTCACCTTCAACCGTGATGGTCATTTCAGATTTAGTTCCTTCTTTCCGTGAAGTGAGAACTAAATAATTAGTATTATCATCAGCTTTAACAATAGTAGCCGAAACGTTGCCTTCTTTTTTATTGATTGCATCACGTAATTCAAGAATGGAAGTTTGTTTATCTTCTAATTCAATACGCAATGGTTTTTCTTCACCTGGTTGAGTAATAACAAGTGTACGTTTATTACCCTCACCTAAGGTTTCACCTAAAGTTTCTTTTACATCAGAGACTTTAGTTGATTTCAATGTTTGAGCTTGTGCTAACTGAGTAACAGAAACAGTGTAGTTACCCACACTGGCTTTACCATCCGTTGTTACTTTAAAAGCATCAAACTCATCATCGACTTTGGTTGCAACAATCTTGTCGAATTTTTTTAAATCTTCAGAAGCTTTTTGTAATTTATCGAGCTGACCACGAATTTTACCGTAAGCAGTAATCTTCGCTTCGTAGCTTTTCATCTGTTTATCAAGGGGTTCAAGGCGTTTATTTTCCGCCGCCTCTAATTGTGCCAATGTTTGGCTAAGAGGCATCCCTGAGCCCACGCCTAGTGAAGCAATACCAGCCATACCGGTCTCCTTTCTGTGTTCGTAAAATAATCCTCAAAAAGCGTTATCGGTAGGATCGGCGAAAAGTTTACGTCTATTTGGTATTTTTGATGACTTAAACAGGCTGCCATATAGAAGCCTTTTATTGCTATTGATGACCAAAGTCGAATTTTGATCACTGAAAAGTGGCTTGAGATAAAAAATGATAAAAATTTAATAAAAAAATAATAAATTAATTTTCTTATTTATCATTGGTTTGATATTAATTCTATAAAAAATCGCAGAAATATTTGTAGGAAAAGTTAAAGGTTGTATGTGGGGTGCCGATAAACTTGTTGCCGGTGATTGACACCGTAAATGAATAGGCAAACTTTTATTTTATCGACTTGATTTTAAAGGAATCTAGCTATGGCACAAGTCATTAATACCAACTATCTATCTCTGGTAACTCAAAACAACCTGAACAAATCTCAGGGAGCTTTAGGAAGTGCAATCGAGCGTCTGTCTTCTGGTCTGCGTATCAACAGCGCTAAAGACGATGCAGCAGGTCAAGCGATTGCTAACCGTTTCACTTCTAACATCAACGGTTTAACTCAAGCTTCACGTAATGCGAACGATGGTATCTCTATCGCTCAAACGACTGAAGGTGCTCTGAACGAAATCAACAATAACTTACAACGTATCCGTGAGTTAACAGTTCAAGCTAAAAACGGTACTAACTCTAATTCAGATATTGAATCAATCCAAAACGAAGTTAAAGAACGTTTTGACGAAATCACTCGTATCTCTGAACAAACTCAGTTTAACGGCGTTAAAGTACTGAGCGGCGAAAAAGCTGAGATGGTTATCCAAGTAGGTACCAACGACAACGAAGTTATCAAATTTAACTTAGATAAAATTGATAACGGTACTTTAGGTGTAGATAGCGATAAATTATTTACCAAAACAGCCGGCTCAGGTAAAGTTGTTGCTGAAGGTAAATCAGTTTCTGCAACTGACGTCGATCCAGCTGGTACTAAAGGTTTTGACGATGCAAATATCACATCTGTTGCTCAATATAAAGAAGACGGTGTAGCTGCGACTGATAAATATGTTGCAACTTACAAAGATGGTTCTAAACATGTTGTTACAGCAGCATTAGATACAGATACCATTAAAGTAACTAAAGGTGATGCATTCGTTGCTGATGACGGTAAAGACAAATTTAGTGTTGATGCAAAAGCATTAGAAACTTTAGATTCAGCAATCAGCAAAGTTGATGAAACTCGTTCTAAATTAGGTGCGATTCAAAACCGTTTTGAATCTACTATCACTAACCTGAACAATACTGTTAACAACTTATCTGCTTCACGTAGCCGTATCTTAGATGCTGACTATGCAACAGAAGTTTCTAACATGAGCCGTGGTCAAATCCTGCAACAAGCTGGTACTTCAGTACTTGCTCAAGCAAACCAAGTACCACAAACTGTTCTGTCTCTGTTACGTTAATTCGTACTCTGACACAAAAGATACCTTTCTATATCCAAAAGGTCCTCGTAAGAGGGCCTTTTTTTTGTTTGTGTATTTTATCTTTAAACCCACTCTTTTTTAGTTTTTATTTTTTTCTCAATTTAATTCTCTTTTCTTTTAACTCAATAAGTTCTTAAAAATTAACGGACTGGCTTTTATTGCTATTTTCGCAACGCCAAAAAACGTAAAACCCTCGAAATTGATGACGATAGTGTTTAGGCAACGTTATTACAGCGACGTAATAACAAACCTATTCATGAAAAAAAATTTTAAAATCAAGTCGAAGGAATATTGTATGGCACAAGTTATTAATACTAATTACCTGTCTTTAGTGACTCAAAATAATTTAAATAAATCACAAGGCGTTTTAGGCTCAGCGATTGAACGTTTATCTTCTGGCCTGCGTATCAATAGCGCAAAAGATGATGCGGCAGGTCAAGCCATTGCTAACCGTTTTACATCAAATATAAATGGTTTAACTCAAGCCTCTCGTAATTCAAATGATGGTATTTCAGTTGCTCAAACCACCGAAGGGGCTTTGGATGAAATTAATGACAACTTACAACGTATTCGCGAACTGACAGTTCAAGCTAAAAATGGCACTAATTCAGATTCTGATATTAGTTCTATTCAAAATGAAGTCACTGAACGTTTCGCGGAAATTAATCGTATTTCTGAACAAACTCAATTCAATGGTGTGAAAGTATTGAATGGTGATACCAAAATGACGATCCAAGTCGGTACGAATGATAAAGAAGTGATTACTTTTCAATTGGATAAAATTGATAATGATACTTTAGGTGTGGGAAACGATAAGTTATATACCGAAACAACAGTTAAGAAAGGGGAAACAAAAGCGGGTGCTACAGTTACTGCAGATAAATTGGGTATTAGTGGTGCTACGGCCTATAAAGGTAGTTTAACCGTTAATGAGTATGAAGTTGATGGTAAAGTTGTAAAGGATAAATATATTGCTACATCAGGTAGTGATCAGTATCTAGTTTCTGCTTCAGATTTCGAAGCTGATGCGACGACTCCAACAGACGTAACATTAAAAGCAGGGGTTACTACGAACCCTGCTAATAAATTTACTGCCAGTGCAGGTATCGATGTAAAAACTTTAACCGTAAATGATGATGCCCTTGCAACATTAGATAGTGCCATTAATAAAGTCGATGAGGCGCGTTCTAAATTAGGTGCGGTACAAAACCGTTTTGAATCTACTATTAATAATTTAAATAATACTGTTACCAATTTATCGGCTTCTCGTAGCCGCATTTTGGATGCAGATTATGCCACTGAAGTATCCAATATGAGCAAAGGCCAAATTCTGCAACAAGCGGGTACTTCAGTACTAGCTCAAGCAAATCAAGTGCCACAATCTGTTCTCTCTCTATTACGTTAATCTTCTCTTGAAATAATCCTCAATTAACACCTACTTCAATTTTTTGCAGTGGGTGTTTTTTCATCAAAACAATCGTTTTTTTAATTAATCATTTATGAGTATTTTAACTCGTGAATTAGACGCTAAAATCTCACAAAATAAAATACTATGATTTATATGTTATTTTTTTATGAACAAAATACATATTCAATGCGTCAATTTCTTTTAATGAGATAAATTATCAATTTAATTAACGGTTTTTCTAAGGATTAACCCTGACTGTTTTAAGGTAAAGTAGTTCTCGTAATGCAATGACAAATTAATTTATCAATGAAAACCCGATTATTGCTGAAAATTTGGCATAGGTGAAAAAGAGGCGTTTTTGCTTCACTGTTCAGCCGATTGCTAAATCTATTTCGCCAGATAATGGTTTCCGGTCTTTTATCCAAAGGTGTCTTTTGTTGTGAGTGATTTGTATACCGCCGAAGGCGTGATGGACAAAAATAGCCTCTGGGAGCGATATGTCCCGTTGGTTCGCCATGAAGCATTACGATTACAGGTCAAGTTACCTGCGAGTGTTGAATTGGATGATCTTTTGCAAGCGGGTGGAATTGGGCTACTAAATGCTGTTGAGCGTTATGACTCAATGCAAGGTGCTGCCTTTACCACTTACGCTGTTCAACGTATCCGTGGCTCTATGTTAGATGAGCTACGTAGTCGAGATTGGGCGCCACGCAGTGTGCGTCGCAATGCAAGAGAAGTAACACATTCTATTCATCAATTAGAGCAGGATCTAGGACGACCACCATTAGAACAGGAAGTTGCTGATCATTTGCAGATTGAGTTAGCAGAATACCGGCAGATCCTATTGGATACGAATAACAGCCAATTGTTCTCTTATGACGAATGGCATGAAATTTACGGTGAAAGCTGTGAACCGTCTCAAGACGAAGATCATGATGACAATCCATTACAGATGTTATTAGAAAGTGATATTCGCCAAAGAGTCATAGACGCGATAGAATTGCTTCCCGAAAGGGAAAAAATGGTTCTTACCCTGTATTATCAGGAAGAACTTAATTTGAAAGAAATAGGCGCAGTGCTTAATGTCGGGGAATCCCGCGTGAGCCAGCTACACAGCCAAGCCATAAAAAGGCTGCGAGCACGCTTAAACCCAGAGAAATAGAAGTTTTGCTTATTTTTGTTTTTGTTTATTAAGACTACAACACAGGGCTTTATCTCTTATGTCTGTTTCAACACAAAAGAAACGGCCGCTAAGCCGTTACATTAAAGACTATAAACACAGCCAGACTCATTGTCTACATTGCCACAAGGCGCTTGATCGGATCTCTCTCGTATTCAATCGCCAAGTTATCAATAAAGAAGCCATTTCTGAAATGACTGATCTAATTGATGATGAAACGTGGGAAACGTTACAAGAGAAGTTCTCTGCGCTATGCCGTTTTTGTAGTGAGATTTACTGTAATAGTGAAACTGATTACTTTGACATTATGTCTTTTAAGCAGTATTTGTTTGAACAAACGGAGATGAGCCACAGTACTGTTCGTGAGTATGTGGTTCGTTTACGTCGGCTCGATGAATTACTGACTTCCACTAATTTTCCTCGTCAAGAGTTTACGACAGAGAAAATTCAGTCAGACTTGAGTAAAAAGCTCACTCCCTCTGCATTTAGTAACTACAATATTGCACTACGTAAGTACGAGCAATATCTTGATTGGTGCCAAGAGCCCCCATCAATGAATAGCAGTCACTAATTGCGCTCAAGAGAGACCTTAAAAGGAGTAGCTTAGCCTGCTCCTTTTTCTATTCTATTAATTTTAAATCCTTCCTATTTTTTCTTGCTTAATTTCTTTTTTATTTCTAAAACTATCTATCAACGATGAAAAGCAATGTTGTACTAAGTAAATTGCATCAATAGATAAAAAAAGCGCCCACAAGTGGGGCGCAAGTTTCAGGTATTCATAAAGATATAATTAAATCAACTTCTAGGTTGACTTGATCATAAGTATATTTACTAAAATAATTTGTCGCGAATAGTAAATATAAAAAGAGTGAGAACAGTCACAGCATTAAAAAAATAACTCTCTTGACTATCTCTTTAGAAATAATAGGGCAATAAAAGAAAAAACCACCTTTAAGAAAACAGACTTTAAAGGTGGTCTCAAAGACAAGGAGAGAAAGAGAAGGGATAATTAACTAATCGTCATTAAGCTTGCATTACCTCCAGCTGCCGCAGTATTAATGCTTAATGCTCTTTCATGCAATAAACGCTCTAACAATATACCCGTTTCACCGCGAGAGAACCCCTGAACAGAAATTATAGCCCCTTTACGTTGAGCAATTTTCTGGCAAGTTTCACGTAATTGGTCACCATCACCATGATAAATCACAGCATTTATTTTTAGTGACTCATCATTCCAGTTTTCAGTCAATGTAATGGCTTTTCTGACAATATCAGGTAATTCACGATATGTTTTTTGTGAGAATGGGCTATTAACGACAATGGCATGACAACCAGAGGCGAGAACAGCAGCAATTTGAGTCAATGCATCTTGCTCGTTATCGGAAATACACAGTACATGGCCACAAGGAACTAATTGATAAGTATTGCGTTCGCCAGTAGGTCCCGGTAATACACGCAGTGTTCCAGCTTGGGATGCAAGGGCATATTTCTCTAAAGCTTCATAGTGTGGTTTATCCGCTTTGTTTGATAGCCATTCCATGTATTTATGATATGTCTGTAATAACGTATTACGCATAGAAGTATCAAGAGGAAGTGTTTCATCTTGGCGTGCTAGTGTTTGCGTTGCGGCATTTTCAGGACGTTTAGATAATAAGCGATATAAATAAACAGGACCGCCCGCTTTTGGACCTGTACCCGATAATCCTTCACCACCAAAAGGCTGAACACCCACAACTGCACCGACCATATTGCGGTTAACGTATAAATTTCCTACTTTGGCATTTGAGGCAACATAAGCAATGGTTTCATCAATACGTGTATGAACGCCCATTGTTAATCCGTATCCTGTTGCATTAATTTCTTCTAGCAAAGCGGGTAAATCTTGGCTTGCATAACGCACAACATGTAACACAGGGCCAAAGATTTCTTTCTTCAATGAACTGACTTTATCTAACTCAATTAAAGTCGGTTGAACAAAGGTACTGTTACTTTCAGCGTGTTTTGACAAACTATTGTATGATGCTTGATAAATCTCGAAGCCAGTTGTACGCATAGATTGAATATGCTTCTCTATGCCTGATTTTGCTTCTTTATCGATAACAGGGCCAATGTCTGTAGATAGTAAACTTGGATCACCCATTGTTGCTTGTGCCATTGCACCTTTAAGCATCTCGATAGTACTTTCAGCCACTTCTTCTTGAATACATAACAGACGTAAAGCAGAGCAACGCTGACCTGCACTATCGTAAGCGGATGCCATTACATCAGTTACCACTTGCTCTGTTAATGCTGATGAATCAACAATCATGGCATTTAAGCCACCAGTTTCTGCCACTAAAGGCACTGGGCGACCTTCGCTGTCTAATCGACCAGCTAAGGTCTTTTGTAAAATATGAGCAACGTCCGTAGAACCTGTAAACATCACACCACGAACACGCTCATCTGCGACTAAACGTGCACCAATGGTTTCACCTTGCCCCGGTAACAGTTGTAGTGCAAAAGAAGGAACACCTGCTTGATGGAAAAGCGCAACGGCTTTCGATGCAATTAAAGGTGTCTGCTCTGCGGGTTTTGCTAGAACGGTATTACCTGCTGCTAAAGCTGCCGCAATTTGCCCGCTGAAGATAGCTAATGGGAAGTTCCAAGGGCTGATACAAACCACAGGCCCTAAAGGTCGATGTGTATTATTATCAAAGTCTTGGGCGACTTGAGCTGCATAATAGTAGAGAAAATCAATGGCTTCACGGACTTCAGCAATCGCATTGCTGTAAGTTTTACCTGCTTCGCGCACTAGTATTCCCATAAGAGGGCCCATTTGTTGCTCCATTAATTCCGCAGCACGGATCAAAAATGAAGCTCTTTGCGCTGGTGGTGTTGCAAACCAGATTTCACCTTTTTCTTGAGCAATGGTTAAGGCAAAATCTGCCTCGGCTTCTGTGGCTTCTCTTACTGTACCGACAATATCTGCATGATTGGCAGGGTTTAATACAGATTGAGGTTCTTGTGTTTTTTCCGAAGAGCTAAACGTATCACCTAATAAAGGTTCGCAATGTATATTTTCAGTTGCTGATGTTAATAAGGCACTAGAAAGCGATGCCAAGCGATGTTCGTTTGACATATCAATGCCCGGTGAGTTTTTACGTTCATCACCATACAGTTTATGAGGAAGAGGAATTTTAGGGTGAGAAAGTCCAACTTGGCCTTCGACTTGAGCCATTCTATTCACTTCCTTGACAGGATCTGCCACTAATTCATCGAGAGAAATTGTGGTATCAGCAATTCGGTTTACAAATGATGTATTAGCTCCATTTTCAAGTAAGCGGCGCACTAAATAGGCAAGTAATGTTTCATGAGTCCCTACGGGCGCATAAATACGACAAGGGCGGCCTAGTTTTCCGTCTGCAATTTTACCAACAACTTGAGCATAAAGTGGTTCACCCATACCGTGTAAACACTGGAACTCGTATTGTCCGGGGTAATAGTTTTGACCCGCTAAATGATAAATTGCTGACAGAGTGTGTGCATTATGTGTAGCAAATTGCGGATAAATAAAATTAGGTGATGCGAGTAGTTTTTTCGCACAGGCAAGGTAAGAGACATCGGTATACACTTTACGAGTATAAACAGGATAATCTTCAAGCCCATCGATTTGAGCGCGTTTTACTTCGCTATCCCAATAGGCACCTTTCACTAAACGGATCATTAAGCGACGACGGCTACGACGAGCCAAATCAATCACATAATCAATAACTAATGGACAACGCTTTTGGTAAGCCTGAATAACAAAGCCAATACCATTCCAACCGGCTAATTCAGGTTCAAAACAGAGTCTTTCAAGTAGATCGAGTGAAATTTCAAGTCTATCCGCTTCTTCTGCATCAATATTAATACCAATATCGTATTGTTTTGCTTGTAACGTTAATGAGAGTAGGCGAGGGTAAAGCTCTGACATAACTCGCTCATATTGAGCACGACTATAACGAGGATGTAATGCTGAAAGCTTGATAGATATTCCTGGGCCTTCATAAATGCCTCTGCCATTAGAGGCTTTACCAATGGCGTGGATGGCTTGTTGATAAGAGACTAGATAATCTTGTGCATCTTTTTCTGTTAATGCGGCTTCTCCTAACATGTCATAAGAGTAGCTAAAGCCTTTTTCTTCAAGTTTGCGTGCATTTGCGAGTGCTTGAGAAATCGACTCACCAGTAACAAATTGCTCACCCATTAAACGCATCGCCATATCAACACCTTTACGAACTAATGGCTCGCCACTTTTGGTGAGAATGCGATTTAAAGAGTTAGATAGCTTTTCTTCATTATGAGTAGAAACTAATTTACCTGTGAATAATAATCCCCATGTAGCTGCATTCACAAACATAGATTGGCTTTGTCCTAAGTGTGAACGCCAGTTTCCATGACTGATTTTATCGCGGATAAGTGCATCACGAGTGGCTTTATCAGGAATACGCAATAAAGCTTCAGCTAAACACATTAAGGCGACACCTTCTTGTGAAGAAAGTGAGAATTCTTGTAATAGACCTTGAACCAGCCCTGAGCGTCCAACACCATTTTTCTGTTTACGTAATTTTTCGGCAATGGAATAGGCTAATTTATGCGTTGCTTGGGCTTCATTTTCAGGTAAGGTTGCTTGTTGTAATAACATAGGCACAGCTTGAGTTTCAGGTGTGCGATATGCAGAAGTAATTGCTGAGCGTAAAACAGACTGCGGGTGAATATGTTCAGCAAACTCCAAGAAAGGCTGATAATGAGCGGTTGGTATTTCAGTGCTTTCATCAATATCTTGCTCTGCAACTGTTGAGTGACCAAGATTAACCTGATCATTTTCGATTTGTTCTAGATAATCGAAAATAGCCTGTTTAATTAACCAATGCGATGTTCTATCTAATTTTTGTGCAGCTTCTTTTAATCTATTGCGGGTTTCTTCATCAAGTCTAACACCCATTGTTGTGCTACTCATGCAGTGCTCCTCATATTCTATTTCTAATTCACAAATACAGTTACCCGTTATTTTTATTAATATCATTCATGTTGCAACTTTGTGCAACATTGTTAACAATTTATTTATAAATAATGTGAAAGTAGTCAGGTTTTGTGGGTGATTAAAAATAGTGTAATTCGTTTTTTTCTATTTATTTGCATATAAATCAATATATTATATTTATTTTATTGATGTTGACGTTTATAATATGTCTTCGAATTAAGACAAATAGTGTGAAGTCATAAACAAAATTTAAACATTTAAACGTTAATTTCTTGTTAAATGCAGTTAACCTATTCTAGGATTGATGTGAATGCTTTATCTGTTGCTGTAAGAAATTATTTTAATTAAAAACTGAAAAGATCATTAATGCGCAACGAAGTGCAACGTTCCTGTACAAGTCAAAAGCATACCAATGATCGGAAACAGATTTATGGAGAACTGCAATTATGGCCTTAACTTCGCCAATGCTAATTACATTTACGATCTATATTCTGGGTATGCTTTTTATTGGCTATCTAGCTTATCGCTCAACAAAAAACTTTGATGATTATATTTTAGGGGGACGACGGTTAGGTAGTTTTGTTACTGCACTTTCAGCGGGTGCTTCAGATATGAGTGGCTGGCTATTAATGGGATTACCAGGCGTGGTATTTTTTGCAGGTATCTCAGAAAGTTGGATAGCTATCGGGCTCTGTTTAGGAGCATGGTTAAACTGGCGTTTAGTTGCTGGGCGTTTACGTTTGCAAACTGAAAAAAACAATAATGCATTAACGTTGCCTGATTATCTAACATCGCGTTTTGATGATAAAAGCAAAATGCTACGTATCATTTCAGCGTTAGTTATTCTTACCTTCTTTACTATCTATTGTGCTTCTGGCGTGGTTGCGGGTGGCATGCTGTTTGAATCTACGTTCCATATTCCTTATCACGAAGCGATGATTTATGGTGCACTTGCAACGATTGCATATACCTTTTTAGGTGGTTTTCTTGCTGTAAGTTGGACTGATACTGTTCAGGCGACTTTAATGATTTTTGCTCTGATCCTGACACCTATTATTGTTATTTTCTCAGTAGGTGGTATTGATACTTCTATTGCCATCATTAAAGCAAAAGATCCATCTTATTTGGATATGTTCAAAGGCCTTGATTTTATAGCCATTATTTCGTTATTAGCATGGGGATTAGGTTATTTTGGACAACCTCATATCCTTGCACGTTTTATGGCGGCTGACTCTAACCAAACTATTCGCAAAGCTCGTCGTATTGGCATGACATGGATGATCCTCTGTTTAGGAGGAACTGTTGCGGTTGGATTCTTTGGTATTGCTTACTTTGAAATGAATCCGGCACAAGCGGGTGCTGTAACAGCTAAAAATGAACGTATCTTTATGGAATTGGCTTCTCTGCTGTTTAATCCATGGATCGCAGGTATTCTATTGTCTGCAATTTTAGCTGCGGTAATGAGTACACTAAGCTGTCAATTATTAGTCTGTGCAAGTGCATTAACTGAAGATTTATACAAGCCATTTATCCGTAAAAGTGCGAGCCAAAAAGAGCTAGTTTGGGTAGGGCGTGGCATGGTGTTATTAGTGGCAATTATCGCAATCTTCTTAGCGCGTGATCCTAACAATAAGGTGCTTGATTTAGTCAGTAACGCGTGGGCAGGTTTTGGTGCCGCCTTTGGTCCCGTGATCCTCATTTCTGTACTGTGGAAGCGCATGACCCGTAATGGTGCATTTGCTGGAATGTTGATTGGCGCTTTAACCGTACTAGTGTGGATGCAATATAAATGGTTTGGGTTATATGAAATTATTCCTGGTTTTATCTTTGCCTCTATCGCTATCGTTGTGATTAGTTTAATGGGTAAAGAACCAAGTAAAGAGAACCAACAACGCTTTAATGAAGCTGAAGCTCAATATCGTAATACATAATAAAGAGAGGTATTAGCTAAAAAGGTCACTTTTTTTAAAAAGTGACCTTTTTTGTTTAATTCAAAATAAAGAGTTTTTATTAATAAAAAGTAAGTTATTCATAATATTCAAATTTATTATATATAGTTGCTGTACTGGTATCGATGATTTTATCATCCTTTCTAACTTCGCTTGTCATATCCCATGTTAAGCAATTATTATATTTATCCCATTCTCGGCATGTATTGTTATATTCTCTTATATCATCATATAAGCTGGTGAATATTTGCATTTGGCGCAAAATTTTACCATCTTTACCATAATGGAATTCTAATGTAACCTCATCATTATCAATTGCTTTGAAAAGGCGTCCTTGTTCATCATAAATATAATGAATTGAATTACCTTGATTTTCTGCAGTAGACTCAATAATAGTTTCTGCTGAAATTTTATCACCTTTATAACTTAGTTTAGCAAAATCAGTTCCTATCAGTGAGCCATCATAATCATAGAAATAAGATGTTTTGTCTATCAACTGATTTTGATTGTCTTTACCATAAAATTCAACTAAATAGAGCGTGTGTGTTCTATGGCGATTTTTTATCTGGTATTTATATTTTAGATTATAAGGCGTTGACATTCTTAAAAGATTTGTCTCAATATGCTCATGAATATATTCTTGTGTAGAAAAGTTATATTTGGTAAGAATTCCACATTCATCAAATTGAGTTTCGCCTTTAAAGGCTTTAAACCGACTTTCTTTAGGCAATTCGCTGGTGGTAGTAATTGTTTTTATTGGTCCATAATTGAAATTAATCGTTATGAACATATTGTTAGATGCATTTACCTGTTTTTCTGATTTATCACAATTTATCGACATTGCAGAAGCTGGCGGTGTAATAAAAAACGTACATAAAGAGAAAATAAAAAATAATGGATATTTCATATAATGAGCCATCTTAAATTTTATTAAAAGAGAACATGCTATAGCACATATTCATCATTAATTGATTTAAGTAGTTTTACACAAATAGTTTTTTAATGAAAGCATAGTAGATGAGTATTTAATCACAGATAAGAAGATATGTAATAAACATAAAAAACCAGTCTATTTTAGATAGTCTGATTTTTATATTGTTAACTTAAATTTGATACGAAAAATATAATATAAATATTATTCGTAATAAATAAACTCGTTATGAAGCATGGCCTTACTAAAATTCACCACTTCATCATCAAATTTAATCGTACTTTCAAGCTCCTCTTTTGAACAATTAGCAAATTTGTCCCATTCAAGGCAAGTCGTGATAAAGGCTTTATCTTCTCCATTAATTCCCTTGATATAGTTTGATTGTTTGATAGTTTTTCCTTCAGAATCATACTGATACTCTACATTTACTTTTCCGTTTTCTATTACGGATTGTAGTTTTCCTTGGGGATTATAGATGTATTCTGTTGTGATAGTCTCAGTTGTAGGATCAGATGATTTGCTAGTTTCTTTGATAATGCGACCATCTTTATAGTCGAATTGGCTGGTGATAGTATCGAGTAAAGTGCCGTCATCTGCGTAATATTGAATGACTTTTTTGTTGAACCGATTCTGTTCATCTTTATGATAGGTTTCTTGCATGTAGATGGAATGTGAGCCATAGGCATTTTTTACTTGAAATTGATATCGAATAACAGAAGGGTTGTTCGGTAATGTCCTTATTAAATTAGTTTCTACATTGCCTTCAAGATACTCCTGCATTGATGTGCTATTTTTCAATAATTCTCCACATTCATCAAAGTGAATTTCGCCTTTTAGTGCTTTAAAACGTCCGTCGTGGGGGATGGTGCTTGTCATCGTGACTGATTTAACAGGGCCGTTATAAGAACTGAGTAATATAATATCGTTATTGGCAATATTGGTTTGTTTTTCAGTATCGGTGCATTGAGTTGAAGCCGCGATTGCTGAAAATGAGGAAACCGCATAAAGGGAAAGGATGATAAGGAGTAGTTGTAGTTTCATAAGACCGTCCATGTATATATACGTATTCAAGCTACATTTTGATTCATAAAATATAAGTCTAGTATAGGGAATTAGTTTGCTAAATTGTATAGATAAAATCCTATATGATTAAGCAGTATATAAAGAAAGAATATTTTGGTACGTTCAGAACTGTTTTTGGAGCATTAAGATGTCAAACGTGTTTTCTTTTATGACTGATACAGCAACTCTGGCCATTTTTGATTTACAAGCGATCCGACATAGAAAATCAGATACAGCAGATTGGTGGAGCATGCCAGATGATGAGTTAGCGGAAATGAACAAGGGTAATATTGTATTTATTGGGTTAGGTAATGATGGCTTTTACACAATAAATCTATGCGACAACATCGAAGAGCCTGATGTAAAAATAAATATAAGCTGTCCATCGGGTAAAGTCTTTATTGGTGCTGGAGAGGACACCACTGGAGGTGATTTAGAGCCAGATGATCCACTGTATCGTTCTGGTGATATTATCTCGTTACCAATAGGAAATTATAAGATTTCATTAAAAAAGGCAGCAAATATTGTTTTTATTTCTATCACTCCAAGTAAAGCGAAAGCAAATAAATTTGAGAATATTTTACGTTTAGATTAAAGAAATATATAAATGGTAATATAAAAATATAATAACAAGTGAAAAAATACCGTTATTTTAAATGTCATTCTTATACTTTATTAATAAGTTAATAAATATAAATCAAATAGTTTATAGTTATATTCAATATGATATAGCGAATATCTTGATTAATGTAGTTTGAATATCACTGAAAGAAAATAGAGGTATAAATAATTACACAGTAATAAAATAAATAACAGGAAGTTTTTATTTGTAAATTTAAAAGTAGTTAATGAATTTATTGATTATATTTTATTAAAAATGATAAATATCAATTTAAGGTAAATTAATATTATTTTTAATATTAATCCTAATAAATTTAACGTTTTTTTGTTAAAAAATGCGTAATAGTCGTATTTAGACTATAAGAATATGCTTAAAATCGAAAGATAGATACGTATTAACCTCTATACACGATGAAGATAGTTGCATTTTATGAGTAAATAAGTTGATAATCATGCATACTTAAATATTAGTACGTAATAAGCATGAAATAAGGTTATTAAACCATTATTATTTCGTGTCAGCCTTTTCTTTTATTCAAAACCCAAAAATAAACTTATTTAGATATATTACCGGAGAGAGTTTTATTATGAATAAAATGCTTCTTGCTGCGATGATCGCAGGTGTTTTTTCATCAACAGTTTATGCGGCTTCTGATAATACCATTCGTTTTCAAGGCGAAGTTTCTGATGAAACTTGTACTGTAACTGTTAATGGTAATTCAGCACTTCCAGTTGTTTTATTACCAACAGTACCCGTAACTGCATTAGATACAGCGGGTAAAACAGCAGGTCAAACACCATTTACAATCGCAGTGAGTGGTTGTACAGGTTCTAAACCAACAGATACAAATATTAAAACTATTTTTATTGCTAATAATCTGACAACAGAAGGTCGTATTGGTAATACTGCGACAAATAACAATGTTAGCTTAGAAATTATTGATCCTGCAAAAACAGGCACCAAAATTGATTTAACAGGTGTAGGTAACGAAGGTTTAGTATTAAAAGCAAACGAAAAATCAGCATCTTATGATTATGCTGTGCGTTATTATGCAGATGATGTTGCAACAGCTGGTAAAGTAGAAGGTAGTGTGCAGTACTCTATCTCTTATCAATAATGCTTATATGTCTCCTTTATATAAAGGAGACATTTTCTATTTATATAAGAGGAAGATAAATAATGAAAAAAATAATAATGTTAATTGCCGTATTATTTTTAAGTTATAGCACAGCATCGTATTCTAGTGTCACTATGCTAAAAACACGTATTGTTTATTCATCGGATTCACGCTTTGAAGTTTTAAAATTTATGAATAACGATGAAATTCCTTACATTATGCAAATATGGGCGGATAAAGATAATCCTAATTCAACTCCAGATGATGCAGATGCTCCTTTTATTATTCAGCCTCCTGTCTTTCGTATCGACCCTAAAACAGGGAGAGATGCACGATTAATTTATACGGGTGAAGGGTTACCACAAGATAAAGAATCTATTTTCTATTTAAATGTGGCGCAAATTCCTCCTAAAGATTTGAATAAAGATATAAAAGAAGGAAATAGCTTTACGGTTATTGTGCATCATCGATTAAAAATATTCTATCGTCCAACAGCGATTGTCTCTCAGCTAAATAATATCGAAAAAAAAATATCATTCTTAAAAGAAAGTAATGGCAATATAAAAGTTAAAAATGACTCACCTTTCTTTGTGTCATTTGCACAACTTGAAGCTACTAATACGTCAGGACAAAAATTTGCATTTAAATCAACTATGGTATCTCCATTATCAACAGAAATATTAACCGCTGAAAATGGAGGAAAACTTTCATTTTCACCTGATAAAATAACCTATAAATACCTTAATGATCTAGGTGGGCAAAACAGCGCAACAGATTTAATTCATTAATAAAAATGGTATTGAAATGAAATTCATAGAAAAAAGCACAGCGCAATTAAATAAGAGAATAAAAGTCGTATTTATAATCGGCTCATTTTCTCTATTTATTCAATCAATGCCTTCTGCATTCGCTGATGACTATGAATTTGATCCTTCTCTATTATTAGGTAGCAAGAATAATATCAACATTAATCAGCTTCACGATAGTAATTATGTGGAGCCTGGTGATTATGATGTTGATATCTATATTAATAATCGTTTTCTTGAAAGAAAAACAGTGAGTTTTCAATTAAATGATAAAGGTAAAGTGATACCGTGTTTTGATCAACAACAGATTGATGAAATGGGTATTTTGCTTGATAACGAGAGTAACCAAGATAATGGTCAATGTTTAGTATTAAACCAGATCAATAAAAACATTGTAGATTCGTTTGATGCTTCTAACTTTAGAATAATGATTGCAGTACCTCAAATCTTATTAAAACGAAGACCACAAGGCTATGTTAATGAAGACGATTTAGATGCAGGCAACACTATGTTGTTCACCAATTATTCTGGTAACTACTATAAGAATAAATCGAACGGACAAGCTTCAGACTATGGTTTTGGTAGTATCAACATGGGTGTAAATCTGGGTACTTGGCAATTTCGCCAACAGGCGTCTTACTCTTATAACTCATCGAAATCGGGAAGTAATAGTGAATTTAATTGGATAAGAACTTATCTACAAAAACCTTTATTGACATTAAAGTCGATGTTAGTTGTCGGCGATATTTATACAACAGGTGCACAATTTTCAAGTCTGGCATTTAAAGGTATTCAATTAATGTCTGATGAAAGAATGTTGCCAGATTCTCAAAAAGGCTATGCGCCTGTTATTCGTGGAATTGCGACGACTACTGCTCGTGTGGTGATAAAGCAAAATGGTATTGAAATTTATCAAACGACAGTATCACCAGGGCAATTTGAAATAGATGACCTTTATCCAACCAGTTATGAAGGGGATTTATTAGTCGAGATTAACGAAAGTAATGGCAAAGTTTCTTCTTTCACTGTGCCATTCACTGCATTACCTGAGTCAGTAAGGGCAGGCCGTTTTAAATATAACTTTACCGCGGGTGAAGTGAATAATTTCGGTTCAGAAAATAGTTATTTTTCAGATATCGCCTTGCAATATGGTATGAATAACACTGTAACGTTAAATACTGGGGTGCGTGTAGGGCATCAGTATCAGGCAGTATTTGTCGGTTCTGTTATTGCCACAAAATTAGGAGCAATAGGTTTTAATTCGGCATTTTCAAATGCTGATGTGGGTGGCAAAAATTATCAAGGTGGGCGTTTAGGTATTAGTTATAGCCGTACTTTTAGCCCAACAAATACCGTTATTACACTTGCAGGCTATAAATATTCAACAGAGAATTTCCGCGAATATAATGATGTCTTGGGGTTAAGAAAAAGTGCAAGTAATGACATGGAATGGAATTCCAGCAGCTATAACCAAGAAAGCCAGTTTACACTTAGTGTTAATCAGTCTCTTGATAAGTGGGGACAACTTTATATTTCAGGCTCTATCAGTAACTATTATGGTAATAAAGGGCATGATGCTCAGTATCAAATTGGTTATTCAAATACCTATAAAGATATAGCTTATAGTCTTGCCTATAGTCGCCAAAAAACGGGTCAAATGACAGCGAATAATACCTTTACACCAATAACAACGGATCCGGTATCAGAAGATATGGTGATGTTATCTGTTTCTATGCCATTAGGACGTTCTGATTATTCACCAATGCTATCGTTATCTTCTAGCCATTCTAGTGATGATTCGAGTTATCAAACGAATTTATCAGGGCTTTTAGGAGAAGATAAAACACTTTCTTATAGTGTAAATGCAGATTACGACACACAAAATAGAGCGGTAGGCAGTGGTTTGCATTTAATCAAACAGCTTCCTTTTACCACGTTATCAGGCAGTATCTCTAATGGTAAACATTACACTCAAGGTAGTGTTGGTATTCAAGGTGCGTTAGTTGCACATAGTGGAGGGGTAACGTTAGGGCCTCGCATTAGTGATTCTTTTGCTTTAGTCGAAGCAAAAGGTGCAAGTGGCGCGAGTGTGAGTAATGGTATGGGAGCACGCATAGATCCCTTTGGTTATGCCATTGTGCCATCTCTTGTCCCTTACCAATATAATAATGTTAGTTTGGATGGGAAAAATATTAGGAATAATAATATTGAGCTATTAGAAAATACTAAGCAAATAGCACCATATTCAGGTTCTAGTACTAAAATCGTCTTTAAAACCCAAGTCGGATATCCTGTATTGATTTCGGTTAAGCCTGCAAATTCATTGGCATTAGGTGAAAATGTCTATGATAAAGATAGACATATTGTTGGCATAGTGGGACAAGGTAATCAGATTTATGTCAGAGTTGAAAATAAAAAAGGGACACTGACTGTCGGTAAAGATGAAGATAGTTGCCAAATCGATTACTCAATACCAGAAGAAAAAGAAGCCGATAAACTTATTTTATTATCAGGTCAATGTTTATGAAATTAAATCGCTGTTTACTTTCTTGTCAGTCCTCTATTTTATTGGCGTTGATGCTATTTCCTTCTTTAGCTTTGGCAACATGTTATAAAATAACAACCACGACGACGAATCCCAATAGTTCGTATTATACCGAACCCGGCAAAGGTTCAGCGAAAAGTTGGGCTGGTGCAAGAGATGATTCTGGCTCAATGGGAAATACGCCAAAAGTAATTAATGTCAATAACGACCAGTTTCAAGTTCCGGGTACATTAGTGGCAAGTGGTTTTGTTTCTTTTTTTGAGGCTGGTTATGAAGTATATGATCCTGAACAAATATTATTTCGTTGCACCGCCGATGAAGAGGGTAAATTAAGAGAGTTTTACTCAACTAATGGCGACTATAGCTATGGTGGCAAAAATTTAGTTAATCCAGCATTAGGCTTAAATGATACTTATATTAGCCTGGCAAGAGGATTAGGTATTCGCATTAAAAACACCATTACAGGCGAATATTATAGTCGCTATTGGAAATCTCGCGCTTTAGATAATTTAGAAAGAGATAGTCTAGGATGGATCTTAGTAAAAGCAAAAAACTTTTCTAATATGGAAGTCGAGTTATTTAAGATTAACTATGAAAGAACAAGTGATATGCCACCTGCACAATCAAGTAGTGGCTTAATTACTTTTATTAACCAACCTGCAGGTTATATTGCTTTTCAAAGTTCTAACTTCTCTTATTTATTAAAAGATGGTTCAGATCACGCGACAAACTATCATGGCTTTTATGCTTATTGGCCTGCGGCTGTAAACATGTCTCGCCGTATTTATATTCGTAATGCATCCACTTGTTTTGTGCGAAATGTTACGCCTTATGTTTCATTCCCATTGGTCACTATTAATGAGTTAGCTAGTGGTAAAAAAGTGACTTTACCTATTACGATTGATTTTTATTGCCAATTAACATCACCAGCGAGTGATGGTATGAGCAATATTTCTAGTGGAACGGGAGCAGGACAAACTGCAATGGGATTTTTACCCAGACCAGCGAATGTCAATAAGGCAATTGAATTAGGATTAACAGTACCTAATGGTGCCGCAATTACCCATTTAGTGACAGACGGTTATGGTACTGACTCAAATATGGCAAAAGGGGTTGGTGTAAGAATATATCGCCCATCAGGTGGAGCATTAAATTTATTATCAACATTAGCTAATGAAGGACAAGGTGAGGGCTACGGTTGGTATCCTGTTTATGATGATGCTAATTCAGTCTCATTTAATAATGGTATTGCCGATTTAACTAAAACATTATATGCCTCATTAGAAGCGTTACCGAGAGAGAAAATAACTGCAGGTAAATTTAATGCGACATTACAAGTGATTATACAGGTGCAATAAATATGAAAAGGATCAGTATTTTTATTCTGTTACTGTGTTTTTCGTTTATCGCCAAAGCGAATTTAGCATTAGATGGTTCAAGAGTGGTGCTTTATCACTCAGACAGAGAAGCATCATTAAATATAAAAAATGATGGCGAGTTTCCGGTGGTGGTTCAAACATGGGTGGATGATGGTAACCCAGAAAATACCCCAGAAACCATAACCGATGTTTCCGCTTTATCACTACCACCAGTATTACAATTAAAACCGAGTGAATCACAACAGGTACGAGTGATTAATAAATTTACCAATACAGATAAAGAGAAAGAAACACTTTATTGGCTGAATTTATATGAAATCATGCCTAAGCCAGCAAATAAAAAATATGATGAAGGTTTAATTAATGTCGTCGTTAGATTACAAGTAAAAGTATTTTATCGCCCTGATGATTTAGTTATGGCGATTTCCGATGTCAGTAGCGCTCTTATTTTTACGAAATCAGATAAACAATTAACAATTGAAAACCCGACACCTTTTTATGTCACCATTAAATCAGCATCAAGTGAAAATAATCCTAATATTCTTATTCCTATGATAGCGCCATTTTCCAAACAGCAAACCAACCTAGTAGATAGTAGAATAAATACCATTAATTATGTTTTGATTGATGATTTTGGCGGGGAATTTAAAGATAAAAAAGAGATAAAATAGACTTTCTGGCGGTTTGTATTGAATTGTCTAGCTAAACTAGATTAATTGTTTGTTTTGATTGATTCTATTTATTTTAAATTTGGATGAAAAATAAGCGGATGCTATTTTCTTTAATTACCGTATTATTTTGAGTGTTTAACTTTAGATAAAAGTGACGTTTTCGCGACGGTTTTATTCCAAAAGCAAAAAACCACTTCTTACGAAGTGGTTCAATTACCTGATTTATCAGCTTAAAATTGGTGGGTCGTGGGAGGCTCGAACTCCCGACCAATTGATTAAGAGTCAACTGCTCTACCGACTGAGCTAACAACCCGATGCGCTGATTATTCTCCTCTCAAATGCGTTGGTCAAGCGCTTATTTTGATTTTTTTTCAAATGTATAAAATATCGCCGAGTAAATTAAAGAAAGGATCTTATCTGGTTATCAAAGCATCATTCATTTTACTAAAAGTGATCTTTTCATTACTTATACTGAGATTTGTGTCACAATAATTTCGCAAACATATTACCGCGTCAAAAAATAAAATAGCGGTGAAAACAACATCGAAAATATGAAAACACTTCAGGTATTGTATGGAAGATCAAACAGAAATTACTCCTCCCGTTAGAGTGAAAAATGCCACTCTACAGCGTGGGCTAACAAATCGTCATATTCAATTAATTGCTATTGGTGGTGCTATCGGTACTGGTCTATTTATGGGATCAGGGAAAACCATTTCGTTAGCTGGGCCATCAATTATTTTTGTCTATATGATAATTGGCTTTGTCTTGTTCTTTGTAATGAGAGCCATGGGCGAGCTGCTATTATCGAATTTAGAATATAAGTCATTTAGTGATTTTGCTGGTGATTTACTAGGGCCGTGGGCTGGCTTCTTTGTCGGTTGGACATATTGGTTTTGCTGGGTGATTACAGGTATTGCCGATATTGTGGCTATAACGTCTTATATTAGTTATTGGGCACCTAATTTTCCTGAGTGGGGTACATCCTTTATTTGTGTACTGACATTGCTTATTTTAAATTTAGCGACAGTCAAACTCTTCGGAGAAATGGAATTCTGGTTCTCCATGATAAAAATAACCGCAATAGTCTCTTTAATTATTGTAGGTATTGTTCTTATCAGTATTGGATTTGAATCTCCTGCAGGGCACACTGCCGCACTAGAAAATATTTGGAATGATGGAGGAATGTTCCCCAAAGGACTAAGTGGTTTTTTTGCTGGATTCCAAATTGCTATTTTTGCTTTTGTTGGGATTGAATTAGTCGGTACCGCAGCTGCAGAAACACGTAATCCAGAAAAATCTTTACCAAAAGCTATTAACGCTATTCCTATCCGTATTATTACTTTTTACGTATTAGCATTAGCCATTATTATGTCGGTAACTCCGTGGCGCTCTATTTTGGCGGATAAAAGCCCATTTGTTGAGCTATTCGTTATGATTGGAATACCTGCAGCCGCAAGTTTAGTAAATTTTGTTGTATTAACAGCTGCTGCTTCTTCTGCGAATAGTGGGATATTTTCCACAAGCCGAATGTTATTCGGTTTATCTAAAGAAGGCGAAGCGCCAAAACAGTTTAGCCAATTATCTAAGCGTGCAGTACCTGCGAATGGATTGTTATTTACTAGCTTATGTCTGTCATGTGGAATTATATTAATTTACTTTATTCCTGATGTTATGCACGTATTTACCTTGGTAACAACAGTCTCTGCGTTATTATTTATGTTTATTTGGAGTATGATTTTATGCTCTTATTTGGCATATCGTAAAAAACGTCCACAATTGCATGAGAAGTCTATCTATAAAATGCCTTTGGGGATTATTATGTCGTGGCTATGCCTTGCATTTTTTGCATTTATGACAGTGCTATTAGCTTTTGAACATGATACTCGCCAAGCATTAAGTGTGACTCCACTGTGGTTTATTGCATTAACAGTTGGTTATCAATACGTTAAGAAGAACAAACAGAAAAACGCTGTTCAAAAATAACATAGTGACGACCACATCAATTACATAGTAAAACGAGAGAGCCTTATTATTTAATAAGGCTTTTTATTAAAAATAAAATGTTATTACTAATAAAATAATTAATAGTTTCTAAAATAAAAAATTATTAAGAATGAAGTTTATATTTATTTTCATTTTTTTACTTATTTTCATCATTAATTTGAGTGAAAAAGAGACGTTATCTTTCCGAAATAAAATATTTTTAAAATGTGTTAACTACATCCGGTATTTTTCTAAAAATACACTATCCTACAATTAAAATAAAAGGAGACGGTATGTATAAGAATATTTTGGTTCCCATTGATATTGATGAAGATAACCTGATGAACAAAGCAATTCCGTTAGTGGAAAATATTGCAAAAAATGAAGATCCTTATGTTCACTTTTTGTATGTACTTCCTAAACTTCCACAATCTTCTTATTATCGACTTGTTATGAATGATGATCAATTAGATCAAGAATGCTTAAAAACGTCTGCGGAAAAAGAGCTTAAGAAAATAATCGAACGTTTTGATTTACCTGACGATAGAATGCAAACTCACATTTGTATAGGTACACCAAGAGATGCAATATTACAGGTTGCTGATGAAGTAAATGCGGATTTAATTGTGATTGGTTCACATAATCCTGAAGACGATTCATATCATATAGGTTCAACTGCTGCAGATATTACACGTTATGCAAAACGTTCTGTTATGGTAGTAAGAAAATAGGGCAGTTAGATAAGCCTAATGTTCTTATAAGCGATAAATAAGCGTATTTACAGATTTAGTGATATCGCTGTTATGTTCCGTTTGTGCGTAACAGCGATTATGCGGCTCAAAAGGTAAAACAATTGCACAGATAGACAACTTTTACATTTTGAACAAATTCTTTTTTTAATTACTATAAGTTACCTCCTGATAATAATTAAAAAATCCCTATGCTAACGATCACCGCATTGCTAGAAAACAAATCAATTAATCCTGAACTTAACCACTACCCTGGTTTATCATTATTGTTAGAAGATGATGAGTGCCAAGCTAAAATTCTCTTTGATACTGGAAAAGACCTTACTTTTATTTCAAATGCCAAAAAAATGGGTATTGATTTAACCACATTGAAAACAATTGTTGTGTCTCATGGGCATTATGATCATTTTGGTGGGCTCACTCATTTACCAGCAGATTTTTTCACTCATAAACCACGAATTATCGCTCATCCCCATCTATTTTCTGTTCGTTATTCAGCACTTTTTTTAGGCAATAAAAATATTAAATTTAAACGGTTAGCACCTTTATTTGATCGCAAAAAACTTGAAGTACAGTTTTCTTTTGAATTAACACAAGCACCGTTAGCAATAGAAGAAACCTTTATCTATTCGGGGCAAGTGACTCAACGCCAAGTGAATAAACGCTACGGTGTTATTATTCATGAATCAGGCGAAGAAGATGACTATGTTCTTGATGATAGCTTTCTTGTTTGGCAAGGAAAGAAAGGCTTAGTGATTATCACAGGTTGCAGTCACTCGGGGATCGAATCCATCATTGGACATGCGAAAAGAATAACAGGAAATAACCAAATTCAAGCGATTGTAGGAGGATTGCATTTACGTTGTGCAACACCATCAGCATTGCAGCGTGCGAAAAAAGCCATAGATACAAATATTGATGTTTATGGATGCCATTGCACTGGTGTATTAGGACGAAAATATCTTAATGCGAAAGATTTTAATGCAGGGCAGTCTTTATCTTTTGAATAAAAACAAACAATAAAATTCATATCCTCACTTTAGGAATAGTGTGAGGGTATGAAATAAAAAGGGGAATAGATTGCTTAAAGTGAATCAAAAATTCGCTGATAAATAGCTTTTACAACATGATCTTTTTTCTGGTTATATTGATGTACATTTTCAACATCTTCTTTTGCACTGAGTTTTGCATCTATATATAACTCTCTATCTTCTTTATGGTTAATTAACCAATCTCTAAATAAAATATGTCTAAGATGTTCAGGACAATTAGGTGCAAATACATGTAGGTTCACCTTAGGTGTATCTAGTTTTAGCATACGATGTTGATACCAGGAAGGTTCTCTTACTGTAAGTTCATAGCCTAACTGATTTAACCAAGGAATATAGCTGGGTTCATCAGCGGGATCTGCAACAATTAAGTCAATATCAATGATCGGTTTTGCATCTAATCCAGGTACCGCTGTTGAGCCAATATGTTCAATGGCCAAACATTTATCTTTTAGTTTTTGGATAATATTTTCTTTTTGTTGATTAAATAATGTTACCCATAATTCATTATATGGCTCAATTTTTATTACACTTGGTGTTGGTTTCCCATTTACCCACGGATTTTCATCAGGAGAACCTTCTTCAAATGTACAGATTTTCTGTTTTAGATCTTGATTCATAAGTATCTCATGTAAAGTTTGGAAGACAGAGAATGAAAATAAATTTATTGGAATTAAATTTAGGATAAAAGCAGAAACATCGATAAAATAGACCTGAAATTTTAGTTTTTTTGGTCTGTATACTAACAAGTTAGCTCTTTGAAATGAAAAAATTAAGGCGCATTTAGTGCTATTTATAATGAAGAAAATTGCAGAGTTCTTTTGGCAATAAATAATCTAGTATTATTTATTGCCAAAAGAAAAGAAGGTGAGTGATTTTACTTGCGAATGACCATTACTGAACGTGATGTATTATTCACTATATAATCTGCTGTAGAACCCAGTAATATATTGCGTTTATTGCGTGAGCTAGAACCTATAATAAGGGTATCTGCATCAATTTTTTCTGCTAATTCTAGAATATTGTAATTAGGCGTACCAATAACGGCATGACATTGGTATTGTTCTTTGGGTAAGTTAAATTGTTGTTTTACACATTGCTCTAATTTTTCAGTTAATAGAACTAAAGCTTGTTGTTTTTTCTCAACGACAGACGTGCTATCACAATTAAGCCCATAAGCTTCTAAAGAGCGTAAATTAGGCATAACTGTAATGAAATGGAAATAATTTTCTGGTTTCCTAGCTAGGAAGTGAATATCTTCGATCATGCGCTGAATTCTGCTATCTTCTAATAAATCAATTGCAACGAGGTATTTGTTAGCCATAGTGTGCCTTTTCAATAAATTAGCTCTTAAATTAAGTATAAGTAAACTGGCTTACAAGTTGAAATTTAAAAGCAAATATTGCGATTATTGCATCATTATTCTTGGTTTTTTGGCTCTAAAAGATAAAAAATAGTGTGATGAATGCATAAATCTATTAAAATTTAGCAAAATTGCCTAATAGGCCTTTTATCATTTTTACACATCATGGATGATCCCACTAGGTTATAGTTTATATGAGAAAATCAAGCGAAGACTTACTGAAATGTATTGCCACTATATTACAGTGGGTGCTTAATATTGGATTACTTATTTTAGCAATTGTACTGGTTAGTTTTCTTATCAAAGAAACGTACGTAATTGCTTCATTATTATTTAATTTAGGTGCAGAAGAGTCGTCTTATCAATTGCTAGAAGGTATTTTGATCTACTTTCTTTATTTTGAGTTTATTGCGCTTATTGTTAAGTATTTTTTATCTGGCGGACATTTCCCACTTAGATATTTTATTTATATTGGGATAACGGCAATCGTACGTTTAATTATTGTTGAGCATAAAGACTCTGTTGATACGCTAATTCAATCAGGTGCAATTTTGCTGTTAGTTATTGCGTTATTTATCGCTAACACTGAAAAACTTAAGCGAAGTTGATTTGCCTATAAGTTGTGGCTGTTAAGTAACTTAGCATAGAGAGTATAATTTAAGATTAAAAATAAAAAGTAAGGTTTTCCGCAAGGTTGGGTGAGGTATGTTATTATCTCTCCCAATTTTATTCTGGGTTATACAAAAAATATTACTATGTCCTATCAATGTCCATTATGTTATCAGGCACTTTCTCTTCAAGCTCACAGTTGGGTTTGTGATAATAATCACCAGTTCGATTGCGCTAAAGAAGGGTATGTAAATCTGTTACCGGTGCAATTTAAGCGCTCAAAAGAGCCTGGTGATAGCGCTGAAATGATCAACGCACGCCGTGAGTTTTTAGATGCAGGTTTTTACCAGCCAATGCGAGATAAAGTGGCTGAGTTAATACAAACATTATTGCCTGAAGATAACAGTGTTGTTTTGGATATTGGTTGTGGTGAGGGTTATTACACCAATCAGTTTTATCAAAATCTAAAATCACATAACCCGCAAGTGTATGGTTTAGATGTTTCTAAAGTTGCGATTAAATATGCTGCTAAACGTTATTCATCAATTCACTTTTGTGTAGCTTCAAGTCAACGTTTACCTTTTTGTGATGCCTCTTTAAATGCGGTTGTGCGTATTTACGCCCCTTGTAATAGTGATGAGTTAGCAAGAGTTATTGTGCATAATGGTTATATCATTACTGTTACACCAGCCCCTCGTCATCTCTATCAGTTAAAAGCACTGATTTATTCAGAAGTACATCTTCATCCATTAAAAGAAGAATATTTTGATGGATTTAATAAAGTATCTGAACATCAAGTTGCTTATATGATGAATTTAAACGGCAAGCAGGCTTTTGATTTATTACAAATGACACCATTTGCATGGCGCGCTAGTGAAGAAGTAAAACAGTCATTAGCGGAAAGTAAAAATTTTGAATGTGAAACCGATTTTTTAATTCGTGTTTACCAACGTCATGCTTAATCTCGCAAAATTAAAAATATTTTATTAAATTAATAAAAAAGCTTAGGTTGTAATATTTCAAACCTAAGCTTTTCAATATGTTATATTAGCGATTATTTGGCGTACATAAATAATTCTAAATGTTCGAAGACAATATTAAAGCCGATTGCAATTAATACGATCCCACCGATAATTTCTGCTTTTTTTCCAAGTACTGGACCAATATAACGGCCAATTAGCATACCCAGAGTTGCCATAATCATAGTCATCATACCAATCGTCATTGCGGTATGAACAATATTGACTTGAAGGAACGCTAAACCGACACCAATTGCCATTGCATCAAGGCTTGTTGCAATACCTGTTGCGATTAAAGACAGTGAGCCGTGGCGTTGTGGGGCATCTTCTTCACAAGGGCAATCATCACCACGTTTTAAGCTTTGGTAAATCATTCGGCTACCAAGAACAAACAGTAATCCAAAGGCAACCCAGTGATCCCATTGAATAATATATTGGCTAGTATATAAACCTAGTGCCCAACCAATAACGGGTGTGCTGGCTTCAATAATACCGAATATAAATCCAGTGCGGAGTGCTTCACGAAAACGAGGTTTGTGTAATGTGGCACCTTTACAGACTGCGACAGCAAATGCGTCCATAGAAAGGGCAAGGGCGAGAATGATAGTAGCGTAGAAACTCATAATAAAGCCTCGGTTGGGGTATTTCCATATACACACAATTGACCCCCAACCAAAGAAGTACAATCATGTGTCTATGGTCTTGCCAACCGTATTACGGCATCTGCACCACGCTAGATGAAAATAAGCGAGTATGTTGATACAGATTTCTTAAAATAATGTTTTTTATTTTAAGACAGGCTACTCCCCAATGACTTGGTGCAGAAGATAACATATTATTTTCGAAAGGCAACATATTATTTATTATATTCCAAAGATGATATTGATAATAATTATCATTATTAAGTTTGGCAATTTTAAATATATTGTAAATAATAATTAGATGTTAAAAAAATGATAAATTTCAATATGATGAATAATTAACCATATAATAAACAATGGATTTTAATTCTTTTTATAATAAGAAATTAGTTTTTTTATAGAAATGAATACACCTGAAAATTATAAGCTTTATTCTTTATAAAATTAAATGAATACTAAATGAGCCTATATTTAATGCGTATATTTAATACTTATGTTTAATATAGAAAAATAAGAAATTTTTAAATTATAGAAAGATATACTACTTAATTTTAAATGGTTACTTTATGATTATTATCTTTAGTTATCTAAGGGTTAAGCGATGATTAAAAATAAAGTAGCGAAAATAAAAAAGCCATTCATTTTGAATGGCTTTTTCTGTCTAAATAATGCTAATTAGTCACACTGGACTTTGATTGCAAGACCACCGCGTGATGTTTCACGGTATTTAGCATTCATGTCTTTACCTGTTTCATACATGGTTTCAATGACTTTATCGAGAGAAACACGAGGTTCACTGGTACGACGGATTGCCATACGTGCAGCATTAACGGCTTTAACTGAAGCAATAGCATTACGTTCAATACAAGGAACTTGAACTTGACCTGCAACTGGGTCACAAGTTAAACCAAGATTGTGTTCCATACCGATTTCAGCAGCAATACAGACTTGTTCAGGGCTTCCACCTAATAATTCAGCAAGACCCGCAGCCGCCATTGAACAAGCTACGCCAACTTCACCTTGGCAACCTACTTCAGCACCTGAAATAGAAGCATTCATTTTGTAAAGAATACCAATTGCACCAGATGCTAAGAAATAACGTAAGTAGGTTTCTTGTGTAACAGGTTCGATGCAACGATCGTAGTAAGCCAATACAGCAGGAACGATACCACATGCACCATTTGTTGGTGCTGTGACAACGCGTCCACCTGCTGCGTTTTCTTCATTAACTGCCAGTGCAAACATATTGATCAGATCGACGACTTTCATTGGATCGTTTGACAGGCTGTTGCTTGATGTTAATAAGCGATTTAATGCAGCTGCGCGACGAGGTACGCGTAATGGTCCCGGTAATACGCCTTCTGTATTTAAACCGTGTTCAATACACTCTTGCATTGTTTTATAAACATCAGCGAAATAAGCATTAATTTCTGCTTGAGTATGCAGATCTAGCTCATTTTTCATCATTAAGCTAGAAATGGATAAACCCGTTTCTTTACAGTGTTTTAATAACTCTTCTGCACTTGCATAAGGGTATGAAACTGGCTTGCTATTTAATGTTGATTTACCAAAATTTTCTTCATCAACGATAAAACCACCACCAATAGAGTAGTAGGTTTTTCTATAGACTTCTTTGTCGCCTGCAAAAGCATGGATTGTCATACCATTTTCATGTAATGACAGATTATCATTACTGAAATGCATACTTTCTGCTGGGAAATCGACCACTTTTAGGCCGTTTGCTAATGATAGCTTGCCAGTTTCTTCAACTTCACGAATAAAACCGGGAATGCTGTCAATATCGACAGTAGCTGGTGCGTTACCTGCTAACCCCATGATAATTGCGATATCAGTATGGTGACCTTTGCCTGTCAAAGACAAGGAGCCGTAAACATCAACAGCTACGCGAGTGACAGACGCAATCAATTCCTGGCTGACTAAATCATCGACAAATTCTTTACCCGCTTTCATTGGCCCTACGGTGTGAGAGCTAGATGGTCCGATGCCCACTTTAAACATGTCGAAAACGCTAATCACGTCAGACTCCTTAATAATAAGAGAGAGGGTTAAAAAGAATAAAATATAGTTATTTATAGTAAAGGGATCGTTTTTACGATTATATCGTCCCGTTAATGATGTAGTTTACAACATTTTTTTAAAATAGCTAAGTAGAGTTGTGAAGGCGATGATAAAAAGCACAGGTTGGATATAAAATAGCGTATTAAGTAATATGCAGAGCGAGTCTATGTAAAATAGCGGCGGTTAATCCCCAAACAAGATGTCCATTATAGGGATAAAAGTAGATACGATGATTTTCACCAGCACGATGAAAATCTAATGGCTGATAATGCTGGGCATTAAGTACATGACTTAGTGGCATTTCAAAGATAGAGGCGACTTCAGCAGGATTATGGCGTAATGGTAAACCTGCAGGAATAACACCCACAATTGGGGTGACTAAATACCCGCTAGAACTTTGTAAAGGGGCTAACTGACCAATAACGGATACAACATTGGGTGGAATAGCCACTTCTTCATGTGCTTCTCTTAGTGCAGTTGCAATAAGGCTGCTATCTTCAGGATCACGTTTACCGCCGGGTAACGCGACTTGTCCTGCATGAGAGCGTAACGTTGATGCACGCTCAGTTAATAATAATGTTGGATTAGGTTTATTGATAATCGGCAGCAAGACTGCCGCCGATCTTTGGGTATGAATAGGCTGATTTACCTTGTCATCAGGTAATGTGAGTTGGAAACGATTGATAAAAGTATCAATGGGTGTCATCGATAGTAGACTCACTTAAAACAGTTAATATTTGCCCAAGTTTATCGAATGTTTCTTGGTACTCTTTGTCAGCAACGCTATCAGCAACAATACCACCACCTGCCCAGCAGTAAATTTTATTTTTTTCAGTCAATAAAGTGCGGATGCTGATATTGGTGTCCATTGTGCCACAAAAACTGATATAACCAATCGCACCACAGTATCCATGGCGACGATGAGGTTCAAGTTCTTCAATGATCTCCATCGCTCTGATTTTCGGTGCTCCAGTGATAGAACCACCGGGAAAAGCTGCTCTTAATAAATCAGTTGCTGCTAGATGAGAAGGTAACTGCGCTGTAATCGTACTGACCAAATGATGTACTGCTGGGAAGCGTTCAACAACAAATAACTCTGGTACTTTTACTGAACCTGTTACTGCAACTTTGCCAATATCATTACGCATTAAATCAACAATCATTAAGTTTTCAGCGCGATCTTTACGAGAGTTTGCTAATAACAGTGCTTGTTCATCATCTTCTTCTGACAATACTTTACGAGGTAGCGTTCCCTTTATTGGGCGTGTTTCTATTTTATTATCAGCTAAATGAATAAAGCGTTCAGGTGAAACACTAATCACAAAATTGTTGGGTAAACACATAAAAGAAGAGAATGGCGCTTTATTAGCTTGATTTAATGTTAAGAATGCATTCCATTCACTACCAGTATAATTTGCACAAAAACGTTGAGCTAAATTAACTTGATAGCAGTCACCCGAAAGTAAGTATTGATGAATTTTAGCAATCTTATCGTTATATTCATCATTGCTAATGTTTGATTGCCAATCAGTTGTTAAAGCAAATGTAGTATCAATAGATGTGGATGCTTGGTTTTCTAACCACTGTAAACGCTCATTAATATTGTGATAACTAATTAAAGTGGCTTTTTTTAAATGGTGATCAACAATAAGTGCCCAATCATAAATACCAATCGCCATATCTGCGAAATTAAGTTCATTTTTCGCTATTTCAGGTAGAGTTTCAAAACGACGGCCTAAGTCATAACTCCAAATACCTAAAGCACCTCCTAAGAAAGGCAACGATTCATTATGCTCTGGGTGGAAATTAAATTGTTCTAACGCAGATTGAATAAGTGTAAAGGGATCTTTTTTAGAACGTTTCACCGCACCATTTTTTTCTTTAATGGTTGTTGTTTGCTTACGCGTTTCCAAAGTTACAGCCGGATCCGAGACAACAACATCAAAACGGTTATGAGGATGTTCGGCAAAGCCAGAATGAAGTAAACTAGACCAAGGCAATGAGGCAATAGGAGAAAATACCCGTAATGCTAGATCAGGGGTATAAGTTAATTCACGTTGTTGTAATTGCATATCCATCTTATGACCATATAAACAAAGTGTGTCGTATTATTCGCACATTAAATTGTAATCAAAAAGATTACATTCATGTAAATACAAAATAGACGTTAATAAAGATAAGAGTAACATTATGTTTCTAGGAATGCCTACATTAACACATGAAGAGCAGCAAAAAGCAGTAGAAAAAATTCAATCTCTTATGGCTGAGGGAATGAGCAGCGGAGAGGCAATTCAGTTAGTCGCTCAAGAATTAAGAGAGAAACATACAACTCGTGAATCTGTTTCCATCGTATTTGATGATGAGAATGAATAAAACATTTTTTTAACAAATGTCACAATTGTGTTATTGACCATGTGCTATGCTTAATGAAAACACATCCTGTTTTAAAGGATATTTTCGGGAGGTTATATGAAATTAAGCAAGTTTATTGGTCAAACAGGGGTACTTGGAGCAGGTCTTTTACTTGCTGTTTCTTTTGGAGCATCTGCAGAAAGTATCGAAAAGGTTAATAAAGATATTGTGCGTTCCGCTCCCTTTGCGAGTTGCGTTAATTTAGATAACAATCAACTTGTTACAAGAGTAAAAAATGATTATCTACAAAATCGTTTACCTCGCTGGCAAGATGATAAAAATGCATTAGGATCAAAACCTGTTGCGAGTATTAATGCCAATGAAGTTATCAAGATGGATAATAACTATCAGATGGTATTGAATGTAAGAGGGGCGAGAACAGACCTTCGTTACAATGTTCAAGTCAATTGTGATGACAATACGATTACTTATGTTTCTCCTAAATAATAGATAGATGATAGTAAGTTTTAGTTAATATATAGAAAGAAAAAGAGATAAATCTTGGTTTATCTCTTTTTTTACCATTATCAAAATCACGGAGAGTGTTTGACTATTTTTTTATCTGCGGTTCATAAGGTAAACGAGAATAGTGTTGGCTTCTTGCGCGATAAAATACCAGCCTTTCTTGAAAGAAAGCATGAAAAGCTTGAGGTTGTTCTCTTAAAACAGCATCTGCTACAACGGGCATGTTATAGCGTTCTTTAAAAGCGACGCCTGAAGCAGCTAAACTTATATTTAGCTTATCTTTTTCTTCTTGTGTTAATTCTGAAAGGTTATAACTCATTATTTATCCCTCTGTAACGATATAAATAAGGTAAAAGAGCATGCTTATTAATGCAAGCAAATAAAGATATTAGTCATTAATGTGTAGTAAAAATGATGTACTTTATTTGGGACGATTTTTAATCAAGGTCATTAAATATAACAATAAAATCTTATTCCTTTTAAATTGTTATACCACTTTATGGGTAATTCAAATAAGGCTAATGATAAAACAAACATTTTCAACCCTTATTAAATAAATTCTAAAATAGAGAAAAATCAGTTTACTTATAAGAAGAGTAAATAATATTAATGTTTAACTTGATTTAGATCAATGAAAAAAATGAAAGATTTTGCATTAAAAATAGGTAAATAATGTTAATTTATCAATTAGATGTTTCATGTGTTTTTATTTTATCTTATTTGACAAGGGGTTGTGGTAAGGCTATGAAATATTAGGATAAAAAAATGCCCTATTGGGGAAACAGGGCAAAAATTAATACAACACCAGGGAAAAACATAGTATAAATAAAATTAACTAAATGGTTAATAGGTAAACTTACGTGATTCTGCATTTTTTTATTAATATGAAATAAAGTGTTATTAAACTTTAATTAATATTCAAATAAGAAGAGTGTTATTAATGAATAGCAAGTGAATAAAAAAGAGAAGAGAAACTAATCAACAGCATTCTTAAAAATCTAAGATAACAAACCATGTTAGAATTAATGTATTAGAGTAGTGTGATAAAATAAAGATGTAAAGTTTATTTTTTATCTAATCTTAATATCTTATTAATATTAAAGCATTTTATTAATACGACAATATAAAATATTTATTGTTAATTGTTGTGAAAATCTTTATTTCTTAAATGTTAATTATCAAAATGTTAAATTAGATATTAAAAAACACTTTAATTAATGACTTTAATAGTTCATTTAAATCTTATTTTAGATAAATAGAAAAAATTATTAATTGATGTTTTTTTAATCTGTTTATTCTTTTTCTAAAATGACTGATTAACTTAATGACCAAAGTGTTTACTTTACTTTTTCGAGTAAATAAAATAAAAAAATAATTATTTATCCTAATGATATATATGGTTTTTTTATTTTACAATATTGTTTGTTTTAGTTAACGAGATAATTAAAATAAAATAATAACACGTAAAAAAATAAACAAAAAATATACATCTCACACAATATTGTGTTACATTTAGTTCGCTTTTCACACAGTAATCTTTGATATTACTTTAAGACGGATTCGATTCAGTAATTGACTTAATTACACGATATCTGCTTGCTTTTTTATTTCAATAGCGATGTAAGGATAGGTTATATACGTTATTATATAAGGGGATTAATTTGACAGGGCTAATAAACTTTGCGAATAACATTTTATGGGGATATGTTCTTATCTACTTACTTCTTGGAGTAGGTATTTACTTTACTATCCGTACTGGATTTATACAAATCCGACATTTTAGTCATATGTTCTCTATTTTAAAAAATAGCCACAAGTCAGATAAATCAGGGATCTCTTCCTTTCAGGCATTATGCACCAGTTTAGCTGCGCGTGTAGGTACTGGAAACTTGACGGGAGTCGCGATTGCTTTAACAGCAGGTGGCCCTGGCGCTATTTTTTGGATGTGGGTAGTTGCTTTAATTGGTATGGCAACATCATTAATAGAAAGTACGCTCGCGCAACTTTATAAAACAAAAGATGATGATGGTAATTACCGTGGTGGTCCTGCTTATTATATGACTAAAGGGCTGAAAATGCGCTGGATGGGTGTTCTCTTCGCCATTTTCTTGATTATCGCCTTCGGTTTAGTTTTTAATGCTGTTCAAGCCAATTCGATTGCTCAAGCCACAGCTTCTGCCTTTAATTTTGATCCACTCTATGTGGGGATATTTTTAGTACTAACCAGCGGATTTATTATCTTTGGTGGCCTGCGTTGGATTGCACGAGTTGCTGAGTTAGTTGTTCCTATTATGGCAACAGCTTATTTATTATTAGCTTTTTGGGTTGTTGCAGATCATATTGAGCGCTTACCTGAAGTTTTCATTTTAATTTTTAAAAGTGCCTTTGGATTACAGGAAGCCGCAGCGGGTGCAATTGCTTATGGTATTAGCCAAGCGATGACACAAGGCATTCAGCGTGGTTTATTTTCTAATGAAGCAGGTATGGGATCGGCACCTAATGCTGCAGCTTCAGCAACACCTTATCCACCACATCCAGCATCTCAAGGCTATATTCAAATGCTAGGTGTTTTTATGGATACCTTGGTTATTTGTAGTGCTACTGCGGTGATTATTTTATCATCAGGTGTACTCGATAGTTATCCAGAAGGCATTAACGGTATTCAATTAACACAATTGGCATTGTCATCGAGTGTGGGAGGTTGGGGGAGTACTTTTATTGCTATTGCCATTTTCTTCTTCGCTTTTACCTCTATTATTGCTAATTATGCTTATGCTGAAAGTAATATGATTTTCCTTGGACGTAATCATACAACAGGTCTATTTCTTTTACGTTCAGCGGCTTTAGCTATGGTGATGTTTGGCGCTTTAGCAGATATGCCTCTTGTTTGGAAAATGGCCGATCTTTCAATGGGATTAATGGCAATGACTAATTTAATCGCAATCATCTTACTTTCTGGTGTCGCCTTAAAATTAGTTAAAGATTATAACCAGCAACGACAAGCCGGCTTACTGCCTACATTTGATATTCGCCAATATCCAGAGTTGCAAGATGATATTGAAGAAGGGATTTGGGATGAAAATATTGTTCCTGATGAGCCTTTAGTTCGATGTGAAAAAGTGGGCAATAACTAAAGTAATAATAAAAAAAGCGTCAAAACACATAACCCATATTTTTTAATATGGGTTTTTTTATTACAATTTAACTTTGGGAATATTAAATCAAGGATCAGAAATGAGGTCTAGTCGGTATTACATAGGATTACTTATTGCAATAAGTCTCTTAACCAGTTGTGCCAAGCAATCAGAATTTGTTGATAGAGGTGAATATATAGTTAAAGTTATTCCTAATAAGCAGGAAGCTAATGACTGTGTAAAATATCTGGTGATGCACTATACCGCGCTAGATGATGAACGCTCACTGAGAGTTCTTACTGGGGGGCGAGTCAGTAGTCATTATTTTATCCCCACACATCCTTCATCTATTGACGGAAAACCAGTGATCACTTCATTAGTGGATGAAAGACAAATCGCATGGCATGCGGGCATTAGCCAGTGGGGAGACGCAACTAGCCTGAATAATTGCTCCATTGGAATTGAGATAGCCAATCTGGGCTACCGTGATAATGGTAAGTTTAGGTATTGGTATTCTTATACCGCAGATCAAATTGTGACTATGTCAGTAGTGATGAAAGATATTATTGAACGTCATAATATCGAGCCTCAAAACGTTTTAGGTCACAGCGATATTGCACCTCAAAGAAAAGTTGATCCGGGTCCTTTATTCCCTTGGGAAAGATTAGCAAACCAAGGAATAGGTGCTTGGCCTGATAAGGAATTAGTGCAAACTTATTTAGCAGGTCGAGATCCTTCAGAGCCTGTTGATGTGGCAAATTTTCAAAAGTTATTACAGCAATATGGTTATCAAACACCAACAAATGGTGTGTTAGATAATAATGCACAAAAAGTCGTGAAGGCCTTCCAAATGCATTTTAGAGCAACGAAAGCGAATGGGATCCCTGATGCCCAGTCAGAAGCAATTTTAAGGGCATTGATTGAAAAATACCGAACTTAAAATTTTCTGTGATAAATTAGACAAAAAAAAAGCGTCTCCAATATGAAATTTGGCAGGCGCTTTTTTTATCAACTTACAATCAGTATTACAAATTAGGTGTTATATGATGATTATTTCGCTGTATTTTCTACTGGAAGGTTTTCTTTTTTAAGGTTTAAGCTGACAACCAGCGAAATTACGAATGCAATCGCACCTGGTAATACCCAGCCTAAACCATAATCAGAAAGTGGAATATAGCTAAATAATTGTAGTAAATCAGCATTTAACCACTTCAATTGTTTCAATGTGTCGAAAAGGCTCATTAAGACGATGATTGCAATGGTAAAGCGATAGGTAAAGCGAGGTGCTTTTAATTTATTACGAATAAATTGTAGCAATACCAAGGTGACTGATGTTGGATAAATCATTAATAACGCAGGAATAGTCACTCGTAATAATGTATCAAGACCAAATGTTGATACGATTGTGGTCATTAATGTAAATACCACAACCCAGAAACGATAACCTAAACGATGATAGAATGTCGCAAAGTAGTCTGCGGCAGCACTTGTTACACCCACAAGTGTTGTCATACTGGCTAATAAAACAATACCACCCATCAGCCAAGTACCCACAGAGCCAAATAATGCATCAACATAACGTGAGAAAATTTGACCACCGTTAGTAGCATTGAGTGCAGGATCAGCAAAGACAGAAACAGAGTGACTTGTTGCACCTAAGTAGAAAAGGCACAGATAAAGCGCAGCTAATAGTAAAACTGAAATCATGCCGGCTTTTACGGTAATAAAACCGATTTGGCGTGGTTCAGTGATGCCTTTGGTATATAAAGCACGAGCAACGATACCACCGAACGCCATAGCAGAAAGGACATCCATGGTTTGGTAGCCATCAATAAAGCCAGAGAAGAAACCATTAACAGCATAAAGACCTGTTGGCTCACCAATTGGAGAAATCGGTTTAGCCACAACAGCAATACCTACAACCACCAGTAGGACTAACAGTGCCGGAGTCATAAACTTACCAATGGCGCTGATCATGGTGCCTTGTTTTAGCATGAAGAACATACTAGTGATATTGAAAATCAGTGCAAAAGTAAGGTGTGTTGCCGTATTTTTCTCAATAAGCCCTAAAGGTAAGAAACCCATTTCATAGGCGGTATTGGTGACACGAGGCATTGCAAAAGTAGAGCCTACGATAAGATACAGTGCTACCCAGAAAATAACGGCAACCCATGAAGGCAAATCAACTGAAAGACGCTCACCACGTCCGCGAATTGCAACAATAACTAAGGTTAGGAAAGGGAGTAAGACACCAGTAACAAGGAAACCTAAAGATGTACTAAACCAGAGGTTTCCTGATTGAAAACCCGCCATAGGGGGAAAAATAATATTGCCGGCGCCAAGGAAGAGTGCAAAAACCATCATTCCAAGAACGAGCATATCTTTTGTAGAAAGCATAACTTAAACTACCTGTCTGTGAAGAAAATATATAAATGATTTATATTTGTTATTCTACATCTAGCCTAATTAACAGCTTAATATGTTGTGAAAATGCAGTTTGAATAACGAAAAGTGAATTGATAGTAACAAATTCTGAAGGATATGTAAGAAGAAAGGCAGATTTAACGCTCATTTAACAGCAATTATAGAATAATAAAAGGCTATGTTTTTGGTCGAAAAGCAGTGTGATCCTCTGCTAAGGATCACAATTGCTATATAATTTTGTAGACATTCACGATAAAACACAAAAAAGATCGTGTTTAAATAAATTTATTGATAGCGACTGCAACACCATGCTCTTCATTAGAAAGTGTGACGAATTTAGCGGCTTTCTTCACTTCTTCAGGGGCATTTTCCATCGCAACACCTAAACCTGCATATTTCAGCATTGCTAAATCATTGCCTTGATCACCAATACACATGATTTTTTCTGGTGTAATTTTTAAATGTTCAGCCACTTTTTGAACCGCACTCCCTTTATTGACATTGGTGTTCAACACTTCAATAAAATAAGGAGCACTACGTAATATGCTGTATTGTTCATAAATATTAGCAGGAAGATATTGAATGGCATTATCTAAAACGGCAGGAGCATCAACAATCATAAACTTACTAAAATACATGTCCGTTTGCATTTCATTTAGTGGGCGATAATAAAGCGGTGTCCAAGATAAAAAGGCTTCTTGGCAGGTGAAATGGCTAATATGACTATTGGTGGTATAAATCTTATTGTCACTAATAACGTGAAAATGGACGCCTATTTCACGAGCGAGGTTTTCAAAATAGAGGTAATCCTCGAAATTAAGCAGATCTTGAATAATAACTTCACCATTATCAGCTTGATGGATTTGGCTACCATTATTGCTGATACAGTAACAATCAGAGGTATCAAGACCGAGTGTTTTTAAATAGGGAGAGATGCCATTAAAAGAGCGTCCTGAAGCTAATACAATCTTAACTCCCGCCTCTTTTGCTCGCTGGACTGCTTGTTTTACTTCTGGTGTAATTTCGTGTTGTTTGTTGAGCAAGGTTCCATCTAAATCAATAGCGATAAGCTTAATACTCATTAGCATCCCCATATTAAATAAAAGCAATCATGATAAAGGAAGGGCGAAGCGGTCTATCATCACATAGCTTGAGTATTATTTATGTGACATTAAAGGCTATCTGCATAATGCCACATAAATGGAAGGGTTAATCACAACAAGGTGATTGTAAATGTAAAGGCTGTTTGGTTTCTAAAACGATCTCTTGATTTTGCCGAAAATCGAAAGGCGTGATGCCATACTCTTTACGGAACATATAAGTAAAGTGAGATTGTGAACCAAAGCCGAAATCAAGGGCGATATCGAAGATAGAGCGCTCACTGGTGCGTAATAAATGAATAGCACCAGCTAATCTACGCTGACGGATATACTTTCCTAAAGAGGTGCCCGTGACTTCTTTAAATATTTTCTGCATGTGCCAAAGAGAATATCCAGAATAAGCGGCCAACTCTTCAAGATGGATAACACGACCTAAATGCTCCTCAATCCATTTACTTAGCGCGCAAACCAATGCGAGATGATTATCTTGTGGCATTACAGTTCCATTCTATCAATGAAGTTAAGGTAAAAATCAAAATTAACTCCCTAATCTTATACAAAAAATGGCAGACAGAGAAACCCATATTAATGGATAGCTATCTCTAATCGTTGGCAAAATGTGTACTTAGAATAATATAAGACCATTTTGCATACAGTTTAGAGCAAAATAATGCAAATTATCTGAAGTCTGTCGAGGAAGCGTTTACCTTTCGTAATGAAAGTTATGCTAAATTTACTCATAGAGATAATTGATTGCGGATTTTATAACAACAACTCCCTGTTTTGTTATCGTATTTAAGCGAATGCTTATGATGTGATAAGTCATACTAACAAAATGTATTTAAAGGATTTTAAATTGAACGCAAAGAAAATAATTATTAGCTTAATTATTGCATTAGCCATTACCTTTGGCCTCTATCTTGTGGCTTTAGATAATTTTTGCGATCGTGGAGAGGATTTCCAGCAAGGCCTTTGTCGCTTTACCACATTATTCCCCTCTAAACATCACTAAAAGATAGCTTTTCTTATTATTTTTCGCCTAGCATAAAATGTATTTGTTATTCAAGTCAGAATAGTGTTTTAATGGTGGCTTGAAATAAACAAAATCGTAAATATTAGTTTACACTTTAAGTTGATAAAATAATAAAGAGAAGAGGATGTATGGCGAGAGAGTCGCAACAGACAGAACTTAAGCGCGGTCTGAAAAATCGACATATCCAGCTGATTGCGCTGGGTGGTGCTGTCGGCGCTGGTCTGTTTCTTGGTATAGCGCAAACAATTAATATGACAGGTCCATCAGTTATCTTAGGATATGCTATTGGTGGTTTTATTGCGTTTATGATCATGCGCCAATTAGGCGAAATGGTTGCCGAAGAGCCAGTTGCGGGTTCGTTTAGTCACTTTGCTAATAAATATTGGAGCCCATTTGCAGGCTTCTTATCTGGTTGGAACTACTGGGTGATGTTTATTCTTGTCGGTATGGCAGAATTAACAGCGGCAGGTAAATATATTAACTATTGGTTACCCGATATTCCTGTTTGGGTTTCCGTTGCTATCTTTTTTGTGGCAATCAACTTAATTAATCTGATTAACGTGAAAATGTATGGTGAAACAGAGTTCTGGTTTGCCATTATTAAAGTATTAGCGATTGTCGGGATGATTTTGTTTGGAAGCTACTTATTGGCGAGTGGTAATGGCGGCCCTCAAGCTTCTGTCAGCAATTTATGGGAGCTAGGCTTTTTCCCTCATGGTTTTACGGGCTTTATGTCTGCATTAGCCATTGTTATGTTCTCTTTTGGTGGACTTGAGCTGGTGGGGATCACCGCCGCTGAAGCTGAAAATCCAAAAGTCAGTATCCCGAAGGCGACTAACCAAGTTGTTTATCGTATTTTAATTTTCTATATCGGTTCGTTATTAGTGTTACTTTCACTTTATCCTTGGACTCAAGTTGTTAAAGGTGAAAGCCCATTCGTTCTGATTTTCCATAACTTGGATAACTTCTTAATCGCGAATATTTTAAATGCTGTGGTATTAACAGCTGCACTGTCTGTTTATAACAGTGGTGTTTATTCTAATAGTCGCATGCTTTATGGTTTGGCTAAACAAGGTAATGCACCACATGCACTTTCTCGTATTAATAAACGTGGTGTGCCGGTAGTGTCGTTACTGTTATCTGCAATTGCGACTTCATTGGGTATTTTAGTTAACTACTTATTACCTGATCAGGCGTTAGAGCTATTAATGGCTTTGGTTGTTACTACGTTAGTGCTTAACTGGATTATGATCTGTTTGGCGAATTTAAAATTCAGAGCCGCAAAAAACAAAGAGGGTGTAGAACCTTTCTTTAAAGCACTTTGGTATCCATATGGTAACTATATCTGCCTTGCTTTCTTATGCATGATATTAGTGATTATTTTATTTATGCCACAAGTGAATATTTCGGTGATTTTAATGCCATTCTGGATTGCATTCTTATGGGTTGGATTTAAGGTTTCCCGTATGAAGAAAACACCTAATAGTACTCAAGCAAGCCAAGATATTTAAGTTATTACAGATTGATTGAGTAATTTTGTTGAATAAGAAAAACGCATCTAAATGATGCGTTTTTTATGTTCTATCTTTTTATTGTTTACACTTATTCTGATAAGCAAAAATAAGGAAATTACTGCCAACGTAACCAAGCAAATAATACGTTACCGTTGTTATAAGTGCCTGGTACATAGGTCGCTTGTAGTGAAAGATGCCCGTAGCCGACAGAAACTAACGGTAAAGGAAGTGGCATAGGAATATAGTTGTATTCATGGCGCGCTGTAATGCTTAGCGTAAATCCTGCCCCCATACGGAACCCGTCTTTATCACCGGGATACCACATTTTTTCAAAACCATAGCCCATAATAGGCTGAACTCGATTATTTGAGTCCATAAATGCCATCGCATAAAGAGAGTGCCAATCACCGTCATTGTCATAACGATATTTCCCCATGCCAAAACCCCAAGGTGTTTCGTTATAGCGATTAGTTTTTTCTCTATCGTAAGTAAAACGGTTATGCCAAGTCCATACCGGTAAATAGTAATTATATTGGTCGTTATCCCAAGTTTGATTGACATTACGTTTGAATTTTCCCCAATAACTCTCTTCGTTATTAGATTGAGATACATTATTGGTAGTTTGCTGTTTTTCTGTAGTAATAATCTGATGTGGGGGGGAATTATTTTCAGAAGCGAAAGCAGTTGTTGTTAACGCAAGCGAAAACAACGTGGTTGCTAAAACGCTAGGGTGAAAATAGGTCGAAAACATAATATAACTCCGAGTACGACATTGCTATGATTCTGGTGATGACAAATAAACGTTACTAATAGTGTTATTTAATCGACAAGTATTTAAGATAAGAGGTATCTGAAACTTTACTTCTTAACTAAAATCTTAAGGGATAAGAATCGGTTATAAAGAAAATAAACAAGTTTGTTGTATTTATGAATGTGTTTATTTAAGACATTCAATATTGTTATCTTTTAATGGTAGCGTATTGTTTTTAATTTAAAATTAAGTTTTTATTAGATTGAAAATAATCTATTGATAAATAAGAATAAAGAGATCTTATTTAAGATGGGTTATTTCCAATATAAAAATTAACCAAATATCTATTTCTATGACTTAATTGAAATATTAATATCAATAACATCAACTTATCTAAAGAGATTAATTTCCAGCAGGATAATAGAGTAACGAATAAGAAGAGTTAAATAAAAAAAAGAAAAAATCTGTGTTGGTTTATAAATCGTTTAAGTGGTGTAAGTTTTGTTTAGCAAGATGCCTATTTTTTGTGCAGATTATCCCAAAACAAAAATATGTGGATAATGTTTATTCACACGTTTTCAAAAAATAGATTACTTATTATTGAGATTAGCTATCAAACTAGCATCTTTATCTTGAGCATGCGATACTCCTTATCGCCTGAATTTACAGGCTTTGGCTCGGGGCGCCTTATGGCTGAGATGAACCCGTATAACCTGATCTGGATAATGCCAGCGTAGGGAAGTCAAGGTAACTCTGCTGATTAACAGAGTCCGACTTTTCTGTAACTGGTGAAAGGAGGAGTTAATCAGTGAGATTCAATGCATTGTCTATCGCAGGCACCGATCCTAGTGGTGGTGCGGGTATTCAGGCTGATCTGAAGACATTTTCCGCACTGGGTGTCTATGGCACGACAGTAATGACAGCACTTGTTGCTCAAAATACCTGTGGTGTCTGTAGTGTCTATGATTTATCCCCCGATTTTGTTGCTGCTCAATTAGATGCGGTCTTATCTGATGTTCGAATTGATAGTGCCAAAATTGGTATGCTCTCTAATGCTTCAATTATTGATGTGGTTTGCGACAAACTTCAGCAATATGCCATTCCTTTTGTTGTACTTGATACCGTGATGATTGCAAAAAGTGGTGATCCGCTATTGCAACCAGATGCGGTTAATAAAATGGTTAATCAGCTGTTGCCTCTGGTTGATTTGATCACGCCTAATTTACCTGAAGCGGCAGCACTGCTAGGTTGTGAAGTCGCTCAAGATGAAACAACGATGAAGCAACAAGGTTATGCTTTGCTAAAGCAAGGATGCAAAGCGGTGTTGATGAAAGGAGGGCATTTAACTGAAAATGAAAGCCCTGATTGGTTATTTACTCAAGATGGCGAGTGGCGATTCACTTCAAAACGCGTTAATACGAAAAATACTCACGGTACAGGATGTACTCTTTCAGCCGCTTTAGCGGCTATCCGTCCTCAAGTTTCTGATTGGCAAACTTGTGTTGAACAAGCAAAAGCCTATTTACAGCAAGCGTTAGAACATGCTGACAGTTTAGAAGTTGGGCAAGGTTTTGGTCCGGTACACCATTTTCATCGCTGGTGGTAAGGCTACCTACAACAACATTAAAAAAAGCCACTCAGTTGAGTGGCTTTCACAATTAAATCGTTCAATTAAGCAATAGTGACAGATTTATTTAGATAAACATCTTGCACTGCATTAATTAGGGCAACGCCATCTTTCATTGACTTCTTGAACGCTTTACGTCCTAAGATCAAGCCCATACCACCAGCACGTTTGTTAATAACGGCGGTACGGACAGCATCTTCAAGATCATTATTACCTGAAGCACCACCAGAGTTAATTAATCCCGCACGACCCATATAGCAGTTTGCTAATTGGTAACGAACTAAATCAATTGGGTTTTCAGTGGTGAGTTTTGTGTAAACACGCTCATCAGTATGACCAAAACCAATCGCTTTAAAGCCACCGTTATTTTCAGCCATTTTTTGTTTAACGATATCAGCACCAATTGTGGCGGCTAAATGGTTTGCCTGACCGGTTAAATCCGCACTTGCATGGTAATCAACGCCATCTTTCTTAAAGGCTGGGTTACGTAAATAAGCCCATAAGACGGTGACCATACCCAATTCATGAGCACGTTCAAAGGCCATTGAAATCTCTTCAATTTGGCGACGGCTTTCTTGTGAACCAAAGTAAATGGTCGCACCCACTGCAACAGCACCCATTTCAAAGGCTTGTTCTACACTGGCATACAGTGTTTGGTCATATTGCGCTGGGTAGCTTAGGGTTTCGTTGTGGTTTAGTTTCACAAGAAAAGGGATTTTGTGTGCGTAGCGACGAGAAACAGAAGCAAGAACACCATAAGTAGAGGCAACACAGTTACAACCTGCTTCAATAGCTAACTCAACAATATTTTTCGGATCAAAATAGAGTGGGTTTGCTGCAAAAGAGGCTGCGGCAGAGTGTTCCACACCTTGGTCAACAGGTAGGATAGACAGATAACCCGTTCCCGCTAAACGCCCGTGATTAAACAGGGTTTGCATTGAACGTAACACGCTATTAGGGCGATTGTTATCAATCATGACACGATCAACAAAGTCAGAACCTGGCAGGTAGAGATTTTCGCTCGGGATGGTTTGGCAACGATGTTCTAATAATGATTTCGCATCAGCACCTAACAAACTTACTATATCAGTCATTACATACTCCAGTTCATGATGAGATGAGAGTGATTGTCATTTATCTACATTAAGATAACAAGTCACATTGAGGCGGTAACCGGCAGTGGATCGCTTCAGGTAACACAATAAATTCAAATTTATCCCCTAAAAGGGGTTCTCCATCTAAATTAAATACCATTTCATGAGAAGCGCTAATATTTACCCAGCTGCTTTCTCGCTCAATTATCTTGTCATTCTTTTTGCTATCAAACATGCTACTTAAAATTGAAGGGAGAAGTTCATGAGCTTCAACGATGGTGAGATTGAGTTTATTGTCATTAATTAAGGCATCAGAACACAATTTTTGTCCACCGCCAGCTTGACGGCCATTGCCGATAGCCAAAATAAGAGACTCTCCTTCCCAGTGGAAATTTTCAGCTTCAATTGTGCAGTGATCCGCTTTTAAAGAATCGATACTTAAAAGGCCATTAATAAAATAGGCGGCTCCGCCCAATGCAGACTTTAACGTTTCAGGCGTTTCTGTTGTGATTTTGGTTCCAAAGCCCCCTGATGCCATATTGATAAAATAGTGGGTCTCATTCACGGCGATTACATCAATAGGTATTGCACGTCCTTTAACAGCTAAGTTAAGTGCATTTTCCATATCACGAGGAATTTGTGCGCTGGTGGCAAAATCATTTGCTGTACCTAAGGGAATAATACCAAGTGTCGGTAAAGATGAGGGTGAGAGGTGGATTAATTCAGAAACAACGCTATTAATCGTGCCATCGCCTCCTGCGGCAATCACCGTTTCGGCTTGCATATCGATAGCTTCTTGTACAAAACGTCGTATATCACTAGATTCCCAAGTCACTCTTACTTGGAGATTAAAACCTTCGTTACGTAATTGGTAAACCGCTTTTCTCAATGCACTGTTATCAGCGCTTTTTCCATTAATGATTAGCAAACTAATTTTACTCATTGGTGAGTCCCTTTAATTGAATCACTCTTTTAAAGGTAATGGATATCGAGAAAATTACTATTTTTTTTACAAATGATAACGAAAAAGAGAATGAGTTGTATGTAAAGGAGAGCTATTAAGAAGGGTATAAAAAGAAAAGGCAAATCCAAGGGAGATTGGATTTGCCAAGGAGGTGGTTCCTAGTCTTACTGTATTCATTCTAGTTCTTTATTTTTCGGAACTGATGATACGGTAAACAAATCATTATTGATGTGATCTGTATTTGAAATTGACCACTTTAAATCAGATTATGACGCTTTACTTCACTTCTACTGCATCAATTTTATGCGGTTGACGTGTTGTTGTACCTTGTAGGTTGCGGATCAGCAGTGCAAAATCTAAATCAACATCTTCAGGAACAGATAAATAAACCATGTGACCATTACCCGGTGCAACATCGGTTGGTTGTTGTTTTTTGTTAAACAGCTCTTCTAACGTGAATTGAATATTTCCAGTTGGTGTCATTAATTCTAGGCTATCACCTAAAACAAATTTATTTTTAACATCAACTTCGGCTAAACCGTTTACACGTTTACCTGTGAATTCACCGACAAATTGTTGTGTGTCAGAGACAGAGTAACCATATTCATAAGTTTGGTATGCATCATGGGTATGACGACGTAAGAAGCCTTCTGTATAACCGCGGTGAGCTAAGCCTTCTAATGTCGTTAGCAACGTTGGATCGAAGGGTTTGCCTGCAACCGCATCATCAATCGCACGACGATACATTTGAGCTGTGCGAGCACAGTAATAGAATGATTTAGTACGACCTTCAATTTTCAGCGAATGCACACCCATTTGAGTTAATTGCTCAACGTGTTCAATCGCACGTAAATCTTTAGAGTTCATGATATAAGTACCGTGTTCATCTTCGAACGCAGTCATATATTCACCAGGACGTTTTGCTTCTTCGATCAAGTAAACTTTATCAGTTGGCGCGCCAACACCTAAAGTAGGCTCAACGTTTTTAATTGGGATTGGTGTGTATTTTTCGACGATATTACCTACATCGTCTTCTTTGCCTTCTTCGACTTTATATTCCCAACGGCAAGCGTTAGTGCAAGTACCTTGGTTCGGGTCACGCTTATTGATATAGCCAGATAACAGGCAACGACCTGAGTAAGCCATACATAATGCACCGTGAACGAAAACCTCTAATTCCATATCAGGAACTTGCTTACGAATTTCGGCAATTTCATCAATAGAGAGTTCACGAGACAGGATCACACGAGTTAATCCCATTTGACGCCAGAATTTTACGGTTGCCCAGTTAACGGCATTGGCTTGTACTGAGAGGTGGATATCCATTTCAGGGAAGGCTTCACGCACCATCATGATCAAACCCGGATCAGACATAATCAGCGCATCAGGGCCCATATCAATGACAGGTTTTAAGTCACGGATAAAGGTTTTTAATTTAGCATTATGAGGTGCGATATTAACCACAACATAGAAGCGTTTACCTAATTCGTGGGCTTCTTGAATGCCTTTAGCAAGGTTTTCGTGGTTAAACTCATTATTACGCACACGTAAGCTATAACGTGGCTGACCTGCATAAACGGCGTCTGCGCCATAAGCAAATGCATAGCGCATATTTTTTAATGAGCCAGCAGGAGAGAGCAATTCGGGTGTAAACATGGTTAAATTTCCTGGTTCTGATTTCAAGTCAGTCCCCCACACATTGGGTAGGGGTATATCATAAAGGGGTGGATTCTAGCGCTTAAGTGTAGCGAGGTTCAATGTATTCCTGAAAAAATATCATCGAAAACGGTAAGCTTGAGTTTCCCAACGATAGCCTTGACCATAAATTGAGCGAATAAATTCAATTTGATCGTTAAGTTGCTCAAGTTTGCGTCGTAAGTTTTTAATATGGCTATCAATGGTTCTATCCGTCACAATGCGGTAGTCATCATAAAGGTGATCCATTAGCTGATCACGGGTTAATATTTTGCCGGGTTGAGTGGCTAAGGCTTTTAGTAAACGAAATTCAGCAGTCGTTAAATCGAGAATTTTATTGTTGTATTGGATTTGATAAGCCTGTTCATCAATAACGACTAATTTATCGCTTTGAACAATATCTTGTGGTCGATAAAAACGACGCAATAAGGTTTTGACTCGGGCTACCACTTCTCTTGGACTATAGGGCTTACAAATATAATCATCAGCACCAATTTCAAGCCCAAGTAATCGATCAACTTCTTCTGTTTTAGCTGTCACCATAATGATGGGAATATCTGAAAACTGACGTAATTCTTTACAGACTGTAATACCATCTTTAACTGGCAACATGAGATCTAACAAGATTAAATCGTAATGTTGCTGTTTTACATAATGGCTCACTTCAGCACCATCCGCTAACCAATGCGTTTGATAACCAGATGCTTGAAGGTAATCAATAAGCAATTGGGCAAGTTTAGGTTCGTCTTCAACAATCAGAATTGAATAGGGTGATTCAGATACTGTCATTTATTGGCTCAATGGTTATAGGCTTAAAGATCATCAGAATATGCGGGCAATTCTATAAGGATTTTCACGCCACCTAAAGAGGATGGCATGGCACTTATCTTACCATTATGAGCTTCAACGATATTTTCGCAAATCGCAAGACCTAAACCTGAACCGCCACTTGCACGATTTCGTGAGTTTTCTGCACGATAAAAACGTTGGAAAACAACTTCGTATTGCGCACTATCAAGCCCCGGAGCACTATCTTCTAATAAAATAATGACACGGTTTTGTCCTTTTTGGGTACTGATATGTAATTGACCACCTGAATAAGTATAGCGCACGCTATTCTCTAGCAGATTATGGAAAAGCTGGATCAACCTATCAGGATCAGCTTGTACAATGAGTGGCGATAAATCATCTAATTCGGTGAGCAGAGTAATATCTTTAGTTTGATATGTGTGGCGATAAGAAGCCACAGCTAACAAAATCACCTCATTAATATCAATAAAATCTTTACGATAAGTTAGAGAGCCTCTATCTGATAATGAAAGCTGGTGGAGATCATTAACCAGTTTTGTCAGGTTTGTGACTTCAAATAAAAGGGAGTTTAGCGTTTCTGTTGTGGGTTTTCTGACACCATCTTGTAACGCTTCAAGTTCGCCTTTTAAAATGGCGAGAGGGGTTCGCAATTCATGTGAGATATCAGCCATATAATCGCGCCGAATTTGCTCATTTTTTTCTAGTGTGCTGGCAAGTTGATTAAAGTCGATAGCGAGTTGGCTGATTTCATCTTTGCTTGTGGGCGTTACTCGCACAGAAAAGTCACCAGCTGCTAATTTATGTGTCGCCTCAACCAGTCGTTTAACTGGGCGTATCATATTGCGAGAAAGAATAAGAGTGATCAATAAAGCAAAAAGAACCGTTAAACCTGCAATTATCCAACTGGTGCGCAGTTGCTGTTTATCAAAACTTATATCTGCTTCATTACTGATTTTATCGGCAGCGCTTACAATTACCCATCCTACAATTTCATCATGAAAAGTAATGGGTTTTCTGAAAGTTTCTTCTGGAAATTGATTATCATGACCAAATAAGCGTTTCATGTCTTTATCAACAATCCAAAATTGTGTCCGCCATCCCCTTGGCGGAGGGCCTTCGCTGCTTTGGCTTATTTGGTCAATACTTCGCAATATTTGATAAAGAGAACGATCATCTCTATTAAGGAAACGCCAATCCCCCGTTAAGGTATATTGATCTGTTAAGGCCTCTGCTAAAAGAGTTGCACGCTGTTCACTGTTTTTCTTGATATAGCCAATAAATCCCTGTTGAAAACTACCGCGAATACCGATATGCATGGCGAGAACGACCACCATACAAGTAGCGAAAACCACTAAGAACAGCTTGCTTCTCAATTTCATGCATTTGCCTCTTTTTTGCTGATACGTCGTTGTTGCCAACGTTCACGCAATCCATCAAAAAATAGATAAATAACAGGGGTGGTATAAAGGGTCAGTAGTTGGCTCATTAATAAACCACCTACAATTGTTATCCCTAAAGGTTGTCTTAACTCGGCACCATCTCCACTACCTAGCATCAATGGCAATGCCCCAAATAATGCAGCAAGCGTTGTCATAATAATAGGACGAAAACGCAGTAGACTAGCTTGAATAATGGCCTCTTTAGCCGACAATTTACCTTCACGTTGCGCAGTAATTGCAAAATCCACCATAATAATGGCGTTTTTCTTCACAATACCAATCAGCAACATAATGCCAATAAGTGCAATTAAACTAAAAGGCGTATTAAAAAGCTGTAATGCTAATAAGGCGCCCACACCCGCAGAAGGTAGGGTAGATAAAATGGTCAGCGGATGAATATAGCTTTCATAAAGCACACCTAATACCAAATAGACCGTTACAATCGCCGCTAGGATAAGAATAAGCTGTGATTTGATGGTCTCTTGGAAAATCTGAGCCGTACCTGCAAAGGTGCCTCTGACGGTATTGGGTACACCTAATTCTGTCATTGTGCGTTCAATAGAATTAATGGCATCAGCTAGTGTATAGCCTTCAGGAATATTAAAGGCAATAGTTGAAGATGCAGATAATCCTTGGTGATTCACACTTAATGGCGCATTCGCCGGATACCAACTTGCAAATGCGGATAATGGAATGCGCTCACCTTGATTATTGACCACATACATTTTATCTAACGCAGAGACATCTTGTGTATATTGTTCAGAGACTTCCATCACGACTTTATACTGGTTTAGCGGTGCATAAATAGTAGAGATCTGACGTTGACCAAAAGCATTATTCAGCAGATTATTGGCATCACTGACATTAATACCTAATTGCGACATAGTATCGCGATCGTAAGTAAGAGCCATTTCGGCGCCTTTATCTTCTTTATCAGAGTTAACATCGACAAGCTGAGGCAGTTCACCTAACGCTTTACGGACAATCGGCTCCCATTTACGCAACTCGCTTAAGTCATCCGCTAATAATGTAAATTGATAACTGGCATTTGCTTGGCGTCCACCGGCTCTAACATCTTGCACTGGCATTAAAAAGAGATTGGCACCCGGTTCATTAGCTAATTTTGTCCGTAAGCGGTTAATTACTTGATTTGCGCTATCTGTACGCTCTGATAGCGGATTGAGGGAAATAAACATAAATCCGCTGTTAATACGCCCGCCACCCGTAAAACCCGTTACGCTATCAACGTCTTTATCTGCATTAATTTCCTGCATAAAACGAGTCATTTTTTCTTTCATCGATTGGAATGAAATACTTTGGTCTGCACGTACAAATCCCATTAAACGCCCCGTATCTTGATCGGGAAAAAATGTTTTTGGTGCACTGATGTATAAATAAGTATTTAAGCCCAAAGTAGCGAGAAAAATGGCCATAACCCAGCGTCGATGACGCAAGGCGGCTTGCAATGTGACACTGTAACCTTGCTGAGCGCGGAAAAGTAACTTACCAAAACCGCGTAAATGCAATTGCGCTTTGGGTTTCATCCCTTTGAGTAAATGCGCGCACATCATGGGTGTTAGCGTCAGAGAAACAAATAGCGAGATAGCAATAGCTGTTGTTAAGGTGATGGCAAACTCTTTAAATAATCGCCCAACAAGACCATCCATTAACAGTAATGGAATAAAAACAGCAACAAGAGAAATACTCATTGAAAGGACAGTAAAACCGACTTCTCCAACCCCTTTTAAGGCGGCTTCTTTAGGTTTTAAACCATTCTCAATATGGCGGGAAACATTTTCAAGCACCACAATGGCATCATCAACCACAAAGCCTGTCGCCACAGTTAATGCCATCAATGAAAGGTTGTTTAAACTAAAGCCACAAAGATACATGGCTGAAAAGGTACCAATTAATGAAACAGGTACAGCAACCGCAGGGATCAGTGTGGCGCGGCCGGAGCGTAAAAATAAGAACACAACTAAAATAACCAGTGCTACAGCAATGGCTAACGCACGTTCAACTTCTGCTAATGATGCGCGAATAGTGGGTGTTCTATCTTGTGCGACTTTTAAGTCAACGCTTGCGGGAATAAGCTCACGTAATTCTGGAAGCTCATCACGAATGCGATTTACAGTTTCAATAATATTGGCACCCGCTTCACGACGAATAACCAGCAAAATTGCAGGCTCTCCACCGCTCATTCCAGCCGCTCGTGAGTTTTGTACTGAGTCGGTAACTTGTGCTACATCACTTAAACGCACTACTGCATCTTGATTGTAATGGACGATCACTGGGCGATATTCAGCCGCTTTACTGAGCTCATCGTTAGTTTGGATCTGCCAACGTCCTTCGTCATTATTGACAAAGCCTTGAGGCCGTCGCACATTCGCTTGGCTAATCGCCTTTCTAACATCATCGAGGCTGACATTTTGGTTAAATAACGCGTCAGGATTGAGGGCGACACGTATCGCAGGCAATGAACCGCCACCAACCGAAACTTCACTGACACCTTCAATTTGTGAGATTTTTTGTGCTAACCGTGTTGAAGCGAGATCGTAAAGCTCCCCTGTATTCTGAGTATCAGAGGTGAGCGTTAAGATCATAATCGGGGCATCAGAAGGATTCGATTTATAATAACGCGGACGGCTTGGCATACCTGAAGGCAACAAGCTTTGTGAGGCATTTAACGCGGCCTGTACATCACGAGCTGCGGTATTGATATCTTTGTTTAAATCGAACACCAGCGTAATGCTGGTACTTCCAAGCGAACTGCTTGATGTCATTTCATCAATACCCGCAATTCGGCCTAAAGAGCGCTCAAGCGGTGTTGCCACAGATGACGCCATCGTTTCTGGCGACGCCCCAGGTAAGGAGGCGTAAATATTAATAACTGGATAATCCACTTGGGGCAATGGAGCAACAGGGAGCAACATAAACCCTAATGCACCACATAGCGAAATCGCCAAACTGAGCAACGTGGTTGCTACGGGGCGTTGAATAAAGAGGGCGAAGAACTTCATGATACAGCCCCGTTATTATTCTCGACGTGTTTATTACGGTTGATGTAGAGCGATAATTTATCAAATAACAGATAAATTACGGGTGTCGTAAACAGGGTTAAGATCTGGCTCATAATTAAGCCACCGACCATACAAACCCCTAATGGCTGACGTAATTCTGCCCCTACACCCGTACTTAACATTAAAGGTAAAGCACCTAAAAGGGCGGCCATTGTGGTCATTAAGATTGGGCGAAAACGTAATAAACACGCTTGATAAATCGCTTCGTAAGGCGTTAAACCTTGCTCTCGTTCAGCAGCAAGGGCAAAGTCTATCATCATGATCGCATTTTTCTTTACGATCCCGATAAGCAAGATGATCCCAATGATTGCAATAATATCAAGCTCATTGCCTGCGGCAATTAAAGCCAATAATGCGCCGACACCTGCTGTTGGTAGTGTAGATAAAATAGTAATAGGATGAATAAAGCTCTCATATAGCACACCTAATACAATATACATTGCGACAATTGCTGCGATAATCAGCCACAAAGTACTTGAAAGCGCACTTTCAAATGCTAACGTCGCACCTTGAAATTGAGTGGTGATATCTCTCGGCATAGAAATTTGCTCTTCAGCTAATTTCACCGCTTTCACGGCTTCTTCAAGAGAAGATTGTTCAGCGACATTAAAAGAGAAGGTCGCTGAAGGAAATTGCTCTTGATGATTAATAGAAAGTGGTGCTAAGCGTTGCTCGACGGATGCAATAGATAATAAAGGTACCATCGCACCATCTTTACCCGTTAAATGCACGGCTGAAAGTGCCTGTAATCCATCACCATTACGAATATCTTGTTCTAATACCACGCGATACTGATTGGCTTGAGTATAGATAGTTGAAATTAAACGCTGGCCAAAAGCATTATAAAGTGCGTTATCAATTTCACTCATTGAAATGCCTAAACGACTTGCTGAATCTCTATCCACTTTGATATACGCCATCATGCCGTTATCTTGCCAATCACTGCTGATGTCAGTTAGTTCAGGGCTATCTTTTAGTGCTTGAGAAAGTTTTGGCACCCAATAAGCTAATTCATCTAATGATGTTGCTTGTAGCGTAAATTGATACTGAGTACGGGAAACTTGCGTATCAATCGTTAAATCTTGGGTAGGTTGCAGATAGAGAGTCATTCCTGAAATTGAAGCAATACGTTCTTGTAAACGAGGAATAATCACATCAATACGGGAATCCCGCTGATCAAGTGGCTTCAACGTAATTTGCAAACGGCCAGTGTTTAAGGTTGCGTTGCTTCCATCAATTCCTACAAAACTAGCAATATTATCAATAGCAGGATCATCAATTAATTTATCAACGACCTGTTGCTGTTTTTCTACCATTGCTTGATAAGAAATGGATTGTGAAGTTTCAATGGTTCCTTGCAATAGCCCGTTATCTTGTAATGGGAAGAAGCCTTTAGGAATAAACATATAGAGCAATACAGTCAGCACTAATGTGCTAAGTGCTACGCCAAGGGTTATCCATTGATGGTTTAAAACACGTTTTAACCAAACGGCATACACTGCGATCATTCTTTCAAAGAAACGCTCGCACGCCATTTCAAAACGGTTGTGCTTGATTTCATTTTCAGGTTTTAGCAATCGAGCACACATCATTGGCGTTAATGTGAGTGAAACCACCGCAGAAATTAGAATGGCGACAGCAAGGGTGATTGCAAACTCTCTAAATAAGCGGCCTACAATATCTCCCATAAATAACAGTGGGATCAGTACGGCAATCAGAGAGAAGGTAAGCGAAATAATGGTAAAACCAATCTCGCCAGCGCCTTTTAAGGCGGCTGTTAGTGGTTTATCCCCACGTTCGAGATAACGGGAAATATTTTCAATTACAACGATGGCATCATCGACAACAAAGCCTGTGGCAATGGTTAATGCCATTAAGGTAAGGTTATTGACAGAGAATCCACAAAAATACATCACAGCAAATGTACCCACTAATGAAAGCGGTACGGCAATACTTGGGATTAAGGTTGCGACACCATTACGTAAAAAGAGATAAATCACCATCACCACAAGAGCGATAGCTAATCCAAGTTCAAACTGCACATCTTTAACTGAAGCGCGGATCGTTGTGGTTCTGTCTGTTAAGATCTCAACATTAACGGATTTCGGTAAATTAGAGACTAAATCAGGTAATAAATTACGGATATTATCAGTAGTATCAATAACGTTAACACCGGGTTGACGTTGAACATTAATAATAATCGCCTGCTCATTATTCGCCCATGCACCTAGCTGATTGTTTTCAGCTGCTTGTTCAATAGTTGCAATATCAGATAGACGAATTGGTGCGCCATTTTTATAAGTAACGATTAATTGGCGGTAATCTTCTAATGATTTCATTTGATCATTAGCGGATAACGTCACAGAGCGAGTTGGCCCATCAAGGCTGCCTTTCGCTGAGTTAACGTTCGCATTATTGATTGCTACACGAATTTTTTCGCTATCTAAACCGTAAGATGCTGCGGCTTGTGCATTGAGTTTGACTCTAACAGCAGGGCGCTGGCCACCAGCTAAAGCCACTAAACCTACGCCATTAACTTGTGAAATCTTTTGCGAGATACGAGTTTCAACCATATCTTGCAGCTGTGTCATCGGTAAGGTTGAGCTAGTCACAGCTAAGGTTAAAATAGGCGGATCTGCTGGGTTTACTTTGCTGTAAATTGGCGGATAAGGTAAATCGGATGGAAGCAGATTAGTTGCCGCATTTATCGCAGCTTGTACTTCTTGTTCTGCAACATCTAATGGTAATGTTAATTGGAACATCAGTGTGATCACCGAAGCACCACCAGAGCTTTGTGACGACATCTGTTTTAATCCAGACATCTGTCCAAATTGACGCTCTAATGGAGCCGTAACTGCTGATGTCATTACATCAGGGCTTGCTCCGGGATAGAGAGTAACGACCTGAATAGTGGGATAATCAACTTCAGGTAATGCTGAGACGGGCAGCATACGATAGCCAACAATTCCAGCTAATAGAATGGCGACCATAAAAAGGGTTGTTGCAACAGGGCGCAGAATAAATAAGCGAGATGGTCCCCCACCTGTACCGTGTGTTTTTTCGGTCATTACGCTTTCTCCGCAACAACACGGTTATTTTCTTTAGTCTTTGGCGCTGTCGGAGTCACGATATCAACCTTCGCACCCTGTGTTAATCTGTCCACACCATCGGTGACAACGCGTTGTTCTGCTGATAAACCGGAGGCTATCACGACTTTTTCCGCATTTTGTAAGGCAACTTCAACACGTAATTTACTCACTTTATTTTCGCTATCCACAACCCAAACAAAGTGGCCTTCATTACCCATTTGTAGTGCTGCATTAGGAATAACAACTGCTTTTTCTAATGTAGTGACATAAAGACGGACATTGACAAATTGGTTAGGAAACAGTGTTGTTTCTTGCTGAGGGAAACGCGCTTTTAATTTAATGGTGCCAGTAGTTGCATCAATTTGATTATCAACACTAAATAATTTTCCTTTAGCTAATTCAAATTGATTATTTCTATCTAATGCGGTGACAGGTAAATCTGCATTATTTTTACGTGCTTGAATAACTTGCGCGAGATCTTGTTCTGGCAATGTAAAAAGTACATCAACAGGATCCATTTGATTGATAACGACGATAGGTGTCGATGAGCCACCAGAAATATAATTACCGACATCCACTTGTTTTAAACCCACTTGACCTGAAATAGGTGCTGTGATTTTGCTGTAAGTGAGTTGCAGTTGTGCATTACTGATAGAGGCTTCATCAATACGAATACTCGCTTCAGATTGTTTTACTAAAGCTTGCTGATTATCTAGTTCTTGTTGTGAGACTAAATTGGTTTTTGCTAATTTCTGATAACGCGCTAAATCAAGACGCGCATTAGCTAATGTAGCCTGATCTTTTGCAAGTTGTCCTTTAGCTTGAGCTAATTGAACTTGAAATGGGCGAGAGTCAATTTCAGCTAATAAATCACCTTTTTGAACTTGTTGGCCTTCAGTGAAATGTAGCGCCATTAATTGACCTTCAACACGGCTAGTGACGGTTACGCTGTTAGTGGCTTTTACTGTACCTAAAGCCGATAAAAATTGAGGGACATCTTCTTGTGTTGATGTCGCAACTTGAACAGGCGGCAAAGGAGGACGACGAGATCCAGATGTACCTCGATTTTGTGCGTTTGTTGCTTGAGTCCCTTTATTTTCGGGCGACGCTGTTTTTGCTGCATTAAATTGCCAATAGGCGTAACCCCCTGCGATTACGACGATTAAAGCGATAATGAGAGAAACTCTTTTTTTAGCATTTTTGTTTTTATTCATTACTTTTGTGATCCCACTGGCAACTAGCTAATCAGAAATACTGAAATGAAAATCTGGAATGGTGACATTCTACCTGTTTCTTCACAGTTAAAAATGGAGGAAATATGGAAATTAAGTCAAGGAATGTGTTTTGTTGACGTTATTTTAATCAGTTAAAACAAATTACTACTGGCATTATTTTATCGTTGTTATTCAATAAGAGATAATTTTGCAAAATATGGATAAGCAGTAGCGTAGCTTAATTGTTTATATAGGGATAATTAAGTGGAAAATAAATTATTGATTATCAGTGAGTTATTTTGTTCGCTGTTTTTTTAACCGCATAACTATTTTGTACAAATGCCTGTAACTATGATAAAACGCAATAGTTAGTTATAATTCTTAGATAATTATGCTTTCCAGTGATAGAATGCCAACCTTGTTTTTCTCTGCGTTGAACTCTTTTCAAAGAATAACAATCCAGTATGAAATTCACCGAGCTTTAACTCTGTCTTAAATAACGAAATTTTTGTAAAAAATTAGCCTAAATATAAAGGCGTAATAGAATAATTAGAGGTTTTTAGTGTCAACTGCAAACACACCTGACGATGGACAAAAACCGAGCCTGAATGCATTTAAACAGCCTCGTGCGTTTTATCTCATCTTCTCAATCGAATTATGGGAACGTTTCGGCTATTACGGTCTGCAAGGGATCATGGCCGTTTACTTGGTTAAAATGCTGGGCATGGGTGAAGCAGAAGCTATCACTGTTTTTGCTGCATTTACCGCATTAGTTTATGGCTTTGTTGCTATCGGTGGATGGCTTGGGGATAAAATCCTTGGTACTAAAAGGGTTATTATTCTTGGAGCGATCGTACTAGCAATTGGTTATGCAATGGTGGCATTCTCTGATCACGATAAAGATGTGATTTATTGGGGACTTGCAACGATTGCAGTAGGTAATGGTTTATTTAAAGCCAACCCATCTTCATTATTAGCAACATGCTATGAGAAAGACGATCCGCAATTAGACGGTGCATTTACTATGTACTATATGTCTATCAACGTAGGTTCGTTCTTATCTATGTTAGCAACACCGTGGTTAGCGGCTAATTATGGTTGGGATGTTGCGTTTGCATTAAGCGTTGTAGGTATGCTGATCACCTTAGCAAACTTTATGGTTTGCCGTGGTTGGATCAAAGATAAAGGTTCTAAACCTGACTTTGAACCGCTTAATTATTCAAAATTATTATTAACGCTGGTGGGTATTGTTGCACTCACTGCGTTATCGACTTGGCTGTTACACAATAATGAAGTGGCAAGCTGGTCTTTAGCCATCATCTCATTAGGTATCATCCTGATTTTTGCGCGTGAAACTTTTATGATGAAAGGTGCTGCACGTCGCAAGATGATCGTTGCATTCTTATTGATGGTTGAAGCCGTGGTTTTCTTTGTTCTTTACGATCAAATGCCAACGTCTTTAAACTTTTTCGCAATCCATAACGTAGAACACTCTCTGTTAGGTTTCAGTGTTGAACCAGAACAATTCCAATCACTTAATCCATTCTGGATCATGTTAGCAAGCCCTCTATTAGCGGCTGTGTATAACTTTATGGGTGATAAACTGCCAATGCCATATAAGTTCACCGTAGGGATGTTCTTAAGTGCGACTGCATTCTTAGTGTTACCACTGGGTGCAAGCATGGCAAATGAAGCAGGTATTGTGTCTTCATGGTGGTTAGTCGCAAGTTATGGTTTCCAAAGTATCGGTGAGCTAATGATTTCAGGACTTGGCCTGGCAATGGTTGCTCAACTTGTACCACAGCGCTTAATGGGCTTTATCATGGGCGCATGGTTCTTAACTTCGGCAGCCGCAGCAATTATTGCAGGTAAAGTTGCGAGTTTAATGGCAGTACCTGAAGATGTACAAAGCGCTCATGCTTCATTAGAAATTTACAGCAGTGTCTTCTTACAAATCGGTATTGTAACAGGTGTTATCGCAGTTCTAATGCTGCTTACAGCACCTATGCTGAGTAAAATGACACAGTAATTTTTGCCATTAAAAAAACAAAATTTTAAGAAGAAAAAAGGATGCCATAAGGCATCCTTTTTTGTATTTCTTGCCATAAAATTCAATTCAAAAAAATACCGCTCTTAGTAAGGGCGGTATTGTATAAGGGGATACTTATAGAACATATTTATACATTGATAAAGGCTTAACCAATTACTTTATCAATCTGCAATGCAACATCTTTCTCTCTTGTTGTGGGTTTTATTGCCGCCCAACCTTTATACGCTAAAGGTAAGAAAGCGACTGCAATAGCTAATAATGATACGCCAGCGACATAATAGGCACCCGCCATTGCTGTTTTTTCTAACCATATTCCTGTCAACATCGGTGTTAATCCACCGAATAAGGCATAAGCCATATTGTAAGCAAAAGACAAACCAGAAAAACGAATTGATGGTGGAAATGCTCTTGTGCTAACAATAGGTGTAGTTGCAATCGCTCCTACAAAAAAGCCCATCAAACCATAATTAAATGCTAACTGAAAACCAGACATTGCTGGATCTAAACTGCCATAGAAATGGAACGCGGTAACAATCAAACCACCCCATGATAATGTCATTGATGCGCGTGTTCCTAATTTGTCACCAATCCAACCCCAGAATATGCAACCTAAGGTTAAAGTTAATGTTGCAACACAGTTCGCTTCCAATGACGTTGTTCTATCAATTTTATAGATCCCTTCAACAATCACACCTGGTGTCATTAAAATGGTGACAACGATAGCTGTTGATAAAGACCATGTTAACGCAGCCGTAATTAAGCACGCTTGCTTGTGATTCTTAATAACTGAAACTACGGGCATTTCTTGTGCTAACGCTTTTTTCGCCGCCATCTCTTTAAATATGGGGGTTTCTTGTAAAAAACGACGTAAATAAACAGAAATTAAGCCAAATACGCCACCTAAAATAAAGGGAATACGCCATGCAAAATCATTCACTTCTTGGCTGGTATAGCTACGTTGAACGATAATTGCAACGATGGAACCTAATAAAATACCGCCTGTAATACCAGAGGTTAACGTTCCTACACCTAAGCCATAACGTTGTTTCGGTGTGTGCTCTGCGATAAATACCCAAGCACCTGGCATTTCACCACCAATAGCCGCACCTTGCATAATACGCATTAATAACAACAATAATGGTGCAGCAACACCAATGCTGGCATAAGTGGGTAATAAACCAATAACTAATGTTGGTACAGCCATTAAGAAGATACTTAAGGTAAACATACGTTTACGACCAATAATATCTCCGTAGTGTGCCATAATAATGCCACCCAGAGGACGAGCAAGATAACCGGCTGCAAAAATACCTAATGTCTGCATTTGTGCAATAAAGGCGTTATCACCAGGAAAGAACAAATGGCTCAATGTTTTCGTAAAGAACACGAAGATCACGAAATCATAGAACTCCAAAGTTCCCCCTAGTGAGGATAAACCTAACGTTTTATAGTCGCTGCGGTTCAATGGTCTTGCCGTAGGTTGACTCAACGGCTGAGTGGAGTGTGATTGTGATGTCATAATAACAACCTATAATAATCATCGTGATAAAAATAATAAGTTCACAATTAAATTCTTTTTAAATTAGCGAATAAAATAGGGTGACAATAAATAACAGCAAAAGGTTATTTAAAGGCTATTTATACGAGAAAGAATAATGTTGTGATGATGTTTTAAGTTATAACAGGAAGCTCTTAATAATGTAAATAGATGAAATTAAAACAACATAATACGCTGTTTGATTGAGGTTTCTTTATTTTATTAGTTCTAGATTTCGCTATTTACTGGAATTAAATGTTAATATCACAATACTTGCCAGTATAAAGTAAAATTATTATGTGGCTTATAAATAAGTAAGAATTCTGTATTTTTAAATAAAAAATGTTTAATGCTGAATATATTTATTCTAATTTAAGTAATCATAAAAATAATAAATTAAGAGATAAGTTAATTTATTATTTTCCAGAAATAAAGTTATTATTAGATAATTAAGAAAGCTAATAGTATTAATAATGAAAGATATGATCTGATAGAAAATGAATTATTAGAATATTCTACTGTATGTTAAATCCTGAGTTCTTGACATTGAATTTCATAATTACTTTATTTATTGAAATTAATATCTAATAAAGTTTACAGTGCTAACTTTATTTTTGTGTTTTTATGCATAATGTGGTTTTTCTTTGTTTTGTCGTCAAATTGAAAATAAAAACAAAAAGAGGCATCAAAAAAACTATTCTTGGTTATAATTACATCAGGAAGTCAATTGATATGTCGGAGGATTTATGGTCTCTATCTCAATGAGTGCTATTCTCTTAGCTGCAATTGTTCTGTTTGCATCACTTTCTATCGTCGCATTAGGTGGTGGTTTAGTATTAAAAACCATGCTTAATAACACCAATCAAAATGATAGCTATTTACTAAGTGCCTCTGTTAAAAAGACTTTTATTACTTCATCGATTATCGCATTGTTGCTTGTCTATTATTACCTCTCAACAACAGCTTAATTATTTATCGATATAAAAAACGCCACTGTATTTTATTAGCAGTGGCGTTAGTGTCATTGAGGCTTTTCTTAGACTAAGAAGATAGTTGCTAAACCTAAGAAGATAAAGAAACCACCTGTATCTGTAATTGCGGTTATCATAACGCTTGAACCAATCGCAGGATCTTTACCTAATTTAATCATGGTCATCGGGATCAATACACCCATCATGGCAGCCATTAAGAGGTTTAATACCATCGCCATTGTCATTACCGCGCCCATAGCAAGGTCACCATAGAGGAGGAAGGTGACAATTCCCATTATTCCACCCCAAACAACGCCGTTAATAAGGGCAACGCCAAGCTCTCTTAAAATTAAGAAGGAAAAGCTTCCGGTTTGAATTTGGTGTAGCGCTAATGCGCGAACAATCATTGTGATAGTCTGATTACCTGTATTTCCCCCAATACCCGCAACAATCGGCATCAATGTGGCAAGGGCAACTAATTGGGAAATGGTATCTTCAAATACACCGATAACACGAGAGGCAACGAAAGCCGTACATAAGTTGATAGCGAGCCAAGTCCAACGTGTTTTAACAGCTTGTCCGACGGGGGCAAAGACGTCTTCTTCTGGGCTCAAACCACCCATACGACGAATATTGGTATCACTCTCTTCATGCATGTTATCAACGATATCTTCAACGGTTAATCGCCCCATTAGAAGACCGTTACTATCAACAACAGCTGCTGAAATTAAGTCATAACGTTCGAACGCGCCCGCTGCATCTTCACCTTTCTCTTCAGGCATAAAGCTAACAGTGTCTGTTTTCATTACATCTGAGACAAGTTTATCAGGAGATTGAGTTAAAACGGTGGTTAATGGAAGCTCGCCCAACAGATGGTTTTTATTATCAATAACGAAAATTTTATCTGTTGCTTCAGGAATAGAGCCTCGTTGGCGTAGATAGCGTTGTACCGTTTTTAACGTGACATTGCCTCGCACAGTAACGAACTCAAAATCCATCATCTGACCGACACTGTCTTTTGGATATTGAAGAACTTCTCTTATTCTATTACGCAGGCTTGGTTCTAAATAGGTAAGAAGGCGACGCATTGTATCGCGAGGTAAGTGCTCAGCGATATATGCTTGCTCATCCACATGTAATGTGGCGACCGATCGTAATAATTCACGGTCAGTCATATCTTTAATTAAGCTGTCCCAAACGGCGACAGAAGCTTCGACTAAAACAGCACCACGTTCATTATTATCAACCAAGTGCCACAGGGCTAGACGTTCGTCATAGGGAAGGGCTTCAAGAATATCTGCAATATCTGCCGCGTGTAGATCTTGTAGTAATTCTCTAACAGTGGTGATTTTTTCATGAAGTTCATGGTGGCTCAGCCTATCATTTTCACTTGCTTCACCTAAAACGGTTTCAACAAAATGTTCATCTTCGAGAAAGATGCTCAAAATTTGCTGACGCAGGTGTGCCACTTTTTGTGAATACGGATTGATGGCAGCCGCAGTATCATTGTTGATAGCTGTTTGAGACATGTTATTCCTTTTTAATTCTTACGAGGGAGATAACCATTGACACTAATTATTCCATTTTAGGATGATTATCGGTCTTCTCCATATAAAAAATATGAATCTTGAACAATATTGCGTTGGTGATGTTCATATTATGGTCACAAATCAAACCTATGTTGTTATGTGATGATTGTTGTATGATAGATGCAACAAAAGACGCATTGGCTAGCGTCTTTTTCTGCATAATATCATATTGTTAAGCAGATTCCTCTTTTATATCCAGTTTCCAACCCGGAACTGACTGCCAATGCTCTTGTTCTTTTTCTAAATCCAATTCCATCAATGTGTTATCGGAAAGATATTTTTTAGGAAAATAAAGAGTCCAATGATTTTCATCTGTAACTAAACGCAAAGATGCGGGTTTTGTCGTCGATTGTCGCTGATTATTAAGTAAAGTTGCTAATCTTAGTATTTGTACGAGTGGAAAATACTGTTTCTTTTTATAAAGATTAAATTTTGGCAACTCATCTAGCTTGATCCCTTTTCGGTGATATCGAACTAAGGTTGTTAATAACAGTTGTTGCTCTTGATTAAACCCGGGTAAATCAGTATTTGAAAGAATATAGGCAGAATGGCGATGTAACCCACTTAAATTAATGCTTAATCCTACTTCATGTAACATGACAGCCCAGATTAAAATGGCTTCTAAATCAGGACGAACCAATTTAGGATTTTGATATGCCCACTGAGCGTAGAGAGATTGCATTGTTTCAAGAACACGTTTTGCTTGCTCTCTATCGATATTATAGTGCTCTGCAAGGCTTTTCGCAGTACGTTGGCGAATATCTTGATGGCGAAATCTGCCTTCCATTTCATAAAGCACACCTTCACGTAATGCACCATCAGATAGGTGTAGGGATTTTAATCCTAAAGAATCAAATATACCGCATAAAATCGCCAAACCTGGTACAAAAACATGTTTACGTTCATCGGATAATCCGGGAAGGGCGATATCTTTAAATTTCTTAAATCGTAAGATTTGTTTAGTGAGCATAAGTAGGCGTTCTGGTGTGATAACACCGTCTTTTTCACCAAACTCAACTAAGATCTCATGGGCCGCTTTAATTGTTCCTGAAGCTCCTAAAGCAACATCCCAGCCAGTCATTTTGTATTGCCATGCAATTTTTTCCATTTTACGCGCTGCTTTTTCTCGAGCTTTACGAAAAGCGGATTCGCTGATTTTCTGTTCTGGGAAAAATTGACGGCTAAAACTGACACAACCCATGCGTTGGCTTTCGATTAAGATTGGTTCAAAATTTTCACCAATAACCAATTCTGTTGAGCCACCACCGATATCAATAACGAGCTTTCGACCTTTTTCAGATTGAGTGTGTTCAACACCCATGAAGATAAGTCGGGCTTCTTCGTGTCCTGAAATAATTTCGATAGGATAAGGAATAACTTCTTTGGCGCGTTGAAGAAAGACTTTTGCATTAGTGGCGACACGTAAAGTATGTGTTCCCACGACGGTGACATTTTCCGCAGGAAAGCCCTGTAACCTTTCAGCAAAAAGAGAAAGGGCTGAGAGCCCACGTAACATAGCTTCTTCGCTTAATTCGTTATCATCATCAAGGCCATCAGCAAGATAAACTCGCTGTTTTAAACGGCTTAATACTTGTAATGCGCCATTAACAACCCGCGCAATAATCATATGAAAACTATTAGAACCGAGGTCAATAGCCGCAATTTCTAAAGGACGTGGTGAAGAGTCATCTTGTGATAAAGGCATAGAATTACGCTCGTGGATCTGGTTGTTCTAACAATTTAATGTACTCATAGACAGCAAGCTGGGAACGGATCTTACGTTTATTTCCACGAGGAACATAGCTATTTGTTAAATCTTTATCGATATAGCGTGCTTTTACGGTGTCATTAAATTGAATATCCAGAATATCAAGAACGCGCTGTTTAAGTTGAGGATCAAGCAAAGCCACTGCAACTTCAATGCGATAATCAAGATTTCGCGTCATCCAATCCGCAGAAGAGAGAAAGATTTTTTCATCGCCTTTATTTGTAAACACATAGACACGATCGTGTTCTAAAAAGCGGTCAACAATGCTAGTTACCTGAATATTTTCACTAAATCCCGGCTGATTAGGGACTAAAGAACACATTCCGCGTACTAATAATCGTACTTTTACGCCAGCTTCTGACGCGTCATAAAGGCGATTAACGAGCTCTTCATCAACTAAGTTATTCACTTTTAATGTGATCCCCGCGGGATGTCCGGCTTGGGCACTGTGAATTTCGTTCGTGATTAATTGATTTAACAGAATACGCGAGTTTTGTGGTGAAACCATCAAGTGTTCAAAAGTCACTGGGCGATAAGGGTTTTCAATAAAACTAAAGACGCGACGCACTTCATTAGTAATTTCGGTATTCGCCGTTAATAGTGAATAGTCAGTATAAAGACGCGCTGTTTTTTCGTTGAAGTTCCCGGTACCGATATGAGCATAGCGAATAATTTCACCATTTTCTAAACGTGAAATGATAAATAATTTTGCGTGAATTTTCAGACCTGGGGCAGAGAAAATAACGTGTACACCTGCTTCTGTCAGGCGTTTGGCCCAGTGGATATTTGCCGCTTCATCAAAGCGTGCTTGTAACTCAACGACAACAGTGACACGTTTACCGTTATGCGCAGCATGGATCATCGAATCAATGATCCGAGAATCTTTAGCAACACGGTAAATATTGATTTTTATTGAGATAACACTTGGGTCAAAAGAGGCTTGGCGCAACAATTCCAGCACATGCTCAAAGGTATGATAAGGATAATAGAGCAAGACATCTCGCTCACGTATCGCATCAAAGCCATTACGGAAATTATCAAACCAAACATGGCGTAAGCGTGGGATCACTTTATTTAAAAGAAATTTACTCCCTTCATTTGGGAAGTTAATAAAATCTTTGAAATTATGATAACGACCACCAGCTATTACGGAGTCATTATTCGATAAACCTAATTTACTACGCAGTAGTGCCACCATTTCATCAGGCATATCCCGCTGATAAACAAAACGGACAGGTTCAGCGGTAAGGCGCTGTTTTAATGTCGATGACATCATTTCAAGTAAGCTTGATTCCATTTCTGTCGCAAGATCGTACTCGGCATCTCGCGTCATTTTCATGGAATAAGCACTTAATGAGTCATAATCAAAAAAGCCTTTAAATACCTCATCAAGACAGTAGCGTAAAATATTATCCAATAAAATCATGGATTTTTTCTTACTGCGTCCTTGGTCTGTAGGCAGAATAACAAAACGAGGTACTTTATCTGATGGAATTTCTAGTAAGGCATAATGAATAATTTGCCCTTGCACAATTTCAACCGCTAGATAGGTATAGTCATCTTTAAGAAACTCAACTAAGTCTGTTTCAGGATTAATTACAATAGGCGTGATGTGCTTTCTTAAATTTTGACGGAAGTATTGGCGTAACCAGATTTGTTGATTAGGTGAGATTTGACGTTCGTTAATTAAAAAGATTTGATTTCGCGCCATTTCAAGTAACAAATCATTATATAAGGCGTCAAACTCTTGATCAGCTTTAGCCACTTTTGACTGAATTTTCTTTATAAGATGGCGAGCATGACTTGATGCAGAGCGTGAACCACGCTCTTCATTAATTAAAATACGGCGTTTTACATCGGCAAAACGAACCTTGTAGAACTCATCAAGATTATTTGAATAGATCCCCAGAAACCTGACTCTTTCTATTAACGGGTTTCGTTTATCAGCCGCCTCTTGTAATACACGTTCGTTAAACGCAAGCCAACTGATCTCTTTATCAATATAGAGTCGTTCCTGGGACATCTGAACTCCAACATGGGTTAAAGTTAAAACTTAATATCTGAATAAATCAGACGTGTTGCTTAATGGTTGCACCCGGCTTAACAAAATTTTCGGGTTTCGCCTCTTTGGCTTTTTTTGCAAAATAAGGCGCTTGGAAAGTACACATTCTAATCGCAGAACGGTAGGCACCGTTAACAAAAAACTCATCTATTAAATCACCTTCTTTTTTAAAGCCAAGCTTTTCATAAATATGAATCGCTTTAGCATTCTCTTTATCGACGATCAAATAGAGTTTGTATAAATTAAGTACAGAGAAAGCATAATCCATCGCTAATTTTGCTGCTCGTGCAGCATAGCCGTGGCCTTGGTGTGCAGGTGCGATGATGATTTGGAATTCAGCACGACGGTGAACATAATCAATTTCAACCAACTCGACAAGCCCAACTTTAGTGCCGTCACTTTCGGCAATAAAGCGACGTTCACTTTGGTCGTGAATATGTTTTTCATAAAGGTCGCTTAACTCGATAAAAGCCTCATAAGGCTCTTCAAACCAATAGCGCATAACGCTGGCGTTATTATCAAGTTGATGGACAAAAGAGAGATCTTCTCGTTCGAGAGGACGTAATTTTATAGGTGGAACTTTCTTACCACCGGACATAAGCACCTCGGTGAATGCATTGAATAAAAAGAGAAAAGTGTGACATAAAAAAAGTCACGCGAGCTACAGTGTAGCACAATGTGACTTTTTATCTTAAACGAAATAGTTAACCAAGGTTGTCGAAAAGCGCAATATCATCGAGAAAAGCTTGATTACTCTTCATTTTTAATCGCTCGTCAGCTAACCAACCGATCGCTAATGGATAGATACGATACTCTTCAGTTTGTATTCTTGCTTGTAATGATTGTTCAGTATCATCGGGTAAAACAGGAATACGCGCCTGAATAATCATGGGACCACCATCAAGCTCTTCTGTAACAAAATGGACGGTAACACCATGAAAAGAGTCTTTATTCGCTAAAACTTGGCGATGAGTGTGTAATCCAGGATATTTAGGAAGCAAAGAAGGATGAATATTTAATAATTTATGCTGATAGTGAGTGACAAAATCAGGCGATAAAATACGCATAAAGCCTGCTAAAACCACAATATCGGGCTGATAAGCATCGATTTGTTCAATTAACGCTTTATCGTAATCCGCTCTGTCATTATATAGAGCAGGATCAACAAAATAAGCTGGAATATTAGCCAGTTTTGCTCGTTCAAGACCATATGCATCAGCTTTATTACTTAAGACAGCAACCACATTTCCTGTGATTTTATTTGCCCTACAGGCGTCGATAACCGCCTGTAGGTTGCTGCCGTTTCCTGAAATAAGGACGACAATATTTTTCATTCACATGCTTTCATTAGTTAATAATAACTTGTGCTTCACCAGTAGCTTGTGGCGCAACTTCACCAATTAACCATGCGTTTTCACCACATTCAGCCAGATGTGCTAATGTTTTTTCAACGTCATTTGGGTTAACGGCAATTAACAAACCAACGCCACAGTTAAAGGTGCGATACATTTCATGTGTACTGACTTGTCCGGCATCTTGTAGCCATTTGAAAACCAATGGCCATTCCCAACTTTTACTTTCGATACGCGCTTGCGTGTTTTCAGGTAATACGCGAGGAATATTTTCCCAGAATCCGCCACCTGTAATATGTGCTACAGCATGGATGTCCACACTTTCAATTAATGAAAGCAGTGACTTCACATAAATACGAGTAGGGGCTAATAGGTGATCGGCTAATGATTTATCGCCTAATGGTGTGTTTTCAGCTTGCGTATTGCTGACTTCAAGAATTTTTCTGACTAATGAATAGCCATTAGAATGAGGACCACTTGATGCTAAAGCGATTAGTGCATCGCCAGCTTTAACTTTGCTACCATCGATAATTTCTGATTTCTCAACCACACCGACACAAAAGCCTGCGATATCATAATCGTTACCGTGGTACATTCCTGGCATTTCAGCAGTTTCACCACCGACTAGTGCACAGCCAGATTGCTTACAACCTTCTGCAATACCTGTTACTACGCGTGCTGCGGTATCGACATCTAATTTTCCTGTGGCATAGTAGTCAAGGAAGAAAAGGGGTTCCGCACCTTGAACAATCAAATCGTTGACACACATTGCGACTAAATCAATACCGATGTCATCATGGCGATTTAAATCCATCGCAAGGCGAAGTTTAGTTCCTACGCCATCAGTGCCTGAAACTAAAATAGGTTCGCGGTATTTAGATGGAATTGCACAAAGTGCGCCAAAACCACCTAAACCTCCCATAACTTCAGGACGGCGGGTTTCTTTTACTACACCTTTGATACGATCGACTAAAGCATTACCTGCATCAATATCGACACCGGCATCTTTATAGCTGAGAGAGGATTTGTTAGTCACGTAGAGCCCTCACGGCAAGTTGCTGTTAAGAAAAAATGTGTGCGGACGCTATTCTAACAGGCAAAGCAAACGTTTGCGAGGATCTTCTTTATAGGTCACAATTATTCATGTTGGTGTGGTTAAAAGCTGTGCGTTTGATCAATATCAATAGAAAAACGATGGAATGTTGGCAAAAAAGCGGTATAATCTCGCGATTTTTTTGTCAGGCTGCGTCGTACATTAGGAGAAATTATGAAGATCGTTGAGGTAAAACACCCACTCATTCAACATAAATTGGGGCTGATGCGAGATCATGATATAAGCACTAAACGCTTTCGTGAACTGGCTTCAGAAGTTTCCAGTCTACTGACGTATGAAGCTACCGCCGATTTAGAAACAGAGACGGTAACAATAGAAGGTTGGTGTGGTTCGGTAGAGATAGAACAGATTAAAGGAAAAAAAATCACAGTAGTTCCTATCCTCCGTGCAGGTATCGGGATGATGGATGGAGTATTAGAAAATATTCCTAGTGCCCGAATCAGTGTAGTTGGCGTTTACCGCGATGAAGAAACATTAAAACCTGTCCCTTACTTCCAGAAATTAGCATCCAATATTGAAGAGCGTATGGCTCTTGTTGTTGACCCTATGTTAGCAACAGGCGGCTCTATGATTGCCACAATTGATTTATTAAAAAATGCGGGCTGTACTTCAATTAAAGTATTAGTACTGGTTGCTGCTCCAGAAGGAATTAAGGCATTAGAAGAAGCTCATCCAGATGTGGAATTATATACTGCATCTATTGATAGTCATCTTAATGAACACGGGTACATCGTTCCAGGCCTTGGCGATGCTGGTGATAAGATATTTGGTACAAAATAATAATTAAGCCGACTTTGATAGTCGGCTTTTTTTTGGACCACTTATTTGTTCTATACTCTAAATATTTTAAGGTGTCGCTAGATGAGTCGTTCGAGTGAGCGTAGTTAGTAACGCGGTGGCTTAAAGTAAGACGAGTATAAAGTTAAAAATACAAACCAATTTCACATTCATATTAAAGAGAGGTCGTAAGCATGACTCGTCGTGCAATCGGGGTAGAAGAGCGCCCACCATTATTACAAACAATTCCGTTGAGTCTTCAACATCTGTTTGCAATGTTTGGCGCCACCGTACTTGTGCCAATTTTATTTAAAGTTAATCCGGCAACAATATTGTTATTTAACGGGATCGGAACCCTGCTTTATCTCTTTATTTGTAAAGGACGCATTCCTGCTTATTTAGGTTCAAGTTTCGCGTTTATCTCACCGGTACTTTTACTGTTACCTCTAGGGTATGAATTAGCACTCGGGGGATTCATCGTCTGTGGCGTGTTATTTTGTATCGTTGCAGGTATTGTTAAAATAGCAGGGCGAGGCTGGATCAATGTGATGTTTCCGCCTGCGGCAATGGGCGCAATCGTTGCCGTCATCGGGCTTGAATTAGCAGGAACCGCTGCAGGAATGGCAGGATTATTACCAAGTGCTGATGCACCAGTTGATAATCAAACACTGTTTATTTCTATGGTAACTTTAGGTGTGACAATCTTAGGCTCGGTGATGTTTAGAGGATTCCTTGCTATTATTCCTATTCTTATCGGGGTATTAGTTGGTTATGCACTCTCTTTCTTCTTGGGCGTTGTTGATATTACTCCAATTAAAGAAGCTAACTGGTTTGCACTACCGACATTCTATTCTCCACGTTTTGAATGGAGTGCCATCTTTATTATTCTACCTGCCGCATTAGTAGTTATTGCAGAGCACGTTGGACACCTTGTTGTTACAGCCAATATTGTGCAACGCGATTTAATGAAAAACCCTGGCTTACATCGTTCTATGTTCGCAAACGGTTTCTCTACCATTATTTCGGGTTTCTTTGGCTCAACACCAAATACCACTTACGGTGAAAATATTGGTGTTATGGCTATCACTAAAGTTTACAGCTCATGGGTTATTGGTGGCGCAGCAATTCTTGCTATCTTATTATCTTGCGTCGGTAAACTTGCTGCTGCTATTGCTGCTGTACCTGTTCCAGTGATGGGTGGGGTTTCATTACTACTTTACGGTGTTATTGGTGCATCAGGTATTCGTGTCTTGTTAGATTCAAAAGTGGATTACAACAAACCACAAAACTTGATATTAACTGCAATTATTCTGATTGTTGGTGTGAGTGGTGCATCCATTCAGATTGGTGCGGCTGAATTAAAAGGCATGGCATTAGCAACTATCGTAGGTATTGTTTTAAGCTTAATCTTTAAACTAGTCAGTATTGTTCGCCCTGAAACAGAATTAGTGGATAACACCATTGAATCGGTGAGTGGTACAGCAAACAAAAAGTAATCGACTAAGAAAATCTAAAGCAATATGCTGAAATTAATAAAAAAGGTGGATGATCTCCACCTTTTTTATTGTGTTTTATTTTTATGTCATATTAAAAACTAAGATTATTGATATTTTAAGTATTTAAAACTTAGGAGAGCATGATTAATTCAATCATGATGTTTATTTAAATGAAATAAATGAGACAATGGGGGTCTGTTCTTATACGGAACAGGCAATTTGTCTGTGGTTTGAGTGATATTCGTTTTAAGATTGGAAGCGTCTCAAAAAAGGTATAACGTAATTTATGGAAAAGCTGATTGAAATTTATGATTTCATTACATCAAAGCAGATTTTTACCACAGTATTTTTAGTTATTGTGTTGCTGGTGGTGTGGTTTCTCGCCAAAATGATTTTCCGCCGAATAGCAAAGCGTTTACTTTTTTTATTTACTGAACTTTCAGATGAAGAAACGATAGAAGATATAGCTAAAAAGAGTGCATCTATCGTTGCTGTTACACTCGTTCTCTATATTAATCAGCTATTACCGTCTTTTTCAGCCGAAATGAATATTATTTTTGAGACGGTTGCTCGCGCCTTTATTATCATCAATATTGCCTCATTGCTAAATAACGCGCTTGATATCTTTAATATTAGGCACGCCAAAAAAGCGTGGCATCGAAATAACTCTATCAAAGGCTATATTGAGATTGCCAAAATTGTGGTTTGGATTATCTCTTTTATCCTGATTATTGCGTTATTTACTGAACAATCACCACTTATTATTATCTCAAGCTTTGGTGCCATTGCTGCGGTATTAATGTTTGTTTTTCAGCATACACTTATCTCTTTTGTTGCCAATATTCTTATTTCTAACGGAAAAGTATTAAAGCTTTATGATTGGATTGAATTGCCCAGTAGTAATATCAGCGGTGAGGTTATTGATATCGCATTACATACGATCACTGTGCGTAATTGGGATAATACGATTTCACGTATTCCAACCAAAGATTTTTTGACTGAAAAATATACAAACTGGCAACCAATGTTTTCATCAGGAGGGCGTCGGATCAAGCGTAGTTTTTATATTGACCAATCTTCGATTTCATTTGCAACGCAAGAGTTAGTATTAGAGTTAAAAAATATAGCACCGCTTCGTAAGAGCATAGAAACGATGCTAGAAGGAAAGGAAGAAGAGATTGGTGACATTAATGAGTGGTTAGAAACAAAAGGGGTGACAAACCTACAATTGTTTCGTAAGTACATGCTAAATTGGATAAAGATGCGTGGTGATGTTCGGCCTGATATGTATTTAGTGATCAGAACAATGCCACCTACACCGATGGGATTACCTGTAGAGTTATATTGTTTTACTCGTGCAACTACGTGGGTTGAATATGAAGAGACTCAATCTGAAATTTTTGAGTATATAAATGCATCAGCCAAATATTTTAAGCTCGATATTTATCAGCAACCTTCAGGTAATGATGTTGCGAAATTAAAATTTAGATAATAAAGACGATTAAATAAACAAGAAATATTTTCTGATGTTGCACTAAACAATTTGTGATACAGAGAGGCGACAAATAAATAAGTCACTAAGAGCCTATAAAATAGGCTTATCACGATAATTTTGCTGTTATCTTAATCAGTGCAATGTGCTTTTTTAATATTGATTCTGACCTTGTGAGAATTTGTGTTAGAATCACCACGTTTATTAAACTATTCAGGTGAGGTGCTTCTGAATACGCCGTCACAGCTATCATTACCACTATCTCTGCCCGATGATGAGACATTCGATAGCTTTTATGCAGGGGAAAACGCGTCATTAGTCGCGGCAATTCGAACCGCCATTCATCAATCTCATGGCAGTTATATCTATTTCTGGTCTCGTGACGGAGGTGGAAAGAGTCATCTATTACATGCCGCTTGTGCTGAGCTTTCACTAAAAGGCGATGCTGTTGGTTATGTTCCTCTTGATAAACGAGCCTATTTTGTTCCTGATGTTCTGGAAGGCATGGAACACTTATCCTTAGTTTGTATTGATAATGTGCAATGTATTGCAGGTGATGAAGAGTGGGAACTCGCCTTATTTAATCTTTATAACCGCGTTTTAGAGCATGGGCGAACTTGTTTATTAATTACAGGGGATAGGCCACCTCGCCAAATAGAGCTACAACTTCCTGATTTAGCATCTCGACTCGATTGGGGGCAAATCTACCGCCTGCAACCTTTAAGTGATGAAGAGAAAATTCAAGCGTTACAATTAAGAGCAAAACTTCGCGGGTTTGAATTACCTGAAGATGTCGGGCGTTTTGTATTAAAACGTTTGGACAGAAAAATGCGAACCTTATTTGAAATGCTTGATGAGCTTGATCACGCCTCTATTGTTGCTCAACGTAAACTGACCATCCCATTTGTGAAAGACATTCTCAAACTTTAAATCGCCTCACTCATCTTATTCGGTGAGGCTAATAATCTAAATCCTATCTCTATTTCCCAAATCTAATATCTATTGAAGGTAACAATTCTTGGTTTTTTTAAACCGTGGTATTTCTATTATCTCTGATAAAAAGAGATAAAAAAACCGCTTGTCTTTATACAAGGCAAGCGGTGAGAGACACAAACAATAAAGGAGGAGGGTTAAATAATTAGTTTGCTTCTGCTACTTTGGCTTTCTGAACCAGTAAGAAAATCAGATAAAGTACAGTGATTGCAACGGTGTAGCCTGTGAAGATTAACCAGAATGATTTCCAATCAACTGCGCCATTAGTGGTATATAAGTCAATCACCCATCCACTTAACATTGCACCTAAATAAGTACCGAAACCGTTCACTAAGGTCATAAACATACCTTGTGCTGTTGAACGATATTGTAATGGGATCTCTTTTTCTAAGAACAGTGAGCCAGAGATATTAAAGAAGTCGAATGCACAACCATACACAATCATTGATAACAATAAGACGATTTGACCTAATGATGTGTAGTCACCATAAGCAAAGAAACCGAAACGTAAGATCCAAGCAATCATACTAAATAAAACGATAGTTTCGATTCTTACACGTTTTAATAACAGTGGTAGGAACAGAATAAATACGACTTCTGAAATCTGTGAAATAGATAAGAACACAGAAGGATAACGTGCAAAGAATGAATCATCTGCATTTGGAGATTGTGCAATATCTTGCAGGAATGGCACGCCAAATGTATTAGTAATTTGTAGTACAGATCCTAACAATGTTGCGAAAAATAAGAAAACAACGACATTTTTCTTTTTAAATACTTGCAAGATGTTGGTGATACTAAATGCAACTTCTTCGGCTTTAGTTTCGTTTTTATCAGCTGCTTTAGTTGCAGGTAAGAACATTGCAAATACAGCTAAAGCAATAGATGCGATCGCTGCAACAAAGAGTTGATGGTAGCTATTACCTAAACCTAAGAAGCTAATCACCCACATGGCTGCAATAAAGCCAACAGTGCCGTAAACACGAATTTTAGGGAAGTAGTTATTAGGCTCTAAATGTTTTTGTTCTAACAGTTCAAAAATGATGCTGTTTGCCATTGAGATACTTGGCATAAAGAACAATAAATGTAATAGAGTTGCAAAGAATAGTGTAGTTACTGTTGTCATTTGCGACATTAGCACTAATGCTAATGCGGAAAAAATATGCAGGGTAATAAACACTAATTTTCGGTTATTTATTTTATCTGCAATAAATCCCATGATGACGGGGGCGATAAGTGAGGCAAGTCCAAGAGCACTGAAAATAAGCCCAACATCACTACCTTTAAAATGTAGCTCTCCAAAGAGATACGAGGCAAATGTTACAAGCCAAGATCCCCATATAAAGAACTGGAGGAATGAGACAAGTTTTAATCTAAGTACGATATTCATCTGTTTTCCTATTAGCCTAGCAATCACCCGACACCAATAATGGTGATTGGTTAGTTTTAATTGCCCATAATGTTGGCTATAACGTTGTTTATTTCATATACATCTACAACTTCATTTCACACTGATTAATTGTCATCAAGTTAAAAAACATCAATGAAAGAAGAGATAGAGTAAATAACAAATTGAAAGCTTATTGCTGTGTTGCAGTATTGTTTTAAATGTGTATTTCTTGTTAATTTCTTTCTTGGATGATAATGAAAAAATATTTTGGCAAGAATTTATAGTTTATCAATTCTGCTATCATATTTTCTGATGCTCATGATATGTAGGAATACATTTGTGTAAAGAGACTTGAGTCACAATATAAATGAAACGCATGATTATTTTTTTCTCATAATTGTGAGTTTATGCGGCGTAGTGTGATCTAAATAAAAGTTTTCAAAAATGGCGATTTCTTACTCATAAAAAATATGAAATTGAGATGAAAATTTTTGAAAGCATAAAGCGATTGTTTTTTTTCTATTGTGGAAATAAGAAACACTTTGCTAATTGTAATTTTTACAATTTAACAACATTTGATGATTGGTTTCTTATTTGAGAAAAGAGAGTAAACGATTGCGAGATTAATAATGAAGTGGATAGAGAGAAGCCCATATATGTAAGAACATAAATATGGGCTTTAAATTTTGAAGATTAATTAAACAGTTCTTTCACTTGTTCTGGTGGGCGACCTAAACGGGCTTTATTACCTACAACCACAATAGGGCGTTCAATAAGTTTAGGGTTTTCATGCATTGCTTGAATTAATGCATCTTGCGATGTTTCATCAGCCAGTTTTAGCGTTTTATAAATTTCTTCTTTTGTGCGCATTAACTCTCTTGCGTCATTAAAATCTAATGCTTTTAGCAGTGTTTTAATTTCTGCTATAGAAGGAGCTGTATCTAGATAGTGAATAACATTAGGCGTTATTTGCATTTCTTCTAGTAAATGTAAGGTTTCACGGCTTTTTGAACAGCGTGGATTGTGATAAATCGTCACTTTCTTGGTCATGTTGTCCCTTATTTAAATTGACTATCTCTTTGCTGAATTTTTCTTAATTGGTCTATACGAGCATCAAAGCGAGCTTGGTCGTTACTACCTAATTTAACTTGTCGGCTTGCATCACCTAAATAACGAATTGCCGTTTCAAAGTCACCTCTTAGGGCCAAATCTTCTGCATAAGCGGCTAATTCATGAGCTCTATCACCTTGCTTAGCTGAATTTTCTGCCATTAATTGCCAACCGATAGGATCGCTTGGATTATCAAAGGTATAACGATAAAGCAGGCGGTTAGCTTCGTTATATTGCTTATTATGCATATATGAATTAGCTAAGTTGGCAATAAGAACATTGTTATTGGGTCTTTGTTTCAATGCCCGTTGTAATCTTGCAACCGCATCGCCTGCACGGTTTTGTTCTAAATCGATATCCGTCATGGCGTCAATAAGCCAAATATTATTCGGATCTTTTTCTAACATGGGAGTGAGCAGTTTTCTTGCGTCATCAAATTTACGATCACGAGAATAGAGCAGTATTAACGCATAATTAGCCGCTGATTTTTCAAGAGCAGTGCCTTGTCTAAATTGATCAAGTGTCGTTTGTAGTGCATTTTCTGATGTTGGATTTTTCGTCAACATGGTTAATACACGCATTTTTGCAAACAGAAAATCAGCTGACTGTGGGATTTGTCGAGCAGGGAATTGACTTGCTCGGCTTCTTGCATCGGATAAACGGCTATCGGGCAAGGGGTGCGTTAATAACATTTCAGGCGGTTTAGAGCTATATCGTACTTGGTCTGCAAGAATTTGCATAAAGTCAGGCATCCCTTTAGGATCAAACCCAGCACGGTAGAGTGTTTGTATTCCGATACGATCTGCTTCTTGCTCATTCATTTGCGTGAATGTGATCATATTTTGCTGCATACCTGCCATACTTCCCGTAAAGGTCGCAAGGCCTGCATTCGGATTCGCCATAAATATCAGAATAGAACCTAATACCCCCGCAAGAGCAAGAGGCGTTGTTTTAGCCTGATCTTCAAGCATTCGTGCTAAATGTCGTTGAGTAACGTGTGTGATTTCGTGAGCCATAACAGAGGCTAATTCACTTTCTGTTCGGCTATATCGAAAGAGTGCGGAATGCAAAACAATGTTTCCCCCAAAATAAGCAAAGGCGTTAATATTGGGATTGTTAACTAAATAAAAGTGAAAAGGGGTTTTGACCGAACTGGCATTCGAAACGAGTTTTTGTCCTAAATTATTAATATAGTTAGAAAGTAATGGGTCAAAAACTAATGGTGCACTATTTCGCAGTTGGCGAGTATAGTAATCACCCATAGCGATTTCTTGATTGATGCTTAATGTTGAACCTGCGGTGGTTCCCATATCAGGTAAAGAGTCTTCAATATCAATCGCAGCCTGAGCGGGTACTACTGATGTTGATAGCAACGCAGAAACAAGAAGCGCGACTAATGGTTTTTTAAGTCTGAGTTTCATACAACTGTATCCTGATAGCTATCTTAACGAAAAATTAATAATTAATGATGTATGATAGCAAAACCTAACGTAAAATCTGTCAAAAGATTATTGCTTATGTAAATGAATACATACAGCCCTATTATTCTGATTATTATAAAGGATCTTTATTTTCATGCTGGACTTGCTTGTTCAATGGTACAAACGCCGATTTGCTGATCCACAAGTTATCGCCCTTGTGGTCATTTTGATTGCCGGTTTTTCAATTCTGTATTTTTTCAGTGGCATACTTGCTCCTTTATTAGTGGCAATTGTGCTTGCTTATCTTTTAGAGTGGCCAACTCATTTACTTGAGAAATTAGGATGCGCCCGTATATGGGCAGTATCGATAATTCTGACACTCTTTATCGGTATTAGTGCCATTGTAATTTTGATTTTAGCGCCAACGGTGTGGCAACAGGGGATGACACTAATTTCAGATATCCCAAATATGATCAATAAGTTCAATGCATTTGCGCATGAATTACCGGATCGTTTCCCTGCATTAATGGATGCGGGCATTGTTGATATGATGGCAGAAAACTTACGCAGTAAGTTCTCAACGGTGGCTGAGTCTGTATTAAAAGTGTCTTTAGCTTCGTTAATCGGAATTATTACACTGTCGATTTATCTTATTCTTGTGCCTTTAATGACGTTCTTCTTACTTAAAGATAAGCAACAGATGCTTAATGCGGTTCGTCGTGTTTTACCAAAAAACAGAATATTGGCGGCTCAAGTTTGGATTGAAGTTAACCAGCAAATTACCAATTATATTCGGGGTAAAGTAACCGAAATGATAATTGTAGGTGTTTTTACTTATTTTGTATTTGCTTTCTTCGATTTGCGCTACTCTGTATTACTTGCTGTTATCGTCGGTGTTTCTGTTTTAGTCCCTTATGTTGGTGCTGTTTTAGCAACGATCCCCGTTATTGTGATTGCATTATCTCAGTGGGGATTAGGTTCTGATTTCTGGGCGTTATTTATCGCTTATCTTGTTGTTCAAGGATTGGATAGTAATTTATTAGTGCCAATTTTGTACTCTGAAGCTGTAAATATGCACCCTTTAGTTATTATATTGTCAGTGATTATATTCGGTGGAATGTGGGGATTTTGGGGAGTTTTCTTTGCTATACCATTAGCAACGCTGATAAAAGCAGTATTGCATGCATTACCTGATGAAATTGCGAATGAGCAACATACAAAGAAAAGCTAATTACCGCATTGAATGTATTAACAAAATATAAATAAAAAAACAGACAGTGAAAACTGTCTGTTATTTTATCAATTCAAAGCATTTATTATGGATGCTGAGCGAGATATTCGAGAACGACTTGATGGTGATTACTGGTTTTAAAGTTATCAAATACGTGTTCGATAACACCATTTTTGTCAATTAAGAATGTTGTACGATGAATGCCATCGTAAGTTTTCCCCATAAATTGCTTTTCTCCCCAGATACCAAACTCTTCTGCAATCTTATGATCTTCATCTGAAAGCAACGTGAAATTTAACATCTCTTTTTCAGCGAAACGGGAAAGTTTTTCTGATTTATCTGTGCTGATGCCGAGTACTTCAACTTTAGCTTTTTTTAGTGCATCCATTTCATCACGTAAGCCACAAGCTTGAGTTGTACAACCAGGTGTCATTGCTTTAGGGTAAAAATAAACGAGCACACGTTGGCCAGCGAAATCAGATAAATTAATTGTTTCTCCATCTTGGTCGGGCAGACTGAATTGAGGCGCCTTTTCACCGGCTTTTAATGGGTTCATTAGGTCATTCTCCATTTTTACTGTTTCATCATCAGACTATTTACGATACTTATTGTGCCTTGAGCGTTCAGCTCTGTACATAATTGATTAAATTTCTCATTAATAACAAGACCATGATCATCTAATGGATTATGCGCCGTAATTTGTATTTCTAAACGGGCTGGTGAACCATCTTCTGACGGGTGTGTTTTAGATATTAATTCAGCAAGATTAAAATTATGTTGGCTAAATAGATTAGTAAAGCGTTCTACAATACCGGGCGCATCTTCAATATCAACTTTTGCTGCGATTGTTGAAGGATAGGTAATCGGTGCACCATTGGTGGTTCTTTTCATTACGGTCAATAAATCCAGTTCCGCACTTTTAATGGGCAACAACGCTTCTAATTGTGCGATAGCGTTCCAGCCACCTGAAAGTAGCATGATAAACGTAAACTCTTGACCAAACATCGCAAGTCGGCTGTCCTCGATATTACATCCGCATTGGCTGACTAATTGTGTAATGGTATCAACAATACCAGGACGGTCAGCACCTAATGCAGTAATGACGAGAAAATGTTTATCAGGTATGGGCAAAATAAGGTTCCTTTTGACTTTCAGTTTATTCTTAACAGGTAAACACAAATTTCGATTTCTGCCAAGATCTCAGGCTCACTATCTTCAATTATTATATCTCTTTAATTCATATCAAAGAATATTAGCAAATTTCATTAGAAACCTAGAGTTAAGTAGTTTTCAATAGAGCAATGAATGAGTACCATTGAGTATACGTCTATCTCGGAGCAATGATTATGGTGAATAACGAATTTAATTTTACAGGCAGTATGGTGGCATTGGTTACACCAATGGACGCAAAAGGCAATGTTGACCGGGTTAGTTTACGTAAATTAGTTGACTATCATGTTAATGCAGGCAGTGCCGCAATAGTTTCTGTTGGTACAACAGGAGAATCTGCAACATTAAGTCATGATGAGCATGTTGATGTCGTTCTAATGACATTAGATATGGCCGATGGGCGTATTCCTGTGATTGCTGGTACTGGTGCAAATGCAACATCTGAAGCAGTTTGGTTTACACAACAGTTTGAAAATAAAGGTATTGCAGGTTGTTTAAGTGTAACGCCTTATTATAATAAACCTTCACAAGAAGGATTATATCAGCACTTTAAAGCGATTTCTGAAAGCACAGCATTACCACAAATCCTGTATAATGTACCGGGTCGTACTGGATGCGATTTATTGCCTGTAACTGTTGCACGTTTAGCCAAGTTGGATAATATTGTGGCAATTAAAGAGGCGACAGGGAACTTAAGTCGTGTTAGTCAAATCCAAGAATTGGTTAATGATGATAGTTTTATCTTATTAAGTGGCGATGACGCATCATCATTAGACTTTATGCAACTTGGCGGTCATGGTGTTATTTCGGTTACTGCTAACGTTGCTGCGTCAGAGATGGTAGAATTATGTCGATTAGCAAATGCAGGTGAGTTTGCAAAAGCACGTGAACTTAATCGACGTCTGATGGACTTACATCATCAGTTATTTGTTGAACCTAATCCAATCCCAGCTAAATGGGCGTGTCAACGTATTGGATTGATTGAAGACGCCACATTGCGCTTACCTATGACTCCGTTGACATCATCAGGTCAGCAAATTGTTGAGAAAGCGCTGTTAACAGCGGGAATACTGTAAAACTTAGGGAATTTTAATGGCAACACTATTGCATAAATCAAAGATTATGAAAGTCGCGGGTCTGTCGCTGGTGGTTTTACTGGCAGCCTGTTCGAGTGATCAGCGCTATAAACGTCAGGTCAGTGGTGATGAGTCTTATTTAGAGACGGCAGGGCTAAAGAATTTAGCGATTCCGGCGGGTATGGTGTTGCCTTTGCAAAATGGGGAATATGACATTCCAACCCCTAAAAAAACTGAACCTGTTGGTTTAGCGCTTGATATTCGTCCACCAACTCAAGCACTGAATCTGTTAAGTGGTTCACGCAGTGAAAATAATGCAGATAACAGCCGTTTGTTATTACCAAATTCACCTGAAAACACAACACTGTATGAGCAAGTTAGCTCTATCTTAAAAGAGAAAGGTGTTGCGATTACCAAAAGTGATGCTGGGCAAAAAGAGATCCACACTGATTGGATCACATGGTTACGTGCAGATGAAAACGTACCTTTCCAAACACGTCAGCGTTTAGTGATTGCTCAGTCAGGTAATGCTATTTCGTTAACAGTGACTAACGAAGGTTTACGCCAAGGCGAGACTGAGGTGACTGATCCGGCTGAAGTGAAGCGTTACAATATTTTAATGCTTAACGAATTGGTTGATGGCTTAAATCGTATGCGTAATTTAAGCGAAAATACGGCAAGCAGTAGCTTACAAGGTATTATCGATGTCCAAAGTGGCAGTGATAATGCGGGTCTTCCAGTGATTATCGTTCGTGCACCATTTGATGTGGTTTGGGATAGATTACCTATCGCATTAGAAAGTGTTGGTATGAAGATGGGCGATCGCACACGTTCTAAAGGTTCAATTGAAGTAACCTATAAAGGAATGAGCAGTGCGAACTGGAGTGCGTTAGGTGTTGATAGACCAACTGTTGAAGAAGCGGATTATAAATTACAAGTCGGCGATTTAAATAACCGCAGTAGTTTACAATTTATCAGTGATAAAGGTAAACCATTAACACAATCACAAAATGATCAAATGGTTGCTGCACTGAAAGCTGCTTTCAGTAAACCAGTTAAATAAGCATTATTCTTTAAAAATATAAGAAGCCGCACAATAAACATTGTGCGGCTTTTTTATGTTCTTAACTTAATTGTTTTAATCTAAATTGAAATTTATTTATAAAATGTAATTGAAGCTATCAAACTAAACATCATTAGTTGAATACTCTTTTAATGATAGGATTTAATTTAAATTTATTAATAATATTAATCTTAATGCAATACGCTTAAATTTATGCAATATTGCGTCAATTCTTATCCTTAAATAAAAATAACAAAGCATTCTCTGACTATATGAAGGAGTATTTATGAGTGCAGGTGATATGATTATTCACTTGATATTAAGTGGGATACTTATTGTAGGTGTTTATCAATTTTATTTTTTTACTCAACGATATACATTGAGAGAAGTGAAAGTTATTAATTCACCGATTGATGAAAAAATTCCTTTCTGGCCATGGTGGTCATGGATCTATAGCTTTTTATATTATCCTGCAATTTTATATCTCAACTGGATCATTCAAGACTCAAGACAATTCATTATGATTGTTTTTAGTTATATTGTTTTGTTAGTCATGCAAATGTTTTTCTTTGTTGTGTTCCCTGTTGCAACCCCTGCACATTGGCGCACCTTAAACCCAGGAAAAACAGCGTCAGAGAAATTTCTTAAGTTTGTTCAGTATTTTGATGATTCCTCAAACTGTTTCCCAAGTATGCACGTTTCCGTTGCTACACTCACCGCATGTCTTGCTTATGCAACATTAGGGCCTTGGGTTTTCTTATTTCCATTATTTATTGCATTATCCTGTATGTTCACGAAACAACATTACTTAATTGATTTACCTGCTGGTGCTTTATTAGGTTGGTTTGCTTATGAGATTTACTGTTACATTATTTAATTAAAGCATTATGCTATTAAGAGATAATATGGGTCTTTTAAAATATAAAAATAGATTAGAGATAATCATTAAAACTTGTTGATGCTAACACTGATAACCAGATTAAATTTCAATAAAAAGAAATTAATCTGGTTTTTTTATTATTGATTACTCAAAATAAATGTAATGTGAAACAAAATAATGCTTACTAAGAATATCATCTAAAAATAGAAATAATGGAGTGATATAATCTATAATTATTCTTATTCTGACTTTTTATTTTTTATATATTCTGATTTTATCAAACGATTTTTGATTGGCGATTATAACTTTCATTATTAGTGTAATTATTCAATAGAATTAATTGAAATATGATTTCTAATAACAGAGATTATTTTTAATAAAAAAACGTTGTGAGTTCTGGATTAAGGGCGAGATTTTTTAGTGATAGCATTCACGTTTTAAAAGCTTTTTTGTCTGATCTAGAGTAGAGTATGGGAAGCAAATTTCTTGTTAAACCTATCACATCTTTGGAGTGTGTCAGATGCAGAAAAAAGCTGAGTTGTATCGTGGAAAAGCCAAAACGGTCTATGCCACTGAATCTTCTGATTTTCTTATCCTTGAATTCAGAAATGATACATCAGCGTTAGATGGCCAACGTATTGAACAGTTTGATCGTAAAGGCATGGTAAATAACAAATTTAACCATTTCATTATGAATAAACTGGAAGAAGCGGGTATCCCAACGCAGATGGAACGTTTGCTTTCTGATAATGAAGTGCTAGTAAAAAAACTCGATATGGTACCTGTTGAATGCGTTATCCGTAATCGCGCTGCGGGATCATTAGTCAAACGTTTAGGTATCGAAGAAGGTACACTTTTAAACCCACCAATCTTTGATTTATTCTTAAAAGATGATGCTCGTCATGATCCTATGGTCAATGAATCTTATTGTGAAACTTTTGGTTGGGTATCTAAAGAAAACCTCGCAGAAATGAAACGTTTGAGCTATAAAGCAAACGATGTCCTTAGCGAACTCTTTGATAAAGCAGGGCTTATTTTAGTTGATTTTAAACTTGAGTTTGGTCTATTTCATGGCAAGGTTGTATTAGGTGATGAGTTCTCTCCTGATGGTAGCCGTCTATGGGATAAAAATACCCTAGATAAAATGGATAAAGACCGTTTCCGTCAAAGCTTAGGCGGATTAATAGAAGCATACGAAGAAGTTGCACGTCGAATCGGTGTTTCTTTAGACTAAATACGCAAACGATTACGTCAGGTTAAATAAGATGTAATTAGAAAAGGTCAGCTTAAAAGCTGACCTTTTGTCTTAAATGGGGCGTATTAAATAGAATGTATTAAACAAGTAACTATAGCGATAGCTTAATTGAATGATATTCAATAATAAGAAAATTTATCGTAAATCTAAGCTTTCTAATAATTGTTTAATTTCTTTATTAAGCGCAAGGCTATCAATATATTGGTTAATCAGTGGTGTAGGTTGGATAAATGCATACTTGCATAAAAATATAAGGAAATAGCCCACATACACATCAACGGCCATCATATTTTTACCACAAAGATAAGGTTTAGCGCTGGCTAAGCCCGTTTCTAAGCAATGAAAAGTGCGTTCAAAAGAACCAAAACCAGATGATTTTTGCTGCTCTTCATTAAGTTTAATACCAAGCTCTTTTACGGTGAATGCCGCTTCAATAGGGCCTGTGGTAAAAAAGAACCAACGATAATAAGCAGCGCGCTCAGGTGAATTAAGGGCAGGAGCAAATCCTTTTTCAATAAACTTGTCTGCTAAATAAGCACAAATTGCTGCTGTCTCTGTAACGACGATTTCACCATCAACTAATGCCGGAACTTTTGCCATTGGATTAATAGCAAGATATTCAGGGGTACGCATAGGTTCGCCATATTCTAATTCAACACGCTGATAAGACACATCTAATATTTTTAAGAAAAGCTCAGCTGTGTTACCACGAGACATTGCATTAGTATAAAGAATAAGCTCACTCATAATGTTTCCTTACTGTGTTGATTAATATGATATTGTTTAAACTGAAATAGCTAAGCTAAGAACAGCAAGGAAGATATTATCCAAATCGTGTGTCAATTCTTGTCAGGAGTCTCTTTCAATATCTCTTTTTTCCAACGTGAGAATAAATAGCTTTTTGGGTAAGGCAAATTATCACCTAAGACTTCATAAGAGATAATACGATCAAGCCTAAAATGGCGATAGCTTTGGCGTAATTCACACCATGCTGCAATAACCTGAGGATCTTGAAAATAACCTACAGCAATAGGCCAAATAATCCGAGTGCTTAATTTTTTTGGGCATCCTGATAATCTATTTTTGCTTTCTTTTCTTCGCGTAAACTAAAACGCATATCTTTAGCAATGGTATGATTAACTTCAATAATTCGGTTAGTGGGAACAAATAATGTGTTTTGTTCAAGTAAGGTTTGGTACTGTGTTGTTACCACTGCATTGATTTTATTAATTGCCCGTAATGCCGAGTGACTTAATTCTTTATCTGTATGACTTTCTACCCAACGTAGGCCTAAAACAAGCGCTTCAAGTTCATTAATATCAAAGGTTAATGGTGGCAGGAGTAAGCCTGATTTTAGTTGATAACCTATACCAGCTTCCCCCGTGATTTCAGCACCTTGATTACGCAAAGATTCAATATCACGATAAATAGATCTGACACTAATTTGCAATTTATCTGCTAGCGCTTCTGCCGTTATCGGATAGCGATTTTCTTTTAAAATCTGCAATAAAGTGAGTAAACGTTGAGTTCGAGTCATTAAATTATCTATTTATTAGTGAAGAAAAAACACAAAGGTAAGAAATAAGAATTCTATTATGAAATGACTAGGATGTGTTGAGTTATTTTCTCTAATAGTCTCTATTATCTTGTTCTCAAAAAATAGGGAATAGAGATTGCAATTTTTTGTTATTATCTCAAATCAAGTAACAAATTTGTTCATAATAAAGCTAAAGTCGTCTATTTAAACTGTGGGGATAAGTTATGCGTTGGAATGATCGCCGAAGAAGTGACAATGTTGAAGATAGAAGAGGGCAATCTTCCTCCGCATCAGGCGGTGGTAATCTTCCATTAGGATTAATTACACTTTTATTACGCACTAAATACGGATTTGTGGTTATTATTATTTTAGTGATAGCCAGTTTTATGGGATTTGATCTTAACTCATTAACTGGTGAAACCAACCAAGCACCACAACGAAGCGAACAACAAAGTGCCCTTTATAATGAAGCAGCAGATTTTAGTAGCGTTGTTTTAGCTAGTACGGAAGATTTTTGGCAAACTATTTTTGCACAAGCGGGCAAACAATATAGCTATCCTAAACTTGTTTTATATACCAATAGCACCACAACGCAATGCGGCACAGGTACAAAAATAATGGGGCCTTTTTATTGCCCTGCGGATAGAAAAATTTATCTTGATCTCTCTTTTTATAATGAAATGAAACATAGCCTAGGTGGCGGCGGTGAATTTGCTCAAGGTTATGTGATTTCGCATGAAGTAGGGCACCATGTTCAGCATTTATTAGGTATTACTAATCAAATGCGTGAAAAACAGCAAATGGCACGCTCAAAAGCAGAAGCGAATCGTTTATCCGTAAAATTAGAACTGCAAGCAGACTGTTTTGCTGGAATGTGGGGACACTTTATTGCAGGTGAAGGTCGTATTGATGAAAGCGATTTATTAACAGCGATTAAAACGGCGCAAGCGATCGGTGATGACAAATTACAGAAACAGCAACAAGGTTATGCCGTACCTGATAGCTTTACACACGGTACTGCAGAGCAACGTAAAACTTGGTTTATGCGTGGCTATAACAGTGGCAATATCAAATCTTGCGATACATTTGCTTCTTCGTCTTTGAACTAATACCATTCGCCAATAAATAAAAGACAATTAACGCTATAAAGAGAAAGGCTTAGGAACAAACATGAGTAACGTTGATCCCTCACTATTAATTTTGCTGGTTCTCGCCGGACTTGGCATTATTAGTCATAATATGACTGTAACGTTAGCAATGCTTGCTTTGCTAGTGATTAAAATCACGCCTCTAAATCAATATTTTCCTGTTGTTGAAAAATATGGCATGACCATCGGGATCTTAATTTTGACTATTGGAGTAATGACACCCATTGCAACGGGGCGTATTTCAGGGCAAGAAGTTCTTAACTCATTTTTAAACTGGAAATCATTGTTAGCGATTGCAATAGGTATCGCGGTTTCTTGGCTAGGTGCACGAGGTGTTTCTTTAATGAATAACCAGCCTTCAACAGTTGCTGGCTTATTAGTGGGAACCGTCATTGGTGTAGCACTTTTCCGAGGTGTGCCTGTGGGGCCATTAATTGCAGCCGGTATTCTTTCATTGTTAATCGGTAAATCCTAGCTGTGCCAGTTTCCTATTTACATCAATATCAGCAAAAGTTAGCCCAATTAGGGCAACGTCAGTTATTGCTACTAGCGGGTGATCCTACATGGCAAATGACGCAGATCCAGCAAATTACTCAATTATGCCAAGGAGACTGGGTCACAATTTCTTCCAATCAACCCCATGCTATTTTGCCTGAACAAGCGATTCGCCTGCTAGGGCGTGAGTTTTTACATGCTATTTTTGATGCCAATGAGGGATTTAATACTGATGCTTTAGCCATGTTAACGGGCACATTAAAAGCAGGTAGTTTATTGATTTTGTGTTTACCTAATATTGAAAGCTGGGATAGTTATATCGATAACGATAGTCAGCGCTGGAATGATGCTCAAGGCGTACTTTCAACACCAAATTTTATGGCATGGCTAAAAAATATTACTTTAGGTAATGTTCAAGGGATTGTCTGGCAACAATCAAAGCCATTTCAATTCCCCTCATTGATTGAAAAAACTAAGCTTTGGGCGCTTCCAGAAGGTAAACCGACCGCAGAGCAGCAAGCGATTTTAGATAGTTTACTCTCATCGACATCCGGTGTTTGGAGTGTTATTGCACCAAGAGGCAGAGGGAAGTCAGCGCTGGCAGGAATGTTTATTGAGCGATATCAGGGAAATGTACTGGTATGTGCGCCAGCTAAAAATAGTACAGATGTTTTATTTTCACACACCAATAAAGTCATTTCATTTTATTCTCCAGATAATTTATTAGCGCTATGCATAAATAACGAAATTCAAAGTGATTGGCTGATTATTGATGAGGCAGCTTCTCTACCTATTGCACAACTAGAAGCACTTTGTGGTTATTTCCCTCATGTATTAATGACAACCACAGTGCAAGGTTATGAGGGAACAGGGCGTGGTTTTATGCTGAAGTTAGGAGATAACATTCCTAATTTACGTACACTTCAATTACAAACGCCCATTCGTTGGGCTAAAGATTGCCCATTAGAAAATTGGCTTAATCAATTGTTATTGCTTGATGAGTTTGAGTATGATTTTAAACGCCAGCAACAAGGTGAGGTCGATATCCACCAGATCCAAGGAAATTGGCACAATAACATTTCACAACTACATGATTTTTATCAATTGCTTACTAGTGCGCATTATCGAACAACGCCACTTGATCTACGACGTTTACTCGATGGTCAAAAGCAGCGTTATTGGTCAGCATCCATTAATAAAAAAATCGTGGGTGCTGTGTGGTGTATTGAAGAAGGTGGGCTATCTTTCGACCTCGCTCATGATGTCTGGCTAGGGACTCGTAGGCCTAGAGGTAATCTGGTTGCTCAATCATTAGTAACTTATGGTTTAACACCTGATGCAATGTGTTTGAATTCATTGCGTATTAGCCGCATTGCTGTTTTGCCTCAATATCGACGTCAAAAAATTGCTGCAACTTTAATTGCTAATATTGTAAAAGAAAGCCAAAAACAGACTATTGATTATCTTTCTGTAAGCTTTGGTTACACTGAGGTGTTGGCGCGATTTTGGATGCAATGTGGCTTTCAAATAGTGCGATTAGGAGTACATAAAGAGGCGAGCAGTGGATGTTATGCCGCAATGGCGATTTATCCATTAACAGAAAAAGGCAAACAGTTATTGCACTCTTCTTTACGCGCTTTTGCTTTGCAATATCCGCAGATAGAACAGCAAACGAAACTCTGTTTAGCGGATAAGTTAATACCAAGTCATATTGCTACACCACAAGACGACTGGTTAATGATGGCGGGTTTTGCATTTGCTCATCGACCAGCCCTTACTGTTTATGAGAGTGTTGCTAACTTTTTGGTGGGTTATGAGCAACACTATCCGTTATTAGAGGCTTTTTTTGTAGACAAAAAGTCAGTTGAGCAGTGTGTGACTGAGTTTTCTTTATTAGGAAAAAAAGCCTTAACTAAGCAATTAAGAGAGCAATGCGCGCAATTAATGGCTGAAAAAGATGCTCAGTTAACATCGCGTTATCAACAGGGGTTAGCTACTTATTCTCATCCTTCTTGTTTTGATTTTGTTTAGGCCAATCATCTTCATCATCCCATTTATCATTAAAATCACGATGTGGTGGTAACTTTCGCTTATTTTTAAGAAATTGCTTGGGATCGATTTTATTCATATCTTTAATAGCGTTAATAATAATTCCTACTAAAAGAATTATGATTACCCACCAATAGTCAGCAAGCCAGTGCATAAATAAGCCTTCTATTTTAAAATTGTTGTTGAGAATGAGGATCTTTTTTATTTACTCTATAAAATAACGCAATAAAGCATGAGTTGGAAAAGCACAGCATGAAACGGATATTATTGATTATAGCAGGTTGGTTATGTGTGGGATTAGCCACATTAGGGGTGATTTTACCTGTATTACCTACTACACCTTTCTTATTACTAGCCGCATGGTGTTTTTCTCGTTCGTCAAAGCGTTTCCATTATTGGTTACTTTATCGCTCTTGGTTTGGCCCTTATTTACGATATTGGCAAACTTATCGCGCTATGCCTAAAGGGGCAAAACCTAAAGCCATCTTAGTGATCTTAATTACCTTTGCGATTTCACTGTGGTTAGTGTCTATGCTTTGGATCAGAATATTATTGCTAATAATCTTAGTGTGTTTGTTGATATTTATGTGGAGACTTCCCGTTAACGATCAACAAGAAGCCCCATGTGAAAAATAACGTTATTCAGGCAAAACAATGTAACGTGCAAATATTTCATCAAGATTAGCTAGTAGCCACTGTTTACCATAAATATTTTCTTCTTCTAACACCGATTTTAGAATATCAGGTGTGTAAGCAAGCGAAGCTTCATGAGAAAGAGGCCAGTAACTAATATGCCAAGGTTCATAAGCAATATCGCTCTCTTTATGAGTAAAAGGGCGATAAAAATCATACGCTGACATATTCTCTGTTAACCATTCATTAAGTTCTGCAAAATAGCCACCTTCTTCATATTCCCAAGGTTCTAATTGTAATGATTGACCTTCAGGTAAGCGAAAAGGATCGTAAATATCAATCTCAGTACCCCAATGATGGCGACTTGCACCGGGCAAGGCTGACCATTTTAAAATAGCGAGACAGCGTTCACCTTCTGATAATGCATGAATATCCATTGGCTGGCTTTGTGCATCTAAAACAGGGCGACTACCTTCAAACTTTCCATTCCATATCGCTAATTGGCGATTGAAATCACGAAAAGAGCTAGCTGGCATTAATTTAAAGCCTGCTTTTGTGGCTTGTTGCTGTAACGCTAAAAAAGCCTTCGTGGCATTAAACTGTAAGCGATGCTGACCGGATAAAGTGACTAAATGATCGGTAGAACGGCCCGTTAGCATTAAAGGCGTTATCATAAAATAAGTTGCTCCATAACCCGCTGATAAATTCGGCTAAGTTGTTGTAAATCGGCTGCATTAACACACTCATTAACTTTATGGATTGTTGCATTAACGGGGCCTAATTCGACAACTTGTGCTCCCATTTGGGCGATAAATCTGCCATCAGAAGTGCCTCCACTGGTGGAGAGTTCTGGCTCTAAATTGGTGTAATGCTTAACTGAGTAGCGTACTGCTTCAAGTAATTTGCCTTGCCCAGTAATAAAAGGCTGACCAGATAACGACCATTCTAATTGGTAGCGAAGTTGGTGCTTTTGTAATAACGCTTCTGTGCGTTGACGAATTTCATCATCCGTAATTGCGGTACTAAAGCGAAAATTAAATTGAATAAACAGCTCACCGGGGATCACATTATTACTGCCTGTACCTGCATGAATACTGGCAATTTGCATAGTGGTGGCTGGGAAAAACTCATTGCCTTCATCCCAAACGGTATTAACAAGTTCTTGGATAAAAGGAGAGGCAAGATGAATAGGATTTTCTGCAAGGTGAGGATAAGCGACATGACCTTGCACACCTTGAATAATTAAATTTGCTGTTATTGAGCCTCGACGACCATTTTTTACCATATCACCTAAATGATGTTGGCTTGAAGGTTCACCTACAAGGCAATAATCAAGGCGTTCGCCACGTGATATTAATGATTGTACGACCTTAACCGTACCATCTGCGGCTTTAGCTTCTTCATCTGATGTAATTAAAAAAGCGAGTCGCCCACGGTGATCAGGATAAGAGCGAACAAAGCGCTCAGCTGCTACAATCATGGCAGCAAGCGAGCCTTTCATATCTGCCGCTCCGCGCCCATATAACATACCATCACGAATAGACGGTTCAAAAGGTGGGTTATCCCATAAATTAGGATCACCTGTTGGTACAACATCAGTATGGCCAGCAAAAGCCAGCGTTTCACCTTCACCACCACGGCAAGCCCAGAGATTTTCAGTTTCACCAAAAGGCATTCTTTCAATAGTAAAACCAAGAGGGGCAAGCCTATCAATAATCAATTGCTGACAACCTTGATCATCAGGGCTGATTGATGGACGCGAAATCAGTTGTTGTGCAAGCTCAATAACAGGGCAGGACATAAAAATTAGGCTCCTGTAAAGGTCGAATAATCATTGGTATCAAAACCAACAATAAAACGGTTGTCAGATGATACAAGAATAGGACGTTTAATAATGGCTGGTTTATCTAACATAAGTGAAATTGCTGAGGTAACATCATTGATTGCGTTCTTTTCTTCATCGGATAATTGACGCCAAGTTGTTCCTCTTTTATTCACAAGTGTCTGCCAATCTAAATTTTCTGTAAAGGTGCGTAATAATGCTTCCGTCAAACCCTCTTTGCGGTAATCATGAAACGCGTAAGGAATATGATTATCATCTAACCATTTACGCGCTTTTTTGATGGTATCGCAATTTTTTATGCCGTACATGGTATATGTCAGGTTTGTCGTGGACATGATATTTTCCTTATATGACAATACGTAATATTAGTATTGATGTGAATGAGTGTTATACAATTCCAAAATAACAGCTTTTGTTGTAGTGAAAAATCCTATTTACATTATAAAATATATCGGATATTAAACTGTCACGTTAGTGTAACGAATTGTGTAGCGTAGAGTAATACAAATACGAATAAAGATTTCCGTTGGTAAAAGAAAATATGAAAAGTATTTCACTGAGTCTTATATTGCTTTTACTCTCTTCTTTTAGCTGGGCAGACGAAGAAAAAAACAGTTCAAAAGTTGATGAGTATAAAATAGCCTTAGAGGCTTTTTTTAACAGTGATTATTTATTGTGTTTGGGCGAAGGGAAATGGCCTGTGTACAGCAATGAAGATGATGCACCTTGGGTATTAGAAAGAATGCATGCATTAGTCGAAGCAGGATTGATTGAACAAACCGCAAATGGAGAAGAGTGGGTGTTCAATCTTAGTGAAAAAGGGCGCAAAGCTTGGCAACCTTATCAAGACTTCTGTTATGGTCATCTTTTCATTAGTCAGATAAAAGAAATTCAGCCAATAGGCTCAGGTAAAAGTAAAATTTATTTCTATTATGGAGTGAAAGGTATTCCTTCATGGGCAACCAATGAAGAAATACAATCTGCTTTTAGCGAACTTGATATTGTGATTAATGGGATAAACCGAGAGCTGTATCAGTTAAATATCGAAAAACTACCTGATAATCATTTTAAAGTATTGAGTTATCCAGTACCTATTGAGTAATAAATGACTTAATGCAGTCTTAAGTGAAATATTAAAACGATATATCTTATTACCCCGACCTAGTGTCGGGGTAAAACGTTTAGTGCTGATGCTTAATAAGAATAAGGCTGGCAGCTAAACGAGAAGTGACTTGCAGTTTCTTTAAAATATTACGAATGTGAACTTTCACTGTTTCTTCAGAAATAAATAAATTCTCAGCAATTTGCTTATTTTTCATTCCAGCAGACACTTCATGAAGAACATCCAACTCTCTTTTAGTCAACGCTGAAAGTGGATCTGAATAGTTTTGTCTAAGCTGAATATATTGCCACACTCGCTCGCTATAAACTGGATGCCCAACAGCTGCTTTGCGTAGGCTAAGTAATAGCATGTCTAACTCACACTCTTTTAAAAGATAACCGTTTGCGCCTGCATCCAACGCAGCATAAACATCATTACGTGAATCAGAAACGGATAAAACAAGAACATAAGATGTTAAACCAGAGCGGCGAAGTGTTCGAATAATATCAATACCTGAACGCCCTTGTAGATTTAAATCCATCATAATTAAGTCTGGATTCAATTGTTTTGCAGCGGTTACAGCCTCTTGAGCATTGCCACTTTCGCTTACTACGACAAAATCCTTGTCTTTTTCTAACAATAGCCGTAATCCATATCTCATGATAGGGTGATCATCCACTATCATAATTGAGTAGCTAGGCATAACCCCTCTCCCTAAAAAAAAATAATAATGTGTGTAATCTTTCCAATAGCAGAAAATAAAAAAGTAAATTCCAAATGAGGAATAAAAATTAGAATCAGACATCTTATTAAAAGAATAAGAAAATAAAATTGACGGTTGGCAATATTACACCAATTATTGTTACGGGTAAAAAAGAAAATAACCAAAAAGACTAACAAAAAATCTAATTCTATAAAATCCTTATAGTTACAATGAGTTGTGCGGAAGTGAGGCTATTTTAAAAATAATCAACAAGTGAAAATAGTTATTGTTTTTTTAAACTATATAAAAAATTTAATTATTTTAAATGTTAATTTAATATCTGGTAAATAATAAACAAATATTGTCTTTTTTCTGTTCGAGTTTATTACACAGATGAAATTAAATAGCGTTAATAATATACCTATAATTAGGTATTAATGGTTTATAATGGATCTCGTTTACTAATTTGAAAAAAGTGTCGGAGCCGTCATGATTTAACGCTCCATTACCATTATACTAACGAAGCCCTTACCCTATTGATACAAAGGATATGAAGATGGAAGACAAATTAAAACAAAGCGCTCTAGATTTTCATGAATTTCCCGTACCAGGCAAAATCACAGTAACACCGACAAAATCACTCATAACTCAACGTGATTTAGCATTAGCTTATTCACCGGGTGTCGCCGCTCCTTGTTTAGAAATTGCAGCCGATCCTCTTGCCGCTTATCGCTACACAGCCAAAGGCAACCTTGTCGCAGTGATTTCAAATGGTACTGCAGTACTTGGACTTGGAAATATCGGTGCCTTAGCAGGTAAGCCTGTGATGGAAGGTAAAGGCGTTTTGTTTAAGAAGTTTTCTGGCATTGATGTTTTTGACATCGAAGTTAATGAGACAGATCCTGATAAACTCGTTGATATTATTGCATCATTAGAGCCAACATTTGGTGGTATTAACCTTGAAGACATTAAAGCCCCAGAGTGTTTCTATATTGAGAAAAAACTGCGCGAGAAAATGAACATTCCTGTATTCCATGATGATCAGCATGGTACAGCGATTATTTCTACAGCCGCTATTCTCAATGGCTTACGTATTATTAAAAAAGAGATCAGCAAAGTAAAATTAGTGGTATCAGGAGCCGGTGCCGCATCTATTGCATGTATGAACTTATTGGTTGCTTTAGGGTTAACACGCGAAAACATCACTGTATGTGACTCTAAAGGGGTTATCTACCGCGGTCGTGAAGCCAATATGGCAGAAACTAAAGCGGCTTATGCGATTGAAGATAACGGTACTCGTACATTAGATGATGTTATTAATAATGCCGACATCTTTTTAGGTTGTTCAGGGCCGGGCGTATTAACGCAAGAAATGGTCAAAAAAATGGCACGCGACCCTCTTATTCTCGCGCTTGCAAACCCAGAGCCTGAAATTTTACCACCGCTAGCAAAAGCAGTACGTTCAGATGCGATTATCTGCACAGGACGTTCTGACTACCCAAACCAGGTTAATAACGTATTGTGTTTCCCATTCATTTTCCGTGGCGCATTAGACGTTGGTGCGACTACAATTAATGAGGAAATGAAACTCGCCTGTGTTCATGCTATTGCAGAATTAGCGTTAGCAGAACAAAACGAAGAAGTTGCTTCTGCTTATGGTGATCAGGAGCTCTCTTTTGGCCCTGAATACATTATTCCAAAACCATTTGATCCACGTTTGATTGTGAAAATTGCACCGGCAGTTGCAAAAGCAGCGATGGATTCTGGTGTTGCGACACGTCCAATTGAAGACTTCTCTGTTTATATCGAACACCTTAATGAGTTTGTTTATAAAACGAACTTATTTATGAAACCTATTTTCTCTCAAGCGAAAAAAGAGAAAAAACGTATTGTGTTAGCAGAAGGGGAAGAAAACCGCGTACTACATGCAACACAAGAGCTAGTAACATTAGGGTTAGCCACACCAATCTTAATTGGTCGTCCTAGTGTGATTGAAATGCGTATTCAGAAATTGGGTTTACATATTAAAGCTGGTAAAGACTTTGAAGTGGTGAATAATGAAAATGATCCACGTTTCAAAGAGTACTGGCAAGAATATCACCAAATCATGAAACGTCGTGGTGTATCACAAGAGCAAGCTCGCCGTGCAATGATTGGTAATCCAACACTGATTGGTGCCATTATGGTTCGCCGAGGCGAAGCGGATGGCCTGATTTGCGGTACAGTAGGTAGCTATTCTGAACATTTTGAAGTCTATAAAAATGTGTTCGGCTTACGTGAAGGAATGGAAACGGCTGGCGCAATGAACGCACTGTTATTGCCAAGTGGTAACACTTTTATTACAGATACTTACGTTAATGAAGATCCAACCGCAGAACAACTAGCCGATATAACGATTATGGCTGCTGATACTATCCGTCGATTTGGTATTGAACCAAAAGCAGCGCTAGTTTCTCGTTCGAGCTTCGGTTCATTCGATAGCCCATCTTCAATCAAACTCAGAAAAGCATTAGAGATAATCAAACAACGCGCACCTGAATTAGAAATTGACGGTGAAATGCACGCAGATGCGGCATTAGTAGAGTCTATTCGCCGTGATGTGATGCCTGATAGCCCATTAAAAGGCTCCGCAAACCTGTTAGTTATGCCAACAATGGAAGCTGCACGTATTAGCTATAACTTATTACGTGTAACTAGCTCTGATGGTGTAACAGTAGGGCCAGTATTAATGGGTGTTGCTAAACCAGCTCATATTTTGACACCAATTGCGTCAGTACGTCGTATCGTGAATATGGTGGCATTAGCTGTTGTTGAAGCTCAGGCACAATCTCAAAACTAATTTTACTAATTAGATAGTTACATCTATAAAGCGCCTTTTATCAGGCGCTTTTTTTGTGTCCTTAAAATAGTCATAAAATCATTAAATGCAAATTAATATAAGAATGATATTGATAATTATTAGTAATGGCATTAACCTATTTGTCCAATTAAAATAAGTATATATAACTAATGGGATGATTATGTTTTTCTCAATATCAAAAAGGATCTTACTACTAGTTTCATTAATTAGTCTTTCTGCCTGTCATTCGATAGAAAAACAACCTGCATCAACTATAGATCTGGCAATTATTCAGTCGGCAAACATCATTGATACTCAGACTGGGCAATCCATCACAGCAGATACATTGTTAACACGATTAGCAAGTCAATCACGAGTGATTATTGGTGAAAAACATGACAATACTTATCATCATGATATTGAATATTGGTTAATGACAGAGTTACCTAAAAAACGCCCTCAAGGAGCAGTTTTACTTGAGATGCTAACACCAAGCCAACAATCATTAGTTGATAACACAAAGAAACGTTATTCAGGCTCTGAATACTTACGTGATGAGCGATTAATGGCTGCATTAAAATGGAATTCAGGCTGGCCTTGGAAATGGTATGGCAATATTGTTAAAACAGGACTAAGCGCCAATTATCCTTTGTTAGCCGCCAATATTGATCGCAGTGAAATATCTAGTGCGTATAAAAATCCTCCTATTATTGATGGTGTGCATTCTACTGATACATCCGTTCGCCAACTTATTCAAAAAACAATCGAGCTTTCTCATGGTGGCGAGCTTGATAAAATACAAGCAGAAAAAATGACTGTTATCCAGCAATTGCGTGATCGTGCAATGGCTAAAAGTTTATTAGATGCTCCGACACCTGCACTTTTAATTGCGGGATCTTTTCATGCTACAAAAGTAATGGGCGTACCTTTACATGTTGCTGATTTAGCACCGAATGAAAACGTAACAGTCGTGATTATGACGGAAGAGGGAAGTGATGTTACTTCAGTTCATGCCGATTATCTTTGGATAACACCTGTCGCATTACCTTAATTTATTGATAACACAAATATGTTTATTTCTTCTTGTATGGATCAAATGCCAAAATTTCAGCTTTTTAGTTCTAAAGCCTTAATTTTGGCTATCGGTGTACATGCTGTTTTTGTTATGGCTTATTTTTATTTAAATAAAGAGAATAAGATATTTATACAAGAGCCCGAATTAGCTGTAATGATGAGCTTAAGTGAAAATGTACAAGCGCTCAGTGATGAAAAACAGGTTGTAGGAGTTGATCAACAACTGGCGGTGGCAAGCCAAAAAAAGGTAGAGCAAGATGTTGCTGAAAAACAGCCCGATCTGATTGTGAATGAAAATGCGGATATTTTACTCGAAAAACCGAAAAAAAGAGTCAATGTAGAGCAAACTGCTAAAGTAACTCCTGTTACCTCTCCTGTAAAACCTGCACCGATTATGAGTGAAAATGTGTCTAGCCAATCAGCACCTTCAAGCAGTCGCTCCGCGGCGAAACAGCAATCTAATGATGTTAGTGCAAATTATGACAGCGATTCAGATAGTTCAGAAAACGCATTAGCATTATGGCAAGCTAAAACAAAAGGGCATCTTAATCGCTATAAAGCCTATCCTGAAGAAGCAAAAAGCAAAGGTAGAACCGGTATTTCTAAAGTACGCTTTATTGTTGATGAACAAGGTTATGTCATATCGAGTGAACTAATTCTCAGTAGTGGCGTGCGCTCTTTAGATAGAGAAGCACAAAGAGTACTCAAACGCGCAGAGCCCTTACCTATACCGCCGATAGAGTTATTGTCGAAAGGTAAAATAATGGTTGAAATGCCAATTGAGTTTTCTACACTAACGTTCTAACGACAGGTTAAAAGGAAATAAAACGCTATGTTAATCGCAACAAAAAAACGGATGACGTTGAAATTAACGAGTGCGATCATGGCATTGTTAATTTCAGCAACACCTGCATTGGCTCAAAATCAGAAGGACTCCCTAGTGATGCCACCAAAAGCGAATAAAGTACCTCATGTGATGACAGATCATGGAGATACGCGCACCGATAATTATTATTGGCTACGAGATGATTCACGCAAAGATCCTAAAGTGCTTGATTATCTGAATGCCGAAAATGCTTATACCGAGTCTGTAATGAAAGAAGGTAAGGCATTAGAAGAAACACTCTTCAATGAGATGGTTAGCCGTATGGCTCAAAACGATGAGTCAGTACCTTATATTTATAATGGCTATACTTATCGTACTATTTATCAAGAAGGTAAAGATTTCCCTATTTATCAGCGTAAGCCTGTTAATAGTGAAGGTGAGTGGGAAGTCCTTGTTGATGGAAACGAACGTGCGAAAGGGCATGAATTCTATCAATTAGGTGATCTGACTATCAGCCCAGATAACAAACGCATTGCTATTGCAGAAGATAAAGAAGGGCGTAGAAACTACAATGTTGCCTATAAAGATTTGTCAGATAACACATGGAAAGAGAATGTATTAACCAATATCTCAGCAAACTTAGTATGGGCAAATGATAGCAAAACACTCTTTTATGTTGATAAAGATCCGCAAACGCTACTGCCTTATCAAATCTATCGCCATCAATATGACACTGATCGTAAACAAGACATCAAAATCTTCGAAGAAAACGACGATCGTTTTTATACCTGGATGGGTAAAAGTAAATCTGAAGATTACATTCTGGTCTCTATTGAAAGTTCAACTACTTCAGAGTCTCGCTTAATTGACGCTAATGCCCCAGAAAAACCAATGGTTATCTTCTCTGCACGTCAAGAAGGGCGCGAATATGATATCGACCATTTTAATGGTGAATTTTATATTCGCTCGAATCATGAGAGTGAATTGTTTGGTCTTTATAAAACATCATTCATTGATAAACCTTGGGAAACCGTCATTGCACCACAAAAAAATGTCGATTTAGAAGGTTTTGATCTCTTTAATCGCTGGTTAGTGGTTGAAGAAAGAAAGCAAGGCCTAGTGTCATTGCGTCAAATTGATTGGAAAACAGGTCAATCAACCAATGTCACATTTGACGATCCTGTTTATATGGCATGGTTAGGGTTTAATCCTCAAGCAGATAGTGAAGAGCTTCGCTTTGGTTATACATCCATGACAACACCATCTTCAACTTATCAATGGAATATGCAAACACATCAAAAGCAACTGCTTAAACAGCAAGAAGTGAAAGGCTTTGAACGTGATTTGTATGAAAGTGAGCGCATTTGGGTAAAAGCACAAGATGGTGTTGAAGTTCCCGTATCATTAGTTTATCGAAAAGACTTATTTAAGAAAGGTGAAAATCCTATCTTAATTTATGGTTATGGCTCTTACGGTAGTAGCATTGATCCATCATTTAGCTCACCTCGTTTAAGTTTGTTAGATAGAGGTTTTGTCTATGCGATTGTGCATGTGCGTGGTGGTGGTGAATTAGGTAAACGCTGGTATAACCAAGGTAAAATGGAACATAAAGTTAATACTTTTACTGACTTTATTGATGCCACTAAATACCTAATTGCTGGTGGTTACGGAGCACCTAAACATGTTTACGCTATGGGTGGCAGTGCTGGTGGTTTATTAATGGGCGCTGTTGTGAATATGGCGCCAGAATTATACCGTGGTGTTGTATCTCAAGTCCCATTTGTTGATGTTGTGACAACAATGCTAGATGCTTCAATTCCATTAACGACAGGGGAATATGAAGAGTGGGGAAATCCTGCCGATAAAGACGTTTATTTCCGCTTAAAATCATATAGCCCATACGATAATGTCGTTGCTAAGGCTTATCCTCATCTATTAGTCACTACAGGATTACATGATTCACAAGTACAATATTGGGAACCAGCAAAGTGGGTTGCTAAATTACGTGAATTAAAAACAGATAATAATCTATTATTACTTGATATTAATATGAGTGCGGGACACGGCGGTAAATCAGGACGTTTTAATCGCTTACGCGATACTGCAAAAGAATATGCCTTTATTTTGATGTTAGAACAACCTGAAGTCTATTTTAAAGCGCAAAATATAAAATAGAATAATCTGTAATAATAAATAAGTTTAATAAAATTAGCCTGTCTCTCTTTAAGGGAGACAGTGCTATTATTTAAAGCAAATATAACAATAATAATATTTTTTGATTTAATTACTTTATATAAAGCAACGTGAGCCTATTTAAATAAAAATAAAGAATAGGTTTATTATGAAATTTAAAAGGAAAATACTTAGCACTCTTATTTTATTTTCGGGTGTTAATCATCTTGTCATCGCATCTGAAGCGGATAAAGCGGTTCAATTTAGTAGCTTAAAAGTTTCATCAGCACAAAAAGAAACACCAGAACAAAAAGCATTGGGAAAACCAGGTGCTTATAGTTCTATTGGTGAAATTAATAATCTAGAGTCTGTTGAACAAGCATTACGATCAACACCTGGGACTTACACTCAAATGGATGTAAGTCAACCCGGTGTGAGTGTTAATATTCGCGGGCTTAGCGGTTTTGGGCGCGTTAATATGATGGTAGATGGTGTTACGCAAACGATGTATAGCACATCACCTAGTCAATATGCTCATGGCGCACAACCTTACAATCAATTTAATACCATGATTGATCCGAATTTTATTATTAAAATCGATATTTCTCGTGGTCAACAAGATGGTGAAAATAGTATTAATGCACTAGCAGGAAGTGCTAATTTTAAAACCATTGGTGTTGAAGATGTTTTATTTGAAAACCACTCTTGGGGTGTAAGAAGTAAAGCTGCTGGTGGTACGAATGGCTTAGGTTATAACGGCATGGTCGCGGTGGCAGGACAACGTTCATTATTTAATGATAATGGTACAGTTGGTGCGATGTTTGCGTTAAGTGGACATAAAATAGAGTCTTCTTATAAAAATGGTGCTGGTTTTAATAGTGAAGAATTTTCGACAAGCAAAGAGTTTAATCAAAGACCACACTCAGAACTCATTAAAATAAATATAAAACCAAATGATTCTCATGAATTAGAATTAAGTGGTCGTTTTTATAACAACAATTTTAATCGTCGAAAAATAGATGCTAAAGATTATTATGCGAAATATCGCTATACACCGTTAAATGATTTATTTGATAGTGAAATTCTGCTTAGCCACAGCCAAGCATCACAAAAATTTGAGGGTGATTCTCTTGTGAGTTTGCGAGAAGCAAATGCTAAAAATATATCAGACTCACTAGTGGCGAAAAATACCAGTCGCTTTAATTACGGTGAAATGGATATGGCATTAACACTTGGCTCTAAATTAATGTCAACAGAATACAAACGTAGTGTTATCGCCCCCTCCACTGATCCGTGGCAATCACAAAATATGGTTGAAAATAATGTGTTTGCACCACAAGGAAAAAATGATTTAACTAGCTTCTTTTCACAAATGAAATTTGAATACGATATTTATACTCTCGACCTAAATTTAAATTATGTGGATTACAATATAAAAGGGTATAAACCAGCGTGTGCTGCTCGTGATGCATGTTTCCCTGAAGGTGAAATGAATGTAAATCGTCATGATAGAAATTGGGATCCTGGGGTGTTATTTTCCGCTGAAATTATTTCTGAATTTCAGCCCTTTGTAAGTTATGCTCATACAATGAGAGCGCCCACCTCACAAGAGATCTTTTTTGCCAATGAAGGTGGGGCTTCAATGAATCCATATTTAAAGAGTGAAAAGGCTGATACATTCCAGCTTGGGTTTAATAGTTACCGTCCAGATTTAATTATCGAAGGTGATAGTTTTCGATTTAAAGGATTATGGTATTACACAAAGGTCAAAAATTATATTTCTAGTGAATCTTTTATCGTGTGTAAAGGAGGGATCCGTTGTAGAGTTGATGATACATTAACATTGGATGATTACGCCAATATGGAAAATGACGGTAATATTAATCTTCATACTAACAGTATCGATCCTGTGGTTTTACGTGGATATGAGTTACAAGCTAATTATGATGCAGAGGTATTTTACGCTAATCTGTCTTATAGTGATCAACGCACATCACAACCCACATCAATTGCTAGTTTAGATTTTGGACAAACACCTGCTTCTGAGCTTCCTAAATATTATGCCACTATAGATACAGGTATTCGTCTCTTTGATGACCGGTCATTAGAACTAGGTACTGTGATACAAATCACAGGAAAATCACGTAAATCTTCACCTGAAGGTGTTGATTTTGATACGGGTAAAGTCCCTATGGTGCAACAAGATAATATCCCAACGGTTATTGATCTTTATAGTAATTACAAAATTAATAAAAATATTTCTTTGAAGTTTGCTGTGCATAATTTAATGAATAAAAACTATTCTAATGCGCTTGATAGAAGTAATTCAGCACCAATAATGCAAGAGCCAGGAAGTAATACTCAAACTGCTCGAGGTCGAAGCTATTTATTTGCAGGAGAAGTCCGTTTTTAATGTAACGTAATAATTATCTTAAAGTATAAATAATAAAAAACGGCATCAATATTATTCTGATGCCGTTTTCCTTTTGTATTTATATTGATCTAAGCCATTTGATATGGCTAATCCTCATTTTTAGAGGCGGTCTTACGTTTAGCTCTTATCTTTTGTGTTTTAACCACTTCACTGGTGATCCAACCATCTTCAACACGCGTTTTTAGCGGATCACCCACTTTTACCTGTTTGGTATTTTTCAGCACTTCTCCAGACTCTGTTTCGCTAATACTGTAACCGCGAGAAAGTGTTGCGAGAGGACTCACACTTTCTAAACGAGAACAGCTAATAGCGAATTGTTCACGTTGACGAGATAACTGTTGTGAAATACTTTCTCGCATACGGTAAATCAACTGTTGTTGTTGGCGAAGTAATGCTTGAATTTGGGAACTAGGCTCTTGGTAATTAAGGCGTTTTTGTAGTTGTGTTTGTTGATGTTGTTTGGCTTGCAATAGTCGCTGAAAACTAGAAACTAAACGCTGTTGTGTTGAAGCCAATACATTTTGCTGACGAGCAAGACGTAAATGAGGATGTTGTTGCTGTAATCGATGATGAAGCTGTGTTATTGCACGTAATTTTTTCGCTAAGTAGTAATCCATTGCCATTTCAAGGCGTTGTTGTTGTGATTGTAATTGGCGCAATAGCTCAAGCTTGTTACGGCTGATTAGTTCTGCTGCTGCAGAAGGAGTTGGTGCTCTAAGGTCGGCAATAAAATCAGCTATGGTTACATCAGTTTCATGACCAACAGCACTTACAATCGGAATTTCGCTGGCAAAAATAGCACGAGCAACACGTTCATCATTAAATGCCCAGAGATCTTCTAACGAGCCACCGCCACGACCAACAATTAAAACATCACACTCTTTACGACGGTTAGCAAGTTCGATGGCATGAACAATCTGCATAGGCGCTTCAGCACCTTGAACCGCAGTTGGATAGATAAGAACAGGTAAAGAGGGATCACGACGACGAAGAATATTTAAAATGTCGTGCAGTGCTGCTCCTGTTGATGAAGTGATAACACCAATTTGTTGAGCAGGTGATGGCAGGGGTTTTTTATGAATAGCATCAAATAAACCTTCAGCACTGAGTTTTTGTTTTAATAGCTCAAATTGTTGTTGTAAAAGTCCGTCGCCAGCAGGTTGCATACTTTCAACAATCAATTGGTAATCACCTCTTGGCTCATACAATGTAATTGTTGCGCGCACTAAGACTTGCTGGCCATGTTGAGGGCGAAAAGTAACTTTAGTATTTTGCCCACGAAACATCGCCGCTCTAATTTGGGCATTAGTATCTTTTAACGTAAAATACCAGTGACCAGAAGAGGGTTGAGTAAAATTGGAAATTTCAGCGCTGATCCAAATGCGACCCATTTCCATTTCTAATAACTGGCGAACGGTCTTATTTAGACGGCTAACAGTAAAAATATTATTGTTTATCGGTAGTGTCATGTGAGCCAGATCAAATTTTAAAACAAAGACTTAATTGATTGATACTACCTAAGTTAGTGGCAGGATCAATAAAAATTTTGAAAAAAAGCTAGAAGCAACCGATTACGGTGTGTATAATTCCGCGGCAATATTTTCTATTTCCTAAAAGCCGCCTTGGTGAGATATTGCTATGTTACGAATTAAAAAAGAAGCACTTACATTTGATGATGTTTTGTTAGTTCCTGCACACTCCACTGTTCTTCCTAATACTGCCGACTTGTCCACTCAACTGACTGAAACAATCCGCCTAAATGTTCCTATGCTTTCTGCTGCAATGGATACTGTGACTGAAGCGCCTTTAGCTATCGCATTAGCTCAAGAAGGTGGAATTGGTTTTATCCACAAAAACATGTCTATCGAACGCCAAGCTGAAGAAGTTCGTCGTGTGAAAAAACATGAAAGTGGTGTTGTCACTGATCCTATCACCGTAACACCAGAAACTTCTTTACGTGAAGTTCAAGCAATGACTGAACGCAATGGCTTTGCGGGTTACCCAGTTGTGACCAATGACAACGAATTAGTGGGTATTATTACTGGTCGTGATGTTCGTTTTGTTACTGATTTAGACCAACCTGTTACAGCAGTAATGACACCAAAAGAGCGCTTAGTGACTGTACAAGAAGGTGAAGCACGAGATATTGTCATGCAAAGAATGCATGAAAAACGTGTAGAGAAAGCCTTAGTGGTTGATAACAACTTCCACCTGAAAGGAATGATCACTGTAAAAGACTTCAAGAAAGCAGAACGTAAACCAAATGCTTGTAAAGACGAACACGGTCGTTTACGTGTTGGTGCTGCTGTTGGTGCGGGTGCCGGTAACGAAGAGCGTGTTGCTGCATTAGTTGCTGCAGGCGTTGACGTTTTACTTATTGACTCATCTCACGGTCACTCTGAAGGTGTCTTACAGCGTATTCGTGATACTCGTGCATTATATCCAAATCTACCTATTATTGGTGGCAACGTTGCAACCGCAGAAGGTGCATTAGCACTAGCAGATGCTGGTGTGAGCGCGGTTAAAGTAGGTATTGGCCCAGGCTCAATTTGTACAACACGTATCGTAACCGGTGTGGGTGTACCACAAATTACTGCTATTGCAGATGCTGTTGATGCTCTGAAAGATCGCAACATTCCTGTTATTGCAGACGGCGGTATTCGTTTCTCTGGCGATATCGCAAAAGCATTAGCAGCAGGTGCAGCTTGCGTTATGGTTGGTTCAATGTTTGCAGGTACTGAAGAATCTCCTGGCGAGATCGAACTGTTCCAAGGCCGTTCTTATAAATCTTATCGAGGCATGGGTTCATTAGGTGCGATGTCTAAAGGTTCATCAGATCGTTACTTCCAAACTGATAATGCAGCAGACAAATTAGTACCAGAAGGTATCGAAGGTCGTGTTGCTTATAAAGGTTTATTGAAAACTATCGTTCATCAACAAATGGGTGGTTTACGCTCATGCATGGGCTTAACAGGCTGCGCAACAATTAAAGATTTGAATACCAAAGCTGAATTTGTTCGTATCAGTGGTGCGGGTATTCAAGAAAGCCATGTCCATGATGTGACCATCACAAAAGAATCTCCTAACTATCGCTTAGGTATGTAATTTATTCCGAGAAAGGCTTGTTTTAGTTATTACTTTGTTTTGATTATAAATTAGCAAGCCTTTCAACTTTATGACTTTATCTGTTTTGGAATTCACCACAAATGACAGCAAATATCCATAATCATCGCATTCTTATCCTTGATTTCGGTTCACAGTATACGCAGCTTATTGCTCGTCGTATTCGTGAAATCGGCGTTTATTGTGAACTCTGGGCATGGGATGTTACAGAAGAACAAATTCGTGAATTTAATCCTAATGGTATTATTCTGTCTGGTGGCCCTGAAAGTACTACTGAAGACAACAGCCCTCGCGCACCAGAATACGTATTCAATGCAGGCGTTCCTGTATTAGGAATTTGTTATGGTATGCAAACGATGTCGATGCAATTAGGTGGCGACGTCGAAGTTTCTGGTGAGCGTGAATTCGGTTATTCACAAGTTGAAATTCGTGAAACTTGCGCACTGTTCCGTGATATTCAAGATTCTGTTAGTGAAGATGGTAAACCATTATTAGATGTATGGATGAGCCACGGTGACAAAGTTACTGCTATTCCATCAGATTTTGTAACAGTAGCGAGCACAGAAACTTGCCCATTTGCTATCATGGCGAATGAAGAAAAACGTTTTTATGGTGTTCAATTCCACCCTGAAGTTACACATACCCATCAAGGTTTAGCGATTTTAAAACGTTTTGTTTTAGATATCTGTGGTTGTGATGCGCTGTGGACTTCTGCCGCAATTATTGAAGACACGGTTGCTCGTTTAAAAGAGCAAATTGGTGATGATCACGTTATTTTAGCGTTATCAGGCGGAGTTGACTCATCAGTAACTGCATTATTGTTAAACCGTGCGATTGGTAAACGTTTAACATGTGTATTTGTTGATAACGGCTTATTGCGTCTGAATGAAGCAGAACAAGTCATGGAAATGTTTAAAGGTAAATTTGACCTAAATATTATCCATGTTGAAGCGGAAGAGCGTTTCTTAACTGCGTTAAAAGGCGAGAATGATCCTGAGAAAAAACGCAAAATTATTGGTCATACATTCATTGAAATCTTTGATGAAGAAGCTGTTAAACAGCCACAAGTTAAATGGTTAGCACAAGGCACTATCTATCCTGATGTGATTGAGTCTGCTGCATCTGCAACAGGTAAAGCTCATGTAATTAAATCGCACCATAACGTGGGTGGCTTACCAGAAGATATGAAGCTGGGCTTAGTTGAGCCATTAAAAGAGCTGTTTAAAGATGAAGTGCGTAAGATTGGTTTAGAGTTAGGCTTACCATACAACATGCTTTATCGTCACCCATTCCCGGGCCCAGGTTTAGGGGTTCGCGTATTAGGTGAGATCAAAAAAGAGTACTGTGATTTATTACGTCGTGCTGATGCTATCTTTATCGAAGAACTGCATAAAGCTGATTTATATAACAAAGTAAGCCAAGCATTTACCGTGTTCTTACCTGTACGTTCAGTGGGTGTTATGGGCGACGGTCGTAAATATGATTGGGTTGTTTCATTACGTGCAGTTGAAACTGTGGACTTTATGACAGCGCATTGGGCACATTTACCATATGACTTCTTAGGTCGCGTTTCTAACCGTATTATCAATGAAGTGGGCGGGATTTCCCGCGTTGTTTATGATATCAGTGGTAAACCACCTGCAACGATTGAGTGGGAATAAAATAACGTTTATCAGCAATAGTTGACAAAGGTTAAAAAACCAAGAGCCATCAGTAAGTTACTGGTGGCTTCTAAAATATTATGGCGATAAATAACGAAAAATAATATTTGGTATTATACCTAATAAACTTAATATATTAGAAATAATAGTAATTAAATTCATTAGCATGAATTCTTATTCCTAATAACCTTCCTTAATTCTTTTTTTATATCCTCTTCAAACCATGTACTATTATCAATAATAACTATACCTTCAGTTTTATCCGCTAAAATAATTTCTGTGTTAATATCTCTCTTATTTAATAATATCTGTATATGTTGTAAATAGCGGCGTTTACCAGTAAACCAATTTCTATTAATGGTGAGTAAATTAATGGTATCGGTATATTCGTATCCTAACCATTATTTTAAATTAAGTAATGCGATTTTGTTTTCCTTAGAAAAGGTAGGGCGAAGAAGATAAAACTGACTGCCAGCAGCTTTGGCATCGTAGATATCTTGCAGAAAATCCTCGACACTTTCCCCACTGCCAACGATATTAATTTTACCCGTAAAGGTATTCACTAAATAAGCATTTACACCAATATAACAATGCTCTAGTTGATTATAAATAACATAACGCTCAGAGTTACAACGGATTATCCAAAAGTCTTGCTTAGGCGATAACTCACAAAAATAAATAGCAAACCGCTCACCACAAGGTGATGAATGGCAGTGATTAAGAACGATATCTTGTGCTTGTTGTGAGGTTATCATTTTAATTTATAAATCACCTAATTACACATGGGTAAAATGAGAATTTGACTAAGTTTGTCTTGGCTTATGTCTGTGTTATAACCATAGAATATTAGCGTTGAGATGTAAATTAGTGAAAAAAGTCACAAATAAGGAGATAAGGACATCATGCATAATGAGATATTAAAAAAATTACCGCAAATAGAACAAGAGCATCAAGTTAAATTACTTTATGTTGCGGAAAGCGGTAGCCGAGCTTGGGGATTTGCCTCAACAGACAGTGATTATGACGTGAGAGGTATTTTTATACGTCCTCGCAATGCCTATCTTTCTATCGATAAACCTAAAGAAACCTTTGAATGGATAGAAAACAGTTGGTTTGATGTTGGTGCTTGGGATATTACCAAAGCATTGCATTTATTACGTAAATCGAACTGTATATTATTAGAGTGGCTCCAATCACCGATAATTTATCAACAATATCCTAATGTCCAAAAAGAGTTATTTGAGCTTGCAAAACTCTATTTTCAGCCTAAGGTGATTGTTCATCATTACCGAGGAATTGCTAAAGTTGTGAGCGGAAATTCTTCTGAAAATAATGCAAAAAATGAAATTAGTGCAGAACCAATAAAGTTAAAAAAATGGTTTTATATGCTACGTTCTCTTTTATCTGCTTATTGGACAGTAAAAACAAGTGATATTCCACCAATGGAATTGGATAAGCTGATAAAGATTTTAACTGTTGAAGAACAAAAAGCCATCAAAGAGCTAGTAGAATTTAAATCAGATAAAGATGAGCATTTTACTTGGATCCCAACAGATGCGATGCAATATTTAGTGATTTCTTTATGGCAAGAGACAAATGTTCAATTGGTAAAAAGAACAGTGCCAGATAATGATATTTTAAATAATTGGTTTAGGAAAAAATTAGATGAAACTGACCATTGAAGATATAAAACCTTACCTTTTATTTGAAAGTATCGCTGGAAGTCGTTCTCATAACCTTGCGACGGAAACATCAGATACGGATATTAAAGGCATATTTTATCTTCCTAAAGATCTTTTTTATGGGTTGGAATACACGCCACAAGTCAGCAATGAAACCAATGATATCGTTTATTATGAACTAGGACGATTTATAGAACTATTGTGTGCATCTAATCCTAATATCTTAGAACTACTTAATTCACCTGAAGATATGGTTATTTATCGGCATCCTTTAATGTCATTAATAAAACCAGAATGGTTTCTATCTAAAACTTGCGTTCAAACATTTGTGCACTATGCACAGGGTCAGATTAAAAAAGCGCAAGGGTTAAACAAAAAAATCGTCAATCCGGTCGAAAAAAAATTAAAAACTATTCTCGACTTTTGTTATGTGATTGAAGACGGAAAAACAATTTTAATCAATACTTGGTTAGAGAATCGACATTGGAAACAAGAACATATTGGATTAACAAAACTTGCCCATGCTCAAGATATTTATGCAATTTATTATGATGATAAAGCGACTTATCAAGGAATAATAAAAAAAGAAAGTGCTAATGATGTATTGCTAAGTAGTATTTCTAAAATAGCAAAACTAGAAGGTTATCTTAGTTTTAATAAAGAAGGTTATAGCGCATATCGAAAACAATATCATGAATATTGGCAGTGGGTTGAGCAACGTAATAATGTTCGTTACCAACAAAATATCGATCATGGGCGAAGTTACGACAGTAAAAATATGATGCATACCTTTAGATTACTCTATATTGCATTAGGGATCGCACAAGAAGGAAAAGTGAAGGTTTGGTGTGATAACCGAGATGAGTTATTAGCAATTAAAGCTGGTCAGTTTAGCTATGATGAATTATTAGAACGTAGTAAAACTCTTATCAAGAATATTGAGAATGCATTTCAACTAAGCACATTGCCTGATGAAATTGAGCCTTCAATCGCAGAAGTTGTACTTATAAATATAAGAAAAGAGCTTTATAAATAGTGGAAAAATAAACTAGCCTAGAATACTAATATCCCTTACGTAATGTAAGGGATATGCTATTTTTAATATTTTAAGTATATAAACTGAATACAAAAATATTTATCAAATAGTGTTGACGTATAACTATATTAATTGGTTGCAAGATACTCTGGATAAGCATCTACTAACTTCATATAGACACGTTTGTGCTCTGCTTTCTTTCTGAAATCCTGTTTTAAACAGACTTTAGCTGCGTTTTTTAACTCAGCAGGTATATTTTCAGCGTTTGTAGAGGCAATAATGGAAAAACGCACTTTCCTTTTAGACCGACTTAAATTATAAGGTAAACCTAAAATACGTCTTGCGACTCTGTTTGTTTTCACAACTCACTCCTTTTTGCATTTAATTTAGAGAAAGCCTGTTTATTATAACAGAAAATAAAAAGAATAAGATGTTGGTAAGTTTATTAATTTAGCATTAAAAGCTATTTAGCCTATATATATTTAAAATATACTCATGCCAACAAAATTAATAATCTTCGGTTTATTATTTAATTAACCATCTGTATTATTATTGGCTAAAATCAAAATTATTTTTATTGTAAAGTATATTTAAAATACCTGTATTATTTTAAATAAGAAATTTAATTTAACATTTACAAAGAGTTATTTGTCTAATAATTGAGATGATATAAGATAATTTTATTTACAACTTATTATCATTTTTTTGAAAAAATATTAGAAAAGAGGTCTCACTAGAAATTTAACATTGTTTTAATTCAAGGATGTCTGGATCCAATTAATATAACCTTTAAAACCATTTTCAATCGGTACTATAATTACTTCAGGAGTATCGTAAGGATGTATTTCGACAAGAGTATCAATTAAGTTTTGCTGTTTGCTCTTTTCAGATTTTATCATCATAAGTATTTCATTATCTTCAATAATTTCATTATTCCAATGATAAATAGATTTGACTTGAGGGATTAAACTTACACAAGCGGCAAGTTTCGCATTGATGAGGTAGTGAGCAATTTCATTAGCGATTTTTTCATTTGGTGCCGTGGAGTATGCAATTATCATTATTTTTCCTGTTAAAATTAATTTGATTTTTCATAGCAACAATAAGGATTGGGTGATTTTAATTTTATCAAAATAAAACTTTTTAAAACTTAAAGCTAATATTTTTATTTTTAGCAAAATAAAACAGCATTTTCAAAAAAAACTTTCTCGATATGAACTGTTTACGGCATTATTAAGGGCTTTTTACGTATTATAAGGTTCTTGTAGTAAAGAAAAATATCAGGGTGCCGATATTATTAGTAGATTAATGAAATGTATCTATTTGTGTTATAAGGCTTAATTTTGCCAAAGACATTTTTATCTTCAATAATATCTCTAATATAAAATAAATTAATTAGTCATAAGATTTATAAAAATTTGTGGGGTTTAAAATGGATAATAATTCGCTAAAAAACGCGAGTTTATTTGATAATGATCCCGTTCTCTATGCTGCATGGCTTTACTATCAGGACGGACTCAGCCAAAGTGAAGTTGCAAATATAATGGGTGTTTCTCGTGTCACTGTAGTGAAATATTTGCATCTAGCTAGAGAAAAAGGATTCGTAAATATTAACTTGGATTCATCAGTATTTTCTACGATTGATTATGCCATAAGAATAAAAGCAAAATTCGATCTTAATAATGTGCTTATTTTACCTGATGAAGAAAAGAATAAATCGCAACATACTTTAAATATGAACAGAGAAAGATTAGCGAAAGCAGGAGCGATGTATCTTTCTCAGATAATTAATGACGATGATATTTTAGGTGTTGCTTGGGGACGAACAATTTATAAATTGGGTAATTATCTTCCACCCAAGTCATTAAAAAATATTACAGTACTACAAATGATAGGTGCAGTGGCACCACAGCCGGATTTTAAAACAACAGAAGCAGCCGCGTTAATCGCAAACAAGTTATCAGGCTGCAGTATTAATTTACATGTACCTGCGGTGGTATCTAGTGCACGCCTAGCAATGGAACTTCAAGCGGAGCCTATTATTAGGCGTAATTTTTCAGCACTAAATCAGTGTAATAAAGCTCTGTTTGTTGTGGGTAATACATGTGATGACAATCCTCTGATTACAACAGGGGTTTTAACGAGCAGTGAAATGGCTCAATATCGCGATTTGGGTGCTGTGGGTGTAATTTGTGGGCGTTTTTATGATGCGCAAGGCAATCCTTTAGTTTCTGATATTGATCTTAGGATTATGGGCATAAGCCTTGCTCAGTTAAGACAAATAGCACAGCGACTTTTTATTGCAGGTGGCGTGGAAAATATTCAAGCAACAATAGGGGCGATAAAAGGAGGTTACGCCACTGATATTGTGATTGATGAAGTGACAGCATTGGCATTATTAGAGCTAGATTATTAGTAATAAAATCCTCGTGAAAGCGAGGATTTGTCGGCAAACCGCTAGTTTAATATCTACTTATCTCTGATAAAAATAAAATATTTGAAGCATTTATTTTGAGTAGTTTCTTTTGTAAAGCTTACACATAAAGAAAAAGATAAAAATGATAAGTTGTTAACATTTTTCTTTTTTTTTATATGGGTCTCTTGCCTTAAACAGTTATATCATTCATTATATAAAAAATTATATAGCGATAATTAGGGTCTCCACTTTTATGAAATGCCAATTGCTTGCTGGTTTAGGACTAGCATTAGGATTAATTTGTCATAATACATTTGCAGCCGAGCTTCATCTTTATGCTGGAGCTGGGTTAAAACAACCCGTAGAGCAAGTTGTAAGTGTATTTGAAAAAGAGACAGGAAATAAAGTCACTATTGAATATGGCGGTTCAGGTCAAATATTAACACGCTTTAATTTAACTAAGCAGGGGGATTTATTCTTTCCTGGTTCACAAGATTATGTTGAAAAGTTAGATAAAGAAGGACAAGTCGTTAATCAGTATTCTATTGTTCGTCATATTCCAGTTATTGCTGTGCGTAAAGATAAAGCGGGTGATATTAAAACACTAGAAGATCTTGCTAATAGCTCATTAAAACTAGGAATGGGTGATGCTAAAGCTATCGCACTAGGAAAAAGTGGCGAGCAACTCATTGATGCGTCAGGTCAAGGTGATAAATTACGTAATAAGGTTGTTGTGCGCACAGCAACGATTAAACAATTGCTTATATATTTATTAAATGGGGAAGTGGATGCCGCCATTATTGGATATGCAGATGCAATGAAAAACCAAGATAAACTTGTTTTACTTCCAGTTCCTGAAGGCAGTCCAGAAGAAGTGGCAACACTTGCTGTTTTAAAAACATCAGCAAGCCCAAAAGAAGCACAATTACTTGCTGATTATTTTACGCGTGCTGAAGGGATAAAGGCTTTTACTGATTATGGTTTTCTTCCTGTAATTTTGAAACCATAGATTTTTTCTCACATAAATTGTGTTTTTTCGCCACCAACTCACTGGTGGCTTTTTTCATTATTACAGCAAAATAAATATCTATCTTAAAAAGGAAATAACGTGTTTCGATGGGCATTAATTCCACTTTTTTTGTTGTTATTTCTGATCTTAGGATCGCTAATTGCACTAATATGCCAGCTTTCTTATGTTGAATTGAGGCAAGTTATTACTGATCCTGAATTCCATTTTGCTATTGGTATGTCACTTAGTACAGCGTTAACTTCTTTATGTCTGGCTATTATCCTAGGTGTGCCAGCAGCATGGGCGATGGCAAGAATTCCTTTTAAAGGACATCGTTTTATTGATGCATTATTAGATTTACCCTTGGTGACTCCTCCATTAGTTATCGGTATCGGATTATTATTATTGTTAGGAAATCAAGGGCCTTTAACAGGAGTTTTCCCTGAATTATCTCGCTCTCTCTTTTCACCATTGGGTATTATTATTGCCCAAACTTATGTCGCTAGCGCGATTATTATGAGAAATAGTCTCTCTGCTTTTAAATCTGTTGATCCTGCTTATATTCAAACTGCACAAAATCTAGGATTAACGCCAACAAAAACATTTTTCCTGATTGAGATCCCTCTATGTTGGCCAGCTTTAATGAGTGGAAGTATCATTGCATTTTCTAGAGCTTTAGGTGAATTTGGCGCTACATTAATGTTAGCTGGTGCAACAAGATTAAAAACAGAAACGTTACCTATGGCAATTTATTTAAATATCGCCAGCGGAGACTTCACTCTGGCAATAGGTTGTGCACTTGTTCTTATCGCTATCGCGATTACTTTACTATTTGCGTTACATCGTTTGCAGCGAGAAAGGAAAAGATCATGCTAGAAATTCGTTCATTAACAACGGGTATATTAAAAGATGTTTCGCTGAACGTAGAGAAAGGAACATGCTTAGGAATAAGTGGTACATCTGGAAGTGGTAAAACAACGCTTTTAAATGCGATTGCTGGATATACATCATACTCTGGTGATATCTATCTTGCAGATAAAAATATAAATAAACAACCAGTGTGGTTACGTTCTTGTCGATATTTAAATCAACGGCTTTATTTATTTCCGTTTATGACGGTGACACAAAATTTATGGCTAGCACAATATGGTGCAAAACAGAAACGAAGCAAGGAGAGAGAAACGGCGATATTAGAACAAATGGGAATTGCGCATCTCGCGGCACGTTATCCTCATCAAATATCAGGAGGGGAGCAACAACGCGTCGCATTGGCTAGAGCTCTTATTAGCCAACCCAAACTTTTACTACTGGATGAACCTTTTTCGAGTTTGGATTGGGAAACACGTTATCAGCTTTGGGATTTAATTGTTTCCTTAAAATCTAAGGAAATAACGATGATCATGGTTACTCATGAGCCTCGTGAAATCAGAGCACTAGCAGATAAAACGGTTTTATTATCTAAAGGACAAGTTGTTATTGAAAATTCTATACTATGAAATTATTGCCTTGCTTATTGATTACCATGCCATTACTGACCAATGGATAATACGGCCCATAATTTTTACAGAATCAGTTTCCGCAGATTCATCAGGAAACTCGTCTTTATTATAGCTACGTATAATCAATTTACCGCCCGGTTGACGGTAGAGCAGCTTTATTCTAAATAAGGCATCTTGTTCGATAGCATAAATGCCACCATCAACAATGCGTGTGTTACCTGTATCAACCGTAACTGTTGAGCCATTTGGAATAACAGGTGACATACTATCGCCATAAACAGAAAAGCAAATAACGTTCTGAGAAGATGCGCCATAACGGCGTAATGTGCTTTTTGAAAATCTCAATTTATATCCATTATGATCTTCGTTAGTACAACAACCGTCACCCGCTGCGAGTTCGATACTTTTAAAATAGGGAATTTCCACTTCATCAGTACCTAAAGGGGTATTACTGTCCCATTCACTTACTGGTTGCCATTCATCCTCTGGTGGAATTTCAGAATTCACATTGGGTTGTTCTTTACCTTCGAGTAGCCAAGCTAAATCACAATTTAATGCTTTTGCTAATTCAGGTAAAAAACGGGGACGTTTAGTTTTACCACTTTCTAGCTGTTCTATGGATTGCTGCGTTGTGCTTGCTAAAGTAGCAAGTTCTGATTGTGTTAAACCTAACGCAATGCGTTTATCTTTGGTACGTTTCGCAATAGACATTAGTGACTCCTAATACGTGTCCTTACATATTCAAGTACAAAGAGTATATCGTAAAAAGAAAACAAATTAAATTGTATTTTATCTTAATCATAAAATTAAGAATAAATTAATTACTTAATTTTGAAAACATCGTCTGCACTATCTGGTGGGGTGAGATAAGGGTTTTCATCAGTAACTTCAGGATCTCTCAAGACTTCTCCACAGAAAATAATAAGGTCCGGTCTTTTTTGTTTTAAGTAGTTAAGCCGTGTTGTGCATTCGTCTTTAGTATAAATTGTTTCTGTAACAGGAACTGCATCACAAGAATCATTTCCACATGGACTTACCAACAACACATAACCGACCAGCATGAGCTGTGAAGTAAACATAAAATATCCTTTTAACTATTCATGTTTGGTCATCAAAATCAGACCGCTAGATTACCTATTTGTTGATAAAAAAGCAGTTTCTATTTGTCTTAAATAGCATTAATGATGCAAAAAGGTGTATGTGATCACAATTTTTCTAGTGTTTGTTTGTATTTTTTTGCAATGTGTTATAGGCGAAAGACCCAAATATTAGGCAATAACATGCTATGATATATTGTGAAAACAAATAGAATTGTTTTTTAGTCTGTTTGGTTGTTGTAATATTGTTATTTGTAATATTAAATTGATATTCTCTATGAAATATTAATTTAAATGATGTTTGTTAATTAGATAAATTAAGATGAAATACATTATATTTAGTAAAAATTAAAGTGGTTACAGCAATAAATAGAGAATAATTTTATTTTAAGGTTATTACAAAAATAATAAAATTTATTCTTATTAACACTTGCTCTTAATTATATTCATTAAAATGAAAGTAAAAAGTCAAAAAGTAGAGATGAATTCTTTATTATCTATTGATTATAAAGGATAAAAAAATAAATTACTTTCATTGTGTAACTAGTAAGTTCTCTGTGATAAATAGAGTTACTCTTTTTATAATATGTTGCAAAACTAATTAAACTTCATTTAATCGCCCCTCACAAATAGTGAGTGATATAAAAATATGCCGAAATCTATTTTTATCACGTATAATTTATCGATAAGAAAGGCGAAGTTAGCTCTCTTTATTAAATTAATTTTAAATAATGTATTTGCTACCTTATATTCTAATATGGAAAATATTTTATATAAGATTTTTTTGGCCAAAATAACTTTTTATGATGATGGTGAATTATGTTAAAGAAAATTGTAGGTTCTCTGTTTTTAATATTTACAGTCATGGCATTATCAGCTTGTGGTGATAAAACGGATGATCCAGGGCAGGCTGCAGTTGCATTTGTTGAAGCAGTTGCTGAAGGGAATGGGGATAAAGTCATTTCATTAATTCACTTAGGTGATATGGAAGGAGATCCAAGAGCTGAACAATTTAATAGCAAATTTAAAATGATTGTAGAAGAGACTGGAAAACAAGTTAAAAAGCAAGGTGGCTTGAGTAAAGTTGAAGTTATCAGTATTGAATACAGTGAAGATAAAAATAGTGCAATTGTGACATTAAAAACTGTATTAAAAGATGGTGTGGAAAAAAATCAAGCACAAGAGATGATTAATGTCGATGGTAAATGGAAAGTTGCCATCAAGTGATTGTTCGCACTTTTAATATTTTCGCTTTATTCTTAGTGGGTGCATTTTATGCACTCGCTTTGCCTCATGACTTAAAGAACGGTGATTTGGTTTTTCGGGATGGGGATGAAGTTATTAGTGAGATAATTAAACAAGTTGATAAAAGCGGGTTTAGCCACGTAGGTATGCTGTGGATCTCTGATAACGGCATTCAAGTGATCCATTCAACACCCAGTGAACATAATAATATAAAAGATGGTGTTACTGTGGATAGTCTTGAATTTTTCATTACTCGAGCAAAGCTTAATTCAGTTCGTTTTTACCAAGTAAAAGGAAGTAAAGAAGCAAGAGAGATTGCAGTGCAAACTGCATTAGAACGAGTGGGTGAAAATTTTAGTATTTACCCGAAGCAAGGTGTTTATTGTACAGAATTAGTTGCTGATGCGTGGCTAAAGGCGGGAGTATCTATTTCAACAGGAACTCAAAAATTAGATATGCCATTTATTTCAGATATTTCTTTTATTCTTCCTGAAAATTTAATCAACTCTGAAAATGTTTTTATTTATTTAGAAAAAGAATAAATCATCACACCCCCACTTCTTAGTCATTTTAATAACCAAAAAGTGGGTGTTTTATTACTCGTTAGTCTTAACCCTTACCGCCTTGAAAAGAAGAGTAAAGGGTCATTCCACCATCAATAAAAATGGTCTGTCCTGTAATATAGGTTGATTGTTCTGATGCTAACCATGCGGCAACGTTAGCAACCATTTCTGGTTCAGCTGCATATCTCATCGGGATCATATTTTCTAATTCTTCACGAAGAGTATCGTCTTGCATTTTTTCTTGATTGATAGGCGTATTTATTGCTCCTGGGCCAATCGAATTAATTCTAATGCCGTGGCTTGCATATTCAAGAGCAAGAGATTGAGTCAGCATTCTTACACCACCTTTACTTGCGGCATAACTTGCAAATGTTGGCCAAGGGATAATCTCATGAACAGACGACATATTAATGATATTGCCTTGAATGTTATTTTCTACAAAATATTTTAATGCAGAGCGGGCAGTGAGAAAATAGCTTGTTAAATTTACATCGATAATTTTACGCCAGTCAGCTAAATCAACAGCGTGAGAAGGTGTTTGTGTTTCAATACCTGCGTTATTAATAAGAAGATCTAGCTTACCAAAATGGTTTATAGCGCAATAAATAAGATTATGAGCAATATCCTCGTTACTAATGTCACCCCCAAAAATAATTGCTTTACCTGAATTTAATTTATTTAAATCAGTTGCAAGGCATTGGGCCTCTTTTTCATTAGAATGATAATTAATTACGACATTCATTCCTTCAGCGATTAATCGAGATACAACAGCAGCACCAATACCTCTTGATGAACCTGTAACAACAGCTACTTTTCCTTGGAGATCGTTGTACATGTTTCCTCCGATATTTGATGTTAAAATTAGGCAAAAAAGTAATATAAGAGATAAAAAAGTTATTTATCTAGCACTCTATTCAGCTTGAGGTTAATATAACCATCTCCTTATTTTCTCTCTCTCTTTATTGTAGGTTGTTATTATGTAATACGCATTAAGGCACTGAAGGAATAGTGCAAATACAGAAAAATTGACTTACCGAATTTCTCTTTAAATTTGGTAGACCTTCTGTTACTTAATGAGTATTAAATCATGAATAATCAATCACAAAAATATGATAGAACCTATCACTATCCTTTTTCACCAGGCATAACAAATGACGATCGTATAAATGCGCAATGGTGGCAGGATATTTGCCAAATAAAACAACTTATCCATACAGAAAAACTGGATGGAGAAAATAATTGCCTAAATAAATGGGGGGTTTTTGCTCGCTCGCATGCAGCCCCGACTCAATCAGCGTGGACATCTCAATTACGTCAACGTTGGCAAATGATGAAAAACGATTTAGGTGAGTTAGATATTTTCGGTGAAAATCTATATGCCATTCATTCTATTGAATATACACACTTAGAAGAATATTTTTATGTGTTTGCAGTTCGTTATAAAGATAAATGGCTAAGTTGGGAAGAAGTGCAGTTTTATGCTTCTCTCTTTGATCTGCCAATAGTACCAGAAATTAAACTGCCTGAATGTCAGGATAAAACTGATTTTGAAAATATGATTGTTTCACAAGCCCAACAGGCAAGTTTTTTTGAATCACAAGATGTTTTAACGCAAAAACCAAGCCCAATGGAGGGTATTGTTACACGAGATGCTCAGTCGTTTTCTTTAGATGATTTTTCACATCGTGTTTTTAAATATGTTAGAAAAGACCATGTTAAAACAGATGTTCATTGGAAAAAAAATTGGCGACGAGCCCCTTTAATTTGGGAAAAAACACAGGAGCCTCAATGATGCTTCATAAGAAATTACATACTGAAATGTCATGGGAACACCTCTGTGAACTGTATGATGAAATTAGTGATATGGCAGGTGTTATGCAGGATCCTATTCATCATGCAGAAGGTGATGTGGCGATACATACACAAAGAGTAATCAATTCAGTTAAATCATTGCCAGAATATGAAACGTTAACTGAAAGAGAACAGCAAATTTTATGGATCTCGGCACTTCTTCATGATGTAGAAAAGCGTTCTACAACACGAGAAGAAGAGGGACGAATTGTTTCACCGGGTCATGCACGTAAAGGTGAATTGACAACGCGTCTTTTTCTATATGAAAAAGTGCCTTTAAATTTTGCAGATAGAGAGCAGATCGCGGCTTTAGTTCGTTTTCACGGATTACCGCTATGGGTGATGGATAAACCTGATCCTAAAAAAGCGCTGCTTGCTGCATCATTAAGAGTAGATTGTTATTTATTGGCATTATTGGCTAAAGCTGATGTTTTAGGGCGAGATTGTGAAGATAAGAAGGCACTTTTTGATAAAATTGCGCTATTTACACTTTATTGCGAAGAGTTAAATTGTTGGCGTAGAGTCGCTCCATTTACTTCAGATGATGCTCGTTTTCACTATTTTTATACAGAGAATAGTACTGATTGCAATTATGAGCCTTATCCGGAAAAAGGAAGTGAGGTTACGGTGTTATGTGGATTACCGGGTATGGGAAAAGATACCTTTATTCGCCAACATTGTGCTGATATTCCGATTGTGAGTTTAGATGATCTCCGTCGCCAGCATAATATTAAACCTGATAATAGAGATGCTAATGGTTGGATAGCTCAGCAAGCAAAAGAACAAGCCCGTATTTATTTACGAGAGCATAAACCTTTTGTTTGGAATGCCACCAATATTACGCGAAAAATGCGAGATCAGCTTATCTCTTTATTTTATCGCTATAATGCTAAAGTCACCTTGGTTTATATTGAAGTTCCTTATGCGCAATGGCAGAGGCAAAATAATGCACGAAATGAAGCTGTGCCAGTTAAAGTAATGGAACGCATGTTGAGTAAATTGGAAGTACCCACACCAGAAGAAGCGCATAAAGTGATTTATTGGATTGAAGGGCAATCTCAGACCATACTTTAATAATTTGATTAATTTCAGTGAAATGACAAGTAGGTTATAAAAATAAAGTGAGGGTTACTTATAAAAATAAGCAACCCTTTTTTATTTATTAAGCAGGACTAATTTAGTAGGGTTAATTTGCAGGTAAAACAACGCATTAAGTTTATTTTTTAACGTGATGAATAATATCAAAATAGGTATTACGATCATCCGCATTTGGATAAATACGATAGGTATACTCGTCATTTTTAACCGTGATATTTTCTACATCTCGGGTGAAGAGCGTTTTGCCTTCAGTATCTTTCGCAACTAAGGTACGTATTTTTCCATCATCTGAGATTGACCAGTCACCTTGCATTTTTTGTTTACCTTCAGGTGTAAACATAATAAACGTGCCATTAGGGTAGTATTCAGCAAGGCCAAAATAATTGGTTACTTGCGCATTATCTGCAGTTGTTTTATTACCTTTTTCATCGATAGCATCTGTCGTTACCCAGACTTTTTCTATCATGATTTTTTCATAATCATTAAGCTCTTTTTGAGCCTGAATAACACCTTGAGTTTGAATATTGGTAGATGGTGTTGAACTCTCTGCAGCGAAAAGAGAAAAGCTAGCGCTTAATAATGAGATTGCGATAAGTGATTTTATTTTCATTGATATATCCTTATTTTATATTGTGCTTTTGTCAGGTATTTATGTTGTGTCTGACGGTATGAATAAATTTAAGTCTAAAATAGGCAAAGTGCGAGGAAAGAAGTATGTCTAAATGTTTCTGATAAAAAGACTTTTTGACAAAAACAAATAGTTTAAAATATCGATATATTTATTTTTATTGACATTATTATCTGCATTTATTCTTATTTTAGATGTAATTACTGTGAATAAAGTGGTTAAAAAAACAAATCATATTTATAGATGGTATAGAAAATAGATAAAAACCATTCTTGATTTACAATATGAATTCAAAGATTGACTTACATGTGAACTAAATAGACAAAGGTGATGACTTTTTTATCTAACTAAATGTTACTTAGATCACAAAAATGAAAGATGAAAAATGAGTATGTTTTAAGCATTGCTTTTGCATTACTTAAGTAATTTACGTCCTTTGTCAAAAGGGTATCGTTTTCTTTGGTGTTTAATGATTAGAATTCCTTTATGGTAAATTCTGACTAAAAATCAGAGATGATAAAAATAATTAATGCATTGCTCGATTCAATTAGATTGTGTTTTATTTAAGCATTATTACGATTATTTTACAGAAATATAAAGTGATTTTTTTGTAATGTCTTATTTATAAAAGTAAATTTTATTCTTGTATGTGGAATTTTAATATTATTTCCTGAGGATAGGTAAAAAGTAATATTAAATTTATTTATACTAAATAAGTTAAGGTTACGTTATTTAATAACTCTATTTTTTATAAAAAATGAATAAATCTCAAATTTATTTATTAAATAATCTTACGGTTTTCATTGTTTATTTCTGTTTCTTTTTGTTTTTTATTTTTGTATTTCTGCTTTTTTTTGCTTTTAATAAATAACATATGATTGTAATCACAATCCAATAACAACTAATAAACTAAAGTTGTTGCCATAGAGGTAACATTAAATGAAAGCAGAACGTCATAAGAAAATAATTAATCTGATCAAAGGTAATGGTGCAGTAAAAGTTTCTGTTTTGGCTAAAGAACTTAATGTTACCAAAGAAACAATACGATCAGATTTAAATACACTAGCAGAAAAGGGAATTATAAAAAGATGCCATGGTGGCGCTTTTATAGAATTTGAAACATTAGACAAAGTAGCTAAGAAAGAAATTATACAATTTCTAGAATGTAATGATCAAATTGATAAAAACGATTTAGCAAACAAGACGGCAATAAATAAGGTGTGCGTACTGGGGTCATTTAATGTTGATATGATTAGCTATCTTCCTAGATTGCCAGAAGCCGGGGAATCCTTATTATCGAATAAATTTATCTTCTCACCAGGAGGTAAAGGCTGTAACCAAGCACTGGCTGCGAGTTATGCTGATGCGCAGGTACATTTTATTACTAAGATAGGCACTGATCAATTTAGTGATTATGCAGTTAATTTTATATCGTCATCAAGAATAAAAACATCAACGATATATCAAACTGAAAATTACCAAACAGGAACAGCTTCTATTTTTGTTTCGGAAGAGAGTGGGGAGAATATTATTTCTATTTACTCTGGTTCTAATATGGATATTTCTGCTGATGAAGTAAAAATACAGAAAGATAAAATTATTGATGCAGATATAATTTTACTACAATTAGAAACAAATATTGAAGCATTAAAGGAAATTATTGCTATTGGAAATGAGAATAATATTCCTATTATTCTTAATCCAGCACCTTATAACAAAATAGTTAATGAATTACTTCCAATGATAGATGTATTAACACCTAATGAAACGGAAGCGAGTTTATTATCTGGAATAGAAGTACTTGATTTAGAGTCCGCAAAAAATGCTGCGGTTTCTATTTATCAGCAAGGCGTAAATAAGGTGGTTATTACGCTGGGTAGTAAAGGTTCGTTAGCTTATGACGGATATAAGTATATTTACTCGCCGGCATATCCGGCAGTTGTAAAAAATACAGCAGGGGCAGGTGATGCTTTTAATGGTGCGCTCGCTGCCTCGTTGGCAAAAGGAAAGCAGTTTTCTTATGCGTTACGCTATGCATCAGCTTTTTCATCATTAGCTGTTGAGACGAGTAATGCTTCAGAAATGCCTGAAGATATTAATGTCATGCATCGCATCAATCAAACAACATATTCACAGATTGTCACCCAATCCCCTGAATAAATAATCTTTTTTGAAAGAGGAATAAAAATGAAAATCTTATTTATTGGTGAGTCATGGCATATTCATATGATCCACTCCAAAGGCTACGACAGTTTCACTTCCAGCAAATATGAAGAAGGTTCAACGTTCTTATTAAGTTGCTTAAGAGAAAAGGGTGTTGAAGTTGATTATATGCCTGCTCATACCGTTCAGGTTGCATTCCCACAAACGGCTGAAGCATTAGCTAAATACGATGTCATTGTCATTAGTGACATTGGTGCAAATACGTTCCTTCTGCAAAACGATACTTTCTATAACATGAAAGTTATTCCTAACGCATTAGGGTTAATTAAAGAGTTTGTAGTTAATGGCGGTGGTTTATTAATGATTGGTGGTTACCTGTCATTTATGGGTATTGAAGCTAAAGCAAACTACAAAAACACATTACTTGCAGAAGTTCTGCCTGTCGAAATGCTGGATGGTGACGATCGTGTTGAAGCGCCTGAAGGTGTATTTGCAAGTGCTGTGAATGCTCAGCATGCATCAGTAAAAGGTTTTGGTGAATGGCCTATGTTCCTTGGCTATAACAAAGTTTCAGCTAAAGAGAATACAGAGACGGTATTGAATATTGGCGAAGATCCATTGTTGGTATTTGGTCAATTTGAAAAAGGGAAAACGGGCTGCTTTATGAGTGACTGTTCTCCTCACTGGGGTAGTAAAGAATTCTTAGCATGGCCTCATTATGCAGATATGTGGGTCAACATTCTTAAACAAATTGCCCGTTAATTTGCATTAAGAATAACTGTCATAAAAAGTAAAAAAGCGCAGAGTTGCCGCTCTGCGCTAATAAAAAACCGATTACTTGAAAAATAAAAAAAGAAATCACTCATAGCCAATAATCCAAAAGGAACATCTTATGAGTACAAAAAATTTATCAACACCATTGCTGATGTTAGCAACTGTGTTAGCAGGTATGCTATCACCAATGCAGTCTGCGGTGAATGGGCAGTTAGGGCATGTTTTAAAAGATGGTAACGCGAGCGCAGTTATTTCTTTTGCCAGTGGTTTAGTGGTGATGTTTTTTATCATCATGTCGAAAAAACAGTATCGCCAGCAATTTGCTTCAATTCCAAGTTTAATTAAAACGCGCAAAATTCCATTATGGAACTGGTTTGCAGGTCTTTGTGGTGCAATGGTTGTTTTCTCTGAAGGGGCTTCTGCAAGCGCATTAGGGATCGCAACATTCCAAACAGCATTAATCTCAGCACTCTTATTATCAGGCTTATTGTGTGACCGCTTTGGTGTTGGTGTTGATGAGAAAAAATATTTCACGCCATATCGTGTATTAGGTGCAGTATTAGCCGTTGTTGCAACTTTATTTGTGGTTTCTCCACAATGGCACTCAACCTCATTTATCTATCTAGCAATCTTACCTTTCCTCGCAGGTTTATTAGCCGGTTGGCAGCCAGCAGGTAACTCTAAAGTTGCAGAAGCAACCGGTTCTATGATGGTGTCTATTACTTGGAACTTTATTGTTGGCTTCACTGTTTTAACCATTGCTCTTATTGTTCGTATGGCATTAGGCCATATCACTCTTGAATTACCAGGTACTTGGTGGATGTATTTAGGTGGTCCTTTAGGACTCATGTCTATCGCATTAATGGCTATTTTAGTTCGTGGTTTAGGCTTGCTGATGTTAGGAGTTGCTTCAACAGCGGGTCAATTATTAGGTTCTGTATTAATTGACTTATTATTACCTTCATTAGGCAATACCGTTTATTTAGTGACAATCATCGGTACATTATTTGCGCTAGTAGGTGCGATTGTAACCACAATCCCTGAATTCAGAGCCACTAAGTCAGTAAAAGCGTAGGAGTATCGTAATGAAAGGTTATATTCAAACCGTAACTGGCCCCGTGAAAAAAGAAGATATGGGGCTAACATTGCCCCATGAACACCTCTTTAATGATCTCTCAGGTGTTGTTGATGAACCTTTTTATGAATTCTCGCACGTGTTAGTTGATAAAAAAGTGAGTGCAGATATTCAGTGGGGGCTTAAATACGATCCATATTGCTGCTGCGATAATATGGATAAGAAACCAATCGAAGATGTTATTTTTGAATTAAATAACTTCAAAGAGTTAGGTGGAAGAACAATTGTTGATGCAACTGGCTCTTCATCTATTGGACGTGATATTAGAAAACTAAGACAAGTTGCAGAGATAACAGGCATTAACGTTGTGGCTTCTTCCGGGCTTTATATTGAGAAGTTTGAAGGAAAACGACTAGCTGATGATATTGATGCAATGGCAAAAATCATTGATGATGAATTGAATGTAGGTATCGATGGTACTGACATTCGTGCAGGTATGATTGGTGAAATTGGTGTTTCTCCCTTCTTTACTGATGGTGAGAAAAATAGCTTAAGAGCAGCTGCTATTGCACAAAATAGTAATCCTCATGCATCGATGAATATTCATATGCCGGGTTGGCAGCGTCGTGGTGATGAAGTTTTAGATATTCTATTAACTGAAATGGGATGTAATCCCGCTAAGATTTCATTGGCACACTCTGATCCATCAGGCAAAGATATTGATTATCAATGCAAAATGTTAGATCGTGGTGTTTGGCTTGAGTTCGATATGATTGGCCTCGATATCTCTTTCCCTAAAGAAGGGGCTGCACCAAGTGTTATGGATACCGTAGAAGCTGTCGCAAGCTTAATTGAAAGAGGTTATGGTAGCCAAATCGTATTAAGCCATGATGTGTTCTTAAAACAGATGTGGGCAAAAAATGGGGGAAATGGTTGGGGATTTGTTCCTAATGTATTCCTTTCATTATTGGCTCAGCGTGGCATTGATAAATCTATTATCAAAAAATTATGTGTTGAGAATCCAGCCAATTTATTGGCTTAAATCTGAAGTGAATAAATAACAATAAATATACCCCTTGAAATAAATTTAGCGGCACTTTAATCGAGTACCGCTTTTTTTATGTCTCAAGGAAAGAAAGACAAATTGAGGTATTAACGTAAATGGTAATTCTCAATATAACGTAATGAATGTGTTGAACCATTAATCACTAAAGAGTGTGTTTGTAGGTATTGGGTTTGTTGATTAACACCCGATAAGAAATCACCAGCAGTAATTGCGGTTGCTGCAAACATAACATCTTGGTTACGTACTAATGTGTCTAATGACAATTTGGTATTTACATCAGTCCCCATTTTATGACAACGAGCAATTTCAGAGACGGCATATTCTCTATTTTCTGCACTGTTTCCTTTTGCGATATCACGAGTAATTAAACGTGCTTGCATATCACCGCCTAATGCCTTAGCAATCGCAGCACTAATAACACCTTCAGGTGCTCCACCAATGCCGTACATAACATCAATACTGTTATTAGGCATTGTGGCATATAAAGAGGCTAAAACATCACCATCAGGAAGTGTAATAACATTAATGCCTTTAGCGCGTAGGTCTTTAATAATATCGTGGTGACGTGGTTTATCTAAAATAGCGAGAGTTAATTGCTCAATAGATTTATTTAATGTTTGTGCAATAGCATCAAGGTTATATTCAAGACAATGGTTAAGGTCAATCACGCCGGCAGCTTGCTTACCAACAATTAATTTTTCCATATACATGTCGGGAGCTTGTAAAAAACTGCCTTCAAAGCCAGCAGCTAAAATTGCTAGGGAATTATTTTCACCTGTTGCTACCATACGAGTACCGTCAATTGGGTCAACAGCAATTTCTATTTTATCGCCTTTCCCATTACCGACTTTTTCGCCAATATAAAGCATAGGTGCTTCATCTATTTCACCTTCACCAATGACAATTTCACCATTGATATTTAGGCTATTCAAACGTTCACGCATAGCACTGACAGCGGCATCATCTGCTGCATTTTTATTTTGTTTTCCAATCCAAGGCATTGCTGCAATAGCTGCAGCTTCTGTTACAGAAGCGATAGCGTTAGTTAATTCGTCATTTAATTTCATATTATGAGTGTGTTTTGCGATATAAATGGAAGATTAAGATAGGTTACCGATCATACCTTTTTTTCGAAATTATGTGCTAGGTTTAAATCAAGAGTTCTCGAAATAGGTTATTTAGGAATAAACTAAGATAAATCTGTGAAAATTAAAGTATAACTAAGGTTAAGAGATTAAAACCATATGATGCTTAATGCAAAAGGATTAGGTTTATGGACGACTTTTTGGTGCTCATCGTTACAATATTTGTCGTGGTGTCTTTGTATTGGCAATACCACTCTTATACAAATAGCAATTCATTGCTGTATCGAATTAAACAGCTTGAAGAAAAACTTATTGAGCAACAAGAGAAATTATTTAAGTTATTAAATAAAGACAAAACTGTGGATATTCTCACAGAGTGTGACGCTCAGAAAAGCGAAGTTAAGGATTTATCTCATGATATAAAAAGAGAGCCTCAACCAACAGTTTCAACCGATTCAACTTATCAACCCAAAACCGTTGACCCTAAAACAGTTGAACCTACTAAGACAACAGAGCATGTGCAAAATAAGGCGGAGAGCAAAGAAACGCCAGCATATCAACGCGCACAAGCATCACAAGAAACGGCATTTAATAAAGTTTCTCCTAAAGAAGAAAAACCAGTTGTTCAATCTTCTATGGTTAATGATATTAACCTTGAAAACAAACAATCTAATAAGACAGAAATATCAACAGTTCCTACACCTAAAGAGCCTGAATCTTATCAACCTAAGGTAGCAACGAGTCGTTTTGCTCATCATTATCAAAAAGAAGCGAAACAAACATCTATTGAACCTGTATCAGAACCACGTGTGGAAAATAGAGCAAATGTGGCAAGTGCTAGCCTTGCGGGATCTGAAACAGGTCATTTAAAAAGTGCTACACCTCAATCAAATAGACCAGCATCGCAATATAGACCTGCTTTAAATTCTCGCCCAAAACGTCAACAGAAATCGATTTTGGGACTTATTTGGAATTGGGTAGTAACAGGAAATCCGCTGGCTAAAATAGGGATGTTATTGCTCTTTTTTGGTCTGTCTTATTTACTTAAATACAGTATTGAGAATGAGCTTATCTCAGCATCAACACGCTTAATGATGGCTGGAACAGGATGCTTGGCCTTATTAGGTATTGGCTGGTGGCTTAGAAAGAAAAACTTGATATATGCATTAATTTTGCAAGGTGGTGGCATTGGTGGGTTTTATATTACTATTTTTGCCGCAACTAAAATTTATGATTTTATTCCTATTGGTATTGCTCTCGCGATTATGGTGTTTATCTGCTTGGTCAGTGTAAGTTTGGCAGTTATTCATCGAGCCATTAGTTTAGCTATATTAGCCTCGCTTGGCGGTTATTTAGCACCTGTTTTATTGTCTACTGGTGATAACAATTATGTTGGGTTGTTTAGCTATTATCTTATCCTTTCAATTGGCATTCTTATTATCAGTCATTGGCAAGTTTGGCGTTTATTAAATCTTATTGGTTTTGCTTTTACTTTTGGTATTGGTTTTATATGGGCGATACCTAATTACACTCATGCCGATTATTTACCTTGCCAGCTATTTTTAATTGCAAATTGGTTGATTTTTGGTGTTGCAACGGAGCTTTCAACATTAAAAAACAAACTGAAACTTAATATTTCTTTTGATGCCACATTACTATTTGGTACACCATTAATTGGTTTTATCTTCCAACATCGATTAGCTTCAGAATGGGAATATGGCGTTGCTATTGCTTCATCGCTTTGTGGATTAGCATATTTCGCACTAAGTTGGTTTGTGCTTAAGCGTTATCGTGAAGAGGGTAAATTGCTGGCGATTGCCTTCTTTATGCTCTCTGCTACTTTTGCCACTTTAGCTGTACCATTTGCATTCTCTGCTGAATGGACATCGATTGTATGGGCTATTGAAGGGGTGATGATCCTTGCATTTTCTGTTTTACAGCAGCAAAAGAAACCCGCTATTGCAGGGACTCTTTTAGTTGCAGTTTCCTTTATTTTATTGTTCAACATGCCTGTTACCTTGTTAGGTGATTGGCTAATGATCGTAATACAAGTAATCGCTGTATTTGCTGTTGCAGTACTGTGGTATCGAGCTAAGTTTACTAATATTGATAATCAAACTATTGGATATGTAGCACTATTTATCTCTGTTGTAAGTTGGGGATATAGCGTTTTACTTTTACAAGAGTATGGCGAATATTGGCTCTATCCAGAGGTAAAATCCATTACCTTTGCATTTATTCTTATTAGCTGTTGGGGCATGTTCTTTGCGGGTAAGAAAACCCTATTTTCTGAGTTGGCAAGTTGCTCTATTTTATTATGGCCAATGTCAGCACTTATTATGTTGGTCTACATCTATCTCGCAGGTTCGCTAATTGATAATTGGTTAAGTGCGATTATCTGGATTGCAATTTTTGCAAGTGGTTTCTACTTGCTTAAAGTAAATACGTTATTGCCGAAACAAAGGATCAATAAAGCGTTGATCCATATTATGCATCTTGTCTTTATTGGTATTTTCTTATTTACTGAAATTATTTGGTTGCTGGATGTTACGTACCTTTATGTGAGCTTACATTTTGCAAGCGTTATTCTTGCTATAAGTTTATTTATTGCAATAAGCTATATGTTAGCAATGGGAGTTAATTGGATAAAAGAGTACCAAAATACTTATTGGTTAGTTACTTTACCGGCTTTAGGATTACTGGCACTTTCTTTAATCTTTGCGAACTTTAATAACGGTACTGAAGGTGGAATTAAATTTATTCCATTATTTAACTTGATGGATCTAATGGGTATTGTTGGAATATGGGTTGGCTATAAATTTATTTCAGTAATAAAACAGTCACCTAAGTATCAAGCATTATTGCAGAATAACTTACCGGTATTTAATTACATTATTCCTGCTATGATTTTCTGGTGGGCAAACGGTATTTTATTAAGAGGGTTAGTCTTTGCAACAGATATTGATTGGTCGAGTTATGCAATCATTAATTCCAAAGTGATCCAAACAGTATTAGCCATTATTTGGGCGATTACGGCATTAGTGACTATGGTAATGGCGACACGTAAGAAGTCACGCTCACAATGGTTTATTGGTGGTGTACTATTGGCTGTGGTTATCGCTAAACTCTTCCTAATTGATACATCATTAAGTAGTGGATTGCTGAGAGCATTGGCCTTTATTGGTGTTGCAATATTGATTTTATTAATCGGGTATTTCTCACCATTACCGCCGAAAAAACAAACTAACAATACAAGTGTGTAAGTCATGTTTTAGCTTGTGTTGTGTTTATTTTATTAATTAAATCATGCGTATAATCTTAAATGGTTAGTGCATGATTTAACGAAAAGGAGAGTTATAATGCATCAAGGTCAATGTTTATGCGGTAAAGTTAAACTATCGACAGCACAAGATATATCTGCGCTCAGTGTTTGTCATTGTAGTATGTGTTTGCGTTGGAATGGTGGTCCTGGTTTTTCAATTGATTGTAAATCAGATTTGAGGATTGAAGGTGAAGAAAATATAACACGCTATGATTCATCTTTATGGGGAGAACGAGCATTTTGTAAGCATTGTGGCTCTCATCTTTTTTATCATTTAAAAGAAACCAATACTTACTATGCATCAGCAGGATTATTCCCTGATGCAAAAGAAAGTAAACTAACAATACAAATTTATATAGATAGCAAACCTCTTTATTATAATTTTGTAGAAAAAACACCAATGCTAACAGAGCAAGAGATTATTAGTATGTTTAATAAATAATATTTTAATTTATTAGTTTTTTGGATTTTTTATTCTTTTAAGACTCTTTTCTATATGAGTCTTTTCTTATGATTTTATTAAATAAATATTAATTAATGCTAAGAAAGAGGTAGGTTGCTATTTTTTATTATAGTATGATCTTTTCTTTAAAATTTATAACAAGTTAATCTAATTTTTTTGTTATGTTTTGATTTAAAAGGAGAGTGTTATTGATAAATACATTGATAATAAGTCGAGTTGAAATATTTAGCTTGGGAATAAAAACACTTCTTAGTCAGATTAAAAAAATCAATATCCGAAAGGTGATGAATGATGAAAGTGATGCATTTCGTTATTGTCGACAATTTTCGGTTAATCTTATTATTATTTATTCAGCACCTTCAGTATCATTAATTGATTCTATAAAAAGAATAAAGCGATCATCTTTATCAATTAAAATTATTGTTATTTCACCAAAAACAGACTCTATATTATCAATAACGCTTCTTCAATTAGGTATTGAAGGCTTTATTGTCGTTGATACTTCTTGTGAAAATATTCTGCAAGCTATTCGGCAAGTTTGTATCGGTCAACGATATATAAGCCAAGAGTTAGCTATGGAAATCGCACTCACAAAATTACAGCAAGAATTAAATCCGTTACATCATCTATCTGAACGAGAATTGCAAATTATGTCGATGATCATCAGAGGAAAAAAAATCGCACAAATTGCAAGAGAGCTGAATATTAATACAAAAACAGTAAATAGCTATCGTTATCGAATGTTTAGTAAACTTAAAATCTCAGGTGATGTAGAATTAACACATATAGCAATACGTTATGGGTTAATTGAGATAGAGAGTCATTTACAAAGTGGAAGACAAATTTGACGCCAAAGCATTCTTAAGCCGAGTCACAAATAAACCGGGTGTTTATCGGATGTATGATGCGACAGACACAGTAATTTATGTTGGCAAAGCTAAAGATCTGAAAAAAAGGCTTTCGAGCTATTTCCGCACACAAGTAAATAGCCGTAAGACCGAAGCTTTAGTGAAGTGCATCACCAATATTGATGTCACGATCACCCATACAGAAACAGAAGCTTTATTGCTTGAACATAGCTACATCCAGCGTTATCAACCTCGCTATAATGTGTTGTTACGCGATGATAAATCCTATCCTTATATCTATTTAAGTGGTGATAAACACCCTAGACTTGCTAGTTACCGCGGTGCAAAACATGCTAAAGGGGAATATTTTGGGCCTTTTCCTAACTCCTTTGCAGTGAGAGAAACATTGGCATTAATGCAAAAATTGTTTCCTATTCGTCAATGCGAAGACAGTGTGTATCGCAATCGTTCAAGGCCTTGTTTGCAATATCAAATTGGGCGCTGTCTTGCACCTTGTGTAAAAGGCTATGTTTCTGATGAAGAATATGCCCAACAAGTTAATTATGTGCGGCTTTTTCTTTCAGGTGATGATTCGCAAGTTATTGACGGATTGGTTAAACGTATGGAAGAAGCAAGCCAAGATCTACGTTTTGAAGAGGCGGCTCGCATTCGTGATCAAATCCAAGCGGTAAGGCAAGTGACTGAAAAACAATTTGTCGCCAATATTGGTGATGATCTTGATGTGATCAGTGTCGCTTTTAATGGTGCGATTGCTTGTGTTTATGTGCTCTTTTTCCGTCAAGGTAAAGTGTTAGGAAGTCGGAGCTATTTTCCTAAAGTCCCCGCAAATACCTCAATTGATGAAGTTGTTCAGACTTTTATTGGCCAATTTTATTTACAAGGTAGTGCAATTCGAACTTTACCAACTGAAATCTTGCTTGATTTTAATTTAGAAGATAAAGCCATTCTTTCTGAGTCAATTTCTTCAATAGCGGGGCGAAAAATTCAAATTCAAACAAAACCGCGTGGTGATAGAGCTCGTTATTTAAAATTAGCCAGAACAAATGCAGCAACAGCATTGGCTTCAAAACAAGTCGAACAATCGACAATTTCACAACGTTATACCTCATTGATGTCTCTTCTTGGTATGAAAGAGATAAAACGAATGGAATGTTTTGATATTAGTCACACTATGGGAGAGCAAACTGTGGCTTCATGTGTAGTATTTGACATGAATGGCCCATTAAAATCTGAATATAGGCGCTATAATATCAGTGGTATTACTCCTGGTGATGATTATGCGGCGATGAATCAGGTGCTCACTCGACGTTATGGTAAATCATTAGAAGAGACTAAGGTTCCAGATATTATCTTTATCGATGGTGGTAAAGGGCAATTAGCACAAGCAATAGAGGTATTTGATTCTCTTGATGTTGATTGGGACAAATCACACCCGAAATTAATAGGTGTCGCAAAAGGGAGTGATCGTAAAGCAGGGCTTGAAACCTTGTTTTTTGTGCCTGAAGGTGAAGGAATGGCATTACCTTCTGATTCACCTGCGTTGCATTTGATCCAACATATTCGTGATGAATCGCATCGTCATGCAATAACGGGACATCGTCAGCGTAGAGCAAAAGTGAAAAATACCAGTTCGTTAGAATCTATTGAAGGTGTAGGGCCTAAGCGCCGTCAAATGTTGTTGAAATATATGGGAGGGCTACAAGCTTTGCGAGACGCAAGTGTTGAAGAAATTGCGAAAGTCCCCACAATTTCGACTGCATTAGCAGAAAAAATTTTTAATGCGTTGAAACACTAAGTGTATTGATGCACCATATTAATAACTCTCACTTTTCTAGGTCGTGTAGAACGCTATGCAACTAAATATCCCAACTTGGCTAACTCTATTTCGTGTCGCACTAATCCCATTCTTTGTTTTGGTGTTTTATTTACCATTCAAAGATGCTCCATTAGTTTGCGCTATTATTTTTATGGTAGCAGCTGCAACTGACTGGTTTGATGGTTTTTTAGCACGTAGATGGAAACAAACTACTCGCTTCGGGGCTTTTCTTGACCCAGTAGCGGATAAAGTAATGGTTGCAACAGCACTTGTTTTAATTACTGAATACTATCATGAGTGGTGGATAACCTTACCCGCAGCAACCATGATTGCTCGTGAAATTATCATCTCTTCACTAAGAGAATGGATGGCTGAATTAGGAAAGCGTAATAGTGTTGCAGTTTCTTGGATAGGAAAAGTGAAGACGACCGCACAAATGGGTTCACTGGTTGTGTTATTATGGCGTCCTACTGTTGAAGCGGAGTGGTTTGGATTCGCTTTATTATATATTGCAACCGTGCTGACATTCTGGTCAATGTTTCAATATTTGAGCGCTGCATGGTCAGATTTGCGTGAAGGTTGATCGAAATGACTGAAAATTCACCGAACAGTCAAAAAGATGCAAATATAGTGTTGACTAGATTCAGGAAATCAGTAGAATGCAACGCATCGAAAGGCACAACGGTTTACGGAAATAAATAAGTAAATCAGCAAGTTCGGTAAAGCGGGAATAGCTCAGTTGGTAGAGCACAACCTTGCCAAGGTTGGGGTCGCGAGTTCGAGTCTCGTTTCCCGCTCCAATCTCTAATGAGATTGAGTAGTTGAGGCGCGTTGGCAGAGTGGTCATGCAGCGGATTGCAAATCCGTGTACCTCGGTTCGATTCCGGGACGCGCCTCCATTAATGCCCAGGTGGTGAAATCGGTAGACACAAGGGATTTAAAATCCCTCGGCTGTAAGGCTGTGCGGGTTCAAGTCCCGCCCTGGGCACCAACTCTTCTAGATGAGAGTTTGGTGCAAAAAAGTCCATTATCAATGGCATTGGGAAATAAGTAATAAGTCGTCCATACCAGTATTTATCTTAGTAATAAGAATTTACGGGCGCACCACAGAATTTAGCCCAGGTGGTGAAATCGGTAGACACAAGGGATTTAAAATCCCTCGGCTGTAAGGCTGTGCGGGTTCAAGTCCCGCCCTGGGCACCATACAAATAGCGGACCTTAACTTAGGTCCGTTTTTTCTTCCACTAGCGACCAAGTTGGTGAGAGAAGAGCAAAAACTAAAGTTAGTTTAGAAGTAAATGCTTAAAATTTATTTGTTATCTATCTTGTTTGATAAACGGGTATTAAGCGTAACAAGTAAATACAATTTAGCCCAGGTGGTGAAATCGGTAGACACAAGGGATTTAAAATCCCTCGGCTGTAAGGCTGTGCGGGTTCAAGTCCCGCCCTGGGCACCATATAAAAAAACGGACCTCAATGAGGTCCGTTTTTTTATTGTCAGCCTTAAACCACCTCCTTAGGAGGTGGTGATTGACCCTGTGAGGCTATAGCCTGAAGGAAACCCATGTTAAAAAACTATCTCTTACTCACCACAAGTAAAGAGGAAATAACATGGGTTTATACAGAAGTTCATCACATGTGTATTGGCGTTGCAAATATCATCTAGTTTGGACACCTAAATATCGTTATAAGATATTGAAAGATAAAGTAGGAAAATAGCTTTATAGAACAATTTATATTCTCTGCAATATGAAAGACTGTGAAGTATTGGAGCTAAATGTTCAGCCAGACCATGTACATTTAGTTGTAATGATCCCACCTAAACTATCAATATCAACACTAATGGGAGTCCTGAAAGGACGTAGTGCGATAAGGTTATATAATCGATTTCCGCATATACGTAAGAAAATTTGGGGTAATCACTTTTGGGTTAGGGGATATTTTGCTGATACGGTGGGGGTTAATGAAGCCATCATTAGGCGTTATGTAAGGCATCAGGATAAAGTTGATCAAGAGCTCGACCAACAAATGGAATTGTTGGAGGATTAATAAAGAATATAGCCCCCTTATAGGGGGCCCAATTTAAAGCCACCTCTTTTAGAGGTGGTATTTTACTTATGGATAATATTTTTCTCTTCATATTGGCACGGCAAAAACTTTAACCGTATCAATCGATAAGCTGATAAAAAGTGATATTTAATACTATCTTGAGCAACATGTTTGGATGGTCAATCAAACATGGTTAGCTCTGTTTAAAGTCTATCAGATATGGCTTGGTTGCTATACCAAAGTAAATTAAATTCTTTATCCATAATAATCACTTCTACCGGGTAAGCCATTTACACCTTCAATTATTCTTATTCTGGATATTTATTAGCTGCTTAGTTAAAAGTAGCATCATTTGATGAGTATCGAGTAAGCGTCAGAGTATTTCATTCGACTCCTTATTAGCAATATCCCAAACTATTATTTCTATTTGGATCCTGCATTTTTGAACCGTGTCTGTTGTCCTTGCATCCATCAGATATTCATCGGTGATCTTAGAGAAAATAAGATACAAGAGTGAGATGGGTAAATAGTTCGAATGACCCGAAGGAATAGCATAAAAAAGAAATCGGAGTGGATTAGAAAATCTTACACAACTATCAGAGCGATCAATGATCCTTACTTGTTTGAAATTAAGCCATTGACCATTTTTGTTGTTTAAAAAATTATTTTCAATAATTTTCAAAAAGAGATGAATATAAGGAATATATGGTAAATAAATGTATATACTGAGGGTATTCAAATAAATGTTGTATTAGGTATTCCAGATTTATGACTAAAAAAACTATTTATGTTGTTGCAGCTGCAATGTATAACGAAAAAAATGAAATATTTTGTGCCTTAAGATCTCAAAAAATGAGCTTACCAGGATTATGGGAATTCCCTGGAGGTAAAATCGAACCCGGTGAAACTCCTGAAGAGGCACTTAAACGAGAAATTCAAGAAGAATTAGGATGTGAAATACTGGTACAAGCACATATCGATACTCATTTACACGAATATGAAAATATAAATGTTAATTTAAGTGTTTATAAGTCAGTTCTTCAAAGTGGAAAGATTCAATTATACGAACATGAAAAAGGAATGTGGACTCCTATTTCTGAGCTACTAACTTTAAATTGGGCCCCCGCTGATATCTCTGCTGTTGAAAAAATCTTAAAAGAAGAGAGTCGCAATGCATAAAGATTTTAAGCAGTCTATTTTACACAGCTTTGTAGATCATCAGATACAAGCGAAAGATCACCTTAAAGCTGAGGTTTTTACAAATCAAAGTTATGATGATCAATTGTTGTCAGGCATTATTGATCGATTAAAAAATGTAAAATCATTTGATATTGCGGTCGCTTTTGTGACTAAATCGGGCTTATCTCTACTTAAAACAATCTTGTCAGATTTGTCTCTTAGAGGAATTACTGGCTGACTTCTAACATCAGATTATTTAACATTTAACCATCCTGATACATTTAAAGAATTACTAAAAATCTCTAATTTAGAAGTGAAGATTTCGACAAAACAGGGATTCCATGCCAAAGGCTATTTTTTTCATTATGAAAATTACTCAACTACAATTATTGGTAGCTCAAATCTAACGGCAAATGCATTAAAGATAAATTATGAATGGAATCTCGCTATTACGAGCTATCAAGATGGTGATATCTACAAAAAATTACGAGATATATTTGAAGATGAGTGGGGAGCTAGTGAGTTATTAGATTTGGTTTTTATCAATAAATATACGATTGAATATCAGAAAAATAACAAGCTATACCAGCAAGATAACTCAATATCTGAAGTAGTTAATACAGACATAATTAAACCAAATAAAATGCAGCAAGATGCTTTGCTAAATCTTAAGGCTTTAAGAGATCAAGATAAAAAAAAAGCGCTTATTATTTCTGCTACCGGAAGTGGTAAAACATATTTATCTGCCTTTGAAATACAAAATGCTAAACCCAAGAGAATGCTGTTTCTGGCACACAGAGAACAAATTTTATTAAAGGCATCCGAAAGTTTTAAAAAAATTATTCCCGCCTCATCAGAGATTGAATATGGTATTTTTTCGGGCAATCAAAAAAATTTAAACGCTAATTATCTTTTTGCGACAATACAAACTTTGTCACAGACAGAATACTTAGATAAGTTTTCAGCTGATCATTTTGATTATATTATTATTGATGAAGTCCATAAAGTTGGTGCTACTTCATATCAAAAAATTTTAGATTATTTTAAACCGAAATTTTTACTTGGTATGACTGCTACGCCAGAAAGAACAGATGGATTTAATATTTTTGAAATGTTTAACTACAACGTTGCATATGAGATCCGCTTGAAAGACGCATTAGAAATGGATTTAGTTGCGCCTTTTCATTATTTTGGCGTGGTGGATTATGAGCTTAATGGCGAATTAATTGATAATTTATCCAATCTGAAACATTTAGTTAGTGACGAGCGAGTCGATTTTCTAATTGAAAAAATAGAATATTATGGGTATTCAGGTGATTCACCCAAAGGTTTAATATTTTGTCGTTCACTAGATGAAGCAAGAGATCTTTCAGATGAATTCAATAATAGAAGTTATAGAACTGTAGCATTGTCGGGAGAAGATCCACAGGAATATAGAGCACACACTATTAAGCGGCTTGAGGTTGGAGAAATTCAGTATATTTTTGTTGTGGATATATTTAATGAAGGCATTGATATTCAATGTTTAAATCAAGTGATTATGATGAGACAAACGGAATCAAGCATCATATTCATTCAGCAACTAGGTAGAGGATTGCGCAAATTTCCAACTAAAGAATATCTAGTTGTTATTGATTTTATAGGGAATTATCAGAAGAACTATTTGATCCCAATAGCCTTGATGGGTGATAACTCATTGAATAAAGAAACTATCAGACGAGCAGCTATTGATCCTGGTAATTTGTATGGTTTAAGTAATATTAGCTTTGAAAAAATAGCACAGGAGAGAGTGCTTAAGGCTATTTCTTCCGTCAAACTTGATAGTGTTCGATCCATCAAAAAGGCTTACATTGATTTAAAAAACCGTATAGGCCGTATCCCGTTATTGTTGGATTTTATTACCAATAATAGTGTAGATCCTAGTGTTATAGCCAGTTCATATAAAACATATGATGACTTTATTGCCTCAATGGAAGGACAACCCATAAAAACTTTTGGGGTATATGCGGATGCCGTTTTGTTGTTCTTAATGAGGGAGTTATTAAATGGTAAACGCTTACATGAAGTTTTATTATTAGAAACTTTATATATCCAATCTACATTATTACATGCTAATTATTTAAAAGTTTTAGATGATAATCAAGTTAGTTATACAGTAGAAACTATAATTTCTGTCCAAAGAATATTGAATTATGATTTTTGGGGAGAGATTGAACGAAAAAGGTATGGTGGATCTTCTTTAGTTATTTATGATGAGGCATCAGAAAATTATATTCTGGCATCAGAAATAAAAAATCTATTAGAATGTAATCAAGAGTTTAAAAATCGCTTCTTAGATATTATAAATGTAGCAAAAGCGAAAAATAAAAAATACTCTTCATCTACACCATTAAAACTGTATGAGCGTTACAGTAGAAAAGATATATGTCGATTATTAAATTGGCATAAGGACGAATCAAGTACTATTTATGGTTATCGCCTTAAACATAACACACTGCCTATTTTCACAACTTATCAAAAAACGGAAGATTTGAATTCCAAGGTGCATTATGAAGATAAGATATTAAGTCCAGATCTTATCAAATGGTATAGTAAGTCTAAGCAAACACGAAATTCAGGACCAATGCTTGAAATATTTCAATCTCAAAAAGATAAAACAGCTGTAATACATTTTTTTATTAAAAAAGATGATTCTGAAGGTACAGAATTTTATTATTTAGGCCCAGCTGATATCGTTGAAGATTCGATTATGGATGAGCAAGCAACAGAGATCGATGGAGGAAAAACACACTCTATTGTATCAATGCATTTGCGTTTACATTATTCGATAGAATTAAGTTTGTATCATTATTTAATTGCCTAAAGAGGCTTTTATTTTGTTTAAAAAGAGTACTAGCTGACACTTACTGGGCTATATCTTAAATTACTGTGAATATAGCTATGTTAATAAGCTCAGTGTTTTAGAGCCGTACAAAATATACTCGACAAGTTTTCTTTGGGAACCATATAAAAAACGGACCTCAATGAGGTCCGTTTTTTTATATCTGCTTAATATTAGAAACAAGCTTCCAAAATATCGAGGACATCTTTAGTGGTTAGCTTTTTATAGCCTCTACCAATAATTGTGGTTGATTGTGCAATCTCAGGAAGCATCTCTCTTGTTGCACCTAAGTCTTCTAATGAAGTCACAATACCGCACTCTTTTGTGAAATGTTCTAGTGCATCAATACCTTCAAGTGCAATTTGATCTTGTGTTTTTCCCTCTGCGGAAATTCCCCATACTTGAGTTGCAAATCGTACAAATTTCTCAATACCAAACTTATAGATAAAACGATAATAAGGTAGAGAAATTGCAGCAAGTCCCATTCCATGCGCACAGTCTGTATAAGCCCCTAATTGATGCTCAATCATATGGACTTGCCAATCTTGTGTTTTTGATAATCCTGTGAGGGTATTTAGTGCAAGTGTTGCATTCCACATAAGATTACTTCTTGCTTCGTAATCACTTGGATTTTTAAGTGCGATACGTAAATTATCAATCGAAGATTTTAATAAACTTTCAATTAAGTAATCTGTTGTGTTTGCACCTTGATCAGAAAAATATTGCTCCATCAAGTGCGACATCGTGTCAAAAACACCACTTACCATCTGATACTGAGAAACAGAAAACGTATATTCTGGATTTAAAATCGAAAATTTAGGGAATACATTTGCAGGAAATACACGTCCAATTTTATATTTAGTCTCTTCATGGGTAATGACTGAGCCACCATTCATTTCAGAGCCTGTGCCTACCATGGTAAGAATTGATGCGACAGGGACAATTTTATTGGTCACATCTTGATATTCAACCCAGTATTTTTGAAAAGGATCTTCATCTTCACAATAGGCTGAAATGGAAATGCCTTTTGCACAATCAATAACAGAGCCACCACCGACGGCTAAAATTAAGCTGACGTTATGCTCACGAACTAATTGAGCGCCTTCCATCATTTTTGCATAAGTTGGATTAGGCATCACACCTGATAACTCAACCACTTTTTTTCCTGCATGTTTGAGTATTGCAATCACTTCATCATAAAGGCCATTAGATTTGATTGCATTACGACCGTACATCAGCATGATGGTTTCACCATAATGTGATAATTCATCATTTAATTTAGCAAGAGAGTTCTTACCAAAATGAATAGTTGTCGGGTTGTAGTAAGTAAAATCGAGTTGCATTTTGATATCCTATTGCAATATTAATTTGATAGCTATCTCATTGAAGTATAGTTTGTTCTTTTAACTTCAAGAAATATTGGTCTATTTTTGTTTAATAGAGATGCTATCGCTTCTACATTGAGATATGAATGTCCGATCTTCTTAGTCTCTTGCCTAATTTTCCAAAAGATAAAAGAGTGATAATAAATAATATAAATAGGTAAAAAAGATAAAACGATTGGACTTATAAAAAGTGGTTGTATTCAAATATTGTTAGATTCTTTGAGCATCTTAATATCGGTTGCTGGAGGTGATCCAAATAATCGACTATATTCACGACTAAATTGAGAAGGGCTTTCATAACCAACTCGGAAAGTGGTTGTTATTGCACCTAGATTTTCAGTTAACATCAATCGACGGGCTTCACTGAGTCGTAATTTTTTTTGGAATTGAAGCGGAGTCATTGATGTCATTGTTTTAAAATGAGTATAAAAAGCAGATTTACTCATTCCTGAACATGAAGCCAATTCATTGATGTTTAATGGTTTTATATAATTACTTTTTAGCCAATCAATCGCTTTAGCAATTTGATGACTATGGCTACCTGCTGTGACAATTTGATTTAATCGCTCACCTTGCTCGGTAATCAGTAGACGATAGAAAATTTCACGTTTTATACCAGAAGCAAGGATTTTAATACTATCAGGCTCATCAAGAAGAGTGAGTAAGCGAATAAACGCATTGACTAAAGGTTCTGATAATTCACCAACAGCAATGCCTTTTGGGGTATTCGAATCTGAGCTAAATGTTAATTCACTATCAACGATAAGTTGTGATATTTGTTGCAGATCTAACTCCATAACTAGCCCTAAAAACGGTTTCTCGTCGCTGGCTCTCATAATATTTGCCATAACAGAGAGTTCTATTGAAGAAATTAAAAAATGGTTGGCATCGTAAATAAAGCTTTCTTCTCCTAAGATCACTCTCTTTTCGCCCTGGGCAATTAAACAGATCCCTGATTTATGAGTATGGCTGGTAATTGGTGTAGGAGAAGTCCAGTGTGTTAGTGTTAATCCCGGAATTTGAGTTTCAAATTGATTAGTATTGTGAGTCCATTTTTTAATTTGCATGGCTAGCTTTTGAGTTAATGACGCCATGTTTTCTAATTTATTCATATGGGCTCCATACGGGATAAAGCGATTAATGTTGCGATAGTTATAAAATTATAATGTATGAGATGAATATTAGAAAATTATTTGATTTATCTTTAATAAGAAATTTGGAAGGTAAACATTAAAAAAAAGACAGGCTGCGCCTAATAAATCACAGCCTTATAAATTTATTATTTATCGGTTCTATTTTTTTCTAACCATTTTTGCATTTGTTCTATTTCAGGGCCTTGCGCATCAATAATAGCTTGAGCTAGTTTACGCATTTCAGGATCAGTACCATATTTCAACTCAATTTTAGCCATATCAATAGCGCCTAAATGGTGGGCTATCATGCCATCAGCAAAAGCAACATCTGCATTATCAGTATTCATTCCTTTTGCCATATCAGCATGCATTTTATTCATGGAATCATTGAGTTCCTTTTGCATTGGTGAGCTGTTATGAGGTGTATCCATATTCATGGTCATATGTGTATTATTTGCCATTGCACCAAAAGAGATAGCACTCATTAAAATAACCGCAGCAGGTAAAATCTTTTTCATAACAGTTTCCTTTAATTTATCGTGAAATTGTTATCACTCTAAAGATTCCCCCTAGGGGAAGGTCAATGTTGTTATTCAAAGTTTAATATTCTTTACCTTTAATGACGTAATTACAAAAATAGTCTTTTAACATATTTTATTTCAATTGGTTATATATCAATATCTAATTTATACCTCTTTGCAGACTCGGAATTTCTTTATAAAAAAAGAAAATTAATGATAACTATTCCCATTAAAGCTATTTTGCTATAAAGTTGTATTAATAATGCAACTTTAAGGTGGCTATATGGATAATCAAATTACAACGCAATCTATGTCTCAAGAACCATCAAAAGCAGGGCATACCTTTTTAGCGAGTTTAGGGAAAACACGTTTAAGACCGGGCGGTGTAGAGGCATCTGATTGGTTAATTAATAATGCACATTTTACATCATCAAGCCATGTTCTTGAGATTGCTTGCAATATGGCGACAACTTCGATCGAGATTGCCAAGAAATACGGTTGTCATATCATTGCTATCGATATGGATGATAATGCTTTGTCTCATGCGAAAAAAAATGTCGATAGTGCTCAATTATCACATTTGATCCAATTAACAAAAGCCAATGCGTTATCTTTGCCTTTTCCTGATAATACTTTTGATATTGTGATAAATGAAGCGATGCTGACAATGTATGCAGATAAAGCCAAAGCAAAACTAGTTAAAGAGTATTACCGCGTTTTAAAACCAGGTGGCTTATTATTAACCCACGATATTATGAAGAAAAATGATGAGGTTAATAGAAACAACTTAATCGATGTAGTGAAATCAAATGTAGCACCTATGTTTCTGCAAGAGTGGCACGACTTATTTATTAATGTTGGTTTTTCAGAAGTAAAAATAAAATCAGGTAATATGAGTTTAATGTCACCTATTGGTTTCATTCGTGATGAAGGATTATTTAGGACTGCAAAAATAATTAAGAATGGGGTGATAAAAAAGAGAAATAGATCACGATTCTTATCAATGTTCCGTTTTTTTAGAGAGAATCGACATGTTTTAAATTATATTGCATGTTGTTCTAAAAAATAATTTAATCAAGAAAAATTTATATATTAATTAATGGCACCTAAGTAAAACTAGGTGCTTGTTTTCTTTTATAAATAAGAATAAATAGAACTGTATACCTCCGTAATAAAATGTAAAAAATAAAAAGAATCGTAATCCAGATTGAACCCAATTTATTTTGACTATATATATTAAAAAAGAAATATTAAAATAGAAATAATTTATATGTGGAGTTTAATATGAAACAGATACTTATTATTGCTGGGGGGATATTGTCGCTGACTATTATACTGGCTATTCTTGTTGCTATTTTAATTGTTTCTGTCATTAAAGAAAATACTGCTGAGTTTTGGAATGAAAGCCGCGAAGTGATTGAAAGTTCGTCATCTACCGTACGTGAAACTGTTTCTAGCGTAGATGCAAAACGCGATACGCTTATGGCTATTTATCAATCTAAAAATAACAATGGAAGCTGTCAGCAGTTAGCTGAAAAGCTAAATGATGTTGAAAAAGCACTTTCTAATGGAAATTTAACGTTACCACGATCTGCAAAAGAACAAATTTCGACTGTCAAAAATGCTTTCGATGGTTCAACATCATCTACGAAAAATATTGCTTGCGAACAGGCACTTCAAGTTATTAATGACTTGAGTCAGTAATCTCAATATCCTTTCTATTTTTATTTATCTTTTGTCCAACAGTAAGATTATTTCTGACTATTAAATTAATATCTCTTAACTTAATTCAATGAATATGCGATATATTTTTCTTGAAAAGAGCATATTTTTACTCTTCAACCTAAAATAGTGATAGGTCATTTATATCTATAATCTCTCTATTAGAAGATTATGTTAACGTTAAAAAGAAGTTGCGGAGGGGATTCAAAATCATGATATGAGATGCTAAAATTGATAGCTGATTCGCTTTAGCAATGAGATTTAGTGATGATTTGGTTTATTTTTTGTTTCTAATAAAATGCATTTTTATCTTTATGTTATTTTTTTATTTTCAATATAATAAATCCATTTTAACTCAAGTAAGAAAAGTAAATCAGACAAAAGCTTCTGTAAAAAGCATGGCATATATATCAATATAATTTAAGAAAACATCGATTAATTATGAATATAGCAGCATCAAATGTAACTGAAGTTAGCCGTCAAACAGCGTGGATCAGAGTAATAATATTATCATTTGCAGCTTTCGTTTTTAATACAACAGAATTTGTTCCGGTTGCACTGTTAAGTGATATTTCTGAAAGCTTCGGCATGGTTCCAGCTCAAACAGGTTTAATGATCACAATATATGCTTGGGTTGTTGCTTTAATGTCTTTGCCTTTAATGATAATGACAAGCAAAATTGAGCGACGTAAGCTACTTATTATTTTATTTATTCTCTTTATTTTAAGTCATATTTTATCTGGTATAGCATGGGACTTTAAATCGTTGATAGCAGGGCGTATAGGTGTTGCGTTTTCTCATGCCGTATTCTGGTCTATTACTGCATCACTGGCTATTAGAGTCGCGCCTGCGGGTAAACGAGCTCAAGCATTAGGTTTATTAGCGACAGGAACTGCATTAGCAACTGTACTTGGTTTGCCTTTAGGTCGCGTTGTTGGACAATGGTTAGGATGGCGTGCAACATTTATGGGAATTGGTGTTTTAGCTTTAATTACCATGTTTGCATTAATGCGCTATTTACCTTTATTACCAAGTGAGCATTCGGGATCATTAAAAAGTGTGCCCGTGTTATTAAAACGTGGACCATTAATGGGTATTTTTCTGTTAACCGTAATCGCGGTTACTGCACACTTTACCGCTTATAGTTATATAGAGCCTTTTGTTGTTGATATTGCCAATTTAGATCAAAACTTTGCCACCTTGGTTTTACTTATTTTTGGTGGTGCAGGTATTGTGGGAAGTATTTTATTTAGTCGTTATAGTACCAAAATGCCAACATCACTCTTGTTCTTTGCCTTAATTTTGCTGACATTCTGTTTAAGCTTATTAATGATGAGTAGCCAAAGTTTAATGACATTTATTGCACTGATTATATTTTGGGGCATCGGCTTTATGTGCATTTGTCTTGGAATGCAAGTCAAAGTGATTGATTTAGCCCCTGATGCAACAGATATCGCCATGTCCATTTACTCGGGTATTTTTAATATTGGTATCGGTGCTGGAGCACTGATTGGTAATCAAGTTATCTTACATGCCGGCATGACAAACATCGGCTATGCAGGAACAATATTAAGTGTTATCGCTGTGGTTTGGTGTGGTTTTATCTTTAATCGCTATCGTGTTTCCATGGGCGGAAAGCCTCGTCAAAAAAATCAGCTTCATCAACACTAAATAAGTATTTCCACGATATAAAGGCATCTATTCAATATGAAAGATGCCTTTTTTATTAATAAATTTATATATCTAGCGATGAGATTAGTGTGGATTTCATTTCGTTATAGTGTGAGTCTAAGCTATCATAATTCCAAACTTTTTCTTTCATCATTAAGTATTGTTTAATACTGTCAATATCATTGTTATGATAATAACTTTGTTTTGCTTCAAACATGAGATTACTTAATCGTGAGTTTTTACTATGACTAATTAAACATAAGTTGCCGAAACTATTTAGCTTATTTGTTTCCCATTTTTCATACCCATTCATAGGGGTTTGTGGGTAATAGTGTTCAACAGAACTTCGAAATGTAAATTCAAATTTTTTTATGGCGTCATCGCTACTATAATATTTTTTCCATAATAGATAATCTAAGTAATTGAATATAAGATTATGTGCTATTTTTCCATAAGATAAGCAGTTTTCTAGATGTTCGATTTCTTTATTGGGCAAGTTTTCACATAAGTTGCTGAAATATTTTTTATTCTTATCAATGTTCTTTTCTATTTCACTTTCAGAAGAATAAATTATTTTTTGATAAGAGAGAGTGCTAGGTACTAACCAAAGATCAAAAACGAATCTATTTGTCATCTTTTCTAAATAAGTTAAATAGAGCTCTCCTTGTACCTTATGGGTATTATAAAGCCAATTTAATGCACCATTGAGCCAATATTTATATGCTTGTGTAGGGGTCGACACATGAAGTGCAGAAAGTATCATTATAAGTGAATGCTGGGTCATATCATTGTGATCTTCTTTACCATGAGTATTAGCATAATAATGCGTTTTGCTAGTACTTTTACGATAAGTTTTTAAACTCCAGCTATCTTTATTTTCAATATATTCTCGTTTAATAATCCATTGGTCAAAAAGATATTTACATTTTAATAATGACCAAATAAAATTTCTTACATTATTGATGATATTTTCATCACTTGAATTTATTTCCGAGGGTTTCAAAAGAAATTGATCAAAAAAATCTAAAAGTCGTTTATCATCTAATGCAACTTTTTCATCTTTAGTGACAATATTAAGAACATGGATTAGAAAGTTCGGAAATGAAATAACTGAATGGAAACGTTCAGAGCCTTCACTATTAGGAGAGTTTTGTTTATTTTCTTTGATAAAAGGTAATTGGATTAATTCAGTTAAATTGAATTTTTTTGATGTGTTATCATTAGTATCGATTTTTTCATTATTCTCATTATCAGTCGATGCATTTTCTAAAGATTGAATAAATGAATTTATATCTGATGGTAATAAATTATCCCAATTTTCACCGAATATATGTTGGCGTTGCGTAGAGTCAAAACCAGATTGAATGTAACTATTCATATCAGCACAAGCATTCCAAACTAGATCTAATGCTAATTTACTATATTTTTTATCTTTTTCATTTTTTATTCTATCAAGGATACTTAATAACTTAGCTTTCAAAATTTCATGTTTTTCTAATTGTTCTCCTCGATTATTCATCACTTCAAAATAGTGATTTAAATCAGTTTGTGCAGGCACTTCAACCCGAAGAATTTGTACTTTGTTGATGAGGTAATCAGTAAATTTTTCTAAACTTACACTCCGCTCGTTAAGGATTTTAATAAGAGAATCATTAATTATTTTATAACCATTTACAATAGCATTATTGATAGGAAAAATATTTCCTGCCTTTAAATCGTCACTATTTTTCTTTAAATTAAAAAGGCTATTAATGGTGTTTTTTGAACTCTCTCGACACTCAAATTCAATATTAGGTGAAAAGTAAAAGCCTTTGTTTTTTAATTCTTTTTGTATCCAAATCATTAATAGTGATAATGTCGTTAAACGTTGTTGACCATCAATAACTTCATAGATTTCTTTTTTATTATGTTGTTCATGCTTAAAAACAACAAGAGTACCAATATGATAATAATTAGCATTTTTATGTTGTAGGTAATCTAATATATCATTGATTAATTGTGATATTTCGCCTTTTTCCCAAGAGTAATTACGCTGATACATAGGGATCATGTAATGAGCATGTTGGAGTAGATCTTTAACAGAAAGAGAAATAGGTTGGCTCACGACATATACCTCATTTTCTTAAATAACGCTTCAATAGAATTTGTCTTACTAGAATAATTTTTTTCTACAATAGGTAAGTAAAATTGTAAAAAATCTGTGGGCTCAATTGAGTTTCTCAATAATTTAAAAAGATTTTTTTTTAGTACATAATTATCCATACTGGCTAATGGTAATACTTGATAATTTAAGCGTAAGCTGTAAGCCCATATAAAGATCTTTTCAATGGCCTCAGAAATTTGTTCAATACCGAATTTGTCATAATAGTAGAGTAGTAGGCAATTAAACATCGTTCGAACATAACTATCACCAATACGATGTCTTGCATTATAAGTGTTAATCGTGGTTAAAATATTTTTAGCATTTTCTGTAAGATGCACCTTATCCATAACTGAAGTGCTTTTTAAATGAGGTAATAGCATTTGATAATAGCTAATCATTTCAAAAAAACGACGACCATTAATAATTTTTTGTTCAAGTTGAAATGGATACATCATCGATTGGTGATCAATTTTTCTTGTGTAGTGAGCATTATAATCATCAACAACATGATGTATCATTTGAAGAGCTTTAACACAAGGATAAGAATGGCTTTTTTCTAGATTAACACCTTTAAATAAGCCTATATCGTTTTTAGTAAACTCACGAGCAGATTCCCCATTTATCCATTTTTTTATTCGATAAAGATATTCTCCAAATAAGTTACTTAATGTTTCACTATTACTATTTTCCCATAAATGTACGGTATGTTCTTTTAACACACTATCCTCAGTATTAAATTCACGTAAATGAAATGCCTTTAGAAGATCATGAGGAACAAGATCTCGTCCTCGAGCATTTTGTGAATCAAAGAATTGGAACGCTTCTGAGATATTATCAATAGTTACTTGAACTAATTCACAATTATTCAATAAAAAAACAATTTGTTCTTTACCAAATGTGGGACGATTAATATGTTGACAAATAAGTTGGTAGTTAATCTGAATATTGTATTGAGAAATCTTATTATCAAAAATAGGATTAAAAATAACTTTATCTAATTCTAAAAGTTGTTTTTTTAGTTTTTTATCGATTTCATTGTTGTCATTGAATAAATTGGTCTCTAATCGTTCGTAGATAAATGCTTTAATTATCAGTATTAAAGTAATAATTCTTTGCTGTCCATCGACAATATCGTCTATTATTTTTTCATTTAAGCAATGTCGATGAATTACTAATGTACCAATTCGCCAAGCCTCCTTATCTTGATGATGAAATAAATCAATAAAAAATTGTTCAACATGCTGTGTTGTCCATTTATAGGGGCGCTGGTAATCAGGGATGGAGAGATGGGGATTGAGTAAGATGTTCTGTATTTTTGTAATCTCAGGCTTTATTTTAAATACATTATTAGAAGATGTTTGTAAATTCATGGTTTTTAATTTAGATAAAAATATTTTTATAAGATGAAAATTTAAATTATACAATAATTATAAATTGTACCTAATTTAGATAGATGAGGGTATAGAAATCATTCAAAATAAGTCATTGTACTTAGTGCTAAATCTAAATAATCCTCAAATAAGCGCATTGAGTCTTAGATTGCATGAACTGTTTGAGGATAGCTTGTGATAGAATTCACAAAATTGACTTTGTATAGGATTAAGACGAAAAAATGAATGGATTAACTTACCTAATATTGGCAATTATATCGGAAGTGATTGCGACAACAATGCTAAAAGCTTCTGATGGTTTTAGCCGATTATATCCATCTATTGTGGTCGTCATTGGTTACTGTCTTTCTTTTTGGGCACTTTCTCAAGTGGTAAGAGTTATGCCATTAGGTATTGCTTATGCAATATGGAGTGGGTTAGGGATAGTTTTAGTTTCTGTTGCGGCGGTGTTTCTCTATCAACAAAAACTTGATTTACCTGCCATTGTTGGTATGACTTTAATTATTGCTGGTGTTTTAGTTATAAATCTACTTTCAAAAAGTGCTTCACACTAATAGGAATAACTGGAAGAAATTAAGGTGTCTTTGATGCAAAAGAAATTTAAAACGGCTTGTTATCTGTTTATGTTAACTAGCTTTGCTTTTATTGCAGGATGCAGTAATTCAGCGCAGACACAATCTTCATCTACACAAGTGGTTAGTAAAAGTCGAACAATACCGACAACCAGCCTTGATATTCCCTTAGATGAATCAGCCAAGGCAACTTGTGTCTTTTCAGGTGGCGTGCCTTCTTTAAACTATGAATTACATGGTGGTCAGACACCTGTGTGTCAATTTGCTAATGGTAAGCGTTGTAGTGAACAAGCTTTAATTGATGGGGTTTGTATTCCTGGTTAAAGCTTATTTTGGGTTGAATGTTTAATCATCAATTTTCTATTATTAAAATAGCCCTTAGTTTATCGCTAAGGGCTATTTTCTTTTTTATTCTTTTGTTTTAAAAGAACTTGTTATTTGGCTCATTAATACTAATAAACCTACAACAAAATAAGCTGAGAAAATAATAAGCATCCATTGTGGCATTTCTAAAGTTAAGAATTGCCATTGGCTGACAGAGCAATCACCAGTTGCTTGGAATACAGAAGGGAACCAATCTTGCAGAGCAAACCAAGAGGGTAAAGTGACAAAAAAGTCACAGGTTGCAAAAGGTGATGGATTCAGAATAAGTTGTGTATGCTCCCAAGAAAGTTCAATTCCTCGGTATGCAGAATAAATCCATAAGAAACCACCTGCCATTCGCATAAGTGCCATTTTAGGTGCAGTCGCCCCAATCAATGCGGCAACTAATATTCCCAACACCGCGATACGTTGATAGACGCACATTACACAAGGCATTAATTCCATTCCGTACTGAAAATACAATGCAGCGCCTTCAAGACCTATTGCTGTTAATGCAAGCAACAGCCATGAAAAACGGCTTTGTGACCAGTGACGAAGAGAAGTCAGCATAATAATATCCATTTAAATATTAAATAAAATAAGTGTATATTCTGCCCAAAAATCAAGCACAAAAAAAGTTGAAACCTGTTATTTCACAAATATTTACATTCAAGCTTCTTTTAAAGAAGAAAATAGGACTTTCATCAAATAAAAGTCCTATTAATGTGGTGTAACTGTGGATCTATTGTTATGGAATAGCAACTAAACCAATTTCATAGAACCAATGTGTTGCAGGAACAAGCCAAAACTCAACAGCCAGTAAACCAAGTAATGTCATTACAATCGTGTATGGCAGTGCCATTATTACCATTCGGCCATATGATAAACGGATGAGCGGTGATAGTGCTGATGTTAATAAGAACAGGAATGCAGCTTGACCATTTGGGGTCGCAACAGAAGGTAAGTTTGTACCTGTATTAATAGCAACACCAATATGTTCATATTGTGATTGGCTAATTAATCCATCTTGCAATGCGGTTAAAGCTTCACTGATATAAACCGTACCTACAAACACGTTATCAGAAATAGCAGATAGTAGACCATTAAAGAGGTAAAAAAGGGATAGTTGTGAGGATTCTGAAGCTTGAAGAACAAACTGAATAATAGGGCCAAATAACTGTTGGTCAATAATAACGGCAACGATAGAGAAGAATACGGTCAATAATGCAGTAAAAGGTAAGGCTTCTTCAAATGCTTTACCAAGAGCATGTTCTTCTGTGATCCCACAAAATGCAGTGGCAAGAATAATAACAGATAAACCGATAATACCGACTTCTGCTAAATGGAGCGCTAAAGCAACAATCAACCAAATACCAATTAATGCTTGGATCATTAGTTGAGCTTTTTCTTGAGATGTACGTTTTTCACTGTTTTTTCTGTCGTATTCAGTTAGAACTTTACGAACTAAATCAGGCAATTCAGCGCCATAACCAAAGAGCTTAAAGCGTTCTACTAAGTAGCACACTGCAAGACCAGCAAAGAAAACAGGAATAGTGACAGGTGACATTCTGATGAAGAAGGTCACAAAATCCCATTCTAAATGTTTTGCAATAATCAGGTTTTGTGGTTCACCTACCATGGTCATTACGCCACCTAACGCAGTACCGATACCGGCATGCATCATTAAGCTACGTAAAAAGGCACGGAATTGTTCTAAAGTTTGTTTTTTTTCTGCGGTATCAATAAATCTATCATTACTTAATTCTGCACCTGATTGATTAGAGGCAAAATTATGATAAATAGAGTAGAAACCGAGAGAGACACTGATTACAACCGCGATTACAGTTAAAGCATCTAAAAAGGCAGATAAAAAGGCACTTGCAAAGCAAAAGGCAATAGATAACATTCGTTTAGAACGAATGGATAACAGCAGTTTAGTAAAAGCAAACAGCAATAATTGCTTCATAAAATAGATACCTGCAACCATAAAGACAAGAAGCAAAATCACTTCAAGGTTGTTGGCAATTTCATGACCAATCTGTTTTGGGCTAGTCATACCAATGATGACAGCCTCAATGGCAAGTAATCCTCCGGGTTGTAATGGGTAACACTTTAGCGCCATAGCTAGTGTAAAAATAAATTCTACAACTAATAGCCAACCGGCGACAAAAGGGTCAACAAAGAAAAAAATCAGTGGGTTGATAATTAAAAAAATAAGAATAGCAAGCTTATACCAATCTGGGGAATTTCCCATAAAGTTCTTTAGTAGTGCTTGTCTTATACTCATATCCATTAGGTTTCTCATCCTCCAAATAGAGATTTTAAGCGCAATGATACGCAATTGAACCATAGTACGCGCTAATCGCTGTGAAATTAAGCGCATTAGTAATAATAAATTGATAAAACTACATCAAGTTTTATGATGCCATTCACTATTTAATGATGGTTGAGCTATATCAAAATTACGCATTCTGATATTATCTTTTTCATTATTAGCAGAAAAATCGCTTCGGAAGAAATAAAAATATGGTTATTAAGGCTCAAAGCCCCGCAGGTTTTGCGGAAGAGTATATTGTTGAAAGCATCTGGAATAATCGTTTTCCTCCTGGATCTATTCTTCCAGCGGAACGTGAGCTCTCTGAATTAATTGGTGTTACAAGAACCACATTAAGAGAAGTGTTACAACGCCTTGCTCGTGATGGTTGGTTAACTATTCAACACGGAAAGCCAACGAAGGTAAACAATTTCTGGGAAACATCTGGCCTTAATATCCTTGAAACAGTTGCTCGTCTTGATCATGATCGAGTACCACAGTTAATAGATAATTTATTGGCTGTCAGAACCAATATTTCAGCTATTTTTATACGGACAGCATTTAGAAATAGCCCTGAAAAATGTATTGAAGTTTTAAACCATGAGCTTACCACTGAAAATAGCGCTGATGAGTTTAGTGAACTGGATTACAACATTTTCCGTGGATTAGCGTTTGCGTCAGGTAATCCAATTTATGGTCTTATCTTAAATGGTTTAAAAGGGCTTTATACGCGCGTAGGCCGTTATTATTTCTCAAATATTCAAGCCAAAGAACTCGCGTTAGCATTCTATAAAAAACTGGCTACATTATGTGAGCAAAAAGATGTCGAGCATGTCATGGAATGCGTTCGCCAATATGGTAAAGACAGTGGTATTATCTGGCAAAGTTTACAGTCACCACTACCTAGTGATCTAGAAGAAGTAAAACGCTAATTACGATTGTTGCTTTATCACAATAGAAAAAACCAGTATTCATATAATTTGTGATACTGGTTTTTTTATGCTTTTAAAAAGCGAAAAAGTGTCATTTTTTAGGCAATGCTTTAAATAGGTTATTTTTAGTAAAAAGAGTAACCAAAGTGAGTTAATTAAAGATTTATCATCTTAAATTAAGTCTATTATTGGGTTTTAATAAAATCTCAATTTTATCTTCTTACATCTTAAACTCTTTTCAATTTTAAATAATTTACTAATCAATATTATTATAATTTATGGTGATAATTATATCTTGTTGATTTCATGCGTTAATTCAATAATTATTTTTGAAAATTACTTGTCGAATAGCAATCAAATGTGACTCAACTCTAAAATTTGCTTTTTTATTGGTCTAGATGATTATTCTATATTGGCTTTTTGTGTATGGAATATTATTCTTATGTTATATCAATGTAAATTATTGGAGTCTTGCCATGAAAGTGATCATCTTAGGTGGCGGCGTTATTGGTGTAACAAGTGCGTGGTATCTTGTGCAACAAGGCCATGAAGTCGTTGTTGTTGATAGACAAAGCAGTGCAGCAGAAGAGACTAGTGCAGGTAATGCAGGCCAGATATCTCCAGGGTATGCAACGCCTTGGGGAGCACCAGGTATTCCATTAAAAGCAGTTAAATGGATGTTCCAAAAGCACGCACCATTAGCAATTAAACCTGATGGCTCACTTTTCCAGTTACGTTGGATGTGGCAAATGTTACGTAATTGTGATGCGTCACATTACACCATGAATAAAAGTCGTATGGTGCGTATTGCTGAATATAGCCGTGATTGTATTCGCCAGTTACGCCAAGATACTGGTATTGAATATGAAGGGCGTCAAGGTGGCACTCTGCAACTTTTTCGCGATCAAAAGCAATTTGATAATGCAGCCAATGATATTGCTGTATTAAAGCAAGAGGGTGTTGCTTATGAATTGTTAACTGCGGATCAATTAAAATTAGCAGAGCCAGCTCTTGAGCATGTTAGTCACAAATTGACAGGTGGTTTACGTTTACCGAATGATGAAACGGGTGATTGCCAAACTTTTACGAAAAAACTCGCTAAAATGGCAGAGGATGCCGGTGTTACGTTCCTATTTAACAAAGAAATCAAACATTTGTTATTTGATGGTGATAAAGTAGCGGGTGTTCAATGCCATGATGGATTATTAACAGCCGATCACTATGTTGTTGCCATGGGCTCTTACTCAACAGAGTTTTTGAAAAACAAAGTCGCCATTCCAGTTTATCCTCTTAAAGGTTATTCACTTACGATGCCGATTATTGATGCATCAAGAGCACCAACATCCACTATTTTAGATGAAACCTATAAAATTGCAGTAACACGTTTTGATGAACGAATTCGTGTCGGTGGAATGGCGGAGGTCGTTGGTTTTAATCTGGACATTTTAAAATCGCGCTGTGAAACATTAAAAATGGTTGTACAAGATCTCTATCAAGGTGGCGGTGATATTGAAAAAGCCACATTTTGGACGGGTTTAAGACCTATGACGCCTGATGGTACGCCTATTGTAGGGCCTACGGCTTATCGTAATTTATCTTTAAATACAGGGCACGGCACATTAGGTTGGACAATGGCATGCGGCTCTGGCCAATTATTGGCTGATTTAATTTCAGGAAACAAACCTGCTATTGCTGCTGATGATTTATCTGTGTTTCGGTATATCGATGGCTTTAATACTAAATTGCTCTTACCGGGGCAAAAACTTGATGCAGCTTATTAATTGAGGAAAAACCATGTCCAGACCCACAAAAGTAACCATTAACCTCGATGCATTAAGCCATAATCTGTCTGTTATTAAAGAGAGAGTCAAGGGCAGCAAAGTGTGGTCTGTTGTGAAAGCAGATGCTTATGGACATGGATTATCCTGTGTTTGGCCTGCATTAAGTCATACCGATGGCTTTGCATTAATTGAGCTAGACAAAGCTGTCATGCTAAGAGAGCAGGGGTGGGTAGGGCCTATCCTTTTGCTGGAAGGTTTTTTTAAGCCAGAAGATGTTTATTTATTAGAACGTTATTCCTTAACGACAACAATTCATTCTGATTGGCAATTTGATGCTATAGAAAATGCACAATTAGAAAGGCCCATTAATATCTATCTTAAGCTTAACAGTGGAATGAATCGGCTAGGCTACCGACCTGACACTTATAAGCAAGCAATTGCTCGTGCAAAAAGTATCAAAAATATTGGTTCTATTATTCAAATGTCGCATTTTGCTAATGCAGATACGGGATTGAATATGGATGTACAAAAGGCCGCTATTAATCAGGCAATGGTAAATGAATTACCTCGGTGTTTGGCAAATTCAGCCGCAACACTGTTTGATCCTGAAACTTATCAAGATTGGGTGCGCCCGGGCATTATTTTATATGGTGTTTCGCCTTCAGGTGTTTGGCAAGATATTGCTGATTTCGATTTACAACCCGTAATGACATTTAATAGTGAGATATTAGCTATTCAACAAGTCAAAAAAGGTGAGCAAATAGGCTATGGTAGCCGATATACTGCTGAGCGTGATATGCGGATCGCTGTTGTTGCCTGTGGTTATGCTGATGGTTATCCAAGACATGCGCCAGACGGTACACCCGTTATTGTTAATGGGCATAAAACACAATTGGTCGGGCGTATTTCTATGGATATGCTAACCGTTGATGTAACGGATTTTCCTGATGTGAGTTACGGTAGTCCGGTTGAATTATGGGGAGAGCAATTGCCTGTTGATGATGTCGCAACGGCATGTGGCACTATTGGTTACGAATTATTGTGTGCAATTGCACCAAGAGTGACTGTTGAAGTGATGATAAATCTACCTAATTCCACTTTTTCTGATCTAAATGAAAGTTGTTGATAATCACTAAACTAGAATAAGCTTAAATTTATTTTGATTTGGTGATCCTATGAGTAACGGCATTGCATTGCGTGTGAAAGGAAAGGTTCAAGGCGTTGGATTTCGCCCATTTGTTTGGCAACTAGCCCATCGTTTTGGTTTATTAGGGCAAGTAAGTAATGATAGTTTAGGTGTATTGGTACATTTAACCCCTTCACCTAAAAATGCGCTCTTTATCGAAGCATTAAAAGCAGAATGCCCCCCACTAGCACGCATTGAACGAATAGAAGAATCGCCCTATCAATGGGAACAGCTACCCACAGACTTTATTATTGTAAAAAGTGGTGGTGGCGAAATGGATACACAAGTTGTTCCTGATGCAACAACTTGCCAAGCTTGTATTAATGAATTGTTTGATCCTCAAAATCGTCGTTATCATTATCCTTTTATCAACTGCACACATTGTGGCCCTCGTTTTACTATCATAAAAAAAATGCCTTACGATAGGCCTTTTACTTCAATGTCTGAGTTTCCATTCTGTCCTGAATGTAAACATGAATATGAAGATCCCGCAGATAGACGGTTTCATGCTCAGCCTAATGCATGTCCTGTCTGTGGACCCCATATCTGGCTTGAAGATAATCAGAGTAAAGAGCTAGCAACAAAAGAGCTCGCATTAACTCAAACTTGTGAAGCATTACTTGCTGGAAAGATTATTGCCGTTAAAGGTATTGGTGGTTTTCATTTAGTATGTGATGCACGCAATAATGAGAGTGTTGCATTATTACGAGAGCGCAAATATCGACCTGCGAAGCCTCTCGCTGTGATGCTCACAGGAATTGATCAAATTAAAGCAGATAAGCAAGAACCAGATTTTCTTTCAACTGCTATCCAAGCGTTGCAAAGCACTGCTGCCCCAATTGTATTAATCCCCAAAACAGTTGCACCTAAACTTGCGGAGCTTATTGCGCCAGGATTAACTGAAATTGGTGTTATGTTGCCAGCCAATCCATTGCAACATCTATTAGCGCGTGGCACAAATATTCCACTTGTTATGACATCAGGCAATACGTCAGGTCATACGCCGGCATTAAGTAACGAAGATGCCTTAATGCAATTGAAAGATATTGCAGATTTATTCTTAATGCACAATAGAGAGATCATACAAAGAGCTGATGATTCACTTGTTCGCATTGAGGGTAAAAAGAGTGTGATGATCAGACGATCTCGAGGTTATGTCCCAGATGCGATTTCATTACCTGAAGATTTTGGAGAACAACCCTCAGTACTCGCGATGGGGGGTGATCTCAAAAATGTATTTTGCCTATTACGCCAACATCAAGCCATTATGGGGCCTCATTTAGGGGATCTTGATGATTTAAGTGTGCGACAGCAGTTGATAAAATCGTTGGCTCTCTTTCAGCAAATTTATCGTTTTACGCCTAAAGCGATTGTGGTAGATGCACATCCTAACTACATTAGTCATCAACTGGGTAAACAATTTGCTCAAGAGCAAAATATTCCTCTTATTGAAGTTTTTCACCATCATGCGCATATTGTTTCTTGTCTAGCTGAACATGGTCATACACACCAACAAGGTGCTGTCATTGGTATTGCGCTTGATGGATTAGGCTTTGGACAAGATGGCACGTTATGGGGAGGGGAGTGTCTGCTGGTGGACTATCAAAAATCAGAGCGGATTGGTGGGCTTCCTGCTGTTGCGATGCCAGGAGGTAATCTTGCCTCTATTCAACCTTGGCGAAACTGGTTCGCACATTTAGCTACTTTTTCTGAAGATTGGCAAGGTAGTGTAATCGCCCAAATGGTGCCTAGCAATGATTTGCAGATATTAAGTAAGGCCGTAGAGCGTGGCTTAAATTCACCTAAAGCCTCTTCTTGTGGACGTTTTTTTGATGCGGTTTCAGCATCATTAGGATTAGCCCCTAAAGAGATAAGTTGGGAAGGTGAAGCGGCTTGCTATCTACAAACAGCAGCATTAGCGTGCCATCAAGAAAAACAGGCAGAAATAATTAAGCAATATGGGCATCTAATGCCGGTAAAAAATAGTGTGCTTGATTTGTCGGTTTTTTGGTCTCTTTGGGAAAGTGTAGCGCTGAATGTCAGTGAAAAAGCATGGTTATTTCATTATCTATTAGCTGAAGGTTTAGGCGATATTGCATTGCAATATGCAGATAAATACCAGATTGACACCATTGTACTGACGGGTGGTGTGTTAAATAATACATTACTCAAACATCTGTTTAAGAAAAAGTTAAACAATAAAAAAGTAATTGCCCCTATGATGTTACCAGCTGGAGACGGTGGTATTGCATTAGGGCAAGCGCTGATTGCTACACATTTAATGCATAACTAAAATGATATAGGTAAAATAATACCAGTTTTAGTTATTTGTGACTGAAATAGGTTTTTGGTTGCTACTTTATTAATGACAATATGGAAAATCATCGTGAGTAATAAGAAGATTATCATTTCTTTAGCCGTTATTGCAGGACTTAGCACACCAGCAGCATTTGCTGGAGAATGGTCAATTGGTGGTTCAGTCTTAGCACAAGTCACTCCTTATAAAGGGGCTAAATCAAAAGATTATTTATTACCAGTACCACAAGTTAACTACCAGTCAGAAAACTTTTATTTCGCAACGTTAGCTGCGGGATATTACCTGTGGAATACACCTAAAGATCAACTTTCTGTTGATTTGCACTATTATCCTCAGGCTTATAAACCAAGTGATAGTGACGATGAGCAAATGAAAAAACTGAATCGTCGTCGTGACACCATGATGGGTGGCTTTACTTATAAACACCATGAATCATGGGGTAGCTTAAGAGCGATTGTTTCTGGTGATATGCTGGGTAAAAGTAATGGTATTATTGCTGATGCTGCCTATTTATATCCTTTCGAATTAGGTAATTGGTCTTTCCAACCTGGTGCGGGTATTGTTTGGGAAAACAAAAAGCAAAATCGTTATGCGTATGGTATTACTCATGCAGAATCACAGCGTAGTGGTTTAGCTGAATACACACCAAATGATAGCTGGAGGCCTTATGTTGAACTCTCTGCTAACTATAAATTTGCCGAAAAATGGAATTTCTTTGCAATGGGCCGTGTTGACCATTTACCAAGTGAAGTGAAAGACAGCCCAATGGTGAATAAATCTGTTACTGCGATTGTGTGGACAGGTGTGACTTACACATTCTAATTAGCAGAAATTTGGTTAGAATTTAGTGAGATTAATGATGATAAAAAAGCTTCGATTTAAATTCGAAGCTTTTTTATTGTGTAAGATGCCAGCAATACTTTATTTTTCAGCAATATTCTTACGAACACGGACTACCAAAGATAAACGGCCGGGATGAACATTATCTGGTTTTAATGGCTGGTGGATACGTGCGGTTTCTACACAAGCCATTTTACGATAACCACCAGAACTCATATCTTTCATTGAACTTGCAAGCTCTGCGCCGGGGTTCCAACACACGACATCACTATGGTGATAATGATGAACTTCAATTGTGCGATCCCAACCATCATCATGAATGAGATTAAAATCATCAGGCTCCGTATAAAGCCTGTCAGTGCGTCCATTAAAGCGTAATGAGGTTTCATCAGTGTAAACCTCTTTATCTGCCACTGTGTCAATGTAGTGGCCTCCTAGGCCGGTTACAGAGACATTATCGATATCACTCACATTAAAATAAGAGTGAAGAGCAGCTGTCGCTTCATAATCACCATAAGATTCTAATTCAACCTCACAGGTTGCTCCTAATTTAAAACGAGCAATAACAGTAAAGGGATGAGGCCAATATTTTTGCGTTTGTTGACTCTCTTTTAATGTCATGGTGATGAGGACACCATCATCTTGTTCTGTATGAGCACTAAATTCCCAAGGAAGAATACGTGCAAATCCATGACTTGGTGTACCTGCTGAAGCAAACCAAGGCCAGCAAATAGGGATACCACCACGAATGGCTACACCTGGAGTGAAGAGAGAGGCTTCACTTACCCAAAATACAGGATGTTCTTGTGCAGGTTGCCAAGCAATTAAATGTGCGCCTTGAAGGCTGATAGCTGCGCGTACTTTAGGATGTGAAATAACAAGGATAGGAAGTTCGCCTAATTGCCGACGACTTAAGTAAGGTGATATCTGTTCAATAATCGGCAAAGAAAAAATTTTCTCATTCATTATCTTATGACCTTATGTCACTGACTATTTCAATACAATAAACTGACTGGCTAAAAAATAAAAGAGCCACCGAAAAGGTGGCTCTAAAAGAAATCGTGACTTTCTAAACTCTAATTATTTAGAGATATGAGAAATCAGATCCAGAACTTTGTTTGAATAACCAACTTCGTTATCGTACCAAGCAACTAATTTAACAAAGTTGTCATTCAGAGCGATACCTGCTTTAGCATCAAATACTGAAGTCAGAACTTCGCCGTTGAAGTCAGTTGAAACAACTGCATCTTCAGTGTAACCCAGAACGCCTTTCAGTTCGCCTTCAGCTGCAGCTTTGATAGCGTCACAGATTTGAGCGTAAGTTGCTGGTTTTTCCAGACGTGCAGTCAGGTCAACAACAGAAACGTTAGGAGTAGGAACACGGAAAGACATACCAGTCAGTTTGCCGTTCAGTTCAGGGATAACTTTACCTACAGCCTTAGCAGCACCAGTTGATGATGGGATGATGTTCTGAGAAGCACCACGACCACCACGCCAGTCTTTTGCAGATGGACCATCAACAGTACGTTGAGTTGCAGTTGTAGCGTGAACAGTAGTCATCAGACCTTCAACGATACCGAAGTTGTCGTTGATAACTTTAGCTAAAGGCGCTAAGCAGTTAGTAGTACAAGATGCGTTAGAAACGATATCTTGGCCTGCGTATGATTTATGGTTTACGCCCATTACGAACATTGGAGTGCTGTCTTTTGAAGGACCAGTCAGAACAACTTTTTTCGCGCCAGCTTGGATGTGTTTACGAGCAGTTTCGTCAGTTAAGAACAGACCAGTTGCTTCTGCAACAACGTCAGCACCGACTTCGTTCCATTTCAGATTTGCTGGATCTCTTTCTGAAGTTACGCGGATGGTTTTACCATTAACAACGAGGTGGCCATCTTTTACTTCAACAGTACCGTTGAAACGGCCATGAGTTGAATCGTATTTCAGCATGTATGCCATGTAGTCTGCGTCTAACAGATCGTTAATACCTACGATTTCGATATCTGAACGTTCTTGAGCAGCACGGAAAACGATGCGGCCGATACGACCAAAACCATTAATACCTACTTTGATAGTCATATGTATTCCACCAGCTTTAATTTAGTGAATTAAAAAGTTGCTTCTAAAGTTACCAAAACCGCGCCAATCGTCAAGCGGAATCGTGTCAATAATTGCAAAAAATCAATTAAAAAAACACTTTTCGCTTAAGGATTGGTCGTTTTAGCCAAATGTTACGCTGTGTATTATCGGGATCAACGCCGATAAATGAAGTTACCTTTGCTCCGTTATGTGAAATTCATCACATTTCAAAAACTAAAGATTACTCTTGATGATTTTAGACTATATTTTTCAGATTTGTTGTTAAATCTTTGTTATTATTCACTGTTGTTTTAAAAAGCATTTTTCTGGGCAAGAGGTCGATATGGCAGATAATGAAAAGAAAGTGAATATTTCAAGCAATAACAATCACCTTGATTTATCAACACTCAACGAAATGCAACGTTATGTGACGCAACAGCAAGGCACAGAACCTCCGTTTAGTGGTAAATTATTACACAATCGTCAAACAGGGATTTATCACTGTTTATGTTGTTCGGCTCCTTTGTTTTATTCAGAGACGAAATTTGATGCAGGGTGTGGTTGGCCTAGCTTTTACCAACCCGTTAGTGATAATGCAATTCGCTATATTGATGATTTTTCTCATAATATGAAAAGAACTGAAATACGTTGCCAGCAATGTGATGCACATTTAGGCCATGTTTTTAATGATGGCCCAGCCCCTACAGGGGAGCGTTATTGTGTTAATTCAGCATCTCTTTCATTTACGAATAGTGAAACAGGCGAAAAACAAGTCGGTTAATCCAGTTAAATTAACAAAATAACAACAATGGAAAAAACGATTCAGCCATTTCAAGAGATTATTTAGCTTATGGAGCAATCAATGGAAGTTAATGAACTTATTTCGATGGTAACCCCTGAAATTTACCAACGTATTTCAACCGCAGTTGAACTAGGTAAATGGCCTGATGGCGTTACATTGACTGATGAGCAAAAAGAACATTGCATGCAGATTGTTTTATTATGGCAGGCGAAAAATAACCATACACCTGAGCATATGACAGTGGGAACTAATGGGCAAATTACCATGAAGAGCAAACAAGAATTAAAAGCTCAGTTTCAATCTGAACGTTTAGCAACACTAACACCAATGGATGATGACTAAAACGTGTATTGAATGGATAGAATAGAGATAAAAAAGGGTTAATTATTAACCAGGTTGGTTGGAAATTAACCTTTTTTTTGTTTTATGAAGATGAAGAAAATAACGAACCTATTGATTGTTACGATTAAGCCAATGTGCTGAATCAATTAATACCGCACCTTTTGCCCGCATCTCTTCTAGTGCTTTTTCGCTATCATCATCTTGAATATTTACGCCGCGACAACCATCTGTAATCACCGTCACTTGATAACCTAACTGTAAAGCATCCAGTACCGTATATTTAACGCAATAATCCGTAGCAATTCCTAAAATATAAAGATGTTTTATATTCAGTGTTTGCAAAAGAGTATGTAAGCCCGTCTGATATTCATGGTCGTTATCAAAAAAGGCACTATAACTATCAATAAGGCGATTTTGCCCTTTGTAAATAATATGGTTTATTAGTGCTTGGTTTAATTCAGGGTGAAATGCAGCACCATAAGAATTTTGTACACAATGCACAGGCCACCATACTTGTGGTAATCCATTAAGCGTTCCAATTTCCCCTACAACAGTGTCTGAATTTTCAGCAAAGCTAAGATGATCGGCTGGGTGCCAATCTAAACTGGCAATAATGGGATTTTTAGATAGCTTAAAATCATGAATAAGTTGGTTGGCTGTTTGTATCACTATATCGCTTTCATTAACAGCTAATGCACCACCAGTACAAAAGTCGTTTTGTATATCAACCAATAACAGTGCGGAATTTTTCACCAATTTTACCTTTAGATTAAGCTTAGTTGTTATCGTCTAATGTCATTTCACCGCGAAGGTTTTGTTGCATTAGTCGGCAGATCTCAGTGTAATTATATTGTTGGCTAAGGAGATAATGCAGTTTAGTTAATGTTGCTTCAAATGTCATATCAAAGCCACTGATCACACCCACTTCCGCTAATGCTTGACCTGTTGCATAACCTTCCATATTCACTCGACCAGAAATACATTGCGTAAGGTTGATAACAACAATTCCACGCTCAGTTGCTTCACGTAGGGTTGAGAGTAGGGCAGGATGCGATGGCGCATTACCGACACCATAAGAGCGCAAAATTAAGGCTTTTACAGGTTGCATCAGGATATTTTTAACAACTTCATCTGAAAGACCTGGATAAATGGTGACAACGCCGATCGGCTGAGGTGTAATATTATGTGCAGTAAATTCCCCTTTCCCTTTTGGAAATGAGTTAATTTTAAATTGTTTAATATTAATACCCGCTTCTAACAGTGGGGCGCTATTTGGTGATGCAAAGGCGTTAAAACCATCTGCATGCGCTTTTACTGTGCGGTTTCCACGATACAGCGTATTATTAAAAAATAGCGCCACTTCATTAATTGGGTGATGTGCTGCGAGGTAAAGCGCATTTAATAGGTTTGTTTGCCCGTCAGAACGTAAGGCTTCTAAAGGAATTTGAGAGCCAGTAACGATAATTGGTTTGCTAAGATTCTCAAACATAAAAGAGAGTGCTGATGCGGTAAATGCCATGGTATCTGTACCATGAAGAATAACAAACCCATCATAGTTGTGATAATTTTCATTAATATCATCAGCAATGGATTGCCAATCTTCTGGTGTGATATTTGAAGAATCAATTAAAGGAAGGTGCTCTTTGATTGTGAAATCAGGCATCTCCTCACGGTGGAATTCTGGCATTTTAGCTAATTGGCGTTGTAAATGTCCTGATACAGGAATATAGCCATGTTCAGAATGTTGCATACCAATAGTACCGCCAGTATAAACAACGTAGATTGATTTCTTTTGCATCAGAAAAAGCACTCTTATTAAGCTGTGAGAAATACCTGATTATAGGGGGTTTGCAGAATAAAAAAAGGAAAGGATGCTAAAAAAAGAAAATAGAGACTGACTAATATCTACTTTAAATCATTGTGTTAAAAATAGTTTGAATATAGACGAACAAAAATCATTCATCAGAATATCATTCTATCAAAAGCCAGAAAAAAGAGAGAAATACACCTGCTCAGTGTGAACAGGTGTATCAGTGGAAAAACTATTGAATATCACCACAAGATAAACAATACGCATAGCGATTTAGCGGATCGTTCATATTGCGATAAAACTCTGTCTGTGTTTTAACTTCTTTTAAAACAGGCGCAGGAATATAAGCTTGTAACGGATCAGGAAGAAGTGCTTTTGCGTTAGACGACAAGCTCATTATGATCTGCTCTGACAGGCTTAGTTCTGGTTTCATCCAATCAATAACAGGTTGGTCAATTTTTGCCATTTTAGCAACGGCATCAATAGCATCATCAAAATCACCAAACTCATCGACTAAACCCACATTCTTTGCATCTATTCCTACCCACACTCGGCCTTGAGCAATGCGATCAATTTGAGCGGGTGTTTTTTTACGAGATTCTGCTACTAAATTAAGAAACGTTTTATAGCCACTTTCGATATTGAGCTGTAAAAGCTCTGCAAATTCTTCAGGTAGTTTATTTGTGACAGATAATCCGGCTAATGGTGATGTTGTGACACCATCAGTATAAACACCAATAGACTCTAAGCTATTTTCGAAAGTATTAATAACGCCAAAAATACCAATCGAGCCAGTTAATGTTGATGGGCTAGCAATAATCTTACTCGCAGGAGTTGAGATCCAATACCCACCTGATGCAGCTAAACCACCCATTGAAACAACCACATATTTTTTCTGTTGCTTAAAGGCAGCAACTTCACTACGTATTTGCTCTGATGCAGACACACTACCACCAGGGCTATTTACACGTAATACAAGTGCCTTAATATTTGGATCTAAACGTGCTTGACGAATTTGATTAGCAATGGTTGACCCTCCCGCAGAGCCCGGGATACTTTCACCATCAATAATGGCACCTTGAACAACGACTACGGCAATATTACCTTCATCACTTGCAGGTAATGATGAGGTTAGCGTATCGGCATAATCATAAATGCTGATATTGTTAAATTGCTGGTTCTCTTTATCCCACTGAAAGGTTTCTGTCATATCTGCTTCAAATTGAGCGTATGAGCTTACAGAATCCACTAATTTACGATTTAGTGCATAAGTTGCGTTATTCCCATCCGCATTACGTAGCTGTGCAATCATCTCTTTTGCGCCAGGGAAAACATCTTCTGTGGTAATGCTACGGTTTTCTGCAACTTGGGTTAAATATGTAGACCATAGTGCATTAACTAAACGTAATGACGCATCTCGAGATTCAGCAGACATGTCATTACGCATTAATGGCTCAACCGCAGATTTATACGTTCCGACACGGAAAATATGAGTACTAATTTTTAAGTTTTCTAACAGTGTTTTGTAATAGAGATTTTGAAAGCCATAACCATAAACACCCACAGCACCCTGAGGGGTGAGATAAATTTTATCTGCATAAGAGGCGAGATAATATTGTGGCTGACTGTAATAGCCACTCACTGCAAAAATCGGTTTACCTGTCTTTTTAAATTCATTAAGTGCTTTACCAATATAATTTAGCGAGGGCTGATCTGCGCCTGCAAATTCATCAAGTTTAAGCACCATACCTTTAATTTTCGGATCTTGAGAGGCTAGGCGTAGCGTATCGACAACTTCAAATAATGAATTTTCTTGAAGCTGGCTACTAGAAACACCTAAAAGCTCCCGTCCAACTTCTCCTAAAGGATTTTGGGTTGCAGTTTGGTCAACAATCACACCTTTCAGATCAACAAGAAGGGCACCTTCATAATCCACTGGTTTTTGTGCTTCTTTGCTAATTAAGAAAATACCAATGACCATAAAGAGAAGGAAAAAGAAAATAACGTTTAAGATTAATTTCCTGATAAAGTTAATGGCTTGCCAACTGAATTTTAATATTGCGCCGATTAACTCCATAATTTTATTCATATTATCTCCACATCATGTAAAGCTAAATTTTAATCCTAAACAGTCATGCTAGAATTATTAGTAAGCAGGCTACATCCACATAATCTCATACTATTAAAACAAAAAATGTTGTTAGCAATAGAGAGAATAGCAATAACAATGAAGGAATATTCTAATATAGCTCTTATTGAATGTCTGTCATTGATTTTTAGGAAACCACTAATGATAAATTTTGCTTAAGATGTTATTAAGTAAACACTTATCTTACGTAAAAATAGCTAAATAATTTCACACAAAAAGGCATCAAAGTAATATAGGAATTCATCGAATTAAAAAGAAAGTAGGATCAAAATAAGCTTAAATTAACTTAGTAAGCCAAGATTAATCATTTTATGAACAGTAAATTACGATTAAATAACCACACAGCTGATTTTTAGAAAAATTCCCGCCTAAATCTATGGATGGTGGTAATATAACAGTTTGTTATACTGCGAATTGATAAGAACTGTCCATCCCCATAAGAATGGGATCTTGCTAAAATAAAATGCTGACAGGAGAATAAAAATGGATGCATTAACACTGCTTTTGAACCGCCGTTCAGCTTCTCGACTGACTACTCCAGCCCCTGATAGTGAAGCCCTCAATACTATTTTACAAGCCGGTATGCGCGCACCTGATCATGGTGCACTTAAGCCTTGGCATTTTGTTGTGATGCAAAATGAAGGCATAGAGCGTTTTAGCCAATTACTGCATAAAGCCGCGGTTGTGGGTAATTTAGGGCCAGAAGTTGAAGAAAAAGCAAAAAATGCACCTTTTCGTGCCCCATTAATCATCACTGTTATTGCGAAAGTGAAAGATCATCCAAAGGTTCCTGAATGGGAGCAAGTTGTCGCTGCTGGTTGTAGTGTTCAAGCAATGCAAATGGCGGCGGTTGCTCAAGGATTTGGGGGAATTTGGCGTTCAGGTTCTTGGACTCATGATGCAGTGGTAAGAGAAGGACTTGGCTGTGGTGAACACGACCAGATTATTGGTTTTCTTTATTTAGGCACGCCAGCCCTGAAAGCGCCAATGACGGTTTCTCCTGCTGACTTAACTGATTTTGTGACTTATTTTTAAAAAGGATGGCATGTTATGTCTGAAGCAATTCGTTTAACACAGTACAGTCATGGTGCAGGTTGTGGTTGTAAGATCTCACCAAAAGTTTTAGAAACCATTTTACATAGCGAACAAGCTAAATTTCATGATCCTCATTTACTCGTAGGTAATGAAACCAAAGATGATGCTGCTGTTTATGATTTAGGAAATGGTACAGGTATTATCAGCACTACTGATTTCTTTATGCCAATCGTTGATAACCCTTATGATTTTGGGCGTATCGCTGCAACAAATGCAATCAGTGATATCTTCGCGATGGGTGGTAAACCTATTATGGCGATTGCTATTTTAGGTTGGCCTATTGATAAACTAGCACCTGAAATCGCGCGCGAAGTGATTGAGGGCGGCCGAGTCGCTTGCCAAGAAGCAGGAATTTCACTAGCTGGTGGTCACTCAATTGATGCACCAGAACCTATTTTTGGCCTTGCAGTAACAGGTGTTGTGCCTGTCAGCAAAGTGAAGAAAAATAGTGAAGCTAAAGCTGGGTGCCAGCTCTTTTTAACGAAACCTTTGGGTATTGGTGTATTAACAACCGCTGAGAAGAAAGGTCTGTTAAAACCAGAGCACCAAGGTTTAGCGACAGAAATTATGTGCCGCATGAATAAAGCCGGTTCTGATTTTTCTGATATCGAAGGCGTCACTGCAATGACTGACGTTACAGGATTTGGTTTATTAGGGCATTTAAGTGAAATTTGTGACGGCTCTGGTGTACAAGCCACTATTCATTTCTCACAAGTACCAAGATTACCAGAAGTAGAGTCTTATATTGAACAAGGCTGTGTTCCGGGTGGTACTGGGCGTAACTTTGAAAGTTATGGTCATTTAATTGGTGAGATCACTGAAATGCAACGTAAATTACTCTGTGATCCGCAAACATCAGGTGGTTTATTATTAGCAGTATTGCCTGAAGCGGTTGAACAAGTGAAAGAGGTTGCCTCACGTTTTGATATCGAATTAACTTCTATTGGTGAGCTAACAGCGCCAGTAGCTGGAAAAGCGTTGATTGAAGTGATTAACTAACGTAATGAGATTATTTATTGCAGAAAAACCCAGCCTTGCTCGTGCTATTGCTGATGTATTGCCAAAACCTCATAAAAGGGGCGATGGTTTTATTCTTTGTGGTGATAACCAGTATGTGACGTGGTGTGTTGGTCACTTACTTGAACAAGCTGAGCCGGATGCATACGACCCGCGGTACGCCCGCTGGTCGTTAGATGATTTGCCTATTATTCCTGAAAAATGGCAACTCAAGCCCCGAGCTGATGTTAAAAAGCAGCTAGAAACTATCAAAACACTACTTAAGCAGGCAAAAGAAGTGATCCACGCGGGAGACCCCGATCGTGAAGGTCAGCTTCTAGTCGATGAAGTGCTTAACTATTTAAATATCAGCGAAGACCAAAGAAAACAGGCGCGTCGTTGCTTAATTAATGACTTAAACCCAGCGGCAGTGACGCGTGCTATTGATAAGCTACGTTATAACCATGAGTTTGTACCATTGTGTGTATCGGCTTTGGCACGAGCAAGAGCAGACTGGCTTTATGGTATTAACATGACTCGAGCCTATACGCTTTTAGGTCAACGCAATGGTTATCAAGGTGTATTGTCCGTGGGGCGAGTACAAACACCCGTATTAGGCTTAGTGGTTCGTCGTGATGAAGAAATTGAAAATTTTGTGCCTAAAGATTTCTTTGAAGTTAAAGCTCATGTTGTAACACCTGCCGATGAACGCTTTACCGCGATTTGGCAGCCAAGCGAGCACTGTGAACCTTGGCAAGATGAAGAAGGGCGATTATTAAATCGTAAGCTTGCAGAGCATGTTGTTGAGCGAATTAAAGATAAACCTGCCAATGTAACGGATTATCAAGATAAGCAAGAATCTGAAATAGCACCGCTTCCTTTTTCGCTTTCCGCATTACAAATTGAAGCCGCAAAACGCTTTGGTTTAAGCGCACAGCAAGTCTTAGATACATGCCAAAGACTATATGAAACGCATAAATTAATCACTTATCCGCGTTCTGACAGTCGTTATTTGCCTGATGAGCATTTTGCTGGTCGCCATGCTGTTATTAATGCGATTAGCACACATGATGCAAGCCTATTACCGCAAGATACCTTAGATATTGATAAAAAGAATCGTTGCTGGGATGACAAAAAAGTTGATGCCCACCATGCAATTATTCCAACGGCAAAAACAGGTAATATCTCATTAAGTGAAAATGAGAAAAATATTTATTATCTCGTGGCTCGCCAATATCTAATGCAATTTATGCCTGATGCTGTTTATCGTAAATGCGTTATTGAACTTGATATTGAGAATGGCAAATTTATCGCTAAAGCGCGTTTTTTAGCGCAAACAGGATGGCGAATATTATTAGGTGCGAAAGAGCAAGATGCCGAAAATGATGGTTCTGCATTGCCAGTAGTGGCGAAAGGTGATGAGTTGCTGTGTGAAAAGGGAGAGATTGTTGAAAAGCAAACGCAGCCACCAAGACCTTTTACTGATGCGACATTGCTTTCTGCTATGACAGGAATTGCGCGCTTTGTTCAAGATAAAGAACTTAAGAAAATCCTAAGAGCGACGGATGGATTAGGTACTGAAGCGACAAGGGCGGGAATTATTGAGCTGTTATTTAAGCGAGGCTTTTTGCAAAAGAAAGGACGAGCCATTAACTCAACTCCAGCAGGTAGAGCATTAATTCATGTATTGCCAGATATGGCAACTTTACCGGATATGACTGCACATTGGGAATCGATACTCACGCAAATTAGTGAGAAGCAATTTAAATATCAAGATTTTATGATGCCATTAAATAACACCTTGATAGAGTTGATTACTCAAGCGAAACGTCGCCCGAATATTCAAGCTTTCAGAAATCTTCCCGCACCGGCGCATAATAAAAAGCGTAAGGCTGCAACTAAAGGAAGTAACAAAGCAGGCGCTACAAAAAATAAAGCGCAGAATAAAGCAGCAACAACGGATTATTAAGCACAAATAAAAAGCACTTCCTGCGTTATCTCAGGTAAGTGCTTTTATTGAATTAAAATTTAATTTAATTATATTTTAAATTCAGCCCAAACTGGCGCGTGATCAGAGGGTTTTTCCATTCCTCGGATCTCGTAATCAATTCCTGTTGAAATACAATTATCCGCTAAGTCGCGACTTGCTAGAAGTAAGTCAATACGTAAGCCTCGATTATCATCGAATCCTTTAGAACGATAATCAAACCACGAGAATTTATCATCAGTTTCAGGATGTTGTTGGCGGAATGTATCTGTTAATCCCCACCCCATTAATGTTGCCAGCCATTCCCGCTCTTCTGGTAGAAAAGAACATTTGCCTGTTTTTAACCAGCGCTTCATATTATTTTCGCCAATACCAATGTCTTTATCTGTTGGGCTGATATTTAAATCACCCATAATAAGCACTGGAGAGGTCGGTTTTAAGCTGGTGGTTAGGTAATTTTGCAGATCAGCATAGAATTTTTCTTTTGCCGGGAATTTAGTTTCATGATCACGGCTCTCACCTTGAGGAAAATAGCCGTTCATGACCGTTAATAAACCCGCTGGTGTTTCTATATCAGCCATGATCATTCGGCGCTGAGCATCGTCATCATCACCCGGAAAGCCTTTACGCACTGCAACGGGCTTCTCTTTTGTGAGTAAAGCAACGCCATAATGCCCTTTTTGACCATGATAGAAAACGTGATACCCCAAAGCACCCACTGTATCTAATGGAAACATATCATCATGAACTTTCGTTTCTTGAAGTCCAATAACATCCGGCTGATGTTTTTCTATGATAGCTTCAAGTTGGTGAGGACGAGCGCGTAAACCATTAATATTGAAAGAGACAAATTTCATGTGACTGTAACCATTTATATATTGAATAATAGGATGTCTTATACTAGCAGGATCATAAAATGAATGTAAGCAAATCACTGAAATGATGGCACGGCTTATCAAGAGAAAGATAAAATTAGATAAAAATAAAAGTCATTAAATAGACTGTGTTAATTTAATAAAAATAATTAATTGCATAACAAAAAATATTAATTAAACAAACTAGAAACATAAACTAATCTTTGATAGAAGAATATAAGTATTATTATTCTTTATATGTGAAGAATGATGACATAATAAAAATAATATTGTAGTTATAAATTGCATTCATTAAAAGGAGGTAAAGGAATATTTATATAAAACTGCTTTTATATAAATTTAAATTTTAAATTAATTAATCACTATTTTATTTACATTAAATGAATTGATGAAATTATTTTATTCTACACAGCAAAGGAATGGTGAATTATGTTTTTTTCTCGTAAGTTAGAAGCCTTTATGGCTGTAGTCGAAAATGGCTCGTTAAGTAAAGCCGCACGCGTGATGAATCGCACGACACCCCCCGTCGCTAAATCTATCAAAGACTTTGAGGCCGTATTAGGAAAGCGTTTATTTAAGCGAGAGAAGTTCGGTATGAGTTTAACTCAAGAAGGACTTGAGCTTTATAATGATTTGAAATCGCTTTATCTTCAGGAGAAAGAGATAACTAAAAAACATATCTCGGGGATCATAAACAATAGCATTCATGTTTATTATGATTGGGGGAAAAGTCAGTATTTAACTCAGTTTTATCAGGCAGCAAATAAAAATTATTCCCATATAAATATCATGCGATTTTCAAAAGAAAATTTTGAAGAAATACCCGACTATGATGGTAATACATTAATATTAAGCTCTGAGAAAATTATTAGTGAAAAATTTAGCCTTCTTCATAAAATAGAAAATAAACACTTAGGTATTTGTTGTCAAAAAATACTTGTGAATAGTGTGAATAATAATATTGATAGGCTTTTAAGTGAAAATATTTGGTTATGTGATCCGGCATTATACAAGACAACTAAGATAAAAAAATTAGAGAGCGAAATCGGGAATAGAGGGAAAACCGTGTGTGTCAGAATAATGGATGATCTTAATTGCTGTTTACGTTTTATTCAAACACATCATTCTCTTTTATTAACTGACGAAAACCCATTGAAAAATGAGTACGAAGCAGACTTATGTTTTATACCATTAACGAAACCTGAAATACGGTATAGCTGTTATATCTATAAATCTAAGTATCATTCAAGTGTATTGAATCGATTTTTGGATTTAATTGATAAAATGGAATAAAAAGAATTTTTATAGAGTAAAGCTAAGAGGAGATGGTGGTGGGAGAAGGATTCGAACCTTCGAAGTCTGTGACGGCAGATTTACAGTCTGCTCCCTTTGGCCGCTTGGGTATCCCACCAACATTAAATTGTTTTGCTGTCCGTGACAGCGGGCGCAATAATACCAAATACCTGAGATCTGTAAAGCGCTATTTTGCTAAAAATCTACTGACTGATGTAAAAATGTTCGTATTGTTCAAGCTTTATGCGCTATCGTATTGATTTTAAGCAATATGATCTATGTTAATAAGGGGGGAAAAATAAACCGCGATATGCTTTATATCGCGGTTTACATTTAGATAGCCGTAATGTGTACGTTATTAGTGACAGAAAACTTATAAAATGATGGTTCTGTTACCGTAAACGAAAACTCGTTGTGAAAATACCCAATATAAAGCATGGCTAAGAACATTCTTTTCAACATCTCGACCCGCTCTCATCATATCTTCAGCAGAAAACGTATGGTCAACATTAATCACGTTTTGAGTGATGATTGGACCTTCATCTAAATTATCATTTACGTAGTGTGCTGTTGCACCAATGATTTTAACACCGCGCTCATAAGCCTGATGGTAAGGACGGGCACCAATAAAGGCCGGTAAGAAAGAGTGGTGAATATTGATAATTTGATTTGGGAAATTTTGTACAAATGCAGGTGTTAATACACGCATATATTTTGCGAGTACAACATAATCAGGTTTGTATTGATTAATTTGTGCAATTAATTTTTCATCATGCTGATCACGAGTTAAGCCTTCATGGCTAACAAGATGGAAGGGAATACCAAATTGTTCTACTAAATGTTTTAACGTGTCGTGGTTACCAATGACGGCGGCAATTTCAACATCCAAATCACCAAATGCACTTTTCATTAATAAGTCACCCAAGCAGTGTGCTTCTTTTGTCACCATAATGACAATGCGACGACGGCCTGCGGTATTTAATTCGCGTTTTGAGCCTTGTGGTAAAGCATCATCTAAATCCGCAAGAAAGGTTTCATCATTAAAGATACCTTCCAGCTCGGTGCGCATAAAAAAGCGACCTGTACGATGATCAACAAATTCACTATTTTGAACAATATTTAATTGATGTTTGTAGCAAATATTCGTGATTTTAGCGATAAGTCCTTTTGCATCAGGGCAAATAGTACGCAGTATTTTTTTTTGAGTATTTTGGTGTTGCATGTATGGATAAATCCTTTCTTTTACTTCTGTGTTTGCAGTTATTTGATGTTATTTTCACAACATTTTTTGTATTTACGTCCTGAGCCACAAAGGCAGGGATCGTTTCGTCCCACTTTCGGTTTCACACCGTCAATATAAAACCAACAGTCATCTATTTTTAGAAAACGAGAGCGTTCATGTAAGTACCGTTTATCATCGGCATTTCTTTCAATAAAGCAAGCCGAGAATTCAACATATGCCTCATTTTTATTTGTGCTCGCTTGCGATGAGATAATATTGAGTCCAAGCCATTGTGTATTTGGAAAGCCTGAAACTAATTCATCATGCAGGGAGGCAACACGGCAAGAAGGATGCCACGTCTTTATTAAGTAATCAGCATTATGTTTAACGAACGCGCTATAACGCGAACGCATCAATGCTTCTGCTGTAGGAGCGTTTTTTTGACCTAAATGGTAAGGCTCACAGCAATCAGAGTAGAGTAATTGGCTATTGCAGGGGCATAAACTCGACAAAATAATGTCCTAACTCACGTTATCAGTATGACGATTTCCCATAGATTGAAAAAAGTAACGATTGGGAATAATTAACGTCAATGTTGAACTAAACTGATAATGTAGCGCTAATTAATCAGCATGTGAAACGATAGTTACCGGAGTCACCAATGAACAAAGCCTTAGTAGGTAAAAAAATCTTAATAATTGATGATGAGGTCGTTTTTCGCACAATGTTGACAGAATATTTCTCACATGAGAAGGCTTGTGTCTATACAACAGATAATGGTAGCCAAGCATTATCTTTATTAGAGGAAGGATTGCTCCCTGATCTTATTTTATGTGATATCCGTATGCCGGTAATGAATGGACCCACTTTTTTGTGTCATCTTGAACAACGAAAACTGGCTATTCCTGTTATTGCTATTTCATGTACAGATAATATGGCTGAAATAGATGATATGTTGCGTTTAGGGGCACAAGAGATTTTCCTTAAGCCAATAACACATCTTGATAAATTAAAACAAAAAGTTATTGAAGTATTATGCCCTGGCTTTTTTGAATCAGTATTAATAGAAGGTATACATTTAGAGCCACTTTGGAATAGCTTACGAAAAGATACCCATTATATTCAGTCGTTCATAAAACAGATGCAACCTCAGGTTAAGCAAGTTGTTGCGGGATATTGTGTTAATTATCGTCAATTAAATGATATCGCTAAAATGGGGTTATTATTTGATATTGCGGCTTTATCAGAAGATCAAATTATTTTCTATTGTGTCGATATTTCTAGAGATGATGAAAATGGGCTTTTAGTCGCTTTACTCTTACGAGTTGTTTTTAATGATGTATTAAAATCATCAGAAAAAGTACGATCTTTACCAAGTATGTATAATATGTTGAATAAGCTAAATAAAATGCTTAATGAGATTGGGGTAAAAGGACAATTTCCTATTATACTCGGTTATTATCATACTCAGAAAAAAAATATACTATTAGCATCAGCAGGTTTAAAAGCTGAAATAAAAACAGAAAGTAAAAAATTTGAATTAAATAGTGGTGTCCCCTTAGGTACATTGCAACTTTTATATATTAATCAAGTAAAATGTGAGGGAACAAATTGGCAATGCAAAATTTGGGATAACACAAATCAGATAAGATTAATGTTTTCTCCTATCTATAAAAGTTAAATTTAGATTAAATAAAAAACAGAATATCGTGCATATATTAAACATAAATGAAGAACTATCTCAATTAACGGATAGGCCTCTGTTTATCCTTAGATATTAGCTGGTATACTCTGGCGATTATTTTTTAATTGTACCCATTCATATTTGAAAGTAGAACGGTACGAATTGCAGGAGAAGTATAATGTCATCAGCAGTGCGTAAAGTTAGAAAAGCGGTGATCCCTGTTGCAGGATTAGGAACGAGAATGCTACCTGCAACCAAGGCAATTCCAAAAGAGATGTTGCCAGTGGTTGATAAGCCTCTTATTCAATATGTAGTGAATGAATGTATTGCAGCTGGTATTAATGAAATTGTGCTTGTCACACATTCATCTAAAAATTCAATTGAAAACCATTTTGATACGAGTTTTGAATTAGAAGCGATTTTAGAAAAACGCGTTAAACGTCAGTTATTAGAAGAAGTACAAGGTATTTGTCCAAGCCATGTCACGATTATGCAAACTCGTCAGGGAATAGCAAAAGGATTAGGCCATGCTATTTTATGTGCTAAGCCACTAATTGGTGATGAACCTTTCGCTGTTATCCTGCCTGATGTTATTTTAGATAGATACAGTGCGGATTTAACAAAAGTTAACTTAAAAGAGATGCTTTCTCACTTTGAACGTTCAGGCGCAAGTCAAATCCTTGTTGAACCTGTTCCTGAAGATGAAGTCTCTAATTATGGTATTGTTGATTGCATGGGCGAAAATTTATGCCCAGGTGATAGCAAACCAATTACTCGTGTTGTTGAAAAGCCTAAGAAAGAAGAAGCACCTTCGAATTTATCTATCGTAGGGCGTTATGTGTTATCTGAAAGTATTTGGCCTCTATTAGCGAAAACCGCACCGGGTGCCGGAGATGAAATTCAGTTAACTGATGCGATCGCAATGCTGATTGAAAAAGAAGCTGTTGAAGCTTATCACCTACAAGGGAAAAGCCACGATTGTGGTAATAAACTAGGATATATGAAAGCTTTCGTAGAGTACGGAATACAGCACGAAGAGTTTGGCGAAGATTTTGCACAATGGCTAAAATCATTAAAGATACAGTGAGATAAAGCCTATTAATAATCATTTATATGGTTAATTTCATTGTATAATTTCCGTAAATGCATGTTGCGTATTTTATGGGAAAAGCTAGATAAAGCGGTTGTAAGAGATTAAGGTATGGCTCAATACATTTAGTATTGAGCCATGTTGATTTTGTAATGCATGACGATGTTAAGCGTTATGATGTTTAATCAAGGTGATATTAAGCATGATAACGTTGACATAAAAATAAATTATTGGGTTATTTGAGTGATAATATGAAAATATTGGTAACAGGTGCTGCGGGTTTTATTGGCTATCATATGAGTCAGCGTTTAATCGAAATGGGTTATCATGTTGTTGGAATAGATAACTTGAATGACTATTATGATGTGCGCTTAAAAGAAGCTCGATTAGCTAAATTACAACAGCTAGAAAATTTCCATTTTGAGAAACTTGATATCGTTGACTCAGCAAAAGTGGCTCAATTATTTGCATCACACCAATTTGACCGAGTTATTCATTTAGCAGCTCAACCAGGAGTTCGCTACTCGATTGAAAATCCAATGGCATATATTGATGCGAATATCGTTGGTCATATTAATATATTAGAAGGATGTCGCCATAATAAAGTTGGACATCTTATCTACTCATCTTCAAGCTCTGTTTATGGTTTAAATCAGAAACAGCCTTTCTCAACAGAAGATAGTGTTGATCATCCTGTTTCATTATATGCTGCAACAAAGAAAGCCAATGAGTTAATGTCTCATAGCTATTCACATCTATATCAATTACCAACAACTGGATTACGTTTCTTCACAGTATATGGCCCTTGGGGCCGCCCTGATATGGCATTATTTAAGTTCACTAAAGCAATGTTAGCGGGTGAACCTATTGATGTTTATAACGGTGGAAATATGACGCGTGATTTCACTTATGTTGATGATATTGTGGGATCAGTGGTTCGATTAGTTAATGTTGTACCAGAAGCAGATGAAAACTGGACAGTAGAGAAAGGTGAAACATCTTCAAGTTCTGCACCTTATAAAATCTATAATGTGGGTAATGGGCAACCAACTAAATTGATGGCATTTATTGAAGCAATAGAAAAATCACTCAATATTAAAGCTAAATTGAATTTAATGCCGATGCAAGACGGTGATGTTCTTTCTACTTGTGCTGATTGCCAAGATTTGTCTGAGACAATCGGTTTTTCACCGAATACAGCAGTAGAATATGGCGTAAAACAGTTTGTTGATTGGTATTTAAGTTATTATAAAAATTAATAACATTAGTTTAATTAAATCAAAGAAAAAAGGAGCTATAAAAGCTCCTTTTTCATTATAAATAAAAATAAATAACGAAGTTATTACATTTTTTATTTTTGCTTACCTACATCTAATACAAACAACATCAGCACATATTAAAATTAAACGCTTGTTTAATTAAATGAAGTAAACAAGAAAATACCCTTTTAAATAATTAAAAGGGTATTTCAAATAGAGTATTGACTTAAATTACAGCAGGAAATCGTCTAATGATTTGCCTTCTTCATCAATAGCACGTTTGATTACAGTTGGTGTACGACCTTGGCCTGTCCAAGTTTTAGTATCACCATTATCATCAACGTAAGAGTATTTAGCTGGGCGAGCGGCGCGTTTAGCACGGCCAGTTTTATTAACAGCACTTGCTTCAAGTAAGTCTGTTGGATCAATACCGGCTTCTTCTAACATTTCGCGGTATTTTTGTAATTTCTGAACACGTTCTTCTTCAGCTGCTTTTTCTAATGAGAATTCTTCACGACGCTCATTAACGACAACTTCGAGTTTCTCCAGCATTTCTTCTAAAGTTTCTAAAGAAGTTTCTCTTGCTTGTGCGCGGAGAGTACGGATGTTATTTAATATTTTTAAAGATTCGCTCATTTTCCTGGTCTCAAATAAATGTTGTTGGCTGATGTAATACTAATAATAGATTGCTATTTAAATTTCTGCAATACCTAAATACAAACCTTACGTAAAATTTCTTTTTTTTAAACTAATATCTCAACGAAAAAAATAATAAAAGTAGAGGTATCTTTAGTCAATAAAGGAAATATTAGTAAGGAAATGCATCTTTTAACTGATGATAGCGCTAATGCTAAAGAATAGAAAGCTTTGTTCATTTTTTTATAATAACGGACTTTTTTCTAAAAATGGAATCGGACTAACTTTCATACTTTAATAAAGGTATATCAAGGTGTGTTTTAATATGTTAAGTACTTATTAAAGCTATTTATTTTTTAAGCAAAAATTAGCATTAACAACGAACTTCATCTTTCGATGGTATATCTAGAATAGAAATAAAGGTAATAAATACTTGTTATGGATAACTTGTAGATTGTTTATGTTAGACTGTCGCTCGTGAAAATAAACACTATTTAAGGAGAGAGCTGATGGCTCAGCTTTACTTTTATTATTCAGCCATGAATGCTGGAAAATCAACATCTTTATTGCAATCCTCTTATAACTATAATGAACGAGGAATGCGCACATTGATTTTCACTGCTGCTATTGATACACGCTTTGCAAAGGGAAAGATTAGCTCAAGAATAGGATTAAGTGCGGATGCATTACTCTTTAGTGATGATATGAATATTCGTGACGTTATTGTTGCTGAGCATAACAAACAGCCTATTCATTGTGTATTGATTGATGAGTGCCAATTTTTAAGTAAGGCACATGTCGAACAACTTTGTGAAATAACGGATACCTATGATATTCCCGTTCTTACATATGGGCTAAGAACGGATTTTAGAGGTGAGTTATTTACAGGTAGTGCTTATTTATTAGCATGGGCTGATAAGCTTGTAGAACTTAAAACAGTATGTTACTGCGGTAGAAAGGCGAATAAAGTATTACGCTTAGATGATAAAGGAAATGTACTAAGTGATGGTGCTCAAGTTGAAATTGGTGGAAATGAAAAATATGTTTCAGTTTGCCGTAAGCATTATACGCAGGCAACACTAAAAGGGTGTATTGAACAAGAGTAGCCTTTTCATTTTCCCTCTTTTACTAATTTGCTGGGGCGAAAGAGGGGATGAAATAATAATTTAAATAAAGAGTTATATTACGTAATACTAAAAAATGTTTATATTTTTTTAAATTTTAGCCAATTTATTGGCTTTTTTTATATCAAATTGCGGTGAGTTTGATTTTCTTCTGTAAAGATATGTTGTTTTTTTTATGGGGAAATTTATTTATTTCATCGATTTCATTATCATTAATCAAAAAAGACATAATCAAATATACGTAAGGTGTTTGTTTTGTGATGTCGATATTGTTTTTTACAAATGATAAGAGAGAGAGACATTTGATGCATTTATATTATTCATAGTTTAATAAAATTGAATAAAGATAGTCATGAAATACTAAGAAATATTTCTTTTATCTATGGTTGGTATAATGAAACATTTATATCGAATTTTATAGATGTCGATTATGAGGTGCTTAAGTTGTTATTGAAGAAATAAAATACTTCACTTTATGCTTGTTAATACGGATAAATAGGCTACTTTTATACTCCTAAAGGAGTAACTTCTAAGTGGAATGCACAAATAGCGACCTTTATTACGTTATTACTTTAGCAGACTCAAACTAACAAACCTCATTTTGATAATATTTTATTGAAACTATGTTTCTTATAAACTCAAGATAGTTAGAGATATAAAATATTTATATTTCTTTATTTTGAGCACTAATTAATAATCAATGTGATTAAGTCTATTTATTTTTTATCAGATAAGAATAAAAGTACGATTGCAAATCGTAACGTGAACACGATGGTTTCAAATAACATTTCGTTATAGTCATTTTATGAGGGAAATAAGGTAAGAGTGAAATAATTATACCAACTAATGAAAGAGGAGAAGAGTTTGATACGCTCTGTAATCACTCATAAGGCACTTTCTATAACGTGGTAATGCAATGATGCAACTTAAGAGATAAGTTGCTCAGTGCCTTTTTTAGAGCCAATTATAAACATACAAAGAAAGGCACTATTTTTATAGTAAAAATAAAACTCACTAATTAAGTATAAATACTTATGATTTATGACTAAATAGTGACTTATTGTGACTTGTTTCTCAATCTTAAAAATCAGTAGCAAAATGTATATAGATAAGTAAGAAGCATAAAAACACCCAGCCATAAGACTGGGTGTTTATTTAAGAACAAATAACCGAAATATTGAGGATCACACTAACACAGCGTGTTTCGATTATTTTTTACTGCTTTTTTTAGCTGGTTTTGTCTCTTCTTTCACTTCAACAACGGGATGTTCATTAAATTCACGACCGTAGTAAGAATCTAATAACAGTTGTTTTAATTCAGAGATCAGTGGGTAACGTGGGTTAGCACCAGTACACTGATCGTCAAACGCATCTTCAGATAATTTATCAACTCTTGCTAAGAAATCACTTTCTTGAACACCAGCTTCACGAATAGAAGATGGAATTCCTAATGAAGATTTCATTTCTTCTAACCAAGCTAACAATTTCTCAATCTTAGCAGCAGTACGATCACCCGGTGCTGAAAGTTCTAAGTGGTCAGCAATTTCTGCATAACGACGACGTGCTTGAGGGCGATCGTATTGGCTAAATGCCGTTTGTTTAGTTGGGTTGTCATTAGCGTTATAACGAATAACGTTTGAAATTAATAACGCATTAGCTAAACCATGAGGAATATGGAACTCAGAGCCTAATTTATGCGCCATTGAGTGACAAACACCCAAGAATGCGTTTGCAAAAGCGATACCAGCAATAGTTGCCGCATTATGAACACGCTCACGAGCAACAGGGTTTTTAGCACCTTCATGATAACTTGCTGGCAGATATTCTTTCAGTAATTTTAATGCTTGCAGTGCTTGTCCGTCAGAATATTCGTTCGCTAATACAGAAACATAAGCTTCTAATGCGTGAGTTACAGCATCTAAACCACCAAATGCACACAGAGATTTAGGCATATTCATAACAAGGTTTGCATCAACGATAGCCATATCTGGTGTTAATGCATAGTCTGCTAATGGGTATTTCTGACCTGTTTCATCATCAGTTACTACTGCAAATGGTGTTACTTCAGAACCAGTACCTGATGTTGTGGTGATAGCAACCATTTGTGCTTTCACACCCATTTTCGGGAATTTGTAAATACGTTTACGGATATCCATAAAGCGTAATGCTAATTCTTCAAAGTGAGTTTCTGGATGCTCATACATAACCCACATGATTTTTGCAGCATCCATTGGTGAACCACCACCTAATGCGATGATCACATCAGGTTTAAAGCTGTTCATCTGTTCTGCACCTTTACGCACAACGCTTAATGTTGGATCGGCTTCAACTTCAAAGAAGACTTCTGTTTCAACACCAAATTTTTTCAGTACACGAGTGACTTCATCAACATAACCATTGTTGAATAAGAAACCATCGGTCACGATAAAGGCACGTTTTTTACCATCAGTCGCAATCTCTTCCAGTGCGATAGGTAAACAACCACGGCGGAAGTAAATAGATTTAGGAAGTTTATGCCACAACATATTTTCTGCTCTTTTCGCCACGGTTTTGGTGTTGATAAGGTGTTTTGGCCCTACGTTTTCAGAAATGGAGTTACCACCCCATGAACCACAACCTAATGTTAGAGAAGGAGCAAGTTTAAAGTTATATAAGTCACCAATACCACCTTGAGATGCTGGAGTATTGATTAAAATACGAGATGTTTTCATCTTGTCGCCGAAATAGGCAACATGTTCAGGGCAGTTATCTTGATCTGTATATAAGCAAGAAGTATGACCGATACCACCCATCTCAACTAATTTTTCAGCTTTTAACACTGCATCTTCAAATGATTGAGCATGATACATTGCTAATAGTGGAGATAATTTCTCGTGAGCAAACGGCTCAGCTTCGGTTGTTTCTTTTACTTCACCAATTAAAATTTTGGTATTTACTGGTACTTCAATGCCGGCCATTTCAGCAATTTTTGTTGCAGGTTGACCCACAATAGCTGCGTTTAAGTTACCATCTTTTAAGATGATATCTTGAACAGCTTTTAATTCTTTACCTGTCAGCATGTAACCGCCGTGGGTAGAGAAACGCTCACGAACTTGTTTATAAATGCTGTCAACAACGATAACAGATTGCTCTGACGCACAAATTACGCCGTTATCGAAAGTTTTAGACATTAAGATTGAAGCCACTGCACGTTTGATATCAGCAGAGTCATCAATAACAACTGGCGTATTACCTGCGCCAACACCAATAGCTGGTTTACCAGAACTATACGCTGCTTTAACCATGCCTGGACCACCTGTCGCTAAGATCAGGTTAATATCATCATGGTGCATTAATGCGTTAGATAGAGCGACTGAAGGCTCATCAATCCAACCAATAATATCTTTTGGTGCGCCTGCTGCAATAGCTGCATTTAAGACGATTTCAGCAGCACGGTTTGTCGCTTCTTTTGCACGAGGGTGTGGAGAGAAGATAATACCATTACGTGTTTTTAAGCTAATTAATGCTTTAAAAATCGCAGTAGAAGTTGGGTTAGTTGTTGGTACGATACCACAGATGATCCCAATAGGTTCAGCAATGGTAATTGTGCCGTAAGTCAGATCTTCAGATAAGATCCCGCAGGTTTTTTCGTCTTTATACGCATTGTAGATATACTCAGAAGCAAAGTGGTTTTTAATCACTTTATCTTCAACGATACCCATACCAGACTCTTTAACAGCCAATTTTGCAAGGGGAATACGGGCATCAGCGGCAGCTAATGCAGCAGCACGGAAAATAGCATCAACTTGTTCTTGAGAGAAGTTAGCAAATTCACGTTGAGCTTTTTTTACACGAGCAACCAAATCATTGAGTTCAGTAACGTTAGTTACAGACATAAAGAGACTCCTGATAAAATGTTAAATTTTTTAAGCAAATTAGCCGTTTTCATCATAACTAATAAGAATAGCCTAGATAGATGATAATGTGCTTATTTCAGTAATAATTATTAGAGGGCATAATTTGCTTAAAAAACTTAAAAAAAACAATAATAAAGGCAAATATATTTTCTAAGTAGCTCTCTTTCTTCGAATGATAACAGCTTACCATCTTTCTAATTAATTAACGTGATATATGTCACAAAAATAGCAAGCTGACACCTTTCAGCATGGCTATTTATGAGAATAATTCTCATATGCAATAAATGTTCAACGATTTTTTTGTCGTACAGTTTATTTCGATATAAAATTAAACCTCTAGGTTTTAATCTATTTACAAGAGAATATTTTAGGTAAAAACTTGTTAACTAATAGAATTAACTGGTTTATTGATTTAAAGTAACGCGCATTTTTTGGAGTTACTCTATCTTTTATAGAATAATTCGCATGTTTATTAGCCAAGAAGGGGCTTTTCATGGGGTCACTGCTGGATTTATCCGGTTATATTAAATTTTTTGTCGGTCTTTTTGCGATTGTAAACCCAATTGGTATTTTGCCTGTCTTTATCAGTATGACGAGTTATCAAACTGATGCAGGGCGTAACAAAACAAACTTAATTGCGAATGGCTCCGTTGCAATTATTTTAGTTTCTTCTCTGTTAATCGGTGATTCTATACTGAGTGTTTTCGGTATTTCTATCGACTCGTTTCGTATAGCAGGGGGAATGCTGATTGTTACTATTGCGATGACCATGATAAATGGACGTTTAGGAGAAGATAAACAAAACAATCAGGAACGAAACGAATCCGCAGTACGTAGTAGTGTTGCTGTTGTGCCTTTAGCATTACCATTAATGGCAGGACCCGGAGCAATCAGTTCTTGTATTGTGTGGAGTTCTCGCTGGGAAGGTTTTACTAACTTTTTAGGATTAGCCGCAACCAGCATCTTTTTTGCATTTTGTTGTTGGTTGCTGTTTCGCAGCGCAACACTATTAGTGAAATATTTAGGGCAAACTGGCATTAATGTAGTTACTCGTATAATGGGCTTATTATTAATGTCGTTAGGTATTGAATTTATTGTGACCGGATTACGTTCTATTTTCCCGGGCTTATTAGTTTAAACACAGCGCAGAACAATAAAAAACGGTACGATTAAACAGTAATATTAAAAACGAGCAGTATTAATAACGTAATGCTGCTCGGCTCCTTTCTTTTATCTATTCTCTTTTATCTCAATCAATACGATGTATCCCTTTTGATAACGCATCTCGATCATAATGTTGTGTTAATTCACCATTTTCCATTAATGCAGCTCGATCCGACATATGTGCGATAACATCTGCATCATGACTGACGAGTAAATAAGTCATGTTATGCTGTTTTTTTAGTGTGTTAAGCAGATTTAAAATCTCGGCTTGCACTGACATATCTAGCGCTGAGGTTGGTTCATCTAAAAGTAATAGTTGAGGTTGCAATAAAAGGGCTCTTGCAATGGCGACACGTTGACGTTGCCCACCCGAAAGTTGGTGTGGATAACGACTCGTCACATCGGCAGGTAAACCAACTTGGGCTAATGCTTGTTCAATCGTCTCTTTATCAAAAGGAATTTGGTGGATTTTTAAAGGCTCAGAGAACGCTCGCTCAATACGGTGTTGGGGGTGTAAAGAGGCGTAGGGATCTTGAAATACCATTTGTATATTACGGCGCAAAGTCCCTTGAAAACGTTGTTGAGGTTTAATTGTTTGTCCTAAAAGCGATATCTCACCTTGCCAATTCGGTAATAACCCTGCGATCACACGCAAAACAGTCGATTTGCCACAGCCAGAACGGCCAATCAAGCTAAAAGTTTCGCCTTGTTGAACATGTAGATTGATCCCTTTTACAACGTGCTTTGCTTGTTTACCTTGTTTGAATTGAACGTGTAAATCATGAATATCAATTAGCATGATGTAGCCCCTTAAAATTAAGCGTTCTATCTAGTACTGGCAATTGAGTGCCATAAGTGCTTGCATTAGGTCTACATGTCCAAAGTGTACGAGTATAAGGATGTGAAGCAGTCGGTAGCGCTTTAGCATCGAGTTCATCAACTTGTTCGCCTTGATACATCACCATGACGCGCTCACAATATTCAGCAACAAGGGGTAAATCATGGCTAATCAGTAATAAACCCATATTACGCTGTTCACACTGAATAGTGATCAGTTCAAGGATTTGATGACGTAACTGAGCATCCAGTGCAGATGTCGGTTCATCGGCAATTAAAATAGTAGGGTTATTAATTAGCGCAATCGCTATCATTGCTCGTTGTCCCATACCACCTGATAATTCACCAGGATAACGATAAATATTCTGTTCAGGTAAGCCGACAGACAGCAGGGTATCGATGATAAGTTGACGCCTATCTTGACGTGAAAGTTTTTGATGTTGTTTTACGGTTTCTTCTACTTGCTGATAAATGGTTTTTACAGGATTTAATGCATAGCGAGGATCTTGTAATACCATTGAAATCGTATTTCCGCGGATGTTATTCCATTGGCGAGATGAAAAATCTAATAGATTATTTCCTTGTAAGTTCAGTATCTCTGCACTGACTTTTCCCGGATGACGAACAAGCCCCATTAATGCACGAGCGGTCATTGATTTGCCAGAGCCAGATTCACCAACAATCGCCAAACGCTCTTGCCCCAAAGTAAAAGAGATATTATTGACAACTCTTGCCTTTGGAAAATCGATGCAGAGGTTGTTTACCTCAATTAATGGTGTTTTATTCATGGGTATCTCCCAATACATCACGTAATCCATCACCTAATAAATTAAATGCCAGACTGCTGATTAAAATTGCCGTACCCGGAATAGCTGCAATCCACCATTGATCAAAAATAACGGGCATACCTTCTGCGATCATCGCTCCCCATTCCGCCATTGGTGGGCGTGCACCTAATCCAAGGAAGCCCAATCCGGCTGCTGCGAGAATAATTACGGCTAAGTTAAGTGCTAAACGCACAATGGCTGAAGGTAAACATAGTGGTAAGATATGTCCCCATAACAGTCGAAGACCTTTAATACCCATCATTTCGGCAGCAGCAAGATAATCGCTATTGCGTAAATGTTGAATTTCACTACGAGATTGTCGTGCATAAGCCGGCCATGCAGTTAAAGCCAGTGCTAACGCGCCATTTAGCAGGCCAGGTCCTAACATTGCGACAAAGGCGAAGGCGAGAATAAGAGAAGGCATCGACATTACAATATCAGTGAATCGCATTAAAATACGCTCAGTCCAACCACCGTAATACCCAGATAAAATCCCAATTAATAATCCTAAAGGTAGCGTAATAAGCGCCACCAGCCCCACTAAGCCTAGCATTGGGCGAGTACCATAAATAAGTCGAGAAAGAATATCTCGCCCATAATTATCTGTCCCTAGCCAATGTTCAGCATTGGGTGCTAATAAACGTTGGGCAGCATGTTGCCAATTCGGATCGTAAGGGGCTAACCAAGGTGCAAAAATAGCAATAATTAACAGTAAAATGAGCAACGATAAACCGATAAATGCAGAAGGCGAACGCGCTATTTTTCTTAAAAATGGAGATGACATTAGCGGAGCCTCGGATCAGTCAAACGAATAACGATATCGGTCATATTATTGATAAAGACAAAGCATAAGCCGATAACTAAAGTACCGCCCATAATGGCTGTGGTATCACCTGCAAAAAGTGCTGTTGTGAGATATCGACCAATTCCCGGCCAAGAAAAGACCGTTTCTGTTAATACGGCACCTTCTAACATACCAGTATAAGATAAGGCGATAATGGTCATTAAAACACCACGAATATTAGGCAGTACGTGATAAAAAAGAATACGTAATTCACCAATACCTTTTGCTCTTGCTAACGTGACATACTCTTTATTCATTTCGTTTAAACAGGCTGAACGAGTTAAGCGAGTAATAGAAGCAAGGGCAAAATAAGCTAATAAAGAAACTGGTAAAATAAGGTGTGATAACGCATTAAAAAAAGCATCTTTATCGCCAGCTAATAACGTATCAATTAGTGCAAAACCCGTTACGGGTTCAATGGTGAATTGATAAATATCGTCTAATCGCCCGGGGCCTGCTGTCCATTGTAAGGTGGCATAGAAAAGCAATAGCAAAATCAAACCTAGCCAGAAAATAGGAACAGAGCTACCTAATAACGTCAAAATTCGCAAAATAAAATCGAACGGTGTTCCCACAAAACGCGCACATAAAACGCCAAATAAAATACCAAGGCTGGCACCAATCAGTAATGCAACAGTTGCTAATTCCAATGTGGCGGGAAAAGTCGCTAACAAATCATCAAGAACAGGTTGACCTGTTGATGTTGCTGTACCTAAATGCCCTTGTAACAGCGCTTCTACATAATGAAAAAACTGCATGTAGATAGGTAAATCTAGTCCTAATTCATGTCTTACTTGGTTATAGGTTTCGAGGCTTGCGTGATCACCAACAATTTGTAAGACAGGATCGACAGGTGAAAGAGCTGAAAGCGTAAAAGTGATGACAAGAAGTCCTAAAAGAGTCAGCACCAGAGTCAATATTCCTTGAGCAAAGGTAATTAACTGATCTTTTAGACGAATAGGTAACGTCATAGCAGTATTCATACAGCAATAGCCTAGTGAAATGGCAAAAAATAGACCATCCACAGTAACATGGCTGTGGATGGTTTCAGGAAAAAATATTACTTAGTTACTTTGTCATAATAGACCATATCTGCATTTAGACCTTGCGCATAACCGTTAACGTTATCGCGCATGACTATCTGGTTTTTGCCTTGGTCAATAAACACATAAGGTGAACTACGCTGTAACTCTTTTTGCATTTCAGTATAGAGCGATTGGCGTTTTACTTTGTCCGCTTCATTAAGTGCAGATAATGTCTGCTGACTTAACTCAGGAATTTTCCAGCCATTTAACCAAGCAACAGTATTGGATTGTCCATCATTATAAGCGAAGGCACTGGCATTTGAGTGCGCATCAAAATAATCAGGGATCCAAAAACGAATGGCTGCTTGATGCTGTTTAGCGCGTACACGGCTATACACTTGGCTACCTGCTGCGGGCAATAAATCAACTTGTACACCCGCTTGAGCAAAGCTTGCTTGAATGGATTGCGCCACAGTGATGTAAGGAACTTTGTTCTCAACATCTAATGTAAAGCGTGCATTGGTAATACCCGCTTTGGCTAAAATTGCTTTGGCTTTTTCGGGATCAAAAGTAAAAGGATTATCTTTTAATGCACCCGGTAAGCCTATTGGTAAGAAGCTTTGATGAATAAAGTACTGACCACGCATTAAATCTTCAGTAATGCCTTTGTAGTCAATTAAATAACGAGATGCTTCCCAAAATGCGGGGTTACTCAGCGCTGGGTTTCCACTGGCGGTATTAAAAGCCATATAAACTTGCTCAGCAGAAGGAATATCTAAAATTTTGATACCAGTTTTGCCCGCTAAAGCTGCAGTTTGATCGGTACCTAAGTCACGCGCAATATCCGCATCACCTTTTTCAATTAATAAACGACGAGATGCCGGATCGGGCACGTTTTTAATAATAATATTGGCTATTTTAGGCGCACCAGTTGGCGAGAGTGGGTTAGCTTCTAACACAATAGCTTGACGTGGTTGATAAGCACGCATTTTGTATGCGCCACTTCCTGCTGAGTTCATCTTCAGCCAGCTATTCCCAAAGTCATTATTTTTAACATGAGCGGAAACCAGTTTTTCATCAACAATAGACGCAATTGGAGTTGAAAGGATATTTAGCACAACATCAGGGCTGACATCCGCTGTCCAACGCACTTCTAATTCATTATCACTGACCTTTTTCAGCAGTGAATTAATGTTATCAGTTTTCCAACCCAGCACATTTAGAATAAAAGCAGGTGATTTGTTCATGGTGATCGCACGCTGATAAGAGAAGATAATATCTTCAGGACGTACAGCGTTACCAGATGCAAATTTTGCATCTGGCTTAATTTTAAATACGATCGTTTTTTGTTCAGGGTTCGCTTGCCAGCTTTCAACTAAAATCGGTTCATTAATTTCTGGATTATCACGATTAGGTTGAACAATACGTTGATATAAACTAGGCACAGTTTGAATACTGGATAGTTCATTACTTTCAGCAGGATCAAGGCTGACAATATCATCAAGCCCTTGTACCACAATTAATGTATTAGCAGGTGTTGCTGCAAATGCCGGTACGGAAAGGGCACCCACAACGAATAATGATAATAATTTTGCTTTCATGAGACGCTCCCTGAAACGGTGTAGCCAAAATCGTTATGTCAATAACTTATTAGTTATTACTTTGTGAAATTAACTTAGGCAAAACGTGACCAATGCGCAAAGTTTTAATTACGCTTACATATAACTCTTCGTTATAAGTGGCTAAAATTAATTATGGTAGAAGAATAATTAACCGCAAGAACATGATGATGAAATACTCCTTTAGTAGTAACTCATTGACTATTAAGTTGTAGTAGCTGAATTGATTAAGCTGTATTTGATATCCATCAATATCTCTTATGAGTAGTTTCGTATTTTAGCCTTAGAAATCTTTAAATCTGAGGCAAAAATGAGCAAGAAAACACTCGCAATCATCGGTAACGGTATGGTGGGACACCGTTATATCGAAGAGTTGATTGATAAAGGTGGCAATGAAGAATTTAATATTGTTGTCTTTTGTGAAGAACCTCGCGTTGCATATGATAGAGTCCATCTCTCCTCTTACTTTTCACATCACACCGCTGAAGAGCTCTCCTTAGTTAAACAAGGTTATTATGAAAAATACCAAATAGAGGTATTAATTGGTGAGCGCGTGATAACCATTAATCGTGACGAAAAAGTGGTACACACTAATACCGGACGTTGTGTCAGTTACGATAAATTAGTGATGGCAACAGGCTCTTATCCGTGGGTTCCTCCAATTAAGGGAAATAACTCGCCGGACTGTTTTGTCTATCGAACTATTGAAGATTTAAACGCTATCGAATCTTGCGCACGTATTAGTCGTAAAGGGGCGGTGATTGGTGGTGGGTTGTTAGGTTTAGAAGCAGCCGGTGCGTTAAAAAGCTTAGGTATTGAAACTCACGTCATCGAGTTTGCTCCAACCTTAATGGCAGAGCAGCTGGATACATTAGGTGGTGAGCAACTTAAACGAAAAATAGAGCGTATGGGTGTAAAAGTGCATACCTCTAAAAACACCCAAGAAATATTATCAACTGGGGAAAGTGCGCGTAAAACACTGCAATTCGCGGATGGTACTTTTCTTGAAGTTGATTTTATTGTGTTTTCCACAGGTATTCGCCCGAAAGATAAGTTAGCTCGTCAGTGTGATTTAGATATTGCCCCACGAGGCGGCATTGTTATTAATGATTATTGCCAAACAACAGATCCTGATATTTATGCTATTGGTGAATGTGCATCTTGGCAAAATAAAACCTTCGGTTTAGTGGCGCCTGGCTACAAAATGGCACAAGTTGCGGTCGATAATTTATTAGGCCATCACTCTGTTTTTCAGGGTGCTGATTTAAGTGCAAAATTAAAACTTCTTGGTGTCGATGTCGGCGGTATTGGTGATGCTCATGGGCAACAAGCAGGGTGTCGTAGCTATATTTATCTGGACGAAGGCAAAGAAATCTATAAACGCCTGATTGTTAGTGAAGATAATAAATATCTATTAGGTGCTGTATTAGTGGGTGATACCGAAGATTATGGCAATCTTTTACAACTATCACTCAATACCATTGAATTGCCAGAGCACCCAGACTCTTTGATTTTACCTTCACATGCTGGAAGTAAGCCGGCAATAGGTGTTGATTCACTACCCGAAACCGCACAAATCTGCTCTTGTTTTGATGTTACAAAAGGCGACATTATTCAAGCAATTGAACAAGGTTGTCATACAGTCGCTGCAATTAAGGCAGAAACCAAAGCGGGTACAGGATGTGGTGGCTGTATTCCTCTTGTGACTCAAGTCTTAAATGCAGAATTAGCCAAACAAGGTATCGAAGTTAATCACCATCTTTGTGAGCATTTCCACTATTCTCGCCAAGAGCTTTATCATCTTATTCGTGTAGAAGGACTGAAAAGCTTTGATGAGTTATTGAAAAAACACGGTCAAGGCTATGGTTGTGAAGTGTGTAAACCAACCGTCGGTTCATTGCTTGCTTCATGTTGGAATGATTATATCTTGCGTGATGATTTAGTTTCTCTGCAAGATACTAACGATAACTTCCTTGCGAATATGCAAAAAGATGGGACTTATTCCATCATTCCTCGCTCTCCTGGTGGTGAAATTACCCCCGCAGGCATTATTGCTATTGGGCAAATCGCTCAAGAATACAATTTGTATACCAAAATTACGGGATCGCAACGAATGGCGATGTTCGGTGCGCACAAACAGGATTTACCCGCTATTTGGGAAAAACTGATAGCGGCGGGTTTTGAAACTGGTCATGCCTATGCGAAAGCACTGCGAATGGTAAAAACATGTGTAGGCAGCAGTTGGTGTCGTTTCGGTGTTGGTGACAGTGTCGGTTTGGGCGTTGCACTAGAGCATCGTTATAAAGGCATTAGAACACCTCATAAGATGAAATTTGGTGTCTCGGGCTGTACTCGTGAATGTTCTGAAGCACAAGGAAAAGATGTCGGTATTATCGCCACAGATAAAGGCTGGAACCTCTATTTCGGTGGAAATGGTGGTATGAAACCACGACATGGAGATCTCTTTGCTTCCGATCTTGATGAAGAAACCTTAGTGCATTATATCGACCGTTTTATGATGTTCTATATTCGTACTGCCGATAAGTTACAACGCACTTCAGTGTGGTTAGATAATTTAGAAGGCGGTATTGAATATTTACGTGATGTCATAATTAACGACAAATTAGGTTTAAATGCACAACTGGAAAAAGAACTTAAAACCTTACAAGAACGCGTTGCTTGTGAATGGAAAGAAACAGTTGATTCTCCAAAAGCATTAAAACGGTTTGCCCACTTTATTAATAATCCAATGCCTGATCCAACAGTGCAAACAGTAAAAGAACGATTTCAGCATCGTCCCGCACGTTTACATGAACGTATTGATATCAAACAGATCACTGAGGAGGCGCAATCATGAGCCAATGGATAGCTGTTTGCCAATTAGATGATATTACTCCGGGAACGGGTGTTTGTGCGCTGGTGGAACAAGATCACGTTGCCATATTTCGTCCTTATTCTGATGCGCGTTTATATGCATTAAGCAATATAGATCCCTTTGCACATTCGAGTGTTCTATCACGAGGATTGATTGCTGAACATGAAAATGAGCTGTATATCGTCAGTCCGCTAAAAAAACAGCATTTTCGTTTAACGGATGGTTTTTGCCTTGAAGATGAGAATTTCTCGATCACTCATTTTGATATCAAGGTTGAAGGTAACACCGTTAGCGTGCGTAGTCGTAATAAGTCATCACAATAAATAGGGGAACGGATATGGATTACTTTCCAATATTCTGTCAGCTAAAAGATAAACCTTGTTTATTAGTAGGAGGTGGTGAGATTGCTGAACGTAAAGCGAGATTGCTGATGGAGGCAGGCGCCATTATTTCTGTTGTTGCCCCTTCATTTACTGGGCAATTTATGCAGTGGCATACAGAGCAAAAACTAAATTGCATCACAGGAATATTTAATGAGGCTCATTTGTCTGGTAAATGGCTTGTTATTGCTGCAACAGATAGCGAGCAAGTGAATCAACAGGTTTTTCAAACAGCAACAGAAAAACAGATATTTTGTAATGTGGTTGATTCACCAGAGCAAGCTAGTTTTATTATGCCTTCTGTTATCGATCGCTCTCCTATCGTGGTGGCAATTTCATCGGGCGGAAAAGCACCTGTACTCGCTCGTATTTTGCGAGAAAAAATTGAGCAGTTACTCCCTAATTATCTTGGTGCACTAGCACAACTTGCCGGAAAGTTACGAGAGCAAATAAAACAACGTTTTTCATCGATGAGTGCCAGACGTTATTTTTGGGAGCAATTTTTCGAGGATAAATCATTACAAGCTGAAATAGAAGCGCAAAGAGATGACGGTATTGAGCGACGTATTAGCGCACTGTTATCTGAAAATCAGCAACCTCAAGGCAGCGTTGTTTTAGTCGGAGCAGGACCGGGTGATGCTGGGTTAATGACCATTAAAGGTTTGCAGCAGTGCCAGCAAGCTGACGTGGTGGTTTACGATAGGCTAGTGTCTGATGAAGTAATGGCATTAGTTCGTAGAGATGCACAACGTATTTATGTTGGTAAGCAAGCGGGATTTCACTGCGTTCCTCAAGACGAAATCAATCAAATCTTAATCAAAGAAGCCATAGCAGGAAAACGAGTGGTGAGATTAAAAGGGGGCGATCCCTTTATTTTTGGCCGAGGCAGTGAAGAACTAGAAGCTTTGATTGAACATCAGATCCCATTTTCTGTGATCCCCGGAATTACGGCTGCATCAGGTTGTACGACTTATGCGGGTATTCCTTTAACGCATCGAGATTATGCACAAAGTGTTCGCTTTATTACGGGGCATGGGAAAGGATTAAATGAAGCACAGTGGCAATGTATTGCACAAAAAAATCAGACCTTAGTGTTTTATATGGGATTAAGTAAAGCCCATTATATTCAGCAAATGCTACTTAGCCAAAACATGTGCGCGACTATGCCTGTCGCCATTATCGAAAAGGGGACGTTAACAACACAAAAAGTGATTGTTGGTCAATTACGTCAACTGGCAGAGATGGCAGAAACAATGGAAAGCCCAGCACTGATTATCGTGGGAGAGGTCGTCTCATTGAATGAGAAGCTACAATGGTTTCAATCAAAGTCAGCTCAATAGCTGAAAAAAATTGAAGTTATAATTTTAAAATTAAAAACCTCTTTAATATTCGAGATGTATATTAAAGAGGTTTTTTTATCTAACTCATAGAAATATAAATGAAAAATTTTTTATTTTTATTTCTATTAAACATTTAGATTAAATTTTAAAAATAAACAATAAAAGTGAATATTTAATAATCTATAAATATTTTTAGATTAGAATTGTTATTCAGCCTAAAGATGAATTTATTATTATTTGTAATTAATTTCAAAGAGAAACTCTTTACAAATAAAGCATCATAAAATTCTGCTAGTCAGTTAAAAGCCATCCTAATTATATTAATTTTGTGAGATAAGTCGGTTTTCTATCTATAAAACTTGCATGATGTTAATTTAATGTTTATTTGTTGTTTTGCCTCTCTTGATATGTATTTTTTATTTTCTCAAGATAGAACGCTAGAGGGCTCAATAAAGTTAAGTGATAAGAATACCGCATTAATTGACAAAATTTACGATAAGTGTAAAAAAGAAGTGTGTTGTTATCATTTTTATCTCGTTAATATCAGCAAATATCTAAGAGCCATAAATATTACAATCAAAATTTAACAACGATACTTATCGTTAATTGATCGACCCCGCTATAAATTATTGTTTATTAGGAGAGGTACCCATGAAAAATAAAGTTACGTTAAAAACAGTGTTTCCACTCAGTATTATGTCACTTGTCTTTACCTCCTTTTTTTCTCATGCCGTCACTCTTCCTGAAGGTACTATTCTGGCAAAACAACAGAATATTGTGATTAATAACGGAACTGAAGTTTCATCACTTGATCCACATAAAGTAGAAGGTGCACCAGAAACTAATATTATTTTAAATTTATTAGAAGGGCTGACTTATGTTGGGCCGAATGGTGAAAGTATGCCGGGCGTTGCACAACGCTGGGAAACTGATGATAACAAAGTGTGGACATTCTATTTGCGAGAAGATGCAAAATGGAGTGATGGTTCTCCAGTTACAGCTGAAGATTTTGTTTATAGCTGGCGTCGAGTGGTAGATCCTAAAACAGGTTCACCTTATGCCAGCTATCTCGAATATGCTTATGTTGAAAATATTGCAGATATTCTTAGTGGCAAAAAATCCCCTGAAACATTAGGTGTGAAAGCGATTGATCCTCATACTTTTCAGGTGAGTTTAACAAAGCCAATTCCTTATTTAATCGATATGATCAGCCACACGCCATTAAAGCCCGTTAAAAAAGAGATTGTTGAAAAATATGGCGTGAATTGGACTCGCCCTGAAAACTTCGTTGGCAATGGTGCTTATGTTATTGAAAATTGGGTTGTAAATGAAAAGGTGACTTTAAAGCGTAATCCACTTTATTGGGATAATAAAAATACCATTATTGAACAAGCCATATTTTTACCAATAAGCTCGGAAACTAGTGATGTTAATCGCTATCGCAGTGGTGAAATCGATATCACTAATAGCGCTATTCCTCCTGTTCTTTATAGAAAAATGAAGCAAGAGCAACCTGAAAATTTACATGTCACACCGTATTTATGTACTTTCTATTATGAATTAAATAATCAAAAAGCGCCTTTTGATGATCCGCGAGTTCGAGAAGCGGTAAAGCTTACTCTTGATAGAGAAGTGATTGCCGAAAAAATAATGGGGCAAGGACAAATACCTGCTTACTCTTTTACACCTTCTTTTATTGGTAACGGTAATTTTAAAGCTCCTAAATGGGCTTATTGGACGCAACAACAACGTAATGAAAGGGCGCGTGAATTATTAAAAGAAGCGGGGTTTAATAGTCAAAATCCGTTGACTTTCACATTGCTCTACAATACTTCAGATCAAAATAAACAGCAGGCAATAGCGGCAGCATCAATGTGGAAAAAAAGTATTGGTGCAAATGTAACGTTGCAAAATCAAGAATGGAAAACGGCATTAGAAAACCGTAATCAAGGAAATTACCAAGTTGCAAGAGCAACATGGTGCGCAGATTACAATGAACCTACCTCATTTTTAAACTCGTTTCTTTCCACCAGCAGTCTAAATACCGTTTTTTATGAAAATAAAGATTACGACGATGCATTAAATAATGCCTCAATTGCTGTTGATAAAGGGGCACGTCATCAACTCTATCAACGGGCTGAAGCCTTGCTAGACAAGGATTCGGCGATAGTGCCTGTTTATTATCGTGTCAGTGTTAGATTAGTTAGTCCCAAAGTAGGCGGATTTACAGGTAAAGACCCCTTTGATTATACGGACTTAAAGCGCTATTTTATAAAGGCAGATAACTAAAACTGGTAAATTATCGATATTCTATAGTTATGTGCGATTTTGAATCATTAAAAGTGATTTAAAAAGTAGTAACACAATAAAAAGCTACACAAAAAAGCTATCGGCATAAAAAATTATAATGCTATCAGGCAATTAAGCACTGATAGTAAATAAGCAAGATTGATTTATTTTTTGTAAAAACAATAAGTTGTGTAAACCGTTCTAAAACACAACTGAACATCACAGAATGGTTGTCTAACAACCAACTCACTAACTGGGAGTATTTTATAAGATGAGTAATTTAACTAAAAAGAGTGCGTTGGCGATTGCTATAAGCGCAATCTTTGGATTATCAGCATTAACAGCTAATGCTGCTGTTGTTCCTGATGGAGTAAAATTAGCTGAAAAACAAGTGCTTGTACGTAATAACGGCTCTGAACCACAATCGCTTGATCCTCATAAAATCGAAGGTGTTCCTGAATCTGCATTAGCGCGTGATCTTTTCGAAGGCGTGACGATTGTTGGTCCAGATGGTGAAATTTTACCGGGCTCTGCAACTAGCTGGGAAAATAAAGACTTTACTGTTTGGACATTCAAAATTCGTGAAGGTGCTAAATGGTCAAATGGTGAACCTGTTACAGCACAAGATTTCGTCTATAGCTGGCAACGTTTAGCTGATCCTAATACGGCATCTCCTTATGAAAGCTATCTGCAATATGCGCATATCGTAAATATCGACGATATTATTGCCGGTAAGAAAAAAGCCACAGAATTAGGTGTTAAGGCATTAGATAACAACACATTAGAAGTCACTTTATCTGAAGCGGTGCCTTATTTACCAAAATTATTAGCTCACTCCTCCATGTCGCCAGTAAACCAAAGAGTCATTGAAAAATTTGGGGAAAAATGGACGCAACCTGCTAACTTCGTCGGCAATGGTGCTTATAATTTAAAAGACTGGACAGTCAACGAACGTATTGTTTTAGAACGTAGCCCAACTTATTGGGATAACAAAAGTACCGTTATTGACCAAGTCACTTTTTTACCTATTTCATCAGAAGTCACTGACGTAAACCGCTATCGTGCGGGTGAAATTGATATGACATACAGCAATTTACCGATCGAATTTTTCCAAAAGCTGAAAAAAGAGATCCCAGATGAATTGCGTATAAGCCCATATTTATGTACTTATTATTATGAAATTAATAATGAGAAAGCACCGTTTAATGATCCGCGTGTTCGTGAAGCACTTAAGCTTTCAATGGATAGAGATATCATCACTTATAAAGTGAAAAACCAAGGTGATATTCCAGCTTACGGCTTTACCCCTCCATTCACAGACGGTATTAAAGAGAGTAAACCAGAGTGGTTTGCGACTTGGACTCAAGAACAACGTAATGAAAAAGCACGCCAATTATTAGAAGAAGCAGGCTATAACAAAGCAAATCCACTGAAATTTAAGCTTCTGTACAATACATCCGACTTACATAAAAAAGTCGCGATCGCCGCTTCTTCAATTTGGAAGAAAAACTTAGGTGCAGAAGTGTCTCTTGAGAACCAAGAGTGGAAGACATTCTTAGATACACGTCACCAAGGAACTTATGATGTTGCACGCGCTGGCTGGTGTGCGGATTATAACGAACCTTCTTCATTCTTGAACATGATGTTGTCTTACAGCAGTAACAACACCGTTCACTATAAAAACACAGAATTTGACGCATTGATCAAAGAGTCTTTACGTGTGAAATCTGATGATGAACGTGCCGCTATTTATCAAAAAGCGGAAGGCGTATTAGATAAAGATTCGGCTATTGTTCCACTTTACTACTATGTAAACACCCGTTTAGTTAAACCTTATGTGGGTGGTTATTCAGGTAAAGATCCATTAGATAATTTACATACTAAAGACTTGTACATTATTGCTAAGTAATCGGGCGAGACCTTGTCTTTTTTAAGGCAAGGTCTTTTTATCGTCACGCCTGAATAGGTTTGTGTTATAGGAACGGGCAATGCTCAAATTTATTTTTCGTCGCTTTTTAGAAGCGATACCGACTCTATTTATTCTAATAACGATTTCGTTTTTTATGATGCGTTTAGCACCCGGCAGCCCTTTTACAGGGGAAAGGAAACTTCCACCGGAGGTTATGGCAAACATTGAAGCGAAATATCACTTAAACGATCCCATTTATAAACAATACTTCGATTATTTAATTCAATTGTCGAAAGGGGATTTAGGGCCTTCTTTTAAATATAAAGACTACAGTGTAAACACCTTAGTCGGTAAAGCATTCCCTGTTTCAGCTAAATTAGGGCTGTCGGCATTTATTTTTGCTGTCATTTTGGGTGTGGGGGCAGGCGTGATAGCAGCACTGAATCAAAACACCAAATGGGATTATACCGTCATGACTTTTGCCATGACGGGGGTTGTAATACCGAGTTTCGTTGTCGCACCACTGCTAGTTCTTATTTTCGCTATCTCGCTAAGGTGGCTACCGGCTGGTGGTTGGAATGGCGGTGCGGTGCAATATATGTTGCTACCGATGATTGCGCTGTCGCTTTCTTATATCGCCAGTATCTCGCGTATTACCCGTAGTTCAATGATTGAAGTGTTACATTCAAACTTTATCAGAACGGCAAAAGCGAAAGGCTTGCCGATGAAAAGAATTGTACTACGTCATGCTTTAAAACCTGCGTTGCTACCTGTTATCTCTTATATGGGGCCTGCATTCGTCGGTATTATTACGGGCTCAATGGTTATTGAAACCATCTTTGGATTGCCGGGTATTGGACAATTATTCGTTAATGGTGCTTTAAACCGTGATTACTCATTGGTATTAAGCTTAACCATTATCGTAGGTGCATTAACGATTTTCTTTAATGCGATTGTCGATATTTTATATGCCGTTATTGATCCGAAAATTCGTTATTAATAGACACTGGAGCGCGTTATGTTATCACTGAAGGAAAACAGCGAAGCTCTGGGGAATTTCTCGGAGCAGCTAGATATTGAAGGCCGTAGTTTATGGCAAGACGCTCGTCGTCGTTTTATGCACAATAAAGCGGCTATCACGAGCCTTGTATTACTTTTCTTTATTTTATTATTTGTTATTTTTGCCCCAATGTTATCGCCCTTTGTTTACGACGATACTGATTGGGAAATGATGTCAATAGCACCTGATTTTGCCTCTTCTCACTATTTTGGTACTGACTCATCTGGGCGTGACTTATTAGTTCGTGTTGCGATTGGTGGGCGTATTTCATTAATGGTTGGTATCGCCGCCGCCTTTGTTGCTGTTATTGTTGGTACGCTGTATGGCGCAATGGCAGGTTATATTGGTGGACGTGTTGACTCTGTGATGATGCGTTTACTGGAAATCTTAAACTCATTCCCATTTATGTTCTTTGTTATCTTATTGGTGACATTTTTTGGTCAAAATATCTTACTGATTTTCGTTGCGATTGGGATGGTATCTTGGCTGGATATGGCACGTATTGTAAGAGGACAAACCTTAAGTCTAAAACGTAAAGAGTTTATTGAAGCCGCATTAGTCTGTGGTGTGTCATCACGCAATATTGTGTTAAGACATATTGTACCTAACGTATTAGGTGTGGTGGTGGTTTATGCCTCTCTATTAGTGCCTAGTATGATTTTATTTGAATCCTTCTTAAGCTTCTTAGGTTTAGGAACACAAGAGCCACTAAGTAGTTGGGGCGCACTATTAAGTGATGGTGCAAACTCAATGGAAGTTTCTCCTTGGCTGTTACTTTTCCCGGCTTCGTTCTTAGTTGTCACACTGTTTTGCTTTAACTTTATCGGTGACGGCTTACGTGACGCATTAGACCCGAAAGATCGTTAAGGAGAACAAAATGACAAATTCAACAAGTAAGTCGTTATTAAGTGTTAAAGATCTCTGTGTGACTTTTGGTACACCGGATGGAGACGTTACTGCCGTTAATAAACTCAATTTTGAATTAGCTGCAGGTGAAACCTTAGGGATCGTCGGTGAATCGGGTTCAGGTAAATCGCAAACAGCTTTCGCATTGATGGGATTATTAGCGAAAAATGGTCGCACAGCGGGTAGTGCTAATTTTAATGGCCGTGAGATCTTAAATCTTCGTCAGAGCGAATTAAATAAAATGCGCGCTGAAGAAATATCCATGATATTCCAAGATCCAATGACTTCATTAAATCCCTATATGAAAGTCGGTGCACAGCTTATTGAAGTCTTAATGCTACATAAAGGCATGAGTAAAAATGATGCTTATGCAGAATCTGTGCGTATGTTAGATGCCGTAAAAATGCCTGAAGCTCATAAACGTATGAGCATGTATCCTCATGAGTTTTCAGGTGGTATGCGTCAACGTGTCATGATCGCGATGGCATTGCTTTGTAAGCCAAAACTTTTAATTGCAGATGAACCCACAACGGCACTCGATGTGACGGTTCAAGCACAAATCATGACCTTACTCAATGAGCTTAAGAATGATTTAAACACCGCGATTATTATGATCACCCATGACTTGGGCGTGGTTGCAGGGATTTGCGATAAAGTATTGGTGATGTATGCAGGGCGTACTATGGAGTACGGTAAAGCGCGTGATATCTTCTATCAACCTTCACATCCGTACTCTATCGGCTTATTACAGGCGGTTCCGCGTTTAGACGGTGAAGATGAGCGACTCGCTACCATTCCCGGTAATCCTCCTAACTTATTGCGTTTACCAAAAGGCTGCCCATTCCAACCTCGTTGCCAGTATGCAACAGAGCAATGCTTAACGAGTGAACCTCAATTAGAGCAATTTGCACAAGGGCGATTACGTGCCTGTTTTAAAGCAGTGGAGGAATTGGTATGACTCAAGCCACATTACAAGATAGAAAAGTTATTCTTGAAGTGAATGACTTAAAAGTTTATTTCGATGTTCAAGATAATAAACAGTGGTTTTGGCAACCTAAAAAAAGCCTCAAAGCCGTTGATGGTGTCACACTGCGTTTATATGAAGGTGAAACACTCGGCGTTGTTGGTGAATCTGGTTGTGGTAAATCGACATTTGCTCGAGCCATTATTGGATTAGTCAAAGCCTCTGGCGGTACAGTCACTTGGTTAGGTAATGATTTACTGGGAATGGGAAATAAACAATGGCGCGATATTCGCCAAGATATCCAGATGATTTTCCAAGATCCGCTGGCTTCTCTAAACCCAAGAATGACGATTGGCGATATCATTGCCGAACCGCTTAAAACTTATCATCCTAAAATGAAACAGGTTGAAGTTGTTGAAAAAGTGAAAGCAATGATGATGCGAGTCGGATTATTGCCAAACTTAATCAACCGTTACCCTCACGAATTCTCAGGTGGGCAATGCCAGCGTATCGGTATTGCGCGTGCGTTAATTTTAGAACCCAAATTAGTGATTTGTGATGAACCTGTTTCAGCATTAGACGTATCAATTCAGGCTCAAGTGGTTAACTTGCTGAAAGATATTCAAAAAGAGATGGGATTATCGTTAATCTTCATTGCGCACGATCTGGCAGTGGTAAAACATATTTCAGATCGTGTGTTGGTGATGTATTTAGGACATGCAGTGGAGTTAGGAACCTATGATGAAGTTTATCATCATCCATTACATCCTTATACTAAAGCGTTGATGTCAGCAGTGCCTATTCCTGATCCCGATAAAGAACGTAATAAGAATATCGATTTATTAGAGGGGGAATTACCTTCACCGATTAATCCACCATCAGGCTGTATATTCCGTACACGTTGTCCGATGGCTGATGAAGAATGTGCAAAAACACGTCCTTTACTAGAAGGGAGCTTCCGCCACGCAGTCTCTTGCTTAAAAGTGGATCCGCTTTAAGACTTCATTTATTTAAATTGAGTGACTAATGCCTGATATTTATCAGGCATTTTTTATGGGTAAAAGATAAAAATTTAATATTAGGTTGATTTTTTGCATCTCGAAATAACTTTGTGGATTGTATCACTGCGTCATATTTTCAGTGTGATAGTTTATTGTTGATCATCCATTAGCATTCTGTTTATTTTTCGGGGAAATTATGAAAAAAAGTGCAATATCTATCCTAGTTAGCACGGGTGTATTATTGTCATCAATGGCAGTAGCAAACACCACAGGCTCAGAAATCCTTGCTGTACAATCAGGCGGTACACCTAATAAGGTGTATCAAAATAATAAACCGACACTGAAAGTAGCTACCTATAATATTGGTAAAAATGAAGTTTCAGCGGATGTCACCAATTTTGATAAGCTAAACTAAGCAATCAAAAATATCGATGCCGATGTTATTGTTGTCACTGAAGTTGATAATAAAACAGCACGTAGTAAAAATATTAACCAGCTGGAAGAGTTAGCAAAAGCCAATAATATGCAGTTTGCTTTTGGCAAAGCGCTCGATTTTGATGGTGGGCAATATGGTGTTGGCATTTTATCAAAATACAAAATTGATAAATCACAGGTCGTTAATCTGCCTTCAGGGAATGCAGAACAACGTATTGTTTTATTATCGCAAATTACTAAACCAGGGTTTGATTCACCGATTATTATTATGGGAACACACCTTGATTGGCAAAAAGATCCCACTATTCGTATTGGTCAAGTAAGACATATCCTAGATGCTGCAATTGGCGATACAGAGACAGGCTTTGATAATATTTCAACATCAATAAAAATATTGGCGGGTGATTTTAACTCTACAGCCAATGAACAACCAATCCAAGAAATTAACTATTTTTGGAATCCTGTTGAAAAACCAAATAGCGACAAACGTACATGGCCAGCAATTAATCCAGCCATAGATATTGACCATATCTTTACGTTTAAAGGACAAGTTTGGGATATCAAAAATATGACAATCCCACAAGATTCAGCAACATTTAAATGGTCAGATGCGAGTGATCATCTTCCTGTTATTGCTGAGTTAGAATTACAAGAACAGTAATAAATAACGGTAATAAAAACGCCCTTGATATTATTTTCAAGGGCGTTATTTCATCAACCAATAAAATAAGCGTTAAATCAGATCAAATCCAACCTTTAGCCCTAAAGGTTTTTAATGTAGCTACAAAATAACGCATCTCTTCTGGGGTCCCTAACGTTAAACGGCTCCAACCAAAAGTAGGCGGAAATTCGCGGCCCACCATAATATTCGCGTCTTTCATTCTATTTTGATAGGTTTTTACATCACCTTTAACTTTATGAAAAATAAAGTTTGCATGAGATGGTGCATATTCAATATTGAGCTCTTTTAATACATCCACAACCATCTGACGTGAAACATCAATCGACTTACGGCTATATTCCACATAAGCTTTATCTTTTAGTGAGGCTAATGCGGCAACTGCACCTGCAGTATTAGTATTATCAATAGAAACAAAGGCATCAATTTGTGAGATTACTTCTGGGACGGCAACGCCATAACCTACACGCAGTCCTGCTAAAGCATAAATTTTAGAGAAAGTACGGGTCACAATCAGGTTTTTATAACCTTCCGCTACTAATGTAATAGCACTGATAAATTCAGGTGTTGAAACAAACTCAGCATAAGCTTCATCAATAATAAAAAAGACATTCTCTTTTGCTGATTTTACCCAATTCGATAAATCTGCACTAGGAGTTAACATTGCGGTTGGGTTATTCGGATTGCACAAATACACCATGCTAATACCATCAAACTCTTGCGCTTTTTTCTGCATAGTTGCCAAATCGAAAGCTAGAGTATTATCAACAGGCACTTTAACGATTTTTACACCTAAAGGTTCTGCATAAAGTTCGGCATAATTAAATGTTGGATCAGGAACAATAAGTTGAACTGATTTACCTTCTTTTTGTGCTTTATTTGCCACAAATTGAACTGCTACTTGAATTGTTTCAGATGAACCGTTTCCCAAGGTGATATGTTTATCTGAAAGTTTAAATTCTTTCCCTAATTCGCTAATTAATTTGCTACGCGCCTCATCTGGATATCTAAATGCATTGGGTAAAGCATCAATAATGGCTTTTTGAGCGTTAGGCGACATGCCTAATGAGTTTTCATTGAAATTAAGCAGTAACGGATTTTCTGCATTAAATACTAATTTATTTTTTAGTACTTCATTGGCATAAGCTGAACTCACAAAAGAACTTAATGATAATCCGCCAATAACAAGGCTTGATGATGTTAAGAATGAACGACGATTCATGTTATGTTTCCCAAGTAAATTATTCTATGTTTTATTAGTTCTCATAGATTACTAAAAAAATGATAGAAGTAAATAAATATGATAGAAAAATAATTATTTATTCACTTTGTTTTCATGGGAGTAAACGGGTAGCTGAGTGTTTTTGAGATAAGAATAGAATTATCCCTGTGATCTTTCAGTCTCTATTGCGCATTTTTCCGCTTCAGCAATGATCCAGTTTTTAAACTTATCTTGCTTTGAGTCAGGCATGATTTCACTTGGAGAGAGCAAGTAGTAGCTTGAGTTATCTTTAACAAAGCCATGTGTAGCGATAAGCTGTTGATCTTTTAATTCATCTTGCACCATAAGAAAAGAGGCGATGGTCGTACCTAATCCAGCAAGAGTAGCCTGAATAGCAAGATAAAAATGCTCATATTGGCTGGTATGAGTATAAGTAGATTGTTGCATACCTGAATATTGATACCAATCTTGCCAAGCTTGAGGGCGAGAGAGCGTTGTTAATTGCTTATCTGAATAATGGATATTATTAGGCTTTACGACAGCACCAATTCGCTCATCACATATTTTTGTTGCATAAATATTCTTATGCCATAAGAAATCATTCCGCCGAAATGCTAAATCGACACCTTCTTTATTGAAATCAATCGCACCACCCGCGGCAACTAAATGCAACGTGATTTCAGGGTGTAATGCATAAAAGTGAGATAAGCGAGGAATAAGCCATTTCATCGCAATAGTGGGTTCACAAGAAACCGCTAACACCGGATTATTTAAAGGGGAGCGCAGATGCGAGACAGTTTCTTCTAGCTGTTCAAAAATTGAAGAAGTTGTTTTATATAAATATCGACCCGCTTCATTTAAATAAACTGCGCGATTGCGCCGTTCAAATAAAGGAATACCTAATTCATCTTCTAATAATCGTATTTGGCGACTTACTGCGCTGTGAGTGACATGAAGTTGTTCCGCTGCATTAACAAAACTACCTGTTTGAGCGGCACTATTAAAAAAACGCAATGATGTTAAAGAGGGTGTTTTCATAAAGATAAGCGATAAAATTGAGTTGTAAAAATAGACGATGAAAAGTCACAGATATACTGCAAGATAAATCGCTTTTTATTTTTAGTCAAGACAGCAAAATAGGGTAATTGGTGGTGAGTTAAATAGGTTTTTATTAAAAGAAGAACATATTTTATGTCACTTTTTATTACTTATTATTGATTCAAAAGTGAGAGTGAGAAGAACAATGAGTGAACTAATTGCTGTGGCGATGATTACAATATTGGCGGTTATTAGCCCGGGGCCAGATTTTGCTATGGTGACAAAAAATAGTTATTCCTATGGTGTAAGAGTAGGATTAATGACGGCAATTGGTATTGCGATTGGAGTACAAGTGCATGTTTTTTACACCGTATTTGGTATCTCTTTTATTATTATGGGATCACCAACGCTCTTTTTTATTATGAAATTATTAGGTGTTGGATATTTAATTTATCTTGGGGTTAAATCGTTAACGAATAAAACACAATTGACCATTGAGAATGCGGTCAATTTAGCACCCAATATGTTTCAAGCATTACGTGTTGGTTTTTTTACTAATGCTTTAAATCCTAAAACGATGTTGTTTGTTATTGCACTTTATACGCAAGTTGCCAACTTAAGTAATCCACTTTGGATAAATCTTTCTTATGGTATGTTTATCTCTGTTGCTCATTGGGTTTGGTTTAGTTGTGTTGCGTTATTTTTTTCTACGCCTTTATTACGCACAAAAATACTTTCAAATCAAAAAGTGGCAGATAAAATTATTGGTGTATTATTAATCCTTTTGGGTATTGGGTTGTTGTTTATTTCAGTGAAGTAGAAAATTAAACAAATAAAAAGGAGATCAAATAATGATCTCCTTTCTTTATTTTAAGTGAGGATTTAATTTGATTCAGGGAACGTTAATGTTGCCCCTGGTGCTTCACGACTAAGATGAATAAAATTTAGGTGCTTTTCATATTGATCTAAAATATCTGTAATGACCTGCTCTTTGGTGTAATCCATTAAGTCATTTCCTTGGGAGCCTTCCCATAAATAAGTCTCTAAACGGTAATAATCTGATTTACCTCGACGAGCACGATAAGTAAATGCAGGTACTGAATATTTTTGTGGCCAAATCTGATAAATAAAATTTTGCTCTTGGTCAAGATCGACCACAAGCTCTAAATGATGTAAGCGTTCATTATCTTCAATTGGGTAATAATTGAATTCGACTTTGGCTCCTCGTAATAACAGCTCTTTAGCCACATCTTGCATTGCTGGCATACAAGTTAAATCTAACATCCGTTGTGTATAGGTCGTTCCTGGGAAATTCATTACTCGCCCTAAACGCTGTTTCCAATTCATCGTAGTATTGCCATAAAGTGGTGCTGGCGCATTGGTATTTAGCGAACTAACACGTCTAAAATCTTCGACTTTTAATGATTTATAAAGTCCGGCCATAATAAAGAAAATAACAAAACTAAAGGGTAATCCCATTATTATGGTGGTGTTTTGTAAGGCAGAAATACCATCTGCCATTAACATACCTAACGTTAATAAACCAATAGCAATAGACCAGAAAATGCGAAGCCAATTTGGAGCATCGTTATTAACATGGCTTAATTGAGAGGTGAAATTACCTAATACTAATGAGCCAGAGTCAGCAGAAGTGACATAAAATAATAATCCAGTAATTGTGGCAACAGACGCCGTTAAACCAAAACCAGGATAGAGTTCTAATAATGAATAAAATCCTTTTTCGGGAGCTTCCAATACTGTTTTTGCGAGTTCTTTATTACCATGGATCACTTCATATAAAGCACTATTACCAAAAATTGACAACCATAGTAGTGTAAAAACAAAGGGAATAATTAAGGTGCCTATGACGAATTGTCGAATTGTTCGTCCTCTTGAGATACGAGCTAAAAAGAGTCCAACAAAAGGTGACCATGCAACCCACCAAGCCCAGAAAAACAGTGTCCAGCTATTCATCCAATCTGTTGGTTTATCAAATGCAAAGCTATTTAATGTCATACCTAAAAAGCGATTAGTGTAGTCACCGACATTTAATACCAGTGCATTTAATAAAAACTCAGTATCACCCGCAAATAAGATAAATAAAATCAGCCCCAATGCGAGTAGTACATTCAGTTCAGATAAAATCCTGATCCCTTTGTTAACGCCCGATGTTGCCGAAATAACGGCCATAATGACAGATAATAGAATTAATCCGCCTTGAACGCCCAATCCTTGGGGCAAATCAAAAAGAACTTTCAGCCCATAATTAAGTTGTACAACACCAATGCCTAATGTTGTCGCAATACCAAAAATAGTTCCCAATACCGCTGCAATATCAACGGTATGGCCAATTGGGCCATAAATGCGGTTTCCAAAGATAGGATAAAGTGCAGAGCGTATGGTCAAGGGCAAATTATAACGATAGCTAAAATAACCGAGTGCTATACCAATAAGTGCATACATAGACCAGCCCGTCAGGCCATAGTGGAATAAAGTCCACACCATCGACTGACGGGCTGCTTCTATTGTTTCACCTTCGCCTGTTGGCGGTAACATATATTGCGTAATGGGCTCCGCCACAGAGAAAAACATCAAATCAATCCCAATACCTGCTGCAAATAACATCGCAGACCAGCTTAAAACACTAAATTCAGGTTTCGATTGCTCAGGCCCTAATTTGATATTTCCAAAACGAGAAGTGGCAACAAAAATAACAAAAACAATGTATAGCGTTGCTGCTAATAAATAGTACCAACCAAAGGTTTTTGATACCCATCCTAGCGTTGACACGATCCATGTATTTGCTGTTTCTGTCATCAAAATAGTGAAAAAAGAAAACGCTAAAATCAGCGTTGCTGAAGCGAAAAAAACAACAGAATTTAGCTTGTCTTTCTGTGGTTTTTTTGTGCTGTTAAGAGTTGTCATCAGAAATTCCAAAAATTTATTTATCTAAAAGTTAAAAGTTGCATTCTTTGTTAACTAATTGAATTAGTTGCAAAGATTCAAATTTTCACAATGTCCTCCTATATAAAAATGTAAATTAATTGTGATAAACAATAGTTAATATTGATTGAATGTTCAATTAAAAAAACGTTTAATAAAAGCGTTCAATGTATTTTTTAGGTCTTTAAAACATGCCGAAGATAGGAATGCAGTCGATACGTAAACAGCAATTAATCCAAGCAACGTTAGCAGTGATTAATGAGGTTGGAATGCAAGAGGCGAGCATCGCATTGATAGCTCGAAAAGCTGGTGTTTCTAACGGCATTATTAGTCACTACTTTCGTGATAAAAATGGATTGTTGGAAGCTGCTATGCGCCATATCCAGTATCAATTGGGTTTTGCGGTGGCGATACGTTTAAGAATGTTAAGTGATGCAACACCTAAGCTACGTATCCAAGCCATTGTTGAAGGTAACTTTGATACAACTCAAACTAGTGAAGCCGCAATGAAAACATGGCTAGCATTTTGGGCGAGTAGTATGCATCAGCCTAATTTGAATCGCTTACAAAAAGTCAATGATAGAAGGCTTTATTCCAATTTAAGTTACGAGTTTGGGCGCGTTCTTACTAAAGATCAAGCTCGTTTGGCTGCAAAAGGTTTAGCTGCATTAATAGATGGTTTATGGCTACGAAGTGCATTAAGTCATGCACCATTTTCTCTTGAAGAGGCCAAAACCATTACTAATGAGTATATCGATATGCAATTGACAAATCGGAGTCAAATAAAGACTTAAGAAACTAATAATAAAGGAGAAATTATGCCAAACCCACCGTTACAGAAACTCTATATTCATGGTGGATATGTTGATTGTGCACAACCGGAATGTGAGCAATTTGAAGCGATTAACCCAGCTAATGGTGAAGTGATCGCACATTTACAATCTGCAAGTGAAGAAGATATCAATTGGGCGGTCGAGAGTGCGAAGCAAGGGCAAAAAATTTGGCGTGCAATGACCGCAATGGAACGATCTCGAATTTTGCGACGCGCTGTTGATATTTTACGTGAACGTAATGATGAATTGGCTCATTTAGAAACTTTAGACACAGGTAAACCGCTATCTGAAACGCGCTATGTCGATATTGTGACGGGCGCTGATGTTTTAGAGTATTACGCAGGTCTGATCCCCGTACTTGAAGGGGAGCAAATTCCGCTTAGAGAAACCGCTTTTGTTTATACGCGACGTGAGCCTTTGGGAATTGTTGCTGGTATCGGTGCTTGGAATTACCCCATTCAAATAGCGTTATGGAAATCTGCGCCTGCACTTGCCGCAGGTAATGCCATGATCTTTAAACCAAGTGAGATGACTTCATTAACAGCATTAAAGCTTGCCGAAATATACACTGAAGCAGGATTGCCAAATGGCGTTTTTAACGTTGTTACAGGGAAAGCTAATGTGGGGCAATGGTTAACACAGCATCCTGATATCGCGAAGGTTTCTTTTACTGGCGGAATTGAAACGGGTAAAAAGGTGATGGCAAATGCTTCTGCTTCAAGTTTAAAAGAAGTAACCATGGAGCTTGGTGGAAAATCACCTTTAATTATTTTTGATGATGCGGATTTAGATACCGCCGCTGATATTGCGATGATGGCGAATTTTTATAGTTCAGGCCAAGTTTGCACCAATGGAACGCGCGTATTTGTACCAGAAAAGTTAAAAAAAGCATTTGAAGCCAAAATCACTGAGCGTGTCTCCCGTATTCGAATAGGTTCTCCTCTTGAAATGGACACCAATTTTGGTCCTCTGGTCAGTTTCCCTCATCTTGAAAAGGTCTTGAGTTATATTGAGTTAGGCAAAACCCAAGGGGCGAGATTACTTTGTGGTGGTCATCGTTTATTAGAAGGCAATTTTGCTCAAGGTGCTTATGTTGCACCGACAGTTTTCACAGATTGCACCGATGATATGAATATCACGCAAGATGAAATCTTCGGCCCTGTGATGAGTATTCTTAGTTATCAAACTGAAGATGAAGTGATTTTACGCGCAAATAATAGTGTTTATGGTTTGGCCGCAGGTCTTGTCACCAAAGATCTCACAACAGCTCATCGCGTTATTCACCAATTAGAAGCTGGAATTTGTTGGATTAATACATGGGGCGAGTCTCCAGCAGAAATGCCAGTTGGTGGTTATAAACATTCTGGGGTGGGACGTGAAAACGGGCTTGTTACACTACAGAATTATACTCAAATAAAATCTATTCAAGTTGAACTTGGGGAGTTTTCATCCGTTTTTTAATCCATTCTTTTTTTAATGACTGAAACAGAGGAGATAACAATGGTCTATGACTACATTATTATCGGTGCTGGTTCAGCCGGTAACGTTCTTGCTACCCGCTTGACAGAAGATCCTGAAGTTACTGTGCTGCTCCTTGAAGCTGGAGGTCCGGACTACAGGTTCGATTTTCGTACACAAATGCCAGCGGCATTAGCTTATCCGTTACAAGGTAGGCGATATAATTGGGCTTATGAAACAGAGCCCGAACCTTATATGAATAACCGACGCATGGAGTGTGGTCGTGGAAAAGGGCTAGGTGGATCATCATTAATTAATGGTATGTGCTATATCCGTGGTAATGCAATGGATTTTGATGGGTGGGCAAAATTACCTGGTCTTGAAGAGTGGGACTATTTAAGTTGCTTGCCTTATTTTCGTAAAGCTGAAACTCGTGATATTGGTGCTGATGATTATCATGGTGATAAAGGGCCTGTAAGTGTAACAACACCTAAAAAAGGCAATAATATTTTATTTCAAGCGATGATTGAAGCCGGTGTACAAGCAGGATATCCAAGAACGATTGACCTTAATGGCTATCAGCAAGAGGGCTTTGGCCCAATGGATAGAACAGTCACACCGAAAGGTCGCCGAGCAAGCACCGCAAGAGGTTATCTTGATCAAGCTAAAGCACGAAAAAACTTAACGATCAAGACTCACGCTATAACAGATATTATTGAGTTTGAAGGAAAAAAAGCAATTGGTGTGCGTTATCTTTTAGGAGAAAATACTACTCTTCATTATGTAAAAGCCCGTCGAGAAGTATTGCTTTGTGCGGGGGCAATTGCCTCACCTCAAATATTGCAACGTTCTGGTATTGGGCCTGAAGAAATATTAAATGAATTTGATATTTCTCCTGTGCATGTATTACCGGGAGTTGGGGAGAATCTGCAAGATCATCTAGAAATGTATTTGCAGTATGAATGTAAAAAGCCTGTTTCACTTTATCCTGCTTTAAAATGGTATAACCAACCTAAGATTGGTGCACAATGGTTATTTCAAGGAACAGGTATAGGTGCAAGCAATCAATTTGAAGCTGGCGGATTTATTCGCTCTAGCGAAAAATATGCGTGGCCCAATATTCAATTCCACTTTCTGCCCGTTGCCATTAATTATAACGGCACCAATGCGGTAGATGTTCATGGTTTCCAAGCACATGTAGGATCGATGCGTTCACCTAGTCGAGGGAGAGTAAAATTAGCCTCTACAGATCCTCATCAACATCCTAGTATCTTGTTTAATTACATGTCCACAGAACAAGATTGGGAAGAGTTTCGCGCTGCAATTCGGATCACACGGGAAATAATGGCACAACCGGCATTAGATGCTTATCGTGGAGAAGAGATTAGCCCAGGGAAACATATTCAAAGTGATGAAGAGCTTGATGCTTTTGTCAGAGAACGTGCTGAAACAGCATTCCATCCTTGCGGCACGTGTAAAATGGGAACAGATGAAATGGCAGTTGTCGATGAGGAAGGTCGAGTACACGGCATAGAAAACTTAAGAGTTATTGATGCATCTATCATGCCACTAATAATCACTGGGAATTTGAATGCAACTACAATTATGATGGCAGAAAAGCTAGCAGATAAAGTGAGAGGAATAAACCCTTTACCTAAAAGCCAAGCTGACTATTATGTTGCAGGTGATCAACCTGTAAGAAAAACAAATCTAAGCCTATAAATTAGGGTAGACAAAAGAGGAATGTAAATTCCTTTTTTGTCTTTTTATCATTATTTCCTCTTTGTTGATATTGAATTTATATAAAAATACTTTATATAAAGTCTAAATATTCAGGAAAAAATATGATTAATTTTTATCATAAATATTTCTAAATAAAATTACTTTATAAAAGAAATTCAAAGTAACGAGATAAATTCAAGTAAAACAACGGTTTTACTGTCATTTTTGTGATAAATGTCAACTCTCCATAACTGAAGCATCCCATTAATTATCGTAAACAGACAACGAAAACGTTTGCATAATATTTTTATGCAGATAGAATTCGTCAGATTTTTTTGGCCTGGTGAAATTAATAGGGGGTTAAAGTGTCTCAGGATAACAATTATAGTCAGGGCCCAGTGCCCATATCCGCAAGAAAGGGTGGATTGGCGTTAACCTTTGTGATGTTGGGATTAACGTTTTTTTCAGCCAGTATGTGGACTGGCGGCGCTCTTGGTACTGGTCTTTCCTTTAATGATTTCTTCCTCGCAGTTCTAATTGGTAATCTTCTTCTTGGTATCTACACCGCATTTCTTGGTTTTATTGGTTCAAAAACAGGTCTTACTACTCATCTCCTCGCGCGTTACTCTTTCGGTATTAAAGGTTCTTGGCTTCCCTCATTTTTACTCGGTGGTACTCAGGTTGGTTGGTTTGGTGTGGGTGTGGCAATGTTTGCCATCCCGGTAGGAAAAGCTACTGGTATTGATATTAATCTCCTTATCGCCGTTTCCGGCATTTTAATGACCATCACAGTATTCTTCGGTATTTCCGCTCTCACTGTTCTCTCTATCATTGCTGTTCCTGCTATCGCAATCCTTGGAAGTTACTCTGTTTACCTTGCTATACATGATATGGGGGGGCTTTCAACGCTAATGGCCGTTAAACCTGCTCAACCATTAGATTTTAATTTAGCGCTGGCGATGGTTGTTGGATCCTTTATTAGTGCAGGTACGCTGACGGCTGATTTCGTACGCTTTGGACGAAACCCTAAAGTTGCAGTGATTGTCGCAATTGTTGCCTTCTTCTTAGGAAATACCTTGATGTTTGTCTTTGGTGCTGCAGGTGCTGCTTCACTAGGAATGGCAGATATCTCGGATGTGATGATTGCGCAAGGATTATTACTTCCTGCTATCGTGGTGCTGGGGTTAAATATCTGGACAACGAATGACAACGCGTTATATGCATCAGGATTAGGTTTTGCCAATATTACTGGTTTATCAAGTAAGAAACTTTCAGTCATAAACGGTATCATCGGTACGCTGTGTGCTTTATGGCTATATAATAACTTTGTAGGTTGGCTTACCTTTTTATCTGCAGCAATTCCACCAGTAGGAGGTGTTATTATTGCAGATTATCTGATGAATAAAGCACGCTATAACACCTTTAATATTGCTACAATGCAATCGGTTAACTGGGTAGCGCTACTTGCTGTTGCAATAGGTATTGTTGCAGGGCACTGGTTACCGGGTATTGTGCCTGTTAATGCTGTGCTAGGGGGAGCAATAAGCTACGCTGTGTTAAATCCAATATTAAATCGTCGTACAGCTCGACAAGCGGAGATAAGTCATGCTGGGTAAGAATATCGAACAAATTAATCATGCTCGTCTAGTTGGAAAAGAAGGTTTGTGGCGCATTACGCTTAAAAACAACAAAATTGAAGTGATAGAGCCACAACCTGAACATAATTTTCATCCTGAAGCATTAGATGCGCAAGGTGGTTTAGTTCACGCTCCTTTTGTTGAACCTCATATTCATTTAGATACAACACAAACAGCAGGACAACCGAATTGGAATCAATCGGGGACATTATTTGAAGGTATTGAGCGTTGGGCTGAAAGAAAAGCACTGTTAACTCATGATGATGTTAAACAACGTGCATGGCAAACGCTACAATGGCAAATTGCTAATGGTATTCAACATGTTAGAACCCATGTGGATGTTTCAGATGCTTCACTAACAGCATTAAAAGCAATGCTGGAAGTGAAAGAAGAAATTAAACCTTGGGTTGATTTACAAATTGTTGCTTTTCCACAAGAAGGTATTTTGTCTTACCCTAATGGTGAAGCATTATTAGAAGAAGCATTAAAATTAGGTGCTGATGTTGTAGGTGCTATTCCACACTTTGAATTTACGCGTGAATATGGTGTTGAATCACTGCATAAAACCTTTGCATTAGCACAAAAATATGATCGTTTAATTGATGTTCATTGTGATGAAATTGATGATGAACAGTCTCGCTTTGTTGAAACTGTTGCCGCTTTAGCACATAAAGAGAATATGGGTTCACGAGTGACAGCCAGTCATACAACTGCAATGCATTCTTATAATGGCGCTTATACTTCACGTTTATTCCGACTATTAAGAATGTCTGGAATTAACTTTGTGGCAAATCCTTTAGTTAATATTCACTTGCAAGGTCGTTTTGATACCTATCCAAAACGTCGTGGTATTACTCGCGTAAAAGAGATGCTAGAAAGTAATATTAATGTCTGTTTTGGTCATGATGATGTTTTTGATCCTTGGTATCCATTAGGCACAGCAAATATGCTCCAAGTTTTACATATGGGATTGCATGTTTGCCAATTAATGGGCTATGGTCAAATTGATAACGGATTACAGTTAATTAGCCACAACAGCGCAAAAACACTCGCTTTAACGGATTATGGTGTTGAGGTAGGCAATAGTGCAAACTTTATTATTCTGCCAGCGGATAATGGATTTGATGCTTTACGTCGTCAAGTACCTGTGCGTTATTCTATTCGCCAAGGTAAAGTCATTGCACAAACAGAGCCAGCAAAAACAGAAATTATGTTAGATAAGCCAATGTGGATTAATTATAAATAATAACCAAATAATTGTAGCAAAAGTCATCTTTATTTAGGATGACTTTTTTATATAAGTAAATTAATGAATTGAATAATAAATAGGCATCTAATGCTTAATTATTTTATGTTTTTTTTATTTGTATTACTTAACTTAAAAATAGATATTTACCTTATGGTTGTGAAATGCAATCCCCAAACACAAATAAATATATTTAAATTATTATTATCTCATATTTGGTGTTTTATATAAAACAAGAAGATATTTAATCTGTTTAATTTCCTATAAAATCCAATTAAATAATCTTATTTATAAAACATAATAAAAGGAGATAGATGTTTATGGCATATCGTTATGATGAAGATCTAGTTTTTCTCTCAGAATGTTCAAATGAAGAATTGAATGATCTTGTTTATTTATTAACACATGATAAAGATGGCGAAAAACGTTGGACAGAAGAGTTAACAAATAATTCTAATTATAAAGCATTTTATCCTAATCATAGTTTATATTGGGAAGAAATCGCCGCTGAAATACAATGTTTTGGCGGTAATACTTTCGCCACCATGTTTAGAGGGGGAAAAGGTGTTTTATATCGAGAAGTATTAATTGATGTCTGTGATAAATTAAAAGTTAATTATAATAAAAATTCTACTATTGAAATTATTGAAAATAATCTTTTGATGAAAATAGTAACAGATGCACTAGGTTCTATGACACCAGAACAAATTAAACAACTAGGTGGAGAATTAGGTGTAAAAAATACATCTGGCCTAACAGCACAAACACTAACAGCTGGTTTTCAGGCAATATTTAGAGCTGGTGGATTTAAGTCGTATCAGTTAACGGCGATTATCGTAAACCAAATAATGAAAGCCTTAATTGGTAGAGGATTAAGTTTTGCTGCGAATGGCACATTAATGAGAACAATGTCAATCTTAGCTGGGCCTGTTGGTTGGGCTATTACAGGAATATGGACGGCAATTGATATTGGTAGTACTGCTTATCGCGTAACAATTCCTGCCGTAATTCAAGTCGCATTTTTAAGAACACAATCTTCTGCTAAATTAGCGAATGAGATTAGTTTTGATTAAGAAATAATGAGTTTTTCAGTTAGAACAACAAATCTATAATACTCTTTGTTTGCTTATTAAAATATTTATTGAATGAAAATGAATCATTGCTGTATTTATCATTGCAGATTTACCTAATTCAACTAAAATAAGACACTGTTAGACCCTCTCCGTATTACTGCGGCTGCTATCCCTTTAATCTGAGAGGTTTTTATGTCTACACAAAGAGATCGTGGTTGGCGTCAATGTGTTAACCGCAAAAATAAACATCAAGAAATGGGTTGTTCACGAGTGATGTTTAAACCAGAAAAAAAATGGTCTAATTTATATACTCGATCACTTAAAATGACCAGAGCTGCACAATTAGGAATTGAATACCCAAGAATTTCTCGTAGTCAGCGCCGATTAAATGCGTTATCTGATAGTGAGTAATGATGAATATCTTATTTATTTGCAGTAAAAATCAATGGCGAAGCCCAACCGCAGAACTGTTGTTTGCAGATAGAGAAGGCATTAATACACTTTCGGCGGGTACGCGCAAAGATGCGCAATGTGTGGTTGATAACGAATTACTTAAATGGGCTGATTTAGTGCTTGTCATGGAATCTAAACATTTAAATCGATTATCTGCACATTTTCCTGCAACTATGCGCTATAAAAAAGCGCATGTATTGGGAATACCTGATAATTATCGTTTTAACGATCCGGCATTAATTGAACTCCTTGAACAGAAAGTTCAGCCTTATTTACCAATGGAAGCAAAGCTTTCAACTAAATAATGTTTTTAATCTTGATAAAAAAACGCTCAGCTTAAAATAAGACTGGGCGTTTTTTATATCTAAAATTTTTATGCAGGTATAAAAAGAGTAGGTTGGGCTTTTACTATTGGTTATTTTTTCTGATCAGTGTCGCAAGTTGTGCAAGCTCTTCATCACTTGCTCGTTCAAAATCGTGAGATGAAAGATAACCCGGATATTTATCAAAGAAAATCTTCTGCTTATTTTCAATAGGTGCCCATTTTGTCATATCACCAGTGCCATGCATTGGGCTAAGTTTACTATGAACATGATCAACACCAAATCCTTCAAAAAACATTCCTGAACGTGAAACATCAGGAAATGTTTTATCTAAGATTTTTGCCACTTTTTTCGTCGCAATCACTAACAACGCTAAGGCTTCATCACTGAGATCAAAAGCATAACTTGGATAGTGTTTTTTAGGAATAACAACCGTAAAGCCTTTGGTATTCGGAAATATAGAAAGAAAAGCAAGGTGGTGTTCGTCTTCCCAAATTTTATGGCAAGGTGCTTTTCCAGCAACGATTTGACAGAAAATACAGTTATCCATATTAACCTCATAATTAAGTACTCATTATACTTCAAGTTGCAGCGTTGTTAGCTGAGCATTATTGCAATTGCCATTTAGCTGCATCTTGAATTATTCAGAGTATAAGATGGTTAAAGTAGGTTTCTTTCAGCTAAATCCAGTGCGAAGTAAGATAGAATTAAATCTGCACCAGCGCGTTTAATTGAACCTAAAGTCTCCATTACTACACGATCTTCATCGATTGCACCGGCTAATGCTGCAAATTTAATTTGAGCATATTCACCGCTGATTTGATAAGCCGCTAAAGGTAATAAAGTACGTTCACGTACATCGCGAATAATATCTAAATAAGCACCAGCAGGTTTAACCATCAGCATATCAGCGCCTTCTTGCTCATCAATTAATGATTCGCGGATCGCTTCACGGCGGTTCATTGGATTCATTTGATACGTCTTACGATCACCAATTAAGCGAGAGCCTGCTGCATCACGGAAAGGACCATATAAGGCTGAAGCAAATTTAGTCGAATAAGAAACAATACCAGTATCGCTAAATCCTGCTTTATCAAGTGCTGCACGAATAGCGGCGACTTGGCCGTCCATTGCAGCAGATGGTGCGATAAAATCTGCGCCAGCTTGTGCCGCAGCAACAGCTTGAAGACCTAAATTATAGATAGTTTCATCATTATCAACATGTTCGCCATGTAAAACACCACAGTGACCATGTGATGTGTATTCACAAAAACAGGTGTCAGACATGACAATCATTTCTGGTACTGCATCTTTACAAATACGAGACATGCGAGAAACTAAGCCATCACTTTTCCAAGCATCACTCCCTGTTTCATCAAGATGATGCGATACCCCAAAAGTCATGACAGTTTTAATGCCTGCTTTTGCAATACGTTCAATTTCATAAGCAAGACGCTTTTCAGGAATACGAACGACACCTGGCATACTTTTAATAGGTTGGTAATCATCAAGCCCTTCTTCTACGAATATAGGTAGAGCGAGATCATTTTTAGTTAAGGTTGTTTCTTGAAAGAGCGCGCGCAGGTTTTCGGACTGGCGTAGTCTTCTTAAACGCTGGATGGATTGTTCGTTGCTCACAATATCTCCTTTTTATGGCCAGTACTAACAAGTATTTACCGAGGTATTATAAACCTTAATATCGATAGATAGATACTCTATAATTGATACTCGTCATACTTCCGCACCTTGAATTATTTAGGGTATAGAGAAAGAGAAAAAAGCAAAAAGGAAAAGAATAAGTGATGGAGAGGGGAAATAAAAAAGAGCAGGATAATTTCTACTCTTTAAATTGATTGCTACTCTCATTACTAATGAGATAGTTATTTTTTCTGCTCTTCTAACGCTGAGACCAATTGAATTTTACAAGCGGCAACAATTTGAGTTAGGCCTTCTTGGAATTCTGCTCGAGAACCAATTTCAGCTTTTGCGTCACGTAAAGAGTTAACAACTTCGATAGTACCTTCAGTAAATTGCGCTTCAGTTGCTTCTAATTTTGCAAAATCAAATTTCTTTGCATTTAAAGAGGCTACTGCATCTTTAGCAATTTTCTCTGCTGGCTCTTTTGTGTCATAAGCTTTAATTGAGATATCTTTAAAAGTATCGCAGTAATCATCAGCCATTTTTGTTGGGTTAGCAAAAGCAACAGCAGGTAATAATAGCAGAGATAAGAGAAGTGGTTTCATTTTAGCCTCATGTTTATTTTTTAGTACGTACTTATTGAGTGTAACATATAAACAGGAGTGACGATAAATCAGAATAAGTGTAAAAATATAAATAGTTAATATTTTTAATTCAATGGGTTTTAACCAGTATTGTTATAATTGTGTTTAGGGACAATAAGCTAGCATTTTTTGACTGAATAAAAGTTCACAATTTACAACAACGGAAACAACTCAAAATATAATAATATTAGGATTTATCTTTATTTACATTTCATAAGGTGGTTTTTTATTTGTGTTAAAAATAACAAAAAATCCGTTTTAAATATAAAAATAAGAATAAAAAAGAGTTAAGTAACTATCTGTTAACATTAAGATAATTTTAATATATTGTATTTAGTAGGTTGATTTGTAATCGTGTTAGTTATGACAAGAAAACTTTTAATACTGCGATTTAATTTAAATAACATTAAAAACATTAAACAAAAAGAGGTTTTGATATCAATCCTTAGATAAAATTATCGAAAATAATTCAAATAGGAAAATCGAGGATGGGTAAAAGAGAAAAAAATCCCCTCTACAAGGATAGAGGGGTAGCTAAATGAATAAAGAATGGTTTATTTCGAGATTGAGTATATAGGAAGTTTGAAACTAAAATTTGTTTATTTGTGCAGCACAAAAAGTTTAGAAAATAGGATAAAAATATGTGTAAGTACTTAACTCGAAAATAAACATATTATTGGCGATAAGCTGTCTTAATTTGGCTAATTGTATTACGGAATGTCTCTGCTTGTTTTTCGTCATCAACTTCTGCAATAGCACGTTCAATATTTAAAATAACACGTCCAGCATCTGCTTGACCTAATGCTTTTAACATATAGGTGACTAGTGTTTTTAAGCAAGCCACTTCTTCTGCTAATGTTTCCACATCTGCTTGTGTTTTAAACTTCTCGTTCATTATCTACGTTCCTTTGTCTTTAATTTATAAATCATATCAGGCTAGGTCATTAGAATAGCAAAGTCTCAGCAAGGTATGAATAGTGATAATGAAAGCATTTTATCATATTGAAATTGTTAGCATGATAAAGAGACAAAATAGTTAGTGATCCCATTTATTTGTTAAAACCACGCTATACTTTGAACATTATGTTTTGAACGTTAATACAAACAGATGTGGTACAGCAACCATTGCCAGCAATAAGAAAAAATGCAGAAAAAGGAGGGAAGGGAAATAATATGAATGAAGAACAACTATTACACGCGATCACTCATTATCCCGCACTTTATCAGCGCAAGTCAGGGAATACACATAAAGGAACATTTGGCACATTAGGCATTGTAGGTAGTGCAGAAGGAATGAGTGGCGCGATTGTATTAGCCGGTAAAAGTGCATTAAAAGCAGGGTGCGGAAAGGTATTTCTTGGTTTTGCTCAGCCACAACTTCCTGTTCCTTTTATTGATAGTGCGCCAGAGCTTATGCTCAAAACAGCACTGACATTGATGAATCAACAAGATATTTCTGCTTGGGCGGTTGGATGTGGATTAGGATTATCTGCAAATTCTGAAGAGATCTTATCAATAGCTTTGGCACAACGTAATGAAAATATACCCTATGTTTTTGATGCAGATGCATTAGTGTTAATGGCTAAATTAAAATCAGAATTCTCACTTAATCAGCATTGTGTATTAACACCACACCCTAAAGAAGCCTCTATTTTGCTTAATTGCACACTAAATGATATTCAAAATAATAGAGAAGAAGCGGCAAAAGAGATTGCAAAGCTTTATCATTGTTGGGCAATAATCAAGGGGCAAAATACTGTAGTGACATCCCCGAAAGGGGAAATCACAATTAATAAAACCGGTAATAGTGGATTATCAACCGCAGGGAGTGGTGATGTGCTAACGGGTGTTATGGGCAGTTTTTTGGCACAAGGAATGACAATGTCTGATGCTGTAAAAAGTGCGGTTTGGATACATGGAATGGCGGCGGATATCTTAGTTGAAAAAGGTATTGGGCCAATAGGATTAACTGCATCAGAATTGATTGATACTATCCGAAATATTCGTAATCAAATATGGACGTTAGCACAGCAACATAATGCAAACTATTTTGAATGATCACTTTTATTTTTAGCTTAACGTATTAATAATTAAAGTAGGTTTATATTAAGATTAGATTGTTTTTAGTTAATTCACTCACAGTAATCTTTGGGTTATTGCGATAGGATTAAGGCAAATGGAGAGTTGAGAGGAGTTATTATGTATAAAACGATTTTAGTGCCTATTGATATTGTAGAAGAAGAGTTAACCAGTAAAGCGGTACGACATGCAGTGTATTTAGCAAAAGAAACGGGAGCTAATTTACATTTAATTCATGTTCTTCCTATCTCTTCAGCAATCATTAATGCTTATTCATTGGGTTATCCAGAAATTAAAGATAAAGCGACAGTGAAGGCAGAGAATGATATGCAAATGTTGGTAGATTCGGTGGATTTGCCTGCTGAAAAGGTCGCTTATACGGTTACTTTTGGCTCACCGCGTGATGAAATTTTAGTTACAGCAAAAGATATTCAAGCTGATTTAATTGTGATTGGTTCACGTAGACCTAATATCAGCACTCATTTATTAGGCTCAACCGCTGCGGGTGTTGTTCGCTATGCTGAAATTTCAGTATTAGTGGTTCGTTAATATATTACTAATATGCTATGAGCATCTCTCATAGCATATTTTTTAGTTTTTTTGTGTAGCTTATCTTATTTATTCAATAAGCCATTTATTGAATAAACACTCTATAGAGTGAATAAGAATGGAAAAATTTACCCAAGAACTTTTAAGGCTCGATCATTTTATTCTACGCATCTTACGCTATTATGTAATAGGCTCTATTTTCTTTTTTTTAGGATTATTACCCGGCGTATTAGGATTTTATTTAATTGAAGGACATAGTTTTATGGAATCTTCATTAAATGCAATCTCTATGTTAAGTGGTCAACCGGTAGAGCCGGCACCTGCAACCCCAACAGGGCGCTTTTTTATTGCAATTTATGGTTTATTTCTTCAGTGTGTTTTTATTTTATCAATTGGGCTTGTAGTGACACCTTTTATTCATCGACAATTGCATAAATGGCATCTAGAGGAAGATTAAATAAGCAAGCTGTGGGATTAACGCTACAATAATAAACAGACAATAATCTGATAATGAGGAGTTGCTATGTACAAGACAATTCTAGTACCTGTTGATATTTCAGAAGATGAGTTAACGACTAAAGCCTTACAACATGCTGTTTATATTGCCAAATTAGAAGGCGCAAAACTACATCTTTTCCATGCCATTCCTGATATTTCACGTTTCTCTATTAGTTATAGCTATCATTATGACATGCTCAGCTCTTTTGCAAATAAAGCACTTGAGCGTGTACAAGAACAACTGCAAGAATTAGCTGATGGCATTGATTTGCCAAATGAACAAGTCGAATTTTCAGCCGTATTTGGTTCTGCAAGAGATAAAGTTTTAGAACTCGCTGAAAAAATTCATGCAGATTTAATTGTAATAGGTTCTCGTCGTCCTAGTATTTCAACCCATCTATTGGGTTCAAATGCATCAGGTATTGTTGCTTATGCTAAGCAATCTGTTTTAGTTGTTCGCTAAAATTTTTATAGAAGTTAGAAAATAGTATGCAACCCCTAGATCTCGATTTAGGGGTTTTTTATTTTTAAATTTAAGCATTGCCATTTTAAATTGTAGGTGAATGTGATTGCTTATTAATGCGGTTTTATTTTAAATACTCGGATCTTTATTGATTGAGAATGATAGTCATTCTAAAGTGTAACGATTGTTATTAATTAGAGATGAGTATTATGTTGAATAATAAAACTTTTACCGTTATGGGTGTTGAGCAATTTCCTGTTATTACGATGAAAATATTTCCAGAAACACTGGAAGATGCCAATGATTGGACTGCTGAAATGGATATTGTATTAAACGAAAAAAGAAAATTTGTTCTGGTTTACCCTTCCATCAATAAAAAGGATAAAGAGCATAAAAAAGAAGATATGGAAGGGATGAAGGCGGTTAGACGTTGGCTTAAAGAGGGGAAAAAGCTTCTTAGTGAATATTGTGTAGGTATGATAATGACTGCCGATCCACAAAAAAATGATAAAGAGCAACTGGTACAACTCTCTTCTGTTATTTCTGCTGTTTATGGTGTTCCTGTATTTGTTGCAGAAACTCTGGGAGAGTCTTATATTCAAGCTAATGAATTGGTGAAGTAATTAAACCTTACTAATTTTCTTAATTAAATTAGTTTATAAAGCACTTATTTGAGTGCTTTTTTATTAAAACAGTGATTGCTATTTGATGATGTAAGTTAAAAATAAGGAACGGATATTTAATCACTGTAGTGTAACTTTCTATAACAATATTTATGACTATCCACCTATAACATTGATCTGCCTACAGCCTTAAATATTTTATTTGTTCATAATAGTATTGAAAGATAATAGAGCGAGAAACGAGCTATGCTGATAAACTTTATATTAGCAATGGCTCGTTTTTGATTAAAACTAAGGCATAGTATGGATAATGAGATAATGGCGGATTGTACTGCCATTTCACAAGATAAACAGCGTGAAATTACCAAGTTATGTATTCAAACTGCGTTGTTGTTATTGCAGCATGGTGCAGAAAGTATGCTGGTTGAACAGCTTTCAACCCGCCTAGGTTTAGCTTTAGGTGTACATCAAGTCGAAAGTGCAATTTCTGCTAATGCAGTGGTATTAACCACCATTGTTAATGGGCATTGCCAAACTTCAACACGTAAGATTGTCGATCGCGGTATTAATATGCATGTTGTCACTGAAGTGCAGCATATTGTTATTTTGGTCGAACATCACCTTGCAGATATTCATGAAGCAAGAAAACGCTTTGAGCATATAAAACCGTTACGTTATCCTCGTTGGGCGATTATTTTTATGGTTGCCTTATCTTGTGGCTGTTTCTCTAAATTAAATGGTGGTAATTGGGATGGCTTTTTAGTTTCTGCCATTGGTGGTGGTCTTGGTATGTTTGTTCGCCAAGCATTAACACATCGCCAAATGAACCCATTAATTAATTTCTGTATTACTGCATTTGTGGCAACTTCAGTCTCTGGTCTATTATTAAAGCTCTCTTATTTTCAAACCACGGCGACTATTTCAATGGCAGCCAGCGTTTTATTACTTGTTCCCGGGTTTCCTTTAATTAATGCTGTTGCTGATATGTTTAAAGGGCACGTTAATACAGGCTTAGCGCGTTGGGCAATGGCAACAATGTTAACTTTAGCCACCTGTTTAGGCGTTATTTTAGCTATGGCAGTATGGGAGTTAAGAGATTGGGCATAATAACGATACTTCTCACCCTAATTGAAGATATGATCTTAGCTGCTATTCCCGCAGTAGGTTTTGCGATGGTATTTAATGTACCTTTAAGGGCATTAAAATATTGCGCACTATTAGGAGCAATAGGGCACGGCTCTCGTACTGTTTTAGTAATGAGCGGGATGAACATAGAATGGGCAAGTTTTTGTGCTGCCATTTTAGTGGGTTGCATTGGTATTCAATGGTCACGTTGGTGGCTTGCACACCCTAAAGTTTTTACTGTTGCCGCGGTTATTCCGATGTTCCCAGGAATAAATGCATATATAGCGATGATCTCAGTGGTGAAGTTAACACAAATTGGTTATAGCGCAGAAATTTTTGAAGCTTTAGTTACTAATTTCCTTAAAGCTTCATTTATTGTCGGTGCGCTCTCTATCGGGCTATCCTTGCCGGGATTATGGTTATATCGCAAGCGTCCGAGTGTATAATGACTTACATCGCGTGTTGTAATGAATTTAATGTAATATCCAGTTCATTTTTGTCAGAAATAATAATCTGAATTCGTAATTTATTCTCAGACTCTAAACTAGCATGCGCTTTAACATCTTCGTTATTCGCATGTTTTTTTGTTATCTCGACTAATTCGTCCATCAAATTCAGCATATTCTCATTCATTTTTAAATTTCTCCAAATCATTGATGGACTAAACCATAGCAAATCCCTTTTACGTTAATGTCGAGAATAACGGCTTTTTCTATCACCATTCACGCTTATTGTTTTATTTTTTATACAAAAAATAGCAAGAAAGATTGCCCAAAATAAATAAAAAAAAGGTAAGATTAGGCTAAATAAAAATAAGATTATCAGTTGGTTATTAAAAATAATTCTTATTGGGTTTAATAAAACAAAGAGTAAGGCAGATACCACTTTGAGAAAAATATTACACTATACCGCGGTTGTGTTGGGTTTGTTTTTTATTACGCTAAAAGTGCAAGCACAAGCCCCCGAAAATTTTACAAAAGCGAAAGAGGTAGCAAAAGAACGTATTTATTATGATCAAAATCAAAAATCACAAGGCACTATTTATTGTGGTTGTGATTGGGAATGGGTAGGTAAATCTGGTGGACGTGTTAATTTAGCCAGTTGTGGTTATAAAATCAGAACCCAACAAACAAGAGCAGAACGTATTGAGTGGGAGCATATTGTTCCCGCATGGGTTTTTGGTCATCAACGCCAATGTTGGCAAAATGGAGGCAGAACTAATTGTGTGAAAAACGATCCTGTATTTGGCAAAATTGAAGCTGATTTACACAATTTAGCGCCATCTATTGGTGAAGTTAATGGGGATCGTAGCAATTTTAGTTTTGGACAATTACCAGCACAAGCACCTTATCAATATGGTCAATGCCGTAGCCGTGTTGACTTCGCGTCACGTACTTTTGAACCTCGCAATGAAGTTAAGGGGCAAGTAGCAAGGGTTTATTTCTACTTACATGATCGCTATAACCTCTCTATGTCACGCCAACAACAACAGTTATTAATGGCTTGGGATAATGCTTATCCACCAACAGCTTGGGAAAAAGAGCGTGATAACCGTATTGCTCGTATTGTTGGATATCATAATCCGTTTGTGACGGGTGAAGTGAAGTGGCAATTAGGACATAAAAATAGCGGTGCCGGATTATCTGCAACAAATAGTGCACCAGCCACTAAAGCTAAAACTGAAACGCCTAAACAAGTAAATACATCACAATCTGAAGATATTAAAGGTAATGTTAATAGTAAGATCTACCATTTTGCACATTGTTCTGGTTATAAAACAATGTCAGATAAAAATGCGGTTTTGTTTAAAACAGAGAGTGAGGCTATTAAGGCAGGTTACCGTTTAGCTAATAACTGTAAACAGCCTTAATCGTAATTATTTAGGTCACATCCAACGACGAACGTGGCGACAATATTGTTGCCACGCTTGTGGAAATAATTCACTTAAGATTTTCTCTTCACGTACTATCGTATAGCGATCAGTAATAAAGTAAAACGCAATTGCAGCTCCTAAAAAACCCCAATTACCAAAAATAAAAAATAACCCGATACTGATATCTAAAAAACCAAGATACATAGGATTGCGACTTATTTTATAAGGACCACTTGTCACTAATTGTCGAGGTGTGTGATTGGGATTAGGAGATGTTTTTTGTTTAATAAAAAAGGAGAGGCAATAAAAAAGCCAGATCCCAGAAGTCGTAATAGTGAGTAAACCGAGATAAAAAAAGAAGCCCATTTTAAGAGAGCCAGAGTGAAGTTCAAAACCAATAAATGGAATGAGGTTAAGTAGTAACCAATAAACAAAAGGCAATCGTAAGAAATTCATTTATTCCCCCCAAAAAATAACACTTATTGTTATTTTTATGTTAAGTCCATCTCGTTATAAATCATCTCAGTATTGAAAATATTTTTATTTTGTCATTATACTGTCATAAAGCTTCGTTAATTTTCACTCTAACTCCATGATGGGGAATATGAATGACAGAAGCAATGGAAATATCTCGTTACTCACAGAAAACCGGCAACAACCCGTTCATTGATGTTTAATGTTCAGGATTGTGACCGGTTTTTTGTTTTCTGCGACTAAATAGAGTCTGAAGGGGACTCACCGGTAAGTGAATGGAATAAAAACAGAGATGTCGATGACTTTTTGAAGACTAACAAGGGTAAATACCACTATGAGTAGACAAAAAGCAGCAACACGTTTACGCCGAGAAAATAAACGCACCTCACGTAAAGAACAACGTAATGGAGCACATCGAGATAATGTTATGGTTTTACCGGGATTTGGGGATATTGATACCATTGGCATGGCGAGAGAAAAACGCGATGAACGTGTGTTATCTCCTCGCAACGAAGCACAGCGCCAATATATGAATGCAATTAAGCATCAAAATCTTATTTTTGCCACAGGCGAAGCTGGCTGTGGTAAAACCTTTCTTAGTGCCGCAATGGCTGCCGAAGCTTTAATTAATAAAGAAATAGAACGTATTATTGTTACTCGACCAGTATTGCAGGCAGATGAAGATCTCGGTTTCTTACCCGGCGATATTGCTGAAAAATTCGCACCGTATTTTCGTCCGGTTTATGACGTATTAGTGAAACGCTTAGGTGCTTCATTTTTACAATATTGTTTACGACCTGAAATCGGTAAAGTTGAAATTGCACCTTTCGCTTATATGCGGGGGCGTACTTTTGAAAATGCATTTGTTATTCTAGATGAAGCGCAGAATGTTACGGTAAATCAAATGAAATTATTTCTAACCAGAATGGGTGAAAATGTCACCGTTGTGGTTAATGGCGATATTACCCAGTGTGATTTACCTACTAATGTACCGTCTGGATTAGCAGATGCACTGATTCGATTTGAAGCTAATAATCGAGTAGGAGTGATTAAATTTATGCAAGAAGATTGTGTGCGCTCTACATTATGTCAGCATGTATTAGCTGCTTATAATGATTAAATAGGCGTAGGGATTTTTGTATAAAATAAAAAAGGCTGCATATTATTGAAGGATTTAATATGCAGCCTGTACAGCCAACACTTGATCTTTAATTTATCACTCAGTTTACGTCTTCGTTATCCATAACATGATGACGTTCAGAATGATAACCTTCTTCGTCATAACCAAAACGCCAATAAGGAATGGCATAAATTAAACTACGATCGTAACCGTTATCACGACGAATATGGCGTCTTAATGCACGAATAATTTTGTCTTCACCCGCAATCCAAAATGCCACATCTTCAGCAGGCAATTCCCATGATATAAATTCATTAATTAAGTTCTGGGTTTGTTCTTCTACTGAGCCAATTAACCAGATTATCTCTAAGCCGCTAGGGTGTTTAATTTCTTGACGATGTGTTTCGTCTTCTACTCGTATAACAACTTTTCCTTGAACATTAGGCTGCATGGTTTCAATTAAAGCCATTAAAGCTGGTAATGAACTTGGGTCAGCTGCCATATAGTAATGTGACGCAGGTGCTAATAAAGGATCAGGGCCACCCGGATTAGTGATCCCAATATAGTCGCCTTGCTTAGCATTTAGCGCGAAATCAATAGCAGGACCTGCATCGTCATGTACGGCAAATTCAATATCTAACTCTTTTTGCTCAGGACGAATAGCACGAACACTATAAGTACGTACAATCGATCTTGGTTCGCCTTCAGGCCATTTAGGGCCTTTTTCAGAAAAGCCCGGTACGGTAGGTTTAACTTGGCCTTCTAAAGGTAAGAATATTTTTAAATGTGCTCCCGCAGTATCTGCTGGATAAGTATCTAAATCATCGCTAGTAAAGGTAATACAGCGCATTCCTGGAGTGACATCAGTAATACGTTTTACTTGAACTAGGCGAGGAGGTGCTGGTTTATAAATATTTTTTTCTTGAGGTGTTTTTTGGTTACTCACGTTTTTTTACCTGACTCATTTAATTGTTTTATCGACGTAGATATTATTATTTTCAATTAATAATGATAGTCATTATCAATATTAACATTGATTTAGTAAAGGAAAGCGTATTTTTTACTTATATTGTGTGACTAAGTTCAAACTCATAACAAAGAAAACTTAAGGATCAATGCAATAAGCATAGTGTAATAACGTGATGGCGTTAATTAGAAACGTTAGAAGCAAGTAAAAATACCAAAGTACAATGCGGGAGGAGATGAGCCAGTGTTATTTTATTTAAAGAAAGGAATGTTTTTAGATCTTTGTAACAAAGGTAGGAAAATCAATTAATACAGTGAGTATACTTAATCTAGTTACACTCACTGTATTGTTATATTCATTCAGTAATAGATTAAGCTTTAGGATCTGGGCCGAATCTGTTGTCACCTTTAGTACCTTCAAGGCACATAAAGACAAAAACAATTAATCCACCAACAGCGGGAATAAATGCAAGTAAAAACATCCAACCTGATTTATCTTGGTCGTGGAAGCGACGAATAGTCACTGCAAGGCTAGGGATAATAATAGCTAAAGAGTAAATACCTAAAATGATACCAACAATTGAACCTAATCCACTCATTTCACCCGTATTCATGTCTATTGATGAAATCACAATAGCATATAGGATGGTAATAATAATGGTATTTACTAGAGTAAACATCCAATATTCTTTTCTGCGAGCACGTCCTGAAAAGTTAGCATAATTATTTTTAATGACTTCCAAATACCAATTCATGATTTCATCCTTAATTTAGTAGCAACAATGAGTAAGCCTAGTGTAAGTGATCTTTCTTAGCAATTAAGATAAATCTAAATTATCAAAATATGTATTTTGAACAGACATCATCAATTATCCATCCTTTTTTAATAGGGAGTGGATTTAATTCTTGAATTAATCATATGGCATATCTAAATGACACATTTGGTGTGTCTTTATAAAATAATACAGATATGAACCTGCTAGGCGGCGATATCATAATTACTTTGGAAACTTAATTCAACATTCATTCCATCTTATTTATAGAGAAGATAGCTTTTTATAGGATTTTTTATATCTTTATTTATCGTAATAAATGCCTAAAAAAGATTTTATCTCTTATTTTTAATCAAAAATGATGTATTTAAAATGATTTTATCAAGGTGTTTGATTTAAATTTAGTTAATTATGGATAAATGAAAATATTTGCTTTTGTGTTTTATTTTTATAACAAAGAAATTTATATAAAAATTAATTACTAAAAGAGTATTTAATAAGAATAGGTTAAGTTTTAATGACATTAAAGAGTCGTTCACTATCTTAAATAAAGATAAAAGGGCTGAAGATAACTTCAGCCCTTTTTTTACTTCTATTCTATAGTTTACCGTATTCGGTGCTAGTTGATTATATTGCTGTATGTATTTTGCCTTTACTTGACTTTCATTCCGGCTAACGTCATTAAAAAACGAAAGAGGGAAGAAACTGCGAATAAGGCTAAAACACTACAAAACCAAATAGTAATCAACCATCCCCATCTTTTTAATAACGAGGGTTTGCTTTGTATTTGTGGATCAGTGATAACCTTCTTCATAATTTGTTTTTCCTCTAAAAACGTAATAACTCCAGAATGTGTACACGAGAATAATTGGAATAATAAACAGTGCGCCAACTAGCATAAATCCTTGGCTTTCTAGCGGTGCGGACGCTTCTACAAAACTAATTGCAGGTGGAATAATGTTAGGCCAAATACTGATCCCTAATCCTGCAAAACCTAAGAAAATTAAGGCCAGCGCACCAAAGAAAGGCAGGTAATGTCCTTGTTTTTTCACTGAGCGTAAAATTAACCAAGTGCTATACAACACTAAAAGAGGAACAGGTAAAAAGAAGAACAGGTTTGGTAATGTGAACCAACGTTCAGCAATTGCAGGTTGTGCTAATGGTGTCCATGCACTAACCGCTGCAATGACTGCAAGCATAACAAGTGTAAGAGGTTTAGCGACCTTATATAGACTCTGCTGTAAATGACCTTCGGTTTTCATAATTAGCCAGCCACATCCTAATAAGGAATAGGCGATAACTAATCCAAATCCACAAAAGAGTGCAAAAGGGGATAACCAGTCAAAATAGCTACCTGCAAAAGTGCGATTAACAACTGGTAAACCTTGAACTACGCTACCAACGACAACGCCTTGCATAAAAGTGGCTAAGATAGATCCAAAGATAAATGATTTATCCCAAAAACCTTTGTGATTTTCATCGGCTTTAAAACGAAATTCAAATGCGACACCACGAAAAATTAAGGCGACAAGCATTAATGTTAGAGGCATTGCTAAAGCATCAAGAATAACCGCGTAAGCTAATGGAAAAGCACCAAATAATGCGGCTCCTCCTAGAACTAACCATGTTTCGTTGCCATCCCATACTGGAGCAACGGTATTCATCATTAAGTCACGATCTTGGTCGCTTTTAATAAATGGATAGAGCACACCGATACCGAGATCGAAGCCATCCATTACAATATACATTAATGTACTAAATACGATGATGACGAACCAAATAACGGGTAAATCAATTCCCATGATGAACCTCCGGTGTACCTTTACGGATCAGTTTTAACATATAGGCATATCCAACACCGAATACAGAGCTATAAACAACTAAGAAGATCAGCAAGCTTATACTCATATGCATTTCGCCGTGTGCTGATACGGCATCTCGTGTTCGTTGTATGCCATAAACAACCCAAGGTTGACGTCCTACTTCAGTTGTAAACCAACCGGCAAGAATAGCGATAAGTCCTGAAGGCGCCATTAGAAAAGTTAGGCGTAAGAAAGCTTTAGATTCATAAAGTTTCTTTTTATATCGTAGCCACGTTCCCCAAACACCGACTAAAATCATTAACATACCAAGGCCAACCATAATGCGGAAAGACCAGAAAACGATAGGTGAGTTAGGTCGGTCTTCTTTTGGAAACTCTTTTAATGCAGGAACTTGTTTTTCTAAGCTATGGGTTAAGATCATGCTGCCAAGATAAGGAATTTCTATCTTATATTTAGTTTCTTCAGCATCCATATCCGGCATACCGAAAAGGATCAGTGGTGTTGCTTCACCCGGTTTATTTTCCCAATGGCCTTCAATAGCAGCAATTTTTGCAGGTTGATGTTTTAAGGTATTTAAACCATGAATATCACCAATGAGTGCTTGAATGGGGGCTAAAATTAAAATCATCCACAACGACATTGAAAGCATCTTTTTCATGGCTGATGTTTTATGGCCTTTGAGCAGGTGCCACGAGGCAGATGCAGCAATAAAGAAGGCCGAAGCAAGGAAAGCAGCAACACCCATATGAGCAAGGCGATAAGGGAATGATGGATTGAAAATAACCGCGAGCCAATCTACAGGAACAACTTGGTTATTTATAATTTCAAACCCTTGTGGTGTTTGCATCCAGCTATTTGAAGCCAAGATCCAAAACGTAGACATTAATGTACCTAATGCCACCATACAGGTTGCGAAAAAGTGAAGTTTTTCGCCTACTTTATTCCAACCAAACAGCATCACACCTAAGAAACCAGCTTCTAAGAAGAAAGCGGTAAGAACTTCATAAGTGAGTAGAGGGCCTGTAATTGAGCCCGCAAAATCAGAGAAAAAACTCCAGTTGGTTCCGAATTGATAGGCCATGACCAAACCAGAGACAACGCCCATAGCAAAGTTAACAGCGAATATTTTTGACCAGAAATGAAATAACGCTAAATAATCCTTATTGCGAGTTCTTAACCATAAACCTTCCAATACGGCTAAAAAGCTAGCCAGTCCGATGGTAATCGCAGGGAAGATAATATGAAAAGAAACTGTGAACGCAAATTGGATACGCGCCAAATCAAAGGCACTTAACCCAAGCATAAAAAACCTCGTTTTATTGATATGTAAATATAAATTGCAGGTAAATCGTGTGGATTAGTAGACCATATGACAGTAAGCTATAATAGTGACAATAAGTTTAAAAATGACTATAACAGTTTTGAGGTGAACAGTTTTATATGACTCGATATGAACAGCTTGCAGCGCAAATACGCCAACAGATTGAAGATAATATCTGGCAATCTGGTGACCGTTTACCTTCATTGCGGGATACGGTGAAACAATCAGGTTTAAGTTTAATGACTGTTTTACAATCGTATCAGTTATTAGAAAGCCAAGGATGGATAACCGCACGACCACAATCAGGTTATTACGTTGCTCATCGTAATACACGCTTTGGTCAAGTGACAGCCAGTAAAGGGCTACACATGAGTGAAAATGTTGAGATAAGCACCTCTATTTTCAATGTCCTTCAAGCATGTAAAGATCCTGAAATTATTCCTTTTGGTTCCGCTTTCCCCGATCCGAGTTTATTTATTCAACCTAAATTAAGTAGTGCATTGGCTTCTGCTGCAAGACATCTAGCGCCCCAAAGTTCGGTGATCAATCTGCCTCCGGGAAATGAAAAGTTACGCCGTAACATTGCACAACGCTATGCATTACAAGGAATTCATGTCTCTCCAGATGAAATTGTGATTACTGCTGGTGCAATGGAATCATTAAGTTTTAGTTTGCAAGCTGTTACCGAACCGGGTGATTGGGTTGTGATTGAGTCACCTGCATTTTATGGTGCATTACAAGCCATTGAACGTTTGCGATTAAAAGCGATTGCCATTAGAACAGATCCTGTAACAGGAATTTGTTTAGATGAACTCGAAAAGGTAGTGGAGCAATACGATATTAAAGCCTGTTGGTTGATGAGCCATTGTCAAAACCCATTAGGTGGAACAATGCCCGATGAGAATAAAATAAGGCTGGTGGAAATATTAGCGAAGAAACAGATAACGCTAATTGAAGATGATGTCTATGGCGAACTCTATAACAGCCAGAAAGCACCGATGCCAGTAAAAGGTTTTGATAAAACAAATAGCGTTTTACATTGCGCTTCTTTTTCTAAATGCCTTGCACCAGGATTTCGTGTGGGCTGGGTTGCGGCAGGAAAACATGCAACAAAAATACAGCAGTTGCAAATGATGAGTACAGTTTCTGCCAGTATGCCAACACAACAAGCTATAGCCGATTATTTATCACAAAGTGGTTATGATACGCATCTTCGCCGATTAAGATTATTGTTAGAACAAAGGCGTTATCGGATGTTGCAAGCGATACAAACGCATTTACCTGAAGATGTAAAAGTGAATATTCCATCAGGAGGGTATTTTCTCTGGTTAGAGTTTGAGTCAACATTTGATGCCAATAAACTCTATCACTTTGCATTAGAACGAGGTGTCAGTATTGCGCCGGGTTCAATGTTTTCCACCAGTTCCCAATTTAATCATGCATTCCGTTTAAACTCTTCTTTTCAATGGAATAGTCGTACTGAAAAAGGAATGGAAATTATTGGTGAAGGATGCAGAAAATTACGACGTAAATAGCTGACGTCAGCGCACATTTTTAAAAGTTAGCTATTGATTTATTGACGGTAATCTCCAATGATTAATCCTTAACCTCATTATCAGACTGATAGCCAGATATTGCAGGAGGATACAATGAAGCTACGTTGTTTTGATCAGCAAGAGTTACCGTTTATATCATGGAATAATCAAAAAGGCACAACGCAAGAAATTGTGTGTTGGCCGGTTAATAATGATTTTTCATGGCGAGCGTGTTTAACCTCTATCGAAGAGAATAGCTCATTAGGACAGTTCCCTGACATTGAACGGCAAATAGTGCTATTAGAAGGTAATGGCGTCAATTTAAATAGCCCTGGTTTTCTTAGTCATTCCGTTACAGACTCTTATCAGCCTTTTGATTTTTCAGGTGATATCCATGTTAAATCTGAACTTATTAAAGGTGGCGTAAAGTGCCTAAATATCATGGTACGTCGGACGTGTTGGAAAGCAGAAACGACCTTAGTAACACGGCCACTTATTTTGCCTAGTTCTCATGCAGGGTTAATTTATGTCACTCAAGGCGAATGGACTTTAATAGGCGCGACTTGTCAGCGTTTGTCAAAAGGCCAAGGCGCTTGGTGGTTGCCTGATATTCGTGAAGGTGAAATAAGACCGTTAACCACAAATTGTCAATTATTATGGGCAGATATTCGACCACTTAAATAGAGGCATTTTTGTGGTCAAATACTGACTAGAATAATAAATAGTGCTTAGGATTAAGGCTAATTTAAAGCCAGATTAATAGCTGCAAAAGTGAGTAATCCTCCTGCAATGCCATCGTTATAGCGGCGACGTTTTTCACTTAAACCACCTTTTAAGCCAATATAAGCAAAAAAGGTGCCGAGCAGACCATAAATAATTAAGCAAGTCGTGATAAATATCCCAGATAACAGCAATGATTGTGTTGCTACATCATTATGATTATCAATAAAGTTTGGTAAAATAGCGAGATAAACGAGTAGTCCTTTAGGATTAAGAAAACTGGTTAAAAAACCTTTACGAAATAGATGTGAGGTTTTTGAGGCATCTAGGGCTAATTGACCTTTTTTACAGGCTGATATCAGCATTCTGATTGCAAGATAACTAATATAGAACACACCAACCCATTTGAGTAAATGAAATAAAATGGGTGATGCTGATACTAAGGCGGCAAGCCCTAACGCACTCAGTAATGCATGGGTTAAATAGCCTGATATAACGCCAGTATTGGCAATCCATGCTGATTTTATACCGCCAGATAGCCCTTGAGATGAGATAAAAAGAATATCGGGCCCAGGCGTGCAGATAAGCGGTAGAACAGTCAGTGCGAATAATAATAAAGTGTTAAATTCCATCTTTTCACCTGATAGAGATAGTTTAAGAGAAATATCGTTTTTGCTGTGAAATTTAGCGGAAAGATTATATGATGTTTTCGAAAAAATCGGGTTGCTTTGTTGCTAACAAAAAGAATTAATTGGCAATAAAATTCCACAAATAGAATTAAGGTTAATCTTTGATGTCAATAAAATTAGATAAGATAGATAAACATATTTTGCAGGTGCTTCAACGTGATGGCAAAATCCAGAACATTGAACTGGCAAAAGAGGTTGGACTCTCACCTTCTCCTTGTCTTCGTCGCGTGCGTTTACTCGAAGAGTCTGGTGTGATCACTCGTTATGTTGCTGTATTAGATGGTAGTAAGGTTGATGCAGGGTTATCTTTATTTGCAAGGATTTGGTTTAGAGCACAAGATGCTGAAACTATTGAAGAGTTTGTAAAAGCTATCAAGGTATTACCTGAAGTGGTTGAATGTCATTTAATGGCTGGTGAATGTGATGCTCTTATTCGCATCGTTACTAAAGATTTAGCAACGTATCGTCGTTTTCATGCCGATTATTTAACACAAATTCCAAGCATCCAAAGTATAAAAACAGAAGTACCAATGGAAACAGTAAAAGTGAGTTTTGCTTTACCACTTTAATTTTCTACACATTTAGATTTAGTTAATTTAAATCATCACACGAGATATTTTTAATAGAGAAAGCCTCTAGTTAATTTAACGGAGGCTTTTTTATAACTGTAAATTAAACTATCCAGCTTTTAATAAACCGATATATCTCGGGTGTATAAAGCAACATACATAAAAATAATGAAGCACCAATAAAATAGAGCTCAAATGACCAAGTACATAAAGAGACAATAACTAACATTAATAGGGTAAGAATAACGATACAAAGTCGGATCTGAGTGAGTGTAATTTGACCTGCACAGGATAGTAATTCACCTATTAATTCAAATAGATCAGACATCTTACTTCCTTAAAATAAATCCATTTAATAGAAGCCAGTATATTATGCTTGTTTATTACAGTCTAATTGTTTTGCCTGTATGTTATTTTATTTATATTATTATGTGTGTTTGTAATAATAGAGCCAATTAATAACTCTATTATTACATTTAATTTCTTATCTAGATTATCAATAAAGAAATTTATTTTGTTTGAGGTGGATTAGATATCTCTTTTGTCACAATTTCAGCAGCTTTAGCAATAATATCTTTACGATATTTTGCATCTTGTTCTTGTTGTGTGAAATAAATGACTAAAATTAATGGCGCATGATTTTCAGGCCAAATGACGGCAATATCGTTAGTTGTACCATAATCACCACTGCCAGTTTTATCCCCAACAACCCAGTGTTTTGGTAAACCTGCTTTAATACTGTGATCACCCGTTGTATTGCCTTTTAACCAAGTAACAAGTTGTTGACGTTGAGATTGACCTAGCGCGTCACCTAATGTCAGTGCTTGAAGACTTTTAGCCATTGCAATTGGAGAGGTAGTATCACGAGGATCACCATGAATTGCTGTATTTAATTCAGGTTCTTTCCGATCTAGGCGATAAGTTACATCATTAATTGAACGTGCAAATTGAGTGACTTTGGCTGGACCTCCTAAATAATCTAATATCTTATTCATTGCTGTATTATCGCTATATTGCAATGTAGCAGCACTTAATTCAGCCAGAGTCATTCCTATTGTTAAATGTTTTTCTGTAATAGGGCTGTAAGCAACTAAGTCAGATTTTTTAATCGTAATATTCTTATCTAATAATCCGGCTTGTTTTTCACTCGCTTTTAAAACGGCAGCAACTGCCATAACTTTACTTGTACTTGCCATCGCAAAGCGTTCTTCACCACGGTATATTATTTGTGAGTTATCTTCCGTGTTGATTAATGCCACGCCTAAACGACCTTGGCTATATTTTTCAAGCGTATTTAATTGCTCTTCAACTGTATTATTGTTGTCAGCCCATAACATTGGTGATGCTAATAGAGATATTAATGAAACTGCGATCGCGGCTATTTGGCGAAATGTTGTTTTAAACATAGTCATTGTTGCTCATATTAAGTTAATAAAGAAAATCTCAATATAAATAGACAGTTATTGGGTAGATATAGAGCCGTTTATTTATAAGGTGCAATATCCTATTTAATTGATTTATTGACAATCGATAATAAATCACCTTAGCCTATAGAAAATCTAATGGCTAAGAATATTATGCGAACACATCTCCCCTTAAATGCATTGCGTGCATTTGAAGCTTCTGCAAGACATCTTAATTTCACCAAAGCGGCATTAGAGCTGTATGTCACTCAAGGTGCTGTTAGCCAACAAGTGAGAATATTAGAAGAGCGACTTGGTGTTGTTCTTTTTAAGCGTTTGCCTAGAGGCTTAGAAATGACGGATGATGCTCAAATCTTATTTTCTGTATTAACAACAGCTTTTAGTGATATTGAGCGTGTATTTAAGCAATTTGAACGTGGTGAATATCGTGATGTTGTTTCAATTGCGGCTGTCGGCACATTTGCAGTGGGATGGCTATTACCTAGGTTAGCCGAATTTAGGCAGTTATATCCAAGAATAGAAGTGAATTTAAGAACAAATAATAATGTGGTCAATTTGGCTACTGAAGGATTAGATTTTGCTATTCGATTTGGTGAAGGTTTATGGCCATTAACACATAACAAAGCATTATTTTCTGCGCCATTAACGGTATTGTGTTCATCGGGTACGGCGAAACGTTTACAACATCCAACTGATTTAATAAATGAAAACTTATATCGCTCTTATCGAGAAGATGAGTGGTTACAATGGTTTGCAAAAGCAGATATGTCGCCTATCAAAATAACGGGCTCTATTTTTGACTCTTCACGCTTAATGATTGAAAGCGCTATTTATGAAGGAGGCGTTGCATTAGCACCAGCAAAAATGTTTTCAAGAGAAATTGAAAATGGCCAGTTAGTGCAACCGTTTAAAATAGAAGTTGAAATGGGCAAATATTGGCTAACATATTTAAAATCAAAGCCAATGACAGCATCAATGGAAATATTTCAGCAATGGTTAATGAATGAAGCGTTAAAAGAATGCAGTGAGTAATATAAAAATAAAAAAGCACTGATTAATTTCAGTGCTATTTGTTATTTTTACTCACAGTATATTTTTTCAATTACAAAGAAAAATGCTCTTTTACTATTATTTCTCTGCCTATTTCAATAGACGCTGTTGCAGCTGGTGATGGAGCATTACAAACATGCAGTGAACGTTTACCTTTTACAAAATGGAAATCATCTACTAATTTCCCTTCGCGAGTTAATGCTTGGGCTCGAACACCGGCAGGGCCCGGATGAATATCTGCTTCGCGTAAATCAGGAATGAGTTTTTGTGCATTTGCGGTAAATAATTTACGTGAATATGAGCGTCGAAGCTCTGCCATTCCTTCACCTAAATAATTTCCAGCAATTTTCCAAAATCCTTTATAAGTGAGAACTTCGGCGAGATCTTTTAAGTTAATGTCGCTTTTTTTATAACCTTCACGCTTAAAAGCTAATACCGCATTAGGTCCAACGTCACGATGTCCGTTATACATGCGTGTAAAGTGCACACCTAAGAAAGGAAAATCAGGGTTAGGAACAGGGTAGATCAGATGATTTACTAAGTAGTTTTTATTGGTATTAAGCATAAAATATTCACCACGGAATGGGACTATTTTCATACCTGTGTCATAACCTGCCATTTTAGCAATACGGTCACTAAATAAACCGGCACAATTAATTAACCATCTGCCTATAAATTGGTTATTGGATGTCGTAACCGTGACAGTGTCATCGGTTTCATTAATTGCTGTAACCGCTTGTCCAAATGCAAATTCGCCACCACGAGATTGAATAATTTCAACGTGTTTTGCTGCAATTTCAGGATAATTCACAATACCCGCATCAGGGACTAATAGGGCAGCAATACCATTAACATAAGGCTCTCTGACTTTAAGCTCTGCTTCAGTCATTTTGATAACTTCAAGTCCGTTTTCAATGCCACGTTGATAAATATTTTCTAAGGCTTGTAACTCTTTTTCATTAGTAGCAACAATGACTTTGCCACAACGATCATAATAGAGATTATGTTGTTGGCAAAATGCATACGTTGTGATGTTGCCTTGTTTTGCTAACCTCGCTTTAAGACTCCCTGGCGTGTAATAAATACCAGAATGAACAACATTACTGTTATGCCCACTTTGGTGAACAGCGGGGCCAGATTCTTTATCAATCACTAGTAATTTCAGTTCGGGGTGACTCTCTTGTAGTGCACTTGCAACCCCTAATCCGACTAATCCCGCACCAATAATAATCACGTCATAAGTCATAATATTATCCATTTTATAAATTTAAAATTAACAGGGTTCTTGTTTTAAGCGCTTTAATTTGCCTCTTACATTGGTCAAATGAAGACGCATTCTATGGCTTGTTTCATCGTGATCTTGTTGGCGTATTGACTCGAGAATTGCCTCATGTTCTGCGATAACACGCTCTGTTTCTGCCTCTCGCCCTTTATTTTGACTTAATGAATACATTAAGACACCAAGATAAAGCTCATGCATATTATCTAAGATCCTGACAAAAAAAGGGTTGTGTGCGGCAACCATAATCGAACGATGAAATTGATAATCTTCTTTATGACCAATGCTTTTGTTTTGTCTTGTCGCCAAAACAAAAGCGTCGTGGGCGTTTTCGATAGCGCGTAATTCTTCTGGTGTTCGACGTAAAGCGGCAATAGCTGCCGCTTCATGTTCAATGACCTCACGCATTTCAAGCAGTGAATCTATCTCTTCAGGGCAAGCTATTTCCATAACTAATGGCTCATATTTACTGAGTATAGAATGGTCAATTACACGGCGGCCGCCCCCTTGGCGTGAAGTTACAATGCCACTGGCTTCTAAGACACCTAATGCTTCTCTGATGGGGACTCGACTGACGCCAAAGGCGTCAGCAAGTACATTTTCAGAGGGTAACTTTTCACCAATAGGGTATGTCCCGTTACTAATATTTTGCTTTATCTGCTCAAGAATTTGATGTGACGCTTTTTGGCGTGAGATCTTTTGTATCATCTAGTTTTCTCCAGATGCATGCCTCATATTGGCTAACTGTTTTTTAGACCGTAATAAATGGAATGCACCGGTTAATAGGATCAAGGCGACACCTAAAAGGTCGGTATATAAGCCCGGTTTAATCATTAGAATTGCCGCTACTGCAAATGCAATACGCTCAAACCACGTTGTTTTAATCATCCAGAAGTTTGCCGTTGCGATACTTAGTGCATAAATTCCGATTAATGCACTAATAATCATTAATCCAATAGAAAGTACACCTAAATTATCACCTTGCATCAATAAAGCAGGGTTATAAACTAAAATAAATGGAATGATAAAACCAGGAAGTGCTAAACGAACTGCATCCCATGATGTTTGCATAGGATCGGCTCTTGCAATACTGGCTGCGGTATAACTTGCTAATGCCACAGGTGGTGTAATATTGGATAAAGCACCAAACCAGAAAACAAAGAAGTGAGCCGCTAAAGGCATTACACCCGCTTTAATTAAGATAGGTGACACTGTAACAGCTACGACAATATATAATGCTGTTGAAGGTAAACCCATACTTAATACAATACACACTAGCATAACGACTAATAAGATCATCCATAATGTGTTATCTGTCATTGAGACAATATTAAATGCTAATGTTGCACCGATACCTGTCATTGTAACAACACAGATAATGACACCTATGGCAGCACAAGCGATAGTCACTTGAACAGATCCACGAGCAGCTTCAGCCAAGGCGTCGGCCACTTTAGTTAACGTCATACGGACTGATTTATCAGGTGTAATCCTGCTTGCAACAATAATGGTTAGAATACCTAAGAAACCTGCATAAATAGGTGTTTTGCCCACTAATAAGGTGCCAATAACAATAACTAAAGGCAGTAATAATAAACCACGTGCTTTTAATACCGCTTTAACTTGTGGGATATTCTCTTTACTTAAACCTTTTAATCCTTGTTTTTTAGCTTCGATATCAATCGCCATAATTAATGCTGCGTAATACAACAACGCTGGAATAATCGCGGCAATAACAATCGTGGTATAAGAAATCCCTAAAAAGCCCGCCATAATAAATGCGGCAGCACCCATAATAGGTGGCATTATCATACCGCCTGTTGATGCAGTTGCTTCTACGGCGCCTGCAAAGCGAGGTGTTAATCCAATGTTTTTCATTAAAGGAATGGTAAAGGTACCAGTTGTCGCTACGTTGGCGACGGCACTTCCACTTAATGAACCAGTTAATGCAGACGAAATAACAGCAACTTGGGCAGGACCACCACGACGACGACCCGCAAGAGCAAGTGCTAAATCATTAAATAGTGCTGTTGCGCCACTCACACTTAAGAACGAGCCAAAAAGAATAAAGACAACAATTGCTGTCGAGGCTGTTGAAAGGGTGATCCCAAAGATACCTTCACTGGTCATAAATAAGCGGTATAACAATCTTTCTACAGAAAATCCGGCATGACCGAAAATCCCCATAAAATACTGACCAAATAAAGCGTAGATAATGGCAAATGTAGCAAGTCCTGGAATAAAGTAGCCAGTGGTTCTTCTTGCTGCTTCAAACAGTACAATAATTCCTAATATTGCCATGACATAATCGGTCGTATTTGGAATACTTTTTCTCACAACGTGAAGATCGACATAATTAAAGAAAAAGTAGCCATAACTGATTAATGTTAAAGCAATAAAAAGATAATCCCATCCATTAAATTTAGGCGTTGAAAAACGCTTAGAGAATGGAAACAAAATAAAACCTAAAATTAAAATACCGCTAAGAAAAATAGTATTACGGTAAAACTCTTGAGTATTTGATAATGCGTTGGAATAAATAGCATAAAGCGAAATTAATATTGCAAGAGTTGTGGTAATTTTCAGGTAAATACCTGCAAGTTGGCGATTGCCGGAGCTTGCTTCTTTATCTAATGCAGGTGGCTCTACCGGAGTTAGGTGGTCATTGTTAGTCATAACTCACTCCTGTTATTTATTATTAGTCTGCGTTTGAGCTTCTGGCGGAATAAGATAATCAGGGATCTCTAATCCGATTTCTTTGTAGTAGCGGTAAGCCCCTAAATGTAATGGTACAGAAACACCTTTTAATGCATTTTCTGTGGTGATGTACTTGGCTGCGCTATGAACTTGATGAACTTCAGGCAGGTTCTCAAACATGGTTTTTGTCAGCTCATAAACTAAATCATTATCAATGCTGGTTGTGGTCATTAAGATATTAGGTTGAGCAATCGTATTGACCATTTCAGTTTGACGAGGGTAGGTGTTGGCGGGTATTTCAAATCGAAACCATGAATTTGCCACATGATTGATATCATCAAGTTGCTTATCTGTGACTTCGAGTAATTTTGCACTGACACCACTTGCATACATATCAGTTACCGCTGAAGCAGGCACACCAGCAGGTAATGCGCCACCATCAAGGCGACCATCCCGCATGGCAGAAACCGTATCACCGTATCCAAGATATTCTGGAGTGATATCTTTCTTAGTTAAATTAACGCCTTTAAGAATAATAATTGTAGATTGTTCAGTACCACTGGCTTGAGGGCCAACAGAAAAACTCGTTGCACGAATATCATCTAATGTGCCTGTTTTCACTTTGTTATTCATCAACACAAAGTGTTCGACATTGGGCCATAACATAGAAATTGAACGAAGATTTTTTTCTGGTTTACCTTCAAAATTACGCACACCTTCGTAGGCTTCTACGGCTAAAAGGCTTTGTAATATTGAAAGTTGAGCTTCATTCTTCTGCATTAAATAGATATTTTCTATTGAGCCAGCAGAAGATTGCCCGGTTACTTGAACGCCTCTATCCTTAAGATGCGTACTCCATACGTTTGCTAAACCCACTCCCATCGGATAATACGTTCCTCCTGTTGAAGCGGTTGCTACAGAGAGAAATTGTTTATTCGCATTCTCTTTTTTGCCGATTACTGCTAATGAGACAACAGCAATAACAGCAACAATACCGATGGCAAGCTTTGTTTTTCTTATTCTCATGATGTTGTTCCTGTACATAAAAACGCAGGTGAATGTTTCACACTAACTTGTATACAACATGACAACTTTTATAGAAACAAGGAACGTTAAGAAATTGTGATGTGACGTAATGAAATTAAAACAAGAAAATAACAATTTGTGATCAACATAGTAATTATGCAATTTTTAATCATAATTATGGTGATAGTCATAAAACACAAAAGAAAATATCAATAACTTGCTAGAGAAACGATAAAACGAACTAAAAAATAACCTATTTATCGATAATAAAAAATAAAATGAAAAAACAGGGGATCAGAAAATCGTTAAATAATCCGATGATGAAGATGGGAAACAGATCATTTTTAGTGTTAATAAAATAAGTAAAGCTTAGCAGTAAAATTGAGTCGTAATTAAAACGCTTATAAGGCAATTGAAAGCACGCCTGTTGCAATCAGTACAAACATAGCAGACCAAATTAATGCAGAAATCGCACTGGTGATATAAATACCGTATGTAGGTAGTTTTAATAGACCAGCACTAAACGGTGTTAAATAACGAAATACAGCGAGGAATCGAGAAATAAATAAAATATAGTGAGTCTTATTTTTTAATAACTGCTGAACTCGATTAATTTTTGACTGATAACGCTTAACCCATGCCTTAAGTCGAGGAAATCGATAGATAGAACGGCCTAATTCATAGCTAATAATCGAGCCTAATAGAGCGCCAAAACTGGTTGCTAGCCAAAGAAAGATAGGTGAATAAAGAGGCAAACAGGCACCAAAAATAAAGATCAGCATTAAAGATGCAGGAGGTAAGAATGAAGAAATACCAATAGTCGATTTTCCTGCCGTGATTAAGGTAATGGAGAGGAAAAGTGTAATAGGAGATAAATGACCTAACGAGTCTAATAGAGTGTGAATAATTTCCATTTTATTATCTCCAGCAACAAAATAAACAACATCAAACGCTAATAATAGAGAGATAAACCTTAAGATTATTATGAGTTAATTTTATGATTTTTATTTATTTCAACTAACATTTTGGCCCATTCAATAGGGGAATTTTTTGTTGGTAATTTTAATTTTTGGCTTAATGAGTATAGCGTAGGTGCAGGTATATCTGAAAGAGATTGTAATGTTGAGTTCATTAATACCTTTTCAGGTACGTCATCAGCAATTAATTTACCTGAAGATAAATGAATGACTCGCTGAAAATGGCGTGCAGTAAAGTCCAGATCATGGCTAATAGCAAGAACAGATGTCCCTAATGTTTTTTGTACTTGAAGCCAATTTTCAAAACAAGTTAGCCAATGTGCATCAAAATCGCGAGTCGGTTCATCAAGCAGTAATATTTGAGGGGATAGAATACTTAAACTGGCGACGGCAACCATTCTGCGCTGGCCAGCGTGTAAATCTAAAGGATGAACATCAGCGACATCACTTAAGCCACAAAGTATTAATGTTTCATCTAAACGTTTTTTAATTTCATCTTTAGAAAATTTGCGTTGTTTTAGGCCAAAAGCGACTTCTTTTTCTACTGTATTATGAAATATTTGTCGTTCAGGCTCTTGGAATAATACACCAATATATTGAGCACGTTGTGTCGCTTTCATTTGAGATAATGGCTGATTATTGAGTTTTACCTCACCTTCATTGGGTGTTAATAACCCCGCAATTAAACGCAATAAAGTTGATTTTCCCGCACCATTATCACCAACAAGTGTTACCCATTCACCTTGATTTAACGTTAAAGATAACTGAGAAATACAGGGTGGTACATCTTCACTCCAACGATAAGACACTTTATCCAGCTGTAGCATAAAACTCCTTAAAAGCCTTAAGCAAAGCTTTATCGTTATTTACAATATTTTTGTTCCAATAATGGTTTTCAACTAACCAATTTAAAGCTTGCCATGAATCAGGGGCATTAATTGTTGAAAATAAGAAAGGAAATATATCTTCTAAGGCGCCTGTCGCTTTTGTTTTTCCTGCTTCTAACAATAAAAATTGTTCACTGAGCGTTATTGCAGGTAATAAGTTACGTTCAAAAATAATCACACTGCATTTATGTTCTTCTGAATATTGTTTTATACGTTGTTGTAATTGTTGTGTCGCATTAGGCGTTAAACGATTAAATGCTTCATCAAGTAATAATAATTTGGGGTGCATGGCAAGGGCACTTGCAATCACAACTCGCTGAGCTTCTCCGCCCGAAAGTGTAGAAGGGTGGCGAAAACGTAAACTGTCGCATTGTGTTAATACCATTGCTTCTTTTACACGAAATCGAACTTCATTATCGCTTAATCCTAAGTTTTCAGGACCAAAAGCAATCTCTTGTTCTACAGTAAAAGCACAGCCTGAGAGCTGTAATTGGGGGGATTGTTGAACGAGTTGTCGTCCTGGGGCCAGCGACACTAATCGGCTTTTATCTAGAGCAATATTTTGTACAATTCCCAAACCTTGCACTGAGCCTGTTAATAAATCGGGATACCAACCTGCTAGTAATTGGGCAAGAAGGCTTTTTCCACTGCCATTACCTCCCAAAACAACAAGCCATTCTCCTTGTTTTAATTGCAAATCAATAGGGCCAATAATCGGTTGCTCATCGCCTTTAAGGGTAAAACTAAATTGCTGAAGACTTAGTACCATAGCCAAATAGCTCCTTCAACAAAGATAAGCAGTAAAATCAAATAGCGAAACATCTCTTGTAGTGGGGTATCAGCAGGAGGATAAAGGGTAGTTCGTTTTGCAATAATACGAAACCCTCGCATATCTAATGCAGCACTACGAATAGTTAAGTCACTTAATACATGGCTAATAAGTGGCAAGATAATGGCAGGCAATGTTATTAGACGTTGCCAAAATGAACCATCAAGAGGAACACCTCGCGCTAATTGTGCTTCTCTTATATTATGTAATTGTTGGCGTAATTGTTCTACAAGCAGTAAAGGCCCTGCTAATAAATAGGAAAGGCTCATAGGTAGGCGACTAGCAAATAAAGCTCTGATAAATTGTTCGGTTGAAGTGTACTGCAACCACAATTGAGCACTGCTTATTATTGCTAATAATCTTAGCCATAGCGTTATTGCCATAGTTTGTTTACTGGTATCTAAAATGCCACCTGTTAACCAATATGCAAGCCAACCGCTATGAACTAACCATAAGCCTATTGCCATTGGGATCATCAACCATATGATAAAGCGCCAACGCCAGCGAGAGGCTTTCCAAAGTAATAAGCTAATAAAAGTACCACTGCTGATAATCAGCAGTGGTAAGCTTAATGATAAAAAAAGCACACTAGCACTTAGCCAAAGCCATAATGCCAATGAGGTAAAGGGATGCATTATCAGCGAACCTTAGCCATTGCAGGGAAATTACGTTGTGTTCTTTGTGGTAATTGACGTACTAATAACCAAGCAATAATTGCTGATAATATTTTATCGGCAAGATTTGCACCTAATACAGTAATTGCAACAGATTCAATAAGCCCTTCACCAACAGCATGAAAATAAGCGACAAAGAAATCTGCGCCACTTCCAGTTGCACCACCAAATAAATAAGTACGAATTGGAACAGCGACAATCATCAGCGCTAAAGTAATGACAACGCCTGAGCCAATAACACGAATTAAAGAGCGAAAACCGCCTGCACGCGCTAATAAACCTGCACTTAATCCTATCATCATGGCAACAGGTGCAAATGCGGCAGCCATTGGACCACTAATTAACCCCCATAATAGGTTGGTTAATAATCCAGTAAATAATGCAACCCACGGCCCACCTAATAATGCACAGATAAGTGTGCCAATAGAGTCTAAAAAGATAGGAAGTTTGACCATAGAGGTGATTTGACCACCGATCATATTTATTGCAATAGAAACAACAATGAGCACAAGAGTACGGCTCGAAATTTGAGGAGTTGTAGACATAGTTTAAAAACCTTTACAAAGGATAGTGACTATTGGTTTTATTATTTTGCGTCAATAGTGCTTTTTTATAAAAAGGCTATTTACGCGGTGTGATGACCAACTCCTCATAACCAGAGTGTTCACAAGGCTGACGGCTAAAAGTCACTTGCTCTAACTCACCAATAACGAGCTCTAGCGTCGTGCGCACTGTACAACCTGGCATCATATGTCCACCACACATTAATCCATTTTCATCTGAAACCGCTAAATGCAAATGTTCACCTTGGTCATCTAATGTTCCAATCAGTGAAACAATTTCAAATTTACCTGTAAGATAGCGATTTTCTTCGCGACCTGCAAAGCGTAATACCACATCTGTTAAACTTCCCACACAACCTGCAATAAATGCCGATTTCAGATTTTGTTCTTTAATAATCTGTCGTAATGCCATAATCACATCCTCATTAGGGAGAAGGCGAAGCGCAATAAATCGAGCATGAGAAGAAAGATGAGGTGATTGTAGCATGGTGTTATCCTAAACGATTGACGGGTGTAAATAGGAAAAGCGATACTTAAATCAAATAAGTAAAAGATTAATTATTTCGCTAATCATTGTTATTTTAGGTTTATTTTTCAAGAAAGAAAAGATTGGACCTGTATCAGGTGGGGCTAGCAAAAATACAGAATAGACTTTATTACTGTTCGAAGGTGAACTTGTAGATATAAATATCCAATCAGGAAAATAAATTTATCAAGGAGTGAGCATAAAAATATTGAAACTCGTGTCACTGAATATTTAAATAAAAACAAACAGTAGCGCTACATTAGAAAGCCCTCAGTGATATTTTATATTGCTGGGGCTTTTATATGATTAGTTTAAAATACACTAAATAATTAAATTGTAATCAATATGTTCCATTAGTTTAGCGTTATCTCGATAGTCAACAGGAATAGCAAGTACTGCTGGACCATCTACAGCTATTGCTTCATGTAAAACAGTACGTAATTGAGAAGCACATTCAACAGAAAATCCTTTAGCACCAAAGGATTCAGCGTAACGTTTAAAATCAATTGCCCCAAATTTTACACCAGAATAACGACCATATTTTTCTTGCTCTTGCATTTCTACCATATTATAAGCGTTGTCCACCCAAATAATATGCAAGATATTGGTATTTAAACGAACTGCGGTTTCTAATTCCATGGACGATTGCATAAAACCACCATCACCAGAAACAGAAATAATTTTATCGGATGGACGAACAAAAGAAGCGCCAATTCCCCAAGGTAATGCAACCCCCATTGTTTGTTGTCCATTTGAAATCAGCATTTGTCTTGCTCTAAAACTATAAAGATAACGAGCGAGCCATATATGAAAACTCCCCATATCAATGCAGAGTGTTACATCGTTATCAATAATATTTTGCATCTCATGGATGATGGTTAAAGGGTGAATAGGAGAACCATGCCGAAAATAACTATTTTGTTGCAGAATTTCTCTTTGGTGACGAATTTTCTCTAAAACCTGACGAGTATTATTTGAGAGTGTAATTTGAGATGCGGATTGCTTAGTAAAATAGTGAGTTAAATTATTAATTGTTAATTTGATGTTGCCTGTTAATTCTAAATCAGGGCAGTAAGCTAAATCAATTTCAGCGGGGATCTCATCAATATGAATAATACTGGCATTATTATGATTCCATAATGACGGCTCATATTCGATAGGGCTATAACCCAGAGTAATGACTAAATCAGCGTGAGATAATAACTCATCACCCGGTTGATTATTAAATAAACCAATACGACCAGCAAATAAAGGAAAATGGCGCTGAGCAATCGCACCTGCTGATTGATAAGTACCTACAATCGGGAGAGGGCAAGTATCAAGTAGCATTTGTAATGCTAATGCATTTTCAGGGTAACTAGCTTGTAGTCCTAATAAAATAACGGGGCTTTTGGCATTCAGCAGTAATTTAACAGCTTCTTGGATGGCATCATTATTTGCACTACCAATATTGGATTTTGATTTAGGTACTAATATTGGGCTACTCACTTCATTATTTAAAATATCCATTGGGAAAGTTAAAAAAGCGGAGCCCGGTCTTCCTGATTCTGCATGGCGAAATGCATTAGCCAAAGTTTCGGAAATTGATTTTGAAGAATCAATTTCAGCACAAAATTTAGTAATAGGATTAAACATGGTAACGGTATCCATGCTTTGATGAACCAGTTTTAATCTATCGGAGGATTTTACTGATCCTCCCAATGCAACTAATGGATCACCTTCAGACGTTGCTGTTGCAATGCCTGTCGCAAGATTAGAGCATCCTGGCCCTGATGTTGCGATAGCTACTCCCGCTTTACCTGTTAAACGACCAACCGCAGCTGCCATAAATGCGGCGTTAGCTTCATGACGAACAACCACTGTTTCAATGCTGGAATCAACAAGAGAATCAAATACACGATCAATTTTTGCCCCCGGAATACCAAATACTTGTTTAATGCCATGTTGTTCTAACTGTTTGACAACTAAATCTGCACCACATTTCCAATGAGGAGTATTCATATAACCTTCTTTGATTTTGCAAGTGAATAAAAAATTGGATTGAGAATAAAATGAAGTGACTTTTAAATTAATTTTCGGCTTTTTCTATTGCTTGATGGAGATTGTCTGGCGTTAAGTTAGCTTGTAGAAAAGCGGATTGGCTGGGTAAATCAATGGTAAGGCGAGAAATGATGCCGATTTGTAATGTGCCCTTTTTTAAGTAGTAATCAAGAACATGACCACCGCCTTGGCGTTGTTGATTAATATAATGTTCATGAAACCCTGCAACATTTATTCCTTGAGTAAATTGTGGTGAGCGAAAACCCGCAATAGTCCCTGTTTCATTGTGAAAGGTAAAAATAGGCTGATTCTCGATAGCCTCTAACATCGGAAGGTAGGGAGGCTCTTGGCGAGGAACGGTGCGTGTTTTAACTAATTCAAATTCGCCTTCAATTCTGATTGCACAAAATAAATTATCGGAAGGAACATATTGATTAATTACATTGTGTATTTCTTTTTGTGATGCACCATAAGAAAAGTGATGTTCAATATCACAATTAAAAAATGTCATTACAGCAAAAGGAGATTTTTGAGAATTTAATGCCTTTCGCGCACTACCATCAGAGCGTAGCTGAAAAACATTACTGTCGAATGCAACTAATTCACCATCAAGTTGATTGAATGTTCCTAAACCAAAATCACCATGCTTTAATAAATCAGCAATAGTGATATCACTGTCATATACACCCGCAATTAAACTACTCATTAATGAATTTTGATAAATAGTACATTCGGGATGATTATTAATATAATTATTTAAGTTGTTTATTATTTCTTGCCCACATAGGCAACCACTCTCTTTATTCTGTTTAATATCGCTATTATCTCGCATGTTATATTTAAGACTGCTGTTCATAATAAAACCGATCCTTATTAAATAAAGATAGCCATTGCTTGACTATCAAATTTATTATTAAACCAACACATGAATTTTTCAAATGTTTTAATTGTTATTGAATAGCGTGTGATAGTTGTGTACTTAAAAAATAAGTATAGATTATTTTTTGTTGTGATTTAATAAACCTTATTAACTTAATTCGTTCTGATATTTAATGTGGTTATTGATGGGGTTTATTAAACTCTTTTATATCAAAGTAAAGTTAAAAATAGTTAATTTTATGATTTTAAAATCGAATCATTTGTGTGGGTAAATAAATTTTTCATCATGATTTCTACAATTTTTAGAACGATAAATCTGATTGTGGTAGTTTTATTAAATTAATGACTTTATCTCTTTATCATGATGATGAAAAAATTAGAGAGAAAGCTAGAGTTTTATATAACAGATATCTTGAACTTAAGGAAGTAAAGCCTTTTGTGGGAAAAACTAATTGTAGTAACGGGTGTTATCGTGTTAACTGGGGAAGTAAAGAATATAATAATTACATTCTTATTAGTAAAAATAATGCTATGATAATTAATCATAAAAATATAACTAAAATGCTATTTAATAAATATATTGAGTGTGATGTAAAATGTAATAAGTATTTTTATTATATTAATGAAAAGTATGTAAAAAAATAATCATATTAACAATAGTTATTTATTTGGTGAGGTTTTTAAAGTTTTCAGAAATAATTATAATATGTCTGTTAATAAAATTAAAATTGATAAGTTTTTATCGTTACTTAAGCTTAGTGACTATCAAAAAAAATTCCAATCAAAATGGATGGGCATACCTACAGCTTCTCAGGAAGATTTTCTTGATACTGAAAAGTATAAAGATATATCAATAATATTTGAAAATTTATTACTCATTCCAGAGGATAAAAAAGAAAAGATTTTACTTAAGCCTGAACATTATGAAGATATTTGTAAGGTTTTTGAATTGACGTCGTTAGATAATAAAGAAAAATCTAAATATTTACTAAGTCTTGCTATATTGTTCATTGATTTTGTATATAATTTTACTTTTGATGTATATATAAAAGAATACTATCAACCTATGTTAAGTTATGCATGTGCATTAATAAATAAAGCAAATGAATTAAATGTAGAATTGATGGGTAATAAATATACAAAATGGATTGATACATTTTCTGAATACAATATGTACAGGTATTCTAAAATTAAAGGTGCTTTACTGAAGATGAAAAAATATGCAAATAAACACTTTGAGCCAATTTATCGAAAAATAGTACCTTTACAGTGGCTAAATCAATAAAGATAAATATTTATTTTAAGAAAAAATGGAATATATATTTTATCTTATTATTTATTAACTAATAGAAAACCACGTATTTGAGTTTTCCTCAAATTACGTGGTTTGTCATTATATGGGAAATATTTAGACGTTGAACAAGAAGTTCATTACATCGCCATCTTGAACGATATATTCTTTACCTTCTGCACGCATTTTTCCTGCTTCTTTAGCGCCTTGCTCACCACCGTAAGTGATAAAATCGTTATAAGCGATAGTTTGAGCACGGATAAAGCCTTTCTCAAAGTCAGTGTGGATTTTACCTGCCGCTTGTGGTGCCGTTGCACCTACAGGAATAGTCCATGCGCGTACTTCTTTAACGCCAGCAGTGAAGTAAGTTTGTAAGTTCAATAATGAGTAACCTGCGCGAATAACACGGTTTAAGCCAGGCTCTTCAATACCTAAATCTTGCATAAACTCTTCACGTTCTGCATCTTCTAACTCAGCAATATCTGCTTCGATAGCGGCACAAACAGGAACAACTACAGAGCCTTCTGCTTCTGCTATTTTGCGAACAGTTTCAAGATATGGGTTATTTTCAAAACCATCTTCATTAACGTTTGCAATATACATTGTTGGTTTTAACGTTAAGAAGCTTAAATAACGAATAGTTGCTTTTTCTTCTTCAGTTAAATCTAAAGCGCGTAACATACCTGCATTTTCTAAATGCGGTAAGCATTTTTCTAACACTTCCATTTCTGCTTTAGCAATTTTATCGCCACCTTTTGCTTTTTTCTGATTACGGTGCATTGCACGTTCACAGGTATCTAAGTCAGAAAGGGCTAATTCAGTATTAATGGTTTCGATATCTTCAGCAGGATCAACTTTACCTGCAACGTGAATGATATTGTCATTTTCAAAACAACGAACCACATGGCCAATCGCTTCAGTTTCACGAATATTTGTTAGGAATTGGTTACCTAAACCTTCACCCTTAGATGCACCTTTTACTAAACCTGCGATATCAACAAATTCCATTGTTGTTGGTAAAATACGCTGTGGTTTAACAATTTCAGCTAGTTTATCTAAGCGAGGATCAGGCATTGGAACAACACCTGTGTTTGGCTCGATAGTACAGAATGGGAAGTTGGCTGCCTCAATACCTGCCTTAGTTAAGGCATTAAACAGTGTAGATTTCCCTACGTTAGGCAGACCGACGATACCACATTTAAATCCCATAAACGTTCACCTTGTCACATAAAAACAACAGGAGGGAGTATTCCTGTTGTGTGCTGTTAAAAAAATTTGGCGCTATTATAGAGCAAATCCCTGTTTGATTAAATCATCAGGGATTAATCGCACAAAAGAAGAGGGGCGTTTTAGCCTCTGAATATTAAAATTACTTAATTTATCAATATAATGATTACGCCTTAAAGCTATGTAAGCGGTTTATTGCTTTCTCATAACCATCACGCATTAAAATGTCTGTGCATGAAAGAGCTTCATCAATAGCGTCATCAATTAATTTTTGTTCATTCATTGGTGGCTTGCCTAATACAAAACCAACAACTTTATTTTTATCACCAGGGTGACCAATACCAATGCGTAAACGATAGAAGTTCGGATTATTAGCAAACTTACTTTGAATATCTTTTAATCCGTTATGACCGCCATTGCCACCACCTAACTTCATTTTGACAACACCGGGCGGTAAATCCAGTTCATCATGTGCAACTAAAATTTCATCAAGCTCGATACGATAGAAATTTGCCATCGCCTGTACCGCTTTACCACTTAAGTTCATAAAAGTTGTAGGTACTAATAGTCGAACATCATTACCGTTCAAATTAATGCGAGCGGTGTAACCAAAGAATTTACTCTCTTCTTTTAGAGATTGTTGATGACGTTGAGCCAATAAATCAACATACCAAGCTCCCGCATTATGGCGAGTCTGGGCATAATCTGCACCGGGGTTTGCTAACCCGACGATAAGTTTAATTTTACTCACAATAGCCTTTCACTGTTATCGTCTTAAAAGAAAGGCCATAGTTTACCTGTCTAAGCTCAGAAGCACAAAATAGATTACATAGAATGTTTTTTGGGAATGATAAGTGGAGGGAATGACTGCTTTTTGATTTAACAAAAAGAGCTAAAATGACAAAATTGGCGTCATTTCCTTCTTTTAAAAGAAAAAAACACATTTTTTGTTAAGATTTGTCAATAAATTTCGGAGCGATGTGATCCCTTCGACAATAACTCCTTAGTATTTATGGCTATAATAACTGCAAAGAACGAAAGGTTATTCGATAGGTTATTTGATGTATTTTGTTGTTGAATCGTCTGACGACGCGCTTGGAGGTGCAACATGAAATATAAACATGCATATGCAATTGGTAATTTATGTATGGCTACGGGGATGATTGTTATGCTCGGTAGTCTCGGTTATACGCTTCTTACTCATATTTTCCCATTAGGACTCCCTGAGTTTTTATCAGATATCTCTTTAATGGGGATCTTTATTGGTGCTTTGGTTTGGTTAGCCGGCGCCCGTATTGGTGGTAGAGAAACAATAGCAGAAAGATATTGGTGGTTACGTAACCATGATGAACGTTATCGTCGTCATGACAATCACCGTTACCCATAATATTATTATCACAAGTAAATATCAGATTAGATAAAAATAATAATGAAGTTAATAACTGATATTAAGTGAATAATAGTTATCATTATGTGTTGTAATACACACCTATAGACCCGTTTAATGATAACGGGTTTTTTGTTGCCTAAAATTCTTATTCTAGAAAAAATAACAAAAAACCCGCTATAGCACAGGCTATAGCGGGTTTAGTTATCTCAAATTGCAATGAATGTTATAACAAATTAATGTTCAAACATCGCAGAAATTGACTCTTCATTGCTAATACGGCGAATTGCTTCAGCCAGCATGCCAGAAAGGGTCAATGAGCGGACTTTATTTAATGCTTTGATTTCTGCTGATAACGGAATTGTATCGCAGACAACCACTTCATCAATAACAGAGCTTTTGATGTTCTCAACAGCATTACCAGAGAAGATTGGGTGAGTCGCGTAAGCAAATACACGTTTAGCACCACGTTCTTTAAGCGCTTCAGCTGCTTTACACAATGTACCGCCTGTGTCGATCATATCGTCAACAAGGATACAGTCGCGGTTAGCAACATCACCAATAATATGCATAACTTGAGAAACGTTAGCACGAGGGCGACGTTTATCAATGATAGCCATATCAGTGTCATTCAGAAGCTTAGCGATAGCGCGAGCGCGAACAACACCGCCAATATCTGGAGAAACAACAATAGGGTTGTCCAAATCTTTTTGAAGCATATCTTCTAAAAGAATTGGGCTGCCGAAGACATTGTCAACCGGTACATCAAAGAACCCTTGGATTTGTTCTGCGTGTAAGTCACAGGTTAAAACACGGTCTACGCCTACACTAGATAAGAAATCCGCAACAACTTTTGCCGTAATAGGAACACGGGCTGAACGAACACGGCGATCCTGACGGGCATAACCGAAGTAAGGAATAACAGCAGTGATACGACCAGCGGAAGCTCGACGTAATGCGTCAACCATGACCACTAATTCCATTAAGTTATCATTAGTAGGTGCACAGGTTGATTGAATGATAAATACATCACCACCACGTACGTTTTCGTTGATTTGCACACTGACTTCACCGTCGCTAAAACGACCTACAGCCGCGTCTCCTAGGCTAGTGTAGAGTCGGTTGGCAACACGTTGAGCCAGTTCCGGGGTTGCGTTACCAGCAAAAAGCTTCATATCGGGCACGAGAAAAACCTCAGGCTTGCGTCCAGAGAGAGATATTGTTGACCAGTAAAGAACGTGTTTATGAACATAAGGTTTGTAAACATCATCTTACGGGTGCAATAACACAGGTATCCTTGAGCGGAATAAATGCAGAGGAGAAATGTTGGCGCCTTGCGCTACAAATCCATGCACCCACTCAGGGGCGTTAACTAACACTTCACTAGCGGCAACTTGTGAGTCGAACTCACCGAACACACAGGCACCTGTCCCAGTTAAGCGTGACGGTGCATATTCTAACAGCCACGAAAGCAGATATTCAACCTCACGAAAACGTTTTCTTGCGATCATTTCACAGTCATTTTCGAACGGAGCCTTTAATAATGCGCCAAGAGAGCGAATAGGAGAATTACGTTTTAATTCTGGATCTGTGAAGATTGTCGGTGTTGGAATGGAAATTCCGGGGTGTGCGACCAAATACCATTGCTCTTTTGGCTCTGCTGGGGTCAAAATTTCACCAACGCCTTCGGCAAACGCGGCATGACCTTTTACAAAAACAGGAACATCTGCACCTAAACTTACCCCTAATTCGGCTAAGGTTTCATCACTTAGACCCGCTTGCCAGTGGTAATTAAGTGCGATTAATGTCGTTGCTGCGTTAGAGGAACCTCCACCTAAGCCACCTCCCATAGGAAGTTTTTTATCAATACTGATATCTGCGCCGTGATACTGCAAAGGAATATTATGTTGGTGGCAATAATCACGAAGTAATTTAGCGGCTTTAATAATTAAATTATCTTTATCTTCTACACCATCAATCGGCGTCAAGATAGTTAACTGGGTATCATCACGAGGTGTAATAGTGAGTGTGTCACCATAATCTAAAAATTGAAATAACGTTTGTAAATTATGATAACCATCAGGGCGTTTCCCCGTGATGTAGAGAAAAAGATTTAATTTGGCGGGAGAAGGCCAACTTAGAGTCATTGCTGTATATCCCAGTTATCCATTTTTAATTTGATAGTGCGTTCACCTTGTTTTAGCTCAAGGCGCTGTGGCAGATTGGGTGTGGTACTTGAATCATAAGCTTGGTAAGTCACAATCCAATCGCCTTCAGGGGCAGGTAATGTAACAGATTTTAGTAAGTGATTAGCATCTAACGTGAAATCAGTTGCGTCACCCGGTAAACCAATGAGCCAAGCACGCAGGTTTTTGAGTGGGATAACCATACCTGTGAGCTGGTAAATCATCTCAGCAGGGTTATCGCTATAATATTTTTTACCATTATTATCGGTAACTTCAATCACACCAGGCATGACATTTAAATCGAGTTCTGTTGTGCCTAAAGGATTAGTAAGCAATAAGCGATAACGCTCATCGGCTCTGTCTTGCCAATAGAATCGGGCATAGGTTTTGTTTGTATCTTCGATATAAGCAAAAGCACCTCGGGTTTCATATTGTGAAATTTGTTTTAATGCTTGTTGGCGAGCTTGCCATTGCACATCGCTATCAGATGCCGAGCCTTGAGTCTTTATCTGATTTAGATTACAGGCACTCAGCAACAACGCCGTTAGCGGGATAAGGCGCAGCAGTTGTTTGGTTGAAAAAAAGCGTGAACGCATAGCTGAGACATTCCTTTAATTCGTTATTAGTTGAAAAAAAGAGTATCATAAACCTTATGATATAACGATATTTCGTTAAATTGTGTATAGAAATCTCCTATCACTCAAGTAAGCTCTTTTATTGAATCTGTTCATCAAGTAGAATGGCGGAAATGAAGAGTCCATACTAAATGCGCTGTTTTAGGTTTACACTAAGTCAAGTCGCGAGGCGGTATTTATTCATAACTCGATATAGTTGATATGACGTTATTAGCATTAGGTATTAATCATAAAACAGCCCCCGTTGCTTTACGTGAGAAAGTCTCTTTTTCTCCCGATACCATGGGTGATGCCTTGAATAACCTCTTACAGCAACCCGCTGTCAGAGGTGGTGTCGTGCTGTCTACTTGTAACCGTACTGAGCTCTATCTTAGTATGGAAGACAAAGAAAATAGCCATGAACAGCTTATTCGCTGGTTATGTCAATATCACCAAATAGAGCCAAATGAACTGAAAAGCAGTGTTTATTGGCATCAAGATAATCAAGCTGTCAGTCATTTAATGCGAGTGGCAAGCGGTTTAGATTCTCTCGTATTAGGTGAACCTCAAATTTTAGGGCAAGTTAAAAAAGCCTTTGCCGATTCTCAAAATTATCACTCGCTCTCTTCAGAGCTGGAACGCCTGTTTCAGAAATCTTTTTCAGTTGCGAAAAGAGTGAGAACAGAGACTCAAATTGGTGCTAACGCAGTTTCTGTTGCTTTTGCGGCTTGTACATTAGCGCGTCAAATCTTCGAATCGTTATCTTCTTTGACTATTTTATTAGTGGGGGCCGGTGAGACAATAGAGTTAGTCGCTCGCCATCTTCGTGAACATCAAGTCAAAAAAATCATTATTGCTAATCGAACAAAAGAACGTGCTCAGCGTTTAGCAAATGAAGTTGATGCTGAAGTCATTACATTATCAGATATTGATGAATGTCTTGCACAGGCTGATATTGTCATTAGTTCTACAGCAAGCCCATTACCGATTATTGGTAAGGGAATGGTTGAAAGAGCGCTTAAAAAACGACGTAATCAACCAATGTTACTGGTGGATATCGCGGTTCCTCGTGATATTGAACAAGATGTCGAAAAGCTTAATAACGTTTATCTTTATAGCGTTGATGATTTAGAAGCGATTATTCAACATAACCGTGAACAACGCCAAGCAGCTGCGGTTCAAGCTGAACATATTGTCCAGCAAGAAAGTGGGCAATTTATGGATTGGCTGCGAGCACAAGGTGCTGTGGGTGCAATTCGAGAATATCGAGACAGTGCTGAAATGTTACGTGCAGAAATGACAGAAAAAGCCATCACATTGATACAAAACGGAGCGGATGCAGAAAAAGTCATCCAACAGCTCTCTCATCAATTGATGAATCGTCTTATTCATACACCAACAAAATCTCTTCAACAGGCTGCCAGTGATGGTGATATTGAACGCCTGAATCTATTACGTGAAAGTTTGGGTATTACCCATAATTAACTTTGTCTAACAGGATCTTAATCTACGAATGAAGCCTTCTATTGTCGCTAAGTTGGAAGCTCTACAAGAGCGTTATGAAGAAATTCAGGCACTTCTGTCAGAAGCTGATGTTATTGCCTCTCAGGAGCGTTTTCGTGCGCTTTCAAAAGAATACTCTCAATTAACTGACGTCACGGCTTGTTTTAGCCAATGGCGAAAAGTGCAAGACGACATTGAAGCAGCAGAAATGATGCTTGATGATCCTGAAATGAAAGAGATGGCACAAGAAGAGCTGAGAGAAGCACAAGCATTAAATGATGATTTAGAACAACAGTTACAAGTGCTGTTACTGCCTAAAGATCCTGATGATGAATTTAACTGTTTCCTTGAAATTCGTGCGGGAACAGGGGGAGATGAAGCGGCATTATTTGCTGGTGATTTATTCCGTATGTATAGCCGTTATGCAGAGTCACGTCGTTGGCGTATTGAAGTCATGAATGCTAACGAAGGTGAGCATGGTGGCTATAAAGAAGTTATCGCAAAAGTAGTTGGCGATGGCGCTTATGGTGTATTGAAATTCGAATCAGGTGGTCACCGTGTTCAACGTGTTCCTGAAACGGAATCTCAAGGCCGTATTCATACTTCTGCTTGTACGGTTGCTGTATTAGCAGAAGTACCAGAAGCTGAATTACCTGAAATCAGTCCAAGTGACTTGCGTATTGATACATTCCGTTCTTCAGGGGCGGGTGGTCAGCACGTTAATACCACCGATTCTGCTATCCGTATTACGCATATCCCAACAGGAATTGTGGTGGAATGTCAGGATGAGCGTTCACAGCACAAAAACAAAGCCAAAGCGATGTCTGTATTAGGTGCACGTATTCGTGCGGCTGAAATACAAAAACGCCAAGAAGCGGAAGCTTCTGAACGTCGTAACTTGTTGGGTTCTGGTGACCGTTCTGACCGAATTAGAACATACAACTTCCCACAAGGTCGTGTAACTGATCACCGTATCAACCTCACGTTTTATCGTTTAGATGAAGTAATGGAAGGAAAATTAGATCCATTAATTCAGCCTATTGTAACTGAGTACCAAGCGGATCAACTTTCTGCACTTTCTGAGTTGAATTAATGAATTATGAACAATGGCTGCGTGAAGCAGCCTTGCAATTAATTGAAAGTGACAGCCCTAAACGTGATGCTGAAATTCTACTTGGGTACGTGACACAACGTACCCGCACTTATTTAATTGCCTTTAATGAAACAGTACTTTCGCCAGACGAATTAACACAATTATCGCAATTGCTGACTCGACGTATTAAAGGTGAACCTATTGCTTATTTAGTCGGTGAAAGAGAGTTTTGGTCACTACCTTTAAAAGTCTCACCTGCAACATTAATTCCTCGTCCAGATACAGAATGCCTTGTTGAAAAAGCATTAGAAAAACTACCTTCAGAGCCGACCCGTATTCTTGATTTAGGAACAGGAACTGGTGCTATTGCGTTAGCAATGGCATCAGAACGTCCAGATTGCCATATTATTGGTGTGGATTTTCAACCTGAAGCTGTGGCATTAGCGCAAGAGAATGCGACCAACTTAGCATTAAACAACACAGAATTTATGGAAAGTTGTTGGTTTAGTTCACTCTCTGGGTATCAATTTGGTATGATAATCAGTAATCCTCCTTACATTGATGAAAATGATGAGCATATTCATCAGGGGGATGTTCGTTTTGAACCTTTAACCGCATTAGTTGCTGGTAAAAATGGTTTTGCTGATATTGAGATTATCATTGAAAGTGCTCGTCAGTTTTTAACTGATAATGGCTGGGTGTTACTGGAACACGGCTGGCAACAAGGCGAAGGTGTACGCAATATTTTTATTGATAAGGGTTACTGCTGTGTGGAAACTTTCCGTGATTATGGCGGTAATGAGCGAGTGACAGTAGGTCGTTGGAATTATGATAGAAACCATAGCTGATTACGAATTTAATAAAGCCCCTTTAGTTAAGGGCATGATCCTTATCTCTCAGGCTATTCGACCTGATTTTCCGACCACTTCTGTTGGTTATCAACTAGCGCAGTTAGTTGAACAGGCAGAAGCTGAAATTCCCCAACAAGGAAATACCAAAGAGCAGATAGAAGCACTCCTCAAACTGTTTTATAAACAGTGGCACTTTAGTGGTGCAAGTGGCAAATACTGCCTTTCTGATACGTTATGGTTAGATAAAGTATTAGCAACACACGTAGGCTCTCCTGTTTCACTGGGTTCGATTCTTATTTATATCGCACAAGCGTTAAATTTACCGTTAGTGCCGGTTATCTTTCCTACACAACTTATCATCAGAATAGATATTCCTAATGAACAACCGCTATTTTTAAATCCAATAAATGGTGAATATCTATCACAACATACCTTAGAAGTTTGGTTAAAAGGGAATGTAGGTAGCGCCTCTGTATTATTAGAGGCAGATTTAGAAGAATCAGAATACAGTTCTATTATTCGTAAACTTTTGGATACATTAAAAGTTTCTTTAATGGAAGAAAAGAATATGGAGCAAGCATTAAAAGCGAGTGAAACGGTGTTAATGTTTGATCCTGAAGATCCCTACGAAATACGTGATCGTGGACTTATTTTTGCTCAGTTAGAGTGCAACCATGTGGCGATTTCTGACTTAAACTATTTTATTGAGCAATGTCCTGAAGATCCTATTTCAGAAATGATCAAAATCCAAATTCATTCGATAGAACAAAATCCTATTGTTCTACATTAAAAATTTAAGAAACGTACTTAATTAACACAGTACATTACAAACAGTATAGGGATAAATATGCAACATAAAGTGGTGAATATTGGTGATATCAAGGTAGCAAACGACCTGCCATTTGTGCTTTTCGGTGGCATGAATGTATTAGAATCGCGCGATTTAGCCATGCGTATTTGTGAGCATTACGTCACTGTAACTCAAAAACTGAATATTCCTTATGTATTCAAAGCTTCTTTTGATAAAGCAAACCGTTCTTCAATCCACTCTTACCGTGGTCCAGGTTTAGAAGAAGGAATGAAAATTTTCCAAGAGTTAAAAGAAACTTTTGGCGTTAAAATTATTACTGATGTTCATGAAGCTGCACAGGCTCAACCGGTATCAGAAGTTGTTGATGTTATTCAGTTACCTGCATTTTTAGCGCGTCAAACTGATCTTGTTGAAGCGATGGCTAAAACTGGCGCTGTGATCAACGTAAAAAAACCTCAGTTTGTAAGCCCTGGTCAAATGGGAAATATCGTCGATAAGTTTAAAGAAAGCGGTAACGACCAAGTTATTCTATGCGATCGCGGTAGTAACTTTGGTTACGATAATTTAGTTGTTGATATGCTAGGTTTCCATGTCATGATGCAGGCCTCTCAAGGCGCACCCGTTATTTTTGATGTCACGCACTCACTACAATGCCGCGACCCATTTGGTGCTGCATCAGGCGGACGTCGTGCGCAAGTTGCAGAATTAGCACGTGCAGGGATGGCTGTTGGTCTTGCTGGATTATTCCTTGAAGCTCACCCAGATCCAGATAATGCGCGTTGTGATGGCCCATCAGCGTTACCACTGGCAAAATTAGAGCCTTTCTTAGCGCAAATCAAAGCCATTGATGACTTAGTTAAAAGTTTCCCTGAGTTAGATACCAGCAAATAAAATTGTTATGCAATTGCATACAGTTGTGAATATGTTCGGCGCTGATCTTCAGCGCCGTTATCACGAAAAAATTCATAAAATCACCCTTCATGGCGGTTTCAGCTGTCCTAATAGAGATGGCACATTGGGGCGGGGAGGCTGTACTTTCTGTAATGTTTCCTCTTTTGCTGATGAGCAAACACAATATCATTCGATAGAAGAACAAATTGCATTGCAAGCCCAAAATATTAACCGTGCGCATCGTTATCTTGCCTATTTTCAAGCCTATACCAGTACTTATGCCGAAGTAGAATACTTACGTACGTTATATGAAACCGCATTATTACAAGCGGATATGGTTGGGTTATGTGTCGGAACTCGGCCAGATTGTGTCCCTGTTAGCGTATTGGATTTATTGCAAGGTTATCGCGATAAAGGCTATGAAGTATGGTTAGAACTTGGTTTACAAACGGCTCATGATAAAACATTGAAGCACATTAATCGTGGGCATGATTTTCAATGTTATCAAGCGACCACTCGAGAAGCTCGTCGGCGTGGTTTAAAAGTGTGTACGCACCTTATTGTTGGACTGCCACGAGAAGATCATCTATTTAATATGCAAACATTAGAGCGTGTGGTAGATACAGGCACTGATGGGCTTAAATTACACCCATTACATATTGTTGAAGGCAGCACGATAGCTAAAGCATGGAAAGCAGGGCGTATTAATGCATTGACGCAAGATCAGTATGTTTATACTGCGGGTGAGATGATCCGCCATACTCCTCCTGAAATTATTTATCACCGAGTGTGTGCTAGCGCTAGAAAACCCACCTTATTAGCTCCTGAATGGTGTGAGAATCACTGGTTGGGAATGAATGCACTTTATCAAGATTTATTAAAAAAGGGTGTGCAAGGAAGCGGGATTGGTAATGCGTTTATTCCTAATTAAGTGAATTATTTTTTATATTAAGAATGAGCGTTGAAATTAATAATTTCTCAAATTAAATCTTATAATTATTCATAATTAAAAACGCCTTTAATCTTTATTTAATATTGATTAAAGGCGTTAATTTTTTATCTGAAATTCTAAACCGCTACTGAATTAATTCCAAATCATCCAGTGCTTTTTGTAATGAAGGATAGAAATTCAGAGTATCTTCAATTGGTGTGACTCTTGCTCTGGCCAACGTTTTTAAAGGCTGGAAAGGAATATCACAAACAATCACATGGGTATCATGTTTAACATCAGTGACAAAATGCTGGAATGCATGTAATCCACCTGCATCTAACACAGGAACAGCATCCCATTGCATAATAACGGTTTTATAACCTTTACTACGCTCACGTAACTCATTAAAGATACGCTCAGCGGCGGCAAAGAATAATGGACCATTAACACGCACAACTAATAATTGTTTATCATCATCAGTATAAGGGGATTCAGTTATTTTGGTCATATTGGCAATACGACGCATAAATAACAGTGAAGCCAACACAATACCGATAGTAATGGCAATAACCATATCAAAGAGAACGGTGAGCGATAAGCATAATACTAAGACAATAATATCGTCTTTAGGAGCGTGTCGAATAAGATCAATAACTTTACGTGCTTCACTCATATTCCATGCAACAATTAACAGCAGTGCGGACATTGCGGCTAAAGGTAAATAAGAAAGAAAAGGGGCTAATACAAGTAAAGTTAGCAACACCAATAATGAGTGAACAATAGCAGAAACAGGTGATGTTGCACCTGCACGTACGTTAGCAGCAGAACGTGCAATCGCCGCGGTTGCTGTAATACCACCGAAGAAAGGTGCGACAATATTACCAACACCTTGTCCGACTAACTCACCATTAGAGTGATGCTTTTTGCCTGTCATACCATCAAGTACAACTGCACATAATAATGATTCGATAGCACCTAACATTGCCATTGAAAAGGCTGCGGGTAATAAAGCAGAAACAGTGCTCCAATTTAATTCAAGAGATGTACCTGAACTTGGTAAATTCCAAGGTAAAACAAACTGAGGCAAAATAGGTGGGATACCTTGCCCAGTTGTTCCATTAGGAAGCATATAACTAAATTGTGAGCCAATAGTTGCAACGTCATGACCGAACATATTCACAATACCCATTACTGCTGTACCTGCGATTAAAGCGGGTAAGTGTCCGGGTAAGCGTAAATTCAGCTTAGGCCAATAAATTAAAACTAACAGTGTTGTCAGGCCAATAAGTGTATCACCAAGATGAATAGTCGGTAATGCAGAGCCTAGAGCAATTACTTTATCAATATAAGTTTCTGGCACATGCGCTAATTCAAGACCAAAAAAGTCTTTTACTTGCATTGTGGCAATAGTGATAGCAATTCCCGAAGTAAATCCAAGTGTTACAGAAACAGGAATATACTCAATAAGCTTGCCAAAGCGAGCTAATCCCATAACCACTAAGATAACGCCAGACATGAGCGTAGCAATCAATAGGCCACTCAAACCAAACTGTTGTGATACAGGATAAAGGATCACAACAAAAGCGGCAGTAGGCCCTGACACGCTGTATCGAGAGCCACCAGAAACAGCAATGACTATACCGGCAATAGCTGCGGTATAAAGACCGTATTGCGGAGGAACACCGCTACCAATTGCCAAAGCCATGGCTAAAGGTATCGCGATAATTCCGACGGTGATCCCTGCAATAATATCTTTTAATAAACGCGCAAAAGAGTAAGGCTCTTTTACACATGCATCAATAAATGCACTAAAGGGGCGAACCCGGTTAACTTTATGAGTTTTCATTTAGGATTAAACCAAAATAAGAAGTCAGATGCCGAATAACGGCGATAAGGAAAAGAGAGGATATCGCTTTTATTCGCTGATAATAATGTGATATATCAAATTATTAATGCATATCTTAAAGCTTAGTAAAAATAAAATCAATTAAACTAATAAGTTAACCTAAATAGATAACGCAATGTATCTTATTGTATTTATTCTGTTGCTTGCTTGAAAATAAAGTTTAAATTTATTTTAAAATTATAAAAAGCGTTTTATTTTAGAATAAATGTCGTTTAGAGATAGAGTAATAAAAATATTTTTACGTCATAAAAATCGGATAGACATAAATAACAATTACATAAGTTTTTTTAACTCATTAAAATTAATTATCAAAGCTTATTAAGCGATGAGAAATTATTAAATAAAACGATTAAGTAAAAAATAAAATAAAAAATGTGTTGTATACTAACAATAATATCATCAAAAAATGAAAAGTTGCTGGATATAAACAAGTCAGTGAAGAGAAAACGAGACTAAAAGTGTAGATAATTTCGGACAAAAAAATAGAGCCTAGCTGAAAAACTAGGCTCTATCTTAGAATATGGCGGTGAGAGAGGGATTCGAACCCTCGATACGTTGCCGTATACACACTTTCCAGGCGTGCTCCTTCAGCCTCTCGGACATCTCACCGTATTGTCGTTGGATATGTACTTAACATCTCTCAACGGGGCGCTACTATATGGAAAAGGATCATAGGCGTCAACAGCTAAATGCATTTTTCCTTTAACTTTTGTATCAAGCAGTCAAATAAAAAACAATATGCACAAATGCTAGGCAAATTATGCAGTAAAGCAATACTAATATGGATTGTTGTACTGAACAGAGAATTAAGAATTTCGTTAACTGGTTAACATTCTCAACATTTTTATTAACAACTTATTCAAAGAGACTTGAAATCAGAACGTAACCCTCGCACCCTATGATAAAAATGCTGGAGGAAGGCAAAATGAATATTATTTATTATCATCCTTTTTTTGACGCAGAAACATGGATCAATGGTATGAAGGCGCGTTTACCGAATGCCAATATACGCATTTGGGAACCTGGCGATAATCAACCTGCAGATTACGCTATGGTTTGGCTTCCTCCTTATGAAATGCTAGCCAGTCGCAATCACCTTAAAGGTATTTTTGCCTTAGGAGCAGGGGTCGATGCTATTTTAAAACAAGAACAACAAAAGCCGGGTACATTACCAACAGGTGTTCCTGTTATGCGTTTAGAAGACACCGGGATGGGGCTTCAAATGCAAGAATATGCGATTGCTAAAGTGATGTATTACTTTCGTCGAATGGATGATTATAAACGCCAACAATCACAACGTTTATGGAAACAACTTCCTGCACATTCTTATGATGATTTTGTTATTGGTGTTTTAGGGGCTGGTGCTTTAGGTGGGAGTGTTGCGACTAAACTTGCTGAACTTGGTTTTAAAGTGCGTTGCTGGAGTCGCAGTGAAAAACAAATTAAAAATGTTGAAAGCTTTTATGGTAAAGAACAACTCAATGATTTTCTCAAAGAGTGTAATTTGCTAATTAACTTATTACCTTATACGCCAGAAACACATGGTATTTTGAATTTTTCACTCTTTGAGCAACTTAAACCTTCTTCTTATTTGATTAATTTAGCACGAGGTGCGCATTTAGTTGATCAAGATTTATTAGAAGCGATAGATCAAGGGCATATTGCTGATGCCACTTTGGATGTTTTTGCTCAAGAGCCATTAGCGGGAATGCACCCCTTTTGGACACATCCTCGTGTTTCAATTACGCCACATATTGCTGCTTTTACAATTCCTAATATTGCGATGGATACGATTGTTGAAAATATCCAACGAATTGAGAAAGGAGAAACTCCTTTTGGTGTGGTAGATATGAAAAATGGTTATTAAGTTTATTCTATTTATATTCTAATTTTAGAAAATTTAGAAAAAAGGCGATAAATTTTAGTATATTGCCTTTTTTTTTATTCTGAATTTCAAAAAAATCATTTTTTCCATTATTTATATAATGTAATAAAAATCTGACTGCAAATAGATATCTCTTGCAGATTATCTTATTGAATATTACCTCAAATTTTAATTTTTGAGGTGGTAAATGACTAATAAAGTAATTATGGCCAATCTTGTTCTTTCGGGAATTTATGGTGATAAAAAAGAAACTAAAAATTGGAATTAAACGAATAGATGAACATGTTGATGAAAATAAAGAGACGAATAATAAATTATACAAAATAAAGTTTAATAAAATTGAATGTGATTATAATTTAAATGAAGATAAATTAGATGATTGCTCAGAGAGCATTTATATTGAATATGAAGAATACATACCAAAGTATACTGAAGAGCATTGCTTATCTAGTATGGATAACATGGTGTGGCAACAAGAAGAAAATATATTAAAACTTAATAGGAAAGATTTGAATTTTACAATGAGGTTGGAAGATGGAAAAGTTTTTGTTTCTAATTTACCAGCGAGTTTATCTGCAGATGTAGTGGATGCAAGGAATAATGAGCATCAACTTGATTTAAAATTAAGTGAAAATAAAAAAATAAAATCAATTAAACCCATAAGTAATGAAATTCAAGTCAAAATAAGTGAGGAAAATAGAACAAAAATGTTTTATATGGATTCTTCTTTCATATCTTCAACCGAGAATTATATGTATAAAATTAAAGATCTAAAAGATAAACCACCATTATCATTTCATTCATTAGTTGGGGAAAATAATTATAATAATTATCATTCAGGACAACCATTTTCTTCTCAAAGTCCTAGTCATTTCAGTAGTCGTCATGTTCCATTTTTTTTCATCTATAATTGATAATGTAAGAATACATTTAGCCAAAGCTAAACAACAGCGAATACAAAAAGAATATAAAAAAATGGCATCAGACATTGCTAAAAGTATTGATCCCGGTTTTAGAGGATTTCTTTCTAATATAAAAGGGCTCACAAATACTTCAACATCACCATGTAATAACAAATATAAAGCTTCACATAGTGCTAAAGAAAATAAAAAGTTACATTATGCGGTGTTAAACAGATATGTTAAAGGAATCAATAATGGAAAAACTCAAGGAGAAGTTGTTTATTCTATAGTTAAAGATCTAAAAGAAAAAGATAGTATCACTATTACACATTTTAATGGCATTCGTGCGTTTTTTGGTATAGATGCATTTAGTTTAATTCCCCAAGTTAAAGCTAATTTATTTTTATTAGCAAATTATTCAAAAACACATTCAATAACATTTTCAAAAAGTGAAAATAATAGGGTGAAATTTTCGTTTATAAACAAAAAAGAGGAAAATATATCTGCTGGCTTATCTGCAGGTATTGGTAGTTATAAAAGAAGATGGAAAAATAATAGTATAGATTATGGTTTTAATTCACCATTAACGGCGAGTATATATCTTGATTTAAACCATAATAAAAAATCTAATTTTTCATTTGAAATTGACTTGGATGATGTTGTTGAGTTTATTGATAAAGGTTTAGATTTTAGTTTAAATCAATTGAAGGATAATACCACATTGAATAATAACGAGAATATTTCTTTGGGACTATTTGCTAATGTCAGAAGTGAATTTAGAGCTCAATAATGAAACTGAAGTCGCAATACCGAGAAATGCAGTAGGAATAAATGCGATTGCATCATTATTAAAATTAAACATTAATATTAATAAATTTTTTGATTATGGAAAAATAAAATTAAGTGAAAAAGACAAAGTAATTGATTTAAAATTATTTGAAATGCTCTTTGATGTCTATAGGGATTTAAAATTTTCACCATCAAGAACACATTCTACTCATGAGGTTCAGTGGTATCCACTTGCAACAATGAAAAACATTGAAATTATGATTCAAAAAAAATTAATAGTTTATTTAAAATAAATATTTTTAATAGTAAAAAGCTAAAAGCTCAACAAGAATTTGAAGAGCAAAAAAAAGGTTTAAAAGAAATATATAGGAGGATTTTGAAAATAAATAACTTGTTTGATAAGCATCCTACAACTCTTAATCTTAATCAGAACATAAAAAAAATTGATAGCATTTATCTAACAGTATTACCAAATAAAAAATTTGCAGATAAAATAGTTAAAGATCCTTTTTTTAATGATGATGATCCTAAATATTTAGAAGGTTTAAGTGTTAGAGAACGTAAATTACAAAAATTTTTATTGGATTTAGAAGGGAAAAAGAAAATTTTATCTTCACAAGAAAAAAGTAATATGAATGAGAAATTTAAACCTTATTCTGTTTTTAAATATAAACTGAACGAAAGAAGTGAGGATATTTATAAAAACACTAGAGATAAATTTGCTGAAATGATGGAAAATATAAAAGGAAATGAAAGTTTCTCATTAAAAAATATTAAGGATGAGCTAGATAAATTATTTAACGATTGTAAGAATGAGTTGAGTAAAATGGAATATAAATTAGATGATATAGATATAATGTCTATCAGTGAAGTATCGGATAAAATAAAATCAATACCATTAGTACTTCTAGAGCTAGAGAATAAAGAAGGAATTATCTATCGCCAAGTAAAAGGTGAAATTGTATTCCATCGCTATAATAATATTGATGATAAAATTAATGTTAGTGATGAAATTGATATTAATGATGAAATTGATATTAATGATGAAATTGATATTAAT